>NZ_RBIL01000002.1:0-1288610 GCF_003633755.1 Solirubrobacter pauli
GCCGCTGAAGCCGCCGTGGAGGGTGTTCGGGTTGTTGTTGATGTCGAGCGAGTACTGCGTGCCGTCGAGCGTGAAGCGGCCCTTGGCGATGCGGTTGGCGTAGCGTCCGACGATCGCGCCCCGGTAATCGCCGTTCCTCGTGTAGTTGGCGATGGCGGCGAAGTTGGTCGCGACGTTGGCCTGCTGCCCGAGCCGGTCGGGCACCTTGACTTCCTGCACGATCGCGCCGTAGGTGATGATCGAGACCGACATGCTCTGGTTGGCGAGCGTGTAGCGGTCGACCGGCTGGGTGCCGACCGTGCCGAAGCTCGACTTCGTGACCGACAACTCCTCCGCCCCTGGATTCTGGGCCGCCGCAGGCGCGGCCATCGCCCCTGTGAGCAGCAGGACGGCTAGGCCGCCACGCAGTGCACGCATGATTTCTCCTCTCGCCCAACGAACCGAGCTGGAAGGGTCAGCGCTACACGCACCGCTGTCAAGCCCACGAATGTTGTGGTGACCCACGAATACGGTGGTGACCGTCGCTCGGGGGTCGCCGTAGAGCACGGTGGCGCAGCATGAGGGCGGCAGCTTGACCGGACCCCGGTTGTTGGTCCACCGCGTGTGAGAGCTGGTGGATCGTGTCCACGATCGTATTCCGCGACGGTTCGAGGTCCGAATGGCGCCGTCTATCGCACGCCGACGCCGCGTGACATCGATCCATACACTCCGCGACGATGCAGTGGTCGGCAAGGCGTGTGGCCGAGCGGTGGGTGCTGTCGGGCCCGGTCCCACCCGGCGCGGAGCGTGCTGTGGTGATCGACGACCGCGGACACGAGCACGACGCCGAGGTGTTCCCGGACGCGGCGTCGGTTGGCATCGACCACGTGATCGTCCTTGACGGTGGCTTGACGACTGAGGGCTGGAAGTGGTGGACGCTCACGTCCGACGAGCCCGTGTTCTCCGAGCCGCTCGTGCGGTTCACTGACGGGGCTGGCGACCTGGTCGCGGGGCCGCTCGGCAGTCGCATCGGAACGCCCATAGAGGACGCGACCGAAGCGTGCCCGGTCTGTGGCGCGGTCGCGTGGGTCGCGATCGACTACCACGTCGGCTGCAAGCGCTGCGGGTACGTGCCGGGACACGCCGTCCACTTCGCGCGCGACACGCCGGGCGACGGCGCGCTCGACATCGACGACGACGATGACGGTGACGTTGATGAGGAAGACGAGGATCTCGCCGCGCTGAAGGCGGCCCGCTTCACGATCTACGCGGCGGCCGGTCAGACGCCCGAGTCGTTCGATCACTCGCGCCGCGGGCACGAGGTAGTGACGGCCCGGGTCATGTACACGAGCAACGAGTCGCTGCTGTTCGTCGAGACGCGGACGGCCGGTGCGGCGGAGTTTCCGGCGGCGGCGCATCTTGCCGGTTTCTCGCTCTGGGACGGTCGAGACGACACCGGGCTCTCCGACGGCGCAATTCAGGTCCGCCACGCCGACCGCGTACGACGCGCACGCCGGCGCGCGTTGAGCGTGGACTCGGCCATGCGCGAAATACCGATCGACGGGCGAGCCGCAGCGTTCACGTTCAGCGCCCTCGACGACGCATGGGTCGCCACTCGCAGGCACGGGAGACTGACGCTCGCCGTGGTCGGCTACAAGGTCGATCCGGCCACGGTCACGCTGGCGCCGCTCCACGGCGTCGGCAATGCCCCGGAGCCCAGGAAGGTCGCGCTCGCGCGGCGCGCCGCGGCGGGCGAGCTGCTCAGCCGCGCGGAGGTGGAGCACCTCATCGACGAGCACGGCCTGGGCGAGCACCGCGAGACGATCCTTGCCCACATCGCCGCCGGCTATCGGCTTCAGCGCGTCCCCGATTCCCCGCACCGAGTGGGCGGCTTGCCCGATCTCGCTCCGGGCGAGGGGTGGCCGCACGACGAAGATGGCGTCCCGTTCACCTTCATCGCACAAATCGACTGCACCCAGCTGCCGTCGCTCCAAAGCGAGTTCCCATCTGCGGTCTTCAACCACGGCGGCCGGCTGTTGCGGCTGTTCGGGCGGATGAACGCGGCGGAAATGGTGCCCGACGAGGCCGTCGGGCTGCTCTGCGCACCCGACGCTCCGCTCACGCGCGCCGAGCTCCCCGCGCTGCCGAACCCGATGCCGCCCGACGTCGAGCTCGAGGACAGCGACCTGCGGGAGCTGTACGGAGAGCCTGTGCGCCCGCTCCCGTTCCTGACCGCACGGTACGAGCCGTTCGGAGACTTTGACGACTACTCCGAGTTCCGGAGCCGGCTTGCCGCCGGTGGAGTCAGACGACGCGAGGATGCCTGGGACGACCCGCAGCTGCTCGGCTACGCCGGCAACGAGCAGGGCAGCGACCCCGTCGCAGCGGGCCCGTGGGTTTACGACGACACCGCCGAGGACGACTGGTGCGTGCTGGTGCACCTTCCAGGCATGGACTGGGGATCGCTCAGCGTGCTGATTCGGCGGGTCGATCTCGCCGCGGGCCGCTTCGACCGGCTCGCGACCGACATCTCACTCAGCTAGCACGCTGCGTCGCCTTCTTCAGCGACCCGAGCAACGTACCGGCGTGCCGGGTTCTGCGGGTGCCAAGTGCGGAAGTACTGCACGCGCTTGACGGCGTGGCAGGGGAGGGTGCGGCGCCGGGAGAATGCGATCAGCTGCGGCGCACTCTGACCGTCGTCACGCGCTCGATCGTGCCCGTGGTGCGCAGCGTCAGCGACGTCGGCTTGCGGCTGGTCAGGACGCGCTTGCCCGAGGCGGTGAGCTTGAGGGTGACGGTCGTGCTCCCGGCCGCGACGGTGCGCTGCGCGCGTGCAAGCACCGTGCGGCGATGCTCGAGCGTCCACGTCACCCGCTCGGCCGTGCCGAACTGCTGTGTGAAGCGCAGCCCGGAGCGGCGCAGCGTCGCGAGCGTCGCGCGGGTAAGCGCCGGCGCGCCGGGGCGCACGGCCTTCGGCGGGGGCGTGCGTGCCGGCAGCCGGACGACCGGTGGACGGTCACCGAACGTCACGGTGCCCGTGATCGGCATCGTGGTAGGCGCGGGCGACTGGCCCTCGACGCCGGTGCCTTCGATCCTCGCGAGCCAGACGATGTCCGAGTCCTCGGCCGCGACGCCGATGTCCGCCGTGCGGGCGCCGAGCGCCTTTGGCCGGAAGTAGACGTTCAGCCAGCAGTTCTCCTCGACGCGGAGGACCGCACCACGGCAGGTATTCATCTCCACGTGGAAGTCGGCGGTGTCGCCCTCGGCGATGAGCTCGAGGTTGCGTGCTACGCCGCCGCCCTCGTTGCGGACCGGGATGGCGATCATCGATCCGCCCTCCGTGCCGACGACGCCCTCGCCGAACCAGGTGTTCGCGGCGCTGGTCACGAGCTGCGGACCGGTGGAGTAGCGGACGTTCAGCGCGGCGGAATCGGACTGTGCGCTCACGACGTCCAGCTTGCCGTCACCGTCGAAGTCCGCCGCAGCGAGCCCGCGCTCCCAGGACGGGCCCTTGCTCACGCCCGCGTCGAACCTCCCGAACGTACCCGCGGCGCCGTGGGCGAACGTCGCCGAATAGTCGTTGGCGTAGCGGTCGGTGATCCCGTCGCCATCGAAGTCGGCGAGCAGGAGCGCGTATGCCGTCTGGGCGGTCCACGGGAGCGGCGTCAAGTCGCCGTCCGCCGTGCCGCTGAAGAGCCCCGGGGCTTCGGGGTGATCGTGGGTCCACGCGTACGTCACGCCGACGTCCAGGCGACCGTCGCCGTTGACGTCGCCGGTGGCGAGCGCCGCAGGCTCATACGGCAGGTCACGGGTGACCGGCGTGCCGAAGCCGGTCCCGGCGGCGCCCGGCACGAGCGTCAAGGCGTAGGCGCTGGTCACAACCAGGTCCGGGTCGTCGTCACCGGCCAGCTTGACCAGGGCGAGGTCGTACGGCGCCGGGACGGCGACCGCACCGGCGGTCGGCGTGAGCGCGCCGTGGCCGTCGTTGGCCAGCACGGTCGCGCTCGTGCCGAACGCGGCCAGCACGTCGCGGTCACCGTCGCCGTCCATGTCGGCGACCGCCACAGCGGCGGCCTGCAACGGCTTGGCGGGGCGCAGCGCGAGCTCGTATGGCACGCCGAGCCCACCGTCTGCGCGGCCGCGGAAGACGACGAGCGACCCGCTGTCACCCAGAGCCGCCAGCAGCTCGTCGCGGCCGTCGCCGTCCAGGTCGCCGCCCGCCACGGCGACCGTACCCGCTGCGTTGCCGGGCAGCGTCGCTGTCTGCGGCGAGTCGAATCCGTCTGCGTGGTTGCGGACGAGCGTCGCCTTGCCCGTCGCGCGTGAGACCCCCGCGACGTCCCGCCAGCCGTTGCCGTCGAAGTCGAGCGCGACGACCTCGTCCGCCACGGCCCCCAGCATCTCGGGCGGCTCGTGGAACGGGAACACCAGCGCGCTTGCGGGAGCGGACCAGGTGAGGGCGGCGACGAGCACCGCGCAGGAGGCGACGAACCGGTTGACCATGCGGCGCGCGATCCTTTCAGGAAACCCGGCAGCGCGCGAGTCCAGCCCTCGTCCAGTGCCGCCCCGAGGTCACGGCATTCGTCCCGACTGCTGGCTCCGCTTCCGAGCCGACCCGAACGAGGTTCTTTTCGACGAGCTCGCCTCTCTGAGGGGTCCGACTAACCGCGTGGCCGGTCACAGCGCGCGACCCTATGTAGATCAGCTACATTGAGAGTCATGCGGTTGTCCCTGCAGACGCTGCGCCTCCTCCACGTGTTCCTGGAGGCTCCCGCGGAGCCTCGCTATGGCCTTGAGTTGATGAGGCGCACGGGCATCAAGAGCGGAACGATCTACCCCGCGCTGCATCGCCTCGAAGACGAGGGATGGCTGCGGAGCTTCACTGAGGAGCTCGATCCCGTGCAGGCCGGTCGGCCGGCACGGCGCCTGTACGCGCTCACCGATGCCGGCGCCGCCGCGGCCCGCGCCGCCGCCGAGCCCTTCCAGACGCCCGCACCGGCCCCGACCCTGAAACCGAGGACGGCATGACGTCGATCATCGTCCAGGCACTGCTGCTCCGCGCGCTCGACACGCTCCCGACCGACCTCCGTGCCCGCTATGAGCAGGAGTGGCGTGCAGACCTCGCCGAGCTCTCCGGCATGGCCCGCCTGTCCTGGGCGCTCGGCCTCACCCGTGCCTCTCGCCGTCTGCGAGCACCGCATCAGCGCGCGCTGGCGCGCACGTTGCTCCCCGTGTTCGCGCTCGACGCCATCACGCTCGCCGTCGCCTACTTCGCCGCGTTCGCTCTGCGGTTCGGCGGCGACCTCCCGTCTCGCTACAGCGACCTGTTCGCCCAGACGCTGCCGGCGGCGATCGCCGGCGGCCTGATCGCGGTCGCAGCGGTACGCGGTCGGGCCGTGAGCGGCGCTCTGCTCGCGACCTTGATCGTCATCGCCTACGTCGCCCTTGTGCAACCGGTGCTCGTCAATTCCTTCGAGGGCCTCCGCCCGCTCAACCTACCGGCGAGTGTCTGCCTGATCTTCGCCCTGCTCGCAGGTGTCGGGATGACGATCACCCGCGCGGGCCTAGCCCTGCTCCGCACCGCCGCGCAGCAGACCCATTAGGCTCACGCATTCGTACAGGGCGAGTGGCCTCATGCAACGGATCGAAGCCGGGCAACAACTGCTGGACACCCTCCGCAAGTTCGGCTTTGTTGAGGAGCCGGCCGGGATGCCGGATAGGCAACGCGCGCGGCTCACGTCGTCGGCCGCTCACTGGGTCGACATCTGGGGCGCCTTCGCCGAATGGGCTCAGGCGCCGGTCGATCTCGGGCCGGACGCGGACGGTGAAGATGACTTGCTGCTTTTCCAGGGCGTTCTGGATCTGAAGGAGTCTTGGCTGCATGAGCCCGATCGGCCGGCGTTTGTGCTGCTCTTCAGGCGGCAGTTGCAGTTCCCGAACGCCGAGATGGGCTATGTGCAAGCCGAGAGCGTGGTTTTGCTCGAGCTCGCGTTCCGCGTGCACGATGACTTTCGGCTCGTCGCGCCGACGGGTGGCGAGCGTTCAGGCGTCGTCGACGCCATTTGGTACGGAGGGGGACACGACGCCAGCCAGTGGGCGCCCACCGTCGAAGCAACCGAGTCGTTTCAGATCGCTCGCGCTCACCAGCTGTGGGCCGCGACCGTCCAAGTCACGGATGAGCCTGATCCCGGATAGCGTCAAGGACCCGGCCGCCTTCGAAGGTGGCTCTCGTCGACTGGCCTGCCGATCGTCACGGTCACGATGAGCTCCGGTGCGAACGACCACACGTCGCGGTAGGCCGGCTGCAGCCACGGGATGCGACCGAAACGACACGTCGTGCGGTTCAGGCAGTCAACAGCTCGACGCGGTTGCCCCACGGGTCCGCGACGTAGAACCGGCGCACGCCCGGGAGGTCGTGATCCCAGGTGACCTCGAAGCCCGCCGCCCGCAGGCGGTCCGCGAGCGCATCGAGCGCCGACGACTCGACGAGCAGCGCCGGGTGCGCCTTGCGCGCCGGAGCGAAGTTCGCCTCCACGCCGACGTGCAATTGCTGCGCGCCGATCGCGAACCACACGCCGCCTCGGGCGCGCAACGGCTCAGGCTTCGGTACCTCGACCAGTCCGAGGAGGTCTCCGTAAAAGCGTCGCGCCGCGTCCTCGCAACCCGCTGGCGCCGCGATCTGCACGTGGTCCAAGCCGAGCACTGCCATGTCCGGCAGCGTAGTGCGACCGCCTCGGGCAGCGTAGTGTGACCGCCGCCCGCCCACCGGCGCGCGAGCCGGCCGTTGCCCTTGGTGCCGCGCAGGCGGTGATGGGCATCGCCGGGCTCGGCGTGTCTCGGTGGCAGCTGATGAGCGCGCCGCGCCGGATCGAGCTGAGCCCCGATCTCGAAGCGGCGCTCGCCCCGCTGCGTCGGCGGTAGGTCAGGCGCTCGGCGGGCGCCAGGGCTCAGCCGTGTGTGTGAGCCAGACGGCCTCGGGCTCGAGCGCGAGCACCGTCCGCTGGCCCTCGGTCTCAGGCTCGTCGAGCTCGCCGAACCAGACCGCGACGTCACCTCCGACGACGGTCGGGCGGCGTCCGCCGGCCTCGACGACGACGATCTGCAAGCCGTCGCTGTGGCCCGGGGCGGGGACGAGGCGCACACCGGGCAGCAGCTCGTGCTCGCCGTCGACCGCGGTGTACTCGACGCCGGACGGGTCGACCCACTCGCGGATGGTGTAGTCGTCCAACGTGCGGGCGTCCTCGAGCTCGCGCCGCT
The DNA here is from genome assembly GCF_003633755.1 of Solirubrobacter pauli. Taxonomy (GTDB): domain Bacteria; phylum Actinomycetota; class Thermoleophilia; order Solirubrobacterales; family Solirubrobacteraceae; genus Solirubrobacter; species Solirubrobacter pauli. The sequence goes on from NZ_RBIL01000002.1 coordinate 7,237, forward strand.
GGACGTAGATCGGCTTGCCGGCGAAGAGGTGGTTGCCGCCGCAGTGGTCGAAGTGCAGGTGGGTGTTGACGACGATGTCGATGCTCGCGAGGTCGAGGTCGTGCTCGGTCAGCGGGCGTAGGCGGGGGTCCATGTCGGCGGCCAACGGGTGCAGCTCGGTCATGCCGGTGTCGACCAGCACGCGGGCGTCGGGGTGGTCGATGACGTGGACGTAGACCGGCATCCGCTCGTCCGCGGCGAGCAGGTCGGCCACGAAGTACGGGGTGACGGTGATGGTCTCGTGGCTCACGTTCGACATGGGTGGGGCTCCTTCTTCAGGGATCGGACAACCCGGTATGACTTGGGACGTCCCGGAAATTCATCGCGTAAGGAGCGACACGTATGCCCACCGCCCGGCCGCCGCTGCCGCCGTTCACCCGCGAGAGCGCGATCAAGAAGATCCGCGCGGCTGAGGACGCGTGGAACTCGCGGGACCCGCAGCGCTGCGCCGGGGCCTACACGGCGGACAGCCGCTGGCGCAACCGCTCGACCTTCATCACGGGCACCGAGGAGATCGTGGCGTTCCTCACCGCCAAGTGGGAGCGCGAGCACGAGTACCGGCTGATCAAGGAGCTGTGGGCGTTCACCGACGACCGGATCGCGGTGCGGTTCGCGTACGAGTGGCACTCGGACGCCGGGCAGTGGTTCCGGGCGTACGGCAACGAGAACTGGGCGTTCGACGCGGACGGGCTGATGGCGGAGCGGCACGCGAGCATCAACGACGTCGCGATCGAGGAGTCCGAGCGCATGTTCCACTGGGACCGGTCCGGGCCGCGCCCCGACGATCATCCGGGGCTGACCGAGCTCGGCCTCTGACGCGGGTCACCGCGACAGCCCGGTGGCGGCGTCGGCGAGCGCGTCCAGCAACGCGGCCGTGGCGGGCGGGTCGGGTGGCTCGCCGTACGTCGCGGCGAAGATCTGCCGCTTGACGCCGGGCAGCTCGGTCGCCACGACGCCGTCGGTGTGATGCGCGCGTAGCGCGAGGCCGGTCTGCGTCGTGACGCCGAGCCCGGCAACCACCCACGCCTGCATGACGACCATGTCGTCGGACGTGGAGCCGATCCGCGGCGCGAACCCGGCGTCGGCGCACAGCGACAGCAGGTGGCCACGGCACCGCTCACAGCCGGCGATCCACGTGCGGTCGCTCAGGCTGGCCAGGTCGCCTTCGGGACGGGTGGACAGCACGTGCACGGTGTCGTCGAGCAGGTGCCGCAGACGCACGCCCGACGGCTCCGGCTCGGTCTGCTCGTACCGGAAGACGATCGCGACGTCGATCTTGCCGGTCCGCAGGAGCTCCAGCGCCTCGCCCGGATGCGCGTCGACCAGGCTGACGTCCAGGTGCGGATGACGCTCGGCGAGGACGGCCAGCGCGGGCGGGACGAGCGCGCCGTTCGCCGACGCGAAGCCGGCGAGCCGCACGCGGCCGGCCTCGAGCCCCACGTGGGCGGCCAGCTCGGCCCCGGCGGCGTCGATCCGGCCGATGATCTCCGCGGCGCGCGCGGCCAGCAGCTCGCCGGCGGGGGTGAGCCGGATGCCGCGGCCGACCCGCTGCAGCAGCTGCGCGCCGGTCTCCGCCTCGAGCCGTGAGAGGTGGTGCGTGACCGACGGCTGCGAGTAGTGGAGCGCCTTCGCCGCTTCGGTGACCGACCCGTGACGGGCGACGGCGTCGATGACGCGCAGCCGGTTGACGTCCATTCATCAACCCTATCTATGGATTCCCGCGGAAGTTGGCATTGGACGAACCGGCCGTGCGGGCGCAAGCTGCGGGCATGTCGATCGTTCGCGTCCACAACTTCTCGATCTCCCTCGACGGCTTCGGCACCGGTGAAGGCCAGAGCCGCGACGCCCACTTCGGCCACGCCGGCGACCGGCTGCACGAGTGGATGTTCGCCACGCGGTGGTGGAGTGCCGACGGGAACGCCGGGGTCGACGACGCGTTCGTCCAGCGGCACGACCCGGGCATCGGCGCCGAGATCATGGGCGCCGGCAAGTTCGGGCATCCGGGCTGGGAGGACGAGCCGGACTGGAAGGGCGCGTGGGGCGCCAATCCGCCGTTCCACACGCCGGTCTACGTGTTGACCCGGCACACGCGGCCGTCGATCGAGATGGAGGGCGGCACGACGTTCCACTTCCTCGACGCGTCGCCCGCCGAGGCGCTCGCGGTCGCGCGCGAGGCCGCCGGCGGGAGCGACGTCCGGATCGGCGGTGGAGCGAAGATCATCCGCGCGTTCCTCGCCGAAGGGCTGATCGACCACATGCACGTCGCGGTCGTCCCGATCCTCCTCGGTCGCGGCGTTCGGCTCTGGGACGGCCTCGAAGGGCTCGAGCGGACCTACCGGATCGAGAGCACGGCCTCGCCCAGCGGCGTCACGCACATCACGTTCGCGCGGACAGGCGCCTGAGCCGCACGGGCGCCGCGAAGGCCGCCAGCGCCGCGGCGCCCAGCAGCGCCAGGACGACGATGACCGAGCCCGGCATCCCGTTGCGGCCGACCGTCGCGGCGGGGGAGACCGGCCGGCCGTTGACCGGGACGGCGTCACCGCCGCGCTCGATCGCGCCGTCGATCGCCTTCCAGTCCTGCGGTGTCGACGGGCCGACCTGGACGCCCACGTCGCGGCCCGTGCGCTGGGGAGCGGCGCTGGCCGTGGCGGTCGCGTCGGGCGCCGCCGGGGAGGCGTTGCCGCCGCCCGCGCTCCCGCCGGACGGGCCGGCGGCCGCGGAGCCGTCGTCGGGCTTGGAGGCGGCCGTCTTGGCCGCGATCCCGCGCGAGAGGATGTCCCGGCACTTCGAGTACTCCTCCAGCTCGGCCGGCATGTTGTTGAGCGCGTCGCGCATCTTGGAGGCGGGGTAGTCGCCCTGGAGGATGTCGTCGTCGGCGCAGTCGCGGAGGATCTCGACGCGATCGTCCTCCTGCGCGTGGGCGGCCGTGGCGGGCACCAGCAGCAGGGCGAGCAGGACGAGGATCACGCGGGAGGAGGACGGCACGACCGCTTAGACGTCGCTGCCTGCACAGAGGTTGCGGACTTGCTGGTCACCGCGCTCGAACGGTGGGCATACTCGGACCAAGAGCGGACGTGCGGACGGGGAGCGGGCGTTGAGGTGGCAAGGGCTGGTGATCGTGACGGTCGCGTTGCTCGGTGCGGCGGGCGGGGCCTACGCCGGCCGCGAGATCGCGGCGGACGCGCCCGGTGTGGCGGTCTGCCTCGGTGCCGCCGGCCTCGCGCTCGGCGGCCTGCTGGGCGTGCTGGTGAGCGGGTGGTGGAAGCCACCGCGCAAGCCGCCCGCGCCGGCGCCGGCCCCGAGCACCACGACCGAGTTCACCGCCCGCGCGCCGGTCGAGCCGGCGCCCGCGGAGCCGGAGCCCGAGCCCGACCATGCGGCGACGATGGTCGACCACCCGCCGCCGCCCCCGCCCCCGGAGGGCGGCGAGCCCGGCTGGTACAAGGACCAGACGGGCGTGCGGCGCTACTGGGACGGCGAGCGGTGGACGGAGATCGTCTGGCGCGAGCGCCCGGGGCGCTCGAAAGGGCGCTAGCCCACGCCCGGGCCCGCGGAGTACGCGCCGAGGAAGTCGGGGCCGATGATCCGCTGGCGCACCGCTTCCTCGCCGATGTAGCAGCGCCACTCGCGGCCGTCGGAGCGCGTGGAGCGGCAGCCGCCGTTGACGTGGCTCGTGGCGTCGACGGTCGGCTCGACGGTGCCCTTGAGGTCCTCGACCTCCGCCTTGAAGTCGCCCTCGATCGTGCACCGGTACTCGATGCCCTCCTCGACGGTGGTGCACGTCGGCGTGGTGCCGACGAGGAACTTGGTGCCGGCCGGCAGCGAGCGCTCGACGTCGCCGGTCGTGAGCAGGCTGCCGGCGACCGCGGCGCCGGGGACGAGCAGCGCCACGGCGACCGCGCCGGTCAGGACGCGCCGGCGGCGTCGCTGGTGCGAGCCCAGATGGCGGCGCGTCGCGCGCTCGAGGTCGTCGCCGATGGCGGCGAGGCGGTCGGTCATCGGGTCTCCTTGGTGAGGCGGGTGCGGAGCGCGGTCAGGCCGCGGTGCACGCGCACGCGCGCGGCGGCGGGCGTCGTGCCGAGGCTGGCGGCGACCGCCTCGTACTCCAGGTCGTCTTCGATGCGCAGGCGGATCGCCTCGCGCTGGGAGTGGGGGAGGGCGTCGAGCGCCTCGTCGAGGCCGTCCAGCCACGTCTCGTCGGGAACGGCGGGTGGTGGCTCGACCAGCATCCCGAGCCGCTCGCGCGCGCCGTGCTCGAGCGCCCGGCGGCGGACCGAGTGCAGCAGCACGTTGCGGGCGATCCCGAACAGCCAGGGGCCGGCGTTGCCGTCGCACTCGTCGCGGAACCGGGCTCGCACGAGCCACGCCTGGGCGAACGTCTCGGCGGTCAGCTCGTGTGCGGCGTCCTCGTCGCCCGAGCGGCGCCGGTGGTACGCGAGCACCCGGTCGGCGTAGCGGTCGTAGAGCTCTCGGAACGCGCCCGCATCGCTGCGGGACGCGGCTATCAGGGCAGCGTCGCTTCTGATCACGCCCGTTATATGACGGCGCGCCGGCCGCGCGTTACGTCGGGTCGGTACCGGGAGCGGTACCGACCCGACGGTGACTTACAGCTGGTTGAGCCGGTCGAGCGGGAACGGCGGCGTCGCCAGGGGACGGACCGCGAGGTGCATCAAGGCGAGCGCGTTGTCGTCGCCCGCGATGCGGTTCAGATGCACGGTCCCGCAACCGCGGCAGCGATGCACGAGGGCCCACTCGCCATTGCGCCGGACCGTGATGCCGACGGGCTCCATCGCCGCTTCGCAGTCCGCGTCCCGATCGCCCGGCGCGTCGTCGACGTGCAGGCTCCACAGGCAGGTCGGGCAGTGGTTGCGATGTGCGGTGCCCGGCGCCGCCGAGCCGATGTCCAGGCCGCAGTTACGGCAGCGAAACGCGGAAGGCGTGCGCCGACGGTCGCGGGTGCGCTGATCGCGCGACATACGAGTACCTCCAGAAGGTGAACGAAGAACAGAAGGCGGCGTCGCGCGAAGGGCCGGGACTCAGCCCGGGCGGCGCGACGTGATCTGTTCAGCGGCGGCTCTCATACATTCACCGCGGCGGAGGCTACAGCGTCGACGGCCACCCGGGGGTACGGGTAGCCGCCGTGTTCAGCGCCGCTCAGCGCAGGAGCAGCGCGGGCCCGCAGGCCTCGAGGTCGTCGCGCAGCTGCTGGGCGCTGGACTCGCTCCAGCGCTCGGTGGCGACGAGGTGGTCGGTGAGCGCGTGGACGCTGCCGATCGCCTCGACCGTGGTGTCGTCGCGCCCATCCTCGGAGAAGAGGAGGGTGTCCGCCACCGCGCGCACGCGGGCCTGCTCGGCCGGCAGGAGCTTGCTCGGCCCGAGGTCCTCGAGCGTGCGCATCACGCGGCCATACGCCTGGGAACGTTCCGAATTCATGCCCTCATAGTCGCTTACCTTCGGTAGGCGACCTGTGCAACGCCACACACAACTGTGTTCTGAGCGCGCGCCGTCTCGTTTGAGACAACTGTGTCTCATTCGCGCTATGCTCGTCTCACGATGGCTTCGCGAGAAGAGCTTCTGGACGCCGCGCTGGGCGTCCTCAACCGGACCGCGACGGCGACGATGGCGGAGATCGCGACGGCCGTCGGCTCCAGCCGTGCGACGCTGCACCGCCACTTCAGCTCGCGCGAGGCGCTGATCGCCGAGATCGCCCGCCGCGCGATCGACCGCTGGGAGCTCACGCAGGCGCAGGTCGGCCTCCAAGCGGCGTCGGAGAGCACCGAGCCGGCGGTCCTCGACGCCACGCTGCGCGCGCTGTTGCGCCAGTACGTGGTCGACGCCGCCGACTTCGGCATCGTCCTCACCGACGACTTCGCCGCCGGCGCGCCCGAGCTGACCGAGCGCACGCTCGCGATCGTCGAGCGCGAGGTCGTCTTCTACGCCCAGGCCCAGCGGGTGGGCGTCCTGCGCAGCGACCTGCCGCCGCGCTGGATCGCCGACGTCGTCTACGGGCTGATGGTGTCCGCGCGCGAGTCGACGCGCTGGGGCAACGTCGCGCGCCGGGACCTCGCGGACCTCGTCGTCGGCACGTTCTTCGCGGGGGCGGGCCGATGAGCACCGAGCTCCAGCCGCATCCGCGGCGCTGGGTCGGGCTGGCGGTCCTGTCGTTGAGCCTGCTCGTCGTGATGATGGACATGACGATCCTCAACGTCGCGCTGCCCGAGCTCACGCGCGACGTGCGGCCGACGTCGGTCGAGCTGCTGTGGATCGTCGACGCGTACTCGTTGGTCGTCGCCGGCGTGCTGGTGACGGCCGCCGCGCTCGGCGACCGCTTCGGCCGCCGCCGCCTGCTGATCACCGGCTACGCGATCTTCGGGGTCGTCTCGCTCGCGATCGTGCTCGCCGACGGCGCGGGGACGATCATCGCGCTGCGCGCGCTGCTCGGCGTGGGCGGCGCGATGATCATGCCGGCGACGCTGGCGATGATCCGGACGCTGTTCACCGACGCGCGCGAGCGCGGCATGGCGCTCGGCGTCTGGGCGGCCGTGGCCGGCGGCGGCGCGGGGCTCGGCCCCGTCGTGGGCGGCGCGCTGCTGGAGGCGTTCTCCTGGCACGCCGCGTTCCTGGTCAACGTCCCGCTGATGGCGGTCGCGGTCGTCGCGGCGGTCGCGCTCCTGCCGGAGAGCCGCTCGGCCCGCCCGGGGCGGATCGACGCCGCCAGCGTCGTGCTGTCACTCGCCGGGATGGCCGGGCTGGTCTACGCGATCAAGGAGCTGGGCAAGCACGGCTTCGAGCCCGGGGCCGCGATCGTCGGGGCGGTCGGCGTCGTGGCGCTGACGGCGTTCGTCCGCCGCTCCCTGCGGTCGCCGCAGCCGATGCTGGACGTCCGGCTGCTCGCCGGCCGGCGGTTCCGCGCCGGTGTCGTCACGGCCGTCAGCGCGATGTTCGCCATGGGCGCGCTCTTCCTGCTCGGCGCGCAGCACCTGCAGCTGATCGAAGGGCTCTCACCGCTGGCGGCCGGGCTGTGGCTGCTGCCGGCGGCGGGCGCGTCCGTCGTCGCCTCGCTGCTCGCGCCGCCGCTGGCCGAGCGCACCAGCGCCCGCGCGACGCTGAGCGCCGGGCTGGCGACGAGCGCGCTGGGGTTCCTGCTGCTGTTCGCCCTGCCGATCGACCTGCTGACGCTGGTCGTCGCCATGAGCGTGGTCGGCCTCGGCACGGGGACCCTGTCGATCGCGTCGGCGCTGATCATGTCCGACACGCCGGCCGAGAAGGCCGGCAGCGCCGCAGCGATCGAGGAGACCTCGTACGAGTTCGGGATGGTGCTCAGCATCGCGATCCTGGGCACGGTCGCGGCGGCGCTCTACCGCGCGGGCCTCCCGGCCGACGCCACGCCCGCCGTGCGCGAGTCGCTGGCGGCCGCGCTCGGCTCGTCCGAGGCGTTCGGCCCCGCCGCGGCGGCGTTCACGGACAGCCTCGCCTGGACGGGGCTCGCGGGCGCCGTCGTGATCGGCGCGGCGGCCGTCGCGGTCTGGCGCCTCGCGGCCCCGCGTCCTGACGCCCGCCCGCGGGGCCTCGTGGTGCCGGACCCGCGCTAGCGATACGCGGGAAGGCGGAACCGCACGCGCGTGCCGACGCTCGCCTCCTCCAGCCAGATCGACCCGCCGTGCGCCTCGACGATCGCGCGCGAGATCGCGAGCCCGAGTCCGGCGCCCGGCGGCTGGCGGGCCGCGTCGCCGCGATAGAAGGGCTCGAAGACGCGGTCGCGCTGCTCGGCCGCGATGCCCGCACCGGTGTCGGCGACCTCGATCTCGACGCCGTCGTCGCGGTCCTCGACGTGCACGGTCACGCTGCCGTCGGGCGGCGTGTGGTGGATCGCGTTCTGGATCAGGTTGAACAGCACGCGGCTCAGCTGCTCGCGGTTGCCGTGCGAGCAGACGATGGAGCCGTTCACGTCGGCGCGGACGGCGACCGAGCCGGCGTCCGCGGCAGGGCGCATCGCCTCGACGGCGTCGTGGACGAGGTCGTGGACGGCGAGCCGGTCCATCGTCCACTCGAGCTCCTTCGCCTCCAGCCGCGTGAGGTCGAACAGGTCGTCGATCAACGCCGCGACCTGGCGGACGTGCGTGTTCATGCGGCCCGCGTACTCGCGGCGCTTGGCCTCGTCGACGATCGAGTCGTCGATCGCGGTGGCGAGCAGGCCCAGCGACGTGATCGGGGTGCGCAGGTCGTGCGAGACGGCGGCGAACAGCTCGCGGCGCGCGCGCTCCTCGCGGTCCAGGCGCACGATCATCTCGTCGACCTGGCGGCCGAGCCGCGCGAGCTCGTCGTCGCCGGTCGGCGCGACGCGCAGGTCGCGGCGGCCCTCGCCGACCGCGGCCAGGGTGGACCGGATCGCGTCCACGTCGGCGAGCGCGCGCGACGCCACGCGCCCGGACAGCCACAGCACCAGCGCGCCCGCGTAGATCGCCAGCAGCACGGTCATCAGCGCGTCGTGGCTGGACAGGAACATCAGCGACACGAACAGCGCCACGCCGACGGCCAGCGCGACCACGCCGAGGGTCGCGACGAGCGCGAACTGACGGCGCAGCCCACCCGGTCGGCGCTGCGCGATCCACTCGCCCGCGAGCACCGTCAGGAAGGCCAACGGCGCGACGATCAGCAGCGTCACCCAGGCGCCGTGCAGGTCGTAGCAGAGCCACACCACGCCGGGGAGCGCGAGCGACAGCGCGCCCGCGAGCGCTAGCCCGCGAAGCGGTACCCGACGCCCCATACCGTCTCGATCCAGCGCGGCTGCTCCGGGTCGCGCTCGAGCTTGGCCCGCAGCCGCCGGATGTGCACGGTCACCGTGGACGTGTCCGAGTAGAACGCGTACCGCCACACCTGGTCCATCAGCTCCTCGCGCGTGAACGCCCGGCCCGGATGGCGGGCGAGGAACAGGAGCAGGTCGAGCTCGCGCGTGGTCAGCGCGACCTCCTCGCCGCCGTTGTGCACGCGACGCGCGGTCGGGTCGATCTCGAGCGGCCCGAACGTCAGCGCCGGCTCGTCCGCGCGCAGCGTCTCGAAGCGGCGCAGCACCGCGTCCACGCGCGCGACCAGCTCGGCGGGGGAGAACGGCTTGACCACGTAGTCGTCGGCGCCGAGCCGCAGCCCGGTCACGCGGTCGGACTCGCCGCCCTTCGCGGTCAGCAGGATGATCGCGCTCGACCGGTCGGCCCGCTCGCGCACGCGGCGCATCACCTCGAGCCCTTCCGTGCCGGGCAGCATGAGGTCCAGGACGATCAGGTCGGGCGTCCGCTCGGCGACGGCCGCGAGCGCGGCGTCCCCGTCCAGCGCGACCCGCGTCTCGTAGCCCGCGCGCTGCAGGTAGGCGGAGACGACCTCGCCGATCGTCGGCTCGTCGTCGACCACCAGGATGGACCCGCGGACGTGCATGCGCCCATTCTCACACCGCCGGCCGGCCCGCGGAACGAGTTCAGAGAATGTTCACACCGGTTGCGGCTACGGTCGCCGACGTGTTGACGGACGACGAGTTGCTGGAGCGGGTCGCCTCACGCGACGAGCGCGCGTTCACCCAGCTCTACGAGCGGCACTTCGGGACCGCGCACGCCACCGCCCGGCGCCTGTGCCGCGACCTGGCCGAGGACGCCACGCAGGAGGCGTTCCTCGCCCTCTGGCGCGACGCGGGGACGCTGCGCCGCCGGCCCGGCGGGGCGGGCGCGTGGGTGCACACGGTCGCGCGCAACCGGGCGATCGACGCACGCCGCCACGCGGCCGTGCACCAGCGGCGGCTCGTGCACGACGACAGCGTCCTGCTCGGCGCGCCGTCGAGGGAGCCGACGCCCGACCGCGCCGTCGCCGACACGCAGACGCGCGAGCGGCTGCACGCGGCCGTCGCCGGGCTGCCGGCCGCGCAGCGGGAGGTGATCGCGCTCGCGTACTTCCACGAGCTCACCCAGAGCGAGATCGCCGCGCGGCTGTCCGTCGCGCTCGGCACGGTCAAGGGCCGGACGCGGCTGGCCCTGGGCCGGCTCGCGCGGGTTCAGGGCCTGTAGGTCTGCACCGCGCCGGGCAGCCGGCTCCAGTCGGCGTACCAGGCGTCGAAGAGCTCGAGCTGGCGCTCCACGTAGCCCTGCTGGCTGGGGGTGAGCGCGTCGGTCTCGTTGAAGTGCAGCGTGTACTCGGCCTCGCCGCGCAGCACGAGCATGTGCTTGAAGTACAGGACGAGGTCGGGGCCGACGTCGAACGACGCGAGCACCGCCATCGCCTGCTCGAGCTCACGGGCGCGCCGGCGCGCGTCGGCCTCGCCGCGCGCCGCCGCGACGCACAGGTTCGTGAGGTGCAGGACCTCCTTCGGCAGCACGTTGCCGATGCCGGTGATGGCGCCGGTCGCGCCGCAGTTCACGTAGCCGTGGAAGACGGCCGTGTCGACGCCGACCGCCAGCGCGACGCCGTCGTCGGCGCTCGTGATGTGCTCGGCCGCGTAGCGCAGGTCCTCGTCGCCGCCGAACTCCTTGAAGCCGACCAGGTTCGGGTGCTCGGCGCGCAGCGCGAAGAAGAGGTCGGCGCGCGTCGCGAACCCGTAGTACGGGCTGTTGTAGATGACGGCTTCCAGCTCGGGGGCGGCCGAGAGGATCGCGCTGAAGTGCGCCTTCTGGGCGGACAGGACCGAGCCGCGCGACAGCACGCGCGGGATGACCATCAGACCCTTGGCGCCGACCCGCTGCGCGTGCTCGGCGAGCGCGACCGCGGTGCGCGTGTTGATCGCGCCGGTGCCGGCGATGACCGGGATGCCGGCGTCCACGAGCCGCTCGACGCCCTCCATCCGCTCCGCGTCCGTCAGCAGCGGCCAGTCGCCCATCGAGCCGCAGTAGATGACGGCGGACATGCCGTGGCCGATCAGCTCCTGGCCCTTGCGCACGAGCGCGTCGAAGTCCGGCGTGCGGTCGTCCTTGCAGGGGGTCATCAGCGCCGGAAGGGTGCCGGTGAAGATCGATGCGGTCATAGGCGCACCAGCTTGCCGCGCGTCAGGCGTCCAGACCAGCGACAGATGCCGTGTCTTGAAGCGACACCTGTCAACCGCCGCTGCCGGGCGGTCCGTCGAGCACCGTCGGGACGTAGTCGAGCATCTGCAGGCGGCCGTCGAACAGGCGGCTGTCGACGAGCTCGAGCTTGACGTCCGGGTAGGCGTCGAAGATCCGGTCGTTGCCGGTCACGCCGGTGATCACCGGGAAGATGACGACGCGGAAGCGGTCCACCAGGCCGGCCGCGAGCAGCGACCGGCAGAGGCTCACGCTGCCGAGCGTGCGCAGCGGGCCGTGCGCCTTGAGCTCACGCACGGCCGCGACGGCGTCGGTGGCCACCAGCGTCGAGTTGTCCCACTCCAGCGGCTCCTTCAAGGTGGAGGAGAACACGACCTTGCGCATGGCGGTGAGCCCGGCCATCCCGGCGTCGTCGGGCATGTCCGCGGCGAACCCGGACATCAGCCGGTAGGTGGTCGCGCCCATCAGCGTCGTGTAGTCCTCCGCCGAGTCCTGCCCGATCCAGGCCAGGTACTCCGGGCCTTCCATGCCCCAGAAGCCCGGCCAGCCGTCGGCGCCGCCGTAGCCGTCGAGGGTGATGATGAAGTCGACCATGAGGTTGGGCATGTGAGCCAGGACGCAGCGGCGACGTGAAACTCATCGGTCGAGATCGTCGGGGCGACGCGGCGCGCGTTCACGGAGGCCTACGGCCAGCCGGAAGACGCGCCGCTGACGCTGAAGGACAGCTAGGCCGCGAACGCCTGCTCGAGGTCGGCCCAGAGGTCCTCGACGTCCTCGCAGCCGACGCTCATGCGGATCAGGCCGTCCGGGATGTGCTCCTGCCCGGGGTGCACGCTGCGCCGCTCCATCGTCGACTCGACGCCGCCGAGGCTGGTCGCGTTCCAGATGACCTTGATCGCCGCGCACGCGCGGTCGACGGTCTCCGCGTCGGCGAGCTCGAAGCTCACGACCGCGCCGAACCCCGGGTAGCGGACCCGCTGCACCGCCGGGTGCGCCTCGAGCCGCGCCGCCAGCTCGACCGCGTTGGCGATGCCGGTCTTGAGCCGCACCGGCAGCGTGCGCACGCCGCGCGTGGCCAGGAACGCCTCCAGGGTGCCGGGCGTCGCGCCGTACAGCTTGCGCGCGGTGATCAGCAGCTCGCGCTGCGCCTCGTCCTTGGCGACCGCCGCGCCCATCAGCAGGTCCGCGTGCCCGCCGAGGAACTTCGTCGCCGAGTGCACGACCACGTCGGCGCCCAGCGCGAGCGGCTGCTGAAGGAGCGGCGTCGCGAACGTGTTGTCGACGATCACGCGCGTCCCGTCCTTGCGCGGCGCGGCACACACCGCGGCCACGTCGGACACGTCCAGCAGCGGGTTGGTGGGCGACTCGAGCCACACCACGTCCGCCTCGAGCAGCTTCGCGATCCACGTGTCCGTGTCCGGGGCGGGAACGCGCTCCACGCGCCAGCCGTGGTCGCGCGCGCCGGCCTCGGCGATGCCCGCCACGCCCTGGTAGCAGTCGTCGGGGATCACGAGGTGCGCGCCCGTCGGCAGCTGGCCGAGCACCGCGCTGCAGGCGGCCATACCGGAGGAGAACGACACGGCGTGCCCGCCCTCGAGACCGCCGAGCACGGCCTCGAACGCCTCCCACGTGTCAGTCGCCTCCGTCCGGCTGTAGAGCCGCTCGGTGCCGAGCACGAAGTTCGACGCGGGCACGAGCGGGGTGTTCAACGGCGCGCCGGGCACGCGGTCGGGGCGGCCACCGACGATGGCCCAGGTCTCTGGCTTCATGCCGCCTACTAAAGCGGGACGCGCCGGACCGTGGCCAGCCACGCGTGCGCGCCGTCGGCGTGGAAGCGCGTCTCGATCCGCTCGGGCACGATCGAGACGACGTCCCAACCGCTCGCGAAGGCCGCGTGCAGCTCCGCCTCGCCGACCGGGTGCGGCTCGTCGTTGAGGCACAGGACGAACACCTCGCCGCCGGCGCGGGTGACCGCGCCGAGGCCCTGCACGTAGGCGCGGCGCTCGTCGCCGTCGAACGTGTGGAACAGCCCGCAATCCAGCACCGTCGTGAACGTCAGCTTCAATCGGGGCAGATGCAGCGCGTCACCGACCTCGAACCGCGCGTCGCTCCCGCGGGCCGCGGCCTTCTCGCGCGCGAGCGCGACGGCGGTCTCGGCGACGTCCACGCCGAGCACGGGCAGCCCGAGCGCGGCGACGTGCAGCGCGTTCTCGCCCGTCCCGCAGCCGGCGTCCAGCACCGGGCCGGAGAAGCGCTCGGCCACCCGGACGATCGCGGGTTGCGGCCGGCCGACGTCCCACGGCGCCGGACCGTCCCGGTAGGACGCGTCCCAGGGCGCGCCCGCCCGCCGCTCGTGGCTGGTCGGCGCCCGCCCACCGTACGGGTCGGTCGGCATCGAACGAGATCGTCGCACGGATGTGTCGAAATCGGCTCCGCCCGTTCGTCGCTCAAGTGAAAGCGATCCTCTGAAGGAGACTGCAGATGGCCACCGTGCTCGACATGTCGATGTCCCTGGACGGCTTCGTCGCCGGCCCGAACGAGCGTCCCGACAACGGGCTGGGGGACGGCGGTGAGCGCCTGCACGAGTGGATCTTCCCGGCGCCCGACCACAAGGCGGCCGCGCTGTCGGGCGTCAACCGCGAGGTGTTCGACGAGCTGATGGCGACCGGCGCCGTCGTCGCGGGGCGGGGCACGGTCGAGCCGGCGGACTACTGGAACGGCGACCACCACGACGGCGTGCCGATCTTCATCCTCAGCCGCACGCGCACCGAGAGCCGCTGGCCGCTCGTCCGCTTCATGGACGACGTGCGCGCGGCGATGACCGAGGCCACGGGCGCCGCGGGCGAGAAGGACGTGCTCGTGCACGGGGTGACGGTCGCGCGGCTGGCGCTGGCCGCCGGCGTGCTCGACGAGCTTCAGGTCCACGTCGTGCCGGTCCTCCTCGGGCGCGGCCGGAGGCTGTTCGAGGAGCAGCACGCGGAGCTGGAGCGCGTGCGCGTGCTTGCGGGCGAGGACGGCATCGTGCATGTGCGCTACCGCATAAGGCGCTGATTTGCAGGGTTGCTTGCGCCTCGCCTAAATCGGCCCGACCGCGCATAGGATGGCCCGCCGGATGTCTCACGGTCGCCTCATCCTCGCCCTCGTCGCGGTCCCGTTCGTCGTGTGGTTGTTCCTGCCGGTCGCCTCGAACGGCCAGCAGCTGCAGCGCAAGATCGAGCAGAAGCGCGGGGAGATCGAAGCCAAGAAGCGGCGCGAGCGCTCGCTGACGAGCACGATCGAGGGCTACTCGCGCCGGATCAACACGCTGCAGGGCGACATCTCGACGCTGCAAGGCCGCCAGACCAAGATCGAGGCCGACCTCGCCAACAAGCGCGCGGAGCTCTCCCGCCTGCAGGAGGAGCTGCGCAAGGAGCGCGCCCGCCTGACGCGGTTGCGCGCCCGGCTGGCCGAGTCCCGCGCCGCGCTCAAGGACCGGCTCGTCTACCTCTACAAGGCGGATGAGCCCGACCTGGTGACCGTCATCCTCGAGTCCGAGGGCTTCGCCGACCTGATCACGCGCACCGAGTTCATGCAGCGCGTCTCCCAGCAGGACGCTCGCATCCTCGACCGCGTCGTCAAGGCCAAGGCCGAGGCGACCGCGACCGAGAAGCGCCTGGATCGCTTCGAGGCGCGTCAGCGCAAGGTCACGAAGATCGTGTCGCAGCGCCGTCTGGAGGTCCTGGCGATCAAGAACCGGCTCGTCGACCGGCGCGAGCAGTTCGAGGCGACCCGCAGCGACAAGCGCCAGGCGCTCGTGTCCACGCGCACGTCGCGCAAGAAGCTCGAGAGCCACCTCGTCTCGCTGCAGAAGGAGGAGCAGCGGATCCAGGCGCGGCTCGCCGGCTTCTCCTCGGCGCCCGGCCCGATCCGCCGCGGCAACGGCTCGATGATCTGGCCCGTCGGCGGCACGTTCACGTCCCCGTTCGGCCAGCGCTGGGGCCGCCTGCACGCGGGCATCGACATCGCTGCGCCCGTCGGCACGCCGATCCGCGCCGCCGAGTCGGGCAAGGTCGTGCTCGCCAGCTGGACCGGCGGCTACGGCAACTACACCTGCATCCAGCACGGCGGCGCGCTGTCCACGTGCTATGCGCACCAGGTCCGCTACGGCACCTCGGTCGGCGCGAACGTGAGCAAGGGCGACGTGATCGGCTACGTCGGCAACACCGGCAACTCCACCGGCGCGCACCTGCACTTCGAGACCCGTGTCGGCGGCAACCCCGTCGACCCGATGGGCTACCTCTAGGACTTCGTCGCGAGCGCGGCCGGCACCGCGACCCGGCGGCGCGCGTTCAGGCTGTCCACGGTGAACACGATCACCGCGAGCCAGACGAGGCCGAAGCCGATCCAGCGCGGGGTCGGCATCTCCTCGCCGCGGACGCCGACGCCGATGCCGAACTGCATGATCGGCGCGAGGTACTGCAGCAGGCCGATCGTCGTCAGCGGGATGCGCACCGCGGCGGTGCCGAACAGCATCAGCGGCACGGCGGTCGCGATGCCGCCACCCACCATCAGCAGCGCGTGCCCGGCACCCTCGTGGCCGAACGTGCCCTCGCCGGTGCCGGTGAACCAGATGATGCACAGCAGCGCGGGGACGAGCAGGAACGCGGTCTCGACCGCGACCGACTGGGTGCCGCCGATGCCGACCTGCTTCTTGACGAGCCCGTAGAACCCGAACGAGAACGCGAGCGTGAGGGCGATGAACGGCGGACGGCCGTAGGCGAGCGTGAGGACGACGACCGCGACCGCCGCGATCGCCACCGCGGCCCACTGCGCGCGGCGCAGGCGCTCGCCGATCACCAGCACGGCCAGCGCGACCGTGACGAGCGGGTTGATGAAGTAGCCGAGTGACGTCTCGACCACGTGGCCGGAGTTCACGCCGTAGATGAACACGCCCCAGTTGACGGTGATCAGCGCGGCGGCGAGGGCGAGCAGCCCGCGCTGCTTGCCGGTCAGGTCACGCGCCCAGCGGAAGCCGTCCGTGAACGCCAGGACGGCGACGAGCAGCACGACCGACCACAGGATCCGGTGCGCGAGGATCTCGACCGCGCCGGCCGGTTCGAGCAGCGGCCAGTAGAGCGGGAACAGCCCCCACAGCAGGTACGCCGCGAGACCCGCGAGGAAACCGGAACGTTGACGACTCAGCGGAGGACTCGGGTGCGGCGGAGAGACACTGGCCGGTCCAGCGTATCGGCGCTCGTACTCTGGACCTTCATGAGCGCGGCAGATCCAACCCTGGTGCAGGAGGCGGCACGCCGCCGCACGTTCGCGATCATCTCGCACCCGGACGCGGGCAAGACGACGCTCACCGAGAAGCTGCTGCTGTACGCGGGCGCGGTGGGGGAGGCCGGCTCGGTCACCGCCCGGCGCGGGCGCAAGGCCGCCACCTCGGACTGGATGGAGGTCGAGCAGCGGCGCGGCATCTCGGTCACCTCGACCGTGCTGCGCTTCGAGTACGACAACGTCGTCTTCAACCTGCTCGACACCCCGGGCCACAAGGACTTCTCCGAGGACACGCTGCGCGTGCTGGCGGCCGTCGACAGCGCCGTGATCCTGATCGACGCGGCCCGCGGCGTCGAGCCCCAGACCGAGCAGCTGTTCCAGGTCGCGCGCGCCCGCGGCATCCCACTGATGGCGTTCGTCAACAAGTACGACCGCCCCGGCATGGAGCCGCTGGAGATCGTCGACCACCTGACCGAGCAGCTCGAGCTGCCGCTCGTGCCGCTCACGTGGCCGGTCGGCATCCCGGGCGCGTTCCGCGGCGTGATCGACCGGCGCGACGCGTCCTTCCACCGCTTCACGCGCGTGACCGGCGGCAGCGCCGTCGCGCACGAGGAGGTCGTCGCCGCCGGGGACGAGATCGACGAGGAGGACGCGCCCGCGTGGGCCGTCGCCGAGGAGGAGCTCGAGCTCATCGACGTCGACGGCGCGGAGTTCGACGAGGAGGCGTTCCTCAGCGGCGAGCAGATCCCGCTGCTGTTCGGCTCCGCCGCCTGGAACTTCGGCATCGGCCAGCTGCTGGACACGCTCCGCGACATCGCGCCGTCGGCCCGTCCGCGCGTCACCGACGACGGCACGCCGCGCCCCGTCGACCAGCCGTTCGCGGCGCTCGCCTTCAAGGTCCAGGCCAACATGGACCCGCGCCACCGCGACCGCGTCGCGTTCGTGCGCGTCTGCTCGGGCCGCTTCGAGCGCGGGATGCGCGTGACCAACGCACGCACCGGCCGGACGCTCGCGCTGAGCTTCGCGCACGAGGTGTTCGGCCAGGACCGGGTCGTGCTCGACGAGGCCTACCCGGGTGACGTGCTCGGCGTGATCATCGGCGGCGACGTGCGCGTGGGCGACACGCTCTACATCGGCTCGGAGGTGCGCTTCCCGCCGATCCCGACGCTCACCCCGGAGTCGTTCGTGACCGTCTCCAACCGCGACGTCAACCGCCACAAGCAGTTCCGCCGCGGCCTCGAGCAGCTCGACCAGGAGGGCGTCGTCCACGTCCTCCGGCGCGAGCACTCCCAGGACCCGGTGCCGGTGCTCGCGGGCGTCGGCCCGATGCAGTTCGAGGTCGCCGTCGAGCGGCTCAAGACCGAGTTCGGCGCCGACGTGCGCACGGAGATGCTGCCGTGGCAGGCCGCGCGGCGCACCGACGCGGAGGGCGCGGCGAAGGTCCTGGCCGACCCGGGCCACACCGACGTCTTCGTCCGCGCGGACGGCACGCAGCTCGCCGTCTTCCCGAACCGCTTCATCATGGACCGCTTCGCCCAGCGCAACCCGACGGTCCGGCTCGAGCGCCTGATCGGCGCGGACGAGCCGGACTGAGCTAGCGGTACGTCGCCGGCTGGCGCTCGGTGACCGTGCTGCCGTCGGCGCGGCGGCCCGTGACGACGATCTCGCCGGTGTAGAAGGCGCCGTCGTAGACGGCCATGAACAGGCCGGCGACGGGCTTGACGGTGCGCACGTCGCGTGGAGTGCGGATGGTGACCGCGGTGACGTCGGGCGGGGCGCTGCCGGTCACGATCGTGCGGCCGGGCTGCGTGCGGCGGGCGATCTGCGGCGCGAGCGGGGCGTCGGCGGCGTCCGTGCGTGGCGGCTCGTTGCCCGGGCCGGCGACGCTGAGTGTCAGACGCGGTCGCCTCGGCAGCCGCCGGCTTCCACCGCCCGGCGGCGCGGACGTGAATGAGGACGGGCCGAACATGATCATCCCGTCGGTCGCGCTGATGGAGGCCAGGCGGTCGGCGATGACGCGGCCGGTGAACGTGCAGTGGCTCCTGTCGACGGTCGATTCCCCGTAGGTCCAGGACGGCCCGCCGTCGGGGTCCGCGACCCGCACGTTGCGGCCCGGCTGCAGCCGGCACGACTCCGCGAGGGCGAACGTGCGCGTGGTGCGCACCTTGCCGTCGGAGCGGGTCTGGCGCACCCGGACGGAGTCCGGCGCCTGGTCACCGGGCAGCACGAGCAGGAACGTCCCGTCGGGCCCGAGCTCGAGCGGACGTGGCGCGCCCGCGCCGAGCAGCTCGGCACTGCGGACGCCCTTGCCGAGCAGGCCGGCGACGACCGCCCGTACGGGCTTCGGGTCGGCCGAGGACGGGTCGTCGACCTCGACGCGGACGGACGCGCCGGCGGCGTGCTTCTCCAGCCAGTCGGGCGCGTTGCAGTACATCTCGCCCTGGAAGCTCAGCGCGCGGTCTCTGCCGTCGAGCCCGGGCAGGACGAGCCCGCCGCCCGGCGCGGGGTGGCCGACCTGGAAGCAGCGCAGAGCGCGCTCACCGGCGGACACCTTCGCGTTGACGCGCGCGTTCCAGCTCCGCAAGGCCCATGGCGCGCCGCCGGCGGGGTCCGGGGCCTGGCGTGCGATGCGGACGCTGCTGCGGTCGGCCACGAACGGGTCGGGGATGCCGAAGCGCTTGACGATCGAGTCCACCGAGCGCCACGCGGGTGGCGTGGCCGGAGCGGGGGCGAGGGTGTTGCCGCGCCGGCCGGTGACGCCCGCCATCGGCGTCAGCGGCTGCCCGTCCACGGTCAGCCGCACCTCGCGCGGGTCCACGCGGCCGTCGAGGACGACCACGAACGCCTGCGTGCGCGGGTCGACCGCGATCCGGCGCGGCGGGCCTGGCGCGAGCAGCCGCACGTCGGCGTCGGCGTTCGGCGTCGCGCCCCACGCGACGGTACGAGAGGCGTTGAACCCCCACCACGACGTCTCGCCGTGCGTCTGGTTGCGCGGGACGAAGCGGCGCACGTCGAGGAACGCACGGTCCTCGGCGCCGCAGCGCAGCGGCACGGACGGCGCCGCGACGTTCACGAGCCCGGCGCCTGAGGGCAACGGGGTCGGCGAGTCGGGCCCGCGTTGGCGCTGGGCCTGCACGCAGCGCAGGCCAGGGAGCGCGCGGCGCGTCTCACGCGTCACCGTCCACGGCGCGCCGCCGCTCGGGTCCGGCGCGAGGTACTCGCCGGTGTCGGCGAAGCGCAGCGTCGTCGCCCTGCCGTTCGCCTCGGTGAGCACGACGCGCGGGCGCAGCTGCTCGGGCTGGCCACGGAAGATCGCCAGGAACGCGTGATCGGGTCCGAGCTCCAGCGGTTGCGTGCGTCCGCCGGCGACCACGACCGCGCGGCGGACGCTCGGCGCCGCCACGCCGTTGACGACCGTGATCGCGCTCAGCCGGCCGCCGCCGCGGAACGCCCGCGCGCCGGCGAGCGTCGCGCCGCTGCGCTGCGGCGTGCTGCACGTGTCGGCCGCGCCGGCGGGCAGCGCGCGGAAGCGGCGGTCCAGCCCGACGAGCCCGAGCTCGCCGTCGAGCACCTGCCCGACCGTGGCGCACGTCGCGCCCGTGGTGCTGCGCGAGGTCCGGACGTCCCACGGCGGCCCGTCGTCCGGGTCGGGCACGTCGAGGCCGTTGAGCCGCGCGGTGCCGGGCACCGGGGCCAGCTCCGCCGGCACCTGGCCGGGCGGCGCCGGCGGGATCGGGTCGCCGCGCCCGATCACGAGCCCCGCCGCGACCGCGCCGGCGGCCAGCAGCAGCGCCGCGCCGAACGCCAGCAGGACCGCGCGCGGCGCCCGCGTGAGCCACCCGCCGCGAGCCGGGCCCGCGGCACCGTCGCCGCGCGTGCGCCGGCCGCTGCGAGCCGGGCGGTCACCGCGCGTCTGCCGGGCACGGGTCGCCGCCTCCTCGGCCCGTGCCGCACGGACGAGCTCGGCGCCCAGGTCGTCGAGGATGCGAGGCCGTGGCGGGGTCATCGCAGGTCCTCCATCGCCAGGCGCGGCTCGAGGGCCTGGGCCAGCGCTCGGAGGCCGCGCGAGACCCGTGCGCGGGCCGTCTGCTCGGAGACGCCGAGCGCGTCGGCGACCTCCGGGTACGGGCGCTCCTCGACGACCCGCAGGCGCAGCGCCTCGCGCTGGTCGTGGGAGAGCCGCTCGAGCTCGTGGCCGAGCACGGCGCGCAGGGTGTCCAGGCCGGCGAGCTCCTCGATCTCGCGCAGGTCGTCCTCGCCGGCGGGCGGGAGCGTGGCGCCGAGCGCTTCGAGGGCGCGACGCTCGACGGCGCCGCGACGGTGGTAGCGGCCGATCTGGCGGCGCGCGATCGTGAACAGCCACGCGCGCTCCTCGGCCTCGCTCGTGCCGCGGAAGGCGCGGCGGCCGCGGAAGGCCTGCGCGAACGTCTCGGCCGTCAGGTCGAGAGCGAGCTCGGCGTCCAGCGTCCGCCGGGCGATGAACACCAGCACGGCCTGGACCTCCCGGTTGTAGAGCGCGGCGAACGCGTCGGCGTCCTTCATCGCCCTTAGGTGCCACGACCCGCGGTTCTGTGACGGGCCTACGGGAAGTCGGCCACCTCAGGGCGACGTCACGTTCGTGCTCGACTGGCCGGCCCGCGGGATCGACGGCGCGTCGGAGCCCTTGAGATACGTGCGCTGGGTCGCCTTGTCGCGCTCGTAGACGGCGCGCGCGTCGCGGGTCGACTGGAGCGCCGCGACCTCGCTCACCGGCACGTCCCACCAGGCCTCCGAGGACGGGGCCGGGACCATCGGGTCGGTGTGGATCTGGACGACGGTGGTGACGTCGCTCGCGGCCGCCTCGCGTAGCGCGGCCTCGAACTCGTCGATCGTGTGCGTGTCGATGGCGCGAGCGCCCAGCGACGCCGCGTTGGCCGCCAGGTCGACCGGCAACCGCTCGTCGGTGCCGCGGTAGCGGTAGGCGGTGCCGAACCGCTGCGAGCCGACGGACTCCGACAGCGCGCCGATCGACTGGTAGCCGTGGTTCTGGACGAGGACGATCGTGAGCTTGATGCCGTCGGCGACCGCGGTGACGATCTCCTGGGCCATCATCAGGTAGGAGCCGTCGCCGACCAGCACGAACACCTCGCGGTCGGGCGCGGCGAGCTTGACGCCGAGGCCGCCGGCGATCTCGTAGCCCATGGTCGAGTAGCCGTACTCGACGTGGTAGCCCTTCGGGTCGCGGGTGCGCCAGAGCTTGTGGAGGTCGCCGGGCATCGAGCCGGCGGCGCACACGACGACGTCGCGCGGGCCGCTGACGCGGTTGACGACGCCGATCACCTCCGCCTGCGAGGGTGGGTCGTGGCGCTCGGAGTAGGCGCGCTCGACGGTCGTGTCCCAGTCGTTGGCGGGCGTGTCGAACGAGACGTCGAGCGCGTCGCGCAGCGCTTCGAGGCCGAGTCGCGCGTCGGCGACGAGCGGCAGGCCCGCGTGCTTGAACGCGTCGACGGTGGCGACGTTGAGGTTGATGAAGGTGGCGTCGGCCGCGAACAGCGAGCGCGAGGCGGTCGTGAAGTCCGTCCAGCGCGTGCCGACGCCGAGGACGACGTCGGCCTCGCGGGCCGCCGCGTTGGCGGCGGTGGTGCCGGTCGCGCCGATCGCGCCGAGCGCCTGCGGGTGGTCGTAGGGGAGGGACCCCTTCCCGGCCTGCGTCTCGCCGACGCCGATCCCGGTGGCCTCGACGAGCGCGCGCAGCGCGTCGGTGGCCTCGGCGTAGATCGTGCCGCCCCCGCTGACGATCAGCGGGTTCGACGCGCCGCGCAACAGGGCGACGGCGCGTTCGAGCACGGACGGCTCGGGGACCGGGCGCCGCACGTGCCAGACGCGCTTCTCGAACAGCTCGTCCGGGAAGTCGAAGGCCTCCGCCTGCACGTCCTGCGGCAGCGCGAGCGTCACCGCGCCCGTCTCCGCGGGGTCGGTGAGGACGCGCATCGCCGCCATCAGCGCGGCCGGCAGCTGCTCGGGCCGCTCGATCCGCGTCCAGAACCTGGATACGGGCCGCAGCGTGTCGTTGACGGTCGCCGTGTAGGTCGTCGGGTCCTCGAGCTCCTGCAGCAGGGTGCCGGACGCGCGGGTGGCGAACACGTCCCCGGGCAGCAGCAGGACGGGCAGCCGGTTGATCGTCGCGAGCGCCGCGCCGGTGACCATGTTGGTCGCGCCCGGCCCGATGCTGCTGGTGCAGGCCAGCGTCGAGAGGCGGTTCTTCTGGCGCGCGTAGCCGACCGCGGTGTGCACCATCGCCTGCTCGTTGCGGGAGTGGTAGAAGGGCAGCGCGTCCTGGTCCTCGAGCAGCGCCTGGCCGACGCCGGCGACGTTGCCGTGGCCGAAGATGCCGAAGCAGGCGGGGATGAGCCGCTGCTCGATGCCGTCGCGCTCGCTGTGCTGGACGCGCAGGAACCGGACCAGCGCCTGCGCCACCGTGAGCTTCATGCGGTCCTCCTCGGAGCCGAGGTCATCGGCAGTCGCGGGTCCATCTCCTGGTCGGCCCACGAGTCCCTGATCCACGCGTGGTCGGGGTCGTCGACGAAGTTCCACTCGCGCACGGAGCCGGCCATGACGTTGAGGTAGTAGAGGTCGTAGCCGGGCGCGGCCATCGACGGGCCGTGGTAGCCCTGCGGGAGGTCGATCCGGTCGCCGCTGCGGACCTCCGCGAGCAGCTCCATGCCGTCGTAGACGCGCTGGTAGGCGAAGCCGCCCCCGGTGATCTCGAAGTAGTAGATCTCCTCGAGGTCGTCGTGGCGGTGCGGGGGATACGAGCTCCAGTTGCCGTTGGGCGTGAGCACCTCGACCGCGATCAGCTTGTCGCACTCGAACGCCTCGACCGACGCGAAGTTGTTGACCTGGCGCGACGCGTTCCCCGCGCCACGGAGCTCGACGGGCACGTCCTCGGCGGGGCCGTAGCGCGCCGGGAACCGCCGCGTGGCCGCCGCGGAAGGGAGCGCGAACCGCCCCGATCCCTCGATCTCCACGTGCGAGCCGATCGGTGCGTACGCGAAGTCCGTGACCGCGCTGAACACGCTTTCACGACCCTGCAGCTCGAACACCTCGCCGTCGATGGTCACGCGGCAGGAGCCGGCGAGCGGCAGCACGATCACCTCGTCGCCGCCCGTGTCGAAGACGTCGTGGTCCTTCACGATCCGCAGGCGCGTGACCTCAAGCATCGATCTTCGCTTCCACTTCCTCGGCGGTTGGCATGGCATCGGCGCACGCGAGTCGTCCGGCGACGATCGCGCCCGCGGCGTTCGCGAAGCGGATCATCCGCTCCAGGTCCCAGTCCGACAACAGGCCGTGGCAGAGCGCGCCGCCGAACGCGTCGCCCGCGCCCAGCCCGTTGACGACGTCGACCGGCGCGGGCGGCACGTCGACGGACTCGCCGCCGCGCAGGGCGAACGTGCCGCGCGGGCCGCGCTTGCGGACCATCAGGTCGACGTGGACGTCGTCGCCCGCGGTCTCCCACTCGTCCTCGTTGCCGACCGCGACGTCCGCGAACCGCAGCGCCTCGCGCACCCACCGGCGGCCCTCCTCGCGGGAGTCCCAGAACATCGGGCGCCAGTCGAGGTCGAGGACTGTGATGCCGTCCGCGGCCTGCAGCGCGGCGAGCGTGGCGCTGCGTGACGGCTCCTGCGACAGGCCGGTGACGGTCGCCCAGAACACGCGCGCGTCGCGGATGGCGTCGAGGTCGAGCTCGTCCGCGTGGATCTCCAGGTCGGGGGCCTTGGGGTAGCGGTAGAAGTACAGCGGGAAGTCGTCCGGCGGGAAGATCTCGCAGAACGCGAGCGGGGTGGGCAGGCCGTCGACCGCGGTCACCCAGCGGTCGTCGACGCCGAAGCCCTGCAGCGCGTCGTGAAGGAACAGGCCGAACGGGTCGTCGCCCGTGCGCGTGATCGTCGCCACGCGGCGTCCGTACCGCGCCGCCGCGACGGCGACGTTGGTCGACGAGCCGCCGAGGAACTTGCCGAAGGACTCGACCTCCCGCAGCGAGACGCCGACCTGCTGCGGGTACACGTCGACGCTGATCCGGCCCATCGTGATCACGTCGAAGCTCACAGCCGCACCGGCCGCCCTTCGCGCAGCGACCGCCAGGCCGCGAGGCCGATCACCAGCGGCGCCCGCGCGTCGGCGGGACCCACCGCGGGCGGCGTGCGGGTCGCGACCGCGGCCACGAACGCCTCCCACTCGCCGAGGTAGCTCGGGACGTAGCGCTCGAGGAAGAAGTACGGCAGCGTCGCGGCGCGCACGCCGGTCGCGGTGCGCACGATCGTCGAGTGGGCGAGCGGGTTCTCCGACGCCGCCATCCCGGCCGAGCCGAACACCTCCACGCGCTGGTCGTAGCCGTAGACCGCCTTGCGCGAGTTGTCGATCGTCGTGAACGCGCCGCTCGCGTGCTCGAGCACGATCACCGCGGTGTCCACGTCACCCGCCTCGCCGAACCCGGGGTCCACGCGGACCGAGCCGCGCGCGTACACCTCGACCACCTCGCTCCGGGCGACGAAGCGCGCCATGTCGAAGTCGTGGATGGTCATGTCGAGGAAGATCCCGCCGGACGCGCGCACGTAGTCGAGCGGCGGCGGCGCGGGGTCGCGGGAGGTGATCCGCACGATCTGCACCTCGCCGACCTCGCCGTCGGCCACGGCGCGCGCCACCGCCGCGTGCGCGGGGTCGAAGCGCCGGTTGAAGCCGATCTGGAACGGCACGCCCGCAGCCTCCACGGCCGCCAGCGCGCGGTCGACCTCGGCCAGGTCGAGCGACACGGGCTTCTCGCAGAAGATCGCCTTCCCGGCCTGTGCGGCGGCGACGATCAGGTCGGCGTGCGTGTCCGTCGAGGTGCAGATCGCGACGGCGTCCACGTCAGGGGCGCTGAGCAGCTCGTCGATCGAGGCGGCGGCGGGCACGCGCAGCCGCGCGCCGACGGCCTGCGCGGCGGGCGCGTAGGCGTCGACCACGCGGGTGACCTCCGCGCCCGGCACCTGGCGCGCGAGCAGGTCCGCGTGCATGGAGCCGATCCGGCCGACGCCGATCACGCCGATCCGCACGGTCTTCGTCGCCGTCGCGCTCATCTCACGTCCTCCCAGCGTCCGGACTCGGCGGAGCGCAGGAGCGCCTCCTGCACCCGCACCCATTGCAACGCCTCGCCGAAGCCGGGAACGAACGGTCGTTCCTCCGCCACGGCCCGGCAGAACTCGTAGTCCTCGATCACCACCAGGTCCTCGAAGCCGATCCCGTTCGCGCTGCCGGGGACGAAGTGCCCGTGGTAGGGGAAGCGGTCGCCCCCGAACACGGTCCGGTAGCCCGTGTGGAGCTCGTCCTCGACCAGGTAGACCTGCAGCTCGTTGAGCGTCTCGAGGTTCCACCCGAGCGCGCCCTTGGTGCCGTAGACCTCGAACGCCATCTGCGACTCGGGGCCGACGATCGACCGGCTCGCCTCGAACGTCCCGCGCACGCCGGACGCGAACTCGCACAGCATCCCGGCGTAGTCCTCGTTGGTGACGGCGCCCTTGGGGTCGTCGGGCGCACCGCGTCCGTAGTGCGTGCCGGCGGCGACCGGGAGCGGGCGCTCGGGGATGAAGGTCGCCGTCGTCCCGACCACCCGCGTGATCGGTCCCAGCAGGAAGTGCGCGAGGTCGACCGAGTGGCTCATCAGGTCGCTCGTGACGCCGTAGCCGCCCTCGTCGACGAGGAACCGCCACGACAGCACGCCGAGCGGGTCGGACCCGTACATCGAGAAGAAGCGGCCGCGGTAGTTGGTGATCTCCCCGAGCACGCCGTCCGCGATCAACCGCCGCGCGTACTGCACGAGCGGCGCCCAGCGGTAGTTGTACCCGACGCCGCTGATCACGTCCCGGGCCGCGGCCTCCGCACGCGCCGTCTGCTCCGGAGTCCCACCGACGGGCTTCTCGCAGAACACGGGCTTGCCCGCCGCGGCGGCCGCTTCCACCAGCTCGACGTGCAGCATGTTCGGCGCGGCCACCCACACCGCGTCCACGTCCGGCGCGTCGATCACGGCCCGCCAGTCGTCGGTCGCGCGCTCGAAGCCGAACGACCGCACGGCGTCCTCGCGCCGCTCGGGCAGCGGGTCGGCGCAGACCACGAGCCGCGTGTCGGCGCGCTCGGGGAAGAGCGTCGGGATCCGCAGCAGCGACCGGCTGTGCGCCTGC
The DNA here is from genome assembly GCF_003633755.1 of Solirubrobacter pauli. Classification (GTDB taxonomy): domain Bacteria; phylum Actinomycetota; class Thermoleophilia; order Solirubrobacterales; family Solirubrobacteraceae; genus Solirubrobacter; species Solirubrobacter pauli. Next base: position 33,764 of record NZ_RBIL01000002.1, read on the forward strand.
CCGAGCCAGCCGAACCCGATCACGCCGACCCCGATCACGCGCGCCGCAATTCGTGCTCCAGCGCGTCCAGCTCCGCGCCGCCCGACATCTGCTTGACCAGCTCGTCGCGGGTGATGTCGCCCTTCGCCCACGTGCCGGCGAGCCGCCCGCGGTTGAGGATCACGAACCGATCCCCGACCGGGTACGCGTGGTGCGGGTTGTGGGTGATGAAGATGACGCCCAGCCCGCGGTCGCGCGCCTGGGCGATGTAGCGGAGCACGACGCCCGACTGCTTGACGCCGAGCGCGCTCGTCGGCTCGTCCAGGATCAGCACCTTCGCCCCGAAGTAGACGGCGCGCGCGATCGCCACCGCCTGCCGCTCGCCGCCGCTCAGCGTGCCGACGGGCTGGTCTGGATCGCGCACGTCGATGCCCATCTTGCGCAGCTCCTCGCGCATCGTCGCCTGGGCGGCCTTCACGTCGATGCGGCGCAGCGGCCCGGCGCCCTTCGTCGGCTCCGAGCCGAGGAAGAAGTTGCGCCAGATCGACATCAGCGGCACCGTCGCGGGGTCCTGGAAGACGGTCGCGATGCCGCGCTCCTTCGCGTCGCGCGGGTTGGAGAAGTGCGTCGGAGCGCCGTCCACCAGCAGCTCGCCCTCGTCGTGGCGGTGCACGCCGGACAGGATCTTGATGAACGTCGACTTGCCCGCGCCGTTGTCGCCGAGCACGCACGCGACCTCGCCCGCGCCGACCCCGACGCTGATGTCCTTCAGGGCCACCACGTTGCCGAAGTACTTGGAGACCGCGCGGACCTCCAGCAGCGTCGCGCTCATCGCCGGGCTCCCTCCGCGCGCTTGCGGATGTAGTTGTTGACGAGGACGGCGACGAGCAGGATCACGCCGAGGAAGAGGAAGCGCCAGTCGGTGTTCCAGCCGCTGAACTGGATGCCGATGAACGCCATCCCGATGATCGTCGCGCCGAGCGCCGCGCCGATCGCGGAGCCGAAGCCGCCGGTGAGCACGCAGCCGCCGACGACCGCGGCGATGATGTACTGGAACTCCTCGCCGACGCCCTGGCCGGCCTGCGTGCTCGCGAGCCGCAGCGCGATCATGATCCCGGTGAGCGCGCACACGAAGCTCGTGGCCATGAACAGCCCGATCTTCACGCGCTCGACGGGCACGCCGACGTTGCGCGCGGCGTTGGCGTCACCGCCGACGCCGAAGATCCAGTTCCCCGTGCGGGTGCGCGTGAGCACCCACGTGGCGAGGAGCGTGATCGCGATCCACCACAGCACGGTGATGCGGAAGTCGTGCGAGCCGAACGAGCCGCCGAAGATCGAGTTCGCGGACGAGTAGCCCGCGGCGAGGTCGATCCCGCCGACCGTCACCTGGTCGGTGATCACCTTGGTCACGCCGAGGTTGGCACCCTGCAGGATGAAGAACGTCGCGAGCGTGACGATGAAGCTCGGCAGCTTGGTCTTCATGACCATGTAGCCGTTGGCGAACCCGATCGCGGTCGCGCCGATCAGCGTCAGCACGATCGCGAACCAGATGTTCATGCCGACCTCGGTGGCGAGCACGCCCATCGTCAAGCCCGCGGTGCCGGTCATCACGCCGGCCGACAGGTCGAACTCGCCGCCGATCATCAGCAGCGCGACCATCACCGCGGGGATGCCGATCGTGCTCGCCACATCGGTCCAGTTGGCGATGCCGTCGAGCTGCAGGAAGAGGCTGCTCTGCGTCCAGAAGAAGATCGCGACGACGACCGCGGCCAGCAGCGCGCCGATCTCCGGGCGGCGCAGGATGCGCGAGGCGAGGCTGATGTTCGCCAGCCGCTCGTCGCCGACCGGCACCGGCTTGGGTGGCGCCGCGGGCGCCGTCGCTCCGCTCATCGGGTGCCTTCGCCCGCCAGCTTCTCGACCGTGTCGACGTTGCTCTGGTCCACGAAGCCCGGACCCGTGAGCACCGGCTGGCCGCCGCCGACCGTGTTGGCGTTCGTCTTGAACAGCTTCAGGAAGACGATCGGCAGGTAGCCCTGCAGGTACTGCTGCTGGTCGACCGCGAACTGGATCGAGCCGTCCTTGATGCGCTTGGTGACGTCCGGGTTGAGGTCGAACGTGGCGAGCTTGGCCTCGCTGCTCGCGCCCTTGACGGCGGTCGCGGCGGCGTTGGCGATGTCCGGGTTGAGCGCGATGACCGCGTCGAAGGACTTGTCCGCCTGCAGCTTGGACTTGATCTCGGTCTGCGTGGTCGCGACGTCGGCGGTGCCCTTGACCTGGAGGTTCTGGACGTCGCCGCCGAAGCCCTGCTTGACGCCGTCGCAGCGCTGGTTGAGGCCGACGTTGCCCTGCTCGTGGATGATGCAGAGGACCTTCTTCGCGCCCTCGTCCTTGAAGCGCGCGCCGGCGGCCTGGCCGGCGATCGCCTCGTCCTGGCCGACGTGCGTGATCGCGCCGAGCGCCTTGAACTGGTCGGCGCCGGAGTTGAGCGTGATGATCGGGATGTTCGCGTCCTTGGCCTTCTGCAGCGCGGCCTTGATCGCGTCCGGGTTGGGCACGGACACCGCGAGGCCGTCGACCTTCTGCGAGATGGCGGCGTCGATCAGCTGCGCCTCCTTCTCGGGGTCGTTGTTGGACGGGCTCCAGACGAGCTTGACGCCCTCGTCCTTGGCGGCCTGCTCGGCGCCCTTCTTGACGACGGACCAGAACGAGCCCTCGTCGGAGTGCGTGACCATCGCGATCGTGAGGTCCGAGCCCTGGGTGAGCTGGACGTCTTCGCTGCTGTCGTCGGAGGCGTTGTCACCGGCGTTGTCGTCGGAGCTGCTCCCGCACGCGGCCACGACGAGGGCCAGGGCCGCCAGGGTTGCGAGTCGCTTCATCGATGGATCGCCTCCTCCGGAGCCAAGGTGGAAAGGAACTCGATGCTCTTGGCGACGTCGAGCGTGGGACCGCCGCCGGCCGGTGGCTCCGACCCGGTGATGGCGAGGTCCTGCTCGAGCACGAGCCAGCGGCTGTAGCCCGAGCGGCGGAGCGCGTCGACGACCTCGTCGATGTGCGCGTCTCCGCTTCCCAGCGGTTGGAACAGGCCGTGCTGGACGGCCTGCATCAGCGTGAGCTCTCCGTGGTTGAAGCGTCGGGCGACTTCCTTGTCGACGTCTTTGAAGTGGACGTGGCCGATGCGGCCTGAGTGGTCGGTCGCGAAGGCGACCGGGTCGACGCCGCCGATCAGCAGATGGCCGGTGTCGAAGCACCACGGGACGGTCGTGTGGGCCAGGGCGAGGTCGACGTCCTGAGCGGTCTCCAGCAGCGTGCCGGCGTGCGGGTGCAGGACGAGCTCGACGCCCTCGTGGCGCGCGATGGCGGCGAGCTCGTGCAGGTGGCTGCCGGCGTGCTTCCAGCCGTCCTCGCCGAGCGGGACGGGGGCGGACCAGGCCTGGTCCTGGACGGTCGCCGCGACGAACAGCTCGCCGCCCGCCTGGGCGAGCTGGGCGGCGGACCGCTTCGCGTACTCGAGGTCCTGCTGTGGCTCGTGGACGATGACGGGCACGAAGCCGCCGACGAGCTGCAGGCCGTGGCGGTCGAGGACGCGCCTGGCCTCCGCGCCGTCGTGGGGCAGCCAGCCGAGGGGGCCGAGCTCGGTGGCGGTGATGCCGAGGCTCGTCATCTCCGCGAACACGCGGTCCGGTGGCAGCTGCAGTCCCCAGCCGGGCACTTCGCACACGCCCCACGAGATGGGGCCTGCGGCCAGTCGCCCGGGCAGCCCCGAGTCGATCTGTCTCTCCACGCTTCAGCTCCTCCCTCGACGCCCGGTTAGAGCGCTCTAATTTCGGAGCGTAATCGTTGGAGCGCTCCAACGCAACCTGAGATACTCGCCGCGATGACGAAGGGCTCGTACGTGACCATGGACGACGTCGCACGCGAGGCGGGGGTCTCCCGCGCGCTGGTGTCGCTGGTCATGCGCGACAGCGCGAAGGTCAGCGACGAGCGGCGCGCCCGGGTCCGGGACGCCGCCACGCGGCTGGGCTACCGGCCGAACGCGATCGCCCGCAACCTCGCCTCGCACCGCACGCACACGGTCGGGATCCTCCTGAACGACCTGCACAACCCGTTCTTCGCGGAGATCGCCGAGGGGATCGAGGAGCGCGCCTCCGAGCTCGGCTACCGGCTGTTGTTCATCACCGGCGGGCGGCGCAAGCAGCGTGAGCAGGCGATGCTCGAGGCGCTGCTCGAGTACCGCACCGACGGGCTCATCCTGGTCTCGCCGCACCTGCCCGGCCCGCAGATCGCCGCGGCCGTCGGCGGACTGCCGTGTGTGGTCACGGGTCGGCGGGTGCGGGCGTCGACGCTCGACTGCGTCCTCAGCGACGAGTCCGTCGGCGCGCACCTGGCCGTGGAGCACCTCGTCGCGCTGGGGCATTCGCGGATCGTCCACGTCGACGGTGGCGACGGCGCGGGCGCGGCGCCCCGGCGAGCGGGATACCTGCGCGCGATGGACGACGCGGGCCTCGGCCGTGCCGCCGCCGTCCTCCCGGGCGAGTTCACCGAGAGCGCCGGCGCGGAGGCCGCGACCCGCCTGCTGCGCGGGCGGCGCAAGCTCCCGACGGCGGTCATCGCCGCCAACGACCTCGTGGCCGTCGGCCTGATCGACCGCCTCGAGCAGGACGGCCTCCGCGTCCCCGAGGACGTGTCCGTGATCGGGTACGACAACACGTTCGTCGCCGGCCTCGCGCACATCCAGCTGACCACGATCAACCAGCCCCGCCGCGAGATCGGCAACGAGGCCTTCGCGCTCCTGCTCGAACGCGCGGAGGGCCGGGCCGAGCGCGTCACGCGCGTGCACGAGCCGACGCTGGTGGTGCGCTCGACGACGGCGCCGCCGCCATGAGCCGCGCCGCGCGGGGCGGCGCGAGGAGCGCGCGGTGGCGGGGCGTGACGGGCGCGCGGTGGCGGGGCGTGACGGGCGCGCGGTGGCGGCGCGCGGCGGGCGCGCGGTGGCGGCGCGCGACGGGCGCGCGGTGGCGGGGCGCGGCGGGCGCGCGGTGGCGGCGCGCGACGAGCGCGCGGTGGCGGGGCGTGGGGCTGCGCGGCGCGGCCGCCGCGCTCGGCGGCGCGTGCCTCTTCGCGGCCGGGTGCGGTGGCGCCGCGTCGGTCGAGCCGTTGCCGGTCACCGTGCGGGCCGGCGGGCTCGCCGACGGGCGGGCGACCGCGGTCGCGACCGGCGACGGGCGCGTGCTGACCGTCGCGCACGTGCTGGACGGGGCGCGGTCGGTGCGGGTCGGTGGGCGGGACGCGCGGGTGGTGCGCGTGGACGCGCGGCGCGACGTGGCCGAGCTCGCCGTGCCCGGGCTGGTCGCCGAGCCGGTCCGGTTCGCGCGTGGGGGATGCACGGTGAGGGTGCAGCGGCTGCGCGGGGCCGTCTCCGCGCGGGTGCTGCGGCGGGTCACGGCGACGCTCGACGGTGCGCGCCGGCCCGCGCTCGAGCTCGACGCGCGCGTCGAGCCCGGCGACTCGGGTGCGCCGGTCGTCGACTCGGACGGGCGGCTCGTCGGGCTGGTCTTCGCGCGCGGCGACGACAGCGCGTGGGCCGTCGCCCTGGCGGGGTAGCCGGCAAAGTTCAGGGTGCTGACCCGATTGGCGACCGGGGGTGTGAGACGCCATCATCGGCGCAGATGACCGGCGTCGCCTTCACCCCGCTCGAGACCCGCGTCGGCACGCTCGTGCGGCTCGCCCAGCGGGCGGACGCGCTCGGCCTGGACCGCGTCCAGATCGCGGAGGCGGACGCCTACGACGCGCTGCTCGTGCTCGCCGACATCGCGTCGCGCACGTCGTCGATCGGCGTCGGGACGCTGTCCGCGCAGCCGCACTTCGCCTCGGCCGCCGTTCCGCTGCAACGCGGCTCGGGCGGTCGCCTGGCACTCGGGGCCGGCGCGTCGATCGCCACGCTGACGGCCCTGCGCGCGCAGCTCGGGCACGAGGTGCCGCTCAGCCTCGACGCCCACGCGCCCGAAGCGATCCGGATCGCGGGCGGGCTGGCCGACGAATGGGCGCCGACGCTCTGGCCGCGCACGCGCCTGGCCGAAGGCCGCGCCCTGCTCGGCCGCGACGAGCCGCGCGGGACGGCGCGGGCCGGCGGGAGTCCCACGCGCGTCGTGCCGGTCGTGCCCGTCGCGCTCGGGCCGAACATGGTCGTCGCGCGGCGGTGCGCGGCGTGGTGGCTGCGGACGTTCGCCCGGCGCGAGCCGCAGCGGCTGCGGGCGTTCGCGGGGCCGGTCGTGATCGAGTCGCTGCGGATGGCCGACCGGCTCCGCGCGCGGGAGCTGCCCGCGGTGGCGGAGCCGCTGGCGCGCGAGCTGACGCTGTTCGGGACCTACGACGACGCCCCCGCGCTGCTGGCGGCGTGGGCGGCCGCCGGCGCCGACCGGGTGCAGCTGCTGCTGCCGCCCGAGGAGTCGGAGGCGCAGCTCACCGAGCTCGTCGAGGTCGTGGCCGCTGCCCGGCTGGCGAGCACCTCATGATCACGATCGCCGCCCGGTACAACGGACCGCCCGGCTCGGGCAACGGTGGCTATGTATGCGGGGTCGTCGCTGAGGCGATCGGATCCAGCGCGACGGTCCGGCTGTCCGCGCCGCCGCCGCTCGACACGCCGCTCAGCCGCACGGCCGACGACCACGGCGTCCGCCTGCACGACGGTGCCGCGACCATCGCCGAAGGCCGCGCCGGCCGGCCGTCGATCACGGCGCCCGCGGCCCCGACCCTGCGCGCGGCCGCGCTCGCCGAGGAGCGCTACGCCGGCCTGGACCCGGCGCGGCACCCGTTCCCGAGCTGCTTCGTGTGCGGCCCGCTCCGGCCGGACGGGCTGCGCCTGTTCCCAGGCCCGGTCGACGGCGACGGCACGCTGGCGTGCGTCTGGCGCCCGGGCGCGGACCTCGCGCACGACGGCGTCGTCGACCCGCGCTTCGTCTGGGCCGCGCTCGACTGCCCGTCGGGCTTCGCCTGCATGCCGCCCGGCTCGCAGACCGTCCTGGCGACGATGACGGCGACCCTCCACGCGCCCGTCGAGCCGGAGCGCGAGTACGTCGTCAGCGCCTGGCCGATCGCCTCCGAGGGACGCAAGCACCGCGGCGGCGCGTCGATCACCGACCCCGACGGCCGCCCGGTCGCGCTTGCCGAGGCGCTATGGATCACGCTGCGTCCCTCCGTCAACGGCGGATAAGGATCCCGTCGACCTTGATGAGCGCTTGAGGCTTTGGGTCAGGGAGCCTTGAGCTTCGGGCATCAGCCTCACGATCCATGAACAGGAACCGGCGGCGCCAGTGCCCGTCGCGGCACACCTACGACTTCGAGCTCCGCCGCCGGCACCACTGCCCGCCGCTGCCCGACGACCGCGCCAAGCGCGTCGTCCGCCGCGTGTACGAGGACGCGCTGTCGCGCCGAAGGCTCGACGTGCTGGCCGACATCGTCGCGCCCGACTTCGTCGGCTACGACTCGGCCGGGGCGATGATGGACCGCGACGGCTACCTCTCCGCCATCGCGATGCTCCACAACGGGTTCGCGGTGCTCGACGTGACGGTCGAGGAGCAGATCGCGGAGGGTGACCGCGTGACCACCCGCTGGACCGCGATCGCGACGCACACCGGCTCGTTCGCCGGCGTGGCGCCCACGTGGCGCGAGGTGATGATGGCCGGCACGGACATCCACCGGGTCGACGGCCACCGGATCGTCGAGCTGTGGGAGCAGGTCGACTTCGCCGGCGTTCTCGCCCAGCTGCTCTAGCACCGACCGCGAGCGGGTAGACGCGCGGCGATGGATCAGCCCAAGCGCCCCGGCCCGAACGCGCGCGTCGTCGGGCGCGGACGCATGCTGGCCCTCCCGATCTGGCTCTACCTGCTGCTGATAGGCGTCGCGGTCGTGTACTTCGGCGGCTTCAGCGGCTCCCTCCTCATCGGCATCCCGTTCACGCTGCTCGCGCTCTTCGGGCTGACGTCGATCGCCCGCTCCCGCGTCTGGGTCGACGGTCCGCTGCTCTACTCGCGCAACGCCTTCGGCTACCGCCCGCCGATGCGCCTGGACGAGCTCGGCAGTGCCGCGCTGACCAGCTTCGGCCGGAACCGGGGCCGCCAGCTGCTCCTGACGACGCGCGACGGCACGCACCTGCACCTCGACGCCACCAACCTGCGCCTGAAGCCGCTGTACGGCGAGCTCGCGCGGTTCATCCCGGAAGGGTCGAGCGTCGCGAACCCGTTGCTCCACAAGCGCATGTCCGCGCAGCGGCCGGCGGTCGCGGTCGACGCACCGCGCTGGCCGATGTGACGCTCAGACGGGCTGCGCGGTCGCGCCGATCCGCTCGGCCGCGAGCGCGACGAACGCGGCCACGTCGGGGCTCGGGTCGTCCGCGCGCCAGGCGACGGCCAGCTCGCCCTCCAGCGGTGGGTCGAGCGGCCGCGTGGCGACGCCCGGCACGTGCAGGAACCGCATCCGCGACGCGTACGCCAGCGTGAAGCCGAGCCCGGCCGCGACGGCGGTGACCATCATCTCCTCGTCCGGTCGCAGGGCGGCGACGTGGCGCGCGCCCTCGGTGGCGTCGCCCCAGATCGCCGCCAGCCCGCGCTCCCAGCTGCCCGGTCCGCGCGCCCGGTCGGACCACACCATCGGCTCCTCGCGGAGCGCCGCGCGCGGCACCTGATCCAGCGCCGCCAGCGCGTGGTCGGACGGCAGCACGACCACCATCGGCTCGCGCAGGAGCGGGCGGAAGGCGATGCCGTCGGCGTCGTGGAGCGGCGGCCGCAGGAACGCCACGTCGATCGTGCGGCGCAGCAGCCGCTCGACGCTGCCGCCGGTGGCCGCGCGCGACACCTCGACGGCGCTGCCGGTGCGCGCCTCGAACACCGCGATCACGTCCGGCGCGACGGCCACGTTGCCGCACGTGCCGAGCCCGACGCGCAGGCCGTCGCCGCTGCCGTGCGCGGCGCGCCGGGCGGCGGTGACGCCCTCGTCCAGCGCGGCCAGCGCCCGCCGCGCGGGGTCGAGCAGCGCCTCGCCCGCGGGCGTGAGCGCGACCCGTCGCGTCGTGCGGTCGAAGAGCCGGGCGCCGACGAGGCGCTCGAGCTGCGCGATCTGCCGGGTCAGCGCGGGCTGCGTGACCGACAGCCCGGCGGCCGCGCGGCTGAAGCTCAGCTCGTCGGCGACGGCGACGAACGGGGCGAGCAGCCGCGGATCGACATTCATGACGGCAGAGCATAGATCCGCGCGCATCGGCATTTCCCTTCGCGTGCGGTGGACGGGAGCCTCGGTCACACGATGCACGCTCGTTCCCTCGCCGCCGCTTCGCTCGGCTTCTTCCTCGTCGTCCTCGACTCCACCGTCGTCAACGTCGCGCTGCCCGCGCTGGGCGCCGATCTCGGCGGCCGCCTCGACGGCCTGCAGTGGGCCGTCGACGCGTACCTCGTCGCGTTCGCGGCGCTGCTGCTCTCGGCCGGCGCGCTGGCGGACCGGTTCGGCGCCCGCCGGTGCTTCGCCGCCGGGCTCGGCGCGTTCGCGGCCGCCTCGCTGCTGTGCGGCGTCGCGCCGTCGCTGCCCGTGCTGCTGGCGGCGCGCGTCGCGCAGGGCGTGGCCGCGGCGCTGCTCCTGCCCGCGTCGCTCGCGCTCGTCCGCCAGACCTACGAGGACCCCACGCGGCGCACCCGGGCGATCGGCACGTTCATCGCGCTCGGCGGCGTCGCCGCGGCCCTCGGGCCGGTCGTCGGCGGGGTGCTCACCGACGCGGTCGGCTGGCGCGCGATCTTCCTCGTCAACGTCCCCGCCGGACTGCTCGCGCTGGGGCTGCTGCGAGCGGTCGCGCCGTCCGTCCCGCGGCCGGCCGCGCTCGACGTGCCCGGCCAGCTCGCCGCCGTGGTGGCCGTCGCGGCGCTCGTCTTCGGGACGATCGAGGGCGGCCGCCGCGGCTTCGGCCACGCCCTGCCCGTGGCCGGGCTGGCGCTCGCCGCGCTCGCGACCGCCGCGTTCTTCGCACGTGAGCGCCGCGCGCCCGCGCCGCTGCTCCCGCTCGACCTGCTGGCCGACCCGCGCGTGCACAGCCCGGCCTTCACCGGCCTGGTGGTCAACGTCTCGATGTACGGGCTGATGTTCGTGCTCGGCCTGCTGTTCCAGCGCACGTTCGGCCTGCGCCCGGCGGCCGCCGGGCTGGCGATGCTCCCGATGACGGGCCTGGTCGCGGTCGCCAACGTCGCGTCCGGCCGCCTCACCGCCCGCTACGGCCCGCGCCGTCCGCTGCTCGGCGGCCACGCCGTCGCCGCCGCGGCGCTGCTGCCGCTGCTCGTCGTGGACGCCGACACGCCGCTCGCGCTGATCGCCCTGCTGCTCGTCCCGATCGGCGTCGGCGGCGCCGTGATGATCCCGGCGATGACGACCGCGCTGCTCGACGCCGTGCCGGCCGAGCGCGCCGGCCTCGCGGCGGGCCTGCTCAACGCCAGCCGACAGCTCGGCGGCGCGCTCGGCGTCGCCGCGTTCGGCGCCCTGATGCACGACGACATCGTCGCCGGGCTGCACGCGGCGGCCGCCATCTCCGCGGTGCTCCTGGTCGCTTCGGCTGGACTTACCGTCAAGTCGGCCCGGTGCGCGGCCGATGACCGTGGCTGCCCGCTGTCCCCAACCCCGGTGCCCTTGCCGTCACGTCTATGAGCCTTCCCGCAGTCAAGTCCGTTCGCAGTCGCATGTTGCTGGTCCTGTTGCCGCTCACCGCGGTCGCGGTGACCGTGTTGACCCTGCTGGCGATCTCGAGCGCGACGAGCGCCGAGAAGGCCTCGCGGTTCGACCAGATGGAGGAGGCGGCCCGCGCCGGGGCCAACGACTTCGACGCTCAGGTGCGCGAGAACCAGGCGCTCGGTCGTTCGCTGGCCACGCTCATCGAAGGCCTCGGCCCGGGCGCCACGCGCGCCGAGGTCAGCGCGGTCGTCAAGCGCTTCCTCGACCGCAACCCGCAGATCATCGGCTCCTACGTCGGGTTCGACGCGGACAAGTTCGACGGCGCCGACGCCGCCCACCAGGGCACCGCCGGAGCCGACGACAAGGGCCGCTTCCTCCCGTACTGGAACCGGCTCACCGGCAAGGTCGTGCTCGACCCGCTCGTCGACATGGAGACCAGCGACTACTGGAACCAGCCCAAGGAGACCGGCAAGGACTCGGTGATCGAGCCGTACCTGTACGAGGGCGCCCTGCTCACGAGCTACACGACGCCGGTCGAGCGCGACGGCGGGTTCGTCGGCATCGGCGGCGTCGACGTCTCGTTGGCCTCGCTCGACGGGCAGATCGGCCAGAAGCGCATCCTCGACTCCGGCTACGGCCTGCTGGTCAGCCAGAGCGGGATCTTCGTCGCCGCGCCCGACAAGAAGCTGATCGGGACCAAGACCCTCGACGACCTCGCCAAGAGCAAGCGCAACCCCGACCTCGAGACCGCCGCGAAGGCGATCGCCGCCGGCAAGGCCGGCCAGCTCGAGACCACCGACCCGTTCACCGGCAAGGCGATCGTGCTCAGCTGGGCGCCGGTCTCCACCGGCCACTGGGGCTTCCTGACCGCGGTCCCGCTCGACGAGGTGCTCGCCTCCGCGCACGACCTGCGGACGACGCTGCTGATCGCCGGCCTGCTGCTGCTGATCGTCACGGCGATCGGGATCGCCGTGTTCGCCACCCGCTTCGCGAAGCCGATCACGCGCCTGACCGGCGCCGCCGAGCGGCTCGCCGAGGGGGACGCCGACGTCGCGATCGAACGCCGTGGCCAGGACGAGCTCGCGCGCCTCGCCGGCGCCTTCGAGGCCTCCGTCGCCTACCAGCGCGAGATGGCCGCGCACGCCGACCGGATCGCCCAGGGCGACCTCACCACCGACATCGAGCCCAAGTCCGACCGCGACGTCCTCGGCATCGCCGTCCGCGACATGCGCCGCCGCCTGGCGGAGCTGGTCGGGGCCGTCGACGAGTCCTCGCGCACGCTGAGCGCCGCCTCCCAGGAGATGGCGAGCACGTCGGAGGAGACCGGCCGTGCGGTCGGCGAGATCGCGAGCGCGGTCAGCGACGTCGCTCAGGGCGCTGAGCGCCAGGTCCGCTCGATCGAGCAGGCGCGCATCGCGACGGCCGAGGTCGGCGAGGCGACGCACGCCAGCGCCCGTTCGGCCGAGGAGACCGCGGCCGCGGCCGCCGACGCCCGCCGGATCGCCGTCGAGGGTCAGCGCGCGGTCGCCGACGCCACCGAGGCGATGCGCCAGGTGCGCACGTCGTCGGACGAGCTCACGGTCCAGATCCGCGCGCTCGCCGACAAGAGCGAGCAGATCGGCGGCTTCGTGGAGACGATCACGTCGATCGCCGGCCAGACCAACCTGCTGGCGCTCAACGCGGCGATCGAGGCGGCGCGGGCGGGCGAGCAGGGCAAGGGCTTCGCCGTCGTCGCCGAGGAGGTGCGCAAGCTCGCCGAGGAGTGCCAGGTGGCCGCGCAGACGATCGGCTCGCTCGTGCACGAGATCCAGGACGAGACCGGCGCCGCCGTGCGCGTCGTCGAGGAGGGGGCCGCCCGCACCGATCGCGGCGCGGAGACGGTCGAGCAGGCGCGCGACGCGTTCGAGCGGATCGGCGCCGCCGTGGAGGACATGAGCGGCCGCGTCGACTCGATCGCCGCCGCCGTCGAGCAGATCGCGGCCAGCGCGCAGCGCGTGCACACCGACATCGACGAGGTGGCCGGCGTCGCCGAGGAGTCCAGCGCGTCTTCCGAGGAGGTGTCGGCGTCGACCCAGCAGACGAGCGCCTCGGCGCAGGAGATCGCGGCGTCCGCGCAGCAGCTCGCCGGCACGGCCGTCTCGCTCCAGCAGCTGGTCTCGAAGTTCAAGGTGACCGCATAGACCGGCCCGCGATCTGACCCGACCGGAGCGGAACGTTCGACTATTTGTCCGAAACTGGTCACAAGAAAGGGGATGCCGCGCTACTTAAGCTCCCGACGGCCGTCGGCTGACTGGACTTCCCTTGCGCTTGCCCCGAATCTCATTCGACCCGCTGGCCGTGCTCTTCGCGAGCCTGGCGGCGGTCCTCCTGCTCGTGTTCCTGGTCATGCTCGGCTCCACGCAGCCGAGCAGCCGGGGCACGCAGGTCCCGTACACGACGGTCCAGCGGATGGCCACGGCGGGCAGCGTCCGCTTCGCGCGCCAGCTGGACTACGACCACCGGATCCTCGTGGTCGACCGCGACGGCCGCGAGGTGTGGGCGAGCTACCCGGCCAACGGGGCGCTGCAGGACCAGCTCGTCAACACGATGCGCGACAAGAACGCGGCGGTCACGATCGACTCGCAGAGCGGCAAGCAGGCCAAGCGGCTGATCGTGCAGGTGCTGCTGCCGATCCTGATCCTGGCGTCGCTGTTCGCGCTCTTCATGCGCATCAGCCAGAAGTCGGACGCGGGCGGGATGGGCGCGTTCAGCCGCTGGGCCGGGCGGCGCTCCAAGCTCGGACCGGGTGACCCGCAGGGGCCGTCGTTCGCCGACGTCGCCGGGGCGCCCGCCGCGGTCGCCGAGCTCGAGGAGCTGTGCGACCTGCTGCGCGCGCCCGACCGCTACAACGCGCTCGGCGCCCGTCCGCCGAAGGGCGCGCTGCTCGTCGGGCCGCCCGGCACAGGCAAGACGCTGCTCGCGCGCGCGACCGCCGGCGAGGCGCAGGCCGCGTTCTTCTCGGTGTCCGGCGCGGAGTTCGTGGAGTCGCTCGTCGGTGTCGGCGCGGCGCGCATCCGCGACCTGTTCGCCAAGGCGCGCGACGCGGCGCCCGCGATCGTCTTCATCGACGAGCTGGACGCCGTCGGCCGCAAGCGCGGGGCGGGCGTCGGCCAGGGCAACGACGAGCGCGAGCAGACGCTCAACCAGCTGCTGGTGGAGATGGACGGCTTCGACGCCGGCGGCGGGCTGATCGTGCTGGCCGCGACGAACCGCCCGGACATCCTGGACCCGGCGCTGCTGCGCCCGGGACGGTTCGACCGCCAGGTCACCGTGGACGCGCCCGACGCCGAGGGCCGCGCCCAGATCCTGTCGCTCTACCTCGCCGGCCGCCCGGTCGCCGAGGACGTCGAGCCGGCCGAGATCGCGCGCCGCTGCTCGGGCTTCACCGGTGCCGAGCTCGAGAACGTCGTCAACGAGGCCGCGCTGCTCACCGCCCGTGGTGGGCACACCGCGATCGGGATGCACGAGCTCGACGAGGCGATCCAGCGCGTGGTCGGCGGGCCGCGCAACGACACGCACGTGCTCAGCGACGAGGAGCTGGAGACGATCGCGGTCCACGAGGCCGCGCACGCCGTCGTCGCCGCCTCGCTCCACGACGGCGCGCAGGTGCACCAGCTCTCGATCGTCTCGCGCGGCCGCCGCCTCGGCCGTGCGACCGCGTTGCTGCTCGACCGCGACCGCACCGTGCTGCGCCGCAGCGACCTGGAGCGCCAGCTCGAGGTCGCGATGGCGGGTGCCGCCGCCGAGCGGCTCGCGTTCGGCGAGGTCTCCACGGCCGTCAACGACGACCTGCACACCGCGACGCAGCTCGCCCGCTCGATGGTGACGTCGTTCGGGATGTCCCCGCTCGGGCCGGTGACGATCGGCGAGCAGAGCGCCGAGGTGTTCCTCGGCGCCTCGCTGCAGGAGCTGGGCAGCGTCGGCCCGGGGACGCTCGAGCGCATCGACGCCGAGACGCGCGTGATCGTCGAGGCCGCCGAGGAGCGCGCCGCGCAGACGCTGGACGCCAACTGGGCCATCGTGCGGGCGATCGCGGGCGATCTCGTCGAGCACGAGACGCTGGACGACGCCCAGCTCGCGCAGCACCTCGCCGCTGTGCGGGCCGCACCGCGCAACGGCGGACACGCGGCGCCGTGAGGCGCTGGATCGCACTCGGCGCCGCGGCGATCGCGACCGCCGGTGCGGCCCTGGCCCTCGCGCAGGACGGTGGGGCGCCCGCCGCCCCGACGGCCTGGGTCACCCGGCCGGAGGTGCCGGGCACGGCGCGCACGCTCGTCCCGTTCGGGATCGAGACGACGAGCGCCGGCCCGCGGGCCTGGGCGCTCGGCCGCGCGGGCGACGCGACGGTGGTGCTGTCGCGCGCGCCCAGCGGAGCGTGGTCCTCGGCGCCGTTGGCGGCCGGCCGGCCCGTCGGCGGCGACGCGCCGCAGCACGCCGGTGAGCTGACCCCCGACGGCCACGGCGCGGTCCTGCTCTCCGCGCCGACGCGGCTGTTCACACGCGCGCCGGGCGCCGCGTTCGCCGCGGCACCCGATCCGGGACCCGCGCTGGCCGCGGACGAGCAGCTCGTCGGCGGCGACCCGACGGCTGCGACCGCGCGCACGCTGCTCGCGGTCGTCGGCGGCGAGGACGCGGCCGTGTTCGTCGCGCCGACGATCGCGGACGGCACCGGCAGCGCGGTCCTGCGGTTGGACGCGGACGGCTGGGAACGTGAGCCGATCGACGCGCCCGACCCCGTGCGTCCGCTCGCGCTGGCCGCGGCCGGCCCCGACCGCGCGTGGCTGCTCGGCAGCTCGGGCGGCCGCGTGGTCCTGCTGCTCCGCGACGCGACGACCGAGCGCTGGGCCCCGATCGCCTTCGACGACGCGCTGGTCGGCGCGACGGCGACGGTCGAGGTCGCGCCGCCGCCCGCCGACCCGCTCACGGTCACCGCCGACGGCGTGTGGCTGGACCTGCGTGTCACGCCGGCCGGCGCGACGGCGCCGATGGACCTCACCGAGCGCCTGAAGCTCGCGACCACCCCCGACGTCCCGACCCCGACGCCGACGGCGAGCGCCACGGCGACGGCGACGGCGACGGCGACGGCGACAGCGACGGCAACGGCAACCGCGACCGCGACGGCCACGTCCACCGCCACCCCGAGCGCGACCGGCACGCCGGTGGCGCCGAGACTCGTGCTCGACGGCCGCTGGTGCGACGTCCAGCCGCTGTGCGACCACGCGCTCGGCTTCACCTTCGCGCAGGGCGCCCGCGGATACCGCTCGGTGGCCACCGCCGCGACGGCGGAGGCGCCGTTCGGCACCCGCGCGGTCAGCGCCCCGGTCGACCGCGGCATCGCCGCAACGGCGCGTGCCCGCGACGCGCAGCGCCAGGGCGGGTACGCCGCGCTCGAGGGGGAGACGTTCCGGCTGCGCGATGGCATCGGCGACGACGGCAGCTCGACCACGCAGGCGATCGCCTTCGCCGCCGATGGCACGGGCTTCACGGGCGGCACGGAGGCCCTCGGCGCCGTGGCACGAGCGCCGGCCACGCCGACGCCGCCACCGGAGACGGTGCCCGTGTCGGACGCGCTCACGGCGGCCGCGCTCTCCCCGGCCGGCGACGGGCGCGCCTTCGCCGCGTCACGCTCCCGCGGCGCGGTGATCTTCGAGCCCGGCAGCGGCTGGTCGCCGGCGTTCTCGCCCCTGCTGGAGATCTTCTCGTCGCCGATCGCGATCGCCTGGCCGCGCCGGGACGTGGTGATCGCCGGCGGCCCGGCCGGGCTGCTGGCGACGAGCAACCGCGAGCCCTTCAACATCAACACCGACTTCTTCGACGACGAGGACATCCCGAACCCGCGGATCACGAACTTCGAGGAGCTCGAGGTCCGCAACACGGTGCTGGCGATCGCGTGCACGCCGACCGATCCGCTGGACTGCGTCGCGGTCGGGCTCAACGGGCTGATCGCGCGTGGCGACGGCTTCCGCTGGCGCCTGCAGACCCTGCCCGACGCGGCGCCGGAGCCGACCCACATCACCGGCGTCGCCTTCGACGAGCGCACGCCGCTGCTGGCCACCACGGACGGCCTCTACGTGGGCTCGGGCGACGACTTCGTGCGCGACGAGGACCTGCGCGCGCGGATGATCGCCGCGGGGCTGTCCGGCGCGGTGCGGACGGTCGCGACCGTCAGCGGGGGCGGCGTGGTGGTCGACGGCCGCTTCGCGCGCGACAGCGCCGCGGCGCCCTGGCGCCCGGCCGCCGCGCCGCTGGTGCTGCATCCGTACGCGCTGGGCGCCTTCCGCGACGCGGACGGCACCGTCCGGGCGATCGTGTCCGCGACGTCCGAGCCGACGCCGCTGCCGGAGCCGGTCGAGCCGGAGCCCGACACGCCGCCCGAGGACGGGATCCCGCCGCGCGAGCAGAGCCTGATCGCGCCGTCGCCGGTCGACGCGGTCGTGCTGCGCGAGACGGCCGACGGCTGGATCGACCTCGACCGCTCGCGCTTCCAGCGGTCCGGCGGCCGTGACCTCCCGGACATGACGCCGAACACGCGCACGATCCTCGTCGACGCCGGTGGCAGCGGGATGCTGCTCGGCGGCGTGTCCGACGCGTCGACCGGCTCGCCGTTCCGGGACGGCCCGGACGCGCAGACCCTCGGGGGCGTGCCCTCGTCCCGGCGGCTCGAGCGGGGCGTGCTCGCGCCGCCGCAGACGCCGCCGGCCGAGAACGGCGAGAACGCCGCGCCGCCGGCCACGGTCCGCCTTGCCGTCGGCGGTCATCCGGCGTGCCTGGACCGCTGCGCCGGCGCGAACGGGCAGGGGTACGCGCCGGACACGCACCTGCAGACCGCGATCGCGCGCGTGCGGGCGATGACGGCCGCCGGCGCCGGCCCGGCGGCGCTGCTCTTCGGCGGTGGTCGCGCCTCGCTCGGCGGTGAGCCGCTCGACCCCGGCGGCGCGCGGCGCTACCGCGAGCTGACCGAAGGCGCCGGTGTGCCGACGTACGTGCTGCCCGGGCCGGGCGACCTGCCCGGCGGTGGGGCTGAGGCGTTCGCCTCGGCCTTCGCCGCCGCGCCGGCGCCGCAGGGCACGGGGGAGACGCCCGCCGGCATCGACCTCGTCGCGCTCACGCAGCCCGGCGGGACGGCGCCCGGCCAAGGGCGCAGCACGTTCGCGTTCGACGTCAAGGCGCCCGCGGGCACGGTCCGCGTCATCGCCATCGACAACGCCGCCGGGCGCCTGGCGGGCGGGCCCGAGGGCGCGCAGGCGCAGTGGATCCGCGCGATGCTCGACCAGGCCCGCGCGAACGGCGTGCCCTCGGTCGTGGTCGGCAGCGCGCCGCTGGACGACACGCAGGAGGCCACGCCGGCCGAGGACGCGGCCGACCAGATCGCGCTGCTCGCCGGCAAGGCGTCCGCCTACGTCGCGACCGCCGGCGTCGACGATCCGGCCGCCGAGCACTTCGGCGGCGTGCTGTCGCAGAGCGTGATCCAGCCGCTCGGCGTGGCGCCGCTCACGCTGCTGCAGTCCTCGACGCTCGGCTACGCGCCGTCCTACCGGTTCACGCGCAACGACGAGGACGAGGAGGACATCCGCCAGACAAACGCGGCGCTGCTGATGGTCGACGTCGCCGTCGGTCAGTTCGACCCGGTCTCGGGCGTCGCTCCGGTCGCGGCCGTCGCGGAGCCGCTGCTGGAGGGCCTGGAGCTCGATCGGAGCTCGCGCTCGATCCCGCTCGGCTGGGCGTTCCCGCTGTTCGTGACCGCCCGGGACCCGAGCCCGCGGCGGTTCCTGATGTCGCCGGCGCCGGGCGAGCCACTGCGCCCGGCCAGCCCCAGCACGAACGTCAACCCGCTGATCGACCAGTGCCGGTTCTACCTGTCGTCCTGCGCGTCCTTGATCCCGACCGACATGACGTTCGCGTCGGCGGACCCACGGATCGCCCGCTTCGTCGCGGTCCGCCCGGGCGGGCGCGACACGGAGGGCCTGCCGCAGGTCGTCCTGGACGCGTCCGGGCACGTGATCGACGATCCCCGCGGCTTCGTGTGCCCGCTCGCGCTCGGCAGCACCGACGTCTACGTGACCGCCATGGGCCGGCGCGTGACCACGCCGATCCGCGTGGTCCCGGTCCCCAAGATCGATGGCTTGCGCGCGACGTCGATCCCGCCCGGGACGTGCGCGTTCCCGGTCCTGGATCCGACGCCGAACGACCCCAAGCCGACCCCCACCCCGCAGCCCCCGGCCGCCGACCCGGCGCCGCCGTCCACCGACCCGGCGCCCGTGGCCGGAGACCCGCAGCCGCAACCGCAGCAGCCGTCCCAGCCGGCTCCCCAGCCCGCGCCGAACCCCGCACCGCCGGCGCCCAACCCGGGCAGCTCCGCGCCGGCGCCGGTCGCGCCGATCCGCGTCGCTCCCCCGGTGTCCGACGCGGCGCTCCCGCCCGTCGCCCCGGCCCCGAAGCCACCGGTCACCGCGCCGCCGCCGACCCCACCGCAGGGGCTCTCGGTACAGGCCGTCGAAGCGCCGCAGGTGCAGACCTTCCAGGCGATCCAGCACGCCGAGCAGCGCCGCGAGGAGTACGCCTTCGACACCGACAGCGCGGCGGTCGCCTACGCGCAGCCGCCGTCGCCGCTGCCGTGGGAGATCGCCGGTGGCGTGGCCGCGCTGCTGCTGGTCATGGCCGGCGGCGGCGTGGCCGGCCATGCCCGGTCGCGCGCCGCGGCCGCCGCCAGGGCGTCGGCGCGCGGCTGAACCCCCCGGGAAACCCCTGGATGTGATCCGGGGTGGGAAATGGCGCCGCGCGGCGGGCGTCGTTCACGGCATCCCACCCCTACACGAAGGGACCCCATGCCACACCGCACGCTCACCACGCTGCTCGCGCTCCTCGCGACGGCCGCGGGAGGCGCCGCGCTCGCCGACGGCGCGCAGGCCAGCGTCGTCGCCAGCCCGATCGGCGTCGTCGTCGACAACGACGGCTTCCCCGACCTCCTCGCCGACCCGGAGGTCACGCTCACCGACGAGAACATCGCGTTCACGTGGGGGGTGGGCACGGTCACCCCGCGGCTGACGGCGGTGATGCACGTCGTCAAGGGCGACAACACGTGCTATCGCGTCCGCACCGACAGCCTCGACGCCGACGGCACCCTCGTCGGCAGCGCGTACGACGACGAGACCGGGCACTGCCGGCACAGCGACGCGCCGGTCGACATCCCGGTCGACATGCGCGCCGTCGGCGGTCCGGACGTGAAGCAGGTCGTGGTGGCGCTGGAGAAGCAGGGCACCGCCGACCGCTGGCGCACCAAGGACACGTCCGAGATGCGCGAGCTGAGCACGCACGACGACAACTCGATGCTCCTCGCCGCCGGGATCGACGCCGGCGGCCCAGGCTGGCTCAACGGCTTCCCGACCTCGCCCGCGAGGGTCAGCTGGGAGCTCGGCGCCGACGGCCGGATGACCGCGACCTACGACGGCACCCTGCACCTGAAGGGCTTCTACCCGGGCTCCGGGCGCATCGTGATCCGGGCCTACGATCCGGTGACCGGCTTCCGCTACGGGACCGACGAGGGCACGGCGCACTCGCCGGCCGACAACGGCCTGCACAGCTACCCCGAGACGCTGTCGGTGACCTCGTCGAACGGGACGAGCCTCGAGGTGATCACGCAGTCGCTGGTGACCGACCCGCTGACCGGGACCGCGAGCTGGCAGGACGTGAGCCGGCAGGTCCTCGGCGCGGCGGAGTAGCGCCTCCGCAACCGGCCGGGCATGATGGGGCGCATGGTCGACTGGGGCGCAGGGCGGTACGAGACGACGGCGGCCGAGCTGGCGCCGGTGGCGCAGGTCGTCGTCGAGCACACGGGCGTCGGCGCGGGCGATGACGTCGTCGACGTGGCCTGCGGCACGGGCAACGCCGCGCTGCTGGCCGCGGCCCGCGGCGCGCGCGTGATCGGCGTGGACGGCGCGCCGCGGCTGCTCGACGTGGCCCGCGAGCGCGCCGCGGCCGAGGGCGTCGAGATCGACCTGCGCGAGGGCGACCTCGCGGCGCTGCCGGTCGAGGACGCTGCGGCGGACATCGTCGTCTCCGTCTTCGGCGTGATCTTCGCCGCCGTCCCGATCGACGCGCTCCGCGAGATCGCCCGGATCCTGCGGCCCGAGGCCCACGCGGTCATCACCGCGTGGGTCCCGGCCGGCCCGATCGACGCGATGCTCGGCGCAGCGGGCCGCGTCGTCGCGCGCACGTCGCCCAAGCCGCCGCCGAAGCGGTTCGCCTGGTCGGACGCTGCAGCCGTCGCTGGGATCGCGCACGACGCCGGCCTCGAGCTCGTCTCCACGGACGCGGCCGCGCTCCCGATCCGCGCCGCGTCGCCGGAGGCGTACGTCGACGCGGGACGCGAGCACCCGATGGCGCTGGCCATGCGGCCGGCGCTCGAGCGCGCGGGCACGGCCGACGAGGCACGCGCGGCGATGCTCGCCGTCCTGCGCGAAGCCAACGAGTCGCCGACGGCGTTCCTCGTCCACAGCCCGTATGTGATCCACCGTCTGCGGCGCGTCGGCTGAGCGCGAGTCGTCCGTCTGGCACTCTTGAGCGAAAGCGAGAGGAGACCCATGGCGACGTCATCGATGCGCAAGCTGCTGAACGACCCGGAGAACGTCGTCCGGGAGTCACTGGCCGGGCTCGCCGTCGCGCACGGCGACATCCTCACCGTCGACCTGGCGACGCAGATCGTCGTCCGCGCCGATGCCCCGCGGTCGGGCAAGGTCGCCCTCGTGTCGGGCGGCGGGGCGGGACACGAGCCGATGCACGGCGGGTTCGTCGGCCGCGGGATGCTCGACGCGGCGTGCCCGGGCGCGGTGTTCACGTCGCCCGTGCCCGACCAGATGCTGGCCGCCACGACCGCCGTGGACGGCGGCGCCGGGGTCGTCCACATCGTCAAGAACTACACGGGCGACGTGATGAACTTCAAGCTCGCGGCGGAGGACGCCGCGGACGAGGGGATCGAGGTCGAGTCGGTCTTGATCGACGACGACGTGGCCGTGCAGGACTCGCTCTACACGGCCGGGCGGCGTGGCGTCGGCGCGACCGTGCTGGCGGAGAAGCTCGCGGGCGCCGCCGCCGAGCGGGGCGACGACGTCGCCGCCGTGGCCGGCATCGCCCGGCGCGTGAACGAGCGCGCGCGGTCCTTCGGCATCGCGCTGTCCTCGTGCATCCCGCCCTCGGCGGGCAAGCCGATCTTCGACCTGCCGGCGGGCGAGATGGAAGTCGGCATCGGCATCCACGGCGAGCCGGGCCGGCGCCGCGAGCCGCTCGGCACCGCCCGCGAGGTCGCCGCCGAGCTGGTCGAGGCCGTCGTCTCCGACCTCGCCCCGGCCGACGGCGCCGAGGTGCTCGTGTTCACCAACAGCATGGGCGGCACGCCGTTGCTGGAGCTGTACGTGCTGCACGGCGAGATCGAGCGTGAGCTGACCGAGCGCGGCCTGCGCCCGGCACGCCGGCTCGTCGGCCCGTTCATCACGTCGCTGGAGATGGCGGGCGCGTCGCTCACGGTGCTGGAGCTCGACGACGAGCTCGCCGCCCTCTGGGACGCGCCGGTGCACACGGCCGCGCTGCGCTGGGGGGTCTGAGGCTTGAGCTCCGTCTCGGTCGACGCCTGGATGCAAGAGGCGTCCACGGTGATCACGGCGAACGCCGAGCGCCTCACGGAGCTCGACTCCGCGATCGGCGACGGCGACCACGGCACGAACCTCACACGCGGGTTCCGGGCGGTGATCGAGGCGCTCGCGGCGGCGGAGGACGAGCTGCCCCCGGGGCGCCGGCTGATCCTCGCCGGCAAGACGCTCGTGTCGAAGGTCGGCGGTGCGAGCGGTCCGCTGTGGGGCACGGCGCTGCGCCGCGCGGGACGCTCGGTCGGCGACGCCGCGCTGGACGGCCCCGCGCTGGCGGACGCCCTCGACGCGGCGCTGGCGGGCGTCGTCGAGCTCGGCTCGGCCGAGGTCGGCGACAAGACGATGGTCGACGCGCTCACCCCGGCCACCCAGGCGTTGCGGACGGCGGTCGAAGCGGGCGAGCCGCTGGCCGACGCGATCACCGCGGCCGCCGACGCCGCCGCCGAGGGCGCGCGGTCGACGGTGCCGCTGCAAGCGCGCAAGGGCCGCGCGTCGTACCTGGGCGAGCGGTCGATCGGCCACGAGGACCCGGGCGCCGCCTCCACGGTGCTGATCATCACCGCGCTGGGTCGCGCGCTGGAGGGCTGATGAGACGGACCGCGGGTGGCGCAGCGGGCGCGGGCCGCGGCGGGTCGCCGAGCCGGCCGGCCGCGTGGGACGCGCCGGGTGGCGGCTGCGGGTGGGCGTCGAGCCGGCCGGCCGCGTGCGGTGGCGCGGCGCCGGCCGCCGGTCGCCTTCCGGTGCGGAGCCGCTGATGGCCGAGCGGCGGCTGCCCGGCCTCGCCGCCGCGCCGGGCGTGGCCGGCGGCGCCGTGTGGCGGGTCGGTCCGGTCGAGGCCGGCGCGCACTCGGGTGACCGGACCGCCGAGCTCGCACGCGCCCGCGCGGCACTCGCCCGTGCCGGCGACGAGCTGACCGCGCTCGCGGCCCGCCTGCGCGCGGACGGCGCCACCGAGCAGGCCGACATCGTCGAGACCGGCGTGCTGATGGCCGCCGACCCGGCGTTGGACGCGGCGGTCGAAGCGGCGATCGCACGGGGCCGGGCCGCGCCGCAGGCGATCCTCGAAGCGTGCGACGAGCTGGCGGACACGCTCGCCGCGATCGACGACCCGGTCCTCGCCGCCCGCGCCGACGACGTCCGCTCACTCGGCCGCCGCGCCGCGTCGGAGCGGTCCACGCCGACCGGGGAAGGCCCGTTCGTCCTCGTCGCGCAGGACCTCGGCCCGGCCGATGTCGCCGAGCTCGACGAGCGCGTCGCGGCCATCGCGCTCGCGGCCGGCGGTCCGTCGGCGCACGCGGCGGTGATCGCGCGCGGGCTCGGGCTCCCGATGGTCGTGGGCGTCGGCGCGCCGCTGCTCGAGCTCGCCGACGGCACGTCGCTCGCGGTCGACGGCGATCGCGGGGAGGCCGTCGTCGAGCCGTCCGTCGCGCCGCCGTCCGTCTCCCGCACGCGCGTCGCTGCGAGCGGTCCGGCCGTCACCCGCGACGGCGTCCGGATCCGGATCCTGGCCAACGCCGTCGGGCCGGCCGAGGTGCGGGTCGCGCTCGCCGCCGGGGCGGAGGGCGTCGGCCTGCTCCGCACCGAGCTCGCGTTCCTCGACGCGGTCGCCTGGCCCGACGAGGCCGCGCACCGGCGGATGCTCGAGCCGGTGCTCGAGCTGCTCGGCACCCGCACCGCGACCGTGCGCGTGCTCGACTTCGGCGGCGACAAGACGCCGCCGTTCCTCCGCGGCAACGACGCGCGCGGCATCGCGCTGCTGCTCGGCGCGCCCGACGCGCTCGCCGCCCAGCTCCGCGCGATCGGGGCGGCGGAAGGCACCCGCGTCCTGCTCCCGCTCGTCCGCGGGCCCGAGGACGTCGACGCCGTCCGCGCGTCGACCACGGCGCCGCTCGGGGCGATGATCGAGACGGTCGCCGCGGCGGCGCGCGTGGACGCGATCGCGGCCGCGGCGGACTTCCTCTCGATCGGCACGAACGACCTCACCGCCGACGTCCTCGGGGCGGACCGCTTCGCTCCGGGCGACGTGGCCACGCACGACCCGCGGGTGCTCGCCCAGATCGCCCGAATCGGCGAGGCCGCGCAGGCGCACGGGCGCGTGCTCGAGGTGTGCGGCGAGTCGGCGTCGGACCCGCGGATGATCCCGCTGCTCGTGGGGCTCGGCGTGACCGAGCTGAGCGTCGGCGCGGCGCGGGTGGAGGAGACGCACGCGCGCGTGAGCGCCCTCGACGTGGCCGCGTGCGTGGAGCTGGCCCGCGCGGCGGTGGCCGCGCCGAGCACCGCCGACGTCGAGCGCCTACTCGGTGAGGCCGGCCACTAGGGTCGCGAGCTGCTCGACCGCCTGAGCGGCGTCATCACCTTCGGCCGTCAGCCGCAGCGTCGTGCCGCCCTTCGCGCCCAGCGACAGCACCGAGAGCAGGCTCTTGGCGTCGACCTCGCGTTCGCCCGCGGCGACCTGGACGCGCGCGCCGAACGCCATCGCGGCCCGCACGAACTGCGCCGCCGGCCGCGCGTGCAGGTCCACGTCCGCTGGCAGGGTCACCGTCGCCTCAGAGCTTGGGGACGACACGAGCCTCCTCCGCCGCACGCACGACCTCGTCGACGGACAACCCGGCCGACGCGCTCACGGCCGCCGCGATCGCGCCTTCCACGACCGGCGCGTCGACGAGCCGGAACCGTCCGTCCTCGTCGTCCTCCAGCACGGTGCGCACCGTGAGGATCGCGCTGCCCAGATCGCCGAGCACGACGACGCCCTCGCCCCGGTCGGCCGCGTCGAGCGCGGCCTCGATCCGCCCGGCATCGGTGCCGAGCCCGCCGTCGGCGGTGCCGCCGACCCCTTCGAGCGGCACGTCCGGCCCGGCCATCTGCGCCGCGAGCGCGACGATCCCCGCAGCGATCTCCGGGCTATGCGAGACGACGACGATCCCGACCACGAGCGTGAGTCTACGTGCCGTGGGTAGACCGGGTGTACACACCACCAGGAGGCGTCCATGTCCGACGAGACCCCAGACCGCGACGACACCGCCGCGCGCGCCGCCGAGAAGCGAGACGCGCAGGAGAAGGACACCGAGCCGTCCTCGCCCAGCGACCGTGCGGGCAAGGACGACCGCGGCGAAGAGGCCCTGGCGGACGCCGCCGCGGCGCACCTCCCCGCGCGCTCGGACTAGATCAGCCGCCGGCGCGGGAGTGGTACGGCCCCTGCGCCGGCGATTGGTTCCGGTTGGTGACGAACTTCACCTGGCTCTTCGCCTGCGCGTGCGCGCGGATCTCGGCCGGTGACAGGCCGCGGAACCGCTCGGGGACGAGCTGCTCGGCGTACTCGTGCTCCTCGAAGTCCACGAGCGACGGCCGGCCGATCGCGTAGACGGTCCGGCGGCCGCGCTCCTGGTAGACGCCGCCCGGTCCCGCTCCCGGGGTCGTCTCCTGCTCGTCCTTCATGTCGCGCACCTCGACGACCGTGCTCGTGGGCGACTGCGAGCTCGACTTGAGCTGGTCGTCGCCGGTCCGCTGGGCCTTGCCGTCGCCGTCCGGCCGGACGCCCTCGGTGACGTTGCCCTCGATCGAGACGAGCTTGCCGGTGTTCGGGTCGTAGGACTCGACCATCACGATGTGGTTCGCGATCCCCTTCTTGGGCTTGACGCCGCCGTGGCGGATGAGCGCGATGTCGCCGGGCCGGATGTCGGTCGCCGCCGACGGCCCCACCACCCACTTGCGGGGCGTCGCGCGGGACGCGTGGTACTCCCTGACCGACCACCACCGGCCGTCGGCCCAGACCGACAGCGGCGCGCGCGACGCGTTGACGTTCGCCGTGTACTGGAAGAAGTCGTTGACGTTGTCGGTGTGCGCGAACGCCATGCGCAGGTCCTTGTCCAGCGCCGCGCCGCGGAACATGTTCGCGGCCGCGAACATCCCGCACCAGTCGTCGACGACCTCCTTGTCGACCTCGATCACGGTCCCGTCCTTCTGCTTGACCGGGACCTTGATCATCTTCGTCTGCTGCCGGTCGTTGAAGCCGGAGTCCGCGAACACGTCGTCCATCTCGTTGCGCGCCCGCTTGGGGTCCTTCACGTCGGCCACCGTGTCGGTCTGCACGGTCCCCGCGCGCCACGTCTCCCGCGCCTCGGCGACCGACCGCGCCTGCAGCAGCGCGAGCGCCGCGTCCTGGCAGGCCTCGGCGGCCTGTCGCAACTCGGGTGTCGACGCCGCCGCGCGCAAGGCGGACGCCTGGTCGCGGAACGCCTTCGCCTGCTCGAGCGTCCCCAGCGCCGGATCGTCGGCGCGCCCGTGGCCGACCACCGAGGACCGGTTCATCCCGGAGATCACCTGCTCGCGAATGCGCTCGCCGAGCGCCTGCGCACCCCAGCGCGCCGCGCCGACCTTCTCGTGCACGTCCGCGCCGGCCGCCCCGTACTCCGCGTCGTGGTCGGTCACCACCTGGCTCTCGAAGTTCAGCGTGCTCGCGTCGGCCGCGTCGCCGAGCACCCGGAGCACCTCCGCGAGCGAGCGCAGCCAGGCGGTCGCCGCAGGGAGGTCGGTCGTCGTGGGGGCGGGCACGAGCGCCTTCAACAGCGGCGCCCCGGCGCGATAGCGCTTCAGCGTCCCGGCCAGCTTCGGCAGCTCGGCCACCGGCTGGCGGGAGAGGAGCCGAGCCAGCGCGCGGTTGCTGACGCCCACGGCCTGGGGAACCTGGGCCGCGCGGTTCGCGTCCGGCCGGTGCCGTCGGGATTGGCCGGCGATCTGGCGATCTCGCATGCCGCTAGCGACCCTCTCGCATGCCGGGCGCAGACGCAACGGCCGCGACCCGTTCGGGAGCCGCCGCGGCCGCGACGACCTCGGCCAGCTCCGCCTCCGGCCGCCCCGGCGGGAGCACGAGCTGCACGCTGTCGGCTCCGGCCTCCCGCCACGCGGCCACCAGCTCGGGTACTTCGTCGTACGTGCCGAGCAGCGTCACCTCGCGCGCGAGCGCTTCGGCGTCGGCGGGCAGCTCCTCCGGCGTGGCCTGGAGCGCCGCGACGGTCTCCGGGCTGGAGAACCGCGCGAGCAGGCGCGGGTAGATCGGGCCCATGCGGGTGACGTAGGTCGACAGCCACCAGGCGGCGGCGCGCCGCGCGGCCGCCTCGTCCACACCCAGCGCCACCGGCACCGCGACGGCGACGCGCGGCGTCCGGGGCCGCGTCGCCCGGGCGGCGCCTTGCTCGAGCAGCGCCACGCCGTCCTCGAGGCGCGACCGCGCCCACAGGAACGGCGCCCACTCGTCAGCGAGCTCCCCGGCCAGGCGGATCGAGGCGTCCGACAACGCGGCGAGCGCGATCGGCACCGGCGCGTCGGGAAGCACGCCCAGCCGCAGCGGCCGCGCATCCGACGCCGGTCGCGGCAGCCGCTCGCCCTCCAGCAGCGCACGGACGGCGGTCAACGTGTCGCGAAGGCGCGCGATCGGTCGCTCCCAACGCAGCCCGTGCAGCCCCTCGGTCAGCGGCGGGCTGCCCGCGCCCAGTCCCAGCGAGAAGCGCCCGCCCGAAGCCCGCTGCAGCCCCACGGCGGCGAGCGCGATGGTCGCCGGGGTCCGGCTCCACACCGACAGCACACCCGTCCCGAGGCCGACCCGCGTCGTCTGCGCGGCCATCTCGGCGAGCACGATCGTCGCGTCGTGGCTCCACGCCTCCGCCACGCCGATCCGGTCCAGCCCAAGCGCGTCCGCCTGCCACGCGAGGCGCATCATCGTCTCGACGCGCGTCTCGAAGGGTGTGAACGCCACGCCTGCCGTTGCCGTCGTCATCGAGCCAAGCGTCCCGCGCCCCGCCCGGCCGCACAATCGGGAGGGCACCCTGAACTTTGGACTCGCGTAGGGTGCGCGTCCATGGAGCAGTTCGGGGTTCGCGGCGACTCGCCCGGGCATGCGGGGATCGGGACGACGTTCGCGGGGCGACGGCTCGTCGTCGATCCGGCGGAGCTCGAGGGCGTCGACGTCGCGGTCGTGGGCGCGCCGTTCGACGACGGCACGTCCAACCGGCCGGGCGCGCGGTACGGCCCGCGGGCGATCCGCGCCGCCGACGACGGCGGTCACGGGGCCGCCCGCACCTCGGCACGGGGCTCGACCCGTTCGCGTCGTTGGAGGTCGTCGATCACGGCGACTGCGCGGTCGCGCCGGGAGACCTCCGACGCTCGCACGCGCAGCTCGCGGACGTGCTGCGCGGCGTGCTCGCGGCCGGCGCCATGCCGCTCGTCCTCGGCGGCGACCACTCGCTCTCGCTGCCGACGTTGCGGGTGCTGTCCGAGCGGTTCGGCACCGACGGCTACGCGGTCGTCCACTTCGACACCCACGCCGACACCGCCGCCGAGCTCTACGGCGTGCGGGTGTCGCACGGCACGCCGTTCCGCGTCGCCGTCGAAGAGGGCTACCTCGACGGCCACAACGCCGTCCAACTCGGCCTCCGCGGAACCTGGCCGGGGCCGGACGACTTCGCCTGGATGCGCGAGGCCGGATTCCGCTGGCACACCATGGACGAGATCGACGCCCGCGGCCTGCAGCGCGTCCTCGACGACGCGATCGCGCACGCCGCGAACGCCGCGCCGCGCGTCTACCTCACGGTCGACGTGGACGTCCTCGATCCGGCGTTCGCGCCCGGGACGGGCACGCCGGAGCCCGGCGGGCTCACCACGCGCGAGCTGCGCGCGGCGCTGCGTCGGGTCGCCTCCGAGCTGGACCTCTGCGCCGCCGACGTCGTCGAGGTGTGCCCGCCGTTCGACGTCGCGGGCATCACGGCGCTCGCCGGCGAGCGGATCGCGCTGGACATCCTCACGGGCATGGCGGCCCGCCGCACCGGCACGTCGTTGAGCTAGGACGCAGCTTTCGTTACGAACATACGTTCGCTACACTCGACTACATGTCCCTCGTCGTCCAGCCTTCGCTGTTTGGAACTTCGGGTCAGCCCGGCCTCGCCGGCCTCGGGGATGCCGTGGAGCGCCGGGAGCTCTCCGACGGCGCCTGGATCGATCTGCGCCCGGGCTTCATCACCGCGGCGGACGACCTGTTCGACGCGTTGGCCGGCAGCGTCCCGTGGCACGAGGAACGCATGCGCATGTACGACAGCACCGTGCGCGTCCCGCGGCTGCTTGCCCGGTACCGGCAGGGCGAGTCGCTGCCGCACCCGGTGCTGGGGGAGGCCCGGTCGGCGCTGAACGCGCACTACGCCGACGAGGCCGGCGGCCCGTTCGTCACCGCCGGGCTCTGCCTGTACCGCGACGGCAACGACAGCGTCGCCTGGCACGGAGACCGGATCGCCCGCGAAAGCCCCGCCGACACCATGGTCGCGATCCTCTCCCTCGGCGCCGTCCGCCCGTTCGCGCTGCGCCCCAAGTCCGGCGGCCCGGGCCTGCGCCTGCAGATCGGCCACGGCGACCTCCTGGTCATGGGCGGCAGCTGCCAGCGCACCTGGTTGCACGCGATCCCGAAGACCGCGCGCTGCCTCGGCGCGCGGATCAGCGTCCAGTTCCGTCCGCAATGGGGCAACGACCTCGGCGGCCGCACCGCGGAGGTGCCGCGCGCATAGACGTCGCGCGTCACAGGTCGCCTCGTACGCGTGACGGTGCGGTTGCTTGTCTGACGTCGGGGTAGCGCGCAGCCGCGGTTTGCGCTGACCTACAGCTGCCAAGGGGCGGAGGTCTGGTCCGCCTCGAATCATCGTCGGGGAGTTACGCGATGAGTTCTGCTCGGACGTTCAGCCGCCGCCGCTTCGTCGGCGTGGCTGCTGGTGTGGCGGGCGCCGCTGCGCTGTCGCCGCGATCCGCGGTCGCAACGGGTGGCGGTGGTGGTGACGGCGGTGGCCATCACGATGACCACGATCATGGCCACGGCCCAGGGGTCGTGCCCCGGGACCGGATCGGGGTGCAGCAATGGTCGATCCGCGACGCGATCACCCGCGCCGACGGCTCCGCATCCGGGTACCTGGGCGGTCGCGCGTTCCCGTACGACCCGGCCGACCTGGGTCCGCTCGTCCCCTTGCCCGGCGGCTTCGCGTCGGTGTTCCGCTACCTCGCCTCGGTCGGGTACCGGGGGTTCGAGTTCTTCAGCTTCGACCAGGGCGCCAACGGCGCGATCACGACCGAGCAGATCCGGGCGGCGCTCGATCGCGCCGGCCTCGTCGCGGCGGGCAGCCACACGGGCGGCCTGCAGTCCATGATCGACCCGACCTACCGGCAGAACGAGATCGCCCGCGCGCGGGTGCTCGGCTACCGGATGATCGGCACCGCCGGCAACCCCGGGCCGGGCTCGCCGCCGTCCGGCCTCCTGGCCGACTGGAGACGCTGGGCGCAGCAGGCGAACGAGGTCGGCGCCGCGCTCCGGGCGGTCGGCATCAAGTACTTCTTCCACCCGGAGCAGGACTGGTTCCGGTTCTTCGACGATCCCGCCCACCCGGAGCTCGCCCGCGTCCACCGGATCGACTGGTTCACCGACAACACCGATCCGCGCCTGGTGGCGTTCGAGCCCGACACGATGCACACGCTCGCGGGCCGTGCCCGCTTCCCCGACCCCGTCGACGGCAGTCTGTTCGACCACAACCGCTGGTACGCGCGGCTGGCCGCCCAGCGGCGGCTGATCGCGTGGCACATCAAGGACGCGGACCGCATCCCCGTCCCCGCCGCGGGCACGAACCCGTTCACGCAGGAGCACGCCCGCCCGCTGTTCCCGCTCAACGCGGGCGTCGACGTCGTCTACGTCGGTGAGGGATCGATCGGCAAGGGCTACCCGTGCGACATCGACCCCGCCGTGCTCGGCTTCCCGGAGACGTTCAGCCGCTTCCGGCTCTCGGATCCCGGCTGGTTCCACACCGAGTCCGACGCCGGTCCGGGCCCGGCCGCCACCGACCCCGGCCGGTCGCTGCGCTGGGCGAAGGTCAGCGCCGCGTACATGCTGTCGCTGGCCGGCCGGCGTGGGCACGGCGCGCGCCACTCACGCGCCGCGCGAAGCTAGCTCGGCCGCCTCGGGGCGCCGCTCCGGTGGTGCCCCGAGGGGAGCTCTCGATCTCGTCAGTCGAGCGGTCGCCGCGGGTCGGCGGCCCTCGTCCCGATCCGGGCGGTCGCCAAGCCGCGGTGACCGGGTAGACGACGGACATGCTTGACGCCACGAACGTCCCCTCCGGCTTTGCGCCACTGACGGACGCGGGCGCGTTCGTCGAGCACGTCGGCCCGCTCTACGAGCGCGACGGCGTCATCGGCGCGCGAGTCGAGGCTCGCCACCTCAACGTCGCCGGCACCGCCATGGGCGGCTTCCTCGCGACGTTGGTGGACGTTGCGTTCGGCCGTGCGATTCGTGCCGAAGCGGAGGGCGAGTCGGCCGTGGCCACCGTTTCCCTGACGACGGACTACCTGCGCCCCGGACCGGAAGGCGCCTGGCTCGAGGTTCATGTGGAGGTCGAACGGCTGACCGGGCGGTTGGCGTTCGGCGACTGCTCCGTGCATGCCGACGGGGACGAGATCGTTCGGGCCCGCGCAGTCTTCGCCGTGCGCTCGTCGAGCTGACCAGCCCGTCACGTCCACACCGACGTCGGATTCGCGACGCCACCCTGTCGGCGGCGCATCCGCGGTCGTAGCTTCCCGTCCATGCATGCACGCCTCATCGCTTCCGGGGTCGCCGGAGCGCTTCTCCTGGGGCTGGCGGCACCCGTTGCCGAAGCCAGCCGAACGCACGGGCCCAGGCGAGGTGAGCCGCTCGTCATCGCGCACCGCGGTGCCTCGGCGTACCGGCCGGAGCACACGCTTGCGGCGTACCAGCTGGCGATCGACATGGGCGCCGACTACATCGAGCCCGACCTGGTGTCCACCAAGGACGGCGTCCTCGTCGATCGTCACGAGCCCGAGATCTCGGGCACGACCGACGTCGCCTCGCACCTGGAGTTCGCCGACCGGCGCACGACGAAGGTGCTCGACGGCACGCCCGTGACCGGCTGGTTCACCGAGGACTTCACGCTCGCCGAGCTGAAGACGTTGCGCGCGATCGAGCGGATCCCGGACCTGCGCCCGGCGAACACGGCGTTCAACGGCCTCTACGAGGTGCCGACGCTGCAGGAGGTGATCGACCTCGCGAAGCGGGAGGGGGTCGGCATCTACCCGGAGACCAAGCATCCGACGTACTTCGACGCATTGGGCCTGTCGCTCGAGGAGCCGCTGATCCGGACCCTGCGTCGCAACGGGCTCGACCGGCCCGACTCCGACGTGTTCGTGCAGTCCTTCGAGGTCTCCAACCTGCGGCGGCTGGCTCGTGAGCTCCGTGTGCCGATCGTGCAGCTCACCAGCGCCACCGGCCGACCGTACGACTTCACCGCCGCCGGGGACCCGCGGACCTATGCCGACCTGACGACGCCGGGCGGGCTGCGCTGGGTCGCGCGCTATGCGGACGGCATCGGTCCGGACAAGATCCAGATCGTCCCGCGCGACGCCCAGAACCGGATGCTCGCACCCACGTCGCTCGTCAACGACGCGCATCGCGCGGGCCTTCTCGTCCACCCGTACACCTTCCGGCCGGAGAACACCTTCCTCGCGGCCGAGCACCGCGAGGGCAACCCGGCCAGCCCGGACTTCCTGCGCGCGCGAGGCAACGAGCCGGCTGAGCTGAAGCTCTTCTTCAAGCTCGGGGTCGACGGCGTCTTCGCCGACAACGCGGACACCGCCGTGGCGGTGCGACGGAAGGTCTTCGGCGGCTGATCGAGGGCGACCGAGCCATTCAGGGATCGAGAACGGAATATCGCTGACGTGCCAACTTGACCGCGGCGGGGGTCCCTTGCACGCTTGTCCCGAAGGGGAACGCGGCGGCCGTGGGTCTGCGCGCGCCGAGTTCGGTAGTGGCTCCGACCGACGGAGCCGAAGAGGAGGACCAGCCCTATGCGGAATGACGAGCGGGCCGTGCTGGCGGTGCGCAAGGCGGCTCGCGGCTTCGAGCCGACCGAGGACGCGGAGCTGCTGACGACGTGTCGCCGGCAGGCCGTGTTGATCGACGCGCTCATGCGAGCCGTCGGAGACCTGCGCAGCGGCGCGAGCGCGCTCAAGGCCGAGAACGCCGACCTCCGTGCCGAGCGCCGGCGAGGTCATCGCGGCGAGGCGGAGGCGGCGGTCGCCGATGCGCCACCAAGCGGCACCCGTGTGGAGGCGCAAGTGCGCCTCGGCGTGCACGCGCCCGCGATGGCGCGCCGCATCATCGCGGACGCCCTCCGGGACCGCGTCCCGTCCTCGGTGATCGACAACGCCCTGCTGACGATCTCCGAGCTGGTCACCAACAGCGTCTGCCATGGCCTCTCAGCCGACGGCGGCTCCGCGATCGTGCGGTTGCACCTCACGGACGAGTCGTTGCTTCTCGAGGTGGAGGACCCCGGGCAGGGCGGCCCCGTGCTGCGGGGGCGACCCAACGCTCGCACCGGTGCGGGCTACGGCCTGCATGTCGTCGGGACGATCAGCGAACGCTGGGGCAGCGAACGCCGCGCCAACGGCGCCATGCGCGTCTGGGCGGAGCTGAACGTGACCCCCTCGGTCGACGAGGCCCTCCCGGCCCCGCAGCCGCGCGAGGAGCTGCACGTCGCGCCCGCCGCTCCACGCACGGGAACCTGGCAGGTGTACCTGGGCACCAAGGATGCGGTGCTCTCCAGCCACGGCAGCGAGACGGACGCCGAACGCGCCGCGCACCAGCACGCGGCGCTGCACGAGTGCCGCCGCATCGTCGTCCACGACCGGTACTTCCGCACCCGTTCCCTGACGGTTCGCGCGCGGTCCAACACCGATGGGGACCGCCCGATGTCGTCCGATTCGATCGCGGGCGGCGGTGCCTGATCGCCGCGACGGAATCTGCAGCCGCGGGGTGCAAAGCGGTGGATCGACCGGGCCCGTTACCGCCCCGGCTTCCCGTTCCCGCGGCCGTTTCCGTTGCCGTTGTCGTGTGCGGGGCCTTGCCCCGGCCCGTGGCTTCCGGGCTCCGCGGCAGGAGTGGTCGGAGCGTTCGCCGCGGGTGGGTTGACGGGTGCGGCAGGGGCCGGTGCGTTCCCGCGGCCGTTGCCGTGCGCGCTCTGGCCGCTGCCGTGGCCGTTGTTGCCGGATCCGCGGGGCGGTTCCGGACGCGGCGCAGCGTTCGTCGAGGCGGACTGAGGGTTTCCGCGATGGCCGCCCGCGTGCTGGCCTCTGGAGGTCGGCCGCGGAGCGCGCTCAGCACGAGCGACCGGATCGGCGCGCTGAGCGCTGGGAGAGGA
Source organism: Solirubrobacter pauli (assembly GCF_003633755.1). Taxonomy (GTDB): domain Bacteria; phylum Actinomycetota; class Thermoleophilia; order Solirubrobacterales; family Solirubrobacteraceae; genus Solirubrobacter; species Solirubrobacter pauli. Next base: position 68,346 of record NZ_RBIL01000002.1, read on the forward strand.
CGAGGAGGGAGCGTGCGTGGTCGCGGGCGCAGCGGCGGTCGCGACCGGTGCCGGAGTGGCCGTCGCGGATGGCCGGCCGGAGGCGGGCGTTCGAACCGACGCGACGTGACGGGACGCGGAGCGCGTCCGGCGGCGCTTTCCCGAGCCCGCCGAGGGCCGCTTGCCGCGGACAGCGTGCGCCGCCGATGCCGGGCCGCGGTCCTCGATCCGGGGCAGATCGCCGACCATCACCTGGGGCGCCGAAGGAGCAGGGGTGGAGGACACAACGGGCGGGCGACGGTCCCTGCCGTTCGGGTTCGCCAGGGGCGCCACGTCGGACGCTTCGTCCTGGAGCACGCTCAGCAGCCCGCCGCCGCTTCCAACCAACGACGCAGCGACCAGGCCGAGCGCCAGCACACTGGCGCACAACGCCGCGCTGACCGTGGCGGCGAGCTTGAGGTCTGATCGCAACACGGGGGAGACCCGGCGGGGCAGCGAGCGTGCGGATCGGATCACGTGACGGAGCTCCATAGGCTGGGGCGAAGCGGAGGGCGTGGGCGCGAGGACGCCCACGGCTGTTCTCGGCATCAACACCGGATCCCTGAAGCTGCGCTTCTTCTCGACGACGAGTGCGGCCGGAGCACCCAGGCCCCGGCCGCACCCGCACCGCCTACGGCGTCGTCGTCGACAACGTGAACGTCAGCGTCTTGGAGTAGCTGCCCGTCCGCAACGGGTCGCTCGCCTTGATCAGCTGCTTGAACGTGATGTCCACGGGGTCCAGGGACACCGGCGCGGTCCAGCTCGCCTTGGAGAAGGAGACGCGCAGCGGCTCAGCCAGCGAGAACGAGCCGTTGACCAGGTGCCCGGGGTCGGACACGGACAGCGCCGCGTCGCCCGCCGTGGAGATCACGGTGGCCCGCGACGTCACCGAGTAGTCCTTCTCCACACCCGGCGTGAAGGCGCCGAACGTGGCCGGCGCTCCCAGCGACAGCGACAACGTGGCCGGAACGGTGCCGCCGACCGTGCCGCCCGTCGACGTGGCGAACGGCAGCACCGGCGTCACGTCCACCGGCGGAGCCACGCGGCCACGCGCCTTCGCCTCGAACGCGTAGGCGAAGCCCATGAGCTTGAGGTCGTCGAAGGCCTTGCCCTGCAGCTGCAGGTTGATCGGCTGGCCGTGGTCGTTCACGCCCGCGGGGAAGATCACGTTCGGCACGCCGGCGGCCGAGGCCTGCGGGTCCCGGCGGCCGAAGCTCGGCTGGATCGAGTCGTTGAGGTGGATGTCGCTCAACTGGCCCGGGAAGACGACGGCGTCGACGCCGTTGGTGTCCATCCAGGTGGCCAGCCGGGCGCGGTACTCGGCACGCTGGGCCTCGAACGCGCGCACCTGCGCCAGCGTCATCGCGCCGGTGCCGGTGTAGGGGGTGGTGTTGCGGAACTGAGGGAGGCGGAGCGGGCTGCGGAGGATCTGGGCCGCGTCGGTGTACGGCGCGTTCGGATGCTCGAGCAGCCACTGGCGCCAGCCCTCGTAGCCGCGATCGCCCGGGGGCGACGACGGGCCCGCGGGCGGGTCGGGGATCTCCTTCACGACGGCGCCGGCGGCGACGAAGTGCTTGAAGGACTCGCGCATCGCGGCCTCGGTTCCGGGGGTGCCGAACGGGTCGTCGAAGGCGGTGGCCGGCACGCCGATGACCTTGCCGACCAACGCGCTCTCGTCCAGACCGGCTGTCCAGTCCGCGGGGCGGTGGCCGTTGGAGACGTCGTCGAGGATGTCGGCGGGGTTGTCGATGGCGGTCGCGTTGAGCAGCAGCGACAGGTCCGGCAGCGACTGGGCGATCCAGCCGACGTAGTCCTGGATGTAGGTCAGCGGCATGGTGCCGCCGCTCGACTGCATGCCGTCCGTGCCGCGCAGGGACACCAGGGACACCGCCGAGGACGGACCCCACAGCGAGTCACCCGTCTGCGTGCCGAAGCCGGCCGCCGCGAACGAGGAGGCCACCGCCGTGGCGGTGCCGCCCGAAGAGCCGATCGGCGACTTGGACGGGTCGTACGCGTTCCACACCTGGCCGTAGGCGCTGGGGGAGAAGTGGCCGTCGTTCGCGTACTCGGCGAGGTTGGCCTTGCCCATGACGATCGCGCCGGCCTCGCGGATCTTGATGACCTGCCACGCGTCGGTGGTCGACTGGAACCCTTCGAACACGCGCGAGCCGCCGGTGGTCGGCATGTCCTTGGTGGACATGAGGTCCTTCGCGACGATCGGGATGCCGAGCAGGGGCCGCGTGTCGCCGGCCTTGCGGGCGGCGTCGGCGGCCTTCGCCTGCGCCATCACGTCCGGCGCGAGCGTGATCATCGAGTTCAAGCCGAACGGCCCGCGGTCGTAGGCCGCGATCCGGTCGAGGTAGGCCTGGGTGATCTGCTCGGACGTCGTCACGCCCGCCTTCAGGTCGGCGATCAGCTGCGTGATCGTCTTGCCGACGACGTTGTACGGCGAGGACGTGGTCGCGCCGATCGCCTTGTCACCCACGACCGGGCCGAGCGCGTACGCCGGCGCGGCGCCGCAGTTGATCGCGGAGATGTCGACGTTGACGAGCGCGCACGCCTCGGCGGGCGCGAGGTCGCCGAGCGGAGGCGCGGCGGCCAGCGCCGTGGCCTTGGCCGTCACGGCCGCCACCTGGGAGCCCGCGGCCGGGACCGCGCCGCCGCCCGCGGGCGCGCGCGTCTCCGACAGGCCCGTGACCACGTAGCGCACGAGCGCCTTGGTCGCGCCCGCCGGGATCGTGATCGTGTTGACGTAGCCGATGTGGTTGGCGTGATCGCCGCTCGTGGCCAGCGCGTGGTCGAACGGCCCGAGCAGGAAGTTGCCGGTACGGTCGAAGGTGCCCGGCACCGTCGCGCTCGTGCCGTTGACGGTCGCGCTGCCGGCGCCCGCCGACGGGGAGTAGGACACCGCCCACTTGTCGGCGGTCGTCAGGGCGGTGTCGCCGGACGAGGTCGCCGCGAGCGCGCTCTGGTTCGTGCCGGTGTCGTAGCCGAGCTGGCCGCCGAACGCGACCTCGATCGTGATCGGCGCGCTCGTGCGGTTGGTGAACGTGTCGAGGTAGCGGGCGTACGCCTCAGCGGTGTTGAAGGCGATCGAGCGCTTGACGGCGACGCCGCCGAGCGCGACCGCCTTCTTGCTCGTGTACTGCGTCGGGCTGTCGGCCGTGAGGCCGAAGCCGCGCAGGAGGACGCCGTTCATGCGCGGGGCGCCCGGGACCTTCACGCGCAGGCCGCCGTAGCCCTGCAGCGCGTTCGTGCCCGTGTTGTGGATCGACCCGGTGTCCATCCCGGGGTCCGCGGCGTCGTTGACGTTCCACGTGTCCCCGTTCGAGTTCGTCACGGTCGTCCACGCCCACGCTGGGGTGGAAGCGGCGAGCAGCGCGGCGAAAGCGGCTGCCGACGCGAGAGGGAATCTGCGCAAGTGAGCTCCGAGGGAGGTTGACCCGACTGCCGCCCTGACCGGCGGCCGCTCGAAGCTATCCGCCAGGCGGTCCCGAACGTGTGGACCGCCTGTCGGAAATGTGGTGCGGGTGGAGCTACGCCTTGGCGTAGCGCACGCGCGCGGCGGTGACCTCGAACTTCTGGCGCACCTCGCCCTCACCACGCCACGGGTACTTCTCCTGGTTGATGTACTTCTGCGCGAGCCGGTCGATGTGGCCGTCGCCGCCGTCGACCGCGGACGCGGTGCCCTTGATCTCCGCGTACTCGTACGGGTTCTCCTGGTTGATGACGACCAGGGTCACGCGCGCGTCACGTTCGATGTTCGCCGGCCACACACGGCCGAGAGCACCGTTGAAGGCGACCTTGTCGTCCTCGACGTTCACCCACACGACGGCGCTGTGGACGGAGCCGTCCTTGTTGAGCGTCGAGAGGACGGCATGGTTGGGCTTGGCGAGCAGCTCGCTCACGCCTGCATCGGTCAGTTCGGCCATGGCGCCAGAGATATCAGGCGGACCCCAGCTCCCGCGCCCGTTCGGTGGCGGCCATGACCGCCTCGAGGAAGGCCGAGCGGACACCGGCCCGTTCGAGCTCCCGCGTGCCGGCCGCGGTCGTGCCGCCGGGTGAGGTGACCGCGGCGCGCAGCTCGGCCGGGCCGTCGGCGCTCTGGACGAGCAGCTGGGACGAGCCGAGCAGGGTCTGGAACGCCAGCGTGTTCGCGAGGTCGCGGGTGAGGCCGGCGAGCACGCCCGCGTCCGACAGCGCCTCGGCGACGAGGAAGACGTAGGCGGGCCCGGAGCCGGACACGCCGGTGACCGCGTCGAGCTGGGTCTCCTTCACACGCACCACGACGCCGACCGCGGACAGGATCTCCTCGGCCCACGCGAGGTCCTCCTCGCCCGCCGTGGAGCCGGGGGCGATCGCGGTCACGCCCGCGCCGACGAGCGCCGGCGTGTTCGGCATCGCGCGCACGACCGCCGTGCTTCCGCCCGCGGCCGCCTCCATCGCCGCGCACGTGATGCCCGCGGCCACGGACAGCAACCGGCTCGCGCCGGCCTGGACGCTCGCGGTGACCGCGGCGGCGATCCCGTCCGGCTTGGTGGCGAGCACGACGCCCTCGGCGGCGACCGGCGACGCGACGACCTGCACGCCCGGGTATCTGTCGGCGAGCTCGGTGCGGCGCGCCCCGGACACCTCGGCGACCGCGAGCTCGGACGGCTCGCGCCCGGCGGCGAGCATCCCGCCGAGCAGCGCCTCGCCCATGCGGCCGCCGCCGACCAGCAGCAGGCGGACGCTCATACCTCGGGCGCGACGGAGATCATGCGGCGCTCGTGCGTGCCGACGCCGATCGTCCGCGCGCCTTCCTTGACCTCGACGTCGAAGCGGAGCTTGCGCCCGTCGATGACCTCGCGCAGGCGCGCGGTCGCTGTGCACTCCGCGCCCTCGAGCGCGCCGCCGACGTGCTTGACCGCCACCTCGAAGCCGACCGTCGCCATCCCGGGCGGCAGGTCGTCGCGCACCAGGTTGGACGCGGCCCACTCCATCATCGAGATCATCCCGGGCGTCGACAGCACGGGCATCGGCAACGTGCCGTCGACGTCGGTCAGGAGGTCGCCTTCGACGCGGAACTCCTCGGTCCGCTCGCTGCCTTCGGTGAACGCCATGCGCCGGACTCTACCCGCGCCCGCACGGCCAGCAGCGCCACATCGTCACCGGGTGGATACGCGCGGACCGCGAGGTCGACGACCGTGCACGTCTGCTCGGCGGTGCCGCCGCCGGCACCGGCCAGCAGCTTCGCGAGCCCGGCCTCTCCGAGCATGTCGTCGGCGAGCCGCGCCTCGGTGACGCCGTCGGAGAACAGCAGCAGCGTGTCCCCGGGTGCGAGGACGAAGTGGGCGTCGTGGAGCCGGACGTCAGGGATCGCGCCGATCAGGGTGCCGTGGACGCCGACCGGCTCGACGGCACCGTCGACGCGGCGTACGAGCGGCTGCGGGTGCCCACCGAGCGCGACGCACGCGTCCAACCCGCCGTCCGCGCGCTCCTTCAGCTTCACCAGCGCGAGCGTGCAGAAGCGGTTGCGGCACCCCTCACGGCGGCGCAGCACCGCCTCGTTCAGGCGCGCGAGCATGCCGGCGGGGGAGTGCTCCTGCATCGCGATGGTGCGCAGGCTGTGGTGGATCAGGCTCGTGACGGTCGCGGCCTCGACGCCCTTGCCCTGCACGTCGCCGACGAGCGCGACCCACTCGCCGTCGCCGAGTGGGAAGCAGTCGTAGAAGTCGCCGCCGACGTCGGCGCCGCCACGCGCGGGGCGGTAGCGCGCGGCGAGCTCCAGCGCGGGGGCCTCGGGGAGCGCGGGCGGGAGCAGCGAGGCCTGCAGCGTGCGGGCGATGTGGTCGCGCTCGGCGTTGATGCGCGCGTGCTCGATCGCCCGGGCGGCGCGTGCGGCGAGGTCGACCGCCAGCGTGTGGTCGGCGTCGGTCAGCGCACGTGAGCCGGGCCGGTTGGCGAGCGTGATCGTGCCGATGCGGCGGTCCTGCCAGACGATCGGCACCACGATCGCCGAGCCGGGGTCGTGCTCGACCGTCGCGTCCTCGAGGTCGATCGCGCAGCGGTCGACCAGCGTCGGCACCGCGTTGCGGGCGATCTGGGCGAGCGTGGCCTCGTAGTCCAGCGAGGAGACGAGCAGCGATGTGGCCTCGGCCATGAACCCGGCGCGGACGGCGTCCAGCCGGCGCGCCTCGGACAGCGCCTGGAGCTGCTCGCGCCGGCGCGCGGCGAGGATGCCGAAGCCCGAGCCGCACACGAGCGCCGAGAGCCGGGCGGCGGAGTCGCCGCCGACCGGCATGTCGTTGACCCGCCAGAGGACGGCGGCGGCGACGACCGTGAGCAGGGCGACGAGCGCGGTGCGGCGGGCGTCGAGGCGGATGCTGGCGAGCAGCGGCGCGCCGACCAGCAGGCCGACGAGCACGACCGGCGGGCGGCCGGGTTGGTCGAGCACGACGTCGACGCCGAACACGGCGACCAGCCACGCCCCGCACAGGGCCAGCCAGAACCAGGGAGAGCGCTCAAGGGCACGTCCGCCTCCGACAGCGGACGAGACGGGGTGCGACATACACCGCTCTCATCGGCACGTTCGCGCACGAACCTGCGCGATTGGCAGGTTCGTGCGCAGGGAGGCGAGGTTCGAAGGTGCGACCGGCTACGCGGGCACGGGGACCGCGGCCTTGCGACGCGGCCAGGAGGAGACGATCGCGCCCGCCAGCAGCAGCGCCGCGAAGGCCAGCAGCGCCACCTTCGGCTCGACGAACTGCGTCGCGACGCCGAGGCCGAGGACGGGGACCGACAGCCCGAGGTAGCCGGAGAGGAAGAACCCGGCGAGGACCTCCGCGCGGTTCTCGGACGCCGCGGCGAGCGCCGAGGCGCGGACGATCCCGCCCTTGAACAGCAGCCCGGCGCCCGCGCCGGTGATCACGCCGCCGAGGAGGAAGAGCGGGAGGCTGAGGGCGAACAGCGCGGTGACGAGCAGCGCCAGGCCGGCCGAGAGCCCGGCCGTGCCGGTGCCGGCGAGGCGGCGGACATCCCACGAGCCGGCGGCGGTCTGCGCGAGGATCGCGGCGCCGAAGCCGGTGATGGCGGGCACGCCGGCCAGCGCGTGCGAGTGGTGGCCGAGCGTGCCGGCGATGAACGACGGGGCGAGCGACGTGAAGAGGCCGAACGCCGCGAAGGAGACGAACGCGCCGGCCGCGGCGGCGAAGAACGTGCTGCGCGCGTGGGCGGGCACGGCGACGCGCTGTGGCCGGTACGGCGGGCGCTGCGCCGGGCGGGTGACGGTCTCCGGCGCCAGGGCGACGAGCACGATCGCCACGACCAGCAGGCCGCCGAAGATCGCGTACGACACGGTGAGCGGCGCGCCCACCCACTGCGCGAGCGCGCCCGCGGCGATCGGACCGAGCCCGAGGCCGCCGAGGTTCGCGGTGGTGGCGAGTACCTGCGCGCGGCGCGGAGAGCTGCCCGGACGCTCACCGAGGTGCAGCTCGGCGAGGAAGGCGGTGGCCGTCGCGGTGACGACGCCGACCGACAGGCCGCTGAGGACGCGGCCGATCAGGAGCCCGACGAGGTCGCGCGAGACGAGGAAGACGATGGCGCTGACCACGGCCAGCAGCAGCGCCGCGATGAGCGAGCGGCGGCGGCCGACCTGGTCGGACAGATGGCCGGCGAAGAACAGCGCGAGGACGACGCCGACCGCGTACGCGGCGAAGATCACGGTGATCACGAAGGTCGAGAAGCCGTCGCGGGCTTGGTAGATCGCGTACAGGGGCGTGGGCACCGTCGAGAAGGCGAGGACGGCGAGGAAAGCGAACGCGACCGCCCACAGCCCGAAGCCGTGCCGGCGGGGCGCGGCCTGCGACGTGTGCGGGAACAAGGTCATGCACGACATGGTGACCTGCGCAACCATCGCGTTCAACGCAGATTGTTGCTAGCGCCTATCGCGATCTGCGATAACCACGGGCATGGAGCTGCGCCATCTCGCCACGTTCGTCGCGGTCGCCGAGGAGGGCAGCTTCACGCGCGCCTCCGTCCGGCTGCACGTCGTCCAGTCGGCGGTCTCGGCGGGTGTGCGCACGCTCGAGCGCGAGCTGGGCGCGACGCTCTTCGACCGCTCGACGCACCAGGTGGCGCTCACCGACGCGGGCCGCGCGCTGCTGCCGGAGGCGCGCGCGACGCTCGCCGCCGCCAGCGCGGCGCAGCAGGCGGTCGAGCTGGTGCGCGGCGGTCTGCGCGGGACCGTCCGTGTCGGGGTCATCCAGGCGGACGCGTTGTCGGGCTTCAGCCTCGCCCGGCTCCTGGCCACGTTCCGCGTCGAGCACCCGGAGGTGGAGTTCGACGTCCGCCAGGGCTTCTCGGCGGAGATGGCGGACGCCGTCCGCGAAGGGCGGCTGGACTTCGCCGTTCTCGCTCTATCGGGTCGCCGTGCCAGCGGCCTCGAGCTGACGCCGATCCGGCGCGAGGTGATGCTGCTCGGCGTCCACACCGGGCACCGGTTGGCCGACCGGGCGGACGTCGACTTCGCGACGCTGGCCGAGGAGACGTTCGCGGACGGCCCGCCCAAGTGGGGCACGCGGGTCGCCGCCGACCGCGCGTTCGCCGCAGCGGGCCTGGAGCGCCGCGTCACGCTGGAGATCAACGACACGCGGACGGTGATCGACTTCGTCCGGCACGGCGTCGCGGTGGCGTTCCTCGCCCCGTCGTTCGTGCGCGAGCCGGACGGCATCGCGCTCGTGCCGATCCGCCACCACGCACCGATCTTCGAGACGTTCATCGCCGAGCCCGCCACGCGCCGGCTCGGCGCGGCGGCGAGCGCGCTGCTGGAGCTCGCCAAGCGGCAGGTGGAGGCCGACCGCTAGCCCGCGCGCGGCGGCGTGCCCGCGGGGGTGCGGGGCGTCGCGGCGACCGCGCTCACGCGGCTCGGAGCCGGCGTGACCGTCGCGCGCCGGTAGCGGCCGAGCACGCGGCGGACGGCCTCGATCTGCGGCGTGGAACGCGACGGAAGGTCACGGCGCTCATCGGCGTACGGCATTCGAAGCTCCTGGGACGGATGGGACTGGAGGGGGCGCTTCGTCCCCGGCGGGCCGTCGCCGGCCGGCCGGTACCGCAAGCGTGCTGCGTCGAGGGCGAGCCGCCGTGCGGGCCGCTCGCACCCTGAACCGGTGCTTCCCGGAAACCCGGGTTTGTCATACACCGACGAACGTCAGGCCACTGACGCGGAGGCCGACCTGGCGCGCCCGAGTCAGCGGGCGACGCGGAAGCCGACGTTGCCGGCCGAGCTCGCCGGGTGCAGCGCGTTGCGCGCGCTCACCCGATAGCGGTTGCAATAGGAGTCGTGGCAGAGGTACGAGCCGCCGCGCGTGACCGGCGCCGCCGTCCACTCCCACACGTTGCCGACCATGTTGTGCAGCCCGAAGGCGTTGGGCGCATACGCGTCGACCGGCGCGGTGCCGCGGTAGCCGTCCTCGCCCGTGTCCTCGTCGGGGAACGTGCCCTGCCAGATGTTGCACGGCCACGGCTCGACGAGCTCGTCGCCCCACGGGTACCGCTTCTGCACCAGGCCGCCGCGGGCGGCGAGCTCCCACTCGGCTTCGGTCGGTAGGCGCGTGCCCGACCACTCCGCGTACGCGAGCGCGTCCGTGTGGGCGACATGGACTACCGGATGGTCCTTGCGGTTCTCGTAGCCGGTCTTGGGACCCTCGGGATGGTCCCAGGTGGCGCCGTTCACGGCCACCCACCAGGGCGCGGCGACAGCTCGCTGCAGCCCGGCGGTGTCTTTGACGTGCAGGTGGAAGACGAACGACCAGCCGTACCGCTGAGCCTCGGTCACGTGGCCCGTGGCGGCGATGAACCGCGCGAACTCCGCGTTCGTGACCGCGGTGGGGGAGATCGCGAACGGCGCGAGCGTGACGCTGCGCACCGGACCCTCACCGTCCTCGGGCCACGCGTACGGCGCCTCGCTCCCCATCAGGAACGTGCCGCCTGCGAGCGTGACGAGGTCCATCACGTCCAGCGTAGGATCGCGCCCCATGAGCGGAGAGAGCAAGCAGGTCGGGCGGGTCCAGGTCCGCTCGTGGCCGATTAAGGATCCTGAGCGCCTGGTGGTGCTCGTGCACGGCTACGGCGAGCACATCGGACGCTACGAGCACGTCGCGGCGGCGCTGAACGCGCGCGGCTCCTCGGTCGTCGGCCCCGACCACGTAGGCCACGGCCGGTCAGACGGCGAGCCCGCGCTGGTGGAGGACTTCGAGCCGGTCGTCGACGACCTCCACGCCGTCGTGGCCGACGCCCGCGGTGACCTTCCGGTCGTGATGGTCGGCCACTCCATGGGCGGCCTGATCGCCGCCCGCTACGCCCAGCGCCACGGCGACGAGCTCGCCGGCCTCGTGCTCAGCGGCCCCGCCGTCGGCCTCGCCCCGGTGTTCGAGGGCTGGCTCGCGGACCCGCCTTCGGACCCGATCGACGGCGCCGTGCTCTCCCGCGAACCCGCCGTCGGCGAGGCCTACGCCGCCGACCCCCTCGTCTACCACGGAGGCTGGAAGGTCCCGACGCTGCGGGCCTTCATCGCCGCCGACGAGGCGATCGCCGCCGGCCCCGCCTTCGGCGCGCTGCCCCTGCTCTACGTCCACGGCGGCGACGACCAACTCGTGCCGGTGACCCTCGCCCGGCCGGTCGTCGAACGCCTCGCGGGCCCGGAGAGCGAGACCGTGATCATCGACGGCGCCCGGCACGAGGTCTTCAACGAGACGGACCAGGCGGAGACGATCGGTCGAGTCGCCGAGTTCGCGGAGCGCGTCACTGCGCGTTGATCACGGCGACGGGGCGACGAGTCGCCGTTGGTAGGCGGCCCGCGTCGGCACCTCCCTGCACTCGCCCCTGAACTCGCGCTTCGGTCTGGGTGCGTCGCGGGGCTCTTAAGTGTGCCGGGAGGTACCGCCGCGTGCCGCCCAGGAACCGGTCTGGCTTAGTGCTGCGGCTTCTCTTTGCCGGCGCGTGCTGAGGGAGGCCGCCGGTGGGTGGCCGTGGCCTTTTGTCTCCTTGGCTTCCCAGAGATCAAGTCAGCCCTCCCGCTTGATCGCCGCGGCGTTCCCGTGGGACCGCGCCCTCGGGCGGTCTTCCCTGACATCTCTGGCCCTTCGGTGCTCTCGGGCGCGAACCGCTTGGCATAGACCCAAGCTGGCAGGGGCGAACCAACGCCGAAGCGCGAACACCGCCGTGAACTAACTGACGACACCTTCGTCGAAGCTCATCGAGTCGTCTTCCGCACTCACGCGAAAGCGCTAGCGAGGAAACCCGAGAGCGGTTCCGTCCGACGTTGCACGCGACATCGAGCGGCTGAGCCTGTGCGCGAGCCTCCCCGTATTCGTCGGGTGTCGTCCTGCCCAGACGACGGTCCTACGACTTAATCACTTGTACTCGGACGTGTGCTTGGGACTAGCGCCCAACCCCCTGCGGTGGCGCGCAGCAACTGCGTTGTCAAGTCTCGACACGGGATGGCGGCACAGACGCATTTCCAGGGCGCCTTCTGCAACCGCGCTGGTGCGTGCCTAGCCGCGACCGCGGATGGTGACCGTGATTTCACGAAGCGTGCCATCGGCGCTGGCGGCCGGATGCGCGAACCACAGCGCGATGTCCAGCAGCCTGATTAGCGTCAGCCTAGTACGCTCGCTCGCGGTTGCGTCCTGGATGTGGCGCAGGGCATGGATGTTGCGCCGGCCTTCGCGGCGAAGTGCGGCGGCCGCACGCTGCGCCACGCGTATCCGCGCCTGACGCTTGTCGGGCACCGGCAAACCCATCATCTGAATCGCGAGCTCGTCGAGGACTGGGAACGCCCGCGGCCGCTTGAGGTGTAGAACCTTGGTAGAGCGCGCCAACGCGATGTAGGGGACGATGCAGCGAGCGATTGCCTCATTGACGAGCTGGTCGCCGCGGGCCGTCGCCCACGCGTCGTCATCGGTCTCGATGAGGTCGAGTTCATCGGGGATGCGACTAAGCCATCGTTGGTCGGCGGCGATGATCGGCGCCCAGCGGGCGTGCTCAGCCCGGGCGCGCATTGTCGAGTTCACGAGCCGGACATCAGCCAGAGAGATCGCCTCGCGGTCTCCCAAGCCGGCCTGGTCGTTGTAGCCGCCAGGGCGGGCGCTGGGGTCACCTGCGAGGAACCCTTGCACGAGTGCGAGCCCGTCGAGTACGAGAAGCTCGTCGTCCTCGCGCTCGATGAAGAGCGTGTAGTCGCGGTCCACGAGCGTGACCGTACAGGCATCGGCCATGGTCGCACCGGGCCAGCCGTCGGCGACAGCGCCGTAGACGGACACGCACTCGGCCGACGCGGGAATACCTGCGGTTCGAACCAGTGGTGGTACGTCAAGTGTGCCGTCCGACCTCTTCTTCACCATTACAGACCCCTTCTACTTAGAGCATGAGCGGTATGCCCAACTTCCTTCGGCTCTGGCCGGACAACCCCACCCCACTCGACCTGCTCGGCTTCGAGGACATCGCCGCGCCGGTGCTCGAAGCGATTGCGCGTGAACGTCTTGACCCTGTCGCAGTCGGCGTCTTTGGCGACTGGGGCTCGGGGAAGACGACGGTCTTGGAGATCCTCAACGAGCAGTTGAAAGATCAGCCGGACACGCTTGTTGTGTACACACGCCCGTGGGAGTACGACCCGACGCTCGACGCTCGCGCGACCCTCATCACCGAGGTGCTCGAAGTAGTCCGCGCCAGGGCCGAAGCGGACAAGGGCTTCTGGACAAAGAGCAAGGAGAAGTTCGAGAAACTCGCCGAGCGCATCAAGTGGTCGAAGGCGATCGCGCTTGCGAGCAAGTCGGCCGTCACCTTCACGTTGCCCAGCCCGGACAAGGTCGTAGAGATCTTCGGCGAGGCCGGCAAGGTTGCCGATCCGACGCTTCAGGGCTTCCGCAAGGAGTTTTCCGAGCTGATGGGCGAGTTCGCCGGTGTCAAGCGCGTGGTGGTGCTGGTCGATGACCTGGACCGCTGCCTGCCACCGACGGTGGTGATGACGCTGGAGGCGATCAAGCTCTTCTTGTCAGTCAAGAAGATGGCATTCGTAATCGCCACCGACGAGGCGTTGGTCAAGGCAGCCATTGCTAGGCACTTCGACTCCACCCAGCGGGGCGCGCGAATGGCGGCCGACTATCTGGAGAAGATCATCCAGGTGCCGCTACCCGTCCCGGCCCTGGGCCTTGGTGACACCGAGGCGTATCTGGCGATGATGCTGCTCGATCAGCACTTCGACGGTGTGGAGGAGCCGCTGAAGGCGATTGCGTCGCACTGTGCCGAACGTCGGCGCCAGGGGGAACCGGAGGTCCTCAAGGGCCTGCCGGCGATCGCGGTACCACCCGAGGGCCAGGAAGACCTGGCCCTCGCTGGCGAACTCGCGCCGGTCCTGTTCGAGAAGCTGGACGGAAATCCTCGCCGCCTCAAACGTTTCCTCAACGCATTCTGGGTGCGCTCAGACATCGCCGGTCGACGCGGCGCCGCGCTCGCGCCCCGCCCGCTCGCCAAGCTGATGGTGCTGGAGCGCATGGAGCCCGACGCCTTCGTGCAGGTGTTCGACTGGTCCAAGGCTGGCACGCTGACCGAAAACCTCCGCAAGCTTGACGACGGCGAGATCGTCGCCGACGCTCACAGCGCCTTCACGTGGTGGGGCAAGATGGCCCCCAAACTCGCTGATGAGAACCTCGGTCCCTACCTCCGTCTCGCGGCAGCGCTGCGTCGGCAGTCTGGCCCGCGCAACGACCTGCGCGCGGACCTCGCCGAGCTTGTCGAGAAACTCGCCTACGGCTCGGCCCCGGACAAGACCACAGGCCGGGACAAGCTTCGCAACCTGCCTCCGGAGGATCGCCGGATCATGGCCCGCGAAATCGTCGACCAGATCCGCACCGACCCGTCAACGCAGGATAGCCTCGGCGAGCCGCTGACGGAGCTGATCGAAGACGCAGAACTCGTCCCCGAGATCTCCGACGGTCTGCAGCGCCTCGACGCGTCGCGCGTCGAGGCAGCTCTAGTCATCAGCCTCACCGCTGGGCAGACCATCCCGGAAACGATCCGCAGCGTTATCCGCGCCTGGAACGACACCGGCCGGCTGAACCTCATCGCCGCGAACGCCGCCGAAGAAGCGCTCAGCGCCGGTACAGGCTGATGGGAACTCAGAACGCGTGGGGTGGCTCGGGCGGCCGATCCTGGGGAAGGGTCCGCAACGAATCCGCCGGGCACGCCTCCAACCCGTCGACGGGCAACGCCGAAACACTCCTGCCCGCACTTAGCGACGCGTTGACCTTTCTCGGCGACGGCGCCGAGGCGATCCCTGGTCCCGGAGCCACCGGGAACGGCTTTCGCCCGCTGCCGGCCGGTCCCTCCTGGGCGCGGGCGGCACGCTCGCGAGGACACGGGGGCGGTGGCTCAGGCGGTGCGTCGCGCGGTGGCGGCGGCTCTGGCAGCGGCGGTACGGGGCGGAGCCCCACCCGATCTCGCGCTAGGGCAGCGGCGGCGGGCGGCGGAGTCCTTGCCGCCGGGCTGGCCTACCAGCGCGGTGACGCCCAGACGCTGGAGAGCCTCGGTCTCGACCTGAACGCGCTGCGCTCGATGTCCAGCCTTAAGCGCGCGAATGCCATCCTCAACGCCGTCGTCGGCGCTGACGGAGGCATCGAGGAAACCGAGCTGCGACACGTGAACGGCCGTGTGCTCAAGCAGGTCCTCAACGATGGGCTCGATGGGGCGGCCGCGGTTCGGCTCTATGTCGTTGAGTACGTCATGCAAGTCTGGGCAACCGAGACGGCAGAAGCCCGTCGCAACGGAGCCACGGCCGCTACCGCGTCGGCCGATACCGAGCGGCAGCTGCGCAATGCGCTCGTAGCCAAGGCCCGCCAGTTGCAGGTCGCCGCCTCTTCAACCGCTACGGAGATCCGTTCTGCGATCTCGACGTCGCTGAGCTCGATGCGACGCCTAATGAAGGGGTCCTGACATGCACCGGCTGCTGCTCACCGCGGCGGGCAACAAGCTGTCGCGCCTTGCCGCCGAGGACTTGCTCTGGCGACCGCACGGCGAAGTGTCTTCGGTCGAGACAACCCTTGGGCCGCGTCTGGAGGGCATCGGCGATGTGCCGCCCCTCTACACGGACTTCGTCCGGCTCGCCGCGACCGTCTTCTTCGTGGATCGCACCGTCCTCCGTCCGCGGATGCTTCGGCGCAGCCTCGACGTGGAGGTCGCCGTTCATGAGCCCGTGCTCTGGGAGCCGCACAGCGCGCGTCTGGGAGCGGTGCTTGGGCTTCTGAGCGGGGACGAGTGGACGCTGTCGTTCCGCCGTCGTCGGGAGCCGCGTCGGGGTACGATCAACGCGCTCGACCCGGCCGATGTATCTCTGCTGTTCAGCGGCGGCGCGGACTCGATGTGCGGTGCCCTACTCGCCCGTGACGAAGGGCTCGCGGCACTGCTGGTCTCACACTTCGATTGGCGCAACATCGGCGGCCAGCAGACCGACGCCCTGGAGGCGTACGAACAGCGTCTCGGACAACGTCCGGCGAACATCCGCTGGCGGTTCGCGCGTCGCGGGACTCAGGTGGGTTCGGGCGTGGCGTTCCCTAACGAGACCTCGCGCCGGACTCGTTCGCTCCTGTTCATGGCATTCGGCGGCGCGGTCGGCGCGGTGACCAAGACGGACCTCTGGATCGCCGAGAACGGTTTCACCTCGCTCAACCCGCCGCTGTCGCCGCAGTCCTTGGGCGCGCTGTCGACTCGCACCACGCACCCGTCGTTCATCGCCGGCTTGCGGGAGACCCTTGCAGACGTCGGTCTCGACTTGCCGGTCGTGAACCGATTCGCTGACATGACGAAGGGCCAGGTCTTCACCGAGGCCACGAAGTCGCTCGACAAGACCACCGCATCCGAGGTCCTCTCCGCTACTCACTCATGCGGCAAGCCTCAGCGACTGCGCGGCCACGCGCCGGATGCTCAGTGCGGGGTCTGTCTCGGCTGCCTCGTCCGCCGGGGAGCGTTCATCGCCGCCGGAATCCCGGACCAGACCGTGTACCTAGAGGAGACGCTCAGCGGGAGCGCTCGTGCGCACTGGCTAAGCGACGAACGCTTGTCTGCCTATCGCGCGCTCCAAGAGCGACTCGCCGTCGGATTCGGCGACGACGACGTGTTGGGCCTGGGCCTGGCCGACGACGCCGACCTCGACGGTGCGCTTCAACTGATCAGGGAAGGACTCCTCGAGCTCGCCGCAGTACAGGTGTCATGACTTTGCTCCCCCCAATCGACGCACACGCTCACATACAGACCGGAGTCTCAGCGCGCGATATTGCAGGACTCAAAGCGTTCGTCGTGGCCGTGACCCGAGAACGCAAGGAATGGGGCCCAGCCCTGCGACGAACTGATCGCCTCGCTGTGTGGGGCGTCGGGGTTCATCCGGGGCTTCCGGTCGAAATCTCGGATTTCGATCAGGCCGCCTTCGGCGAGGCAGTCGAGCGGGCCTGCTTCGTCGGAGAGATCGGTCTCGACGGCAAGTCCAAGGCAAGCATGGACTCGCAGCGGCACGTGCTGACACAGATCCTTGAGGTCGTCGCTGCGCGACCGCGGCCGACCACCATTCACAGCGCCGCCGCGTCAGGACCCGTGCTCAACGCACTTCGTGAGCGCCCTATCCGTGCGCCCATCCTCCATTGGTGGCGCGGCAGCGAAAAGCAGACACGAGAGGCCGTCGAACTCGGCTGCTATTTCTCGATCAACGGCGCCGAGGTGAGGCGGCCCAAGGTCCTCTCGCTGCTACCTCCCGAACGCGTCCTTACCGAGACCGACTTCCCGTACTCGCGGCGTTCAGACCCGACCGCAACGCAGCCCGCCGCAGTCGGTTCTACTGAACGGGCGCTGATGCAGAACTGGGGTCTGGACGAGCTGGCACTCCGCCGGCTGCTGTGGCAGAACCTCGCTGAGCTGTTCGATCGCTGCGACCTGACGGAGCGCGTCCCATCGGCCGTTCAGGAAGCGATGCTCGCAGCTGGTTTTCGGTAGCGGGTGCCGCGGGCCGCCGACAATGACGGAGATGCCGCGCGTCCTTACTGACCAGAGGAATGGGCGACGGGCCTGAAGGCCACGGATCACCTTGGCTTCGCGACTCGTCCAGACACGGCCCGTCGATGGGACGCGTCATGTACGGTCGCCGTGTGCGAGACGAGTTGAACGCGGTTACGCGCATGCTCGAGCAACAGCGGAGAGTCGGCGAGATGCTCGAAGGCGGCAGCGTCGGGCGCATGCTCGAGCAACAGCGGAAAGTCCGCGAGATGCTCGAAGGCGGCAGCGTCGGGCGCATGCTCGAGCAACAGCGGAAAGTCCGCGAGATGCTCGAAGGCGGCAGCGTCGGGCGCATGCTTGAACAGCAGCGGAAAGTCCGCGAGATGCTCGAAGGCGGCAACGTCGGCCAGATCTTCGAAACGCAGCAGCGACTCCAGCAGATCATGCGCTCGATTGCGGGCCCATCCGGACTCGCCGCAGCGCTTGCTGGAGACGCGATGCCTTCGCTGCAGCTAGCGACGATTGTCTCGGACATCAGCTTCGCCACGGACGACACCGCTCAAATGGACCTGAGCGAAGAACTGCAAGCAGCAGAGAATGAGCTCGGACCCCCCGTAGAGCACGTCTGGTGGCTAGCGCGCCTCCCGTGGACGCGACAGATCGGATTGCTAGTTGCCCTCCTCGAAGCCATCGCGAAGGCCACGGAATTCGAAGGCGAGATCACTGGCACGGCACTGCCGCCTGCGTACTACACAGCCATCGACGTGCTAGTCGCCCTCGCGGCTGTGCTGTTGATCTGGATCGAAGCTACGGGCGGTTCCCCCGCCCACTCGGACCTAGATAACGCCGACGACTGACTGGCGGGACACTCTAGGAAGCAAGCCGCGAAGGTTGCCCAGAGCACGGGTCGTTGGCGAAAGTGCACGCGCGTTCCGGACTATTTCTCTGCTCGAATGGGGCTCATGGGACAGTGCCGTTCCAGCCCGCCTCCTCGATGCGGCGGTAGTTGGGCGTGACGGCAAGCGCGTCCAGCACCCGCTCAGCAAGCGCCCGCGCTGAATGGATCGCGCACTCGGTGCACCCGTGCCCGAGCCCGTGATCCGGCCACCAAGGATTGCCGGAGCCGTTCATCAGTTGGTTCGAGGGGAACTTGCCTCTTAGCCTCTTCTCAAGTTCGTGCTCCTCGTCGGCAGCGATGTTCTCGGGCTTGAAATGCACAAGCGCGTTGCGAATTCGGACAAGGAGCGCCGCATCCTGGAACGGCTGGGCGCCGCGATCGAGCGGCGGGAGGCCGGCGCACTCCAGCATCCATTGCCATTTCTCGACCGGATCCGTGTTCCGCCCGTTCTTCGTCGCGCGCCACACCATCGCCATCGATGCGACAGTGGGAGGACTGAGGGGCGAGAGATAGCCATCCTCGCGCAGTCCGTGACCATCGTGGGCGTCTTGGAATAGCTCGCTTGCCGCCGCCTCCAGGAAAGCACCTGATGCAATGACGGAAGCGGCCGCGAGAGAGCGATGAGCCATCTCGAACCGAGGACGTTCACCCTCGGCCGCTTCGAACTCGCCCACGAGTCGACTCGTGTGCATGGCGGTCCAGAGGAAGTTGGTCGAGAAGTAGTTGCGCATTGACAGCCTAATCCCCACGGCTACGCTTTCCTCGCTCGCGATTCCCAGGCTGACGCGCTTGGCATCGCTCATAACGGCGATCGTGGCACGCCGCTCGGTCGTCAAGCGCTAGGGGCACTGCGCCACTACCGCTTGCGCGAGACCCGGGTGGGCCTATCGACGCCGGGTGATCCTCTCTCAGCGTCGGCGGCAATTGGCGTATTCCCAAGCCGGAGACGTGGACTAGAGGAGCTGCAGGCCTGTCGTCGTGACCTTCAGAATTGACGTTGCGTCTCGTGCGTCGAGACACTTCTGTTCGATGGCGCTGCGGCCATAGCTCTCGACAGCGTCAGCGATCATTGAAGGCAGGAAGGCCGGTTCGCTTGCCAGGACACTCCCGCTCAACTCGACCACGATCGTCCGTTTCGCCTCGCCCCTTCGAAGGTCCCATCGAAACCGCCGGTGGTCGGCCAACGGTTGAAGCTCGTTGGGGCCGTCGACGATCGCCCACTTGTCGTCGGCCTCACCCTCAAGCGAGCGCGTCGCACGAAGCAGACCCTCGAGTAGCGCTCGTTGTCGAGCGGGTTGAACCGCATGCGATGCGGCGGGGTCTGACATTTCGGTCTCGGCGGTTTCGGCCATATTCAGATCGACGAGCTGCCGATCCAGCTCTTCAGCTTCGTGCAGCCGCTGTTCGCGCACGGTCCTGACAGGAACCTCGGTAGGCGCATTTGACGGTTCCTTCAAAGCGCGGGGCGGGAACACCGGGATGCGACCCAGCGCCGGCATCGGGTACGCCGGCTGATCGGTCAAGGTTCGGAGCAGATCTTCGAGCGACTCGGCGTTGGCGAGGCTACTAATGGCGAAGTGCTGCAGAGCTCGGAGCTCCAGCGGAATATCAGCGATGCCAGCTCCGGGCAAGATGACAACCTTCACGCGTCGCTGGAAGTCGGCTTGATTCTCGTCGAACATTCCGCGAAGTGCTCGTGCTTCACGGGCGGCGCCCGCCCCTTCGGTAGGGGCGTTCGTCCCGTCCCATCGTTCGCGGTATGGAGCGCTGACGGCGATCAGGATGAAATCGCATCGCTGAATGCGGTCGGTGCCGAAGGTCTGCCAGTTGACGCCAGGATCGTTCAGATGGAAGAGATCTACGTCAGTGTCGACTCCCGAAGTCCGTAAGAGACCGGTGAACTCGGCGATTGTTCGCTCCCAGTCCGCGGCGCGCGTCGTTGACCAGTCGCTTCCTCGATGAGCCCACGAAACGAAAGCCGTCGGTGCCGCGGCGCCGCGAGACGAGACGGGCGTCGCGTCGAACGGTGTTCTGAGCGCCGTTAACTCGCCAGAGAGGACGACGTCATCGCTAACGACCGTTCCCGCGGAATCCACAAGTTCCAATCGCAGGATCTGTTCGTCTCCGCTGATATCTGCGCTGTAGCGCTGCCGCCGCTGCAAGAAGTCCGCACGGGCGTTCTCCTCATCAGGCCACCACGCGCCGCCCGGCTCGCGCCCAGGTAGCCGGACTCGTACCTCCCAGTGGTCTCCCTCCTTCGCGCCAGCGTGGATCGCCACAGCGGTGGCGCTCATCTGCGGAGGCCGTCGCAACGGGGGGCTGCCGACCGTGACCAGGTTATGCGGGTGCCGCTCGGCCAGTTCCCAGGCGAAGCGCTCCGGACCGTCAAGCAGTTGGAACGCGTCGTCCGCACTGAGAACGCGAGTTGTCGAGTACTGCGGTCGGGGCACCTCATCGACGGTAGCGAGGCGGCCGGACGAGCCACACCTCGCGCCGTTCGAGGGGTCCAGTAACTGTCCCGGCGGCTGAGAGTCTCGGCTTCAGAAGGTCGTTCTCGGGCGGCACGAGATCGTCTCGCTCCCCCGCCTGCACTGTCACTTTGCGCGAGAAGGGACGGTCACTCGAACCCGTGGCGGCACTACCGCTTTGCGCGGGAGCGACGGCAATGTCAGGATCGCGCGTATGGCTCTCCTGAACGTTGACGACCGCGAGCTTCGTGCCGCACGGGTCGCGCACGTGCTCGCGCGTGGCGTCCGTGACGAGGAGGTCGCCCCAGCGGACGCGCTTCGCATCCTTCGACACGAATTGCGTCGCCGTAACACCAATAGGGCGCTGAAGCTTCCGTTGCGGTCGAAGGAGGCCCAGAGAGTCATCGACGAGTACGGCCCCGCAGGGCCGCCGAAGAATGGCTCTAACGACGCGCTGCATGCCGACCACCTGTGGCCGCTTACTGAAGAGACGCTTCGCACGACGACTAGCGTCGAAGCTTGGGTTGACGAGCTGAGGCGCCTGTCGGCGGTCGCCGTCGTCACTGCCCTCGAGAACTACAGGCTGATGGCGGCAGAGAAAAAGAATCTCTGGGGCCCCGACAAGTACGCCGCTTCCGGGGTCGAGCTCATCGAGGTCGCGACGCACTGACCCGCGTCGTAGGGGCCGTGCGCCTGCGCTGGGCGGTTGCATCGATTCGCGCCTTCGAGTAGGAACTCGCAATGGCTTACTGGCTCGTGAACTCGGGAACGAAAGAAGAACCCTGGACAAGCGACCTTCACCGTCTCTATCGCGAATGGAACGAGACCGAAGGTCCGGTTCAGAAATTCCCAGAGACGCAACGGCCCGCAACGATGCGCCACGGGGACATCCTCATCCACCGAGCAGTCGGGTCACCAGACCGGATCGTCGCTGTAGCCGAAGTCTGCTCCGCCGTTCAGCCGGCGAGCAAGGGTTCGCGCTGGGCATGGCAAGTTCAGCGACGATTGCTTCATGTCTGCGTGGACTTGTCAGCAGCACCCACGTTGGCAGAGATCAACGAGGAGGGCGCGCGACGGCTCCGCGTCTTCAAGGCGATGCCTATTTCGCATGGCCAGATGGCCCACCGTCTCATCAAGGCGGCCGGAACGCCGTGGGACGACCAGGCGTGAGCCGGTAGCGCTCTATCTAGACGACACGGGCATGCGCCGTCGGCTTGTATGCCCCACTGCTGCTTTGCGCGAAAAGCGACTGCGAACATCGCCTGCGCAGGGATCGGCACGCGCACCGGTCGTCGCGATGAGCTTGGTCTCGCGCCGGCCAGCTTGGGTCTATGCCAAGCGGTTTGCGCCCGAGAGCACCGAAGGGCCAGAGATGTCAGGGAAGACCGCCCGAGGGCGCGGTCCCACGGGAACGCCGCGGCGATCAAGCGGGAGGGCTGACTTGATCTCTGGGAAGCCAAGGAGACAAAAGGCCACGGCCTCCCACCGGCGGCCTCCCTCAGCACGCGCCGGCAAAGAGAAGCCGCAGCACTAAGCCAGACCGGTTCCTGGGCGGCACGCGGCGGTACCTCCCGGCACACTTAAGAGCCCCGCGACGCACCCAGACCGAAGCGCGAGTTCAGGGGCGAGTGCAGGGAGGTGCCGACGCGGGCCGCCTACCAACGGCAACCGTCAAGAACCGCGAACGCTCACGCTTTTGCGCTCATCCGACTCGGAGGGGGAGCAACTGGCGCGCGTTACGCTGCGCCCCATGAAGGCCCGCCGCGCAATCGCGAGCGACACGTCGATGGGCGTCACCGGCGTGGTCGCCGGGATCGTCGTGCTGGTCCTCTCGCGGGACGTCGAACGCGAGCTGGACTGGTTCGCGCTCGCGCTGATCGCGTTCTTCATCGTGGCGGCGATCGTGAACGTCGCGTTGTGCGTCCGCCAGCTGCGCCGGCCCGAGGTTCTGCCGGAGGCGGCGAGGTTGTTGACCTGGCGCGAGACGGCCGTTCGCGTTGTCCCCTGGGGCATCGTGCCGTTCGCGGCCGTCGTCTTCACCGCCGCGTCTTCGCCGAGCGGGGCGACCTGGGCGCTGGGGCTCGGCTGCCTGCTGCTCGGCCTGGTGACCTGCGGCTTGGCGGCGCTGACCGCGCAGGCGGAGCGGCGACGCGGGACGCACGTGTTCCGTGTCGGCGGCCGCTACGCCCTGTTCGTCACCCGCTGACGGTTCACGGCGAGGATCTCGTCGGAGAGGTCGGGCTCCACGAGCCGGACCGCGCGTGAGAGGACGATGGCCCCGACGATCTCGGTCAGCAGCGCGATCGATCGGCGGCGTGCCTCTTCCGGGTCGAGCGTCTCACCGCGCTCAGTCGCTTCGAGCTGCTGGGCGGCGTCGAAGCGCTCGATGTAGCCGCGGACGCCCTCGGCGTAGGCGGCCTGGATCTCGGGTCCGTGGCGGCCGGCGTCGCTGACCAGCGCTGCCGACGGACACCCGCCGTCGGGCCGGTCGCGGTGCCCGGGGGAGAGGTAGGTGGCCACGGTCTCCGCCAGCGAGGGGCGGTCGGGGTCTGCCTCGTCGCTGCTCCGCGCGACCGTCGCCAGTGACGTCGCGAAGGCGTCCTCGAAGACAGCGACCGCGAGCGCGTCCTTGGAGGCGAAGTGGTTGTAGAAGCCGCCGTGGGTCATGCCCGCGCCCTTCATGAGCGCCGCGATCCCGATCGCGTCGATCCCGTCGGATCGAAAACGGGGGCTCGCGGCGTCGACGATGCGCTGACGCGTCTGGGCCATGTCGTGCTCGGAGATCCGCGGCATGCGGCAGTCCTTTCAACCTCTCCTTGACTTTAAGATGATGGGCGTCATCCTGGATAAGATGATGTCCATCATCCAGAATACGTGAGCACGATCCTCGTCACCGGCGCGAGCGGCCATCTCGGCCGCCTGACGCTCCGGCACCTCCTCGAACGGCGGCCCGCCAGCGAGCTCGTGGGCCTGGCCCGCGACCCGGAGAAGGCCGCCGACCTTGCCGCCCTGGGCATCGAGATCCGGACGGGGGACTACTTCGACCCCGATGCGCTGACGCGTGCCTTCGCGGGCGTCGAGAAGGTGCTGCTGGTGCCCACGCACGCCTTCACCGACCGCCAGACCCAGCACGCCAACGTGATCGCCGCGGCGGAGACGGCCGGCGTCGAGCAGCTCGTCTACACGCCGATCATCCGCAAGGCCGGCTCGCGCTTCGAGCTGCCGCAGGTCACGGAGCCCGACGCCTTCACCGTGCAGACGCTGGCGGCGTCAGGCCTGCGGTCCACGATCCTCGGCCATCCGCCGTACCTCGAGAACCTCCCGTTTTACATCGGGAGCGAGGCGTTCGAATCCGGCGTCCGCGTCCCGGCCGGAGACGGCAAGGTCGCGTCGGCGACACGTGCGGATCTCGCCGAGGCGCAGGCCGTGGTCCTGACCGAGCGTGGGCACGAGGGCAAGACGTACGCCCTGCACGGCGGTCCGCCGGTGTCGTTCGCCGATGTCGCCGAGATCCTGTCGGAGATCCGCGGCACCACCGTCCGCTACGTGCCGCTGTCGGAGGAGGAGTACGTTGAGCGGATGATCGCCGGCGGCCTGCCGGAACCCGCCGCCGCGTTCGCGCTGAGCTGGGTCCGCGCCATCAACGGCGGCGAATGGGACGAGCAGCCCGGTGACCTCGAGCGGCTGCTCGGCCGCACGCCCACCACGCCCGCCGAGCACCTGCGCGGCTAGGCGGTCAGATCATCCGTCGCTGCGCGGCCCAGCGGGTCAGCTCGTTCCGGTTGGAGAGCTGCAGCTTGCGCAGGACGCTGGAGACGTGGGTCTCGATCGTCTTGACCGACAGGTGGAGCTTGCCGGCGATCTCCTTGTACGTGTAGCCGCGCGCGATCAGGAGCAGGACGTCCTGCTCGCGCGCGGTGAGCGAGTCCAGCTCCGGGTCGATCCGGGCGCCCGGGGTGGCGGTCGTCGTCTTGTCGTTGAAGGCGTCGAGCACGAAGCCGGCGAGCCAGGGGGAGAAGACCGCGTCGCCGTCGGCCACGCGGTGGATCGCCTCGACGAGCTCGTCGGGCGAGATCGACTTGGTCACGTAGCCGCGCGCGCCGGCGCGGATGGTGGCGAGGACGTCTTCGGCGACGTCGGACACCGACAGCGCCAGGAACCGCACGGCCGGGCGCTCGGCGTGCACGGGCCCGATGACGGCGTGGCCGCCGCCGTCGGGCAGGTGGACGTCGAGCAGGACGACGTCGGGGTCGAGCGCGCGGATCAGCGGCACGGCGGCCTCGACGGTCCCGGCCTCACCGACGACCTGCATGGTCGGGCCGAGCCGGGCGAGCAGGCCGGCGCGGAAGATCTCGTGATCGTCGACGATGACGACCCTGCGGATCGGATAGGCCACGTCAGGCCCCCTTTCGCGGCAACACCAGCTCGACCTCCGTGCCGGCGCCGGGTGAGCTGGCGATGCTGGCACGTCCGCCGGAGCGCTCCATGCGTCCGACGATCGACTCGCGCACGCCTCGGCGGTCACCCGGCACGTCCGCGAGCTCGAAGCCGGTGCCGCGGTCGCGGATGAACACCGACGCCTCGTGGTCGCTCACCCGGGCCAGCACGGAGACCTCCTTCACGCCGGCGTGGCGACCGGCGTTGGTCATGGCCTCGCGGGCAGCGGCGGCGAGCGAGGACAACCCCTCGTCCAAGGGGTCGTCGGACGGCTGCACGAGGTTGACCGCGATGCCGTAGTGCTCCTCGACGTCGTCCGCGGCCGCTCGCAGGGCAGTCGCCAACGTGGGCGCCTCACCTGGCTGCTCGTGGCCGTAGAGCCAGTCGCGCAGCTCGCGCTCCTGGCGACGGGCCAGCGACTGCGCCCGGCGCGGGTCGTCCTCGCGCTGGATCAGCGCCAGCGTCTGCAACACCGAGTCGTGCAGCCGCGCGGCGACGTCCGCGCGCTCGTCGGCCCGGATGCGCCCGCGCCGCTCGGCGTCGGCCTCCGCGCGAGCGCGCACCAGACGTGGGCCGACGATCAGGCCGAGGCCGGCCGCCACGCCGGCGGCGGAGATCAGCGCGGCGGACGCCTGCTCGACCTCGCCGCTGTAGATCACCAGGACGACCGCGCCGGCGACCAGCAGCGTCAGGCCGCCGGCGAGCCGGGCGATCTCGAGCGGCTCCGGCTCCTGCTCGGCGCCGCGCACGCTCATCGCCTGGTTCCACACGAGCGCGACGCCCACCGCCAACAGCGCGGCGGGCACCAGCACGGAGAGCGGCAGCGCGAACTCGATCAGCGCGAGCCCGACCGTCACCGCGGCGAGTGCTACGAGGACGCCGAGCGCCTTGGGCGAGCGAGCCGCCCAGGGGAGGACCGGTCCCGGCTCGCCGGGCAGCAGCAGCGCGAGCGCGGCGTACACGATCAGCCCGACCGCGCCGCCCAGCACGAGCACCACGGCGAACAGGACCCGCACCCAGAGGGCGTCGACGCCGAAGCTGCGGGCGACGCCGGCGCAGACGCCGAACAGGAGCCGGTCCTGTCCGGCGCGTTGCACGGGGGTGAGCTTCATGTGTCCACTCGAACGTAGCCTGCGCGGCGCCGGTCAGACGGCGGCCTGCGCGGCCCGCAGGGGAGCGGGGATGAGCGCGCCCGCCACGACGATCAGCACGAACGCGAACGCCTGCACGGCGATGCCGACAGGGTCACCGGGGATCGGGTCGCCGAACACGAGCATGCCGCCCGCGATGCCCACGACGTTCGCCGCGGTCCCGGTGACGGCGATCACCGAGACGGCCTCGCCGTTCTGCAACGCTCGCGCCGACGCGTAGAACGCGCCCACCGCGGCGATGGCGGCGACCAGCAGCGAGGGCGACAGCACGCCGAGCGGCCCGTCGAGGCGCAGCGCGGTCGTCAGCTCCTTGAGGGCGACGTCCGAGACGCCGAACAGCACGCCCGAGGCAGCGCCCAGCGCCAGGCCGCGTCGCTCGGAGCGGGCACCCGTCAGCCCCGGTCCGGCGATCAGCAGCGCTCCGAGTCCCAGCAGGCAGCCCTGGAAGAGCATCAGCGCGGCGGTCGAGTGCGAGAGGCCCGCGTCCTCCACCGGCTGCCGGGTGACCGCGAGCAGGCCGAGGCCGACCGACATCGCCGTCAACGCCACCCACTGCCGCCGGCCGACCTTGAACCCGAACATCCGGTCCGCGATCACCGCCAGCAGCACCATCCCGGCGGCGAGTACGACCCGGACGTCGGAGATCGGTGCCAGCGACAACGCCAACACGTGGAAGACCCAGGCGACCAGGGCGACGAGCCATCCGATCGTGAACCACCTCGATCGGAACAGGCCGGCCGCCGAGGCGAGCGGGCGGCGGATGTCCACCGCCGGCGCGACCACCGCGCCGCGGTGCTTGAGCAGGTACCCCACGTTCGTCACGAGTGCGCAGATCAGCGCGAAGAAGAGTCCAAGTTCGACCATGGGTTCAGGCTCGATCCCGGAGGCCCCACCCACCATCGGGAAGCACCCTGAACGAACCCCGAACCCGCCCCCGGAACGTCGTGTGCGGCGGCGGACGCTTCGCTCGCCGTCAGCGCGGGAGGGTCACGCGCACCGTCTGGGTGACCACATCGGCCAGCAGGCTCCGGACCTCGGCGGTGATGGTCACGCGCAGCCGGCCCGCCGGTAGTCGGCGGCGCAGCGGGACCTTCACGGTGCTGGTCCCGGGAGCGAACAGCGGCTCGAGCTCCTCGGCGATCACCCGGCCGCGAGCGCGTATGCGGATGTGTGCCAGAGCGGCGGTCCCGGAGTATCGGACGCGCAGCACGAAACGACCGTGCCGCTGAACGGTCCTTCGACGCTCCTCGGTCGGGCGCACGCGCAGGCGCTCCCGGCGGACGGGTCCACCGAACCGCGTGTCGAGGGCGAGACCGGGCGTGAGCGCACCGACCGCGAAACGTCCAGTGCTGACGCCCGAGCCTTCGCCCGTGTAGCGCACGACCCCGACGCCGCCGACCGCGAGGACCGAGCGGTCCGGGCGCAGCAGGACCTCGCTCGCGCGGAAGCTCGTCTGCGCGAGCGCCGGCAGCGGCGAGGGCGGCCCCGAGTCCAGACGGCTGCGTGCGAGCCCGCCGCCGAATCCGAACGCCACCAGGCGGGGCGTGGCGTCGATGCGACCATCAGCCAGGATCTTCGTCACCCGCAGGTCGCCGGCGGACGCGGGCCGCGGATCGAAGCCCGCCGCGTCGTACGCCAGGACCGACCGGCCCGGGAGTGCCAGCAAGCCACCGAGGAACGATGGGCCGACATCGACGCCCGCGCCGAAGGCCGGATCGAGTGCGCCGTCGGGATCGACCCGCAGCACGCGGTCCGGCCCGCGAACATCCGTGAAGCCGTCCGGGTGCGTGGCCAGCGAGAAGGCGAACGGCACGGGCAGCGCCACCGGCGTCGCCGCGTGGAACGAGGGGTCGGCGGCGCCCGACGGCAGCAACCGCATGAGCTGCGGGCCGGTGTCATCACGCCCGAGCGCGAGGATGCGCCCGTCGGGAAGCAGCGACGTCGCGTAGCCGCCGACGTTGCGGCCCGGCGGCTTCCCCACGGCTGCGAACCCACCCTGGCCGAAGCTCCCGTCGACATCGCCGCGCGGCGTCAGGCGCGCGACGTACCACTCGAAGAACGCTGGGGCGTCCGGACCGGTCGGCGGGGACGTCGACCCGAGGTTCCCGCTCAGCACGATCGACCCGTCGGGCTGGATCGCAGCCGGCCGGCACACGCCACACGACGCCTGTAGGCCGGGGCGCGCGACGCCATGGTCCCCGAAGGTCGTGTCGAGCACGCCGCTCGCCGTCAACGCGACCACCACCATCTGTGGCAGCTCGAGGAGCGTCCGGCTCGTGCCCATGCCGATCACCAGCAGGCGCCCGTCCGGGGCGCGCAGCATCTGCAGCACCCTGAACACCCGCCCGGCCGCCCGCGGCGGCGGCGACGGCGTCGCCCCCTCCGGCAGGGCCGCGTGTACGACACCGCGGCGGCCGAATCCCGACGCCAGCGCGCCGTCGGCCCTGATCCGAGCGACCACCAGCCCGCGCTCCCCCTCTAGTCCGAGCAGCACAGCCCCGCCGTCGGGCAACGCGACCGCCGCGGTCGCCCCCGCGGCAGCGTCAACGGTCGGCTGCGGACCCGCAGCGCTCACGGTGAGCACGACGCGTCCCGGGTCGCCCGCGGCCACGGCTGCGCTCGCCGCGAACGCCACCGCGCCGATCACCAGCGCTGCACCAGCGCGCCGTCGGGCCACGGGAGAAGCGCCGAGACTGCTCATACGCGTCGTCGACCGCGAGCCTCTCACCTCGGCACATCGCCTGCATAAATCTGGTCGTTCCGTGATGAGTTTCGCGGCGGGCCCGAGTCCAAGGCTTCAACGGATCGAACTGCGAGGGACCTTGAACCTGCTTCTCACATCCGCGGGCATCAAGAACGCGAGCATCCACGACGCACTGGTGAGCCTGCTCGGCAAACCGATCGCGGAGTCGAACGCGCTCTTCATCCCGACCGCCCTGTACCCCTTCCCCGGCGGGCCGGGCATGGCGTACCGAGCGATCTGCGGGAAGGCCGCCGCACCGTTGTGCGAGCTGGGCTGGAACTCGTTGGGGATCCTGGAGCTGACGGCGTTGCCGAGCATCGACGAGGCGGCGTGGGTGCCGACGGTCCGGGACGCCGACGCGCTGCTCGTGTGGGGCGGCGACCCGCTGTTCCTCGCCGACTGGATGCGGCGCTCCGGTTTGACCGGCGTGCTGCCGACCCTGCGCGCTGAGGCGGTCTACGTGGGAGTGAGCGCGGGAAGCATCGCGGCCACCTCCACCTTCGTCGAGACCTACGACCAACCCCCGGGGTGGAGCGATGGGCCATCGACGTCGCAGGACGTCGTCTTCTCCAGCCCCGAGGGCGACGTCCGCAGAACCCTGGTCGCGGGAGAGGGGGCGGGACTCGTCGACTTCGCGTTGATCCCGCACCTGGGTCACCCGGATCACCCCGACGCTTCGCCGGCGAACGCAGAGCAGTGGGCGGCGTGCATTCCCGCGCCGACCTACGCGATCGACGATGAGACCGCGATCACGGTGGCCGACGGAACCGTCGAGGTCGTCTCCGAGGGCCACTGGACGCTGATCCGGTCCGGCGCCGTCTAGACCGCGACGGCCGCCAGGTCAAGGGCCCGGGGCGGCCCGGCGAGGGACGCCTTCGCGTCGGTGGCCATCTGGTCGAGGATCTCCACCTGCCCGGCCTCGAGGCCGTCGAGGGCCAGTCGCGCGATGTCCGCCGGCTCGTTCATCACGCCGTCCCGGAAGACGATGCCGGCGTTCTCGGCGAAGTCCTTCAGCGTCTCGGTGGCCACGAGTCCGGGGACGAGCGCGGCGACGTGGGTGCCCTGGCCGGCGAGCTCGACTCGGACGCCGTTGGTGAGGCCCCACTGCGCGGACTTGGCGGCGGCGTAGGCGGTGTTGCCGTCGACGGTCGTCCAGGCCGCGGCCGACAGCACGTTGAGGATGGCTCCGCCGCCGTTGCGGGCCAGGATGGGGGCGAACGCCCGGATCATGGCCAGCGTGCCGTAGTAGTTGGAGTCCATGACCTCGCGGATGGCGTGCAGCTCGCCGCTCACGAGGTTGCCGCCGGCCGTGAAGGCGGCGTTGTTGATGAGGACGTCGACGTCGGTGGCGACCGCGGCCGCCGCGTCCACGGACGCCGGGTCGGTGATGTCCACGCGCAGGACCTCGGCACCGGGGATGTCCACCAGCTCGGGGCGCCGGGCCGTGGCGTAGACCTTCGCTCCGCGGCGGAGCAGCTCGACGGCGAAGTGCTGTCCGATTCCGCGATTCGCGCCCGTGACGAGCGCGGTGGCACCTTGCAGCTGCATGCTGATCCTCCAATGAAGTGGAGACCCACGGCACCGCAAGGTGACCGCCGGGTCATGTTCTGGGGCGAGCGTAGCGCATAAGGTGACCGTGCGGTCAACTTGCTAGCCTGAGGGCGTGCCGCCGCCGGACCGAGCCCTTCGCGTGGACGCCGCTCGCAATCGCGAGCTGGTGCTCGCGGCGGCCCAGGAGGAGTTCGCCGAGCGCGGGCTCGATGCTTCGATCGCGGACATCGCACGCCGCGCCGGGGTGGCCAAGGGCACGGTGTTCCGTCACTTCGCCACCAAGGAGGAGCTGATCGTCGCGGTCGTCGGCAACCGCTTCGTCGCGCTGACGGACGCCGCCCGGCGGCTCTCCGGCTCCGACGATCCCGGCGGCGCGCTGCTCGAGTTCCTGACCCTGGCCGCGGAGGCGCTGCACGAGCACGACCTCTCGGTGGTCCAGACCCTCGCCGACGGCGATTCGACGGTGCTCGAGCTGCGCGACCAGCTGCACGAGTGCATCGAGGCGTTGGTGGACCGCGCGCGGACGGCCGGTGCCGTCCGCCCCGAGCTCACCGGAACCGACGTGTTCGTGCTCCTGTGCGCCCCGGTGCACGCCGTCGGGTCGTTGCCGACGCCCGCGCCCGACGCCTGGCGACGCTACCTCGCGCTCATCTTCGATGGCTTCCGCCCGGGGAGCCCGAGCCCGCTCCCCGACCTCGCCCCAGGCTGGCCCGTCGTCACACGCTGACGGCTTCCGGCTCCTCGCGCGGGCGCTCGGTCGCGCCGCCGTCCGTCTTGGCGAGCGATGACGGCCACCAGAAGCGCGGGCCGATCAGCAGGGTCGCCGCCGGGACCAGCACCGAGCGCACGAGGAACGTGTCCAGCAGCACGCCGAACGCGACGACGAAGCCGATCTCGGTGAGGAACACGAGCGGGAGCGAGCCGAGGACCGCGAACGTGCCCGCGAGCACGATGCCCGCGCTCGTGATCACGCCGCCGGTGACCGCGAGCGCGCGGAGCATGCCGGCGCGGCTCCCGTGGGTGTAGGTCTCCTCGCGGGCGCGGGCGGCGAGGAAGATGTTGTAGTCGACGCCGAGCGCGACCAGGAAGACGAACGCGAACAGCGGGAGCGACGGGTCGGAGCCGTTGAAGCCGAAGATGACGTCGAACGTGAAGTAGGCGACGCCGAGGGCGGCCGCGTAGGAGAGGATCACGGTGCCGATCAGCACGAGCGGACCGACGACCGCGCGCAGCAGGATCATCAGGATCACGAAGACGACGAGCAGCACGATCGGCGGGATCACGGTCGAGTCCCAGGCGGCGGCCTCGCGCACGTCGAACTCGACGGCGGTCGCGCCGCCGACGAGCGCGGCGTCGCCGACCGCCGCTCGGATCGGCTCGATCAGGTCGAACGCCTCGGTCGAGTAGGGCGGCGGGGTGAGGGTCGCCTGGATGAGCGTGCGGCCCGTGTCGTCGCTCGCGACCGGCGGGCTGACCGTCTGCACGCCCCGGACGGCCGCGACCGCGGCGGAGACGCGCTCCACGTCGGCGGCCCGCTCGACGATGATGTCGGTCGGCGCGCTCGAGCCGGCCGGGAAGCTCTTGGCCAGCAGCTCCTGGCCCTCGATCGCCTCGACCTTCTCGCGGTAGCTGTCGTTGGTGGTCAGGTCGGTCGAGAAGAACGTCAGGCCGAGGCACATCACGAGCAAGATCGCGACCGCGCCGCCGAACGTCCGCAGCGGGTTGACCGCGACGCGGTCGCCCACGCGCTTCCAGAAGCCGTGCGTCTCGTCGACCTGATGCTCGTTCCGCACGCGGCGCAGCTCGTACGGGATGAACACGGAGCCGGCGAACGCGGACGTGACCGACCACGTGTGGCCGCGGGTGCAGCGGCGGAGGATCGCGGACACGATCGTCAGCGGCAGCACCACGACCGCGACGACGCACGCGCCGGCGACGCGCAGCAGCGCGCTCACGCTCGAGCCTTCGAGCACGGCGCGGCCGGCGGGGGTCACGAGCGCCGCGCTCGGCTTGGTGGTGGGCGTGTGCGGGACGAACGGCCAGAACGCGCGCCGGCCGAAGATGAGCAGCAGCGCGGGCAGCAGGGTGAGCATCGAGAGCGCGGCGCAGAACACGCCCAAGGCACCGAGCGGGCCGAGGCCGGACGTGCCGTTCACGCGCGCGATCGAGAGGCAGAACAGCGCGGCGATCACGGTGGCGGCGCTCGCGAACACGGCCGGGCCGGCGCTGACGAGCGCCGCGCGCATCGCGGCGTACTGGTCGGCCTGGCGGTGCATCTCCTCGCGGTAGCGGGCGACGATCAGCAGCGCGTAGTCCGTGCCCGCGCCGAGCACGAGGATCGACATGATGGCGCTCGACTGCCCGTTGATGGTCACGCCGAGCTGGGACAGCCCGTAGCCGAGCGTCTGCGACAGGAACTCCGCGAACAGCACCGCGGCCAACGGGATGAAGAGGAAGATCGGCGACCGGTAGATCAGGATCAGCAGCACGATCACGAGCCCGGTGGCCGCGAGCAGCAGCGTGCCGTTGATGTTCTCGAACACCGTGATGGCGTCGGCCGCGTAGCCCGCCCCGCCGGTGATCTTGACCTCGAGCCCACCACCCGGGTTCGACACCGTCTCGCGCCAGAACTCGACGGGGTCGAGCAGGTGGGCGGCGTCCCCGTCGCCGCGGATGTAGGCGAGCACGAGCGCGGCCTTGCCGTCCTCCGAGCACACCGGCCCGACGAACGGCGCGTAGCCGGCCGGCTGGCCCGGGATCGGCGTCGTCGGCCCGCCACAGCCGGCGGCCGCGGGCGGCGGGGCGCTCTCCTCGCCGCCGCCACTGCCGCCGCCCGCCGCGGCGCGCGAGCCGTCGGCGACGACCGCGGGGAAGCGCTTCGCCGTGAGCGCCTGCACGTCGGTGACGATCTTCTGCTTGTCCGCGGCGGTCAGCCCGGACTCGCGCCGGTACAGGATCACGGCCGGGGCGAGCTCGCCGCCCTGCAGGTCCTCGGCCGCGAGCAGCGCCTTCGTCGACTCCGCGTCGCCCGGGAGGAACGACGTCGACTCGTTCTCCTGCGCGTCGGTGTACTTCTCGGAGATCCCGGCCGCACCGGACCCGACGATCACCAGCAGCCAGACCAGGAACACCACCCACTTGGCACGCGGGGTGGCCACAGCAGCGAACAGGGAGCTTCGACGGCGCAAGGGGAGCCTCGATTCCGCTTCGGGGAGATGCGGAGGCTATGTGGCGCGCTGCGCGTGTGTCAACGGGGGCTAACCCGACTCTCACGAGTGCCGTCGCGCCAGCTCGCGCGCAGGCTGTCGATCCGCGAGGGACGGCTTCGATCCCTGGGCATGACCAAGATCATCGCCCAGCTCTGCGTCTCGCTCGACGGCTTCTACTCCGGCCCGCGCGACGACGAGCCCAACTGGTTCAAGAGCACGGAGGCCGCGGGCTTCTTCCGCATCACCCGCTGGGTCACGGAGTCGATGGCGTGGCGTGGCCGTCAGCACCTCGAAGGCGGCGAGGCCAACGTCGACGACGAGATCATCGCCGAGTCCTTCGCCCGTCCCGGGGCGTACGTGATGGGCCGCCGGATGTTCGACGGTGGCGAGCGCCCCTGGGGCGAGGAGCCGCCCTTCCGCAACCCGGTGTTCGTGGTCACCCACCGTGAGCGCGAGCGGCTCGAGCGCCTGGGCGGCACGAGCTTCACGTTCGTGACCGAGGGCCTGGAGGCCGCGATCGAGCAGGCCCGCGCGGCGGCCGGCGAGAAGGACGTCGCGATCGCCGGCGGCGGCACGATGATCCAGCAGGCGCTGTCGCTCGGGCTGCTCGACGAGCTCGAGCTGCACGTCGTCCCGGTGCTTCTCGGCCGTGGCCAGCGCCTGCTCGACGTGGACCTCGGCGACCGCGAGGGCATCGAGCTCGTCGTCGAGCGCACGGTCGCCACGCCGGAGGTCACGCACATCCGCTACCGGATCGAGGGCCGCGCGCCGCTGGTGCTCGACAGCCGCGGCGGCAAGTACGAAGGGCTGGCGGGCTAGCGGAGCGCCTCGGCGCGGGCCGCGAGGTGGCGACGCTCCGCGTCCTGCGTCGCGGCCGCCGCGGCGCGCGCGTAGGACTCCGCGGCCGCGGCAGCGTCCCCGGCGCGGGCGAGCAGGTGGCCGCGCACGGCATCGACGCGGTGGCTGGTGCCGATGCGCGGGTCCTGCGCGACCGCGTCGACCGCGACGAGGCCCGCCGCCGCGCCGTGCGCCTCGCCGACCGCCACCGCGCGGTTGAGCGCCGTGACCGGGTTGGGGTGAGCGGCGAGCAGCAGGTCGTAGAGCGCGAGGATCTGCGGCCAGTCGGTGCTCGCGGCGTCCACGGCCTCGGCGTGCACGGCGACGATCGCCGCCTGCAGCGCGTACGGACCCGGCGGGCGCCGTGCGGTCACGGCGAGCTCGACGAGCGCGATCCCCTCGGCGATCAGCGCGGCGTCCCACCGCGTCCGGTCCTGCTCGTCGAGCGGGATCAGGTCGCCGGCGGGCGTCGTGCGCGCGTCCCGGCGCGCGTGGTGCAGCCGCATCAGCGCGAGCAGCCCCGCGACCTCGGCGTCCTCCGGCAGCGCGCGGCGCAGCTCCCGCGTGAGGCGGATCGCCTCGGCCGCCAGGTCGTCGCGCCGGAGCGAGGCGCCCGACGACGCCATGTGGCCCTCGTTGAAGATCAGGTACAGGACCTGCGCCACCTCGGCGACCGGAAGCTCCGCCGGCACGGCGAAGGCGATACCGCGCAGTCGCTGCTTGGCGCGCACGATCCGCTGCGCGATCGTCGCGGGCGTGGTCAGCAGCGCGGTCGCGATCTCCTCGGTCGTCAGGCCGCCGAGCGCACGCAACGTCAGCGGGATCTGCGCCGCCGGTGCGAGCGACGGATGGCAGCAGAGGAAGAAGAGCGCGAGCGTGTCGTCCTCGTCGGGCACGTCGACCTCGACGGCCTCGCGGAACACGCGCTCCTCACGTGCCGCCCGTGACGCGTCCTGGCGCACCGCGTCCGTCAGGCGCCGCGCGGCGACGGTCAGCAGCCAGCCGAGCGGATGCTCCGGCACCGCGTCCCACCTCAGGTGGGCCTCGAGCAGCGCCTCCTGCACGGCGTCCTCGCAGCGGGCGAAGTCGCCGTGCCGGCGGACGAGCCGCGCCAGCACCTTCGGCGACAGCTCGCGCAGCGTCGCGTTCAGCTCTGATGCATCAGGCGCCACAGCTCGACACCACCACCGCGGCTCGTCACCCCGGGGTAGGACCGGACGATCTCCAGCGCGCGCTCGTGGCTCTCGACGTCGAGCATGAAGTACGAGCCGACGTGCTCCTTGACCTCCAGGTACGGGCCGTCGGACACGACGGGCTGGCTGCCGGTATGGCGGACGTTCACGGGCGGTCCGAGCAGGCCGTTGACGTCGATCAGCTCCCCGGACTCACGGAACCGGCGGTTGAACGCGTTCACGGCCGCGATCACCTCGCGCCGGTTCGGATCGGCCTTCCAGATCTCTTCGTCGCCGTAGATCAGAGCGAGGTAGCGCACGCCCGGATCCTAGGTCCCGAGGACGCGGGCGATGCTGTCCTGCACCTGGCGGGCGCGCTCGGCGCTCGGACCGACCGCGAGGATCGCGAAGACGCGGCCACGGCAGATGCCCGCCAGCGCGGTCGCCTTGGCGTCACGCAGCGTGCCGGTCTTCGCGCGGCAGCCGCTGGGGAGGTCACGGCCGCGCAACGTGCCGTTGCCGGGGCGGGCGAGCGCGCGGCGGAAGCTCGGGCGGCGGTCCATCACGCGCAGCAGCCGCGTGACGTCGCGCGCCGTCGCCTGCGAGCCCGCGACGAACCCGGCGCTGTCGGCGAGCTTCGGACGCACCTTCAAGGTCCGCACGACCTGTTGGACGGTGGCCGCCGCGGTCGCGGACGTGCCCGGCCGCCCGGTGCGCCGCGCGGCGAGCAGCTTGCCGAGCGTCTCGGCGGTGGACGCGCTGGAGTCCGTCAGCATCGCGCGCAGCAGCGCGTTCAGGTCGCCGTCCACGGTCGCCAGCGGCCGGAGCCCGGGGGTCGTCGCGGAGACCGGGCCGAGGGGGAGCACGACGCCGGCCGCCTCGAGCAGGTCGTCGAAGCGCGCGGCGGCGGCCGCGGCGGGGGAGACCTGGAACGGCCCGCCGGGCGTGGCGCGGCCGTGCTCGAACGTGAGCGCGCCGACGGCGCCGTCGAACTCGGGGTCGAACGCGCCGCCGGTCGCCGGGCCTCCGGTGGCGGCGTCGAAGAGCGAGCCGTCCCCGATCACCGGGCCGGTGATCCGCTTGACGCCCGCCTGGACGACCGCGTCGCGCAGGCGCGTGAGCCCGGCGTCGTCGAGCCCCGCGTCGCCGCCGCCGCGCAGGACGATCGAGCCGTCCATCGTCCCGTCCGGTCCCACCGGTGCCGACAGCGCGACCTCCGTCCGCGGCGGCCCGCCGAGGCCGAGGATCACCGCGCTCGCCGTGAACAGCTTGGTCACCGAGCCGAGCGGGCGCCGGGTGCCCGGCCGCACGGCGGCGAGCGTGCGGCCCTTCGTGTCGGTCACGACCAGGCTCGTCTTGGAGCCGAGCGAGCGGGCGAGCTTCTCCACGCGGGAGCGGTCGGCCTTCGACAGCGACGCCGCCTGCGCGGGCGCGGCGAGCAGGGTCGCCAGGACGAGCGAGAGCAGCAGGCGCTTGAGCATGCGCGCCAGGCTAGGCGACCAGCGCCGCGCCGAGCTCGGCGATGTCATCCACACAACGCACCCCCAGCTCGGTCAGCTGCGGCCGCACGTCGACGGGCAGCGGGCCGCCATCGTCCTCGTTGAGCACGCCGCCGAAGATCACCTTCACGCCCTCGTGCAGCGCGCCCATCAGCTCCCGCGCGAGGGTCAGCGCGCCGCCGTTGTAGGTGGCGACGATGACCGCGTCGGCGTCCTCGTCGGCCGCCACGCGCGCCACCTCGGCCGGGGAGACCGACGCCGGCAGCACGATCACCTGCGCCCCCGCCTGGGGCAGCTCCCGCGCGAGCGCGTCGCGCACGACGTCGTGCACTTCCAGCGCGGCCAGCACGACCCGCACGCCGTCCAGCCGGGGGAGGGAGGTCCGCGCGCGCTCGGCGACCGTCGCGACGACGCCGTGCTTCCACGTCTCCAACGCGAGCAGCTCGCGCGGCGCGGGCGGCTGCACGCGGCGCTCGAGCTCCACCGGCCCGACCCGGCGCAGCGCGAGCAGGAGCGCAGCCGCGTCGTCGATGTTCACGCCGTCGTCGGCGAGCGTGGCCAGCACGCCGTCACGGAAGGCGCGCGCGTAGGCGGCGGCCTCGACCGCGCGGCGCTCCACCCACGCCCAGTCCAGCAACGGCCCGCCGCGCCGGACCTCCTGCTCGACCGCCCGCGCCAGCAGGTGCACCTCGAGGATCTCGCCCGCGTCCGGGATCCGCTCGGCCTCGCTCAGCGGCACCGGGTTGATCGCGTGCCCGGTCGGCCGGCGCAGCTGCGTGGCGACGTCGATCATCACGGACGTGGTCAGCACCGCGAGGTTGCGCTGCCGGTCGCGGCCGTACTCGACCGTGTTGCCGTAGATCATCGAGCCGAGCGAGTCGCCGTCGCGCAGCAGGTCCAGCGCCAGGCCGACGATCGCGCGGTGGCTCGGCTCGGGCACGAGGCCGCCGTAGCAGTGCGCGAGCCGCGCGCCGAGCAGCTCCTCGACCACGTAGAGCTCCAATGCCGCCCAGCCGAGGTAGCCGCCGTAGTGCGCGAACTGCATCGCGGGACCGTCGTCGAGGTAGGCGTGCACGAGCGCGCCCTGGCCGCGCAGCGCCGCCATCGCGCGGATCGCCCGCACGGTGACGGCCGTGAGCGCGCGGTCGTCGTACCCGCCCGGCGGCTCGAACGCGAAGTGCTGGCCGAGGTTGCCGATCGTGCTGATGCCGGCCGCGAGCGCGTGGGTCGTGTTCTCCAGGCCCGCGGGCGTGCCGATCATGAAGTCGCCCAGATGGGGCTGGACGGGCGCGGCGGCGACCTGCGCCCAGTCCTCGGCCTCCAGGCGCGGACCGGTCTCCTTCGCGGCCGACGCGCGCTCGGCCGCCGGCACGCCCATCGACCGCGACAGGCACAGCCCGAAGCGGTCGAGCGTCTGGTCGTGCTCGGCGAGCCCCGCGACGACGTCGTCGAGCGCCCGCGCGGTCGCGGGCCAGTCGCTCAGGCCGAGATGCGCGTGCCAGGTCAGCTGCCCCGCGTCACGGCGCCGCCGTTTGTACTCGGCCTCGGAGGCCACGTCGTGCGCGGCGCAGAACGCGGTGCGTCCGAGGACCGGCATCGGCCTAGACCGCCGCGACGTCGGCTTCGACGAGGCGGGCCCACTCGGCCTTGTCCTCGCGCCAGCCCTCCTCGGTGCGCTTGAGCTTCCAGTAGCCGGAGATCGACATCGTGGCCGGATCGAGGCCGCGTTCGGCGATCAGGTGCTTGCGCACGTTGCGGACGCTGCTCGCCTCGCCGTGGACGAAGACGTGGCCGCGGCCCTCCGGGAGCTCCAGCGCGCTGAGCGCCTCCGCGAGCAGCTCGGGCTCCTCGCCGGGCGCGGCCGAGCGGTGCAGGTAGGTGAGGCGCAGGTCGCCGGGCGTGTCGATCGGCTGCTCCTCCTCGGGGCCGTCGACCTCGATCACGACGTGCACGGGCGTGCCCGCCGGGATACGCGGGAGCGCGGCGGAGATCGCGGGGATGACGCTGCAGTCGCCGACGAGGAGGTGCCAGTCGGCGTCGGGGGCGGGCGTGTAGGCACCGCCGGGGCCGAGCAGGTCCAGCTCGTCGCCGGGCTGGGCCGACTGCGCCCACGGGCCGGCGACGCCGGTGTCGCCGTGGACGACGAAGTCGATCGTCAGCTGCTGCGCCTCGGCGTCCCAGGCGCGCACGGAGTAGGTCCGGGTGCGCGTCTTGTCCGGAGCCTGCGGGTCGGGCAGCAGGAGCTTGACGTAGTGGTCGGTGAACTCGCCGGGAGCGAACCCGTCGAAGGCCGGCCCGCCGAGCACGACGCGGACCATGTGGGGAGTCAGGCGCTCCGTGGAGACGACGGAGACGCGGCGGGGAACGCGGGGAGGCATGTCACCGAGATTAGGGAACCCGAACATGAGTCCTTGAAAGGGCGGCGGTACGGTGGGCAGGTGACGGACTTCTCGGCACTTGAGCTCGTCGGCAGCACGGTCGGACGGGTGCGGCGCACGCTCGGGCTGGACTCAGCCGCGGGCGACCCCGCGCTGGACCGGCTGGCGCGGCTCGCGTCGCGGCTGCTCGGGGTGCCGGTGGCGCTCGTCTCGCTCGTGGACGTCGACGCCCAGATCTTCCCCGGGCAGAGCGGGCTGCCGGCCGACAGCCCGTTCGCACGCGGGACGCCGCTGTCGCACTCGTTCTGCAAGACCGTCGTGGCCACGCGGGACGTGGTGACGACCGAGGACGCGCGGGAGGACCCGCGGTTCGCGGGCAACCTCGCGATCACCGACCTGGGGGCGATCGCCTACGCCGGCTGGCCGCTGGTGACCGCCGGGGGCGAGGCGCTCGGCGCGCTGTGCGCGATCGACATGAAGCCGCGCGGCTGGTCGGCGGAGGACCTGGAGACGCTGCACGACCTGGCCGACGCGGCGGTCGCGGAGCTCGAGGGACGGGCGGCGCGGATCCTCGCCGAGGAGGCGCTCGCGCGCGAGCACCACGTCGCTTCGACGTTGCAGCTCTCGTTGCTGCCGGGCGCGCTGCCGGAGGTGCCGGGCGTCCGGATCGCGGCCCGCTACGCGCCGGCCGAGCACCTGATCGGCGGCGACTGGTACGACGCGTTCCGGCTGCCCGGCGGACGGCTCGGGGTGGCGATCGGTGACGTCGTCGGGCACGGGATCGACGCGGCGGCGACCGCCGCGCAGCTGCGCACCGCGCTCCGGGGAGCGGCGCTCGAGGACCCGCATCCGGGACGCGTGATGGGTCGGCTCAACGACCTCGCGCACGAGAAGCCACTGGCGGCGTTCAGCTCCGCGGTCTACGGCGTGCTCGACGTGCGCGCGCACACGTGGACGTGGGCGCGCGCCGGGCACCTGGCGATGCTCGTGCGCACACCGGGGGTGACCGTGTTCGACCCCGGGCCGGACGGCATCCTGCTCGCGTGCGACCCGGTCGGGACCGAGTACGCCACGACCGTGCAGGTGGTGCAGCCGGGGACGACGCTCGTGCTCTACACGGACGGGCTGGTCGAGCGGCGGGACGCCGTCGAGGCCGAGCGCATCGAGCAGCTGCGCTGGCTGGTCGAGCACGGGCCCGACGATCCCGAGCGGCTCTGCCAGACGCTCGTGGAGCGGATGGTCAAGCCGGGGGCGACGGACGACGTCGCCGTCGTCGCGCTCACCGTCAAGCCCGCATAAGGCGGCTCTGAGGAAACTCCCAGCCCGTGCTCAGCGAGCGCGCCGAAGCTGAGGACATGTCAAGGAAGAAGCTCATCGCGGGAGCGGCGACGCTCGCCGTGCTCGCCGGCGGCTCGGCCGCCGTCGCGGCCACCAACGACCGCAAGGCGGAGGAGACGGCCGTGCTCGCCGACGCCGCCAAGCGGCTCGGCGTCAGCTCCGACCAGCTCAAGTCGGCCCTGTCCGCCGCCGAGGACGCGCAGCTCGACGCGGCCGTGAAGGCGGGCACGATCACGCAGACGCAGGCCGACCAGATCAAGGCGCGCCGCGCCGCCGACGGCACCGTGCTGTCGCTCGGCCACGGCGGTCCGGGTGGCCGCGGCGGCCACGGCGGGCCGGGCGGCAGTCGCTTCCTGCTCGACGACGCCGCGAAGGCGATCGGCATCACCGAGGACTCGCTCAAGCGCCAGCTGCGCGACGGCAAGACGCTCGAGGCGATCGCCAAGGCGAAGGGCAAGACGCTCGCCGAGGTGCAGGCGGCGGTCAAGGAGGCGGCGATCGCCCGCCTCGACGCGGACCTGAAGGCCAAGACCATCACCCAGGCCCAGCACGACGAGGCCGTCGAGCGCCTCGACGACCAGCTCTCCCACCTCGCCGACGGCGGCTTCGGCAAGGGCGGCCCGCGCGGCGAGCGTCCGCCCGGCGACGCCACGCCGTAGGACCTCGCACGGCCGAACCTCAGGGGGCAGACCCCTGGGGTTCGGTGCCGCTCAGGAACCTCCCAGCCGATCCACGGCTCGTTCTTACGGCACGCGGCGACGCTGGGGTGATGGACAGCACCCCTCCCGCGCCGGCCGAACGCCGCGGCGCGCACCGCCGCGTGGGCGCGGCGGCCACCGCGGCGTTCCTGGCGCTTCTCCTCCTCGCCGCCGTGCGCGGCCCGGCCGAGGCCGCGCCGACCTCGGTGCCGGCGACGACGCCGAGCCTTCCGGGCGGCGCCACACCGCAGGACGACGACGGCTTCCGCGGGCATCGCGACGGCTTCGGCGGCCCGCGCGGTGGCGGCCGCGATGACGGCGGCGGCTTCGGCGGGCCGGGCGGCGGCCGGACCGCGCCGGCGCCGACGGCCCCGAGCGAGCCGAGCACCCCGACCACCCCGGACACCAGCGCAGGCACCCAGACATGAACGCGTTCTTCTCCGCGGCCGCCGACGCGGCCCTGGCCGTCGCCGTCGCCCTGCTCGTGCTCGGCGCGATCGCCCGCGGCGTCCTCTGGGCGCAGCTCGACGACCCCCGCTGGCAGCGCCTCGCCCGCCAGTACCTCGAGCCCCTGAGCACCTGGTCGGTGGCCGGCTTCATCGTGTACGCGCTGACCCTGGTGGCGGCCGGTGAGGCCGCGACCGCACCGCTGGCGATCGCGCTGGTGCTCGCCGTGGGCGCGGCGGTGTTGCGCGTGGAGGGCGAAGCGGAGCCGCGCGTGGCGCCGGCGAACGCGACGGCGGAGGGCGACGGGCTCGCGCCGGGCGGGCGCGGCGTGACGACGACGGCGGGCGACGGGTTCGCGGCGCGCGACGCGTCCAGCGTGCCGGCGGGCCACCTGTGGGATGGTGAGGCGGAGCCCGCCGCGCCCGGTGGGCTCTGGGCGCGCGAGGCGCGTTAGCGGGTGCCGCGCTTGCGCGCGTACATCGCCTGGTCGGCGCGGGCGAGAGCGGCGCGGACGTCGTCGCCCGGCTCGGCCAGGGCGGCGCCGACGCTCGCGCGCAGCGGTCGGCGCTCGCCGCCGTACGCGGCGGGCTCGGCCAGGGCGGCTTCGATGCGGGCCACGAGGACCGCCTCGCCGTCGGAGTCCGGCACGAGCTCGGCGACGACCACGAACTCGTCGCCGCCGAGGCGGGCGACGGTGTCCTCGGCGCGGGTGGCGGTCTGGAGGCGATCGGCGACCAGCTTGAGCACGACGTCGCCGGTGTCGTGGCCGAGGGTGTCGTTGATGGCCTTGAAGCCGTCGAGGTCGACGACGACCACGAGCACGTCGCAGCCACGGCGCAGGCGGCGGGCGAAGGCGTGGGCGAGGCGGTCGTCGAGCATGGTCCGGTTGAGCACGCCCGTCAGCGGGTCGTGGGCGGCGGCGTGGCCGAGCTCGGACGCGACCTGGCGCAGCTCGAGCAGCGTCGCGACGTGCTCGGCGAGGTCCTCCAGCCGGCGGAGGTGCTCGTCGTCCAGCTCACGCGGCTCGGTGTCCCACACGCACAGCGAGCCGACCACGGTGCCGTCGGCGGCGCGCACCGGCGTGGACGCGTAGAAGCGCACGGGCGAGTCGCCGCGCACGAACGAGGAGTACGAGAACCGGGCGTCCAGCGTCGCGTCCTCGCACACGATCCGCTGCTCGCCGTCGACGACGAGCGTGCACATGGCGTCCTCGCGCGGGTGCGGGCCGAGCGGCGCGCCGGTCGCGGCCACGCGGTGCTGGGCCTCGTCGTCGATCAGGTGGACGGCCGCCGCGCCGCCACCGGCCACGAAGCTCGCGACCCGCGTGAGCCCGGTGAGCGCCGGATCACCGGCACGGTCGAGCGCGTGCAGACGCTGGAGCGCGCTCAGGCGGCGTGTGGCGGCGGACGTCATACAACGATGGTGTTCGACCGATCGGCGGCGAGATTGAGATCTTGTCACCCCAGCAGGGCAGCCGTGCCGGCCGCCGCCAGCGCGACGATCAGCAGCGGCGTCCGGCGCCAGATCAGCACCGCCGCGACCAGCAGCGCCGCGGCCCGCTCGTCGACGACGAGCGCCTTGTCGGCGCCGAACGTCTGAACCGCGATCAGGCCCGCGATGACCGGCACCACGAGCACGTCGAGGCGCCCGCTCGCGAGCGTCCCGCCCCGGCTCGACGCGAACGCGCCCGCCGCCTTCAGCGCGTACGCGGCCGCGCACAGCGCCAGCACCGCCGTCCAGCTCACGCGAGCACCTTCGCCCGGCGCTTGACCAGCAACGGCAGCGCCGCCAGCGCGGACGCCATGACCGGCACGCCCGCGGGCGCGGCCGGCACGAGCAGCAGCGCGATCCCCGCGCCCGCCAGCGCCGCCGCCAGCACCTCGCGCGAGCGCACCTGCGGCACGAGCAGCGCGAGGAAGACGGCCGGGAAGATCGCGTGCAACCCGTACGTCTCGGGTGC
Organism: Solirubrobacter pauli; assembly: GCF_003633755.1. Classification (GTDB taxonomy): domain Bacteria; phylum Actinomycetota; class Thermoleophilia; order Solirubrobacterales; family Solirubrobacteraceae; genus Solirubrobacter; species Solirubrobacter pauli. The sequence goes on from NZ_RBIL01000002.1 coordinate 112,163, forward strand.
GCCGAGGACGCCGCCCGCCAACGCGCCGGCGAGCGTGCCGAGGTTCCAGCAGGCGAAGATCGCGAGCGCCGTCAGCAGGAACCCGCGCCGGCGCTCCGCCGGCTCCTCCTGGGCGAGCGCCATCGCGGTCGACTCGTCGATCACCAGGTGCGCGTCGAGCGCGCGCCGCCAGCCCGCGCGGCGCAGCACCGACCCGAGCGACAGCGCGTAGATGCCGTTGCGCGCCGCGAGCAGGATCGCCGGCGGCAGCGCCGCGGCCGCGCTCCCGCCCGCCCCGATCACCGACACGAACATGAACTGCGACGCGCCGGTGAACGCGACGAGCGACATCACGCACGTCTGCGCGACGCTGAACCCCGCCGCGACCGACAGCACGCCGAACGACACGGCGTACACGCCGGTGGCGAGGCCGATGGACAGGGCGTCCCGGAACAGCCGATCGAACATCGCCTGACATTCTCGCGCGTCGAACTGGCGAATCGGCGCGAATCTGCGGCGTCGCAGCGCCCAACCTGACAAGATCAGAGCGTGGATCGCACCGATCGCGCAATTCTGGACCACCTCCGACGCGACTCGTCCGTGGCGAACGTCGACCTCGCCGACCGCGTGAGCCTGTCGCCCTCGTCGTGCCTGCGCCGCGTCCGCGCCCTGGAACGCGACGGGGTGATCCGCGGCTACCACGCCGACGTCGACCCCGCCGCGCTGGGCCGCGGCTTCGAGGTCGAGGTGATGATCGAGCTCACGCTCAAGGATCGTGCGACGGTCGAGACGATCGAGGAGCGGATCGCCGGCATGGACGAGGTCGTCGAGTGCCGGCGGCTGTTCGGCGTGCCGGACTACCTGATGCGCGTCGCGGTCGCCGACGTCGAGGCCTACGAGGCGTTCTACATGAGCGAGCTGGCCGAGCTGCCCGGCATCGGCCGCGTGTCCTCCCAGTTCACGATGAAGCAGGTCAAGTGATCCGCCCGCTCACCGACGACGAGCGCGACGCCGCCGTCACGCTCTGGCGGACGTGCGGGCTGACCCGGCCGTGGAACGACCCGCACGCCGACTTCGACCGCGCCCTCGCCGGCCCCGGCTCCACTGTGCTCGGCCACTTCGAGGACGGCGCGCTCGCCGGCACGGCGATGGTCGGCCACGACGGTCACCGCGGCTGGGTCTACTACCTGGCCGTCGACCCGCGGGATCGCGGCCGGCAGCTCGGTCGCGCGCTGATGGCCGCGTGCGAGGCGTGGCTCGCCGAGCGCGGCGCGCCCAAGCTCAACGTGATGGTGCGCGGCGACAACGCCGCCGCCCGCGGGTTCTACGAGGCGCTCGGCTACACGCTCGACGACGTCGTCGTCTACGGCCGCCGCTTCTAGCGCAGTGCGGCGGTGACGTCGCGGTGCACGAGCACGACCGCCGGCTCCTCCTGCAGCACCTGCAGGTAGCGACGCCCGAAGCCGCCCTCGGGGTCCGGCTCGAGCAGCAGGGCGCGCAGCTGCTCGGTCGCGCGCTCCGCGGCCGCCTCGTCGCCGTCGTGGTGGGCGGCGTCCAACGCCGCGATCGGGCCGAACAGCTCGGTGATCCAGCTGAAGCGCAGGTCCTCGGTGGCGGCCTGCAGCAGCTCGGCCGCGCTCATCCGGCCGCTGATGCGCTCGACCTGGCGGCGCTGGTGGTCGAGGAGCAGGCGGTGGAGCTCGAGCAGGGAGCGGCGGAGATCGGCAGTCACGGGTCTTAGGGTCGCAGCCCGCGCAGGACGACGCCGATGTGGCGCTCGGCGACGGCCTCCGGCACGCCCGGGCGCGTGGCCACGGCACCGATCATCCGCAGGGCGAGGAGCACGTCCTCGGCGCCGAAGTCGGGGCGCAGCTCACCGTCGGCGTGCGCGCGCTCGACGATCGGCGCGACGATCGCGATCGCCGGCTCGCGCAGTCGTGAGAGCGCGGGCGCGCTGGCGGGGTCGCGTGCGAGCGCGTCGACGAGGCCGTGGTGCGCGCGCTGCTCGCGCACCGCCGCGTGGACGAAGGTGGCGAGCGCCGGCGCGTCGCTCGCCAGCGCCGCGTCCCGCGCGGCCTCGACGGGCGCGAGGATCGTGTCCAGCACGGCCGCGACGAGGTCGTCCTTGGTCGGGAAGTGGCGGTAGAGGGTCGCCACGTTCACGCCCGCGTCGACCGCGATCACGTTCACGCTCGCACCCAGGCCCTCCTCCTTGAAGGCGGCCGCGGCGGCGTCGAGCAGCCGCTCCCGGTTGCGGGCGGCGTCGCGGCGGCGCGGGGCGGGGGACACGGTCACCGACGATACCGAAGTCGTGACTGCGCTTCGTGCTACCTTGCCCTCCGCCAGTACCGCAGTCGCTACTTCGCAAGAGGGTCTCCATGGAACAAGCGCACATCCGCCAGGCGCCCGGGCGCACGCTGGTCATCCTCGGGGTGGGCACGCTCGCGTTCGTGCTCGCGCAGACGACGGTCATCCCGGCGCTCGGCGAGATGCAGTCCGAGCTCGGCGCGTCCGCGAGCGGGATCGCGTGGATGGTCACCGCGTACCTGCTCGTCGCCTCGATCGCGACGCCGATCTTCGGCAAGCTCGGCGACATGTTCGGCAAGGAGCGCTTCCTGGCGATCTCCCTGACGCTGTTCGCGGTCGGCTCGGTCGTCTGCGCGTTCGCCGACTCGCTCGGGCTGATGATCGTCGGCCGCGGTCTCCAGGGCCTCGGCGGCGGCGTCCTCCCGCTCTCCTTCGGGATCATCCGCGACGAGTTCCCGGCCAACAAGGTGCCGACCGCGATCGCGCTGCTCGGCGCGATCTCCGCGATCGGCTCCGGCATCGGCCTCCCGCTCGGCGGCGTGCTCGTCGACGGTCCCGGCTACCACTGGATCTTCATCGTCGCCGCGGCCATGGGCGTCCTCGCCACGATCACGACGATCAAGTTCGTGCCGGAGTCGCCGATCCGCACCCCGGGCCGCGTGGACTACGTCGGCGCCGGCATCCTCGGCGTCGGCCTCACAGCGCTGCTGATCGCGATCTCCCGCGGCGCGGAGTGGGGTTGGGGCTCGGCGCAGACGCTCGGCCTGATCGCCGCCGGCCTCGTCGTGCTCGTGGCGTTCGGCGTCTTCGAGGCGCGCCACAAGGCGCCGCTCGTCAACATGAAGACGCTCGCCCGGCGTCCCGTGCTGACGACGAACATCTCGACCTTCCTGATCGGCTCGGCGATGATCGCCACCTTCGTGCTGGTCCCGCAGCTCGCGCAGCTGCCGGACGGCGGCGAAGGCGCGGGCTTCGGCCTCTCCGCCACGCAGGCGGGTCTGCTGCTCGCCCCGGGCAGCCTCCTCTCGCTGCTGATCGCGCCGTTCGTCGGCAAGGCGGGGGAGCGCTTCGGCTCCAAGCCGCCGTTCTTCGTCGGCTGCCTCGTCGTCGGCGCCGCGCTGGCCGGCATGGCGTTCGCCCACGGCTCGCCGGCGATGGTGATCGTCTGGTCCGCGCTGATGTTCGCCGGTGTCGGCATCGCCTTCGCCTCGATCCCGAACCTGATCGTCAACGCCGTCGACGCGAAGGAGACCGGTGAGGCGATCGGCGTGAACACGATCATCCGCAACGTCGGCTCGGCCGTCGGCGCCCAGATCGCGGGCGTGATCATCGCCTCGCACGTGATCGCCACGGGCGTCGAGGACTCCGGCTTCACGCTCGCGTTCGTGCTCAGCGCGGTCGGCGCGCTGGTCGCCGCGGCGTCGGTGCTGCTCATCCCCGGCCGCCGCGGCGCGGTGCTCACACCAGCTTCTTCGCCTCGTTGACGGCGACGATGATCGTGCACGTGCCGAGCAGCAGCACGGACGCGATCAGGATCACGCGCCGGTAGCCGGCGAGCTGGATGGCCTTCGGCAGGTAGCGCCGGTTGGTGATCAGCAGCAGGACCGTGTAGACGGTCATGATCGCGCCGCCCATCACGGTCGAGATCGTCAGCAGCACGAGCGGCTGGTCGAAGCCCAGCAGCAGGATCAGCGAGCCGAACGTGATCATCGTCCAGACGACCGCGAAGTACAGGCGCGACTCGGTCCGGCGCGAGTCGCGCGTGTGCAGCACGTCCGCCACGAGCCGGGACACGTAGTCGACGATCCCGAGCGCGGCCGCGAACAGCGAGATCGCGCCGACCGCGAGGAACATGGTCCCGAACCACTCGCCGACCGCGCCGTCGAGGACGGACGCCTCGAGCGCGATGAAGTCGAACCCGCTCGACTCCGGCAGGTCCGGGTTCTGGAAGACGGTCGAGTAGGCGAGCAGCGAGAAGACGCAGATCGTGATCGTCGCGACGCACGCGAACGAGACGAACTGCTCGAGGTTCGCGCGCTTCCACCACGTGTTCCAGCGGCGCAGGTTCGCCTCGTCGGTGGGGAACGAGAGGCGGTCCGCGTCCGGCGCCGCCTCCTCCTGACCGGTGATCGGGGAGACGATCCGCGGCACGTACTCGCCCATGCCGAAGCCCTTGTCGCGGATCCAGTTGCTCTGGACGAGGTTGTTCGCACCGCCTGCGCCGGCGGCGGCGAGCGCGCCGACGAGGATCGCCAGCTGGATCTCGCCCGGGAACGTGCCGAAGCTCGTCACGACCGCCGTCGAGTCCTCGAAGGCGGTCGCCTTGATGGCCGCGAAGACGGCGATGACCATGAACGCCAGGATCGCGCCGACCTTGATGAACTGCAGCTTCTCGACCGTGGTGTAGACGACCGGCGAGACCGTGAGGATGGCGCCGATCACGAGCAGCACGCCGATCGCGATCAGGTTCGGGTCGCCGCCGCCGATCGCGAAGGTGAACACGGTCGCGGCGGACGTCGCCCAGCCCGGCCACATCGTCGCCAGGATCGCGCCGGCCGCGAGGATGCCGCCCCACGGGCGCCACAGGCGCTGGAACGAGCCGATCGCCGTTTCCCCCGTCGCCAGCGTGTAGCGCTCGATCTCCATGTTGATGAAGAACTGCACGGCGACGCCGACCACGGCCGCCCACAGGAACACGAGTCCCGCCTGGGAGGCGATGTAGGGGAAGAGGATGTACTCGCCGCTGGCGACGCCGACGCCGACGAGGATCACGCTCGGGCCGAGCAGCTTGCGCAGCGGGGGCGGCTCGGGCAGCGGTCGCTCCTCCGAGCGCTCGCCGCGCGCGAAGCGGCCCGTGGTGACGGGGTCAGGCTCCAGCACCTTCTGCATGTCTCTCTCCTCTGCGTTGCGCGGCCATGCGGACGGGTGAGTTCAGGGCGCCGTAGCCGCGGTAGCCGCCACGGCGCTCGAGGACCTCGAAGAACACGCGCCCGCCGATCGGGGCCGTGTAGAAGTGCAGGAGCTCTCCCTCGGGCGTGCGGTCGTAGAGCACCCCGAGCTCCCGCAGCGGCGCGGTGTCGAGGTCTTCGAGCCGCGCCTCCAGGTCGTCGTAGTAGTTGTCGGGGACGCCGAGCAGCGGCACGCCGCGGGCACGGAGAGCGCGTGCGGCGGCGAGGGCGTCGCCGGTGGCGAAGGCGACGTGCTGGAGCTCCGCCCGGTCCTGGTTCGCGAGTGCCGGGACGTTGAGCACGACGCGCACTTCGCCGCGCGCGTAGGCGCGGCTGCGGACGAGCCCGTCGGGCGCCGCGAGCTCGGTCGCCTCGCTCGGGCGCAGGTCGAGCACCGAGCGGTAGAACAGCCCGGCCTCGTCGAACGCGTCGAACGGCTGCGCGAGCGTGATGTGGTCGATGCGCTCGATCGGGACGCCCTCGGCCGCGGCCTCGCCCGTCGGCAGGAAGTCGCCCAGCCAGTCCGTGCCGCAGAAGAAGACGGCGGTGCCGTCGGGCGCGGCCACCGCTTCCAGGTCGGCCTCGCCGCTGCCCCGCCGGCGCTCCAGCGGCGGGGCGAGCAGCGCGTGCGCGCGCTCGGCCGATGCCGCCGGGTCCTCGCTCTGGACGGCGATCGCGACCACCTCCGCCGCGTCGCCGCCGTGGTTGAGCACGACGCGAATGTCGCCGTGCTCCCACAGCTGCACCGGCTTGGAGCGGTGTGGGCCGACGTGCGCGAAGCCCATCGCGCGCAGCAGGTCCTCGACCTCGGGCGAGTCGACGGCGATCTCCACGAACGCGAAGCCGTGCAGCGGCGCGGGTGGGGGCAGCGGCGTGCCCTCGAGCACGATCAGGCTGCGCATCGCGTCGATCGCGGTCCGGCGCGCGTCGGCCTGGCGGAAGACGTCGTTGAACACCTCCAGCGACAGCGGGCCGTCGTAGCCGGTCGCGAGCACGCGGCGCAGCAGGCCGGCGACGTCCAGCGCGCCCTGGCCGGGGAAGCAGCGGTAGTGCCGGCTCCACTGGAGGACGTCCATCGTCAGGTGCGGGGCGTCCGCGAGCTGGAGGAAGAGGATCTTCTCGCCCGGGATCCGGTCGAGCGCGTCGAGCGACGTGCCGCGGCTGAGGATGTGGAAGGAGTCCAGGCACGTGCCGAGCGCGGGATGGTCGGCCTGCTCGACGATCCGCCACGCGTGGTCGTAGGTGCTGACGTGGTGGCCCCAGGCGAGCGCCTCGTAGGCGATCTTCAGGCCGCGCTCGTGCGCGCGCGTGGCCAGCGCGTGCAGGTGCTCGGCCGCGAGCGCGTCGTCGTCGATCGCGTCGGCGCGCACGTTCGAGCAGACGAGCATGGTCGGCGCGCCCAGCGCCTCCATCAGGTCGAACTTGGCCTCGGCGCGGCGGAAGTCCGGCTCCGGCACGGCCTCGAAGTCGCGGAACGGCTGGTACAGGTCGATGGTCAGGCCGAGCTCGCCGGCGAGCGCGCGCACCTCGGCCGGGGCGAGCGGCGCGTTGACCAGGTCGGCCTCGAACAGCTCGATCCCGTCGAAGCCGGCGGCGGACGCGGCCTCCAGCTTCTCCTCCAGCGTGCCGCTCAGGCAGACCGTGGCGATCGAGCGTCTCATCGGAGCGCCATTTCGACGAGCCGGGCGAAGTGGCGCACCATCCGCTCGCGGTCGGGCGCGACGCCCGTGAACCGCTCGAACGCGCCTGCGGCTTGCATCACGGCCATGCCACCGCCGTCGAGCGTGCGGCAGCCGAGCTCCCGCGCCGTGCGCAGCAGCTCGGTCTCCAGCGGGCGGTAGACGACCTCGGCCACCCACAGCTCCGGCCGCAGCCGCTCCTCGTCGAGCGGCAGCCCGGGGTGCGCCGCCATGCCGGTGGGCGTCGCGTGGATCAGGCCGTCGGCGTCGTCGAGCTGGTCCAGCGCGCCGGTGCGCGCGCCGAGACGGTTCGCGAGCGCGGCGGCGCGCGTGGAGTCGGTGTCGACGATCACGAGCTCGCGCGCACCCAGGCGCAGCGCGGCGTGGGCGACCGCCGAGCCCGCGCCGCCCGCGCCGAGCACGACGACCTTGTCCAGCGCCGCGTCGGGCAGCCCGCGGCGGAATGCCTCCAGGAACCCGCTCGCGTCGGTGTTGTGCCCGACCGCGCGACCGTCCGCCTCGAAGACGACGGTGTTGACGGCGTCGAGCGCCGCGGCCTCGGGGGAGAGGTCGTCCAGGAACGCCACGACGTCCTGCTTGCACGGGTGCGTGACGTTGACGCCGCTGTAGCCCGCTTCCCGTGCCTGCGCGAGCAGCGCACCGAGCTCGTGGCCGTCGATGTCCAGCAGGCGGTACTCGTAGTCCAGGCCCTGCGCGGCGGCCTCGGCCTCATGCAGCGCGGGGGACAGGGAAGCGTCGATGCCGGCCCCGACGAGGCCGACCAGGTGTGATCGCCGGAACATAATGTACGAACTAGTACGTTAGTCCCCGATCCGGCGTTCTGTCAAACGGACCTAGAATTCGGAAGCGATGGCAGCCCGGCCCGCCACCCCGCCCGAACGGTCCCGCGATCGTGAGCGCACGCAGGCCGAGATCCTCGACGTCGCGACCCGCGAGTTCGCCGAGCACGGGTACTCGGGGGCGCGCGTGGACGACATCGCCGAGCGGACGCGCACCACCAAGCGGATGCTCTACTACTACTTCGGCTCCAAGGAAGGGCTGTTCGTCGCCGTCCTGGAGCGGGCGTACACGGCCATCCGCGACGCCGAGGGTGCCGTCGACGTCGACCATCTGGACCCGGTCGCCGCGATCCGCCGCCTCGCCGAGCTGACCTTCGACCACCACGAGGCGCACCCGGACTTCATCCGGCTGGTGAGCATCGAGAACATCCACCGGGGCGAGCACATGGGCGACTCGCTCGCGGCCATCAACGCGCCCGCCGTGGAGCGGATCGACCGCATCCTTCAGCGCGGGCGCGAGGCCGGCGCGTTCCGCGAGGACGTCGACGCCGTCGACCTCCACATGCTGATCAGCTCCTACTGCGTGTTCCGGGTCGCGAACCGCCACACGTGGCAAGCGCTGTTCCAGCGCGACCTGCTCGACCCCGCGCTGCGCGACCGCTATCGGTCAATGCTGGGCGACGTGGTCGTCGAGTACCTCACGCCCGCTGGGTAGCTCCCCGCCATGACCAGCCAGCAGAAAGGCCTGGCCGCGCTGGGCGGGATCGTCTCCCTCGCCGCGGGCTTCTTCGTGGCCAAGCGGCTGCGCGGGCGCGGGGACGTCGCCCAGCGCGAGTGGACGTGCGCGTGCGGGCAGGCCTACCACGTGCAGGGCCTCGACCGGCACCGCGTCTACACGGTGGTCGACGGCGACCCGGTGCTGGGTCGCGACTGCGTGCGCTGCGGTGAGCCGCTGCCGAGCGGCCATGAGACGGTGAAGTTCTGTTGAACAGATGAACATCCCGGAGTTTGCTTCGACGATCATCTGCCGGTAGCGTCGGCGACGCGATTCCGTCGTTCGACCGGGAGGTCGGATCATGTCCGTTGCACGCATGGTGATCGCTCCGCTGGCCGCTGGAGCGCTGCTCCTTGTGCCCGCCACCGCGGTGGCGGCGGACGCGACGAGCACCGCGCTCGGCGTCCCGGCGACGCCGCCGAAATACCGGACGTCCGCGACGCTCACGGCGACCGTCACCAACACGACGTCGCCCGCGACCACGCCCACGGGGAAGGTGCAGTTCTCGCTCGACGGCGCGCCGAGCGGAGCGCCGGTGACGCTGGTCGGCGGCGTTGCGTCCACCACGGTCGTTCCTTCGGCCGCGGGGGATCACCAGGTGCGCGCCGACTACCTGCCGGACGCCGGCTTCGTGGGAAGCTCCGGACCCAACCTCCTGCACGTGGACCGGGCGCCGACGACCACCGCCGTGCAGGTCACGCCGACCGCCGGAGTCGCAGGGCAGGACGTCCAGTTCCAGGCGCAGGTGTCGAGCCCGGTCGGCGGGATCCCGACGGGCACCGTCACCCTGAGCCTCAACGGCGTGCCCGCACGCACATATCCGCTCGACGGGCAGGGCAGGGTGGGTGACGCCAACGGCTTGTGGGCCGGCTCCCACGCGTTCGTCCTGACCTACAACGGCGATCCGAACTACGCGGGAAGCGACAAGACCACGACGGTCACGATCACGCCGGCCGGGACGGTCATCGTGCTCACGGCGGCGCCGAACCCGGCACCCGTCGGCCAGCCGGTGACCTTCGACGCGACGGTCGACTCGATCGCGCCGAGCCGATGGTGGCCGAGCGGCACGCTGACGGGAGCGGTCGACGGCGTACCCGTGCCGGGGTCCGCCGTGTTCGTCGGTCGTGCGGACGAGGGCGCGCGCTTCGTGCGCAGCTTCGCCACGCCCGGAACCCACACCGCCGCCGTGCACTTCACCGGCGACGAGGACTTCCTCGCCGCCGACGCCTCGCTTGCCGTCACCGTCACCGGGACCGGCTACGAGAACCCGTCGCTGCCCTCCGCGTCGCGGCGGCCGCTCGCCCCGCGCGGACTGACCCTCAAGGCGACTCCGAAGCGCGATCGTCGCGCGCCGTACGCGTTCACCGTCACCGGCACGCTGCAGCTGCCGAGCTCGGTGAGCAAGGCCGACGGCTGCTCGGGCAGGGTGACGGTCACGGCGAAGCGCAAGGCCAAGCGCGTCGCGCGCAAGACGGCGACCGTGACGCGCGCCTGCACGTTCAAGATCACGTTCAGCACGGCGCGCAAGGGCACGCTCTCGGTCACCGCGACGTTCGGCGGGAACGCCCGCGTGGCGGGGACCGACACCCGCGCGGTGAAGGTCAGGGCGGGGTGACGTATGTGGGGTGTGCCTTCGCTGATCGGCTCGCTGACGGCAGTGCTGCTGCTGGGCATCCCGGAACGCTCCGCGGCCCAGCTCACGACGAGGACGACGGTGTCGATCGCCGAGGGCGAGCTCGTCCATGGCGACGCGGCGAGCGTGACCGCGACGGTGACGGGTGACTCGAGGCCCGCGGGGTTCGTGCGCTTCCGCGTCGACGACCGCCAGCTCGGGCCGCTGGTCGCGCTGGACGACGGCGTGGCGCGAGCGGCGACACGGCCGCTCACGGCCGGTCGGCACCGGATCGAGGCGCAGTTCGTCCCGCAGGGAGCGTCGGCGGCGAGTACGGGGGCGACGGAGATCGACGTCGCGCGGGCACCCACCGCCACGGCGCTGCGCGTGGCGCCGGCGAGCCCGGTGACGGGTGAGCTGATCTCGGTCGACGCGGCGGTCACGTCGTCGACGCCGCCGTTCGGGGCTCCCACCGGTGTGGTGTCCGCGGCGGTGGACGGCGCGCCGCCCGTCGCCCTGCCGGTCGCCCCGGACGGGGTCGCGCGCGGCGTCATCCGGTTGGCGGCGGGGACGCACTCCGCCGTGCTGATCTACGAGGGCGACGCGCACTACGCGCGCAGCGCCGGCACGGGCACGGTCGTCGTCGGGAAGGCGGGCACCGTCGTCACGCTTTCCGCCGCGCCCGACCCGGCGTTCGTGGATGAGGAGGTGACGTTCACCGTCGCGATCGCGTCGCTCGCCCCGAGCGCGTGGTGGCCGAGCGGCCTGCTCACCGGTGCCGTCGACGGCATCCCGGTGCCCGGCAGCGCGCAGATCACCGGGCAAGGCGAGAGCGCGGACTTCCTGGCCACCTTCGAGGGGCCCGGCACCCACGTCGCCACCGCGCACTTCACCGGCGACGCCCACTACCTGCCGGCCGACGCTTCCGTGCGCGTGACCGTGCGCGAGCGCAGCGTCGCGCCGTCGCCCCGGACCGCCCGCGGGGTGGCGCTGCGGGTCACGCCGAAGCGTGACCGCCGTGCCCCGTACACGTTCGCGGTCCGCGGCACGGTCGCGAAGGGCGCCGGCTGCCGCGGCAAGGTGACGGTGAACGCGAGGCGCAACGGCAGGCGGGTCGCGCGCAGGACGGCGAACGTGACCCGCGCGTGCACGTTCGCGACGACGTTCACCTCCGCGCGCCGCGGGGCGCTCTCGGTCACGGCGGCGTTCGCCGGGGCGGACGCGCGTGCGGTGACCGTCAGGGCGGGCTGATCACAGCCACTCGGTCTCGAACACCGGGCTCGCGTGGATGTCGACCGTGACCAGCCGGTCGGTGCCCGTGTTCTTGAACGCGTGCGGCACGTGTGGCGGCGCGACGACCGGCGGATCGCCGCCGCGCACGACGACCGTCTCGTCCCCGAGCGTGATCGTCGCCTCGCCCGACACGATCACGAACACCTCCTCGTAGGGGTGGCGGTGCAGCGCGGGGCCGGCGCCCGGGGCGAGGTCGTTGGTGATGACGGACATCGTCGCGCTGTGGAAGTCGGCCATGCCACGACGCTACTGCCTAGGATGCGCCGACATGAGCGCCGTGCTGATCTCTGCGACCGAGCTGGCCGAGAGGCTGGAAGACGTGACCCTCCTGGACGTCCGCTGGAAGCTGGGCGGGCCGCCCGGCCACGGCGAGTACCTCAAGGGCCACATCCCCGGCGCCGTCTACGTCGCCCTGGACACCGAGCTGGCGGCGCACGGCGCGCCGACCGATGGCCGGCACCCGCTGCCGTCGCTGGAGGCGCTGCAGTCGGCGGCGCGGCGCTGGGGCGTGCGCGCCGACCGGCCGGTCGTCGTCTACGACGGCGAGGGCAACCTCGCCGCGGCGCGCGCCTGGTGGCTGCTGCGCTGGGCGGGCGTGCCCGACGTGCGGCTGCTCGACGGTGCCCTGCCCGCGTGGGAGGGCGAGCTGGAGACCGACGACGTCGTGCCTGAGCCGAGCGCGATCGAGCTGCACGGCGGCGGGCTGCCGACGCTCGCGCTGGACGAGGTGGGCGCGTTCGCCGGCTCCGGCGTCCTGCTCGACGCGCGTGCGGGCGAGCGCTACCGCGGCGAGGTCGAGCCGATCGACCCGAAGGCGGGGCACATCCCGGGCGCGGTGAGCGCGCCCACGACCGAGAACCTCGGCGACGGCGGGCGCTTCCGGCCGGCCGAGGAGCTGCGGGAGCGGTTCGCGGCGCTCGGCGCGGACGGCTCGCGCCCGGTCGGCGTCTACTGCGGGTCCGGGGTGACCGCGGCGCACGAGATCGCCGCGCTCGCGGTCGCGGGCGTGGACGCCGCGCTCTACGCCGGATCGTGGTCCCAGTGGAGCAACCACGATGCGCTTCCGGTGGCCACCGGGGAGGGCTGAGCTGAAGCTTGCGCCGGGCGGGCCGATCACCCGGGGCGATGGAACCCACGTGGCTCTGCCCTGACCTCGCAGCCCGGGACCGCCTGCTCGACATGGACGAGCGGCTGCGGCGTCCCCGCGCGGCCGCGTTCGGGTTGCTGGGCGCGGGGGTGCTGGCGGCGGTTCCGCACCTCGGCTGGCGGCCGCTCGTGCTGCTCGCGGGGGCGATCGTCGTGCTCGTCGTCGCGAGCCTGGCGGCCAAGCGCGTGCGCACGCCGGAGTACGGCTTCGCGCTCTCGTGGGCGTTCTCGCAGGTGATGCTGGCGATCGCGGTCGCGCTCACCGGCGGCATCGAGTCCTACGTGCTCAGCTGGCTGATCGTTCCGCTCGTGACGGTGCCGGCGCGCTTCGGCGCGCGCGGCGTCGTCGCCGCGGTCGGGTTCGTCACCGTGCTCGTCCTGGTCATCGCCGTCGCGGTCGAGCCGAGCCATCCGCTGCCGCAGTGGTACGCCACCACCGGGTTCCTCTCGACGCTCGCGGGCGTGTCGATCCTGTCCTTCGCGTTGATGCGCTCGGACGTCGACCACCGCACCGAGGCCGTGCTCGACGGGCTCACCGGGATGCTCAACCGCCGCGCGCTCTCCGAGCGCCTGGAGGAGCTGCGCGCCCAGGCCGGGTTCACGGGCCAGACCGTCGCCGCGATCGCGGCGGACATCGACCACTTCAAGCGCATCAACGACGAGCACGGCCACGCGCGCGGCGACACCGTGCTGGTCGAGGTCGCCCACCGGCTGCGCACCCGGCTGCGCGCGTTCGACCTCGCCTACCGGGTCGGCGGCGAGGAGTTCGTCGTGCTGTTGCCGGGCGCGGGGGTCGCGGAGGCGACCGCGCTGGCCGCCGAGCTGCGCGACACGATCGCCGCCGAGCCGATCGACGGCCTGCCGGTGACCATGTCCTTCGGCGTCTCGGCCACGTCCGGCGGCACGTTCGTCGGCGCCGAGCTGCTCGCCGAGGCCGACGCGGCGCTGTACGTCGCCAAGGCCCGCGGGCGCGATCGCGTGATCGCGGCCTAGGCCGGGCGGGCGCCCTCCACCGGCCGGTAGTCGAGCGTGTCGCGGTCCCACTCGCCCAGGTCGGCGGCCGCGTCGTACGTGGTCTGCAGGAACCGCAGCGCGGTGGCCTCCGGATCGGCCGCCGTGCGGACGGCCTCGTACGGCAGCAGGAACTGGCGGAAGTCGGCGGAGTAGAACGCCTCGGCCGGCTCCACCGAGGCGGTGCTGTAGCCGTCCGGCTCGGGATAGGCGTAGCTGTAGAACGCGCCCTCCTCACCGCCGCCCGGCCAGAACCCGCAGCTGGCCAGCTCGTGCGAGTAGCCCTCGACCATCACCCAGTCGCCGCAGTTCGGCGCGCCTCCGGGATGGCGCGGGGCGGTGCGTCCGGAGAACCGGGTGACGGCCATGTCCATCGCGCCCCAGAAGAAGTGCACGGGGCTGACCTTGCCCTGGAAGCCGGCCCGGAAGCGCGTCAGCACGCGGTCGACCTGCACGAGCTGGCGCCAGAACAACTGCGCCGCGGCCGGGTCGTAGCTCGCGTGCGCCGTGTCCTCCGTGAACGGCGTGGCGTCCTCGATCTCCACGGGCACCGGCCAGATCCTCACGTCCAGGTTCAGCGCCGCGAGCGCGTCCATCACCTCGCCGTAGAACGCCGCCACCGACTTGGGCTCAAGCGCGACCTCCCGATGCTCACCGCCCTCGACCGTGATCCGCAGCTGATGCGCGCAGAAGTCGAACTCGATCTCGAACGCCCGCCCGCCCGGCGCCGGCATCGACGACGTCGACAGCCCCCGCGGCGTCACGTACAGCGTCACCTGCCACCAGTGGTTGAGCATCGGCGCCTGCGCCAACCGGACCTTGCCGACGATCTGCATCCACCGGTGGAGCGTCTCGCGCGTGTCGGTCCAGTCGTCGACGCGCAGTGCGGGCCAGGTGCTCTCGGTCATGCCTTGAGGCTACGCCCACTGTGACGCGCTCCGGCGGCGCAGCAGCTCGCGGTACTGCTCGGTGGTGCGCGGCAGCAGCTCGCCGCTGCCCCAGTCGAGGATGACGCCGTAGTGGCGGACCAGGTCGAGCACGTCGAGGTCGCCGTCGCGGAAGCGGCGGGCGACGTCCTCGGGGTCCTCGTCGAGGCGGGCGGCGCGGGCGCCGCGCTGCTCGTCGCGGAGCGTCGTCGTGGCGTCGGCGTCGATCCGGTACTCGGCGAGCTCGGCGTCGACCTCCTCGATCACGACGCCGTAGTCGAGGGCGGCGCGCTCGATCGTGACGTAGCCGTCGGCGACGTCCTCCAGCACGGCGTCGGGGTCGCGGTCGAGGGGGTCGCCGAGGCCGCCGCCGCCCGCCGAGGGACGCTCGAAGCGGTCGCCCTCCTTGACCGGGACGCCGGAGAAGTTCGCGCCGAGGAAACGCTCCTCGTCGGAGCCGCGGTTGAGCCAGACGCCGTGGGGGAGGGAGGGCAGGCCGCCGCCGATGCCCCACGTGACCGAGCGGGCGCGGTCGCAGCAGTAGGACATGACCGCCGCCTCGACCTGGGTGAGCGTCCCGCCCTTGCGGACGCCGCAGCCGCCACGGTGCTTCCCGGGGCCGCCCGAGTCGGGGATGATCTCGTGCTGGCTGGTGAGCACCGGCGTCAGCCGCTCCTGCCCTTCGAAGGGCTGGACGGCGAGCCCGACGCCGAACACGGGCGACGTGCAGTCCTGCCCGTCACGGCCGTTGCGGCCGCCCCAGCCGCCGGCCATCCAGTCGTACCACATGAAGAACGGGCGGTCGTCGCGACGCGCGTCGCGGCCGCCGACCAGCAGGTACTCGAGGTTGAAGCAGCACGCCATCGCGCGCTCGGGCATCAGCTGCGACCACAGCTCGAAGCCCGCGTTCATGATCTTCTCGTAGGCGCCGCTCACGCTGCCCGTGACCGCGTTGGGCCAGCCCGCGTTGACGACGGTGCCCTCGGGGCCGACGTCGACCTTGATCGCGCGGTAGAAGCCGCTGTTGAGCGGGATCTCGGGCAGGAACGTCTTGGCGGAGGCGATCGCCCCGGAGAACGCCACGCCCGCGCCCGAGTTCAGGAAGGACTTGATCGCGGGATCGGAGCCGCTGAGGTCGTAGAGGATCTCGTCGCCCTTGATCGTCAGCTTGACCTTCACGGTGACGAGCCCCTCTTCGCCACCCGGGTCGAAGTCGACGTGGTCGGCGGTCTCCCACTCGCCGTCCGGCAGGTCGGCGATGCGCGCGCGGGTGAGGCGCTCGACGTAGTCCTGGACCTCGCCGAAGGCCGCGACCACGTCCTCGGATCCGTACTTGTCGATCAGCCGGAACAGCTCTTGCTCGGCGACCCGCGTCGCCTCGATCTGGGCGTGGCAGTCGCCGACGATGTCGCCGGGCGCGCGGCTGTTGGAGGCGATCATGCCGATCACGTCGTCGCGCGGGGTGCCCTTGTCGACGACGCGGATCGGCGGGACGCGGATGCCCTCGCCGAAGTGGTCGGTCGCGCCGACGTCGAACGAGCCGGGAACGCTGCCCCCGACGTCCGCCCAGTGCCCGTTGGCCTGGGCAAGCGCGATCAGCTCGCCGTCGGCGAACACGGGCCGGATGAGGCTGAAGTCCGGGAAGTGCGTGCCGCCGCGATAGGGGTCGTTGACGGCGAACACGTCGCCCTCGTGGATGTCGCCCTCGAAGTCCTCGAGCACGGCCTTGGCCTTCAGGTGCAGCGTGCCGACGTGCACGGCGATGTCCTGGGAGCCCTGCATGATCGTGTCGCCGTGGGCGTCGTGCAGCGCGCAGCTGAAGTCGCGGCTGAAGATCACGAACGAGTGGCACGTGCGCAGGATCTGCTCGGCCATCTCGTCGACGACGGTCACGAACGAGTTCTTGAGGACCTCGAACGTGACGGGGTCGAGCGTGCGCGTGGCCATCTCACTGCACCTCCATGACGATGTTCAGGTACTCATCGACCTCGGCTTTGACGCCGGGCGGGACGAGCGTCGTCGTGTCGAGCTGGTCGATCACCGCGGGGCCTTCGAAGGCCACGCCGGCGGGGAGCTCGCTGCGCTCGTAGACGGGCGTGTCGTGCGCTTCGCCGTCGAACCAGACGGCGCGCGTCTCGATCGGGTCGGGCAGCTCGCCACCGCGCTCGTGCTTGGGCAGCTCGACCTCCTGCGTCTTGCCGGTCGCGACGAGCTGCAGGCGGTAGAGCTCCACCGGCGCGTCGTCGCGGCGGTAGGAGAACTCGCGCTCGTGCTCGGAGTGGAAGCGTTCGACGGCCTGGTCGAGGTCGCCGTCGAAGGCCACCTGCAGCGACCGCCACTGGCCGAGGTAGCGCATCGCGATGGAGCGCTCGAGCGTGATGTCGTCCTCGGCGACCCCCTCGGACGCGAGCAGCTTGCGGCCCTGCTCCTCGAGGCGGCCGAACGCCGCGTCGAGCTCTTCGCCGTCCGCCTCGGACGCCGGCCGCAGGAACATCTCGCTCAGGTCGTGGCGGATGTCCACCATCAGGCACCCGAGCGCCGACCACGTGCCGGGACGGGGCGGCACGAGCACGGTCGGCACGCCGAGCTCCTTCGCGAGCGCCGCGCCGTGCAGCGGTCCGGCTCCGCCGAAGACGACGAGCGCGAACTCGCGCGGGTCGTAGCCGCGCTGGAGCGAGATGATCCGCACGGCGTCGGCCATGTTCGCGTTGGCGACGGCGATGATCGCCTCCGCGGCGGCGTGCGTGTCCAGGTTCAACGGCTCGCCGACCGTGTCGACGGCGGCGGCCGCGGCGTCGGCGTCGAGCGACATCCCGCCGCCGACGAGCTTCGCGCCCAGCCGGCCGAGGACGAGGTTCGCGTCGGTGTTGGTGGGCTCCTCGCCGCCCTTGCCGTACGCCGCGGGGCCGGGGTCGGAGCCGGCGGATTGCGGGCCGTTGCGGAGCGAGCCGGCCGCGTCGATGGTCGCCAGCGAGCCGCCGCCGGCGCCGATCGTCAGCACCTCGATCGACGGGAAGCAGATCGGGTGCCCGTACTCGACGAACCACTCGTTCGTCGTGCGCAGCGCGCCGTCGTAGACGAGGCTGATGTCCGTGCTGGTGCCGCCCATGTCGACGCCGATCACGTTCTTGAAGCCGCACCGCTGCGCCGTGTAGCGCGCGGCCACCGCGCCCGCCGCGATGCCCGACGCGGCGAGCCGTACGGCGAGCTCCTGGACCGCCTCAGGGGTCATCACGCCGCCGCCGGAGTGCAGGATCAGCAGGTCCCCGTCGTAGCCGTCGTCCTTCAGGCGCCGGTCGAGCTCGTTCACGTAGCCGGTGACCAGGGGGGACAGCACGGCGTTCGCGACCGTGGTCGAGAAGCGCTCGTGCTCGAACAGCTCGGGCAGCACGCCGGACGAGGTGGAGATCGTCGCGTCCGGCAGCGCCTCCTCGAGGATCTCGGCCATCCGCTGCTCGTGGTCGCCGTTCGCGTACGCGTTGACGAAGCACACCGCGACCGCCTCGACCTCGCGCCGGGCGAGGATGCGGGCGACGTCGCGCGCCTCCTCCTCGTCGAGCTCGGTGATGACGGCGCCGGTCTGGTCGACGCGCTCGGTCACCTCGAGCCGGTCCCGCCGGCGGATGTACGGCTCGGCGTTGTCCTTGTACGCGTCCCACAGGTCGTCGCGCGTGCCGCGGCCGATCTCGACCACGTCGCGGAACCCCTTCGTGCACACCATCGCCGCCTTCGGCAGCCGGCGCGTGATCAGCGCGTTCGTGGCGACCGTCGTGCCGTGGCAGAACAGCGCGGTGCGGCTGAGGTCGATCCCGGCCTGCTCGACGCCCGCCATCACGCCGTCGATCGGGTCTTTGGTGGACGCGACCTTCGCCACCTGCAGCTCCCCGCTGCCTTGGTCGAGGACGCACACGTCGGTGAAGGTGCCGCCGACGTCGACGGCGACCACACGAGTCGCTTCGGAGCCCATGAAGTGCTCCGTGCCCCGATCCCGCGGTGCTTACGCCAACGCGTCGATGATGAACAGCCGAGCGGGCTGGTCGCCGTCGTTGCGCCCCCGGTGTCGCGGATGGCTGGGGAGCGCGAACGCCTCGCCGGGCGCGAGCGCCATGTCGTCCCGCCCGTCCTCGAACGCGTACGTGAGCGCACCGCTGATCACGAAGCCGCTGTGCGGCGTCTCGCACCAGTCGGCCCGGCCATGTCCGGGCGCGTACTCGACGAGCGCCCAGCGCGTGCCGCCCACGTCCGCCTCGCGGTCGCCGACGCCCTCGTCGTGGATCGCCGGCTCAAGGCCCGAGAAGTCGATCTTGCGTGGCTCGATCATGCGGTGAAGCGTCCCACGCAGGAGGGAGGGGGAGCCTGCTCCACAAAGAAAGGGCTCGGCCAGTGAGGAGGAGAGGGTGTTGACCGAGACGCTGTGGAGCAGGCTCACGGGCTCTATCGGCGCGTCGTCGCGCGGCCTTTAGCGTTTTTCGTCGGACCTGCTCGCACGAGCCGGTCGCTCGGCTCCTCGCGGAACGCCTGCCCGTATCCGTCGCGCATGGGTGCATCATGCCGGTGACGTGGGTTGGGGCGCGCGGCTGGTCGGCGAGCAGCCCGCGGCACGGGACGACGACGACATCGACGCCGCTCACGCGCGGATCTCGACCGGGGTACCGGGCCCGACCTCGCGGATCAGCCGGCGCAGCGCGGCGTGGGGGACGCGCACGCATCCGGCGCTGCCGACGCCGGACCGCGCCGCGGGCGGGACCCCGTGGATCGCCAGCCGGGAGGTGCGCGCGGGCGTTCCGTACGCCGAGAGCGGGAGGACCCATGCGCCGTAGGTGCCGCCGAAGCGCTCGCCGGGCAGGCGGTCCGTGACCTGGAAGGTGCCCAGGGGCGTCGGCGTCGACGGCGCGCCGACGACGACCCGCGTGCTCCAGCGGGAACGCCCGCCGCGCACGATCAGGCGCTGCTCGGAGCGGTCGATCACCACGCGGCGCTTCGCGTTCGGCGCGGGCCGGGTGTGGCGGCTGTGGATCCAGCCGACGCCGCCCGGGGCGTCGAGCGCCGCGACCTTCAGCCACGGCCCGCGGCGCGCCCGCACCCACAAGCGGGTGCGGCTTCCGTAGGGCGTGCGCGCGTGGAGCCGGGTGACGGGCCGCGCGTCGGGCGACGGGCGCACGGCCGCGGTGCGGCGGTTGAGCTGCACGGTCTCCGTGCCCGCGGCGCTCGACCGGACGGCGGCGCGCCCCGCGACAGCACGCTGGGGCTCCGCGGTCGCGGTGCGCTGCGGCTCCGTGCGGGCGGGGGTCGACGACTGCCCGCAGCCGAGCAGCGAAGCGCCGGCACCGGCGACCGCGGCGACCGCGGCGAGCCGTCGGCTCCGACCCTGGAGCGGCGAGCGCATGAGCAGATGATGCACGAACGGCGGGCGCGCCTGCGGACCACGTGGTCCGCGCGCCAACTGGCGCACCGGGCTCAGGTGGACGGCGCGTTGGCCGACACCTCTCGTAAGACGCATATCTCCTTGCGCGGCCGTTGCCCGTGCTCCCGTTCCTACCGAGGCACTCGACTTTCATGGCCATCGCACTGCTCGGCGCCAAAGGGCGCGAACACACCGGCTCGCTCGCCGACGATCCGGTGATGCTCGAGCTCACCCACCGGCTGACGAGCCTTCACGACCACTGCCTCACCAACCTGGTCGCGGAGTTGGACGCGATGCGCGCGGGCGACCTGACCGTCGAGGTCACGCCGGTGACGACGCCGATCGTCGCCGCGAGCGATCAGCCCGCCGTGCAGGCGCTCGTGGACCTCTTCAACTCGATGCTCGGCAAGGCGCAGGCCGCCTTGGAGGGCTACAACGACGTGCGCGAGACGCAGCGCCGCGCTCTGGGTGACCACTCGGTCCTCGGAGGGCTCGAGACGCGGCTGGTGAGCCTGTCCGACAACTGCCTCGTCGGCCTCGGCGAGGGCCTGGCCGCCGTGGCGGAGGGTGACCTCACTGTCGATGCGAACCCGGTCACGACGCCGCTGGAGGCCCGCCCGGGCGAGTCGATCGGTGAGCTGGGCGAGGTCTTCAACCAGATGCTGGCCCGAGCGCAGGGCGGCATCTCCGCGTACAACGCGATGCGCGTGCGGCTCAACGACAAGGTCGGCGGGATGATCGACGACATCGGGTCGCTGGCCACGCGGGTCGCGTCGAGCTCACAGCAGCTGTCGGCCAGTGCGCAGGAGACCGGCGTCGCGATCGGTGAGATCGCGACCGCCGTCGGCTCGGTGGCCGAAGGCGCCGAGCGGCAGGTCCGCCTCGTCACCTCGACGCGGGACGCGGCGCACGTCGCGGTCGAGCGCGCCACCGCGGCGCAGGCGGTCGCCGCCCGCGGCGTCTCGCTGACCAGCGAGATCGCCTCGATCGCCGACCAGACCAACCTGCTGGCGCTCAACGCCGCCATCGAGGCCGCGCGTGCCGGCGAGCAGGGCCGCGGGTTCGCGGTCGTCGCCGACGAGGTGCGCAAGCTCGCCGAGTCCTCCTCGAAGACCGTGGAAGAGACCCGCGCCGCCTTCGACGCGCTCGCCGCCAGCATCGAAGACGTCAGCGACTGCATCACGCGGGTGGCCGAGTCGACCGAGGAGGTCGCCCAGGTGGCGACGAACTCGAGCGCGGTCACCGAGGAGGTGTCCGCCGCGGCCCAGCAATCGACGGCGTCGACCGACCAGGTCGCGACGACCAGCGGCGAGCTGGCGGGCTACGCCTCCGAGCTGGAGGAGCTGGTCAGCGTCTTCAGCGTCTGAGCGGCGTCGATGATCCGGATGCGCGCGCACGCGCGTATCCGGGCAGCCATGGCGGGGCGGCTGACGGACAGGCTCGACCGGGTTCAGCGCCGCCGGCACTGGGCCGGGTTCCCGATCGCGGTGATCTACAAGTTCGCCGACGACCAGGGGTCCTACCTGGCGGCGCTGATCGCGTACTACGGGTTCTTGTCGCTGTTCCCGTTGCTGCTGTTGCTGGTCACGATCCTCGGGTTCGTCCTCGACGGCGATCCGCAGCTCCAGGAGCAGCTGCTCGACTCGGCGCTGGCCCAGTTCCCGGTCATCGGGAGCCAGCTCCGCGACAACGTCCAGTCGCTCTCGGGGAGCGGCGTGGGCCTCGCGATCGGCATCGTGCTGACGCTCTACGGCTGCCTCGGGGTGGCCGGCGCCGCGCAGAACGCGTTCAACCGTGCGTGGGCGGTGCCCCGCAACCGGCGCCCGAACCCGATCAAGGCCCGGCTCCGCAGCCTGCTGCTCCTGCCGATCCTCAGCCTCGGCATCATCGTGACGACCGGTCTGGCCGGGCTCACGACGAGCGCGAGTGCCTACGGCGCCGATCTCGGCGCCGCGGCGCGGATCCTGGGCGTGCTGCTGGCCGTCGTCGCCAACGTCGGGCTCTTCCTGGTCATCTTCCGCGTGCTCACGGCGAGTGAGATCCCCACGCGGGACCTGCGCGTGGGCGCGGTGGTGGCCGGCGTCGGCTGGCAGGTCGTGCAGGTGCTCGGCGCGTACTTCGTCACCAGCATGCTGCGCGGGCGCAACGAGGCGTACGGCGTCTTCGGACTGGTGCTCGGCCTGATCGCGTGGATCTACCTGCTGGCCCTGGTCCTGGTCCTCGCCGCGGAGGTCAACGTCGTCGCCCAGCGCCGGCTGTGGCCGCGCGCGCTGTTGACGCCGTTCACCGACGACGTCCAGCTGACCGCGGCCGACCAGCGCGCGTACACCGGGTACGCCACCAGCGAGGGCCACAAGGGCTTCGAGGTCATCGACGTCGACTTCGGCCCGCGGGACCCGGACCCGTGACCGCATGGCTCAGGGGCGGATGCGCTCCAGGTCGTCCAGCAGCGAGGGGTGGCGCGGTTCCCAGCCGAGGACCGTCCGGGTGTGATCGCTGGATGCGGGCTGGTCGGTCGCGAAGATCGGCCCGAGCGGGCCGAAGGCCTCGTCGGGCACTGGCTGGACCGGCAGATCGAGGCGCCGTCCGATGACCGTGGCGATGTCTCGCACCTGATCGCCTTCGTCCGCGACCGCGTGCCAGGCGGTACCCGCCGGCGCGTGCTCGAGCGCGAGCCGGAAGAGCACGGCGGCGTCCCGCGCGTGCACGGCGGGCCAGCGCTGCGTGCCGTCGCCCGGGTAGCCGGAGATCCCCGTGCTCCGGGCGATGTCGGTGAGCAGCCCGGCGAACCCGCCCCGGCCCTCGTCGTGCACCGTGCGCGGGAGCCGGATGGCCGACGTGCGGACACCGCTGGACGCGAGCGCGAGGATCGCGTTGACCGTGCGGCCGCGGCCGCCGACCGGGCCGTCGGTGGGGAGGGAGTCGGACTCGACCGAAGGACGGCCGGGGATCCACGGGGTGCCGGACACCGTCACGAGCGGGCGGTCGCTGCCGACGAGCGCGTCTCCGAGCGTGGTGACCGCGGCGGTCTCCTCCGCCACCGACCGGGCGACGGCCCCGGCGGTGCTGAAGTCGTTGGCGAAGGCGAGGTGGATGACGCCGTCGGCCTCCTCGGCTGCGGCGCGGAGGACGTCGAGATCCTGCAGCGCCCCGCGCAGCGGGGTCGCGCCGGCGGTGGTGACGGCGTGCGCCGACGCGTCGGAGCGAGCCAGGACCGTGGCGGTGTGGCCGGCGGCGAGCAGCTCGGTGACGACGGCCGATCCGACGAGGCCGGTGCCGCCGGTGATGAACACGTGCATGCGCTTCTCCCGATGAGTGATGGGACTCTTGTCCCGTCACTGTAGCGGGGTGATGGGACAAAGGTCCCATCGTAGGATTGGGGCATGGCCCGCTGGGAACCCGGAGCACGCGAGCGGCTCGTCGTGGCAGCGGTCGACCTGTTCATCGAGCAGGGGTACGACCAGACGACGGTCGCCCAGATCGCCGAGCGCGCCGGTGTCACCAAGAGCACGTTCTTCCGGCATTTCCCCGACAAGCGGGAGCTGCTCGTCGCCGGTCAGGAGACGCTCAGCCGCCTGCTCAGCGAAGGCATCGCCGAGGCCCCCGAGGGCGCGACGCCGCTGGAGGCGGTCGCCGCCGGGCTTCGGCGCGCGTCGAGCGAGATGACCGAGTTCAACCGTCAGCTCGGCCCACGGCTCAAGGCGGCGGTCGCGGCGAGTGCCGAGCTCCAGGAACGCGACGCGCTCAAGAGCGTCGGGCTCGGCGTCGCCATGGCCGAGGCGCTCGTGGCGCGTGGCGTCCCCGACCCCACCGCGCTCGTCGCCGCCGAGCTCGGGATGCTCGCCTTCAAGCGCGGCTACGCGCTGTGGAGCGAGTCCGACCGCGACGACGGCACGGATCTCGCGACGTACACCAGCCGCGTCCTCGACGAGCTCCGCGCGGCCAGCGCGCAACTCGGCTGACGCGGTCGGTCACACTGTTGCGGAAGCCCTGACCGCTACCCGCCTGGTTGCCCATGCTCAAATCTGCATTGACCGTCCTCGCTGTCGCCGGCGCCGGCCTGCTCGGCGACGGCGCACCCACGGACCCCGTGGCGACGGTCAACGGGAAGGTGATCGAGCGGCAGGCCTTCGACCACTGGATGACGATCGCCGCCACGTCGACGGGGAACGCGGGGGCCACGGTTCCCGACCGGGCGGACGACTACCGCCGCTGCATCGCCACCAAGCGCAAGGCGCTGTCGCCGGCGCAGCGCCGGCGGATCTCGGACCCGACCCTGAGGGCGCGGTGCCGGCGTGACTATGCGCAGCTGCGCAACCAGGTCATGCAGCTGCTGATCAGCTTCGAGTGGATCGACGGGGAGGCGACGCTGCGCGGCTTGATCGTGACCGACGCCGAGGTCACCCGGTCGTTCGAGAAGCAGAAGCGCCAGAGCTTCCCCAAGGACTCGGACTTCCAGACGTTCCTGAAGACGTCCGGCCAGACGGTCGCCGACATCAAAGGGCGCGTCCGGCTCGACCTGCTGTCGAACAAGATCCGCGAGCAGGTGACCGCGACCCGCGTCCCGGTCACCGATCAAGTGGTCGAGCAGTACTACGACCAGCACCGGTCGCGCTTCGTCGAGCCCGAGGAGCGCTCGTTGCGGATCGTGGTCACCAAGCGCAGGGCCGCCGCGGAGCGTGCACGGGCGGAGCTCGAGCGCGGCGTGTCCTGGGAGTCCGTCGCGCGCCGGTACTCGACCGACTTCGCGAGCAAGGACAACGGCGGCAAGCTGGCACCGCTCGCGGAGGGCGCAGCCGACCCGGTGTTCGACCAGGCCATCTTCCGTGCCCGCAGGGGCCGGCTGGTCGGTCCGGTCCGCCTGGGCTCCGAGTACTACGTCTTCACGGTCACCAAGGTCAAGCGGGAGCGCCAACGGCCACTGGCCGAGGTCAAGAAGACGATCCGCCAGCTGATCCAGTCGGAGGCCGAGCAGGCGGCGCTCGACGCCTTCGTCCAGGACTTCTCCACGCGCTGGCGGGCGCTGACCGAGTGCGCCGCGGGGTACCGGACGTCGGACTGCCGCAACGGTCCCGCGCCCGCGCCCGTGGTCTGGGACGACACCCGCCGCTGACGAGCGCTCACCCGCGCGTCGCGGACTCGCCGCGCCACTCGACGTGCGGCTTGCCGTCGCGGAACGACGCGCGCGGCTCCGTCGGGCGGTCGGTGATGCGCTCGCCCGGGGCGGCGTAGAGGCCGTCGCTCTGCGTCCAGACGGCCAGCGTGCGCCCGTCGGAGCGGATGGCGACGTCGCCCGGTGTGCCGTCGCGGGTGAGCTGGCGCGGTCGGCCGAACCGGCCGTCGCGCCCGGCCTCGGCGAGGCGGACGGTGGTGCGGTCGTCGAGGTCGCCGCTCGCGGTCGTGGCCCACATGAGGACGGCGCGGCCGTTGGGCGCCACCGCCAGCCGGATCTCCGACGGGGTGGACTCGGCGATGTTCAGGTGCTTGGCCCGGTCGACCAGGCGGGCTTTGGAGAAGCGCGCGCCGCGACCGCTGACGGCGTAGATGCGGCGGCGCTCGTTGCGCTCCTCGCCGGCGTCGATCGTCGTCCAGGCGATGACGAAGCGGCCGCCGGAGGAGCTGTCGGCGGCGAGCTCGGTGACCTCGGAAGCGGGGCCGAGGCGGAACGGCGTGCCGAGCGTGCCGGAACGCGACACCCGCACGGCCATCACGGCCTTCGGCACCGAGTAGGCGACGAGGGCCGAGCCATCGGGCGCGAACGCGACCGCGAGGCCCGGCCCGGCGTAGGCCTGCCGGACGGTGTCGACCGTCTGGCCCTCGACGCGGACGCGGTAGTCGTCGTCGTGGTCCTCGGTCCACACGGCCAAGGTCCTGCCGTCGCGGCCACAGGCCAGCGCGCGCTCGTCCGCCGGGCCGTCGGCACCGAGGTCCTCGCGCTGGAGGATGTGCCCGCGCGCGTCGACGGTCACGCGGTGCGGGCGGCTCGCCCAGAGCTTGACGAAGGTGCCGTCGCCGAGGGCGAGGACACGGCTCGGCCAGCCGGCGCGGGTGCTGGAGGCCGGGCAGGGCAGCGGGGCTCTCGCCGGCGCCTCGCGCACGGTCCAGCCCGGTGCGAGGCTCAACAGGGCCGAGAGGACCAGCTCGAGCATGACGTCAGCGTCGCTCGGGCGACGGGGCCCGCACAGCCCCACAGGTGGAGGCCGGGCTACACCTCGGCGCGCGCGGGCTGCGCGGCGTGCGCGTGCTCGACGAAGTCGCGCGGGCGGATCAGCACGAAGCACAGCGCGGCGCCGGCGAACGCCACGATCCCGCCGATCAGGAGGATCTCGTTGAGGCCGTCGAGGAACGCGGCGCGGCCCGGCTCCAGCGCCTTCTCGCCGAGCTGCTTGTAGGCGCCGAAGACGATGAAGTCCGAGAAGGAGCCCTGCGCCTCGCTCGGGGGACGACCGCCGACGGCCTCCCCGAACGCCTGCGCGCGACCGTCGATCACGCCCGCGACGACCGCGCCGTACAGCGCGGTCCCGGTGGCGATGCCGACCTGCCGGGCGGTCGAGTTGATGCCGGACGCCATCCCGGACCGCTGCGGCTCGACCACGCCCACGGCGGTCGTCGCCAGCGGCGCGTTGACCATGCCGATCCCGATGCCGCCGAGGATCATCCCGGGCAGCAGCGCGGTCCAGTCATCATCCACCGACAGCCCGCCGAACAGGATCAGCGCGAAGCCGACGCACGCGAGCCCGGCCCCGATGAACCAGCGCACGCCGACGCGCTCCGCGAGCTTGCCCGAGATCGGCGCCACGAGGAACGACAGCAGCGAGATCGGCAGGAACCGCAGGCCGGCCTCGAGCGCCGAGTAGCCGAGCTGGTTCTGCATGTAGAGCGTCAGGTACAGGAACGAGGCGAACATCGCCGCGCTGAGCACGAACGCCGCCACGAGCCCACCGACGAACGTCGGCACGCGGAACAGCGACAGGTCGAACGTCGGGTAGGCGACGGACCGCTGCACCAGCACGAAGGCCACCAGCAGCACGCCCGCGCCGATCAGCAGCGTGAGGATGAGCGGGGAGGTGAAGCCCTCGTCGTTGCCGCGGATCAGCCCGAACACCAACGCCGCGAGCGCCGCCGAGAACAGCACGAGCCCGAGCCAGTCGATCGGCCCGGCGTGCTCGTTGCGCGTCTCGCCGACGTACCGCAGCGTGAGGAAGATCACGAGCGCGCCGATCGGCAGGTTCACGAAGAAGATCGCCTCCCAGCCGATCAGCTGGGTCAGCACGCCGCCGGCCAGCGGCCCGACCGCGACGGCGGCGCCGGTGGTCGCGCCCCAGACGCCGAACGCGGTGCCCCGGTCCTTCCCGCGGTAGGTGCTCGCCAGCAGCGCGAGCGAGCACGCGAACATGAGGCCCGCGCCGACGCCCTGCACGCCACGCGCCAGGTTGAGCATCAGCGGCGAGCCGGCCAGCCCGCACAGCAGCGAGGCGCCCGTGAAGATGCCGACGCCGATGACGTAGATGCGCCGCCTGCCGAGCCGGTCGGCCAGCGATCCGCCGGCCAGGAGCGCCGCGGCGAGCGTCAGCGCGTACGCGTCGATCACCCACTGCAGGTCGTCGAACGCCGAGTGCAGATCCGCCTCGATGGCGGGCAGCGCGACGTTCACGATCGTGACGTCGACCAGCAACATGAACGTGCCGAGGCACACCGCAACCAACGTCCACCAGCGACCCATGCGCGCACGCTACCCCTCGACGGACCGTCAATAGCGCGAGACCGGAACGTTTTCTCATGAGAGGGACCGGGCACCGGTTACTCCATGAAGCAGTCATTCATCCGCGGTCTCGTCGCCGCCACGCTCGCCCTCGGGATGAGCGCCGGCGTCGCCGACACCGCCATGGCGGGAGGCAAGAAGGGCCATGGCGGCCGCGGCGTCCCCACGCAGCAGGTGTCCGTCCAGCTCTGGACCTTCGCCGAGTACATCGGCTTCGGCACCGACGCCGCCACCATCGCGCGCACCGAAGAGGTGTTCTCCAAGCTGCGCTCGTTCGGCTACAAGAACGTCGAGCCGTTCACGCTCAGCGGCCTGACCGCCGAGCAGTACCGCGATCTCCTGCGCAAGTACGGCCTCAAGTCGCCTTCGCGCCACGTCGACGTGGGTGATCCCACGGCGCCGGCGAACATCGACCAGATCATCGCCGACAACAAGGTCCTCGGGATCAAGTTCTTCTCGTCCGGCGCCACGCCGAACGACAAGCTCAACACCGAGGCGGACTGGGTCAACTACGCCAAGTACCTGGACGCGGTCGGCGCCAAGGCGCGCCAGGCCGGCCAGCAGCTGATGATCCACAACCACAACTGGGAGTTCGAGAAGGTCTACAACGGCCGCACGGCCTACGACCTGCTGATGGCGAACACGTCGAAGAAGAACGTCGCCTTCCAGCTCGACCTCTACTGGGCCGTCCAGGGCGGCCAGGACCCGATCGCGCTGCTGAAGAAGTACGGCAAGCGGATCCAGCTCTTCCACGTCAAGGACCGCCGTCCGAGCGACGGCCGGATCGAGATCGTGGGCCGCGGCAGCATCGACTTCCCGAAGATCTTCGCGGCCGCCAAGGGCCAGATCCGGTACTACGTCGTCGAGCACGACCCGCGCTTCGGCGACGCGACCTTCAACCCGTTCGAGGCGGCGCAGGTCGGCTTCGACTACCTCAAGAAGGTCAAGTTCTCGGGCAAGGCCAAGGGCCACGACAAGCCGCACGGCCACGGCCACGGCCACGACAAGCCCGGCAAGGGCCGCGGCAAGGGGCACGACCGCCACTAGCTGAGACGCCTGTCACCGTGGCGTGATGCACGGTGACCTTCCTCGCCTCGGGTTCGGCCTACCAGTGGCCGGACCCTGGGCGACGCCGGAGGCGATGCGCCACGTCGCGCGTCGCGCCGAAGCCCTCGGGTACGCCTCGCTGTGGACGTTCCAGCGCGTGCTGCACCCGGTCGGCGGGCCGCACCCGCCGGTGCTCGACCCGGTCCTCGCGCTCGCGCATGTCGCGGGCCACACCGACCGCATCCGCCTCGGCACCGCGACCCTGTGCGCGCCGTTCACCGCGCCCGCGCTGCTCGCGAAGGCGCTCACCTCGCTCGACGTGCTGTCCGGCGGCCGCCTCACGGTCGGCCTCGGGCTCGGCTGGATGCCCGAGGAGTACGCCGCCGCCGGCGTGCCGTACGAGCGCCGCGGCGCGCGCATGGGCGAGTACCTGCGCTGCCTGACGACGCTCTGGACGCAGGACCCGGCGGCGTTCGCGGGCGCCTTCTACACCGTGCCGCGCGCGCACCAGCAGCCGCGGCCCGTGCAGCGTCCCCACCCGCCGCTGCTGCTGGGGGCCACGGCCCCACCGGCGCTGCGCCGCGCCGGGCGGCTCGCGAACGGCTGGATCGCGAGCAGCCGGCACGATCCGACCGACCTCGCCCCGTCGATCGCCCACGTGCGGGAGGGCGCGCGCGAGGCGGGACGCGACCCGGACGCGCTGCAGATCGTCGTCCGGCTGATCGAGGAGCCGTCGCGCGACACCCTCGCGCGGCTCGGCGCGCAGGGCGTCACGGACGTCTTCATCGACCTCAACCTCGCTGCGACGCCGCCGACGCTCGAGCGCGCCGAGCGCGTGCTCGAGGCCCACGCGCCCCGCGACTAGGCCGGCGCGGCCGCCGCCTCGTCGACCCTCGGCATGATGTCCTCCTTCAGCCGCTTGAGGTCGTCCAGCGTCTTGGCCACCGGCACGTCCGCGAACGGCGGCCACAAGAGCGGCATCGTCAGCCCCGCCTCCTTGTAGCGCTTGAGCTGGTCGGTGATCTGCCGCTCGGAGCCGACGAGGATGTTGGTGCCCTTGCCCGCGGGCGTCTGGTCCATGTCGGCGTCGGTGATGACGAACCAGATCATGCTCGAGAGCTCGATGTCGTCGATCGACTTGCCGAGCTCCTCGAGCTCGCGCCCGATCGCGGTGCGCCACTGGCCGAGCGCGTCCGGCGTGTCCTGGATGCCGATCCAGCCGGACAGGCCGTACTTGGCGACCCGGCGGGCGGAGCGCTTGGGGTCCTTGAGGCCGCTGAACCAGATCGGCGGGTACGGCTTCTGCAGCGGCTTGGCGCCGAAGCCGCAGCGGTCGAAGTCCGCGAACTCGCCGTGGTACTCGAACACGTCGTTCGTCCAGATCCCCTGCATGATCTCGATCGTCTCGCGCACGTGCTGGTGGCGCTTGGGGAAGATGTGCGTGGCGCTCGACGCCGCGAACTCCTCGGGCATCCAGCCGGCCCCGATGCCGACGTTGAGCCGGCCGTTGCAGAGGTGGTCGACCGTCGCGAGCTCCGCGGCCAGCACACCGGGCGCGCGGTAGGGCGTGTCGGTGATGCTCATCCCGATCCGCACCTTCTCCGTCTTGGCCGCGAGCCACGGGATCAGCGGCCAGCCCTGGTACCACTCGCCGCGCGAGGACACCGGCAGCTGCTTCGGGAACTCCTCCATCATCCCGAACGAGTACTGGAGCTCGCCACGGTCGGAGGCCTCCGGGACCACGATCCGGTCGAGCGTCCAGACGGAGTCGAAGTCGAGGTCTTCGGCGAGCTGCGTGAGGTCCTCGAGCTCCTGCACCGTGACCTTGTCACGGAAGTTCGGCAGGTACAGCGCCAGCTTCATGTCGGTCTCCTCCTCGAGTGGCGTCGAGAACGTAACAGGAGTCACAACCGCTCGCGCAACTCGCGCTTGACCACCTTGCCGTAGTGGTTCGTCGGGAGGCTGTCGACGAAGCGGTAGTCCTTCGGGCGCTTGTAGCGCGCGATCCGGTCCAGGCAGGTGCGGTCGAGCTCCTCCGCCGGGGGTGGCGCGCCCGCGGGCACGACGAACGCGACCACGGTCTCGCCCCACTCGGCATCGGGCTTGCCGACCACCGCGACGGCCTGCACGCCGGCGTGGTGCAGCAGCGCCTCCTCGACCTCGCGCGGGTAGATGTTCATGCCGCCGCTGATGATCAGGTCCTTGGAGCGGTCGTGCAGGCTGAGGTAGCCGTGCTCGTCGAAGCGGCCGACGTCACCGGTGTGCAGCCAGCCGTCGCGCAGCGTCTCCGCCGTGGCGTCCGGGTCGTTCCAGTAGCCGGCCATCACGACGTCACCGCGGACGAGGATCTCGCCGTCGTCGCCGAGCCGGACCTCGACGTCGGTGCGCGGGACGCCGACGCTCTGCAGCCGCCGTGGGTCGCCCTCGGCGTGGTCGGCCTTCGAGAGCGCGGTGATCGTCATCGGCGACTCGCCCTGCCCGTAGATCTGGGCCAGCCGGGGACCGAGGCGGTCCAGCGCGACCTGCAGGTCGGCCAGGTACATCGGCGCGCCGCCGTAGATGATCGTCTTGAAGCCGGCGTCCACCATCGCGGGGTCGTCGGCGAGCCGCTTGACCATCGTCGGCGCGGCGAACAGCGACAGGCCGGGCCAGCGGGCCGCGAGCGCGGGCACGTCGTCGCCGATCACGCTCACCGCCCCGCGGGCCACGTGCGGCAGGCCGTAGAGCCCCGAGCCGTGCGAGAGCGGCGCGAGGTGCAGGATGCTGTCCCGCGCCGAGACCGCGTCGATGTCCGCGTAGTAGCTGAGCGTCATCAGCAGCAGGTTGCGGTTCGTGAGCGTCGCGCCCTTCGGCCGGCCGGTCGTGCCGCTGGTGTAGAAGAGCCACGCGGGGTCGTCGGGAGCGCGGTCGACGAGCGGCATCGGCGCCGCCGCGCACACGCGCTCCCACTGCGGACCGGGCGCCGACACGGTGGTCGCGTCGACGTCGTCGGCGTGCTCGGGATCGGTCACGACCACGGTCGCGGCGCTGTGCTCGAGGATGTAGGCGATCTCGTCGCGGTGCAGCCGCGCGTTGACGGGCACCGCCACCAGCCCGGCGTGCCAGACGGCGAACATCGCCTCCAGGTACTCCGGGCGGTTGCGCATGACGATCGCCACGCGGTCGCCGGGGGAGAGGCCGAAGCCGGCGCGCAGCCCCGCGGCCGCGGCGGCGGTGCGCGCGGCGAACGTGGCCCAGTCCGCGTGGACGCGCTCGCCGTCGGCCAGCGCGGGGGCTTCGGGCCGGACGGCGCCGTGGCGCTGCACCCAGACCGCGGGGTTCATCGCGCCAGCGTATAGGGTCCTCAGCGTCCAGCCGAAAGAGGAGAGACGGATGGCTTCAGACGTGCTTGCGGGGCGCCACGCGCTCGTCACCGGCGGTGCCCAGGGCCTGGGTGCCGGGATGGCCCAGGCGCTGGCCGCGGCCGGTGCGCAGGTGATGATCGGCGACCTGCTCGACGCGGGCGACGTGGCCGAGCAGATCGGCGCCGAGGCGCTGCGTCTGGACGTGACCGACGAGGGCTCGTGGGAGGCCGCGATCACCGCGACCGTCGACCGCCTCGGCGGCCTCGACATCCTCGTCAACAACGCCGGCATCGAGCTCTCGGGGCTGATGGTCGACATCGAGGCCGAGGACGTCCGCCGGATGCTCGAGGTCAACGTGCTTGGCACGGCGCTCGGGATCAAGCACGGGCTGCGCGCGATGCGCCCCGGCGGCAGCGCCGGAGCGGGCGGCGCGATCGTCAACATCGCGTCGGTCGCCGCGACGATCGCGTTCCCCGGCATCGGCGGCTACTCGGCGACCAAGTCGGCGGTCGACCGGCTCACGCGCGTCGCCGCGTTCGAGGCGGGCAAGCTCGGGTTCGGCGTGCGCGTGAACTGCGTCTATCCGGGGCTCGTGCCGACCGAGATGGGGCAGAAGCTCGCGGTCGACATGGCGGAGCTCGGCCTGTTCGAGAGCCCGGAGGCCGCAGTCGGCGCGGTGGTCGAGCAGACACCCGCCGGGCGGCTCGGCGAGGTGGCGGACATGGCCGACGCGGTCGTGTTCCTCGCGTCCGACCAGGCGCGGTTCATCACCGGCATCGGCCTGCCCGTCGATGGAGGGATGGGCATGTGATGGGCTCGCTCTGCGACTACCTCGACAAGGGCGCGTCGCTCGGCCGGGACGCGCCCTGCCTGGTGGAGGGCGGGCGGACGCTGACCTACGGCGACGTCGTCGACCTCAGCCACCGGGTCGCGGGCGGGCTCGCGCGGGACGGGGTGGCGCCGGGCGCGAAGGTCGGGGTGCTCAGCGCGAACAGCGCGGTCGCGTTCGCGTGCGTGTTCGGGATCGCCCGGCGCGGTGCCGTCTGGTGCCCGATCAACCCGCGCAACGAGGCGGCCGAGAACCAGGCGCTGCTCGAGCTCTTCGACTGCGAGGCGCTGCTGTTCCACCCCGCCTACGCCGAGATGGTCGAGGCGTTCGACGTGCGCGTGAAGGTGCGCCTGGACGAGCTCGACGGGTGGCTCGGCGACCCGGGCGGCGCGGCGGGGCTCGTGGACGACCTGGCGATGCTCGTCGGCACGGGCGGCACCACGGGGCTGCCGAAGGGTGTGATGCTCACCAGCCGCAACCTCGAGACGATGACCGCGCTGACGCTGATGGGGTACCCGTTCGAAGGGCGCCCGTCGTACCTGGCGCTGGCGCCGCTCACGCACGCCGCAGGCGTCCTCTGCTTCCCGGTGATGACGCGGGGCGGGCGGATCGTCGTGATGCCCAAGCCCGACGTCGGCGCGTTCATCGCGCTGATCGAGCGCGAGCGGATCACGCACACGTTCCTCCCGCCGACGCTGATCTACATGCTGCTCGGCCACGAGGCGCTCGACGCCACCGACCTCAGCTCGCTGCAGTGCTTCTGGTACGGCGCGGCCCCGATGTCGACCAGCCGGCTGGAGGAGGCGCTGACGCGGATCGGGCCGGTGATGGCGCAGCTGTTCGGGCAGACCGAGGCGCCGATGATGGTCTCGATGCTGCCGCCCGCCGAGCACTTCGAGGCCGACGGGAGCGTGGCGGTCGGGCGGCTCGCCTCCGCGGGGCGGCCGGCGCCGCTCGTGACGGTGGCGATCATGGACCCCGAGTCGGGCGCGGTGCTGGCGGCCGGAGAGCGCGGCGAGATCGTCGTGCGCAGCTCGCTGGTGATGGCCGGCTACTACAAGAACCCCGAGGCGACCGCGGCCGCCTCCCAGCACGGCTGGCACCACACCGGTGACATCGGCTACCTGGACGAGGACGGCTACCTGTTCATCGTCGACCGCCTGAAGGACATGATCATCACGGGTGGCTTCAACGTCTACTCGGCGGAGGTCGAGCAGGCGCTGATGGCGCATCCCGCCGTGCGCGACTGCGCCGTGGTCGGGCTGCCCGACGACAAGTGGGGCGAGCGCGTGACGGCCGTGATCGAGCCGGGCGCGGACGTCTCGCCGGACGAGCTGGTCACGTTCGTGAAGGCGCGGATCGGGTCCGTGAAGGCGCCGAAGCAGATCGAGCTGTGGCCGGAGCTGCCGCGCTCGAAGGTCGGCAAGGTGCTCAAGGCCGACATCCGCGCGCAGCTCCTCGAGTAGCTCAGGGCGCGGCGAGCATCCGCTCGCTGCGCTCCCACAGCTTCCGCGCGAGCGTGCCGTCGTCCTGGAGCTTGAGCGCGAGCGGCGTCCGGTTGCCGTAGAACCCGCCCGGCTCCCAGTCCTCGCCCGGCGTGCCGTCGACGAGCCACCCGAGCCGCTCCGCGCTCGTCGTGGCACTGATCGTGAACAGGTACTTCAGCGGCGAGTGGTACAGCAGCCGCAGCCCGAGCCCGGTCTCCTTCGCGAAGTTCGACCGCACCACGCCCGGGTGGAACGCGACGGCGGCGATGCCGTCCGCGCGGTGACGGCGGTCCAGCTCACGCGTGAACAGCACGTTCGCCAGCTTCCCGTCGCCGTAGGCCCGCATCGGCGCGTAGCCGCGCTCGTGGTTGAGGTCGTCGATGTCGAAGCTCCCGCCGAAGTGGTTGGCGGCGGCGCTGGCGGTCTGGATGACCTTGGCCCGTGCCGCGATCAACCGCGGCAAGAGCAGGGTCGTCAGCAGGAACGGCGCGAGGTGGTTCACCTGGAACGTCTGCTCGAACCCGTCCTCGGTGACCGCGCGCCGGCCCATGACGCCGCCCGCGTTGTTGACGAGCACGTCGATGCGCTCGTAGGCCTCGAGCTCGCCCGCCAGCCGCCGGACGTCCTCGAGCCGCGCGAAGTCGGCGAGGTGGAACGGCGCGCCGAGCTCCGCCCCGACCGCCTCCGTCTTGCTGCGCGAGCGGCCGACGAGCACCACCTCGTGGCCGTCGGCGCGCAACCGCCGCGCGCCCGCGGCACCGATCCCGTCGCTGGCGCCGGTGATGACGATCGTCGACACACGTCAAGCCTGCCAGCCGCGTGCGCCCGGTGTCGCAATCGTCCAAGACGAGGGTTCGACCGAGCGCGTACGGTCCCCGGGAAACCCGACTTGGAGGAATGCTTGATGCGTGAGCTCGTGTACACCGGCTTCATGTCGCTCGACGGCGTGGTCGACTCGCCCGGCGCGACGAGCGAGGGGCACCGGGGCGGCGGCTGGGTGATGGACACCGAGTTCGTGCCGGAGGCGTTCTCGCTCAAGGGCGAGGAGCTGGCGGAGACGACCGCGCTGCTGTTCGGCCGTCGCAGCTACGAGGCGTTCGCCGCGGTCTGGCCGGACTCCGAGGACCACAGCGCGTACAAGGAGCTGCCGAAGTACGTCGCGTCGAGCACCCTCGGCGAGGACGCCCTCGTCGACGGATGGGGGCCGACGACCATCCTGCGGTCCAGCGCCGACGTCGCCGCGCTCAAAGCGGAGGACGGCGGCGCGATCTTCATCCACGGCAGCGCCGAGCTGGCGCGCAACCTGGCGGACGCCGACCTCATCGACCGCTACAACCTGCTCGTGTTCCCGGTGCTGCTGGGCGCCGGCAAGAGCCTCTTCAGCCGCGCCGACCGCGACCGGCTGCGGCTGCACCTCCGGGAGTCCGCGACCTACGGCAACGGCGTGGCGAAGCTCGTCTACGACGTCAAGCGCTGAGGGCGGAGACGAACTCGGGGTCGAGCGCGAGCGCACCGCCGACGCCCTCGCGCAGCTGGACCGCGGTGCGGCCGACGTACCGTCGCAGGGCACGCGCGAGGTGCGGCTCGTCGTAGTAGCCGAGCCGCTCCACGACGTCGCCGACGTCGTCACCGGCCATCAGGTGCAGCGCGGCGGCGCGCGCTCGCTCGATCTGCCGCACGGCGCCGCGGCTGAGGCCCGTGGCCGCGCGGAAGCGGCGCTGGAGCGTGCGCTCGGACACCCCCGGGCGCTCGCCGCGCATGACGTCGGTGACGACGCGGTCGCGGACCACCGCTCCGTGCCGGACCAGGCGGTCGACGAGCAGCTCGGCGTCGTCGGCGGCCGGCGTCTCCCACCGGCGACCGTCGAGCCGGAACGACCGCCGCGTCACGTCCGGGAGGACGATCCCGCTGTCCACCAGGGTGGGAGCGACGACCGTCCGCAGCGCCGTGCCGACCGCGAACTGCACGCCGACGAAGCGCGCGTCCTGCGGCACCGGAGCGGTGCCCGTGGCGCACTCCGGCCCGGTCACCGCGGCGAACGCCGCATCGTCCTGCTCCCAGAACACGAGGCCCCAGGTCTCGGTGGCCACCGACGTCATCTCCGCCACCCGCTCGCTCCGGCACGTCCACACGGAGGCGATCCAGGGCGAGTCCGACGTACGGGTCTCGAAGCGCAAGCCCACCGGGCGATCCTAGAGGCGCGTTCAGAGAACCGTAATGGCGGCGCGCGCGAACGCCGCTAGGTTCACGGCTGTGAAGCGCCTCGTCGCCGCCCTGCTGTTCGTCGCGCTGATCGCGCTCGCGCTCGTGCTCACCACCGGAGGCGAGGATGAGCGCCGCGCGGCGGCCGTGCCCGCGCTGACCGTGACCCGCATGGACGGCGCGGGCGACTACGAGCTGACGCAGCTCGCCTCGGCGCAGACGCCGACGCTGCTGTGGTTCTGGGCGCCCTGGTGCACCGTCTGCAACGGCGAGGCGCCGAAGATCCAGCAGCTCACCGAGCAGGCCGGGGACCGGCTCCAGGTCGTCGCCATCGGCGGCCGGGACGAGCTGGCCAACGCGCCGGCGTTCGTCGAGCGCCACGGCCTGACCGGACCGACGTTGCTGTTCGACGAGTCGATGCAGACGTGGGAGCACTACCGCATCCCCGGCCAGCCGGGCGCGATCCTGCTCGACCGCGACGGCCGTGAACGCGGCCGCTGGCTCGGCGCGTTCGACCCCACCCTCGCCCTCGAAGCCGCGGAGAACCTATGAGACGCTCGCTCCTCCTGCTGGTGCCGGTCATCGCGCTGCTCCTCGGGGCGGCGCCGGCGTCGGCCGCGGGCACGCGCATCACCGTCGCGAGCTCGGAGTTCGGCCCGATGCTCTGGGGTCCGAAGCGGCAGGCGATCTACGTCTTCCAGCGCGACCGGTTCAAGGAGTCGCGCTGCACTGGCGCGTGCGCCGAGGCCTGGCCACCGGTCTACACCACCGGCAAGCCCGTCGCGGGCAAGGGCGCACGCTCCTCGCTGCTCGGCACGATCCGCCGCGGCAACCGGCGGCAGGTGACCTATCGCGGCCGGCCGCTGTACTACTACGCGCACGAGCAGGCGGGCGAGGTGCGCTGCCACGACGTGAACCTCCACGGCGGCCTGTGGTGGGTCATCGGCGCCGACGGCAAGCGCCGCCCCTGACTCAGCCCCGCGCCGCGGCCTGCAGCTGCGTGATCGCGGCCCGGATCACGCGTGAGACGTGCATCTGCGAGAGGCCGACGCGCTCGCCGATCTCGGTCTGCGTGAGGTCCTCGTGGAAGCGCAGGCGGAGGATGAGCTCGTCGCGCTCGCACAGGGAGCGGAGGAGGCCGTCCAGCAGCGCGGCCTGCTCGGCGGTCTCGTAGGCGGGTTCGTCGACGGCGAACAGCGCGCCGATCGACTCGGAGCCGTCGTCTCCGGTCGTCGGCTGGTCGAGCGAGACGGCGCGCCGGGCGGTGACGGCCTGACGGGCCTCGAGGACGGCCTCCACCGTGTGGTTCGTGCGGTCGGCCAGCTCGCTCGCCGTCGGTGCGCGGCCGAGCTCGGCCGTCAGGTCGGCCGTCGCGCGGTCGAGGTGGAGGTAGGTCTCCTGCAGGTCGCGCGGGACGCGGACCGACCAGGCGTGGTCGCGCAGATAGCGCTTGACCTCGCCGGCGATCGTCGGGACGGCGAGCGACGAGAAGGCCAGCCCGCGACCGGGGTCGAAGCGGTCGACGGCTTTCACAAGGCCCATCGCCGCCACCTGCTCGAGGTCGTCGAGCTCGGCGGCCGGGAGGTAGCGACGCGCGATCTGGCGGGCGAGCGGCATGAAGCGCTCGACGATCGCGTCGCGTGCGGCGGGTGTGCGCTCACGTGCGAGCCGCGCGAACAGCGCGTGCTCCTCGGCACGTCGGCTGCGGGGATGCGTGGGGTGCGTCAAGTGGGGCTCACAACGGCGGGGGACGACTCCCGCCCTGCTTACCCCGGTCGTGGAACATCGGCAAACGACATGGGACAGTTATCGGGACGAGCTGTCCCGGACGTGGGACAACGTCACTCCACGGCGAGGCAGACGACGGTCGCGTCGTCGCGCAGCCCGTCGCCCGTGGCGGCGAGCACGGCACGGTGCACCTGGCGCACCGTGTCGGCCGCGGAGCCGCGCTCGGAGCGCAGCGCCGCCGCCGCGACGCCCGCTTGCCCGAGGCCCGCCTGGCCCTCGCCCGAGTCGAACACCCCGTCCGAGCACAGCACGAGCCGGTCGCCGGGAGCGAGCGTCGTCGTCAACTCGGAAGGACGCGGGCTCGCGCGGCCGCCGAGCCCGCGGCGGACCGCGATGTCGAGCGTCTCGACCTCGCGGCTGGCGGGATCACCATCGGCGGGAGGTGCCCGCAGTTGACGACCTCCAGCAGGAACGTGGCGGGGTCCCAGCGCGCGACGAGCGCGGTCATCTCCGCCGCGGGGCCGGGCATCTCGCGCAGCGTGCGGTGCATGAGCATCAGCGCGTCCTGCGCCGTCCCGCCGCTGCGGCGGCTCGCCCGCAGCGCC
Organism: Solirubrobacter pauli; assembly: GCF_003633755.1. Lineage (GTDB taxonomy): Bacteria > Actinomycetota > Thermoleophilia > Solirubrobacterales > Solirubrobacteraceae > Solirubrobacter > Solirubrobacter pauli. The sequence goes on from NZ_RBIL01000002.1 coordinate 151,047, forward strand.
CCGAGCGCGACCGCGCTGCTGGCCGCGGCGCGCGTGCTCGGCCCGAGCCCGTCGGCGAGCGTGATCCACACGCCGTCCAGGTTCTCGACGATGTCGAACCAGTCGCCGGCCACCTCGTAGCTCGGCAGCACGTTCCCGGCCACCTCGCCGCCGGAGATGCGCGAGATGCGCGGCGGCAGCAGGCTCTGCTGGATCTCCGCCGCGGCTCGCGGCTGCTTGCGCCGCTGCCCGCGCGCGAACGTGTCCGTGTAGCGGTCGGCGAGCGTGATCGCGGCGGCCGCCTGGCGCGCGATCTCCGCGAGCGGCCGGCGCGGCCGGCCGAGCGTGAGCATCACACCCGTCGCCCGCCCGCGCAGCCACAGCGGTACCACCTCGATCCCCGGGCGATCCGCCAGCGCCGCGCGCAGCTGCGACAGTCCGTCGGAGTCGAGCTCCGGGCCGACCGCGAGCGGCGCCTCGATCCGCTCGGGCAGCCGCTCCGGCCCGGCCACCCGCAGCAGGTGCGAGCCGTCGATGTCGAGCACGTACAGCGCGAGCGGCACGTCGGCGATCCGCTGCGCCTCCGCCACCAGCTGCTCGGGCAGCACCGGCGGGGCGACGACGTCGAACACGTGGATGCCCTCCAGCGGCACCGGGCGCTCGCGACCCAGGTGCCCGGGCGGCAGCGGATGCTCGGACGGCTCGTCCGCCTCGCGCGGACGGTGCGCCTGCGCGGCGCGCAGCAGGCTCTCGCGGTCCGGGAAGTGCCGGTACAGCGTCGAGCGCGAGACTCCGGCGGCGGCCGCCACGTCGGCGACGGGCGCGGTCGGCGACTGCTCGAGCAGCCGACGGCTCGCCTCGATGATCCGCACGCGGGTGCGTTCCGCGTCGGCGCGGTTGGAGGGCATGCGGGGCACTGCGGAAGCAGTGTCGCAAGCCGAGCTCGAGCGAACGCGCAGTTCGGCTCGTAAGGTGCAGCGCGTGCGGCGGCGGTGGCGCATCCCGGTGGCGGCGGCGACCACGCTGCTCGTCATGGCCGTGGGCGCGGTCTGGTGGCGCTCGCGCCCGCCCGCCTTCCGGCCGCCGGCGAGCGTCTCGGCGCTGGCCCGCGAGATCGACCGCACCGTGCCCGCGTCCCTGCGTGCGCACCGGGTCCCCGGCGCGTCCGTCGCGGTCGTCCACCGGGGCCGCGTGGTCTGGACCGGCGCCTACGGAGCGGCCGACGAGCGCACCCCGATGCGCCCGGACACCGTAATGCAGGTCGCGTCGGTGTCGAAGACCGTGGCGGCGTACGCGCTCGTGCGCCTCGCGGGTGCCGGCACGCTGCCGCTGGACGCGCCGATCGAGCGCTTCACCGGCACCTGGCGCCTGCCGGCGTCGCGGTTCGACGCGCGTGCGGTGACGCTGCGGCGGCTGCTCAGCCACACGGCCGGCCTGAACGTGGACGGCTATCCCGGGCTGGCGCCGGACGTTCCGGTGCCCTCGACCCGGGCGTCGCTGGACGGCGCGTCGGGCGTGGGGAAGGTGCGCATCGTCGACGAGCCCGGAAGCGGCTGGCGCTACTCGGGCGGCGGCTACACGGTCGCGCAGCTCGCGGCCGAGACGGCGACCGGCCGGCCGTTCGCGGAGATCGTCGAGCGCGAGGTGCTGCGCCCGGCGGAGATGACGCGCACCGGCTTCACCTGCGACGGCGTCGCTCGCGGCCACGACGGCACGGGTGCGCCCGTGCCGCGCTACCGGTTCGCCGAGCAGGCGGCCGGCGGCCTGTGCTCCACGGCCCCCGACCTCGCGCGCTTCTCGGCGCTGCTGATGCGCGGCGGACCGGTCGCGCACGCCATGGGCGTGCCCGCCGCCGCGACGGACGGGAGCTACGGCCTGGGCCTGCACACCGAGCGCACGCGCGACGGCGGGCGCCGGCTGTGGCACGACGGCTCCAATCGCGGCTGGCGCTCGCGCATCGAGGTCTTCCCGGACGACGGCTGGGCGCTCGTCGTGCTCACCAACGGCGACCACGGGAACGACGTCATCGCCGACGTGCGGCGGCTGATCCTCCGCTGACGCGCGAGGACTGCGCAGCGCGCGCGGGTGGGTACGACGCCGGCATGCGCCTTCGTCTTCTGCTCGCCACCGCGCTGCTCGCCGTGGCCGTGCCCGCAGGCCCGGCCGTGGGCCAGACGCCGACCGCGCCGCCCGGCGCCTACGTCGACCTGCACGACGCGGCGCCGACGATCGTGATCGAGATGCGGTACCGGACCACGCACAACTTCCTGGGCCGGCGGGTGCCCGGCTACCGCGAGAGCACGTGCATCCTCACCCGGCAGGCGGCCGAGGCGCTCGCACGCGTGCAGGCGCAGGTGGCCGCGGACGGGTACACGCTCAAGGTCTACGACTGCTACCGGCCGCAGCGGTCGGTGGACGCGTTCGTCGCCTGGGCGAAGGACCTCGACGACACGCGCATGCGGGCCGAGTTCTACCCGCGCGTGCGCAAGAGCCGGCTGTTCAAGGACGGCTACATCGCGGAGCAGTCGGGGCATAGCCGCGGCAGCACCGTCGACCTGACGCTCGTGCGCACACCGCCGCGGCGGCAGGAGACGTACACGCGCGGCGACCGCCTGCGCGACTGCACGGCGAAGGCGCGCTTCCGCGACAACTCGCTCGACATGGGCACCGGCTACGACTGCTTCGACCCGCTCTCGCACACGTTCAACGGGCGCGTGAAGGGCAAGCAGCGGGCGAACCGCCTGCGGCTCCGCGCCCCGATGATCGCGGCCGGCTTCAAGGGCCTCAAAGAGGAGTGGTGGCACTTCACGCTGCGCGACGAGCCGTTCCCGGAGACCTTCTTCGACTTCCCGGTCGAGCGCGCGGCGCTGTAGCCGCTGGCGGTTTCTCGCCACGACGGGTCGAGAGAGCACGACAGCGCTCGCGCGGCGCGGCCGGGACACTCGCTCGCATGCTCTCTCGCTCCCTCCTCAAGCGCGTCGCCCAGGCGTTCGGCGCGGTCCCGCCCGGCGTCGTGTACGACGCGGAGACGCTCGAGCTCGTGGCCGAGCTGTCCGCCGGCGGGCGCGGCGGTGACCTGGTGGCCAGCGCCGATGGCGTCTGGTTCGCCACGCCCGGCGACCGGTCGCTGACGCACGTCGGCCGCGACGGGCAGACGCTCATGCACGTCGAGCTGCCCGCTCTTCCGAAGCAGCTCGCGCTCGACGCCGACCGGCCGCTCGTGCTCTGCGACGACGGCCGGCTGCTCCGCGTCGACCCCGTGACCGGACGGATCGGCGACGACCGGCTCGCGCCGCCCGGGACGACCGCGGTGGCGGCGGAGCACGGATGCGTCTGGGTGCTGATGACCGACGAGGGCCAGGCGGACGGCTGGCAGCTGACGCTCGCGCAGCTTCACCCGGCGACGTTCTCCGTCACGCAGACGGTCACGCTCGGCCGGAGCCGCTTCTTCGACGGCCCGCAGATGCGCGACGGCACCGTCAACGTGCTGCACGAGGCGACGCCCGGTGCGATGGGGTACGCGTCGTTCGACGCCGTCAGCGGCGCCGAACGACCCACCCCCGGAGAGCTCCTGCGCGTCCGCGGCATCGGCGAGCGCGGCGGCGTGCGCTGGGTGCACGACGACGGTCACCTGCGCCGGCTCGACGCCGTGACCGGGCAGGAGCTGAGCTCCGGGCGCCTGGGCGTCCCGCGCGCCGGCAGCTTCCTGCTCGCGCACGGCCGGATCTGGGCGCTCGCGTGGAGTCCGTCGACCTGGAACAGCGCCGCGGAGGTGTGACGCCTACCGGCCGTCGGTGCCCGGGACGGTGCCGCTCACGGTCGTGGTCGCGGAGACCGAGTAGACGGGCGGCGGCGTGTAGCCGGCCGGCGCCGCGGCGACGGCGGCCGCCCACAGCTCGACGGCCTCCAGGTAGGTCACGTTGTAGAAGACGTAGCCGCCGATCGCGTGGACCGACGTGACGGTGGCCGCCGAGGTGGTCGGCGCCGGCGTCGTGGCGGCGGTGGCGGGGGACGTCGTCGCCGCCTTCGTCCAGGTGGCGCGCTTGCCCTTGACCGGAGCAGCAGAGGCGGTGCCCGCGGCGAACGGGACGGCGAGGACGGCGAGGGCGACAGCGGCGAGGTGACGGGGCTTGACGGTGAAGCGGGGCTTGGTGTTCATGCCCTATGCGTCGGCATCCGCGGCGCACTCCGTGACGGCCAAAATGTTGTTCATAGGAACATTGGTCACCCCCGTAACAACCCGGATAACCCCGCCTCACAGCCCCTGATTTCGGCGCTATAGAGTGCGCGCCCGATGGCCCGCTTTCTGCTCCTGCCCGAGGACGAGCTCGCGCTGATCGCGCATCTGCTGGAGGCGGAGTCGCTGACGCGCCTGGCGCACGACGACCTCGCGTACGGCCCGCCGGTGGTCGGGCTCCCGGCGGCGCCGCTGCCGCTTCCGGACACGCCGCAGCCGTTCACGTTCTGGGTCCCCGCGCTCGGCGAGCTGCGCACGCGGGACGGCCGATCGCTGCTCGACCGCGAGCGCTCGCCGATCCTCACGTGGCAGCGGTCCAGCTGGCACCCGAGCGGGGCGTTGCGCCCCGGCCGGCTCACCGCCCAGGCCCGCCCGCGCAAGGACCAGCCGAAGGCGCTGCTGCGCGTGCACGAGGGCGTGGAGCGCTGGATGAAGCGCGAGGGCACGAAGCTCAACCCGTTCGACCACGCGCCGGACGATCCGCCGCTCGAGCGCCCGGAGCACGAGCGGCCGTTCGCGGTCTTCGCGCTCCCGCACGCCGGTCGGTGGGTGCGCGAAGGCGGGTCGATCTGGCCGTGGGACGGCTGACGGGCACGCGGGTGTCACACGTGGGTGACCTGCGCCGAAGTCCCTGGTGATGGATGATCGAGCCACCGACGAGCAGCTGCTGGTCGCCGCGCGGGAGGACGCCGACGCGTTCGCGCGCTTCTATCGCCTTCACGCGGGCGCGCTGCTCGGGTTCCTGGTGCGCAGGCTGCGCGATCCGGAGCTGGCCGCGGACGTGTGCGCCGAGACGTTCGCCGTCGCGCTGCTGGACGTGCACCGCTTCGACCCCGAGCGCGGCCCGGCCACCGCGTGGCTGTACGGCATCGCGCGGCACAAGCTGGCCGACGCGCTCCGCCGGGGCCGGGCGGAGGACCGCGCGCGCCGGCGCCTCGGCATTCCGCGGCTGGAGCTGACCGACGAGGCGATCGAGCGGGTCGAGGCGCTCGCCGGCGTCGACGCCGCGCGCCTGGACGCCGTCTTCGGCGCCCTTCCCGAGGCGCAGCAGGAAGCCGTCCGCGCGCGCGTCCTGCACGAGCACAGCTACGCCGAGATCGCGGCGGCGCAGCACACGACCGAGGCCAACGTCCGCCAGCGCGTCAAGCGCGGGCTCGCCCGGCTCCGCCGCGACCTGCAGGAGGACCCCCGATGAGGACCGACGACTTCCTGACCGACTACGAGCGCGTGCTGCGGGAAGCCGCCGGGCGACGGCCGCGGAGGGCACCGGCGCCGCGACGGATCGCCCGCGCGAGCGTGGCGTTGGCCGCGCTTGCCGCGGTGGTCGCCGCGGTCATCCTCGTCCCGGGGCGCGGCGGTGCCGGCCCGGCCACGGACGAGCGCCCGGTGCCGACCGCGACGGCGTCGCCACCGGTCGTCGCGACCCCGACGCCCGGTGACGATCCCTACCGCGGCGCGCCCGACAGCCAGATCGTCGCCGCCACCGCGCCGATCCCCGGCAGCCAGGACGTGGCGGGGATCCTCACGTACCGCAGCGCCGGCGGGAAGGCATGCCTCGCCGCCGGGTACGTCGTGGACGCCCGTGTCGGACGCTACGGCCGCGACGGGCGCTTCACGCCACTCGACGCCGCCGACGCGCCCGGCTCCTGCGGCGACATCCGGGAGAACCTCGCCGACTTCGGGGGCGTCGTGCTCGGCCGCAACGACGTCGTGCCCGGCACCTCCCGGCGTGCGCAAGCCATCGTCCACGGGCTGGTGGCGTCGCGCTCGACGCGCGTCACCGTCACCTGGCGCGACGGGGAGCGCGCGCGGGCCAGGGTCGCGCCCACGCGGGCCCCGGAGGACCTCGACGGCGCGACGGGTGCGTTCGTGCTCGCGGGCCGGCCGGGTGTGGAGCTCCGCGGCGCGACGGTCGAGCTCACGGCTCCGGACGGCACGGTGCTGCACCGGTTCGAGCTCTAGCCGCGAGGGTCAAGGCGCCGCCCCGCGATGACGCCCGACGAGCTGTGCCGGTTCGCGGCCGAGCGGTCAGCCCGCGTCCAGGGCCGCGAGCTCGTCGGGCGAGAGCTCGAGGTCGGCGGCGGCCGCTGAGTCCGTGATCGACTGCGGGCGCTTGGCCCCGGGGATCGGGATCACGCACTCGGACTGGGCGAGCTCCCACGCGAGCGCGACCTGCTGGGCGCTGACGCCGTGGTCGTCGGCGACCGCCTTGAACGCGGGGTGCTTGTCGGCCAGGCCTTTGGCGCTGGTGAGCCCGCCGAGCGGCGACCAGGGCAGGAAGGCGAGGCCGAGCTCCTCGCACACGTCGATCTCGGGCCGGCTCGAGCGGAAGGCGGGCGAGAACTCGTTCTGGACGCTCACGAGCGCAGGGCCGAGGACCGAGTGCGCGAGGCGGATCTGGTCGGGGTTGGCGTTCGAGAGCCCGACCATCCGGACCTTGCCGGAGTCGGAGATCTCCTTCAACGTCCCGACGACCTCGGCGTAGTCGCGCTTGGGGTCGGGACGGTGGTGCTGCCAGAGCGCGATCTGGTCGACGCCCAGCCGCTGCAGCGACGCGTCGACCGCCGCCCGCAGGTGCTCCGGCGAGCTGTCGGTGTCCCAGCCGCCGCCGTCGGTCCGGGTATGGCCGCCCTTGGTGGCGAGGAACACCTCCGAGCGCAGGCCGAGCTCGTCGAGCAGGCCGGCGATCAGCTGCTCGTTCTCGCCCTGCGCCTTGGCGCCGAGCTCGTCCCCGGGGCCGTAGGCGTCGGCGGTGTCGAAGAGGCGCACGCCCGCGTCGACGGCCGCGCGGACGGTCGCCGCGAGCTGCTCGCGGGGCTGCGTGCCGGTCTGGTCGAACGTCATCAGGCCGAGGCCGATCGCGCCCACGCGCTCCCGGCCGACGGTGTCGTTGCCGATCTCTCGAGTCTTCATCGATGGGTGTCCTTCCCCACAGCGGCCGCGGGCACGCCGGGCACGGCGCGCCGCGTAGGCTGGAGGCGTGCGAATCGCGACCTGGAACGTGAACTCGGTCAAGCAGCGCGTCCCCCGGCTGCTGCCGTGGCTGGACGAGCGCAAGCCCGACGTGGTGTGCCTGCAGGAGACGAAGCTGACCGACGACGCGTTCGGCGAGCTGCTGGACGAGGAGCTCGAGCAGCGCGGCTACGCAGTCGCGGCGCACGGCGAGTCGGCGTGGAACGGCGTCGCGATCCTCAGCCGGGTCGGGCTCGACGACGTCGTCCGTGGCATCCCGGACGGACCGGGCTTCCCGCACCAGGAGGCGCGGGCGATCACGGCGACGACCGGCGGCATCCGCACGACGTGCGTGTACGTGCCCAACGGCCGGTCGCCCGGCTCCGACCACTACGCGTACAAGCTCGAGTGGCTCGCCGCGCTGCGGGACATGGTCGCCGCCGGCCCGGACGCCGCGGTCGTGCTCGGCGACATGAACATCGCACCCACCGACGAGGACGTCTTCGACCCCGAGGCGTACGTCGACCAGACGCACGTCACCCCGCCGGAGCGCGCGGCGCTGACCGCGCTGCAGGAGGCCAAGGGGCTGCGTGACGTCGTCCGCGAGCGCTGGCCCGAGGAGCGCGTCTTCACCTACTGGGACTACCGGGCGGGCATGTTCCACAAGGACCTGGGCATGCGGATCGACCTGATCCTCGCGAGCGAGCCGGTCGCCGAGCGGCGCGCGGCGGCATGGGTCGACCGGCAGGCGCGCAAGGGGTCAGGGCCGAGCGATCACGCGCCGGTGATCCTCGACCTGGACGAGGCGCCGGACGGGGACATCGGGCCGATGATCCCGCCGCCGTCGGCCAAGCCCGCGCGGCGCGGGTCGCACAAGCTGCCGCAGGCACCCTGAGCGGGGGTCGGACCGGCCGAGCGGCGCCCCGTCCGTGCGACCGAGTCACCCGAGCGGAGTGATGCCCGCTCACCTCGTCCGCTTCGACGATCCCCGCATGCTCAGGAGCAGGACCGCGACATGACCGAGCGTCACGTCCTGATCGCCTACGACGGCTCAGCGCACGCGGGCACCGCGGTCCGTGCGGCCGCAGGGCTCTTTCCCGAGGCGCGCGCCTCGATCGCGACGGTGCCGAGGGACCCGCTGACACGGGCCGCGAACGCGTTCGCGATGGCGGCTGCCGCCTCGCCCGTGGTGGTGGACCAGACCGTTGCGCAGCTCGCCCGGGAGGCACGCGAGGACGCCGACGAGACGGCCGGGCAAGGCGTCGAGCAGGCGCGGGCGCTCGGGCTCGTCGCCGAGCCCGTGGCGATCCAGCCGACGGCGCCCGCGTGGACCGCGCTGCTCGACGCCGCGCACGCCGTCGGCGCCGACGTCCTCGTCTGCGGGACGCGCGGGCGCGGCGCGATCGCCCGCGCGCTCTTGGGCTCCACGTCCACGAGCCTGCTGCACAACACGACGCTGCCGCTGCTGCTCGTGCCCGACGACGACGTGCGCCTCGACGGGCCGGTGGTGGTGGCCTACGACGGCTCGGACGGAGCCAACGGCGCGATCGGCGCGGTGGCCCGTCTGCTCGCGCGCCGCACGGTCGTCGTGCACGCGTGGGAGCCGGTGCACCACCGCGCGCTCGGGCACCGCGCGCTCGATGCCGGGCCGATCGACGACGTCCCGGCCATGCTGCTGGAGCTGCACCGCGCGCTGGCCGACGACGCGGCCGAGACGACCGAGCGGGGAGTGCAGGTGGCCCGCGCCGCAGGACTCGACGCCGTGGGGGACACGGTGGAGGCGGACGAGGGCACGTGGCGGGCCGTCGTGTCCGCCGCGCGTGCGCACGACGCCGCCGTCGTCGCCACCGGCACGCGCGGGCTGGGCGCGGCGCGCTCGGTCCTGCTCGGGTCCGTCTCCTCGGGGCTGGTGCAGAACGCCGTGCTCCCGGTCCTGGTGGTGCCGGGCGCGCCCTGACGCCGACCGGGTGCGGCGGATCAGGCCCGGGCGACCGCGCGCTCGGGCGTCTCCGTCTCGCTGAGGCGCCTCGGGGCGGCCGCGGTGTCGCGCTGCAGCGCCAGGAACAGCGCGGCCAGCTCCGGGTCGAAGTGGTGCCCGGCGTCCTTCTCGATCTCCGCGAGCGCGTCCTCGACCGGCCACGCGCGCTTGTAGACGCGCGGCGACACGAGGGCGTCGAACACGTCGCAGACCGCGGTGATCCGGCCGACCAGCGGGATGTCCTCGCCGGACAGGCCCGCGGGGTAGCCCTTGCCGTCCCAGCGCTCGTGGTGCGTCAGCGCGATCACCTCGGCCATCTGCACCAGCGGCGAGCGTGAGCCGGCGAGCAGCGAGGCGCCGACCGTGGTGTGCGTCTGCATGACGGCGCGCTCCTCGTCGGTCAGGCGCCCGGGCTTGCGCAGGATGCTGTCGGGGATCGCGACCTTGCCGACGTCGTGCATGGCGCTCGCGCGGCGCAGCCGCTCGGCGGTCTCGAGGTCCAGGCCCGCGGCGAGCCCGAGGCGGAAGGCGAGGCCACCGATCCGGTCGATGTGGTCGCCGGTCTCCTCGTCGCGTGACTCGACCGCATGCCCCAGCCGCTCGATGATCTCCAGCTCGGCGTCCGCCACCTCCTGGCGCAGCTCGACGTTGCGGTCGCCCATCCGCCGGCGGGCACGCGTCTCGAGCAGGTGTGAGACGGCGACCACCGCCACGGCGGACACCGCCAGTCCGAGCAGGGGCGCGCTCACCGGCAGCACCGTGCCGGTCAGGAACACGAGCTGGGCGAGCCCCACGTACGCGACGCCGACCAGCGGCGCGGCCAGCGCGGCGATCAGCGGCCGGACGCGCAACGCGAGCAGCGGCACGGCGAACGCCAGCAGCGCGGTGACGAGCGCACCCAGCCAGCCGGGCGCGGTGCGCAGCGGCAGGCCTCGCAGCAACGTCGAGATCGCGTTGGCCTGGATCTCCGGGCCGGACATCGGCGCGTCGCTCACCGCGGTCACGTGGACGTCCTGCACGGTCGGGGCGGTCGCGCCGATGACGACGGTCCGGCCGCGCAGCGCGGCGGCGTTGACCTTGCCGTCCAGCAGTGCCGAGAGCGAGTAGGTCGGGACGGTCCCGGGTGGGCCGTAGAAGTCGATCAGCGCGCCGTCGTCCGGGAAGCCGTCGGCGTCCACCCGGTCACCGCGGCGCTTGGCGACCACGACCGCCAGCGTCTCGAGCCCCGCGACCGAGCGCCCGAAGCGGCGCAGCACGCCTTCGCGCTCGTCCGGCAGGTTGCCCGCGCCGGCCTGGGCGCCGATGGCGCGCAGGTTCTCGTCGCCACCGAGCACGTTCGTCCCGCCGCGCCCGTCGCTTTCGCTCGTCGCGAGGACGGCGCCGCCGGCGCGGTCGATCGCGTCGTAGAGCGCCATGTCCTCGCGCTCCTCGGTCGGCTCGGTGAACTGGATGTCGAGGACGATCTCGCGCGCGCCCGCCTTGCGGAGCCGGTCGACGGCGTCGGCGTAGAGCGAGCGCGGGAGGGGCCACGGCCGGCCGAGCTCTGAGAACGTCACGTCATCGACGCCGATCACCGCGACGTCCGTGGCCGGCCCCACGCCGCGCCAGTGGAAGCGCTGGTCGACGGTCCGGCTCTCCGGGCCCGCGAGCGTGCCGCTCAGCAGCGCGGCGACGGCCAGCGCCGCGGCCAGCAGCCCCGCGAGGACGACGAGCCGGGCGCGGGTCATCGACGGGCGAGGTAGGACTCGCCGGCGCGGACGAGCTTCGTGCGCCGCGTGCGCAGGTCGCGGACGGCGACGGCGCCTTCGACGACGCGCGTGCGGGTGCCCGCGCACGTGTCCTCGGTCAGCCAGTCGGTGCCGCGGGCGGTGGCGACGCTGTTGTGCCCGTGGGTGCGGAAGCGGCCGTTCTTGTCCTTGGACCACAGCTTGCGCTTGGGCTTGGCCTTCGACACCGCCGCGGCGCTGGCGCGGACGCGCTTGGCGCAGTCCCTGAAGCTGCCGCCCTTGAGCACCAGCGACGTCATCCCCACGCCCTTGCGCTCCTGGCGGACGGTGAAGCGCCCGCCCCAGAACGTGCCGTCCTGCAGGCCGCCGGCGACCGCGGTGACGAGCGTCACGCGGCCCTTGGTGGCGTCGATCTCGCTGCCGAGCGGGATCTGCGCGCCCGCCTCCAGCTCGACGAAGCGGTTCGTGCCCGGCTCGCGGAAGCGGATCGTGCCCTGCCCGGGGCTGATCACCATCGACGTGCCCTGCGCCGGGGCGGGGACGCCGGGCGGCAGCTCGGCCGTCGTGTCCGGTTCGGGCCCGGGCGCCGAGGGCACGGGCGGGGCGGCGGTCGGGCTCGGTGTGGCGGTGGGCGTGGGGGTGGGGGGCGTGTCGACGGGCGGCTCGGGGGTGGCCGGCGGTCCGTCGACCGCCGCGACCGCGCACGCGCCGGTGGTGTACTCGTAGGCGCCGATGTCCGGCCCCGCGCCGACCGTCCGCGGACAGCCGCCGACGTCGGTCGTGCCGAGGCCCGGGTCGGTCGCGCCGGCGTCGATCGTCGGCGAGCCCGCCGTCGGGCGCCCGTCCGCGTCGAGCAGCGGGTCACCGGACTGGTTGGCCGTCCCCGCGCTGACGTTGGGGGAGAGCGCCGGGCGGAAGCTCGAGGCATTCGCGGTGCAGTGGCTCGAGGACGCCGCCTTGATGTCCTTGGCGCCGCGCGCGATCGTGTTGACGATCGTGGCGCTGCTGACGGTCAGCTCGCAGCGGATGCCGTTGGCGCCGGGCGCGAGCGCCGTGACGTTGAGCAGGGCCACGTCGCCGGCTCCGGAGCTCTTCAGGCGCAGCGCGGCGCGGTCGGAGTCGCCCTGGACCGCCGTGCGTGCGAGCACGTCCCGGATGACCGTCCCGTTGGGCGCGCCGTACACCTTCACGCCGTTGCCGCCGGCGGACGACACCATGACGTCCTCGACGAGGCCGCCCTGGACCTCCAGGGCGTCCTGCTGGCCTCGGGTCGCCTCGACCTGCAGGTGGCGCAGCGTGCTCGCGGTCCGCACCGTGAGCACCGCGTCGTCCTCGGAGCTCTCGCTGCCGACGATCACCGGTCGTTCCGGATCCGCGCCGCGGAGCGTGACGCGTGCGAACGCGGTCAGCGGCCCGCCGAGCACGTAGCGGCCGGCCGACAGCAGGATCGTGTCACCGGTCGCGGCGCCGTTGAGCGCCGCGCGGAGCGTGCACGGGTCGACCGAGAGGCACGGCCCGGAGGTCTGCACGCTGGCCGGCGAGGCCCAGCGCTCAGCGGCACCGGCCGTCGCGGGCGCGAACGCCACGGCCGCGAGGCCCACTGCTGACGCGACGACAATGCGCATTGTCCTGGTTTTCGGCAGCCGCGCGGCGCTGATACATGATCTGGACGGAAAGCGGACGTCTGGTCGATCGACTCACCTAAAGGGTCAGACCTCTGAGGAAGTCGAGGAGCAGCGCGTTGACCGCCTCCGGGGCCTGGAGCTGCACCCAATGGCCGACGCCCGGGACGATGTGGGCGCCCTCGGGGTCGCCCATCCAGAGCCGTGAGCTGTCGTGCTCGCCCGTGATGAAGATCGACGGGGCTTGGAGCTCCTCGAACGCGGCGAGGTCCTCCCAGTCGCGGGTGAAGTTCCGGTACCGGTTGAGCGGGCCGCGCAGGCCGTTGCGCTCGAACGCGGCGACGATCGCGTCGAAGTCGTCGACCCAGGCGGGCAGCGGCGCGTCCGGGAGGTTCATCGGCACGCCGAACCAGCCCGGCGTGCCGTCGCCGAGCGCGGCGTAGAAGCGGCGCAGCCAGCCGCCCACGTCCGCCTCGATCTCGTCCTCGCCCTGCTGCTGGAAGTGGCCGACGTAGAAGTCCGGCGGGAACTGCGGCGGGGCGTCCGCGCGCGGGGTGTAGGGGACGCCGAGCAGCGCGACCGCTCCGAACAGGTCCGGCCGCACCTGCGCGGACGCGGCGGCGATCGGCGAGCCCCAGTCGTGCCCGACGACCACGGCGCGCTCGGCTCCGAGCGCCTTCACGACCGCGACGTTGTCGGCCACGTGGGCGAGCATCCGGTACGCCTCGACCGGCTCGGGGTTCAGCGACTCGCCGTAGCCGCGCACGTCGATCGCGACGGCGCGGTAGCCCGCCGCGGCCAGCGCCGGCAGCTGATGCCGCCACGCCCATGCACCTTCCGGGAACCCGTGCACGAGCAGCACGAGCGGCCCCTCACCTTCCGAGATCGCGTGGATGTGGCCGCCGGGGACGTCGATCTGCATGCCTTCGACTGTGCTGCGCGGGCGGCGCCGCTTCCAGTCGGCTTGCCGATCAGTCAAACAGCAGCGCGGTCACGACCGGCCGGGACTCCGGCGCGGGCTGGTCGTGGTTCGAGTACGGGCGGTTGAGGAGGTGGCCACGGTGCACGAGCGTCGCGGACCCACCGCCGTCGAGGTTGATCGCGTCCCGCGCGCCGCAGGAGATCAGCAGCCGCGCCAGCTCGGCGAGCTCCAGGCCCGCGTCCACGCCCGAGCGGCGCCCGTCGCAGCAGACCGCGAGCAGCTCGTCGTCGTTGACGCCGAGCGCCGCCCGCGGGTAGCGGCCGTCGGTGATGTCGGAGTCGAACTGGCCCGCGCCGGCGGAGAAGCCCTCGGCGTCGGTGCCGTCGACCACCGAGCAGCCGTCGCGGACGAGCAGCGGGCCGGCCTGGACGAGATCGCCGACCGGGTGCTCGGGCAGCGCGCTGCGCGGCCCGACGCGCACGGCGCCGTCGACGTGCAGGCACGCGCGCGCACCTGCCCACGGCTCCGCCACCGGCTCGTGCGGGACCGCCGCGCCGCCGATCCACACCTCGCCGAGCGGGCGGTACGGGTCGCGCAGGAAGAAGCCGCCGACCATCGCCTCCTTGTGGCCGGCCGCGGCGCACCAGTGGTCCAGGCGTTCCGGCGGATCGAAGCGGACGACCGAGATCCGCGTGCGGCGGAGCGGGTGGCGGACCAGGTAGACGGTCGTCTCCTCCCCGTCGCGGTTCTGCAAGCGCAGGAGCTCGTACACGCTGCGGCGCATCATCCCGCATGGGCGGGCCGGCTCGCCGTGGCGGCTTAGACCGGATGCCGGAGCAGCGCGGCGGCGGTCACGCCGTGCGGCACGTCGTCGCGGCGGACGGCCAGCACCTTGCCGCCCGAGGCGATCACGCGGCGCGCGATCTCGTCGACGACGCCCTGGGTGCCGTCGCCGTCGGCGCCGATCGTGCCGCTGTCGTCGAGGCTGCCCTCGACGAGGTCGTCGATGTCGACGAACAGCGTGTCGACCGCGCCGAACGTGGCCGCGCGGGCGACGTCCGACAGGTCGGTGGCGGCGCGGCCGCGCGACTGCCAGTCCTCGAAGCGGGCGCGCAGGTCCTCGAGCTGGGAGGCGTAGAGCGCGTCCAGGATCGGGCGCGCGGCGGCCGCCAGATGGGCGGGGGACAGGTGCTCGGGGTTGCCGGGGATGCCCTGCTCGAGCAGATCCGGGTACGTGTTGGTCGCGCGGTAGAACGAGTCGAGCGGCTCGGTCGCGGCGAGGATCAGCGGCAGTCCCAGGCCGGCGAGCGTCGGCCGCAGCGCGCGGTCGACCTGGCGCGCGTAGCGGTGGATGTACGCCGTGTCGAGCGGGAACAGGTCGGGCAGCTCGATCTCCGACGGCGGCACGTCGCCGGCGACCTCGACCAGGCGCACGTCGTGCTGGGAAAGCGCGAGGACGAGCGCGGCCTGCGGGAACGTGACCGCGCGCAGCAGCGGCTTGACGTGGAACCGGTCCGCGACCACCACGAGGCTGGAGAGCGTGTTCGGCAGCCGGAAGCTCCGCAGCGTGTCGGGCGTCGCGAACACGGCGAGGCTGTGCGCGAGCAGCGACCATGCGACGAAGTCCTCGGCGAAGTCGTCGAGCAGCGCGTTCTTCGTGCCCGCCTCGGCGACGAGGTTCTTGAACTCGATCCGAGCAGCGTCCGCGTCGTGCGGCAGCGGGCTCGTCGGCAGGTAGATCGAGACGCAGTCGGAGGCCCGCGTGTCGAGCAGCGTCGTCAGCTGGGCGGGCGTGGGGATGTCGATGTGCAGGGCCACGTCGCGCAGCCTGGCCGGGCGGTGGGTGAACGCGCTTCGTTCCGCGAGGGTGAGACCTGCGTGCCCCGCGCCCCGCGGCGCCGTGACGCGCGCGGGGTGAGGTCGTGCCGTAGCGTTCGCCCGATGCGTCGTGCGCTCTCGTGGGCCCTCGCCGTGCTGGCGGCCGTCGCGCTGATGACGGCGGTCGTCGCCGCGTACGCGGACCGCGAGGTCTTCGACGCCGACGCGTTCGCCGCACACGCCGAGGAGGCGCTGCGCCAGCCGGCGGTGAGCGCGGAGGTCGCACGTCGCCTCACCGACGCCGCGATCCGCGCGGAGCCCGACCTCGTCGCCATCCGCCCGCTGGTCGTGAGCGTGGCCGAGGGCGTGGTCCGCAGCAGCGCGTTCGGCGCGCTCGTGCGCGGCGCCGTCCGCGACGTGCACCGCTCCGCCTTCGACGCCGACGCGACCACGGTGACGCTGACCGTCGCCGACGTCGGCCTGCTGCTCGCCGACGCGCTCGACAGCCTCCGGCCGGACCTCGCCGCCCGCATCCCGGACACGCTCCGGGTGGCGCTGACCGACCGCACGGCGGGCGTGCCGCTCGACGTCGCCCAGACGGCCCAGGACGTGCACCGCCTGGGGTGGATCGCGCTGGTCGTTGCGCTCGTGCTGGCGGCCGCGGCGATCGCCGTGGGCGGCGCGGCGCCACGAGTGCGCGCGGGCGGCGCGGAGGGCGCGGGTGGCGCGGGCGCGGGCGCGGGTGGCGCGGGCGACGCGGGCGGCGCGGGGCGCGCCGGTCAGGCGGGCGGCGCGCGGCGCGACGTCGCGCTCCGGCTCGGCGTGTCGGTCGGCGCCGTGGCCGGGCTGACCGCGATCGCGGCGACCCTCGCGCCCCACGTGGTGACCGGCGACCGGGCGGCGCGGGCCGTGCTGGACGTGTGGCTCGAGCCGCTCGCCGCGCGGTGCTGGATCATCTTCGGGGCGGCGCTGCTGCTCACCACCGCGGCCGCGTCGTTGTGGCGGCCGCCGCCGCTCGACGCCGTGTGGGCGCGAGTTCGCGGCGGCGCTGCGCGGATGCCGCCGCCGTTGCGGGCGTTCGGCGCGATCGCGCTGGGGATCGTGGCGCTCGCCGAGCCGTCGGTCGTCCTGCGCGTGCTCGTCATGGCCGCGGGTGCGGTCGCCGTGCTGTGGGGCACGACCGAGCTGCTGCGACAGGTCTCGCCCGGTGCGCCCGTCGGGCGGCGGCGAGTGGCGCTACGGCCGGTCGTCGTCGGGGTGGGCGTGTTGCTCGTCGTCGGCGCGGCCACCGCGTACGCGCTCAGCGGTGGCGCCGAGCCGGTCAAGGCGGGCCGGTGCAACGGCGAGGCGGCGCTGTGCGCGAAGCCGCTCGACCAGGTCGCGTTCCTGGGCACGCACAACTCGATGTCCGCCGACGGCGAGCCCGGCTGGCTGTTCCCGGCCCAGAACGCCGGGATCACGCAGCAGCTCGACGACGGCGTGCGCTCGCTGCTGATCGACACGCACTACGGCTTCCAGACGCCGCGCGGCGTCGCCACCGACCTCGAGCGCGACTCCAAGAGCCGCGAGAAGGTCGTGTCGGAGTTGGGCGAGGCGTTCGTCGAGACCGCCCAGCGGCTGCGCGCGCGGATCGGCTTCACCGGCGACGAGCCACGCGAGATCTTCCTCTGCCACGCGTTCTGCGAGGTCGGCGCGACGAAGGCGATCGACGCGCTGCGCGGCGTGCACGAGTGGCTCGTGGCGCATCCGGAGGAGGTGCTGATCCTGTCGATCGAGGACGACACCGACGCGCAGGACACGGCGCGGCTGATCCGCGACAGCGGCCTCATCCGCGAGGTCTACACCGGCCCGGCGAAGCCGCCGTGGCCGACGCTGCAGCAGCTGATCGAGCGCAACCAGCGCGTGCTCGTGCTGATCGAGAACGAGCCCGGCGACGAGCCGTGGATGCACCGCCAGGACGCCGTCACGCAGGAGACGCCGTACCACTTCGCGACCGCCGCGGAGCTCGCCGCGCCCGACTCCTGCCAGGAGCACCGCGGCGGCGACGCCGGCTCGCTGCTGCTGGTCAACCACTGGGTCGACACGTCGCCGGCGCCGCGCCGGACGATCGCCCGCGAGGTCAACGCCCGCGCGTTCCTGACCGAGCGCCTGGAGCGTTGCCGGCGCGAGCGCGGACTGCTCCCGACCGTCGTCGCCGTCGACTTCTACCGCGACGGCGACGCGCTAGGCACCGTCCGCGAGCTCAACCGCTAGGAACGCCCGCTCGGCTATGTTCTCCGCGAGCGCGAGCGCCGCCGCGTAGGCCGCGTCCGCCTCCGCGTGGCGGCCGAGGCGACGCAGGAAGTCCGCGCGCGTGCTGTGCAGGTAGCGGTAGCCGTCGAGCCCTTCGAGCGCGTCCACCGCGGCCAGCCCCGCGTCCGGCCCCTCGACCTCCGCCAACGCCACCGCCCGGTTGAGCGCGACGACCGCCGACGGCCACACGCGCAGCAGCGCGTCGTAGAGCACGAGGATCTGCGGCCAGTCCGTCTCCGCGACGCTCGGCGCCTGGGCGTGCAGGGCGGCGATCGCCGCCTGGAGCACGTAGCGCCCGGGCGGCGCCGACCGCAGCGCGCCCACGATCAGCGCGTCGGCCTCTCCGATCAGCGCGCGATCCCAGCGACCGCGGTCCTGCTCGGCGAGGCGCAGCAGGCGTCCGCTCGCGTCCGTGCGCGTCTCCCGCCGCGCCTCGTGGACGAGCAGCAGCGCGAGCAGGCCGGCCGCCTCGCGCGCCGCGGGCAGCAGCGCACGCAGCATCCGCGCGAGGTCCAGCGCCCGGGTCGTCAGCTCGTCGCGCACGAGCGCGTCCCCGGCCGGCGCCGTGTGACCGGTCGTGTACAGCAGGTAGACCACCGAGAGCGCCGCGTCCAGCCGCGCCGGCAGGTCCTCCTGCGCAGGGATCGCGTACGGGATCCGCGCCCGCGCGATCTTCTTCTTGGCGCGCGTGATCCGCGCGGCCATCGTGGCTTCCGGGACGAGGAACGCGTGCGCCACGTCCGGGGTCGCGACGCCGCACACGAGCCGCAGCGTCAGCGCGACCTGCGCCTCCCGCGACAGCGCCGGATGGCAGCAGGTGAAGACGAGCCGCAGCCGGTCGTCGGGGAGCGGGTCCGCCTCGGCCTCCGGGGCGTCGAGCAGCAGCGGCAGCTTCGTCGCCAGCGTCTTCGCGCGCGCGAGCCGGTTCAGCGCGAGCCGCCGCGCGACCGTCGTCAGCCACGCGCCCGGCTTGGCGGGCACGCCGTCGCGCGCCCAGCGCTCCAGCGCCTGCACGTACGCGTCCTGCACGACCTCCTCGGCCGCGTCCAGGTCACGCGTGACGCGCACCGTCGCCGCGAGCACGAACGCCCACTCGCGCCGGTGCGCGTCCGCCACCGCGTGCTCGACCGCGGTCAGAGGACCTGGAAGTCGAGCAGCGGACGGACCTCGACGCCGCCCTCGACGATCGGCGTGAGCTTGGCCAGCGCGAGCGCGTGGTCGAGGTCGCGCGCCTCGATGATGAACAGCCCGCCGAGCACCTCCTTGGTCTCCAGGAACGGTCCGTCGGTCAGCTCGTCGCCGCGGATCGCGGTCGTCGTGCCGACGTCCTCGAAGGCCATGCCCGCGACGATCCTCCCGCCCAGCGCGGTGACCTTCTCCGGCATGTCCATGTGCGCCTGCATCACCTCCGCCGGCAGCTCCTCCGGCGGCACCCGCTCGAACATGAACACCGCGTACTGCGCCATCACGCCTCCGATCCGTTCGCGAACCGGTGGGACGTGACCCCCACCGGCCAGCCCCAAGTGTCACGACCGTAGACGCGGTAGAGCAGGTCGGCGCCGCGCGCGCCGAACATGGCCGCGCCCAGGTAGTCGACCACGGCGTCGACCGGCTCGCCGTCGTGGGGCGCGAGCGTGAACCGGTCGCCCACGACGGCGCCGTCGGGAACGCCGATCCGCCGCAGCACGTCGGCGAAGCTGCCCTCGACGTCCGCGCTCGCGTACGCCGCGCCCTGCCCGCTGAAGAAGCACGCGTGCACGCCGAGCGAGTGCAGGTAGAACGTCGTGTGCGCGCGGCACATCGCGAGCTGGACGTCGTACTCGGCCTCCGGGATCTCCGCCCGGTGCGTGTAGCGCAGGTAGGTGACGTCGCCGAGCGGCTCGAGCTCGTAGACGAGCTCGTTCAGCCCGTCGCGCTCGTCCTCGGGCCGCGTGCGCGTCGCGAAGCGCCGGTGCGGCTCCCACGCGGTGACCACGCCGCCGCCCTGCGTGAGCCCGCGCTCGGCGCCGCCGACGCGGGGCTCGTACTCGATCGGCCACAGGTAGCCGTCGGCGTGCTCGGTGATCGTCGCCCACACCGCCGGCGGGCCGGCGGGCAGCTGTCCTTCCCAGGTCACTTCCCAGAGCTTGTTCATACCCCTACGACAAACGAGGATCCTCGAAATCGACAACCACGCTCAGAAACGCCAGCGCCTCGGCGCTGGGGGAGCCGGCGGGCGCGCTGTAGAGCACCAGGTGCTGGTCGCGGTCGGTGAGCGCCAGCGTGTCGCAGTCGACGGTGACCTCGCCGACGACCGGGTGCTGGAACGTCTTGGTCAGCATCGGCGCCGCCTGCACGTCGTGGCGCTCCCACAGGCGCGCGAACTCGGGGCTGCCCGTGCGCAGCTCGTCGACGAGCTCCGCGATCACCGGGTCGGCCGGATAACGGGCGTGGGCCGAGCGGAGCTGCATCACGACGTGATGGCGGAACTCGGCCGCGTCGGATACGCCGTACAGCGTCGCGACGTCGAGGAACGCGCGCCGCGCGAGGTTGCGCTCGCGCGGGGCGCGCTCGCCGAAGTCCTCCATCAGCGCCGCCGCGAGGTCGTTCCAGGCGAGCACTTCGAACGCGGCCGAGGTGACGAACGCGGCGGTCTGCGGCAGCCGCTCCAGCAGGGCGAGGATGCTCGGGCGCACGTCGCGGCGGTGCAGCCCGGTGCGGCTCGGGGCGGTGCCGGCCAGCACGTGCAGGTGGTCGGACTCGGCGTCGGTCAGCCGCAGGGCGCCGGCGATCCCCGCCAGCACGTCGCCCGACGGCCGCGGCGCACGGCCCTGCTCGAGCCGCACGTAGTACTCGGTGGAGATGTGCGCGAGGACCGCCACCTCCTCGCGCCGCAGCCCCGGCGTCCGGCGGCGCGCACCCGACTCCAGGCCCACGTCCTCCGGCCGGAGCCGCTCGCGGCGGCTGCGCAGAAAGGCCCCGAGCTCCTGCTTGTCCATAGCCGCAGTATGGCCGCGGAACCCCTTCAGGAGCCTGGTACCGCCTGTGCCTGGATAGGGCCCGGCCGCGGCCGTAGAACGGCTGCCATGACCAACGAGACATCCAGCGGCCTGCTCGCCGGCAAGGTCGTGCTCATCACCGGCGCGAGCCGCGGCATCGGCGCCGCCGCGGCCGAGCTGTTCGCGCACGAAGGAGCAGCCGTCGTGCTCGCCGCGCGCAGCACGGACGCACTCGACGCGGTCGTGGCCACGGTGCGCGCCGCCGGAGGGACCGCCGACGCCGTGCCCATGGACCTCGCCGACCCCGCGAGCATCCGCGCGGCGCTCGACCGCGTGCACGCGCTGCACGGCCGGCTCGACGGTGCCTTCAACAACGGCGCGACGATCCAGCAGCCCGGCCCGCTCGACGCGACGAGCGACCACGACGTCGACCAGCAGTTCGCGGTCAACTTCCGCGGGCACTGGACCGCGATGACCGCCGAGGCCGCGCTGATGCGCCGGTCCGGGGGCGGCGCGATCGTCAACACGTCGAGCATCGGCAGCCGCCGCGCGAACCCGGAGCTGCCGGCGTACGGGGCGATGAAGCGCGCGCTCAACAGCATCACCGAGAGCGCCGCCGTCACGTGGGGCCCGCAGGGGATCCGCGTGAACGGGATCACGCCCGGCGGCACGGCGACCGAGATGATCGACGCGTGGGAGGCGGCCTCGCCCGGCGTGGTTGAGCGCATCAACGCGACGATCCCGCTGGGCCGCATGGCCGAGCCGCGTGAGGTCGCCGAGGTGGCCGCGTTCCTGCTCAGCGACCGGGCGTCGATGGTGACCGGCGCGATCGTGCCGGTGGACGGCGGCGCCGGCGCGTGAGGCGACCGGCCGGGCGCCGCGGAACCCCGCGACGCCCGGCGATCGGTTCTAGCCCTGGTTGGTCGGCGGGGCCGGCGGGGTCAGCCGGACCTCCGCGCTGCCCTGCAGCGGCGTCTCGCCGCCGCCCGGGTTGTCGGTGTACTGGGCGACGAACACGGCGCTCAGGTTGCTCGCGCCGGCGTGCCCTTCGTCGATCGGGACCGAGATGTCACCCTCGCAGCCCGCGGTCGAGGTCTGCGGGTGCCCGTGGGTCTCGTGGCCGAGGATGTAGGCCACGGTGACGCGCGAGCAGTCGACCGGTTGGTCGTCGGTGATCGTGACCTTGAAGTGCACGGTGTCACCGAAGTTGAACGGCGGGGTCGTGCTGACCGCGGTGAGCGACACCTGCGGTGCCTGGTTGCCCACGATCACACGCGCCTGCCAGGACGCCGAGCGCCCGGTCTGATCCGTCACCCGGAGCGTGGCCTCGAAGACGCCGCGCGTGGTGTAGGTGTAGCTGGGGTTCGCCTGCGTGGAGTCGACCGTCCCGTTGGAGTCGAAGTCCCAGGCGTAGCGCAGGCGGTCGCCGTTGGCGTCCGAGGTGCCGGCGCTGGAGAACTGCACCGTCAGCGGTGCGGTCGTCCCGGCCGACGGCGTGGCCGAGGCGCGCACGACCGGCGTGTACTGGCCGTTGCGCACGTAGTCGATCCGCGCGAGCTGCGCGGCCGGGAGCTCGGCGAAGTAGCCCGTCCCGTACTCGAGCACGTACAGCGCGTTGTCCGGACCGAACTCCATGTCCATCGGGTTGTCGAGGATCACGTTCGGGTTCTCGGACACCTTGCCGCCGAACAGGTGCTTGATGTCGGCGAGCTGCGGGCCGTTGGGCCGGTTGAGCTGCATGACCTTCGCGTAGTCGCGCGACCACTCGTAGAACAGCGGGTGGCCGGCGAAGACCTTCGGCCAGCGGAACGGCGAGGAGATGTTCGAGTCGAACACCATCGCCGGGCCGCCCATCGGGCTGATGCCGTTGCTGTCGGTGTGCTGGAACAGCTCCGGGAACAGGTCCTGGCCGGTGTTGTACGAGTACCAGACCTCCGGCCAGGCCACCTGTGGCAGCTGACGCAGGCCCGTGTTGTTGCGCGAGTCGTTGATCGGGCGGTTGCAGTTGAACGGCTCGCCCGACTGCTCGCTGTCAGGCGTGAAGTCGTAGTCGACGTACGGCTGATCCGGCGTGGCGCAGAACGGCCAGCCGTAGTTCACCGCGTTGCGGACGATCATCCAGCGGCCGGTGCCTTCCGGACCGCGCAACGGGTTGGCGGTCGGCGAGTCCGGCGAGTAGTCGCCGACGTAGATGTCGCCGTTGACCTTGTTGACCGAGTAGCGGAACGGGTTGCGCAGGCCCATCACGTAGATCTCGGAGCGCGTCTGGGCCTGGCCGGGGCGGAACAGGTTGCCCTGCGGCACGTAGTAGGTGCCGTCGTCGCGGACGCGGATGCGCAGGATCTTGCCGCGCAGGTCGTTCGTGTTGCCCGAGGTGCGGCGCGCGTCGAACGCCGGGTTGCGGTTCTCCCGGTCGTCGATCGGCGTGAACCCGGACGACTGGAACGGGTTGGTGTCGTCGCCGGTCGACAGGTACAGGTTGCCGGCGTTGTCGAAGTCGATCTTGCCGCCGACGTGGCAGCAGATGCCGCGCGACGTGTTGACCCGCAGGATCTCCTGCTCGGTCGTGAAGTCGAGCTTGCCCTTGCTGAACTTGAAGCGCGACAGCACGTTGTAGCCGTTGAACAGCGCGAGGCGCGCGCGGTCCTCGGGGTTGCGCAGGTCCTCCGGCGCGTCACCCTCGTTGATGCCGGTGCCCACCACGTCGCTGGGCGTGTTCAGCTTCGGCGCGTAGTAGACGTAGACCCAGTGGTTCTCGTCGAAGTTCGGGTCGGTGGCCATGCCCTGCACGCCTTCTTCGTCGTGCTGGTAGAGCCCCTTGGGGGACTGCTTCATGTCCGTGACCACGTTGTTGGTGCCCGTCCGCGGGTCATGCAGGCGGATCTCACCTGTGCGAGCCGAGTGCAGCACTCGCCCGTCCGGAAGCACCGCAAGGCTCATCGGCTCGCCCGGACGGTCGTTGAGCGTGACCTTCTGGAACTGCGACTGATCCGGGAACTCCTGAGCGTGCGCGCTCCCCGCGAGCGCGCAGAAGACGCCAAGCGCAGCGACACTGCCCGCGCAAATGGCCCGAACTGCCATGTACAACCTCCCTACCTTCGCCCGAGCTTTCTCCCCAAGCCCGGATTGCGGGCGACAGTACCCCACGGGAGCGGAGCGCGCGTTCCCGTACGGGCCACCCTGTCAGAAGGTTGTCCGCGGACGGCGGTGATCCGCGTTCGCGGCGGGTGCGCAGTACCGGCTCAGGAGCTCACGTCTGTTGCCGTCTTCACATCGTTCATCCACCGTCACCGCGCGCCGGGAGATCTGGCACGCCGCGACGAGCTACATCGAGCTGCACCTGGCCACGTCGTTGAACGTGGACGAGGTCGCCCGCGCGGCGATCACGTCGCGCCGGCAGCTGCAACGCGTCTTCGCCGCCGAGGGCGAGACGACGGTCCGCGAGTACATCACCGTGGCGCGCATGCGGCGCGCGACGTCGCTCGTGCTGGAGTCCGACGACCCGCTCGCGCGGATCGCGCCGGCGGTCGGCTACGGGCACGTGTCCGCGTTCATCAAGGCCTTCCGGCTGCATCACGGGACGACGCCGATCGAGCTGCGTCGCCGCCATCGCGATGTAGCCGGTGCGCCACGTGCCGTGGCGCGCGATTGGGTCGGTGCCCGCGCGGGGGATGGTGCGGGCGATGACCTACGAGGTGCTGTGTGACGCCGAGCTGATCCGCCGCGTGGCGGATCGTGACCGCCAGGCGTTCGGCGAGCTGTACGCGCGGCACGCGGTGGCGATGGGGGCGACCGCTCGGCGGGTGTGCCGTCGGCCGGAGCTGGCCGAGGACGCCACGCAGGAGGCGTTCCTGTCGCTCTGGCGCGACGCGGGCGGCTTCTCCCCGCGCGCGGGCGCGCCGACCGCGTGGGTGCACACGATCGTCCACAACCGCAGCGTCGACGTCCTGCGCCGCGTCCTGGCCGCCGAGCGCCGTTCGGAGCATGACGACCTCGAGCTGTCGCTGCTGCCGTCGCTCGCGCCCTCGTCGCACGACGCCGCGCGGGCGCGCGAGTGCGAGGCGCGGCTCGCCGACGCGGTGGCCGCGCTGCCGGACGCGCAGCGCGAGGCGATCGAGCTCGCCTACTACGACGGGCTGTCCCAGCGCGAGATCGCCGACCGGCTCGCGCTGCCGCTCGGGACGGTCAAGGGCCGCGTGCGGCTGGCGCTCAAGCGGCTCGCCCTCGACGAGGACGTGCGCGCGCTCACTCGATGACGAGCGTGCGCAGGGCCACGTGGCCCTCCTCGTCGATCACGTAGTGCGAATCGCCCTCGTGGTCGATCGCCACGCCCTCGACGCGGCGGATCGCACCGAAGTGGTGGACGCGCTCGGTGGTGACCGCGCCGGCCGCGTCGGAGAGCTGGAAGCGGACGTGCTCGGATGCGGCCTTCCCGCCCTGCGGATGGTCCTCGAGCACGGTCGCCGACTTGTTGGCGGCGTCGAGGTCGCCGATGATCGCGTCGAAGCGGTCCTCGCCGCGCGTGTCGAGCGCGCGGAACCCGGCGGGCGCGTGCGGCTCGCCGACGTCCTCGAGCCACCAGACGCGGCCGGGCCGCGGCGCCTCGTCCTCGAACAGGCCGTCCGGGTTGGTGATCTCCACGAGGAGCGGATGGCCTTCCGCCGTGACGGGATAGCGCAGCCCGACCACGAGCGAGCCGTCGGCGCGGAACTCGGCGGCCTCCAGGTTGATCGGCTGGTCCGTCGGAAGGACCCGGCCGGCCCAGCGCTTGCCCTCCTCCTCGCCGATCGCGATCGTCGCGTCGATGTAGCGCTCCCGCGCGAGTGGCCCGAGCGGGAGCAGGTCGATGTCCCGCAACGCGTCGTTGACCGCCCGGTGCAGCCCGAAGCGCAGCCGCGCGATCTCCAGACGCGCGTCCTTGGTCACCAGGTCGTCCTCGCGGATGCGCGCGATCCACGACCGCCGCGCCGACAGCGGCCCGGCCTTCTTCCCGAACTGCGACCCGAGGATGTACGCGTACCCGTCCCGGACCGCGCACGCCTCGGCGTCCTCCGTCTTGCCCTTGCCGGTGTTCGGCTCGGCGTGCACCCGCCGCGCCTCCCAGCCCTCGTCGAGCGGGCACCCGGCGGTGTGCACGAGCAACGCGAGCGCGTCCTCGGCACACGCCTCGTCGAGCACGGTCAGCATCGCGCGGTCCCACCCGTTGGCCTGCAACGCGGCGGGGGACAGCACGCGGCTGAGGTCGGAGGCTTCGTTGGGGTCGAGATGGAGGTCGGTCTCGTGCACGGTGGGGAGCTTCACACACGCGCGTTGGTGGGGGCTCGCCGGCCCCCGACGGTGCTCCCCGACGCGCATCCAGCCCGGCGCGCGCCGCCCGAGCTGAACGCCACATCGCGCGGTCGCGGTCGTCGTCGCTCTGACGGGCGGGACGGCGGAGCTCCGGGCGGGCGGGTAGCTCCGCGCGGGTGACCGATCAACTGCTCACGCGCGCCGGCGGGACGGCGCTCGGTGCCGTGTTCGCCGCCGGGGCGGCGGCGCGGCGCGGCAAGGCGCTGCATCCGGACGGCGCGGTGTTCGAGGCGCGGCTCGTCGTGCCCGGCGTGGCGGCGGCGCCGGCCGGGGCGGAGCTGTTCGCGCGACCGGGTGAGCACGCCGGCTTCGTGCGGTTCTCGCGCGGGATCGGGTTGCCGCGGCCGCTGCCGGACCTGCTCGGGCTGGCGCTGCGTGTACTCGACGCGTACGGGGCCGGCCAGGATCAGGACCTGCTGCTGACGTCGTCGTCCGACCGGCGGGTCGTGCACCACGGGTTCCTGCCCGCGCGGGACGTGCAGGACCGGCCGTACTCGTCCGCGCTGCCGTTCCGGGCGGGGGGCGAGCGGTTCCTGATCGGCGCGCTGCCGTGTGCGGACTCACCGCGGCCGGCGGGCGCGACCGAGCTCGACCGGGCACGCGCGGCGGCCCGGACCGGGCGGATGCGCTTCGAGCTCGCCGTCGCCCGCCCGGGCCGGCGGTTCGAGCCGGTCGCCGACCTGCACGTCGGCGCGCCGCTGCCCGACGTATACGACGCGGTCGCGTTCAACCCGTGGCGGACGGGCGGCGGCCTGGAGCCGGCGGGCAGCGTCAACGCGATGCGGCGGCGCGTGTACCCGCTCGCGCACGCCGCGTGGCGGCGTCGACGCGCGTCCTAGGGGCCGGGTCAGGCGTCGAGCGCGTGCTCGAGCGCCATCGTGGTCGTCCCGATGATCCCGGCGCGCGCGCCGGCGCGGGCCCGCGCGATCTCGAGCTCGGACGTGGCGAGCGTGTTCGCCTCGCGGTAGACCGTCTCGCGCAGCGCGCTGAGCAGGAAGTCGCGGGCGTCCGTCAGGTCCCCGCCGACGACCAGCCGGGACGGGTTGAGGATGTTGACCACGGTCGCGAGGACGAAGCCGATGGCGTGGCCCGCCTCGCGGACCATCGCGATGGCCTCGGGCACGCCGCCGCGGGCGAGCGTCGCCACCTCGGCCGTGTTCGCGCACGGGATGCCGGCCGCGGTCAGGCGATCCGCCATCCGCTGGCCGCCGGCGACCGCCTGCAGGCAGCCGCGCTTGCCGCAGCTGCACTCGATGTGCTCGTGGCCGGGCACCTGGGTGTGGCCGATCTCGCCGGCCGCGTGCTGGGCGCCGCGCAGCACGACGCCCTCGGCGACGTACGCGAGCCCGACGCCCGTGCCGGCCTTGACGACGACGATCTGCTCCTTCGGATCGTGCTGGCGGGCCTCGCCCAGCGCCATCACGTTCACGTCGTTGTCGACGAGGACGTCGACGCCGAAGTGGTCGCGCAACCGGTCGCCGACCGGGTAGCCGTCCCAGCCGGGCATCAGCTGCGGGCTGACGGGCCGGCCGGCCGCGTCGACCGAGCCGGGCAGGCCGACGCCCACCGCCCACACGTCCTCGCGCGTGCGCCCGAGCGCATCGAGCATCGCGTCCAGCTCGCTCGTCGCCCACGCCAGGGTCGCCTCGGGGCCGGTCTCGATCGCGCGCAGGGCGCTGCGCTCGGAGAGCGACTCGCCGGCGAGGTCGGACACGGCGAGCGAGCTGCGGGTGGCGCCGCCGTCGATCGTGAGGATCACGCCCGCGCCGGCGTTGAACGCCAGCAGGCCCGACGGGCGCCCGCCCGTGGAGGCGGCGCTGCCGGACTCGGAGATGAGCCCGCGCTTGCTGAGCTCGGCGAGACGGGTGCCGATCGTCGTGCGCGAGAGCCCCGTCTGGTCCATCAGCTCGGACCGGGTGACCGCCTGCCCGTCGCGGATCAGCTTGAGGATGTCGGCGCTTGCGTACAAGGTGCGCACATCTAAGCAGCAGACGGGCGCCTAACGCCCTTCGAACGTCGCCCTGCCTGGGCCGTCGCGCAAGAACGAGCCGACCGCACCCTGGAGGTCCGCGGTCGCGAACAGCGCGCCGGACACCTCCGGGACGAGCGCGTCCGCCGCGGCGACCGTCGGCGCGTCGACGAGCCGCTTGGTCGCCGCGTGCGCGCGCGTCGGCCCGGCGGCGAGCCGCAACGCGAGCGCCCGCGCGTCCACGTCCAGGTCGGTCACCACACCCCAGCCGTGCAACGTGGAGGCGTCGAACAGCTCGCCGCTGTAGACGAGCCGCTTCGCACGCGCCGGGCCGGCCCGCCGGGCGAGCCGTTGCGGCCCGCCCATCGACGGCGTGAGGCCGACGACCGTCTCGACGAGCCCGAACGTCGCCTCCGAGGACGCCACCAGCAGGTCGCACGCGAGCGCGATCTCGAACGCGGCCGTCAGGCACAGCGCGTGCGCGGCGAAGACGGTCGGGCAGGGGAGGGTCTCGAGCGCGTGGATCGTCTCCAGCAACTCCCGCCACAGCGTCCCCGCGGCGTCCGGCGAGAGGCCTTCGAAGACGTGCACGTCGACGCCCGCCGACACCACGCGACCGCGCGCCTCGACCAGCAGCCCGCGCGGCGGCTGCGCGGCCAGCCGGCCGACCTCCTCCCGCAGCGACGCGAACACCGCGTCGTCGAACAGGTTCAGGTCGCCGTGGGCGAGGGTGAGGATCGCGAGCGGGCCGTCGTCGGTGCGGGTGAACGGCATCGGCTACGCGGGGCGGTCGGGAAGCGGGGTGCTGAGGAAGGCGCGCAGCAGGTCGGCGGTGGCGTCGAGATCACGCGGGTCGATCGTCTCGAAGGCCGTGTGCGTGTACCGGGTGCCGACGGTCAGCAGCGCGGTCGGCGTGCCGGTCTCGGCGATCGCGAGGCCGTCGGACCCGTAGCCCGCGAACAACCCGTCCTGGGCCGGGATCCCCCGTTCATGAGCGAGCGCGATCAGGTGCTGGGAGAGCCGGCGGTCGTAGACGATCCCGGTGTCCCGGTGCACGACGATCGGCCCGTCGCCGAGGCGGGTGCCGAACTCCTTCTCGGCCACGCTCGGGATGTCCCCGACGAGCCCGACGTCCAGCGCGATCGCCGCGTCGAAGCGCTCGGCGAGCGCGAGCGCCCGCGCGCCGTGGAGCCCGTTCTCCTCCTGGACGGTCGCGCCGAGCCACAGCTCGCACGCGAGGTCCTCGGCGTCGATCAGCGCGTCCATCAGCGCCAGCCCGACGCGGTTGTCCAGCGCCGGCCCGACGAACAGCCCGCCGAGCTCGCGCGCAGGAGCGGAGAAGACCACCGGCGCGCCGACGTGCACGCCGGCGGCGAGCACGGCGTCGCGGTCGCCGAGCCCGAGCTCGACCCAGAAGTCGTCGTAGGCGAGCTTGTCCTTGTCCCGCTGCTCGGGCGTCAGCACGTGGCCGCTGCTGGCGACGATCTGCCCGTCCAGCCACGCGCCCTCGCGCGTGAGCAGCTTGACCGGCTGGCCGACGGGGTGGCGCCGCTCGGGGCCGTTGCGGCGGTCGCCCTGCGAGCCGTCCAGCAGGACGAAGCCCTCCTCGCTGACGAAGCGCGCGACGTAGCCGACCTGATCCATGTGCGCCTGCAGCAGCACCCGCGGCCCGCTCCCGCCGACGCGCGCGACGAGGTTCCCGACGCGGTCGCGCCGGACCTCCTGGCACCGTGAGGCCCAGCGGGCGTGCAGGAGTTCGGCGAGCTCGGACTCGGCACCGGACGGCGCCGGGACGGCGCACAACTCGGCGAGCAGGCTGGTCAGCATCAACACACCCTATGCCGGAGGATGGACGGTCGTGCGCAGTTCTAGCCTCTTTTGGCGTGACCGGCACATTGATCGCGCGGGACCTCCAGAAGGCGCACGGCGCGGCGACGATCCTCGCCGGCGTGTCCGTGACCGTCGCCCCGGGTGACGTGCTGGGCGTCGTCGGGCCGAACGGCGCGGGCAAGTCGACGCTGCTGCGGTTGCTCGCCGGTGTCGACAAGCCGGACGCGGGTGACGTGCGGCTCACGAGCGGCACCGCCGGCTACCTCCCGCAGGAGCCCGACCGCCGTCCGGGCGAGCGCCTGCAGGACTACCTCGCGCGGCGCACCGGCGTGGCCGCCGCCGAGGCGCACATGAACGCGGAGGCGGCCGCGCTCGCCGACGGTGGGGGAGAGGGGTACAGCGACGCGCTGGAGGCGTGGCTCGCGCTGGGCGGCGCCGACCTCGACGTCCGTGCGGAGACCGTGCTGCGCGACCTCGGGCTCGACGTCGCGCTGCTGGAGCTGGAGACCGTGGCGCTCTCCGGCGGCCAGGCCGCGCGCGCGTCGCTCGCCGCGATCCTGCTCTCGCGCTTCGACGTGCTGCTGCTCGACGAGCCGACCAACGACCTGGACTTCGACGGGCTGGCTCGGCTCGAGCGCTTCATCGCCGACCGTCCCGGCGGCGCCGTGATCGTCTCGCACGACCGCTCCTTCCTCGACCGCACGGTCACGCGCGTGCTCGAGATCGACGAGATCCTCCACACCGCGGCCGAGTTCGGCGGCGGTTGGGCGGGCTACCTCGAGCTGCGGGCCACCGCCGCGCGGCACGAGCAGGAGCGCTTCGACTCCTACGCGGCGCAGAAGGACCGGCTCACCGCGCGGGTGAACCGTCAGCGCCAGTGGTCGGAGACGGGCGTCAAGAAGTCCAAGGGCTCGGATCCGGACAAGGCCGTCGTGCGCCACCGCGCCGAGCGCTCGGAGAAGCAGGCGGGGAAGGTGCGGGCGTCCGAGAAGGCGATCGAGCGCCTCGAAGTCGTCGACAAGCCGTGGAAGCGCTGGGAGCTCCAGTTGCGCTTCGGCGGCGGCGAGCGCTCCGGCGACGTCACCGCGCGGCTCGAGCGCGCGGTGCTGCGCCGCGGCTCGTTCACGCTCGGCCCGCTCGACCTCGAGCTGGCCTGGGGCGAGCGCGTGGCGCTCGTCGGCCCGAACGGGTCCGGCAAGACCACGTTGGTGAACGCGCTGATCGGCACGCTCGAGCCCGAGTCGGGGGTGCGCCGGCTCGGCCCGGGCGTGCGCGTCGGCACGTTGGATCAAGCGCGAGCCGGCTTCGACGGCGCCGGCACGCTGCTGGACGCGTTCGTCGAGCAGAGCGGCATGACGGTCCAAGAGGCGCGGTCGCTGCTGGCCAAGTTCGGCCTCGAAGCCGACGAGGTGAACCGCGAGGCGCGCTCGCTCTCACCCGGCGAGCGCACGCGCGCGTCGCTCGCCCTGCTGATGGCGTCGGGCGCGAACTTCCTGGTGTTGGACGAGCCGACGAACCACCTCGACCTGCCCG
Organism: Solirubrobacter pauli; assembly: GCF_003633755.1. Lineage (GTDB taxonomy): Bacteria > Actinomycetota > Thermoleophilia > Solirubrobacterales > Solirubrobacteraceae > Solirubrobacter > Solirubrobacter pauli. The sequence goes on from NZ_RBIL01000002.1 coordinate 182,233, forward strand.
CGATCGAGCAGCTCGAGGTGGCGCTGGACGCCTACGACGGCACGCTCCTGCTCGTGACCCACGACCGCAGCCTGCTCGAGGCCGTGCGCGTGGACCGCACGATCAAGCTTTAGCCGGCGTCTCCCGGTGCCAGACGGTCTGCTGCGGGAACGGGATCTCGATGCCCTCGTCGTCGAAGGCGGCCTTGATCCGGCGGCGTAGCTCGCGGCTCACGCGGAACTGCTCGGACGGGCGGGTCTTGACGACCAGGCGGATGACGATGCCGTTCGCCCCGAGCTGCTCGACGCCCCACACCTCGGGCTGCTCGATCACCTCGGGGTCCTCGGTCGCGACGTGGTCGGCGACGCGGGCGATCACGGCCTCCGCGTGGTCGAGGTCGGTGTCGTAGGCGACCTCGATGTCGATCAGCGCCCGCGACCAGTGCTGGGACTTGTTGCCGACGCGGCGGATCTCGCCGTTCGGGACGTGCCAGAGCGTGCCGTCGACGGCACGCAGACGGGTGGTGCGCAGCGAGACGGCGTCGACGACGCCCGCGGTCTGGCCGTCGAGGTCGACGATGTCGCCGACGCCGAACTGGTCCTCGACGAGGATGAAGACGCCCGACAGGAAGTCCTTGACGAGCGACTGCGACCCGAAGCCGAGCGCGACGCCGATGATGCCGGCGCCGGCGATCAGCGGACCGAGGTTGATGCCGATCTCGCCGAGGATCATGAACGTCGCGACCGTGTAGATCACGAACGTCACGAGCGAGCGCAGGACGCTGGTGAGCGCGTCGATGCGCTGCTCGGAGCGCAGGCTGTGCTCCTGCGTCTGCAGCAGCGCGGAAGGCGCCGCGGCGCGCATCGCGCCGACGCGCTCCTGCACCGCGCCGGAGCTCAGGGTCTTGAGCGCGCTGCGCACGCCGCGCCGCGCGATCCGGTTCACGAACCACGCGATCACGAGGATCGCGAGGATTCTCAGAGGGGCGCCGATGAGGAAGTCAGCCACGTCCGCCGGGTCGACGGAGACGGCCCCGAAGGTCGTCTGGAGCATCCCTCCGAACGTAGCGGACGGGTTGGACGCGGCTTGTGAGCCGCGTCCAACCTCCAGTGCTCAACGCTCGGTCTTGACGACCAGCGCGCTGCCGCCGCCGCGGCGGACCGGCTCGGCGGCCGCGAGCATCTTCCCGCGGTCGAAGAATTCGATGCCGGTGGTGGCGCCGATCTCGGCCTGCGGCGTGCCGAACGCGTGCCCGTACCGGGCCGTCAGCGCCGGCGCCTCGGTGTTCATGAACTCGGGCTCGCCGATGCTGGTCGCGCCGTTGCGCTGGGACACGCGCGGCGCGGCGATCGCGCCCGGCAGGTCCTTGCCGAGCTCGAGGCGCTCGAGCAGGGTCTGCAGGACGGTGGTGATGATCATCGAGCCGCCCGGGGAGCCCACGGCGAGGAACGGCTTGCCGCCCTTCGTGACGATCGTGGGCGCCATCGAGCTGCGCGGGCGCTTGCCGCCCTCGGAGCGGTTGGGCGCGGTCAGCGACGTGTAGTCGAAGTCCGTCAGCTCGTTGTTGAGCAGGATGCCCGTGCCGGGGACGACGATGCCGTTGCCGCCCGTGGACTCGACCGTGAACGTGTACGAGACGACCATGCCGTGCTTGTCGGCGATCGTCAGGTGCGTGGTCGACGGGCCGTCGCTGAGCGCCGGCGTGACGCCGGCCGGGCCGCAGTCGCCGCCTTCGACGGCGGCGTTCTTGGCCTGGTCGGTGATCAGCGCGCGGCGCGCGTCCGCGAACTGCTGCGAGAGCAGGCACTCCAGCGGGACCTTCACGAACGCCGGGTCACCCAGGTACTTGCCGCGGTCCGCGAACGCGTAGCGGCTCGCCTCGAGGAAGCGGTGCAGCGCCTGCGTGCGGTCTGCGCCGATCGGCTTGTAGCCCTCGAGGATGTTGAGCGCCTCGCCGACGGTCGAGCCGCCCGAGGACGGCGGGCCCATGCCCCAGACCTCGAGGCCCTTGTAGTCGACCTTGGTCGGCTTGCGCTCGATCGCGCGGTACTTCGCGATGTCCTGCTCGGTGATCAGGCCCGGTCGCCACGTGTGGTTGGCGGTCGGCGCGATCGGCGGGCGCTGGGCGGCGTTCGCGATCGCCTTGGCGAGCGGGCCGCGGTAGAACGCGTCGGCGCCGTGGCGTCCGATGTACTCGTACGTCTTCGCGAGGTCCGGGTTCTTGAGCGTGCTGCCGACGTCACGCGGCGTGCCGTCCGGGTCGAGGTAGATCGCGGCTGTGGACGGGACGTCGTCGAAGTAGTCGATGTTCGGGACCGTCTGGTCGTAGAACGTCTGGTCGACGGTGAAGCCGTTGCGCGCGACGTTGATGCCGGGCTCGAGCAGCTTCCGCAGCGGCTTGCTGCCGTAGCGCTCGAGCGCGAGCTCCCACTTGGCCACCGTGCCCGGCACGCCCGCGGACAGGCCGCTGTAGCGCGCGTCGTTGAACGGCAGCGCGGCGCCGTTCTCCCAGAACGAGTCCGGCTTCATCGCGGCGCCGGCGGTCTCGCGGCCGTCGATCGTCGTCACCTGGCCGCGCGCGGTGCGGATGACCATGAAGCCGCCGCCGCCGATGCCGGACGAGAACGGCTCGGTCACGCCCAGCACGCCCGCCGCGGCGACGGCCGCATCGACTGCGTTGCCGCCCTGCTTGAGCGTGTCGATCGCGGCGTCCGTGGCGAGCAGGTCGACGGTCGCGGCAGCGCCGCCCGTGCCGACCGCGGTCGCCGTCTTCTGCGGCAGGCCGCCGCCCGGACCGCCGGGGTGACCGGGGTGCCCGGGACCGCCGCCCGGCCCGCCCGGATGGCCGTGCCCGCCGCCGGGCCCGCCGCCCGGCCCGCCCGGATGGCCGTGCCCGCCACCCGGCCCGCCCTGGTGCCCGCCACCCTTGTGACCGGGCTTGTCGCGGTCCCCGTGCCCGCGATCGCCTGCCGTCGCGGTGGCCGCGCCGGCGCCTGAGACCGCGATCGCGATGGCGATCGTCGGCAGCAGCGTGCGTCTCATAAACCTTCCTCCCGTCGGACGGTCGTCCCGGCGCGACCCTACTCGTTGCGCCGGTCCCGCACCTACCCTCCCGGCGACGCGGGAAATCGTCGTCTTGCACCACGCGCTGGGGCTCACCGACGACGTGACCGCGCTCGCGTCAACGCTGCGGGACTGGAGTAGGTGCGGACAGCTCCCGGGCGGCTGGCGGTGCCGCGCCGTGGAGAGACGAGCGAACCGCCTGGGGAAGCAAGCGTCCGAACGGGAGCCTTCGGGGCCTGATGAAGACGCTGATCCTGACCTCGCTCGCCGCCGTCCTGCTGCTCGCCGGGTGCGGCGCCGACGCGCCCAAGAAGACCGATCGCGCCCACGCCGAGTCCGCCGTCCTGCGGCTGGCCGACTTCCCCTCCGGCTGGCGGGCGGCGGAGCAGGCGCGGACGGACATCAAGTCGCCGTGCCTGGCGGTCGAGGACGCCAAGCGCGCCGTCTCGGGCGGGGCGACCAGCCGGACGTTCCGGCGCGGGGAGAGCACGCAGGCCGAGAGCTCGGTGTACGTATTCCCCGACGAGGCCGCGGCGCGCACCGCGTTCGCCGGCGTGAGCGCCGACGAGACGACGAGCTGCTTCGGGGCGATCCTGGCCAAGAGCATCGCCTCGCAGCCGGGCGTTCAGTTCCGCAAGCTGCGCCTGGAGCCGATCGCGCAGGCCGAGCTGGGGGACGAGCGCGCGGCGCGCCGCGTCATCGTCTCCGCCGTGATCGACGAGGTCGACCTGGAGCTGATCGCCGACTTCGTGTTCGTGCGCTCGGGCCGCGGCGTGTCGATCCAGAGCTACGTCGACGTGCTCCAGCCGTTCGGCGACGAGTTGCGCGATCGGCTCGCGCGCGCGACGGCGGAGCGCCTCGAGGCGGAGCTGCGCGTCTGATGTGATCCCGCGGTGGGACGACACCCGCACCGAACGTGATGGACCCGATCCGCGCCGCCCTGCTCGCCGCCGACGTCGTCGTCCCCCACACCGACGCCGACGGGCTCGCGGCGGGCGCGATCGCGCTGCGCGCCCGCGGAGAGCCGGCTGCGGCCGCCGTGCTGTTCGGGCGCGGTGAGAACCCGTGGCGCACACCGCCGCCCGGCGTGCCCGCGCTGCTCGACTGGGGGCTGCGCGCGTCCGACCTGCCCGTCGTGGTCGTGGACCACCACGTGCCCGAGGCGTCGCCCGGGCCCGACCAGCACGTGTTGTCCGGGGCGGGCGAGGACCCGGAGACGTCGACCGCGCCGTTGCTGCGAAGGCTGTTCCCGGAGCAGCCGGCGTGGCTGGCGGCGGTCGGTGCGGTCGGGGACCTGGGGGACCGTGGGTTCGCCCTGCCCGAGTGCGCCGGCGCGCCGAAGACCGCCGTGCGCAAGCTCGTCCCGCTGATCAACGCGCCGCGCCGCGGACCGGAGCTGGACGGCGTGCGGGTCGCGCTCGAGCTGCTCGTCGAGCACGAGGACCCGAAGGCCGCGCTCGCCGACCCTCGCATCACCGTGCTCGCAGCCGCCCGTGACGCTTGGCGCTCCGAGTGGGAGCGCGTCCGCCGCACCGCGCCGCAGGTCGGCGAGCGCGTGGCCGTGATCCGCTTCAGCTCGGCCTTCCAGGTCCACCCGCTGATCGCCCAGATGTGGGCCAAGCGCCTCGCTCCACGCCCCGTGCTCGCCGCCAACGACGGCTACCTGCCCGGCCGCGTCGCCTTCTCGATCCGCGGCACCGCCGGCGACCTGCGCGCGCTGCTGCGCGAGGCCCTCCCGGACGTGGGCGGCGAGTTCGCACACGGCCACCCGCGCGCGACGGGCGGCACGCTCACGCCCGAGGACTTCGAGCGGCTGCTCGTGGGGCTGGCCCGGCCGTAGCGAGGCGGGCGGCGCCGAGCGGGCGCGCGCCGTGAGTTGCGCCGCGGGGACGCGTGCGTCCGTATCCGTGCGTGAGCTTCGTGGTCCTGGTGGCGGCAGCGGTCTCGTGCGCGGCGGTCCAGCGGGCGATCGGCGTCGGGTACTCGCTCGTGCTGCTGCCCGCCGCGATCGCCGTCCTGCCCGACGGCCAGGCCGTGCCGTGCGTGTTGGCGGTCGGCATCGTCCTGTCGGTCGGGCTGCTGCTCGCCGGCCGACGGGCGCCGGACGCGGACGACGTCACGCGCGGCCTGCTCACGTTCGCGCCCGCCGGGCAGCTCGTGGCGCTGCTCGCGCTCGGCGCGCTGCGCGGGCCCGAGCTGCGGGTGGCCGCGGCGGCGGTCCTGCTCACGGGATGCGCCGCGGCGCTCGTGCAGCGGCGGGCACCACGCCGCGCCCCCGGACGCGCGACCGGGGCCGCGGCCGGCGTCGTGATCGGCGCCGTCGGCGCGCTCACCGCCGTCATCGGGCCGTTCGTCGCGTTGCTGCTGACGCTGCGCGCCGACGCCGGGGGCGACGAGCTCCGGCGGCGCCTGTGGCTGTGCACGACGGTGCTCAGCACCACCGCGCTGGCGCTCGCCGCGCTGCTGGGGACGAGCGATCTGCGCGGCGCGCTGGTCGCGCTCGCATTGGCACCGGCCCTGGCGGTCGGGGCGCTCGTGGGCGCGCCGCTCGTCGGCCGGTTGCACCCGGCCGCCCACCGGCTGACCGTGCTGCTGATCGCCGCGGCCGGCGCGGCGACGCTGCTCGCCGGCGCGTGAAGCGGCCGGCGGCCGCGGCGGTGTCGGCCGGGCGCGTGACCCGCCGCGGGGGGTGTGGCGGCCGCCGCGGTGTCCGCCGGGCACGGGATGCGCCGCGGCGGCCGCGGCGTGCCCGCCGGCACCTGACCTGCTGGCGCGGCTCGCACGCGCGCGCCTGCGCATCGTCCCGACGTGCCGCCGGCCGGCGCGGGATCAGCGCAACCGCGCGTGCACGCGGGCGACGAACGCCGCGATCTCGTCCGGCGTCGGGGCGGGGGCGGCGGGGTCGGTGCGCGTGGCCAGCGCCGCGTCGGCGACCGGATCGCCGGCGGCACGCGCGGCCTCGCCCTTGGAGAGCCAGCGGCCCGTCTCGGCCCAGGCGAGCGCCCGGCAGGCGGCGAGCACGGCCTGCGGGCCGCCGTACGCGCCCCACCAGGCGAGCGAGTCGCGCAACCGCTCGACCACCAGCGGGCGCGGCAGCTCAGGCAGCACCGCGCGCGGGTGCGGACCGGCGAGCGGCACGGCGTCCTGGCGCGCGATGGCGACGTCGAGCGTGAACCAGAAGCGCGGCTCGGCGTCCGGGTGGTAGCCCTCGTGGTGGTCCATGCCGGGGCCCGTGTTGAGGTTGAGGCTGAAAGCGGGGCCGAGCGGATCCGCCAGCTCGTCCTGGGCGTAGAGCACGAACTCGAGCCCACGCACCGGGCACGGCACGGCGCTCAGGTCACCCGCGAGCGCGCGCAGCTCGTCCGGGGCCAGGCGCTCGCTCGACACCGCCTGCACGTCGATGTCGCTACGGCTCGGGTCGAAGTCGCCGAGCGCGGTCGAGCCGATCACCCAGGCCGCCACCAGGCGATCCCCCAGCCGTGCGCGCAGCCGCCGCAGCAGCTCGTCCAGATAGCCCTGCACCCGGCCCACGATACGTTTGTGCGCGTGGCGAAGGACCCATACCGCGTGCTCGGCATCCCGCACGGCGCGTCGGCGGCCGTGGTCGTCGACGCCTACCGCCGGCTGGCCAAGGAGCACCACCCCGACCGCAACGGCAACTCGGCCGACTCGACGCAGCGCTTCCAGGAGATCCAGCTCGCGTTCGAGGACCTCCGCTCGCGGCCCGCGCCCGAGGGCACGATCGAGGAGCGGCTCGCCAGGCTCCAGGCCGAGCTCGAGCCCCAAGGCCCGCACGAGCGCGGCGAGGACCCGTCGGTCACCCGCGTGAACAGCCTGATCGACGGACTCGACGACCTGGCGTCGAGCCTCGACCGGCTCTAATCAGGCACGGATGATCGGGGTGGGGCGGAAGGGGTGCCCCGGCCTTCAGTTGATCATCACCATCGGGTAGCCGGCGACGATCACGCCGCCGTGCGCGGTCTGGTCGCCCATGCGGGCCGCGGGCCGGCCGCCGAACATGACCTTGGTCGAGCCCATGACGATCGAGTCGGGCGGGCCGACGCACGTGCACATCGAGCCGACGGTCGCCGCGGGCATGCCGCCGATCAGCACGGTGGGCGCGCCGGGCGGCAGGATCGGGCCGCCGACGTGCGGCTTCGGGCCGTCGGACATCGGGCAGGTGTGCATGTCGCCTACGCGTGCGGCTGGGGGCATCGGCACCCATTGTCGCGACTCGCGCGCCGTCGTGCAACGTCTCGTCGTGCTGACACGCGATTGCTTTGGCGCGCACGGGGGGTATGGGCGACGTGTGACTCAGATTGCCCGAGGCGGTCTCACCCGGGTCGGCAGCGTCGCGTGGTCGGTGCTGGGCATCGTGCTGCTGGTGCTGCTCGCGGGCTGGGCGGTCGGGCGGCTGATGTCGGTCGTGCTGCCGATCGCCGTCGCCGTGCTGCTCGCGACGCTCCTGAAGCCGATCGCCTACCGGCTCGAGTGCCGGGGCATGCGGCCGGCGGCCGCGGCGTCGATCGCCGTGCTGATCGCGGTGCTGGCGCTGTGCGCGCTGATCGCGCTGATCCTGCCGCCGTTCATCGCCCGGCTCGCCGACCTCGGCACGAGCGTCCAGGAAGGCGTGCAGCGCGTCGCCTACTCGCTCGGCGAGAGCGTCGCGGGGATGAGCCGCGCGGAGGTCGACAAGCAGCTCGACAGCGCCGCCAACCACGCGCAGGAGCGGCTCGGCGGCACCGCGATGGCCGCCTCCACGTCCCTCGCGGGCGCGCTCGCGAGCATCGTCCTGATCGTGTTTCTGAGCTTCTTCATCGTCAAGGACGGGCGCCGCATGTGGGTGTGGATGCTCGAGTTGCTGCCGAGCGCCCGCCGGGGCACGGTGGACGAGGTCGGCTTCCGCATGTGGCGCAACCTCACCGCGTACACGCGGGGCGTCGTGTTCGTCGCGACGGTCGACGCCGTGCTCATCGGAGTGGTTCTGCTGATTCTGGGTATTCCGCTCGCGTTGCCGCTGATCGTGCTGACCTGGCTCGCCGCGTTCTTCCCGATCATCGGGGCGATCGCCGCGGGTGCGGCGGCCGTACTGGTGGCGATGGTGACGGGCGGGACCACCGACGCGCTGATCGTCCTCGCGACGATCATCGTCGTGCAGCAGGTCGAGGGCAACGTGCTCTACCCGGTCGTGGTCGGTCCACGGCTGAAGCTGCATCCGGTCGCGGTGCTCGTGTCGGTGGCCGCGGGCGGCACGCTCGCGGGCATCGCGGGCGCCTTCCTCGCCGTGCCGGTCGCGACCGCCGCCAGCGCGGTGGTCGGGCACCTGCGCGAGCAGCGCGCGCTGCAGGAGCAGCTGATCGCGCCCGCACCCCGCCGTGGCGTCATGGTGGGGAACGGCACTACGTGACAGCCGACACCGGCGCGCGTGCGCTGCGCGCCCCCGAGAAGCGTGCCGTCGCGCTGCTCGGCATCCCCACGCTCGCGCTCGCGCTGACCTCGACGGTCGTCACGACCTACACGCCGGTCGTCGCGCGCGAGTTCGTCGAGTCCAGCGCGGTGATCGGCATGATCATCGGCCTCGAAGGGCTGGTGGCGCTGTGGCTGCCGCTGGTCGTCGGCGCGTGGTCGGACCGGCTGGACACCAAGCTCGGCGGGCGCCTGCCGTTCCTGCTCGCGGCCACCCCGATGGTCATCGGCGGACTCGTGGCGATGGCGATCATGGGCTCGGTCGCCGTACTCGCGGTCGCGGCGTTCGTGTTCTTCGCCGGCTACTTCATCGCCTATGAGCCGTACCGCGCGCTGTACCCGGACGCGGTGGGGGAGGAGGTCGCCGGCCGCGCGCAGGCGACCCAGGCCGTCTGGCGCGGCGCCGGCACCGGCATCGCGCTGATGGGCGGTGGCCTGCTGCTGGCCTGGGGACAGGCGGCGCCGTTCGTGGCCGCCGCGATCGTCTACGCGCTCTGCATCGGGCTGTTCTCGTTCGTGCTGATCCGCCGCGGCGTGCCGCGGCGCCCGCGCAACGAGCAGCACGCCGGCGCGCGCGCCGTGTTCGACCTCGTCCGGGGCGACACGCAGCTGAAGGCCTTCCTGGTCGCGAACGCGCTGTGGGAGCTGTCGCTCGCCGCGCTGAAGACGTTCGTCGTGCTCTACGTCACCCAGGAGATGGGCTTCTCGCAGACCGAGTCGTCGCTGATCATCGGCGGCGTCGCGATCATCGTCCTGTTCGCCGCGCTCGCGAGCGGCCCGCTGGCCGACCGCTACGGCTCGAGCACCGTGCTCCGCTGGGCGTTGCCGATCCACGGCATCGGCTTCCTCGTCCCGCTGCTGTTCGAGCCGGCCTGGGTCGTCACGCTCGCCGTGCCGTTCATCGCGCTCGGCGGCGGCGTGATCATGGCGCTGCCCTACGCCGTCCTGATCCCGCTGATGCCCGACAACGAGCGCGGCGCCCTGACCGGCTACTACTCGGTCTCGCGCGGCATGGGCATCTGGCTCGGCCCGCTGCTGGCCGGCATCGCGGTCAGCGTCGCCGGCTCCTACCAGGCCGTCTGGGGCGTGTGTGCCGCCGCGACGCTGCTGAGCCTGTGGCCGCTGCGGCGTTTGTGACCCGCCCTGGGTAGCCCCACGTCATGCCTGACATCACGGTGCAGCGCCACGGCGACCGCTGGGCGATCCTGGAGCCCGGCGCGGAGTCGCCCACGAAGGAGTTCGAGACCCGCGACGCGGCGGAGCAGGCGGCACGGGCGATGGCCGCGGACGGCGAGGTCCACGTCCGCGAGGACGACCCGACCGGCCTCGCTGACGCCCAGGACCACGGGGCCGGCGCGCCCGAAGGCACGCCCGCCGGCGGTCCGACCGGCGTCAGCGGCCGCGAGCGCGCCCGCATCAACCAGGCCGGCCTCTAGGAACGCGAGGCCGTTGCGGCCTCCACGCGGCGCTCGATCTCGGCGTCGTCCGCCTCGTCCTTGGACGACAGCGCGCCCTTGAACTCGCGCAGGCCGCGGCCGAGCGAGCGGCCTGCGTCGGGCAGGCGCTTGGGGCCGAGCACGAGCAGCGCGATGATCGCAACGATGACGATCTCCATCGGTCCGATGCCCATGGGCATGGCGTTACCTCCTTGAGCCGTGTTGAAGAGTGCTGCGCCGCGGAGCGGCGGATGGATCACTGCGACAGCACGATGGCGGTTGTGCTCGGCGCGGATGCATCCATTCCGTTGCCGGACAGCGCGCTCAAACGGCGCCGTTGCCGTCCAGCAAGTTCGTGCTGCGCAGCTGCAAGCGCTCCGCGTCGGCCATCAGCCGGCGCGTCTGCGACTGGGTCTGCTGTGCCTCGGCACGGACGGCGGTCGCCGACTCGAGGAGCGTGACGCGACCGCGCAGGTCCGCGATGTCGCTGGTCACCTCGTCCAGGAGGGTGACGATCTCGCGCTGGGTGTCGACCAGCGCGCGCAGCAACGTGTTGAGATCCTCGTGTCCTTCGGGCACTTGCGTAACCGTACGGGGCCCCGTGGCTCTCCGGTTCACGGGTGTGTCAACGTCACAGGACGTGACCCTCCGCCTCCTTTCGGCCGCCGACGTCGAGCGGCTGCTGCCCCCGGTCGACGCCGTCGACGCCCTTGAAGCGGCGCTGCGAGGGGGGCTGGATCCCGAGCGCGACCCACCGCGCCGGTTCGTGCCGCTCTCCGGCGGCGAGCTGATCATGATGCCGAGCGAGGTCGGACCGAACGTGGCGGTCAAGCTGGTGACGGTCGGCGGCGACCCGCGCATCCAGGGCGTCGTCGTGGTCTTCGACGCGCAGACGCTCGCGCCGACCGCGCTCGCGGACGGCATCGCGGTCACCAACGTCCGCACCGCCGCGGTCTCCGCGCTCGCCGTGCGCCACCTCGCCGCCGAGGACGCCCGCCGTCTGCTGATCTTCGGGCGCGGTCCGCAGGGTCGCGCGCACGCGGAAGCGATCCGCGCGATCCGGCCGATCGAGCACGTCGACCTCGTCGGCCGCGACCACGGCGACGTCGACGACCTGGTCCGGACGGCGGACGTCATCTGCTGCTGCACGACGGCGGCGGCCCCGCTGTTCGACGGCGCGCTGGTCAAGGACACGGCCACGGTCGTCGCGATCGGCAGCCACGACCCCGACCGGCGCGAGACCGACGACGCCCTCGCCGCCCGCGCGACGGTGGTGGTCGAGTCGCGCACGTCGGCGCTGCGCGAGGCCGGCGACGTGATCGGTCCGATCCGCTCCCGGGTGCTGGAGGAGCGCTCGCTCGTGACGCTCGCCGAGCTCGTGAACGGCGCCTCCGTCGATCCGGCCCGCCCGCGTCTGTTCAAGAGCTCCGGGATGTCCTGGGAGGACGCGGTGATCGCGGGCGCGCTCGCGTGATCGAGCGCTACGTCGTCCCGCGCGAGGCGGACGACGCGTTCCTGGCCGACTACGCGGCCGACGCGCCCGCCGGCCACGCGCTCTACCGGGCGCTGCGCGACGACGCGCCGTGCCGGTACGTCAGCGTCCCCGGACCGCCGCGCGACGGCGCGCTGGTGGTCGCCGACGCCGACGATGCGACCTGGCGCACCGCGACCGCCGCCTTCGCCGGACGGCAGGGCTACCTGGGCGCTGAGCGCCACGGACCGGTCGGGATCGCGCACTGGTCCAGCCCGCTCATGTACGCCCGCGCGGTCGACGCACTGGGTGATCTGCTCTCCGGCGCCAGGACCGTTGTGTATGCGCGTGTAATTCCGCTCTAGCGGGGTATGTTGCGCGCGGTGTCGGTTAATCCACTCTTCCAGGTACGTCACGAACGGCGCGACGACGGGGTCGTCGTGATCGCGGGCGGCGAGATCGATCTCGCCACCTCACCGAAGCTGCGCGAGGCGCTGCTGAACCCGGAGGCGCGGGCCGCCTCGGTGGTCCTCGACCTGCGCGAGGTCACGTTCATCGACTCGAGCGGGCTCGGCGTGATCGTCGGCCAGCAGAAGCGCGCGCAAGAGCATGACGAGCGGTTCTCCGTGGCCGTCGGCGGGGCGTCGGCGGTGCAGCGGATCCTGGAGCTGTCGGGGTTGGCGAAGGTGCTCGACATCGTCGCCGAGCCCGCCGAGCGCCTCGCTTAGCCGGCGATGTCCGCCACCGGGAACGCGCGCGCCGCCTTGACCGCCGGCGGGCCGGTCGGGCACGACCTGCTCGCGGTCGACTGGGAGGCGACGCCGCTCGGGCCGCCCGAGCAGTGGCCGCGCAGCCTGGCGAGCATCGTCCAGGTGCTGCTGACGTCGCGTTTCAGCATGTGGATGGCGTGGGGGCCGGAGCTCACGTTCTTCTGCAACGACGCGTACCGGCGCGACACGCTCGGCGACAAGTACCCGTGGGCGCTCGGCCGCCCGGCGCGCGAGGTGTGGGCGGAGATCTGGCCGGACATCGGGCCACGGATCGAGGGCGTCCTCTCCACGGGGCAGGCCACGTGGGACCAGGACCTGCTGCTGTTCCTCGAGCGCAGCGGGTTCGTCGAGGAGACGTACCACACGTTCTCCTACAGCCCGCTCGCCGGTGACGAGGGCGAGATCGAAGGGATGCTGTGCGTCGTCTCGGAGGAGACCGAGCGCGTCATCGGCGCGCGCCAGCTCTCCACGCTGCGCGACCTCAGCGCCGCGATGTCGTCCGCGCGCGACGAGAACGAGGTGCTCGCCTCGGCCGCGGAGCAGCTCGGGACGGACCAGCGCACGCTGCCCTTCACGCTCGTGTACCTCTGGGAGGAGGACGGGAGCGCGCGCCTGGCCGCTCACAGCGGAGCGCCGTTCGCGCCGCCCGACGATACCTGGCCGCTCGCGGCGCTCGTCGACGACGAGCCGCTGCTCGTCGAGGACCTCGAGCGTCTGGCGCCGCCGCTCGGCGCCTGGGACGAGCCTCCGGTCGCGGCGCTGTGCCTGCCGCTCGGCGGCGTCGGCTTCCTCGTCGCGGGCCTCAACCGCTATCGCGCCCTCGACGAGGGCTACCGCGGCTTCCTCGAGCTGGTCGCCGGCCAGATCACCGCCGGCCTCACGAACGTCCGGGCGTACGAGCAGGAGCGGCTGCGGGCGGAGCGCCTGATCGAGCTCGACCAAGCGAAGACCGCGTTCTTCACCAACGTCAGCCATGAGCTGCGCACACCGCTGACGTTGCTGCTCGGGCCGGCCGAGGACGCGCTGGCGGATCCGGAGGACCGGCTCGCCGGCGAGCAGCGCGTCCGCGTTGAGCGGATCCACCGCAACGCGCAGCGCCTGCTCAAGCTGGTCAACACGCTGCTGGACTTCTCGCGGCTGCAGTCCGGGCGCATCAACGCGGCCTACACGCCGATCGACCTCGCCCGCTACACGGCGGAGCTCGCGAGCATGTTCGACTCGGCCTACGAGCGTGCCGGCCTGACGCTCACGGTCGACACCGCGGCGCTCACGGAGCCGGTCCACGTGGACGCGGAGATGTGGGCGAAGATCGTCATGAACCTGCTGTCGAACGCGCTCAAGTTCACGTTCGCGGGCGGCGTGACGGTGCGGCTGCGGGCCCACGAGGGCCGCGCCGAGCTGACCGTCGCCGACACCGGGATCGGCATCGAGGCGGCCGACCAGGAGCGCCTGTTCGAGCGCTTCCACCGCGTCGTCGGCGCACGGTCGCGCAGCCACGAAGGCACCGGCGTCGGGCTGGCGCTGGTCGCCGAGCTCGCCGACCTGCACGGCGGCGAAGCCACCGTCAGCTCCGTACCGGGGGAGGGCTCCACCTTCACCGTCGCGATCCCGTTCGGCTCCGAGCACCTCCCGGCCGACCAGGTGGTCACGCAGCCCTCCGGGCAGACCGAAGCGGAGCGCTACGCCGAGGGCTTCGTCGCGGAAGCGATGCGCTGGCTGTCGCCCGACGACGAGGGCGACGACCACCCGTTCGCCGAGGAACGCCCGCGCGTGCTCGTCGTCGACGACAACGCGGACATGCGCTCCTACATCGCGTCGCTGCTGGACACCCGCTACTCGGTGCAGACCGCACCCGACGGCGCGGTCGCGCTCGAGCTCGCCCGGCGCGAGCCGCCGGAGCTGGTCGTGACCGACGTGATGATGCCCAACCTGGACGGCTTCGGGCTGCTGGCGGGCCTGCAGGCCGACCCGGCGACGACCGACATCCCCGTGATCATGGTCTCCGCCCGCGCGGGCGAGGAAGGCACGATCGAGGGTCTGGAGGCGGGCGCCGACGACTACCTGATCAAGCCGTTCGCCGCGCGCGAGCTGCTCGCGCGCGTGCACGCGAACCTGGAGCTCGACCGTGCCCGCCGCACCCGGGACGCGCTCCGCCGCAGCGGCGACCTGCTCGACCAGGCGCAGCGGCTCGCGCGCGTCGGGAGCTGGGAGCTCGAGCTCGCGACGAACGAGGTCACGGCGTCCGCGGAGTACCTTCGCCAGGTCGGCCTCACCGCCGAGGAGCTGCGCGCGGGCGGGCTGGCACGAGCGTTCGAGAGCGTGCATCCCGATGACCTCGAGCGGGCCGCGAAGTCGATTCAGGACGCCATGGTCAGCGGACGGCTCGAGGTCGAGTTCCGCCTTCAGGCGCCGCAGCAGGGTACGCGCATCATGTACGCGCTCGGCGAGCTCGAGCGCGACGACGAGGGCACCCCGGTGCGGCTGCGCGGCAGCCTGCAGGACATCACGGAGCAGCGCGCCGGGGAGCGCGCGCTCGCGCAGGCCGCGGCGGAGCGGGAGGCGGCGGATCGCGAGCGGCGGATCGCCGACGAGCTCCAGCAGAGCCTGATGCCCGAGCGCACGTTCGACGCCGAGCAGCTCGACGTCGCCGCGTACTACCACGCGGGCGTCGCCGGCACCCAGGTCGGCGGCGACTGGTACGACGTGATCGACCTCGGCGCGGGGCGCACCGGGCTCGTGCTCGGCGACGTGATCGGCCGGGGCGTGCGCGCCGCGGCGGTGATGGGCCAGCTGCGCGCCGCGGTCCGCGCGTACGCCCAGCTCGAGCTCTCGCCCGCCGACGTGCTGGAGATGCTCGACCACGTCGTCGGCCAGCTCGGCGCCGAGCAGATCGTCACCTGCCTGTTCGCGATCTTCGACCCGCGCGACTGCTCGCTCACGTACGCGAACGCCGGCCAGCTCCCGCCGTTGCTGGTGGCGCCGGGCGAAGGCCCGCAACGCCTCGACGGGTCCGCCGGACCTCCGCTCGGCACCGGGTCGCCGCGGTTCACGGAGGCGCGCGCGGACCTGATCGCCGGCTCGCACCTCGCCCTCTACACCGACGGTCTCGTCGAACGGCGGGACCGCGTGATCGACGCCGGCATCGACCGCCTCGGCGCCACGCTCGCCGGCCTCGACGGCCAGTTGCCGATCGAGGCCTATCCCGACGCGCTCGTCCAGGCGCTCGTGCCCGAGGGCAGCGACGACGACGTCGCGCTCCTCGTCGCCCGGGCGCGGCCGGCACCGCCGCAGACGTCGGCGGCCATCGCGCTCGAGGATGACCTGAAGGAGATCCGCCGCGCGCGCGTGTTCACGACCGACGTGCTGCGCGAGTGGGAGTGCCCGGAGCGGCTGATCGACGACGTGCTCCTGATCGCCGGCGAGCTCGTCACGAACGCGATCCTGCACGGCCGCCCGCCGGTCGAGCTGCGTCTGCGTCGTGACCCCGAGCACCTGCGGATCGAGGTCGACGACGGCGGCGCGGCGATCCCGCGCAAGCTCCGGCCGACCGCCAAGGACGATCACGGACGCGGCCTGCAGCTGACCGCCGCGGTGGCGCACCGCTGGGGAACACGCCCGTTGCACGACGGCAAGTCGGTCTGGTGCGAGCTCACGCTCGCGCGCTATGTCCGCTAGGCGGACCGAAGCGACCGTTTACTCATGTAACTTCCCCTTGACTCTCATCCAAGTTCTGAGAGGATTCGGCCCGAAGGGCACCTACTTCTGTGTAAGTACCGGCAGATGATGGGTGTCCGAGCGTCATCCGCGCGTCCATGCCTCGGGAGGGCGGGCACGCGCGGTGAAGGGTCGCCCACATAACAGGAGGAGAAATGGGGAGAAGAAGTTGGGGCCTCGCTCTGGCGAGCTTGGCCTTGGCCGTTCCCGCGACCGCGTCTGCCAAGGAGCAGGCGGTCGAGCCGTACAAGGTGCTGGTCGTGACCAGCACGTCGGACGCCACGAGCGCGGCCGGCATCAGCGCGATCACCAGCGCCGTCGGCGCTGACGGGGTCGTCGAGGCGCCCGCTCCGGCCGAGGTCGGCGCGAAGTTCACGCCCGCCGGCCTGGACGCCTACCGCACGGTCGTGTTCCTGAACACGGGCCAGGCGAGCCCGCTCAACGACGCCCAGCGCGGCGCGTTCGAGGCGTACTACAAGAAGGGCGGCGGCTTCGTCGGCGTCGGCTCCGCGATCGAGACCGACTCGTCCTGGCAGTTCATGACCGACCTGCTCGGCACGCGGTCCTCGGGCAGCGCGCCGGCGCAGAGCGCCACGGTCAAGGTCATCGACCGCGTCCACGACGCGAGCAAGACCCTGCCGCAGTACTGGGATCGCGCCGAGGGTGGTTGGTACAACTTCGCCGCCAACGTGCGCGGCAAGTCGCACGTCCTGGCCTCCGTGGTGGAGGACCCGTTCGGCAAGCAGCCGCAGGGCAAGGTGCTCGACGGGATCTCCGGCGGCACCATGGGCGCCGACCACCCGATCTCGTGGTGCAAGGACTTCAGCTCCGGCCGCTCGTTCTACACGGGCCTCGGCACGAACGCCGCGGCGTTCGACGCCGACCTGACCAAGCACCTCAAGGGCGCCATCGCCTGGGCCGCCGGGCAGAGCGACCCGACCTACAGCGACTGCGGCGCCACGGTGCTGTCGAACTACCAGCAGACCAAGATCGCCGCGCCGCCGAACGTCGGTGAGCCGATCGGCTTCGTCCGCCTCAAGGACGGCCGGATCATCCAGACGCTTCGTTCGGGTCAGGTCCGGATCCACGATCCGGCCAAGGGCACGACCAAGGTCGTCGCCGACTTCCAGGCCGCGTCGACCCCGTCGAAGTTCCGCCTGTACTCGGTGTCCGAGGACGGCCTCTATGGCCCGGGCATCGACAACGACTACGACCAGAACAAGTGGCTGTACCTGTACTACTCGCCGCTGACGGTCACCGACGTCAAGCTCTCGACCGGCCAGGTCGTGACGCAGACGACGCCGATCGCCAACGCCCCGACGACGCCGCAGGCGTCGCTAACGGCCTGGGACCCGTGGGTCGGCTACTTCCAGCTGTCGCGCTTCAAGCTCGTCGAGGACGCCAACGGCGACCTGACGATGGACTTCGACTCCGAGCAGCAGATCATGCGCGTCGCGCAGAACCGCGGCTCCTGCTGCCACGTCGGCGGCGACATCGTCTTCGACAAGGACAACAACCTCATCACCGGCACCGGTGACGACAACGAGGCCGGCGGCGTCAACGGCGGCGGCTTCGGTCCGTTCAACGACCAGATGTCCGACGAGCAGCAGGTCGTGCGCGTCAACGGCGCGACCGGCGGCACGTTCACGCTGACGTTCGACGGCCAGACGACCGCGCCGATCCCGTACGACGCGGCCGGCCCGGCCATCGACGCCGCGCTCGAGGCGCTGTCGAACATCGAGGCGGACGAGATCCAGGTCAGCCCGCTGCCGACGCAGACCGCCCCGAACACGGTCAACACGACCAACATCAACGTGTTCTTCCGCCGCGCCCGCGCGCAGAAGAACCAGCCGCAGCTGACGGTCAACAACGCCGGCCTGCAGGGCGGGGGCACCGCGACCGTGACGACGCAGGTCGAGGGCGGCTACTTCCTGCCGCCGATCGGTGACGCGCGCCGTTCCGCGGCCAACACGAACGACCTCCGCGGCAAGCTCCTGCGGATCAAGCCGAAGTCCGGCGCCATCGCCGCGTCCGACTTCAACAAGGCGGACTACGGCTCGGGCTCGGGCGCGTACACGATCCCGGCCGGCAACCTGTTCCCGCTCGTCGCGGGCGCGCCGCAGGCCAAGACCCGCCCGGAGATCCACTCGATGGGCTTCCGCAACCCGTTCCGCGTCGACGTCGACTCGGACGGCGTGATCTACACGAGCGACTACTCGCCGGACTCCAACACGCCTTCGCGTGGCCGTGGTCCCGCGGGCGTCGGCCGCTACGAGATCGTCCGCAAGCCGTCCAACTACGGCTGGCCGACGTGCTACTCGAGCAAGCTCGGCTACTGGGAGTGGGAGTTCAGCGAGTTCGCCGCCGGCACCACGACCGCCGGCCGCATCCCGGTGACGGGCGCCAAGGCGATCGAGTGCGGTGGCGCGACGCAGAAGAACACGTCGCGCTGGGTGCGCGACGGCGGTCCGTCCGTCGAGCCGGGTCTGCAGGACCTGCCCCCGGTCACCGACCCGGACATCTGGTACTCGTACCAGGACAACCCGAACGCCACGCGTCCGGTCGGCATCGGCACGCCGTGCCAGGAGTACACGAACCCGACCGTCGGCACGCCGGCGCCGGGCTCGAGCAGCGAGTGCCCGCGGCTGTTCCCGGAGCTCTTCGACGGCGGCGTCGCGCCGCACGGCATGAGCAAGTACGAGTTCGACGCGAGCAACCCGAGCACGGTGAAGTTCCCGCCGTACTACGACGACTCGGTCATCGTGGGCGAGTTCGGCCGCAACACCATGCGCGAGATCAAGCTCGACGGTGACAACCACATCCAGAAGGTCAACAACTTCCTGGACTGCGGTCAGGTCAACCCGCTCAACCCGCCGATGTTCGAGTGCGACGCGCCGATGGACATGGCGTGGGGCTCGGACGGCGCGTTCTACCTGCTGACGTACGGCAACGGCTTCTTCACGGCCAACTTCGACGCCGGCATGTACAAGTGGGAGTACGTCAAGGGCGCTCGCGCGCCCAAGGCCGTGCTCTCCGCCGACAAGACCGACGGTGGCGTGCCGCTGACGGTCAACTTCTCGAGCGCCGGCTCGCTCGACCAGGATCCGGGCGACTCGATCCGCTACGAGTGGGACTTCGGCGACGGCTCGCCGATCTCCGAGGAGGCCAACCCGGCGCACACGTTCACCAAGGCCGGCGCCTACACCGTCGTGCTGTCCGTGATCGACTCGACGGGCAAGAAGACCTCGACCTCCACGCTCATCACCGCCGGCAACACCGCTCCGGTGATCAACATCGTGACCCCGGTCGAGGGCGGCACGTTCCAGTTCGGCGACAAGATCCCGTACTCGGTGGAGATCACCGACGCCGAGGACAAGGTCATCGACTGCAAGGACGTCGAGGTCGAGTTCATCCTCGGCCATGACGAGCACGGCCACGGCGAGGAGGAGAAGCTCGGCTGCAACGGCTTCCTCCAGACCCTCGAGGAGGACGTGTTCCACGGCGGCAACGTGTTCGGCGTGATCAGCGCGGTCTACACCGACAAGGGCAACGGTGCCGCCCCCGGCATCACCGTGACCAAGCAGGTCAAGATCCGCCAGCGCAAGCAGGAGGTCGAGCACGCGACGTTCACCAACGGCGTGCTGGCCACGTCCACGAACGACGTGGGCGGCGGTCTGCACATGTTCAGCCTGGGCAACGCGGACTTCATCCGCCTGAACGGGCCGTTCAACCTCAAGAACGTCAACGGCATCACGTTCCGCTACGCGGACGCGACCGCCGGCCGTGCCCCGGGCTCCGCGCTCGGCAACGTCGTGCTGCGCACGGGTTCCCAGACGGGCCCGGTCGTCGGCACGTTCGCGCTGACGGCGACGGGCACCACGGTCGCCACCGAGCCGATCTGGAAGAGCATGACGTTCCCGCTCTCGCTCGAGGGCCAGAACGAGCTGTTCCTGACGTTCAGCGCCAACAACGTGATGCTCCTCAACTGGGTGCAGTTCGAGGGCGAGGGCATCACGGTCGTCAAGTCGCCGCCCGCCACCGGCACCGTCGGCGGCTCGGTCCCCGCGACCCTGGCCCTCTCGCTGGGCGCGCCGGCCTCGTTCGGCACGTTCAAGCCGGGCGTGCCCGCCGAGTACACGGCGACCACCGACGCCACGGTCATCTCGACCGCGGGTGACGCGACGCTCACCGTCGCCGACCCGAGCCCGACGAACACGGGCAAGCTGGTCAACGGCGCCTTCGCGCTGGCTCAGCCGCTCCAGGGGCTGGGCGTCGTGAAGACGTGGACCGCACCGACCTCCAACGAGAAGGTGCCGGTCACGTTCAAGCAGGCCATCGGCGCCAACGACCCGCTGCGCACGGGCTCGTACAGCAAGACGCTCACCTTCACGCTGTCGACCACGACGCCGTAAGGAACCGCGTTCTCGAAGCCGCCGTGGTGCTTTCGGGCACCGCGGCGGCTTCGCCGTTCAACCCCGCTCGTAGACCTCCGCGGCCGCCGCGTGGAAGCCGGGCGGCCAGCCCGTCGCCTCGAACGTCGTCGCGATCTCGCGCATCTCGCCCGCCCACCGCCAGCCCTTGGCCTCGGCGGCGGCCTGGGCGCGTTCGAGCCGGCCCGACAGCTCGGGTTGGGAGTCGTCCCACTCGGCGTGGAGGTCGTTGTCCACGCCCAGCTCGGTCGCCGCGCCTTCGATGGCGAGGAGCAGCGCCGCGCTGCCCTTGGTCCAGGCGGCGTAGAGCATCTTCAGCGCGGAGGCGGAGCAGGGGCCGCCTTCGAGGACGCGGGCGTCGACGGTCGTGCCGGCGAACAGCGCGGCCACCTCCGCCGCGCGGGTGCCACTGAGGAACAGGCGTGGGGCGGAGGGCGAGCCGATGATGCCGCCGTCGACGTAGTGGGGCACGGCGATCCGCGCCGCGGTGCCCGGGGCGATGGCGTTGGCGTCGACGTATAGGCCGGCGAAGTCCGCGGCGGCCGCGGCCACCTCCAGCGCGCGGTCGGGTGGGCAGATCGAGAGGACGACCTCGGCGCGCGTGAGCAGGTCGGCGCCCGCGTCGGTGAAGCGGGCGGCGCGCGCGGCGGTGTCCTGCGAGCGGCCGCGGCCGTCCCAGAGGACCTCGTGGCCGGCGCTGAGCAGCGCGGTGCCGATGGCGGCGCCCATCGCGCCGGGGTGCAGGATGCCGACGCGCTTCATGGGGCCGGACGATACGCCGTGTCCAGGCCGAGAGGGCGCACCGCCGACAAGGCGTTCACACGCTCGGCGAAGTACTCGCGGATCCAGTCGAAGGCCTCGGGCCCGAGGGGGAGGTGCAGCGGCGGCTCGTCCCGCGTGACCGCGGCGAGGATCGCGGCGGCACCCCGGGCGGGATCGTTGGGCTGGCGGCCGTGGCCGGCCTCGAGCGCCGCGCGTGGCGGCCCGATGACCTCGGCGTAGTCGGGCAGCGGCGTGCTCCAGCGCAACCCCGCTCCGCCGAACGCGGTCCGGAACGGGCCCGGCTGGACGATCGTCACGCGGATGCCGAGATGCCGCACCTCCCCGGCGAGGGCGACGGACGCCGCCTCCAGCGCTGCCTTCGGGCCCGCGTAGGCCGCGCCGCCCGGGCCGGAGGTCACGCCCACCACCGACGACAGCTGCACGATCCGCCCGAACCGGCGGGAGCGCATCCCGGGAAGCAGCGCGCGGGTCAGGGTGAGCGGCCCGAGCAGGTTGACCTCGAAGGCGTCGCGCAGCTCCGCGTCGGTGAGCTCCTCGAACGCCCCGAGCAGCCCGAAGCCCGCGTTGTTGACGAGGACGTCAACGTCGCCGGCGGCCGCCGCGGCCGCGCGGATCGACTCGGGGTCACGGAGGTCCAGGTGCAGGTCACCGCCTCCGGCGCGCGTCGTCGCCACCACCTCGTGCCCCGCCGCGCGCGCCACCGTCGCCAGCGCCGCGCCGAAGCCGCTGCTCGTGCCCGTGATCATCCATCGCATCCGCAAATTTCTACCATGATGGTAACTTTACGTTCGTGGAATCTCTGCGCGAGCGCAAGAAGGCCGCGACCCGGCAGGCCATCTCGGACGTGGCCACACGTCTGTTCGAGCGGCACGGGTTCGAGGCCGTCACGCTCGCGCAGGTCGCCGCGGCGGCGAACGTGGCGCCGAAGACGATCTGGAACTACTTCGGCAGCAAGGAGGAGCTGTTCTTCGACGCGGAGCCGGCCGTGCTCGAACGTCTCGTCGCCGCGGTCGCGGCGGGGGAGTCGCTGCGCCCCCTGCTCGACCGTCCGGTGCTCGCCGGCCCGTGCACGTGGGCGGACCTCGACGGCCCGCTGCTCGAAGGCATCCGCGGGTTCCTGGCGTGCGAGCGCGCGTCCCCGACGCTGCGGGCACGGCGCACAACGCTCACCCACGGGTGGGGCAAGCCGCTCGGCGCAGCCGCCGGCGGGCAGGTCCGCGGCGCGCTGCTGGCCGCCGTGATCCTGCTCCGCCACGAGACCGTGGCCGAGGCGGTTCTGGAGGAGCTCCCGGCCGAAGCGGTGCGCCGGCGCGTCTCAGCAGTCCTCGACGACGCGCTCGACGTGATTGGATGAGGCCCGTGGCCGACCTCGACTTCCGTGCGTTCGACGCACTCACCTTCGACTGCTACGGGACGATGATCGACTGGGAGAGCGGCATCCTCGCCGCGCTCCGGCCGGTCCTGGAGGCGCACGGCGCGAGCCGTGACGACGAGGAGCTCCTGGAGCGGTTCGCGCACCACGAGGCGGCGCTGGAAGCCGGCCCGTACCTGCGCTACCGGCAGGTGCTCGCGGGCGCGCTGCGGGGCATCGGGACCGACCTCGGGTTCGAGCCGACCGCGGCCGAGCAGGAGGCGTTCGGCGGCTCGGTCGTCGACTGGCCGGCGTTCGCGGACAGCCCGGCGGCGCTCGCCGCGCTCGAGGAGCGCTTCAAGCTGGGCGTGATCACCAACTGCGACGACGACCTGTTCGCGGCCTCGAACGCGAAGCTCGGGGTCGACTTCGACCACGTGATCACCGCGCAGCAGGCCGAGGGCTACAAGCCGCGGATCGAGAACTTCGAGTTCGCGTTCGCGCGCATCGACGTGCCGCGCGAGCGGATCCTGCACGTCGCGCAGAGCCTGTTCCACGACCACGTGCCCGCGAAGGCGCTCGGCCTGACGACCGTGTGGATCGACCGCCGGGCGGGGCGCGCGGGCGGCGGGGCGACGCCGCCCGCCGCGGCCGTGCCGGACGCGACGTTTCCTGACCTCGCGCGTTTCGCGCAGGCCGCCACCGCGTAGATGACGCCTGTGGCCTACGAGTCCCTCTACACCCACGGGTTCGCGCGCGTGGCCGCGGCGGTCCCGCACGTCAAGCCCGCCGACCCGGCGTTCAACGTCGAGCGCACGCTCGAGCTGTACCGCCGCGCCGCCGCCGAGCGCGCGTCGCTCGCCGTCTTCCCCGAGCTCGGGCTCTCCGCCTACGCGATCGACGACCTCTTGCACCAGGCCGCGCTCAACGACGCGGTCGAGCGCGCGCTGGAGCAGGTCGTCGAGGCGAGCCGGGAGCTGCTGCCGGTCGTCATCGTCGGCGGCCCGCTGCGCGCCCAGGGCGGGCTGTTCAACTGCGGCTTCGTCATCCACCGCGGCCGCATCCTCGGCGTCGTCCCCAAGAGCTACCTGCCGGAGTACCGCGAGTACTACGAGGAGCGCCAGTTCCGCGCCGCCCGCGAGTTCATCGGCTACGAGGTCGAGGTGCTCGGGCAGAAGGTGCCGTTCGGCAACGACCTGATCTTCGACGCGCGTGACGTGCGCGGGCTCTCGATCAACGTCGAGATCTGCGAGGACCTGTGGACGCCGCTGCCGCCGTCCACGTACGGCGCGATGGCCGGCGCGACGATCCTGGCGAACCTGTCGGCCTCCAACATCACGGTCGGCAAGTCCGACTTCCGCCACACGCTCGTCGGCGGCCAGTCCGCCCGCTGCATCGCCGCCTACATCTACACGGCGGCCGGCCGTGGCGAGTCCACGACCGACCTCGCCTGGGACGGCCAGGCGATGATCTACGAGAACGGGGACCTGGTCGCCGAGGCCGAGCGCTTCGCCGACGACGAGCAGCTGCTCATCACCGACGTGGACCTGGACCGCATGCTGTCGGACCGCTCGAGCACGAACTCGTTCGGCGACACGATGCACGACCACAAGGACCGGATCGAGTCCTTCCGCCACGTCGAGTTCGAGCTCGGCGCGGGGGAGGAGCGCACGCCGCTCAAGCGCCGGATCGAGCGCTTCCCGTACGTGCCCGCCGAGCCCGCCACGCGGGACCTGCGCTGCTACGAGGTCTACAACATCCAGGTCCGCGGGATCGAGACCCGGATGCGCGCCACCGGCATCGAGAAGGCCGTGATCGGCGTCTCCGGCGGCCTGGACTCCACGCACGCGCTGATCGTGCTCGCCCGCGCGATGGACCGGCTCGGCCTCCCGCGCGAGAACATCCTGGCCTACACGCTGCCCGGCTTCGCCACGAGCGACCACACCAAGGGCAACGCGTGGAAGCTGATGGAGGCCCTCGGCGTCACCGCCAAGGAGATCGACATCACGCCGTCCTCCGAGCAGATGCTCAAGGACCTCGAGCACCCGTACAGCCGCGGCGAGAAGGTCTACGACATCACGTTCGAGAACGTGCAGGCCGGCGAGCGCACGTCGCACCTGTTCCGGCTCGCGAACTACCTCGGCGGCCTCGTGATCGGCACGGGCGACCTGTCGGAGCTCGCACTCGGCTGGGCGACCTACGGCGTCGGCGACCAGATGTCCCACTACGCCGTCAACGCGTCCGTTCCGAAGACGCTGATCAGCTTCATGCTGCGCTGGGTGATCGACACCGAGCAGTTCGAGCCTGAGGTCAACGAGGTCCTGCAGTCGGTGCTGGACACGGAGATCTCGCCGGAGCTGATCCCGGGCGAGGGCGACAAGCCGACGTCGGACACCGAGAGCAAGGTCGGCCCGTACGAGCTGCAGGACTTCTTCCTGTTCTACATCCTGCGCTTCGGCTACCGGCCGAGCAAGGTCGCGTTCATGGCCGAGCACGCCTGGGGCGACCGGGACCGCGGCCCGTGGCTGGACCTGATCCCCGACGCCAAGCGCAACGAGTACGCGCGCGAGGACGTCAAGCAGTGGCTCGAGGTCTTCCTCGACCGCTTCTTCCGCATCAGCCAGTTCAAGCGCACCGCGATCCCGAACTCGCCCAAGGTGGGCTCCGGCGGATCGCTCTCCCCGCGCGGCGACTGGCGCGCGCCGAGCGACTCCACGGGCGCCGCCTGGCTCGACGAGCTGCGCCGTAACGTGCCGTGAGCACCAACTGGGCCGGCAACGTGACCTACCGGGCGGCGCGGCTGCACGAGCCGCGCACGCTCGACGAGCTGCGCGCCGTGGTGGCCGCCGCGCCGTCCATCCGCGCGCTCGGCTCACGGCACACGTTCAACGCGATCGCGGACGCCGACGAGCAGGTGTCCGTCCGCGGGCTGCCGGCGGACGTCGTCCTCGACGAGGACGCGGTCACCTTCAACGCCGGGCTGACGTACGGCGAGCTCGCCCAGCAGCTGGACGGCCGGGCGCTGCACAACCTCGGCTCGTTGCCGCACATCACCGTCGCCGGCGCGATCGCCACGGCGACGCACGGCTCCGGCACCGGCAACCTCGCCACGGCGGTGCGCGCGCTGGAGCTGGTGACGAGCACGGGGGAGCTGGTGACGGCGCGCCGCGGCGACCCGGACTTCGACGGCATGGTCGTGCACCTCGGCCGGCTCGGCGTGCTCACGCGGCTGACGCTCGACACGGAGCCGTTCTACGAGGTCGGCCAGCGCGTCTTCGAAGGGCTGAGCTGGGATGCGCTCCTCGAGCACTTCGACGCGATCCTGTCCGCCACCTACAGCGTCAGCGTGTTCACGCGCTGGGACGCGGTCGACATGGTCTGGTTGAAGGCGCGCGGCACGCCGCCCGAGACGCTCTACGACGCGCGGCCCGCGACGGTCGACCGCCACCCGATCATCGAGCTGGACCCGGTCAACTGCACCGCGCAGCTCGGCCGGCCCGGGCCGTGGTGGGACCGGCTGCCGCACTTCCGGATGGGGTTCACGCCCAGCCACGGCGCCGAGATCCAGGCCGAGTACGTCCTGCCCCGCGAGCACGCCGTGCACGCGATCCAGGCACTGCGCGCGCTGACCGTGCCCCATCTGCTCGTCAGCGAGATCCGCACCATCTCCGCCGACGCGCTGTGGATGAGCACGGCCTACGAGCGCGACTCGGTCGCCTTCCACTTCACGTTCGAGCGCGTGCCGATCGAGGGCGTGCTGCGCGACGTCGAGGCGGCGCTCGCGCCGTTCGAACCGCGCCCGCACCCGGGCAAGGCCCACCTGCAGCCCGGCACCTACCCACGCGCGGACGACTTCGCGCGGCTCGCCGAGCGGCTGGACCCGCGCGGTGCCTTTCGTGTCACAGAACCGAGGTGAGCGCGTTAGGTAGGGCAGATGGCCCGTACCGACGAGCAGCTCATGGCCGCCACCCGGCGCGGCGACGCCGACGCCTTCGGTGAGCTGTTCGCGCGCCACCGCGCGCTCGTGCTCGCGTACCTGGTGCGACGGGCGACGCGCGAGGACTCGGCGGACCTGCTGGCCGAGACGTTCGCGGCGGCGCTGATCGCCGTGCACGACGGCCGCTGGCCGCGCGGGACGACCGCCGCGCCGTGGCTCCTGACGATCGCGCGGCACAAGCTCGTCGACGCGCACCGCCGCGGCCGGGTGGAGGACGGTGCTCGCCGGCGGCTCGCGCTCGAGCGGGTCGAGCCCGACTATGAGGAGGTCGAGGCCGTCGGCCTGGACGTCGAAGCCGCGCTGGCCACCCTGCCGCCCGCCGACCGCGCGGCCCTGCGCGCCCGCGTGGTCGACGAGCGGCCGTACGAGGACATCGCGAGCGAGCTGCAGTCCACCGAGCCGGCCGTGCGCCAGCGCGTCTCGCGCGCCCTGCGCCGGCTCCGCACCGACCTGGAGAGGCAACGATGAGCCGTCGCGACGACGATCAGGGTCCGGCGACCTCGCGCGCCGGTGACGAGCACGCGGGCGGCGGCGCACCGCGCGGCTCCCTCGACGCCCTCCAGGCGCGGCTGGTCGCCGCCAGCCGTGAGCTCACGCGCGCCCGCCGCCGCCGGGCGCGCCGCCGGGGCGCCGTGTGCGCGGCGCTCATCGTCCTCGTCACGCCGCCCGCGCTGGCCGCGACCGGTGTGTGGCGCCCGACGCTCGGCGACGGCGAAGGGCCGGCGCCCGCGATCTCCGCCGACGCGCCGCCGCCGGACCAGCTCGCGACTCTCGGCGTGCTGCGCCGCGCGCAGACCGAGGCCGATCGCGGCGTCGCCACGCGCTACGCCCTGAAGTTCGTCGACAGCCCGTCGCTGAAGGGCGTGCGGACGGACAGCATCCGGCTGCTCGCGCAGTCCGACCAGGACCGCGGCGTCGTGCTCGTGCCGGTCGAGCGCTACGAGCGCCGGCTGCCGGGCGACATCCCGGAGGAGCTGCGGCGACGGGTCGAGCGGACGATCCACGACGCGCTGTGCGTCTACCAGCTCGACTCGGTCGACGGGGCCGGCGCCGCCTGCTACTCGACCGCGGACGTCAAGGAGGGGCGCGCGTGGGGGATGCTCGGACACCGCGCGCTGTGGATCGTCCCCGACGGCGTGACCACCGTGCGCACCGAGTACGCCCGTCGCGACCCGATCGTCGCGCCCGTGCGTGACAACGCCGCGATCTTCACCGCGCCGGAGGGCCCTGCCGAGGAACGCCGCACGACGTGGCTGGACGCGGACGGCAAGGCCGTGCGCGTGATCGAGCGAGCCCTCGGCGGCGCCACCGGGGCACCGCCGCTCGCCCCGCGCGCCGCGGGCGCCACGCATACCGGGGTCGTCACGCGGGTCGGCCGCATCGGCCAAGGGCTGGACGCGGGCTACGAGCTGGTGCTGCGCATGCGGCGGCCCGGGTTCTACGTGGTGCTGGAACGGCCCGCGTGCGCCGGCAAGACCCGCGTGCGCGGCTTCGCCGGGACGACCTCGCGCGAGATGCGGATGCCGATCACGCCGTCGTTCGGCGACTTCGGGAACGAGCGGTGGTGCCCCGGCGTCTACCGCGGGATCGTCCGCGTCCCGCGGGCGCGCAAGCCCGCCGGGACGTTCAGCTTCCGCGTGCGCTGATCAGGCGGGCTGTGGCTCGGGCTCGTCGACCACCGGCGACTCCGGTGGCGGCTCGTCCTTGACGTAGTCGAGCACGACGGACACGACGCCCGCCAGCGGGACGGCGAGGAACACGCCGACGATCCCGCCGAGGATGCCGCCGGCGGCGAGCGCGATGACGATCACGGCGGGGTGCAGGTGCACCGTGCGGCCCATCAGGATCGGGTACAGCAGGTGGCCCTCGACCTGCTGGACGATGATGATCGCCCCGAGGACGAGCGCGGCGTCGAGCAGGCCGCCGGAGACGAGCGCGATCAGGACGGCCACCAGGCCGGCCAGGAACGCGCCGATCAGCGGCACGAACGCCGCGAAGAACGTGATCACCATGATCGGGACCACGAGCGGGACGCCGATGATCAGCAGCGCGAGGCCGATCAGGATCGCGTCGACGAGGCCGACGAGCGCGATCCCGCGCACGTAGCCGGCGAGCGCGGCGTACACGCGGGTGCCGAGCTCGTTGGCGTGCTCGCGGCTGCGCCTGCCGGTGAAGCTCAGGGTCCAGCCCCACATGCGGGGGCCGTCCTTGAGGAAGAAGAACGTGAGCAGCACGGTCACGATCAAGCCGGTGAGGACCTCACCGAGGACCACGGCTCCGCTCGACAGCCCGCGCGCCAGCGGGCCGCTGTTCTCGCGCAGGCGCGCGATGCCCTCGTCGACGGTGTCGCGGATCTCGCGCTCGCTGAGGTTGAACGGCGGGTCGGCGAGGTAGTCGGTCGCCTGGCGCAGGCCGTCCTCGGCACGCGGACGCAACTCGGTGAACTGGTCGCCGATCGACGGTGCGATCGCCGTGCCGATGGCGATCAGCAGGAGGAAGGCGCCGACCAGGGCGGCGGCGGCCGCGAGCGCGTCAGGCGCGCCGCGGGCTTTCAAGAAGCGCACCACCGGCAGCAGCAGCGTGCTGATCAGCAGTGCGAGGATGATCGGCAGGACGACGACGCGCAGATGCACGAGCGCGTACACGAGCACCGTCGCCGCGGCGACGATGACGAGGAAGCGCCAGCTCGCCGCTGCCGCAGTGCGGTACCACTGCGGCAGCTGCTCGCCGTCCTGCCGCACGCGTTAGTGGTGCGCGGTCCGGCTGGGGTGGTTGCTCGAGCCGCGGACCATCCGCAGGACGAGCAGCACGAGCATGGTGCCAACCACAGCACCGATGATCCCGCCCAGGTCGAACTTGTCGTCGTCGCCGATGCCGAGAGCGTACGTGAACAGCGCCCAGCCCACCAGTGCACCCACGATGCCGACGATCACGGTGCCGACGAAGCCCATTGAATCCTTGCCCGGCAGCAGTGCCCGGCCGATGTACCCCGCGATGATGCCGATCACGATGGCCGCGATCAGTTCTCCGATCATGGTGTCCCTTCCTGGGTGACGTTGACGAAAGCCCTGCTACCCACGGCAATGACGCGGCGGTGCCAAACCGTCATCCGGATGACGGTGCAGTCAGCCGGATGCGACGCGGACTGAAATCCGCGGGACGGGGTAGAGCACGGGCGCCAATGCCGAAGACCTCGCTCTCCACTTCACCGCTGTCCTTCCGGGGATCGGCCCGCTACAGCCTCGGTGTCGAGGAGGAGCTGATCGCCGTGGACCCGCGCACGCTGATGCCGTGCGGCGGGACCGAGCGCCTGCTGGCACGCGCCGGGCTCGCCCCCGAGCACGTCACCGGTGAGGTGACCGACGGGGTGCTCGAGCTGCGCACGCCGGTGTGCGACGAGGCGGGCGAGGCGGTCGGCATCCTCGCCGGGCTGCGCGGCGAGCTCGCGGAGATCACGCCGCTCGTGGGCGCGGGTGTGCACCCGCTCGCGCGCTTCTCCGACGTCGCGCTGCGCGGTGGTGAGCGCTACGAGCTGATCGGCAGCACGCTGCGCTCGCTGATGCGGCAGACCGCGCACTGCGGCGTGCACGTGCACGTCGGCATGCCCGACGGCGAGACCGCGGTCCGCGCCGCCAACGGCATGCGCGGATGGATCCCGCTGCTGCAGGCGCTCGGCGCGAACTCGCCCTACTGGTACGGGCAGGACTCCGGGCTGGCCAGCGCGCGGTCGGTCATCTGCAACTCGCTCCCGCGGTCCGGCATCCCGCGCGCGTTCGCCGACTACGCCGACTACGCCGCCACCGTCGAGGAGCTGCGCGCGCTCGGCGAGTGCCCGGACGACTCGTACCTGTGGTGGGACCTGCGCCCGCACCCGCGGCTGGGCACGCTCGAGATCCGCGCGCTCGACGCGCAGTCCTCGGTCGAGGACCTGGTCGCGCTGGTCGCGCTCATCCACTGCCTGGCGGTCCATGAGGCGAGCAGCCCCGCCCGCCGCGTGCCCGGGCCGGAGGCGCTGCGCGAGCTGAGCTTCCGCGCGACGCGCGACGGGCTGGACGCGCGGCTGCTGCTCAACGGCTCGCTGCGACCGGTGCGCGAGGTCGCTCATCATGCGGTCGGGATCGCCGGCGCCTACGCCGCCGACCTCGGCTGCTG
Organism: Solirubrobacter pauli; assembly: GCF_003633755.1. Classification (GTDB taxonomy): domain Bacteria; phylum Actinomycetota; class Thermoleophilia; order Solirubrobacterales; family Solirubrobacteraceae; genus Solirubrobacter; species Solirubrobacter pauli. The sequence goes on from NZ_RBIL01000002.1 coordinate 212,845, forward strand.
GGACGAGCTGATGCTGGTGCACCGGCTGCTCGAGCGTGGCAACGGGGCGGCGCGGCAGCGACGCAACGCCGCGCTCGGCGGCCCCGCGGAGATGCTGCGCGAGCTCGTCCAGGAGACCGTCAGCACCGTGACGGAGCCCATGGAGGTCGCCGCGGCCGCTGGGTAGCGCCGCGGGATGAGTGTTGCCGACAAGGCGAAAGACGCGCTGAGCAAGGTCCGGCCGGGCTCCCTCGAAGCCAGCCGGACGCTGCCGATCCGCGGTGAGAAGGACGAGATCGAGCGGATCTGGACCAGCCGCACCGCGGTGATCATGGACGAGATCCCGTACGAGTCAGCCACGACGCAGTACGGCCAGGACGTCGGCGACTGGGGGCGGGCGGTGACCGTCCACCTCAAGTTGCGGGAGGCCGTGCCCGACATGGCGGCCAACACGCTCGCCGGCAAGGCGGTGCGGCGCCTGAAGGCGCTGGTGGAGACCGGCGAGGCGCCCACGACCGCGCACAACCCGTCCGCGCGGGAGTCGGCATGAGAGCGCTGTGCTGGATGGGCGTCAACGACCTCCAGGTCAACACCGTCCCGGACCCGGCGATCGTCAACCCGCACGACGTGATCCTCAAGGTCGGGCTGACCACCACCTGCGGCTCGGACCTGCACCTGCTGGGCGGCTACGTCCCGACCATGCGCGAAGGCGACGTGATCGGCCACGAATACATGGGCGAGGTCGTCGAGATCGGCTCCGACGTCCGGCGGCTGAAGGCCGGCGACCGCGTGGTCGTGCCGTCGTTCCTGGGCTGTGGCAAGTGCTGGTACTGCGACCACGACGAGTGGTCGTTGTGTGACAACACGCACCCCAAGCCCGAGCTGGCGGAACCCGAGCTGGGCTACCCGACGGGCGGGATCCCCGGCTACTCACACGCGTTCGGCGGCTACGCGGGCTCGCACGCGGAGTACATCCGCGTGCCGTTCGGCGACGTCAACGCGTTCACCGTGCCGGACGGCATCACCGACGAGCAGGCGCTGTTCCTGTCCGACGCCGTGCCCACCGGGTACATGGGCGCGGACTTCGCGGCCATCAAGCCCGGCGACACGGTCGCGGTGTGGGGGTGCGGCGGCGTCGGCCTGATGGCGCAGAAGAGCGCGATGATCATGGGCGCCGAGCGCGTGATCGCGATCGACCGGCTGCCCGAGCGCCTCGCGATGGCCAAGTCCCTCGGCTCCGAGACGATCAACTACGAGGAGAGCGACAGCGTCCTCGAGGAGCTGCGCGAGTTCACGTTCGGCAAGGGCCCGGACGCGTGCATCGAGGCGGTCGGGATGGAGGCGCACGGCACCGGTCCGCAGTACGCGTACGACCGCGTCAAGCAGGCGCTGCACCTGGAGACCGACCGCGGCAGCGCGCTGCGCGAGGCGATCATGGCGGTCCGCAAGGGCGGCACGCTGTCGATCGTCGGCGTCTACGGGCTGATGGACAAGTTCCCGCTCGGGATCCTCATGAACAAGGGCGTCACGATCCGCACCTCGCAGCAGCCGGGGCAGCGCTACATGCCGGCGATGCTCGAGCACGTCCAGAAGGGTGAGCTGGACCCGTCGATCCTGGTCTCCCACCGCATGTCCCTCGAGGAGTCGCCGAAGGGCTACCAGCTCTTCAAGGACAAGGAGGACAACTGCATGCGGGCGGTGTTCAAGCCGTGAGCTTCACCGCGGACGTCGCGCCGGGCGTGCACCGGGTCGAGGACGCGTACACGAACTGGTACCTCGTCGAGGACGGCGATGCGCTCACCGTGGTCGACGCGGGCGTCCCGACCTCGTGGGACTCGCTGCTGGACGCGCTGAAGCGGCTCGGCCGCTCGGTCGACGACATCCGCGCGCTCGTGCTCACGCACGCGCACTTCGACCACGTCGGGTTCGCCGAGAAGGCCCGCCAGCGGCTGGACATCCCCGTGTACGCGCACACGCGCGAGGTGGCGCTGACCCGGCACCCATCGCGCTACGACCACGAGCAGCCGCGCTCGAAGTACTTCGCCACGCAGGTCAAGGCGTTCCCGATCGTCGCGTCGCTGGTCAAGAACCGTGCGTTCTTCCCCAGCCCGGTGGGGGACGTCGTGACCTACGAGGACGGCGAGGTGCTGGACGTGCCGGGCACGCCACGCGTCGTGTTCTCGCCCGGGCACACGTACGGGCACTGCGCGTTGCACCTGCCCGACCGCGACGCGCTGCTCGTCGGCGACGCGTTCGTGATGCTGGACCCGTACACCGCGCGCACCGGGCCGCGCGTGGTGGCGCGGGCGGCGACCGCCGACAGCGAGCGCGCGAAGGCGAGCCTGGACGCGCTGGCGGCGACGGGCGCGCAGGTCGCGCTGACGGGGCACGGCGAGCCGTGGAAGCACGGGATCGAGGCGGCCGTGCGCTCGGCGAAGGCGACGCCGGTGGCGTAAGTAGCCTTCGATGGATGCTGCGGTTCGAGACGGCGATCGGCGAATGCGGGATCAGCTGGAGCCCGTCAGGCGTCACCGGCGTCTCGATCCTCGGCGGCGTGCACACGGGGGTCGAGCCGCCGACGTTCGTGCGGGAGGCCGTCGCGGGCATCGCGGCGCTGCTCGACGGTGAGCCGCGGGACCTGCGGGAAGTCCCGCTGGACTTCAGCGGCCTGCCCGAGTTCCACGCGCGGGTGTACGAGGCGCTGCGGCGCGTGAACCCGGGCGAGCTGTGCACGTACGGGGACCTGGCGCGCGCAGTGGACGCGCCAAACGGCGCCCAGGCGATCGGCCGCGCGATGGGTTCGAACCCGGTGCCGATCATCGTGCCGTGCCACCGCGTGCTGTCATCGACGGGCGCGCTGCACGGCTTCTCGGCACCCGGCGGGATCGTGACGAAGCGGCGGATGCTGGAGATCGAGCGCGCGCCCGGCTTCACCCAGCAGTCCCTGTTCGCTTGACCATCGACTTCCACAGAGAACCCCGCGGCCGCTACCACTCGACGTTCACCCGTCCGGACGGCGCGATCCTCAAGCTCCAGGGCGGCTCCTACAACAAGCTCGGCGGCGGCGTGCGCGTCCCGCACGACATCGCGCACCTGGTCGTGGAGCAGACGCTCGGGCTGCGCGGCGGGTTATGGGGGACGATCGCGGCGGGCGGGCTCGTGATGAACCTGGAGTACGTCGGCGGCAAGCGGCCGCCGCACGCCGAGCAGCGCTCCTGGGCGATCACCGAGCGGGCGGGGGAGACGCTGCGTCAGGCCGAGGTGGTCGTGCGCGCCGTCGCCGACGCGGCCGCCGGGACGGTGCACGGCACGCTCGCCGGCCACATGGGCGAGCGCTGGGCGGTGCCGATCTCCGACGAGGCGCTGGGGTTGATGACGGCGCAGCTGCGCAACTCGGCCGCGCGCTGGAACGCCGTGCCCGAGGGCGGGACGCTGGCGATGACCTGGCGCCTGTAGGGGTTCCGCTTCCGGCCTCTCGGACGGCGTCCGTCCTAGAGGCATGATCAGACATCTCCTCAAGCACCCGATCGCGTGGTTGGCGCTGTTCGTGTCGCTCGGCGGCACGTCGTACGCGGCGAACACGGTGATCGCGCCCGCGCCGTCCACGGGCCCGACGACCGCCTACGCGTCGATCTGGTTCGTGAACCACAACCAGCGGGAGCGCCACCTGGAGGGCGACAAGTCGTCCGGCATCACGGAGGCCAACCTCTCGTACGGGGCGGACAACACGATCTGCCTCGACGGCCTTCCGAAGCCGCCGCGCAACCTCCAGGTGACGTCGCAGGACCTGAAGTTCGTCACCGCGCAGCTCGCCCCGCCGAATGGCGCGTGCGCGGGCAAGCAAGCACGGATCTCGTTCTACTACGCGAACGGCACGCCGACGATCTACGGCACGTTCTTCCTGACGGTGATCGCGTGAGGCGCGTCGCGATGATCGCGGCGGCGGGCGGGCTGCTCGTCGCCGCCGCGCCGGCGCACGCCGACTGGGCGCCGAGCGTGGCCGACCTGCAGACCGTCAACGCGATGGAGTCCGCGCACGACGTCGCCGTCGACGACGCGGGCAACGGGCTCGCCGCGTGGGAGGCCGACCTGGGCACGCGCACCGCGATCCGCGTCCGCCGCTACGACGCCGCGGCCGGCGTGTGGGAGTCACCGATCCGCGAGCTCTCGCTCGCCACGTCCGACAACCGCAAGCCGCTGGTCGCGATGGACCGGGCGGGCAACGCCTTCGCGCTCTGGCAGCGCGTGGCGGGCGACGGCTACGTGCTGCAGGCGCGGCGGTATGACCGGGCCGCCGGTGGCTGGGAGTCCGCGAGCGCGACGCTGTCGGTCGGCGCCGAACGCGTCGTGTACCACACGCTGGCGTTCGAGGACGACGGCGACGCCCTCGCCGCCTGGACCGGCGACGGCGTCGTCCGCGTGCGCCGCTACGACGCCGCGGCGGGTGCGTGGGAGTCCACCAGCACACCGCTCTCCTCGGACGCGGGCGACGCGATCGAGCCGAACGTGGCGATCGACGCCAAGGGCACCGCGACGGTCGCCTGGCAGGCCGACGGCACGATCGAGGCGAAGCGCTACGACGCGCTCGAGGAGCGCTGGCCGGCGACGCCGACCCGGCTCTCGCCCGCGGGCGAGTCGGCGAGCTGGGTGCGCCTGGGCACCGACGCGGCGGGCCGCGTCCAAGCCGTCTGGAGCGCGTCCGAGCCCGGCGGCTCCTTCATCGAGAGCCGCCGCTTCGACGGCGTCTGGGGCCCGCCCACGCCCCTGACGCCGAAGACGGGCATCGCCTACTCGCCGCAGCTCGCGACCACGCCGGGCGGCACCGCCACCGTCGTGTGGTTCGCGCTGTCCGACGGCAAGTACGTCGTCCGGGCCCGCCGCTGGGACGGCACGCGCTGGGACGTCGGCGCGACCCTCTCGGGCACGTCGACCCACGCCTGGTCACCCCAGCTGGCCACGGACGCCGCCGGACGCGCGATCGTCGTCTGGCGCAGGCCGGGCGCGCCCTCGACGATCGAGAGCCGCCGCTTCGACGGCACCACCTGGGAGGCCGGCCCGCTCGCCCTGTCCGGCACGACCAACGCCGAGGACCCGGACCTCGCCGTCGGTCCGACCGGCCACGCGATCGCCCTCTGGCTCCGACCGTCCAACGGCACGGTGACCCTGCAGGCCCGTCGCTACGTGGCGCCCCCGTCCGCGGGGCCGGTCGAAGACACGCCGGGGGAGGAGCCGACGACGCCGGGCGGGGCCGAGGTGCCGGGTGGGTCCGACGCGCCGGGCGGTGCCGGTGAGTCCGGCGGCGCGGGCGCGCCGACCACGCCGCCCGTCATCTCCGGTGGCGTCGACGAGCCCAAGACGGCGCCCGTCGTGACCGGCGGCGGCTCCGGCGCGCCCGCGGGCGCTCCGTCCGCGCCGGTCGGTGGCGGCGCGCCGTCCCTTGCGCCCGTCCAGCCGCGTGCGTCCGTGCCCGACGCGCCCGAGATCACCCGGCTGCGCGTCGGCTCGCGCATCGACTTGCGGCTCTCTGCGCCCGCCCGGCTGCGCGTCTCGTTCGAGCGCCGCACGGCCGCCGGCTGGCGCGTCGCGCCCGGCACGCTGGAGCTGCCGGCCGTGCAGCGCGGGGCCGTGCGGATCGCGTACGGCAAGCTCGCCCTCGCGGCGGGGCGCTACCGCGTCACCGTGCGGGCGACCGACGCGCGCGGGCAGCGCTCGGTGCCCGCGCGCACGACGTTCCGGGTGCGGTAAGGGGCGGGATCAGGGTCCTCCCTGAAGACCGTGGGGAGCGTGTGCTGGAAGGTGGCTGACATGCCTCCCCAGCATCGCTCCCCGCTCATCCGCCTCGCGCTGGACCGCGCGCGCTACGAGCAGCTCGTGGTCGCGCGGTTCGGCGGCGCGCTGTCCCGCGAGGACGCCGAGGACGTCGTGTCCGAGGCGCTGCTCGCCGTGGCCGGCCGCGTGCCCGACGACGCGCCGCCGGCCTGGTTCGCGCGCGTCGTGCTCAACCGCGCGGAGGACTTCCGCCGCGCGCGCGACGGCCGGCGCACGCCGCGGCACTTCGTCGCCCTCGACGACGCGCACCCCGCTCCGACGCCCGACGACGGCCGCTTCGAGCGCGAGCTCGCCCGCGGCACCGTGCACCGGGCGCTCCGGCGACTGCCCCACGAGCACCGCGCGCTGCTGCGCCGCCGGCACCTGGCCGGGCAGGGCCGGCGCGAGATCGCGAGCGCGCTCGGCCTCAGCGTCAGCCAGTACGAGAAGCGCCACGCCGTCGCCTGGAGCGCGCTCGTCCACGTCGTCGCGGCCGACGAGCCGACACCCCGGTGCCGGCCCGTCCGCCGCTCACGCGCGCACGCCGAGGCTCACCTCGTCGAGTGCCTCAACTGCCGGCTCGCGCTGTCGGACGTCATGGCTGCGTCGTGCTCAGCGTGAATGTCACCGTCTTCGCGTAGCTGCCGGTCCGCAGCGGGTCCGTGCGCTTGACCAGCTGCCTGGCGGTGACGGTCACCTCGTCGTTGGACACCGGTCCGGGCCAGCTCGTCTTCGACAGCTCGATCCGCAGCGGCTCCGGCAGCGAGAACGGGCCGTTGACCAGGTTGCCGGGCGGGCTCACGGTCAGCGTCGCGTCGGCGGCGCTCGACGTGACGGTCGCCTTGGTCGTCGCCGTGTAGTCCTGCTCGACGCCCGGCACGAACGGCGGGAACGTCGCCGGGCCGTCCAGCGACAGGGCGAGCGTCGCCGGCACGGTCCCGCTGACGCCGCCGGAGCCGTTCGTCGGCCCGACGCAGGAGCAATAGCTCTCGCTCGGCTTGCCCGGGGTGTAGAGCCACGCCTTGAAGAAGTCGCGCAGGTCCTGGCCGGACTCGCGCTGGGCGATCGCGACGAAGTCCTGCGTCTCGGCCACCGAGCCCTTGAACGTCGAGTGGTAGGCGCGAAGCGTGTTGAAGAAGGCCTCGTCGCCGATCTTCATCCGCAGCGCCTGCAGGGTCTGGGCGCCGCGCTGATAGACCGTCGAGCTCTGGTACTGGTTGACGACGCCCGGGTCGTGGACCGTGTTGTTCCAGAACGTGCCGGTGCGGTTGTAGCTGTTGAGGAACGCCTGCCGCGCGGTGATGCCGCCCGTGTGCTCGGTCCACAGCCACGCGGCGAACGTCGCGAAGCCTTCGCTGAGCCACACGTCCCGCGCGCGGCGCCAGGCGACGCTGTCGCCGAACCACTGGTGCGCGAGCTCGTGGGCGAGCGCGGACAGCCCGTTCGCGCTGGTGAAGATCGGCCGCGTCTGCTGCTCCATCTGGTAGCCCGCGTTGACGAGGTCGACGATCGCGCCGGAGGCCACGAACGGGTACGGGCCGAAGCGCTCGCCGAAGAAGTCGAGGATCGCGGGGATCGTGTCCAGCCGCTGCTGCGCCTGCGCGGTCAGCTGGTCCGGCCGGATGCCGTTGATGATCGGCAGGCCGGCCGGCGTGGTGTACCGCTGGATCGTGTACTTGCCGATCTGCAGCGTGGCCAGGTAGGTCGCCATCGGGTCCGGCGCGTCCCACACCCAGGTGGACGTGCCCGCCGCCTCGTCGACGGTGTTGCTCACGAGGATGCCGTTCGACATCACCTGGCGGTCGGCCGGGACGGTCACCGTGAACGTGAACGCGGCCTTGTCGTTGGTGGTGTTGTTGTTGGGGAACCAGGTGTCCGAGCCCTGCGGCGGGGTGGACGTGTAGGCGCCGTACTCGGTGTAGTTCCAGCCGTCGAGGAAGCCGTCCGGGTCGCGCGGGGCCGGGCCCGGCTCGCCGGCGTAGAGCACCTCGACCTCGAAGCCGGTGGACGGCAGCAGCGGCGTGGCCGGGGTGATGATCAGCTCGCGGCCGTCACGCACGTACTGCGCGCTGACGCCATCGACCTTCACCGACGAGACCGTCAGGCCGCGCAGGTCGAGGTTGAAGCGGCACAGGTGCGCGGTCGCCGCGGCGGTGATCGTCGCTTTGCCGTCGAGCCACTTGGTCGCGGGGTCGTACTTGAGGTTGAGGTCGTAGTGGCTGACGTCGTAGCCGCTGTTGCCGATGCCCGGGTAGTAGGTGTCGCCCAGATCGCCGGCGCCCTGCAGGCAGGGTCCGGGCGGAGCCGAGGCCACCGCCGCGACCTTCGCCGGCGGCGGCGCACCTTCGGCGCCGTAGCCCGCCATCCACATGCCGCCGACCGCGGCGAGCGACGCCGCCGCCACGACCCAACCGCTCTGGCGCCTCGCCAGCGCCACCAGCCCCCGACGCATCCCAACCCCCTCCAGGTGTGGACTCGATGAGGCGAGCATGTCACGCGCGTCAAGACAGCGATCTAATGTGATAGCTTCCTAGCACAATGATTGAGTTCCACCTCGACGGCGGCTCAGGACTCTCGCCGTACCAGCAGATCGTCCGGCAGGTCCGGCACGCGTTGCGCCTGGGCCTGCTGACCGAGGGGGACCAGCTCCCGACGGTCAAGGACGTCGTGGCCGCGCTGGCGATCAACCCCAACACCGTGCTCAAGGCCTACCGGGAGCTCGAGCACGAAGGCCTCGTCGCCGCTCGGCCGGGCGTCGGCACGTTCGTCACGCGGACGCTGGCCGACACGTCGCTGGCCGCGCACGGGCCGCTCCGTGCCGACCTGCGGCGCTGGCTCGGCAAGGCACGCGGCGCCGGCCTCGACGACGAGAGCATCGAGGCGCTCTTCCTGGACACCTTTCGTGGCGAGATGAGGTCGGTGGCATGAACGCGGTTCTGCGGGCGGAAGGGCTGGGGAAGCGCTACGGGCGCCGGTTCGCGCTCGAGGACTGCACGCTGGAAGTGCCCGGCGGGCACGTGGTCGGCCTCGTCGGACCCAACGGGGCGGGCAAGAGCACGCTGCTCAACCTGGCGGTGGGGATGCTGGAGCCGACGGTCGGCACGATCGAGGTGCTCGGCGGCGCGCCGGCGTCCTCACCCGCGCAGCTGGCGAAGGTCGGGTACGTCGCCCAGGACACGCCGACGTACCCGCACCTGAGCGTCGGCGACCACCTGGAGCTCGGCGCGCGGCTGAACCCCGCGTGGGACGCCGACCTGGCGCGGCGGCGGATCGAGCGCCTGGGGCTGCCGCTCGACCAGCGCGCCCGCAAGCTGTCGGGCGGCCAGCGGGCGCAGCTCGCGCTCACGCTCGGGATCGCCAAGCGGCCCGAGCTGCTGATCCTGGACGAGCCGGTGGCGTCGCTGGACCCGCTCGCCCGCCGCGAGTTCCTGCAGGACCTGATGGAGGCGGTCGCCGAGCACGAGCTGAGCGTGATCCTCTCCTCGCACCTCGTGTCCGACCTGGAGCGCACGTGCGACTACCTGGTCGTGCTCGTGGACTCCCGCGTGCGGCTCGCGGGGGAGATGGACGACATCGTCGGGACGCACGTGCGGCTGTCCGGTCCGCGCGACGCCGGCCATCCCGGCGAGCTCGTGACCGCCCGCCACACCGACGTGCAGTCGACCTACGTGGTCCGCTACCGCGGGCCGATCGCCGACCCGAGCTGGACCGTCGGGCAGCTGAGCCTGGAGGACATCGTGCTGGCCTACATGGAGCGCCGACCCGAGCCCGCCCGACGCGCCCTGGAGGCGGTCCGATGATCTGGCTCGCCTGGCGCCAGTTCCGCTTCCCGGCGGCGACGATCCTCGCCGCCGTCGCCGTCCTGGCGCTGCTGCTGCTCGCGGTCGGCGCGCCGTCGGCCGGCGAGCAGGCCGTGCAGCTGCTGATGGCCGACCGCACGCGCGTCGACGTCTACCAGTTCGTGTCGATCGCGATGCTCCTGCTGCCCGCGGTCGTCGGCATGTTCTGGGGCGCGCCGCTCGTCGCGCGCGAGCTGGAGGCCGGCACCCACCGGCTCGTCTGGAACCAGAGCGTGACCCGCACCCGCTGGCTGCTGACCAAGGTGCTGGTGATCGGCCTGTCGGCGATGGTCGTGACCGCGGCGCTCGGCCTCCTGCTCAGCTGGTGGACGCACGTGATCGACGACGCGCTCGCAGCCGGCGCCGACGGCAACGGCATCGCGGGGCAGCCGCGGATGACGCCGGTGCTGTTCGCCGCCCGTGGCCTCGCGCCCGCGGGCTACGCGGCGTTCGCCTTCGCGCTCGGCGTGCTGCTCGGCACCGTCCTGCGCCGGACCGTCCCGGCGATGGCGCTCACCGCCGCGATCTTCGCTGCCGTCCAGCTCACCGTGCCGGCCTTCGTCCGCGCGCATCTGGACCCCGTGACGCAGACCGTCGTCGTCAGCCCCCAGAACCTCGGCGGCTTCCTGCTCGACGGCCCGCCGGAGGCCGGCGGCGTGGTCAAGGAGGTGCGGGTGCAAAGCGTCCAGCCGGGCGCGTGGATGATCGCCAACGAGACGGTCGACTCGATCGGCGACTCGATCGGCGACTACCCGTCGTGGCTCGCCACCTGCGTGAAGCCGGACCCGGAGAAGATGGCCCCGCTCGGCGACCCGGCGTGCTTCCAGCGCTTCGCGGACGCGGGCTACCGCCAGCGGGTGGTGTTCCAGCCGGCGTCCCGCTACTGGACGTTCCAGGTCGTGGAGACGGTCGGGTTCGTCGTCCTCGCGGGCGCGCTCGTAGGGCTGACGTTCTTCTGGGTGCGGCGCCGCGTGAGCTAGACCGGCGCCCGGACCGCGATGCCCGGGTAGTCGAGCACGAGCCCGAACTCGTCGTACACGAGCTCGCACGCGAGGTCCGGCGACCAGTAGTCGAACCGCGATCGTCCCTGCGGGTCGTCGGGCAGCCGCGTGTAGCGCTGCTCGAGCCGCTGCACGGCGAGCGTGTCGCGGCGCACCCATGCCGCCGGCGCGTCCGCCGACTCGCCGACGGCCAGCGCGAGCCGGTGGACCGGGAACGCGTTGGTGAACGCCGACGACTCCAGGTCGACGTCGAAGACGCCGTCCAGCGCCGGGTCCGGGACGCCGTCGACGTGCCAGTGGCCGTCGCCGTCGGCGAGCAGGTGCACCTCGCGCCCGAACGAGGCGACCCGGGCGCCGCGCGTGACCCAGTCCGGCGTGAGGTCGATCGCGTACTGGACGGCGAACGCGGCGCGCTCCTCGACCGCGGTGGTGGCGCCCTCGATCGTCCAGCGGGGCTCCGTGAACACGACCTCGAAGCCCTCGCGGAGGCCCTGATGGCGCCAGGCCAGCTGGCGTGGTGGGTCGACGAACGTCGACATCTCGCCCTGCATGCTTCCATGAACGGTCGATGCAGCGGACTGCGACCAGCGCTTGACGCGACCCGGCGGCCACCGGCCACCGCGGAAGAGCGCGCGTGAGCTCGCTCGCGCCGTCGAGAGCGGGCGGTCCGTGGGGGAGGCGCTCAGGCACCTGGACAACTACGGGTCCAGCCCGGAGGCACCCGTGCTGGCGGAGGCGCTCGCACGGTTCCTGGTCGCCCGCTGCGAATCCCACCATGCGGGTTGGAGGGTCGTCCGGCAGGTGGTCGTCGACTCCGCGGCGGACGCGCCCTGGGAGAAGTGCGCACGGCGCGCGGTCCCGCTCGTGGCGGCCGACCTGCTGAGCCTGTCGGAGACCGAGGGACGCACGCCGCTGCACCGCGCGCAGCACGTGGCGGCCCGGCGGCGGGCGGAGGAGATCGCGCCGCACGTCGACCAGGCGCGGGTGCTGAAGGACCTGGGGCTCGAGCCGGCCGCCGACGTGGACGAGGACCGGTGGCGCGAGGCGATCGCCGGCGCGGTCAAGGCGCGGTCCCGCGAGCAGGTCGCGCGAGCGCTCGAGGACTCGCTGGACGTCGGCCGGGCTTCGGCCGCGTCAGGTCAAGATGACTGATCTCACACGTCGGGCCTACCGGCCGGTGCGCCGCCCAAATCGGCGGCCCGATGCGGACGCTGGCGTCCGACAAACGGCTTTTGGACGATCGTCGTACCCAAGCCGACCAACTTTCGCTTGACCGACGTCGAGAGTGCGGCTAGGTTCGCCGCAACATGAACGCAGGGCTGTCCACCTCGCCTCATCAGTACACCGTCCCGCAGGTGCGCGAAGTCGCATCGCCGGCCAAGCCGGAAGACGAGCAGCGTCGTCCGCTCACGCAGCGTGAGCTGGTCGCGATGTCGCTCCTCGCCTGCCCCGGTCGCGGCTGACGGTCGATCACACCGCGACGGCGGCCTGAAGGGCGCGCCGGACGTCGTCGACCTCGATCGGCCGATCGAGCTCGCGCAGGATCGCGCGGAGCCGCGGACCGATCTGCGTCGGCCCGGTGCCCGCGGGCGACGGGTGCGCTCGGCCGACGAGCACCCGCACGACGTGCTCGACCTCGACGACGTCCGCGTCCAGCCGTGCGGCCTCGCCTCGCGCCAGCTGCAGCACCCGCAGCGTCTGCGGCGTGAAGGTCGGCGCCGCGGCCAGCCCGCGGTAGCGACGGTGCGCCGCCTGGCGCGAGATGCCGACCTCGCGCGCGATCGCCGCGAAGCTCTCGCCTTGCGCGAGCGCGCGGCGGACCTGCTCGTGCTCGTAGGTGTCGAGCGCGGCGCGCAGCTGCGTGAGCGCCGCCAACGCGTCGAGCGGCTCGCTCGCGGTCAGCGCGCGTTGGAGCTCGGTGAGGATGCGGCCGGCGGCGGGGGACATGGGGCACGCAGCCTCGCGACGCATCCGTCCACCGTCCACTCGCGCCGTCGGCGCCGCGACGTCCGCGCGCGGACGTCAGCGCGGCTCACGCGAGGGGCCTCGAGCGGCCTTCCACGTACGCTGCCCCACATGGAGCACCGCACCCTGGGACGCAGCGGCTGCGCGGTCTCGAGCCTGACGTTGGGGACGATGACGTTCGGGCACGAGACCGACGAGGCCGGTGCGCACGCGCAGCTCGACGCCTTCCTCGCCGCCGGCGGCACGCTGATCGACACCGCCGACGTCTACACCCGCGGCGCGTCGGAGACGATCATCGGCCGGTGGCTCGCGCGGCAGCCCGCCGAGGTCCGGGACCGGGTCGTGCTCGCCACGAAGGGCCGCTTCCCGATGGGTGACGCCCCGAACGACGTCGGCCTGTCGCGCCGACACCTGAGCGCGGCGCTCGACGCCTCGCTGCGCCGCCTGCAGGTCGACCACGTCGACCTTTACCAGGTGCACGCCTGGGACCCGCTCACCCCGCTCGAGGAGACGTGGGCGTTCCTCGACGACGCGGTCCGCGCCGGCAAGGTGCACTACCTCGGCCTCTCGAACTACGCCGGCTGGCAGGTCCAGAAGGTCGCCGACCTGGCCGCCCACCGCGGGCTCGCGCGGCCCGTCACGCTGCAGCCGCAGTACAACCTGCTCGTCCGCGAGATCGAGTGGGAGATCGTGCCGGCGTGCGCGGAGAACGGCCTCGGCCTCCTGCCGTGGTCGCCGCTCGGGGGCGGCTGGCTGACCGGCAAGTACAAGCGCGACCAGCGGCCCGAGGGCGCGACGCGGCTGGGGGAGGACCCGGAGCGCGGCGTCGAGGCCTACGACCGCCGCTCCACCGCGCAGCGCACGTGGGACGTGATCGACGCCGTGGAGAGCGTCGCGACCGACCGCGGCGTGTCGATGGCCCAGGTCGCCCTGGCCTGGCTGCACGACCGCCCGCAGGTCACGTCCGTGATCCTCGGAGCGCGCACGCTCGAGCAGCTCGAGGACAACCTCGGCGCGGCGGGCCTGCACCTGACGGCCGACGAGACCGCGGCGCTGGACGCGGCCAGCGACCCGGCGCCCGCGGACTACCCGTACGGCGGCCCGGGCGTCGAGCAGCGGACCCGGCTGCTGCCCTGATGGCGGCGCCCGAGCTGGACTTCGAGCCGTTCGACGCTCCGCCGGCCGTCGTGCTCGACGCGCTGCCGGCGGACGCCGTCGTCTTCTACGGCCGCCGCAGCGCCCGCGAGTGGGCGTGGCTGAGCAACTTCGAGGGCGGCCCGGTCGAGATGCCCGACCCGCACACGGGCCGCACGACGACCTACCCGTCGAAGGAGCACGCGCTGATGGCGCACAAGACGGTCACGCACGCCGAGCACGAGTCGATCCGCACCGCGAAGGACCCGAAGACCGCCAAGGCCCGTGGCCGGCGCGTCGCCCTCCGCCCGGACTGGGACGACGCCAAGCTCGGCGTGATGGTGGAGATCCTCCGCCATTGGTACGCGGCCAACCCGGAGCGGGCCGCGCAGCTCGTGGCGACCGGCGACGCGCTGATCCTCGAGGACTCACCCACCGACGCGATCTGGGGCATCCGCACCCGCGACGGCCGCCTCGCCGGCACCAACCTCCTCGGCCGGGCCCACATGGCCGTCCGCGTCGAGCTGCGTCGCCAGCCCGGCGCACACGACGACCCAGGCGGCGACGAAGACGACGTACTCGTCCGGTGAGAGCACCTCGTGCAGCCGCCCGAGGTTGAAGGTGGCGATCACGACCAGCAGGCGCAGGGCGAACGGACCGCGGCGGGCGCGCAGGAACGCGCGTGTTCCGAGCATGTACAGCCCGATGCCGGTGGACACCAGGACGTACCCGAAGCGTGCGTCCTCCTGCTCGAGGAGCAGGCCCACGCCGGCGGCGATCCCGATCAGCGCGAACGACGGGATCATGTGCCCGACCGCGAAGATCGTGCGCGCCATCGTCGGCGAGCCGCCGGAGAGCTCCAGCACGCGCAGGTTGATCTCCGCGGACGAGTCGAAGTACAGCCACCACAGCGCCGCGGCGAGGACCATCGCGGCACCGATCGCGATCCAGGTCGCGGTGCTCTCCGCCGGCGCCTGGCCGGCCTCCACGAGCACCTCGCCGAGCAGGATGATCAGGAACAGGCCGAAGCGCTCGGCGAAGTGGTGCGGGTCGAGCGCCTCGCGCGGGTGCTCGGGCACGGGGCGGCGCGCACGGTGGCCGCGACCGGCCGCGTGGTCCGAGCGCAACAGCACGCTCGACTCCTGGCTGACCGCGACGAACCACAGCACGTAGACCCATGGCTCCGCCACGAGGATCGAGGCCGCGAACAGCGCCACCGACACCAGGTAGGCGCGAGCGATCCGGCCGCGCAGGAGGTCGGGACCGCCGTCGCCGTGGGCGACCGCGAGGATGAGCCGCGCGACCGCGAGGGCCCCCGCGAACACGGCGGGGTCGCCTTGGGCGGCGGGCTCGATGGCGACCGCCGCGACCCCGATCGGCACCGACCCGAGCAGGAACAGCAGGTGCTCCGTCCGGTCGTCGTCGCCGTGGCGGTTGTAGAGGACGGCGAACCCGATCCACGTCCACCAGAGCACGAAGAACAGCCCGAGCGCGACCCACACGCTGTGCATCTCGGGCTCGGCGACGATCAGGTGCGCAAGCCGCCCGACCGCCAGCACGAACACGAGGTCGAGGTAGAGCTCGACCCAGGAGACCCGCTTGCCACGCTCGTTCACCGGCGTAGCTTGACCGGTTCTTGATCAACCGCCCACCTCGGCTTGACGGAGCGGCCCGATACCTCAGGCATGCCGTTCAAGTCGACAATCCGAATTCCCAGCGAGGTCCTGGACGCGATCGTCTCCCTCGCCGAGCACACGGCCGCCGCCGCGCAGTCCGCGACGGCGGCGGAGCGGCCCGCCGGCGCGGTGCGGCCATGAGCGGCGTGCGCTGGGGCGGGTTGCCGCTCAGCGGATCGCGAACGTCACCGTGGCGCTGGCGTAGATCCGCGCCGGCACGCGACAGACCCGGTGGGTGCCCTTGACCCGCACCCGCCGGCGCCGACCGTCCCGCGTCACGGTCTTGAAGTTCGCGACCTGCCCGCAGTAGCGGTCGAGGCCGAACGTGCCGTAACCGTACGGTGAGAGGTAGTTGGGCTGGCTGGCGGCGTCCGTGATCGACACGAGCGCGCCGAGCGTGACGCCCGCCGCGGTGGCGAGGCTGAGCGCGTTCGCCTTCGCCTTGGTGACCGCCTTGGGCAGGGCTTGGGCGCGCGCGGCGTCCACGGCCGCGCGGATCGAGGTCTCGCTGTTGCGGTTCTCGGGCTTGACGGACGCTTCGGCGACGCCGGACGCGCTCAACGTCGCCGGCGTCTGTGCCTGTGCTGCCGGTGCGCCAAGCGACAACGCGACGGCCACGGCTATGAACGGCAGGATCCTGGGCATGATTGCTCCTCGGTGGCTGGTACCTGACCATTGGTGCCGCGAGGGGCGTGGTTTGTGACCGATCGGTGACGTGCGCAAAGCGGCGCCCAATGGGTAGGGCTCGCCCATGGCGATCCTTCCCCAGCCGCGCGGTCCCGTGAGCGAGGCGCTCCTGACTGCGCTCCAGCAGCCGCCGGAGCCCGTCGAGCTGCCGACGGAGCCGATCGACTTCGAGGACCTCCAACTCGCGCTGTACTGCTGCTACGAGCTGCACTACCGCGGGTTCGAGGGTGTTGACGATGCGTGGGAATGGGACCCCGGGCTCCTCGCGTTCCGTGCGGTGCTCGAGGCGGCCTTCGAGGCCGATGTCCACGAGTTGGCGGGCACGCCGGGCGAGCCGCCCGAGCCGGGACGGATCGACGTCGAGATCCGCGAGATCATGCAGGCCGACGACGCGCCGTCGGTGTCGACCTACATCGAGCGCGAGGCCACGCGCGAGCAGGTGCTCGAGTTCCTGATCCACCGCTCGGCCTACCAGCTCAAGGAAGCCGATCCGCATTCATGGGCGATCCCCCGCCTGCACGGGGTGCCCAAGGCCGCGCTGGTGGAGATCCAGGCCGACGAGTACGGCGAGGGCCGCCCGGAGCAGGTGCACGCGCAGCTGTTCGCGCGCACGATGGACGCGGTCGGGCTGGACTCGGCGTACGGCGCGTACCTGGACCGGATCCCCGGCGTGACGCTCGCGACCGTGAACCTGATGTCGTGGATGGGCCTGCACCGGCGTCGCCGCGGCGGCATCGTCGGGCACCTGGCGCTGTTCGAGATGACCTCTGCGATCCCCAACCGGCGCTACGGCAGCGGCCTGCGCCGGCTCGGCTGGGAGAGCGAGGACGCGGTCGCGTTCTTCGACGTGCACGTGGTCGCCGACGCCGTGCACGAGAGCATCGCCGCGGTCGACCTCGCGGGCGGGCTCGCCAAGCAGGACCCCAAGCTCGGCGCCGACGTGCTCTGGGGCGCTCGGGCGCTGACCGCGATCGACGGCCGCTGGTCCCGGCACATGATGGAACGCTGGGAAGCCGGCGGCTCGTCGCTGCACGACGGCGGCGTGTTGTCGCACTCGTGAACCTCCGGGCGATATTCGAGGCGCCCGAGCCGCTGACGGTCGGGCTCGAGGAGGAGGTGATGCTCCTCGACCCGGTGACGCTCGACCTGGCGCCCGTCGGCACCCGCATTCCGGGCGCCAAGCTCGAGCTGCCCGCCGCGCAGGTGGAGCTCGACACGCCGCCCGCGCGGACCGTGGGCGAGGCGATCGACGCGCTTGCCGAAGGGCGCCGGGAGCTGGCCGCGGCGTGCGGCGACCTCGCGCGCCCCGCGGTTGCCCCGGTGCACCCGTTCGCCGCGCCGCTCGGCGAGCTCAACCGCGGCGAGCGCTACGACGCGATCCTCGCCCAGTACGGCGACGTCGCCCGCGCGCAGCTCGTGGGCGCGCTGCAGGTGCACGTCGCCGTCGGCTCCGCGGACCGCTCGCTCGCGGTCTACAACGCGCTGCGGGGGTTCCTGCCCGAGCTGGCCGCGCTCGCCGCCAACGCGCCGTTCGTCGCCGGTCGGGACACGGGCTTCGCGTCCGTGCGGCCGCTCATCGGCGGCCTGCTGCCGCGGCAGGACGTCCCGCCGGCGTTCGCCTCCTGGGGCGACTACGAGGAGGCGCTGCGCTGGGTCAAGGACCCGGGCTCGTGGTGGTGGGAGCTGCGCCCGCACACCAAGTTCGGCACGCTCGAGATCCGCGTGTGCGACGCGCAGACCACGCTCGAGGAGGCCGCCGCCGTCGCCGCGTACGCGCACTGCCTCGTGGCCTGGCTCGCCGAGCAGGACGACGTCGAGCCGGTCGCCTCGTGGAAGATCGGCGAGAACCGCTGGGCCGCGTTGCGGCACGGGGTCGAGGCGATGTTCAAGGACCTGCGGACCGGCGACGAGCGGCCGGCCCGCTACGTGCTCCTCGAGCGCGTCGAGGCGCTGACGCCCCTCGCCGAGCGGCTCGGCTGCGCGGACGAGCTCGCGCTCGTGCCGCGCATGGTCATCCGCAACGGCGCGATCCGCCAGCGCGAGGTGGGGGTGGAAGGCGCGGCGAGCTACCTCGCCGAGCGCTTCCTCACTCCCGCCCGTCTTCCAGCGCGCCCGGCGCTCGGAACCGGATGACGTTGTGCGTGCCGTCGCAGAACGGCCGCATCCGGGACTTGCCGCAGCGGCAGAGCGCGACCGCCCGCTCGTGGTTGGGCTCGATCACGTTGCCGTCCTGATCGACGATCTGGACGTCGCCGCGGAGCATCAGCGGGCCGTCGCGGTAGACGGTGATGGACGGCTCGGTCACGGCTGGGGCACCTTTCCTCGGGCGACGACGACTTCTTCGTGGTCCTGCCCGCTGGAGCCGACCACGGCACGCATCAATGGGCCGACCGGGCCGGTCTCGCTCGCGGCGACGTCGGCCTGAAGGCCACGCGCCGCGTAGGCGCGCAGGGTCGTCGGCGTCCCGCAGAACTCCGAGTGCACGAGCAGCAGCGTGCCGCCCGGCGCGAGGTGGCGCGGGGCCTCGGCGATGATCCGGTCGAGCACGACGCGGCCGTCCGCGCCCGCTTCCCACGCGCGCGAGGCGCCGCGGCGTGGCGGGTCGCCGCCCGGGACGTACGGCGGGTTGGCGATGATCAGGTCGAAGCGCTCGCCGGCGACGGCGCTGAGCAGGTCGCCGCGCCGCGCGACGATCGGGACGTGGTTGATCGCCGCGTTGATGCGGGCGTTGATGACCGCGCGGCGCATCACGTCGACGGTGACGAGCTCGCCGTCGTGCGCGCGGGCCGCCACGATGCCCGCGAACGCCGGGCCGGCGCACAGCTCGAGGATCCGCGCCCCGCGTGGAGCGGGCTCGCGGGCCGCGGTGCGTGCCAGCAACCAGGTGTCCGAGCGCGGCCGGAACACGCCCGGGAGCACCACGCCGCGGGCAGGGGAGTTCCTGATGAGCATCAGGAGCGGTCCTAACCGCGCCGGTTGCGCGCGAATGACGGGCGGTCATTCGTCGAACGGCGAGGCGTGCGCCGGGCGCCGGGCGGGAAGGAAGCGCTCGCATGCGTTTTCGTCCAGGGGCAAAGCTCGACAGCGGGCAGGTGCAGGATCGGCGTGGTGGCGGCGGGCGCGGCGTGGCCGTCGGCGGTGGCGTCGGCACCGTGCTGGTGGTCGTCGTCCTGGCGCTGCTCGGCGTGGACGTCGGACCGGTCGGCGGTGGCGGCGCGGACGTCAACCTGAGCGACAACCAGCAGCTGTCCTCCAGCTGCCGCACCGGCGCCGACGCCAACCAGAGCGAGGACTGCCGGATCGTCGGCGTCGTCAACTCGGTGCAGGCGTACTGGAGCGACTCGCTCGAGGGCTACCGCGAGGCGCCGACCAACTTCTTCAGCGGGTCGACGCAGACCGGCTGCGGCGGCGCGACGTCGGCGGTCGGGCCGTTCTACTGCCCCGCCGACCAGCAGGTCTACATCGACCTGAGCTTCTACGACGACCTGCGGTCGCGGTTCGGCGCGAACGGCGGCCCGTTCGCCGAGGCGTACGTGATCGCGCACGAGTACGGCCATCACGTCCAGCACCTGACGGGCACGGACCGCAAGGTCGGCAACGACCGCGAGGGGGAGACGTCCGGCTCCGTCCGGCTCGAGCTCCAGGCGGACTGCTACGCGGGCGTGTGGGCGGCCAACGCGGTCGAGACCGGCTTCATCGAGGAGCTGACCGACCAGGACATCGCGGACGGGCTGGACGCCGCCGCCGCGGTCGGTGACGACCGCATCCAGCAGCGCTCGACCGGCCGCGTGGACCGTGAGAGCTGGACGCACGGTTCGGCCGCCTCGCGCCAGAAGTGGTTCAACACGGGCTTCCGCGGTGGCGACCCGCGACGCTGCGACACGTTCGCCACGAATGCCCTCTGAGCCGCGCGTCACGGTCGTGGTCGTCACGCGTGACCGCCACGAGGCGCTGGCGGAGACGCTGCCGCGGCACGAGGCGCCTGCGATCGTGGTCGACAACGCGTCCCGCACACCCGTGCCCGGTGCGATCCGGCTGGACCGCAACCGCGGCGGCGCGGGGCGCAACGTCGGCGTCGAGGCGGCGACGACGCCCTACGTGGCGCTGACCGACGACGACGCGTGGTGGGCGCCCGGGGCGCTGGCGCAGGCGGTCGCGCTGCTCGACGCGCACCCACGGCTCGCGCTCGTGCAGCCGCGCGTGCTGGTCGGACCGGACGAGCGGCCGGACCCGACGTGCGAGGCCATGGCCGGCTCACCGCTGCCCGCCGGGGCCGGGCAGCCGGGCCATCCGCTGCTCGGGTTCATCGCGTGCGCGGCGGTCGTCCGGCGGGACGCGTTCCTGGCGGTCGGTGGCTTCTCCGAGCGGCTCGCGGTCGGCGGGGAGGAGGCGCTGCTGGCGGGCGACCTGGTCGCCGCCGGCTGGCAGCTCTCCTACGTGCCGGAGATCGTCGCCCACCACGATCCCCCGCCGTCCTCGCGTGACCGGCCGGAGCGCCGCGCCGCGATCCTGCGCAACGCGCTCTGGCACACCTGGCTGCGCCGCCCGGCGGGCACGGCCGTGCGCCGGACGGCCGGCACGCTGGTGCACGCCCCGCTGGAGCCCGCCACCGCCCGCGGCGTCGGCGGCGCGGTGGCCGGGCTGCCGTGGGTGCTGCGCGCGCGGCGGGTGGACCCGCCGCGCGTCGAGGCGATGCGACGCCTCCTCGACTGACCGCCGACCCCCGAGCCCCCGAGGCCCTTTAGTTGTCGCGTCAATAAACGTCCAGGACGTTTAACTTTGCGCGACGAAGGCCACCGCGGTGCCCCACGGGTCGCGGACGAGGAAGCCGCCCGGGTGGTCCTCGGTGGTCTCCACGCGGGCGCGCACGGCGTCCACGTCGTCGGCGGTGGGGAGCTGGACCGTCCAGTGGCGCAGGCCGACGGTGTGCTCGGGCGCCGGGCCGACGCCGCGGCCGCGCCAGACGTTGAAGCCGAGGTGATGGTGGTAGCCGCCGGCGCTGACGAACGCGGCCGTGCCGAGGTTGGCCTGCTCCTCGAAGCCGAGCACGTCGCGGTAGAACGCGAGGCCTTGGTCGATGTCGCCGACGTGCAGATGCAGGTGGCCCATCTTCAGGCCCTCGCCGAGCTGGGCGGTGGGCGCCTCACCGTCGATCGTGCCCAGCAGCGCCTGGAAGTCGAGCGGGGCGGGGCCGCGGCTGTAGCCGAGATCGGTCGGCCAGGCGGTCTTCTCGCGGTCGGCGGCGAGCTCGATGCCGTTGCCGTCCGGGTCCGGCAAGTAGATCGCCTCGTGGGTGCGGTGGTCTGAAGCGCCCTCGATCGGCGTGTCGGTGACGCTCAGACGCACGGCGGCGCGGGCGAGCTCCTCACGCGAGGGGTACAGCAGCGCGTAGTGGTACAGGCCGGCGTGGCGCCCGGCGGGGCGTGCGGCCGGATCCTCGAAGAGCTCGAGCGTGACGGTCGTGCCGTCGCCGAGCGTGGCGTGGGTCCCGTCGTGGCTGTGCACGCGGAAGCCGAGCGAGCGCTGGTACCAGGCGACGGAGCGATCGAGGTCGGACACGGTCAGGTGGACCGCGCCGAGCGTGAGCGTGGCGGGGAGCGTCGGGGTCTGGGGAGTCGCGGTCATGTGGTTAGGATCGCGCGGCGCAGGCTGCATTCACATGGCAACCCCTCGCGGACACATGGACTTTCCCGTCGACCACCTGCCGGGCTCGCTGCAGGTCGTCCAGCTGCAGGACTTCGTCGCGGGGGCGGCGGCGGAGCGGGGCGCGCGGTCGCCGCACCGTCACGACTACCACGAGCTGCTGTGGACGCGCGCGGGCGCCGGCCGGCACTCGGTCGACGGTGAGCCGTTCGAGATCGAGCCGGGCACGATCACCGTGATCGGCCGCGGGCGGGTGCACGTGCTCGAGCGTGCGGTCGGCTTCACCGGGGCGGTCGTGCGCTTCGAGAGCGAGCTGGTGCTGGACGCGCCCGCGTGGCTCGTCGGCGGGCACGGCGCGCTGACGGTCGAGGTGCCGCCCTCGTCGGCGCCGTCGCTGGAGACGACGATCGGCATCCTCGGCGCGGAGGCCGCCCGTCCGGCCGACTCCCAGAGCGCCGACTTGCTCCGCCACTTCCTCAGCGCGCTGCTGCTGTGGATCGAGCGCTGGTACGACGGCGCCCACGCCGAGCGCGGCGACGACGCGGACGTGGCGCTGTACCGGCGCTTCGTCGCGCTGCTCGAGCGCAGCTTCGCCGAGCACCACGACGCCGGCTGGTACGCGGACGCGCTCGCGGTGCCCGCAGCCGCGCTGTCACGTGCTTTGTCGACCGTCACGGGGCAGCCGACGAAGCAGCTCGTGACCGACCGGGTGATGCTCGAAGCGGCACGGCTGCTGCGCTTCACGGACCGGACCGTGGGTGAGATCGCCTATCGCACCGGATTCGAGGACCAACTTTATTTCTCCCGTGCGTTCAAACGGCGCTACGGTGTTGCGCCGCGGTCGTATCGCGATCTTCACCGTCATCCCTCGAACGCCTGAGAAGGTGGACTTCCCGTGTCCACCGGAGAATTCGCCCAGATGAGCACCAGCACCATTCACGTCGAGCCCGATCAGCGCGGATCGTGGCTCGTCCGACGCGACGCCGAGCGCGTCTCGGAGCATCACACGGCCACGGACGCCGAGCGTGCCGCCCGCGTCGCCGCCCGCCGCTTCTCCT
The DNA here is from genome assembly GCF_003633755.1 of Solirubrobacter pauli. Taxonomy (GTDB): domain Bacteria; phylum Actinomycetota; class Thermoleophilia; order Solirubrobacterales; family Solirubrobacteraceae; genus Solirubrobacter; species Solirubrobacter pauli. The sequence goes on from NZ_RBIL01000002.1 coordinate 235,635, forward strand.
GCAGCAGCGTCGTGCTTCACGACCGCTACCGCCGTACCCGCGAGATCGCGGTCTCCGACCGCCTGTAGCCGCTAGGGCAGCGTCATGAAGATCGCCGTCGCCGCGACGGCGGCGATCGCGACCGGCACCAGCACGAGGAGCGAGACCCGGCGACGGCGCCGTGTGGCCTGGCGCCCCGGCTGCAGCACGCTCAGGCGGGGCGGTGGGGTACGGCGTTCGAACAAGACTGGGACGATCCTAGGCGGGGGTGAGGACGGTTTGAACTGGCCGACCGCCCAGTCATGCCCACCTCGCGTCCGCGTTATGCGGGATCGCGCTCGCCTGTCAAGTTCGCGTTACCGGCCGACACGTGCGGCGCGTATGCGCGCGCGGGCCTCGGCGTAGCGGACCACCTCGAACGCCGTCAGCGCCGCGAAGACCGCGAGCAGGAGGCCGAGCGTGACGACGCCCGCCGCGCTCGTCGCGACCGGGATCAGCGCGAGGCAGGCCGCCGCGGTGACGATCCGCGGGACGTTGACCGAGCCGACGTTGCGCAGCCGGAAGGCGACGTGCGCGAGCAGGTAGAGCGCCAGCCCACCGCACAGGGCGACCGCCGGCATGTCCTTCAGCGGGTCCTCGGTGTGCCCGATGACCTTCTTCACGCCGAGCGCGAACAGGACGATGCCCGCGATCATCGGCAGGTGCAACAGCGCGTACGAGTCACGCGCGATCTTCAGCTGCGCCAGCCCGGTCGCCTCGACGAAGCGGTGCTCGGCCACCACCGCCACGACGTCGAAGTACAGCCACCACAGCACGCAGGCGATGCCGACCGCGAGCACGCCCGCCAGGATCACCTGCCCGCTGAGCTCGATGCCCTCCGCGCCGACCCCGATCGCGACGATCGACTCGCCGAGGGCGATGATCAGCACGAGCCCGAACCGCTCCGCGAAGTGCGCGGCGTGCACGTGCCAGCCGCCGACGCCGCGGCCGAGCACGATCCCGTAGTCGAGCACGAGCGCGGCGATCCACAGCAGGTCCCGCGCGCTGCCCTCGTCGACGACCGTGCTGGCGACGATGATCAGCCCGGCGCCCGGGATGAGCGAGCCGACCAGGCTCAGCACGGCCTTGCTCAGCGCCACGTCGCCGCGCGCGGCCAGCGCGAACAGCGCCGCGTGCAGCAGCCGCACCGCCAAGTACCCGAGCCCCCAGACCACGCCGTCGCCGGTGAACGCGCCGGGCGTCGCGAGCGTCATCACGAGCATCGCCGCCATCGCCCCGAACATCACCAGCCGCGGCAGCAGCAACTCGGGGTCGACCGTGCTCGTCAGCCACGCGTAGCCCGACCACGCCCACCAGATGATCGCCAGGATCACGAGCCCGCGCCCGAGCTGCGCGAACGTCGGGTCCTCCGCGAGGAACGCCGTCACCTGCGTGAGCGCGAACACGAACACGAGGTCGAAGAACAGCTCCAGCGGCGACACCGTCGCCTCGCGCGGGTCGGCGCGGACGATCCGGTGGCGAGGCTCCTGAGTGGCGGTCACGCGCGGGACACTAAGCCAACGGCGCACTCGCGCTCTCATCTTCGCTTCACGGGGTAGAGAGGGGCCGTGCCCCGACTCAAGACCCTCGTCCTGATCCTCGCCGGCGGTGCCGGCGGTCGCCTGGAGCTGCTCACGCACTCGCGCGCGAAGCCCGCCGTGCCGTTCGCCGGCACGCACCGGCTGATCGACTTCCCGCTCAGCAACTGCTTCAACGCGCAGATCGACGACGTCTGGATCTCGCAGCAGTTCAACCCGGTGTCGCTGAGCGACCACTTGGCGAACGGGCGGCCGTGGGACCTCGACCGCACGGCCGGCGGGCTGCTCGTGCTGCACCCGCGGCAGGGCAACGAGGCGGGCACCGGGTTCCAGGAGGGCACGGGCGAGGCGCTCTGGAGCCAGGCCGAGCTGATCCGTGAGTTCGATCCCGACGCGCTCGTCGTCGTGAGCGCCGACGCGGTCTACAAGCTCGACTACGCCGCGCTCGCCGAGGAGCACCGCGAGGCGGGCAAGGCGGTGACGATGGTCACGACCGAGGTCGACCCCGACGACGCGGATCGCTACGGCGTCGTGCAGGTCGACGGCGAGCGGGTGACCGAGTACGTCTACAAGCCCGACGAGCCGAAGGGCAACCTGATCTCCAACGAGGTCTTCGTCTTCACGCCCGAGCCGGTCCTGCAGGTGCTCGACGAGCTGGTCGAGGAGAAGGGGCAGGACGACCTCGAGGACCTGGGGCACTTCCTGCTGCCGCGGCTGACCGACGCGGGCGAGGTCCGCGCGCACCGCTTCGACGGGTACTGGCGCGACGTCGGCACGATCCCCGCGTTCCACCAGGCGCACATGGAGCTCGTCTCCGGCGAGCCGCCGATCGACCTCGACGATCCCGACTGGCCGATCCTCACCCGCGCGATCGCCAACCGCGCGTCCGCCCAACTGCTGGCGGGCGCGCGGATCGACGCGGCGCTCGTGGCGCCGGGCGCGAAGGTGGCGGGCACGGTGACGCGCAGCGTGCTGGGGCGCGGCGTGATCGTCGAGCCGGGCGCGACGGTCGAGGACTCGGTGCTGCTGCCGGGCGCGGTCGTCCGCGCCGGCGCGACCGTCCGCAACGCGATCATCGACGACCACGTCGAGGTGCGCGCGAACGTGGGGGAGGCCCGCGGCGACATCGCGCTCGTGGGCCTGCACGCCACCGTCGAGGACGATCTGCCCAGCGGCGCACGGTTCCCGCAGGTGGAAGACGACTGATCGTCGAAAGAGGGTGGGCGATCTTCATACCGTCGGGTGATGCGTGTGAGCACATCGCCTGGGAAGGTTCTTCACATGGCCCACCAGTACAAGCTCCCACAGGTCAAAGAGATCAAGCCGGGCCGCTAGGGCTCCCGCCCGAGCGCCGCGCATCACCTCGCCCGACGGCGCGGGTGGTCGCCGCGGCTAGCATGCGGCCCGCGTGCGCGGTCTGCTCGCCCTCATCCTCGCGATCGCGACGCCGTCGCAAGCCCCGCCGCTCCCGGCAGCCGACGCGCCGTTGCCGAAGGCGCCCGCGCCGCTCGCCGAGGCGTTCACCGCCACCACGCGGCAGCTCCGCGCCACCGCCTGGGACGGCACCGGGACGAGCGTCCCGAACGACGTCACGCTCCTGGCGCTGCACCATCAGCGCCTCCTGCGCCGCATGGCCGAGGAGCGGCGGCTGGGTGACGCGACACTCGCACGGCTGCCCGGCGACGTCCGCGGCGAGGCGCGCGACACCGTCCAGGCCCGCCGCCTGCTCGACGCCATCCCGCGCGGCAAGCCGCCGAAGGTCCGCGTCGCGCCCGCGGCGCCCGCCGCCGACCTGCGCGCCCACTACGCCGACGCCGAGCGCCGCTTCGGCATCCACTGGTCCGTGCTCGCCGCGATCAACCTCGTCGAGTCGGCGTTCGGCCGCGTCCGCAGCGCGAGCGAGGCCGGCGCCCGCGGCCCGATGCAGTTCCTCCCGTCCACCTGGGCCGCCTACGGCGAGGGCGGCGACATCGACGACCCGCACGACGCGATCCTCGCCGCCGCCCGCTACCTGCGCGCGGCGGGCGCGCCGAAGCAGCTCGACCGCGCCCTCTACGCCTACAACCACTCGACGGCCTACGTGCGCGCCGTCCGCCGCTACGCCGCCCGCATGCGCACCGACGAGCGCGTGTTCCGCACCTACTACGCGTGGCAGGTCTACGTCCGCACGCCCGCCGGCGGCGCCCGCCGGATCACCGGCCCGGGCGCGTGAGAACCTCCCAGAACCTGTTGTCGATCCGCACAGTGACTCGCCGGGTTGACGATCTCCGGCCCTCCGGACCCGGCGTTGGTCTCGGTCCCGTTCACAACTCCCTAGGATCACGCCCGTGCTGCGGGTGCTGGTGGCGGAGGACGAGGACGGAACCCGGTTGTCGCTCGCGCACGTCCTGCGGACGGAGGGCTACGAGGTCGAAGAGGCCCGGGACGGCATCGAAGCGGAGCGGCTCGGCACCGAGGGCGACCATGCGCTCGTGCTGCTCGACGTGGAGATGCCCGGGCTGGACGGCGTCGAGGTCTGCCGTCGGATCCGGGCCGCGCGGCCGAGCGTGCCGATCGTGATGCTCACCGGGCGCAGCACCGAGCTGGACGCGATCCGTGGGCTCGACGCCGGCGCCGACGACTACGTGGCCAAGCCGTTTCGCCTGCAGGAGCTGCTCGCCCGCGTGCGCGCGCACGTGCGACGGTCGAACCCCGACGTGGTCGCCGCCGGGGACGTGCGCGTCGACAAGCTCGGCCGGCGCGTCTGGCACGGCGACGAAGAGCTCGCGCTCAGCCCGCGCGAGTTCGACCTGCTGGCGTTCCTCGTCCACAACGCGACCCGCACGGTCACGCGCGAGGAGGTCATGAACGCCGTCTGGAACGGCGAGTGGCAGGGCTCGAACAAGACGCTGGACATGAACGTCGTGGCGCTCCGGCGCAAGCTGGGGGACGACGCGCGGGCCCCGCGGCACGTCATCACCGTGCGCGGTGTGGGCCTGCGCTTCGAGCCTTGACCGAACCTTTGCCTTAAAGCCGTGGCCCGAGCGGCCGACCACCAAGGTCGTGGACGAGACCGCCGAATATCTCCCGATGTTCCTGGCCGAGGGCCGGGAGCACCTGCAGGAGCTCAACCTTGCCGTGGTGCGCATCGAGGAGACGCCTGATGATCAGGCGACCGTCGACGAGATCTTCCGGATCGCGCACTCGCTCAAGGGCATGAGCGCGACCATGGGCTTCGCCGGCATGGCGGCGCTCACGCACGAGATGGAAGACGTGTTCGAGCTCCTGCGCCAGCGCGCGGGTGGGCTCGAGCGCTCCGCCGTCGACGTGCTCCTCGAGTGCCTGGACGCGCTCGAGGCCGCGACCGACGCGATCGAGACCAGTGGCGCCGAGGAGATCACCCCCGAGCCGCTGATCGCTCGCCTGCGCACCCTGGTGCGCGACGATGAGGCCCCCACGGGCCTCACGCCCGCCGACGTCGAGGCCGAGGCTCCCACGAGCCTCGCGACCGTCATCGAGCCGCCGGAGAACCTGAGCGAGCTGGCCCAGGGCCGGCGCGTGGTCCAGGTGCTGGCCGAGCTCGTCGAGGACGCCTCGATCCCGTCCGTGCGCGCCTACATGGTGCTGTCGACGCTCGCCGAGCTCGGCGAGACGCTCGCCTGCCGCCCCGCGCCGGACGACGTGGAGACCTTCAAGGGCACCGAGATCGTCGCCTGGCTGGTGAGCGACCGGACCGACGCCGAGCTGGCCGAGGCCGCCGCGTCGATCGCCGAGATCGCCGACGCCACCGCCATCGAGGCCGTCCCCGACGCTGCCGTCGACGCGCCCGAGGAGGCCCCGGAGACCGCCGCGGCCGCCGTCGCCGCCGCCGAGCCGGCCAAGGCCGCCGCCGCCCCGCGCGGCAACCACGGCTCCTCGACCGTCCGCGTCGACGCCGAGCGCCTCGACCAGCTGATGCACGCCATGGGCGAGCTCGTGCTGCACCGGACGCACGTCGAGGGCCTCGCCGCGCACGCCGACATCCCGGGCCTGCCGCAGGCCCTGCAGGCGCTGACGCGCACCTCGCACGCGCTGCAGGCGATGGTCATGCAGGTCCGCATGATCCCGGTCGAGGCCGTGCTGCTGCGCTTCCCGCGGCTCGTGCGCGACCTCTCGGTCAAGCTCTCCAAGCAGGTCGAGCTCGAGCTCATCGGCAAGGACACCGAGCTGGATCGCAGCGTCGTCGACTCGCTCGGCGACCCGCTGGTCCACCTCATCCGCAACTCGCTCGACCACGGCCTCGAAGGCCCGGAGGAGCGCCGCGCGGCCGGCAAGCCGGAGACCGGCAAGCTGGAGATCTCGGCGCGTCACGCCGGCGGCAACGTGGTCATCTCCGTCAAGGACGACGGCCGCGGCGTCGACCCGGCCCGCGTCGCCCAGAAGGCGTTCGAGCGTGGCCTGATCACGGCCGAGGCCGTCGACTCGATCGACATGGCCCGCGCGACCGAGCTGCTGTTCCACCCCGGCTTCTCGACGGCCGACGTCACCTCCGACATCTCCGGCCGCGGCGTCGGCATGGACGCCGTGCGGGTCGCCATCCGCGGCCTCGGCGGCGAGGTGACGATGACGTCCGTCCTCGGCCAGGGAACGACTTCCGAGATCCGCCTGCCGTTGACGCTGGCGATCATGGCCGCCCTGCTCGTGCAGGCCGACGGGCGCGCGTTCGCGATCCCGCTGGACCGCATCGAGCGCACCGTGCGGCTCGCCGACCAGACCGTGCGCTCCGTCGCCGGCAGCCGGATGCTCGTCATGAGCGACGGCGTGATGCCGCTCGTCGACGCCTCCGAGCAGTTCGGCGGCTCGCGCGACAACGACGCGGCGTTCGCCGTGATCGTGCGCGGCAACGGCCAGCGGCTGGCGTTCGCGGTGGCGGCGATGGACGGCCAGCGCGAGCTGGTCACACGGCCGCTGCCGCCGGAAGTTGCCGACGGCTCGGCCCTCTCGGGCGCTGCCGTCCTGTCGGACGGGCAGATCGCCCTGATCGTCGATTGCGACGCCGTCGCAGAGGGAGTCGCGTGAGCGCTTCATACAACGAGGTCCAGCTCGACGCATTGCGCGAGCTGGCCAACATCGGGGCCGGCACGGCCTCGACCGCCCTGTCCGAGATGCTCGGCCGCTCGATCGACCTTGCCGTACCGGATGTGTTCGTCCTGCCGATGGCCGACGCCATCGACCAGCTCGGCCCGGCCGAGCAGGACATCACGGGCATCATGCTCGGCGTCGAGGGCGAGCTGCCCGGCACCGTCCTGATGCTGCTGACGCCCGAGAACGCCGAGAAGATCTGCGTCATGCTCGGCCTGCCGCCCGACTCGGAGCTGGCGCCGTCGGCGCTGGGCGAGATCGGCAACGTCGTCGGCACGTCCTACCTCAACGCGCTGGCCGGCATGACCGGCATCGCCGTCGAGCCGACCCCGCCCACGACCGTGACGGACATGCTCGGCGCGATCGTCGAGTCGATCCTCGCGGTCCGCGCCATGTCGAGCGATCGCACCCTGCTGCTGGACTCGAGCCTCATCGTGGAGGGCGAGGACTGCTCGATCGTCTTCCTGCTCGTCCCCGACCACGGTGGGGCCGAGGAGCTGCTCGAGCGCATCGGGTTGGCATGAGCGACCTGATGGCACGCATGGGCGAGCTCTGCGCCTCCGGCACCGTCGGAGACCAGCTCGTCGCGCTCGGCCTCGGCTCCTGCATCGGCCTCGTGCTGCTGGACCGCCGCAAGGGCGTCGCCGGCCTCGCGCACATCGTGCTGCCGGCGTCCGAGGGCCACAAAGAGCTCAACCCGCTCAAGTTCGCCGACAAGGCCGTCCCCGAGCTGATCCGTCAAGTGACGGCGCGCGGTGGGCGGAAGCCGATGTTCGAGGCGATCCTCGTCGGTGGCGCGAGCATGTTCGCCGGCGCGGGCTCGACCCTCGAGGTCGGCGTCCGCAACGCGGCGGCGGTGCGCGAGGCGCTCGCGAAGGAGCGCATCCGCATCCACGCGGAGGACACCGGCGGCACCAAGGGCCGCACGGTGCGCGTGGACCCTGCCACCGGCATCGTCACGGTCCGCAAGGCGGGCTCCAAGGACGAGCAGCTGTACCCCGCACTTTCCAAGACTTCCCATACCCGTGTACTCCAGGAGGTGGCCTGAGATGGCCCGCGTTCTCGTCGTCGACGACGCCGCGTTCATGCGCAAGATGGTGTCCGACGCCCTTACCAAGGCCGGCCACGAAGTGATCGCCGAAGCGACGAACGGCCAGGAGGCCGTCGACCAGTTCCAGGCGCTCAAGCCTGATCTGGCCACGCTCGACATCACCATGCCCGAGAAGGACGGCCTCGCCGCCCTCGCCGAGATCATGTCGCTCGACCCCACCGCGCGCGTGATCATGTGCTCCGCCCTCGGCCAGGAGTCGAAGGTCATGGAGTCGATCAAGCTCGGCGCCCGTGACTTCGTGGTCAAGCCGTTCAAGGCCGACCGCGTGCAGGAAGCGGTCGAGAAGGCGCTCGCCTAGGCGAGCCGAGCACCGAGCGCGGCGTCCACTGCGGACGCCGCGTGCTCCACGGCGGCCAGCGAGCCGCCGCCGAGCTCGACATCACGCGCCGCGGCGGCCAAGGCCGCCGCGCCGAAGCTGGCCGCGCCCGAGCGCAGTCCATGCGCGTGGTGTCGGATCGCCTCCGGGTCGGTTGCGGTCCGGAGCTGCGCCAGCCGCGTCGCGAGGTCCTCGCGGTACGCGACGAGCAGCTCGTGCAGGGTGTCCGCGCCGAGCGTCGTCTCCAGCTCGGCGAGCTGCGCCGGGTCCAGCGTCAACGCCCGGGACCCATCCGGAAGCCGATCCCGCGCACGGTCAGGATGAAGTGCGGGTTGCGGCCGTCGTCGCCGAGCTTGCGGCGCAGGTTCGAGATGTGGACGCCGACCAGGTGGTCGTCGCCGAACCAGTTCTCGCCCCAGACCCGCTCGAGCAGCTGCGCGCGCGTGAACGCGACGCGCGGTGAGCCGCTGAGCACGTCCAGCAGGTCGAACTCGCGGCGGGTCAGGCTCAGCGGCGCGCCGTCCAGGCACGCCTCACGCGCGGCCGGGTTGACCACGAGCGCGCCGAACGTGCGCGCTTCCTCGGCCGGCAGCCCGACGGGCACGGTCTGCAGGCGCCGCGGGCGGCGCAGCAGCGCCTGCACGCGTGCGATGAACTCGGCCGTCGAGAACGGCTTGGTGATGTAGTCGTCGGCGCCGGCCTCGAAGCCGATCACCTTGTCGAGCTCGGAGTCCTGCGCCGTGAGCATGAGGACGTACGCGTCGCTGAACTCGCGCAGCGAGCGGCAGGTCGTGAAGCCGTCGCTGCCGGGCAGGCCGACGTCGAGGATGACCAGCTCGGGGTCCGTGGCCCGTGCGGCGTCGATGCCGGCCTCGCCGTCGTCGGCGGTCTCGACGCAGAACCCCTGCTGGGTGAGGAGGGCGGCGACGAGCATCCGGGCGGAGGGCGTGTCCTCGATGACGAGGGCTCGACGCGGAGGGGGCATCGCCCCCAGTATCGACGTTTGTCAGAAAACCGTTAGTCCGATAGGAGGAGTCGGACTTCACCCGGCGTGGCGGCGCTCTGCTGCACGGCCGGTTTCAGCGGGCGACGGATGAGGATCACGCGCAGGGCCGTCTTGCGTGCGGCCTCGAGCTTGGCGTCCGGGCCGCCGCTGTCCTTGGTCACGAGGTGGGTAAGCCGGTGGCGCTCGATCAGCTCCAGCTCGCCCGCCAGGGCGAACGGACCCTTGGCGAGCACCAGCTCGCGGTGCGGCGGGAGCACCGGGGGCGGGGTGAGCGCGCGCACGAGGAAGAACGCGGGGTGGGCCCGGAGCGTCTCCAGCTCGTGGTGGCCGGTGGTGAGGAAGACGCGCGCGTCGGCGGGCAGGTCGGCGTCCGCGAGCGTGTCGACGTAGGTCCAGTCGTCGCCGGGCTGCGGTGTGAAGCCCGGGCGCTCGAGGCGGATCACGCGCACACCGGCGTGCTGCGCGTTGGCGCTGATGCGGGTCGCGAACGGGTGGGTCGCGTCGACGATGGTCGTGATCCCCTGCTCGCGCACGTAGCGGGCGAGCCCGTCGGCGCCGCCGAAGCGCGTGGTGCGGGCGAGCGCGAGGATCGCGTCGTCGCCGAGCAGCGCCTTCAGCGCTCGGGCCTCCTGCGTCCCGCCTAAGATCAGCACCCGCATGGGGGCCGATGCTGACACGCGCCGCGTCTGGGTGATCGGGATCGGGGCGGGAGATCCCGCCTGGATGACGCTCGCCGCGGCGCGGGCGCTGGAGGCCGTGGACGTCGTGTTCGTCTTCCAGAAGGGCGACGACGACGAGCTGGCCGCGGCCCGGCGCGCGCTGCTGCCGGCCGGCGTGCGCGAGGTCGTGATCGAGGACCCGCCGCGCGGGCGCGGTGCCGCGGCGGTGGCCGAGTGGCGGGCGCGCCGGGTGGCGCTCGTCCGCGAGGCGGTGGCGGCCGAGGACGGCGAGGGCGCGTTCCTCGCCTGGGGCGATCCGTCGCTGTACGACGGGCTGATCGACGTGCTGCGCGAGGCCGGCCTCGGCGTGCGCGTCGTGCCAGGGATCTCCGCCGTGTCCGCGCTGGCCGCGCAGTTCGGGATCGCGATCAACCGCGTCGGCGGCTCGGTGCTGATCACGAGCGGGCGCCGGCTGGCCGCGGACGGCTGGCCCGACGCGGTGGGCGACGTGGTCGTGATGCTCGACGCCGACCTCACCTTCCGGGCGTTCCCGGACGCCGAGATCTATTGGGGCGCCTACCTCGGCACGCCGGACGAGCTGCTGCTGTCCGGCGTGGTCGCCGAGGTGTCAGATGAGATCGCGCGCGTCAGGAGTGCGGCGCGCGAGCGGAAAGGCTGGATGTTCGATACGTACCTGCTGCGGCGGGTCGCACCTGGCTGATCCAGCGCTCGGCGAGGGCGCCGAAGCCCAGGCCGAGGGTCGCGTAGAGCACCGCGTGGGTGCCGAGCGTGGCGAGCCGGAAGTCGTAGATCACGCTGGCGCTGAAGCCGGCGGGCGTCTCGTCCAGGCTCGGCATCAGCAGCTGCGAGATCACCATCAGCGCGATGTAGCTGCCGACCGCGACGAGCGTGCCGTTCCACGCGCCGAGGCGCTTGACGGCGTCGCGGCCCACGCGGAGCGCGGCGAACGCGGCGACGACCGACAGCAGCAGCATCACGAAGTAGTTCTGCGTGCGCGAGGCGATCGTCTCGTCCGCGCCGACGGCCGGCGGGTTGCTGGGGTACTTCAGGAACGGCACGAGCACGATCACGGCGAAGGCGACGAGCGCCAGGGTCGCGGCCGTGACGCGCGGGCGCGCGTGGCCGACGCGGCCGAAGACCGCGGCGAAGACGAGCGCGAACACGCCGCCGACGGCGACCGCGTAGACGATCGTGCCGGTGAGGAGGCCGAGGCTGGCCTGCATCGTCCGGCTCACGAGCGGCGCCTCGTCCGAGGGCGGGCTCGTGGCCTCCTCGAACGCGATCGCCCGGTCGATCGACGGCTCGCCGAAGACCTTCGCGAAGACGAACATCAGCACGCCGGCCGCGAGGCCGGCGAGCATGCCGCGGATCAGTAGGCCGCGGACGACCTTTTGGCTGTCCACGCTAGTGGCAGGGGAAGCCGAGCAGGTGCCGGGCGTCGTGGACCCACTCATGGAGGGTCATGCCCGGGAACACCGACGTCGCGCCTTCCTCAGCCCCGACGAAGTAGAACAGCATGGTCGCCAGCAGCGCCGTCAGGATGGCGTAGGGGATGAGATCCCCGAGCGGCATCAGCGGGACGTTGGGGGCTTCGACCTCAGGCGTGTATGTGGTGTCCGTCAAAGTGGTTTCCTCCCTCGGGATCGAGCGTCCCGGGTGCAGAGTGCGGATCGCGAAGGTGCAGTTCCTGGCTTCCGGGGGTTCGCCCGGACACAGTGGCGCGACCGCGCCGGAATCTCACCGGCTTCCTTGCACCTCGCGCTGACTGCCGGATCGTAGAGCACGTCACCCCCAGAATGCGACCAGGGTGATGCAGACGACGATCTCGGTGAGCTTGGCGGTGGCCCCGTAGCCGTCCCCGGTGATGCCGCCGAGGGTGCGCTGGAGCGCCACGGCGGCGGCCGCGACGGTCGCCGGGGCGGCGATCAGGGCGGGCCAGGCGCCGGCGAGGACGGCGATGGCGGCGGCGATCACGGTGGCCGCGGCGAGCGGCAGCGCCGTGGGGCGCAGGAGGCTACCCGCGCCGCCCGGCTTGGCCGGCTCGAGGAAGCCCACGGGGAGGATCGCCCAGCGGCTGAGGACGTGCGCGACGATCAGCGTCTTGACGGCTTCCGTGGTCGGGAGGGCCGCGACGCTGGTGGCGACGAGGGTGATCGCCAGGATCAGCGCGGTCGCCCCGAACGCGCCGACCCGCGGGTCCTTGAGGATCTCGAGCCTGCGGGCGCGGTCGACGTGCGCGCCGGTGGCGTCGGCGACGTCGGCCAGGCCGTCCTCGTGCAGGGCACCGGTGATGAGCACGGCGACGGCGATGGCCAGCAGCGTCGCGGGGAGCGGCGGCAGGGCCTGATCGGCGGCGGCCCTCGTCCCGGCCGCGGCGCCGCCGACGATCAGGCCGACGAGCGGGAACGACCAGGCCGCGCGGCTCAGGTCCGGATCCTGGGGCCAGCCGACCGGCAGCCGCGTGAGGAAGGCGAGCGCCGTCCTCACGGGCGGGTGAGCGCGGCGATCAGGCGGTCGGCGTCCTCGCGGACCGCCACGCGGATGTGCTCGTCGTCGAGGCCGAGGTCCTCGGTCGGGCGGACGGCGATGCCCTCCGCGCGCAGTCGCTCGGTGGTGCCGGGCGGGACCTTGACCAGGAGGAAGTTCGCGGCTCCGGGATAGACGTGCAGCCCGGCCTGCCGCAGGCGGGCGGCGAGCGCGGCCCGGTGCGTGGCGGTGCGCTCGATCACGCCGTCGTCCTCGGCGCGCTCGGCCCAGGCGGTCATCGCGGCGAGTGCGAGCGCGTTCACCGGCCATGCCTGGCGGCGCGCGTCGAGGCGCGCGACGAGGTCGGGCGCGCCGATCAGGTAGCCGGCGCGCAGGCCGGCGATCGAGAACGCCTTGGTGAGGCTGCGCAGGACGACCGTGTGCTCGCTGCCGGCGACGGACGGCTGCGGGTGGGCGACGAAGTCCATGAAGCTCTCGTCGACCACGAGCGTGCGGTCGGGGCGGGCGAGCGCGCTCACGGCTTCGGCGCTGTGCAGCGTGCCGGTCGGGTTGCACGGGTTGGTCACGAACAGCAGCGCGACCTCGTCGTCCACCTCGGGCAGCGTGAACGGCGGCGGGCGGTCGATCAGCGTGGGTGTGCGGCCGTGCGCGCGGAGCGCCGCGCGCGGCTCCCCGAAGGCGGGCATGACGATGCCCGCGGGGCCGTCGACGGTCGCCGCGAGCAGCCAGAAGCCCTCCGCAGCGCCGTTGAGCACCAGCACCTGCTCGGGGGCGACGCCGTGACGGGCGGCCAGCGCGGCGCGGGCCTTCGTCTCGTCCGGGTACGGGCCGATGTTCGCCCAGGCGGCCTGGACGGCGTCCGTGAGCCAGTCGGGCGGCGGGCCGGCGACGACGTTGACGGCGAAGTCCTCGTCGCCCGGCCGGACCATCTTGTCCCCGTGCGGCGCCTTCATACAGGCCCAGGGCCTTTATCGAGGTCGAGGGTTCGGCCGGCGACGACGAGCACGACGCGGTCGGCGTGCTTGGCGAGCGCCTGGTTGGCGTCGCCCAGCAGGTCCAGCCAGCGGCGCGAGGCCGGGTCGGGCGGCACCGGGCCCAGGCCGGCCTCCTCGGCCACGACGATCACCGGCTCGGGGTGCGCCTGGAGCGCGGCGACGCCCGCGTGCACGATCGGGTCGACCGCGCTCGAGTCGTTGTCGTCGAACGCGCCGTGGCGGTACATCACGCCCGCGATCCAGACGCCGAGGCCGTCGAGCAGGACAGGGCCACCGGCCTCCTGGAGCGCGGCGCCGAGGTCGTCCTCGACGTTGATCGTGCGCCACTCGGGCCCGCGGCGCGCCTGGTGGACGGCGATCCGCTCGCGCATCTCGTCGTCGTTGGCGGTGGCCGTGGCCAGGTACGTGCCGCCGCTGAGCAACGACTCCGCGTACGAGCTCTTGCCGCTGCGGCGGCCGCCGAGGACGAGCGTGAGGCTCATGCGTCGTAGTAGATGAGCGCGTTGACGGCGGCGACGGCGACGGCTGAGCCGCCGCGCTCACCACGGTTGGTCACGAACGGCAGGGCCGATTGCGCGAGCGCCTCCTTGGCCTCGCTCGCACCGACGAAGCCGACCGGCAGGCCGACGATCAGCGCGGGGTCGGTCGGCGGGTGCTCGAGCAGCTCGAACAGCGCCGTGGGGGCGTTTCCGATCACCCAGACGGCACCGGCCGGTGCTTCCCGCGTGGCCAGCCGCATCGCGGTCGCCGAGCGGGTCAGACCGGGCTCGGGCGTCTTCGCGCGCGGGTCGTCGAGCGGCACGATCGGCGTGCGGCTCGTGATGCCGGCCGCCGCCATCCGGGCGTCGCAGTAGACGGGCGCGCCGTTGAGCAACGCCTCGCGGCCCTTCTGCAGCGCGTCCTCGTCGAGCACGAGGCTGTCGCCGAAGCTCAGGTCGGCCGCGGCGTGGATGACGCGCTCGGCGACCGCGCGCGACAGCGGCGGCAGATGGCTGAGGTCGATCCGCGACCGCAGGATGCGGTAGCTCTCGACTTCGATCGGATGGATCACTCTGGGCATTCGGCCACCGCGCAGGTCGCGTGTTCGGAACGGGTCTTGGGCACGAGCAGCCGCGTGCCGGAGAGCAGGGCGGCCGCCTCGGCGACGCTCGGCGTGCCGACGTGCCGCGCGACGACCGCGCTCGGCGTCGGCACGTCGACGGTCGCGAGCGCGTCCGCCGGGAACGTCCGCAGCGGCACGCCGAAGTGCGCCGCGGCCGCGAGCATCGCGGGCTCCTCGGCGCGCCGGTCGACGGTCGCGAGCGCGACGAGCTCGCCGGCCGGCAGCGCGCCTTCGACGAGCTCGACGAGCTCGTCGGGCGGGCACCCGAGCGAGCAGCCGACGCCGGCGACGAGCCGCGCCGTCACCGGCGCCCCACGATCACGGTCACGGGGTTCTCGGCGGCCAGGCGGTGGCCTCCCGCGAGCGGCTTGACGCGGCTGGCTTGGAGCGTCGTCGCGTGCACCTCGAAGCGCGCGGACAGGGCCTCGATGGTCGGCGCGATGCGGTCGACCAGGGCGAGCGTCACGACCACGGTGCGGCAGTCGGTGTCGCCGACGAGCGTGAGGATGTCGGGCAGCAGCGCGCCGCCACCGCCGACGAACACGGCGTCGGGCGCGCGCAGGGCGCGCAGGGCGTCGGGCGCGGTGCCGCACACCGTCGTCACCGGCACGCCGTGGGCGGCGGCGTTGCGGGTGGCGAGCTCGATGGCGTCGGCGTCGTCGTCGATCGCGGTGACCGCGGCGCCGAGCCGCGCGCACTCGATCGCCACGCTGCCGCTGCCGCAGCCGACGTCCCAGACGTGGTCGCCGGTGCCCGGGCCGAGGGCGGCGAGCGCGAGCGCGCGCACCTCGGCCTTGGTGATCAGGCCGCGGCGGTGCTCGAAGTCGGCTTCCGGAAGTCCCCAGCGGGTGGGCGTGCGCGGCGGCCAGACCGTCGCGCGGCCGGTGGTCGGCTCGTGCACGATCACGACGTTCGGGTCGTTGAACGGCGGTGTGGCGGGCACGCGCTCGTCCGGTGTCCCGAGCGCCTCGGCCACGACCGGGTGGCGGGCCGCGAGCGCCTCGACGATCGCCTCCGCGTTGCCCGGCTGCGTGAGGATCGCGACCTTCGGGTGGCGCAGCGCGGTGTTGATCGCGGCGCGCGGGTCACGGCCGTGGGCGGAGACGACGAGCGCATCGTCCCAGGCGATCCCGAGCCGCGCGAACGCCACCGCCACCGACGAGGGCGCTGGGTGGACGACGAGCTCCCGCGTCAGCGCCGAGAGCGCGCGCACGATGCCGAAGAAGCCGGGGTCGCCGGACGCGAGCACGACCACGCCGGCGCGCTGCACCAGCGCGCGCAGCGTCGCGTCCAGGTCCTTGCCGAGCACGACGTGCTCCTTGCCGGGCGCGAGCCGCTCGAGCACGGCACGGCCACCCGCGACGACCTGCGCGCCCGCGAGCAGCGACTCGGTCCCCGGCGGCACGGCGCCGCCCGCCACACCCAGGACGTGCAGCTCAGGCACGCTTCTTCCTGTACCGGCTCGGTGCGCCGAGGCGGCGGTAGCGGTGGCCGTAGCCCGGGTCATAGACGTGCGACTGCCCCGCGTTCTCGGCGCTCCCGAGCGCGGGCCCGAGGAGCACGAGCGCCTGCGTGGTGATCTTGGCCTCGCGGATCTTCACCCCGATCTCGTCCAACCGGCAGCGGAACACGATCTCGTCCGGCCAGCTCGCCTTGTACACGACGGCGGTCGGCGTGTCCGGCGCGTAGCCGCCGTCGAGCAGGTCCTGCTGGAGCTCGCGCGGGCGGCGGACGGACAGGAACAGCGCCATCGTCGTGCCGTGCGCGGCCATCGCCTGGAGCTGCTCGTTGGGCGGCATGTTCGTCCGCTGCGCGCGGCGGGTGATGATCAGCGACTGGCTGACGTCGGGCACCGTCAGCTCCTGCCCGAGGCTGGCGGCCGCGGCCGACAGCGACGACACGCCCGGGACGATCACGGTGTCCAGGCCGAGCGCCCGGCACGCGCCGAGCTGCTCGTGCAACGTGCCGTAGAGGGTCGGGTCGCCGGAGTGCACGCGCGCGACGTCCAGGCCCTCCTCGGCGGCGCGCTTGTAGATCGCGAGCACGTCGTCGAACGTCTTGTCGTCGGACGGGATCTGCTCGGCCTGCGGCGCGTGCGCGAGCACCTCCGGGTCGACGAGGGACCGTGCCCAGATCACGATGTCGACCTCGCCGAGGATGCGCGCCGCGCGGAGCGTCAGCAGGTCGGCGGCACCCGGCCCGGCGCCGACGAAGAACACGGTGCTCATGCGGGGACGGTCTCTCTTCTTCGCGCGCGGACGAGGTCGGGTCTGAGCCCGAGCAGGGCCTTGATGATCAGCGCGGTGAGCACGCCCTCGATCAGCGCGACGATCGCGTACGGGCCGAGGATCGAGGCGGCGAGCGTGCCGCGGTCGATCGCGTGGTCGGCGCCCACGGTCATCTCGAACGTGAAGATGAGCGCCGCGAGCATCACGGAGATCGCGGCGGTGATCCCCGCGGCGAGCGGGAACGGCAGCGGACGCCGCAGCGCGACCAGCAGCGGATAGCCGAGGAACGCGGGCACGAGCGCGAGGTTCGTGATCGTCAGCCCGAGCGTGGTGAACCCGACGCTGCCGAACACGAGCGCCTGGATCAGGCACACGGTCGTGATCGTCAGCGCCCCGAGCCACGGCCCGAGCAGCGCGACCGCCAGCGCCCCGCCGAGCAGGTGCGCGTTCGTGCCGACCGTCAGCGGGACGAACGGCGCCTCGCCGACGAGGAAGAACGCGGCTGCCAGGCCCGCCACGGGCACGTCCTTCTCGCGCGCGGTCGCGGCCGCGCGGCGCAGGCAGACGCCCACGCCGATCACGGCCGGCACGAAGCCGAGCGCCGCGGCCTCGCCGGTCAGGAAGCCGTCGGGGATGTGCACGTGAGCTCCAGCGCGGCGGCGGTGCCGACCACGAAGGTGACGGGGGGAGGCAGGGGGGCGGGCAGGTCGGTCAGCGTGCCGCGCAGGATCTTCTGGCGGTCGCGGGAAGCGGCGCTGATGGCGGCGATCGGCGTGTCCGGCGCGCGCCCGCCCTCGATCAAGGCGGCCGAGATGCGGCGGATGTGGCCGCGGCCGGTGAGGATGACCAGGGTGCCGCCGAGCGCGCCCAGCGCGTGCCAGTCCGGCGGCTCGGCGTGCTCGTCATCGTCGTCGCCGGAGACGAACGTGGCCGTGACCGAGTTCTGCCGCAGCATCAGCGGGATCCCGGCCGCGGCCGGCGCGGCGAGCGCCGACGACACGCCGGGGATGACGTTGACGGCGATGCCGGCGTCGCGGAGCGCGATCGCCTCCTCGCCGCCGCGCGACGCCACGAACGGGTCGCCGCTCTTGAGCCGCACGACGTCGCCCTGGCGCCCGAGCTCGACCAGCAGCGCGTTCACCTCGGCCTGAGGGAGCGCGCGCTGCCCGGGAGCGAGCCCGACGACGTGGCGCTCGGCCGCCTCGGGCGCGAGCGCGACGATCGCGTCCATGCTGGGCCGGTCGTAGACCACGACCCGCGCGCCGCGGATCAGCTCGGCGGCCGCAAGGGTGAGCAATGAGGGATCGCCCGGGCCGGCGCCGACGAGGTGGACGGTCACGCGGCACCGCCATGGGCGGGGGAAGCGGGTGCGGTGGGCGGCGCGGCGGCGGGCGTGACGGGCGCGGGCGTGGCGGCGGTGATCGGCGCGAGGTCGCGCAGCGCGACGAGCCACTCGCCCGACCACATCGCGGTCTCGCCGGCGACCAGCACGAGCGAGCGCATCGTGACCGTCGACGGGTCGAGCGTCGCCAGCGTCGCGTGCTCGAGCGTCTCGCCCGCGCGGGCGACGTCGGTCGCGACCACCACCGGCGTGTCCCCGGGGCGGTGCTGCCGCAGGATCGCCAACGCGCGGTCGAACGGCTCGGTGCGCGTCTTCGAGCGCGGGTTGTAGAGCGCGAGCGCGACGCCGGACATCGCCAGGCCCGTCAGGCGGCGCTCGACCGTCTCGAGCGAGAGATGCAGGTCGGAGAGCGACAGGGTCGCCCAGTCGTCGGCGAGCGGCGCGCCCAGGCGCGCGGCCGTCGCCAGCGCCGCGGTGACGCCCGGCACGACCGTCACGTCGATGCCCTCGGCCATCGCGAGCGTGCGCGCGGCCATGCCGTGCACGCCGGCGTCGCCGGACGACACCAGCGCCACGCGCGCGCTCTTCGCCCGCTCGACCGCCTCGCGCGCCCGCGCCAGCTCCTCGCCCATCTTGCCGCGCACGACCTCCTGCTCACCGAGCAGGTCCGCGCACTGGTCGACGTACGGCCCGTAGCCGACTACCACCTCGGCTTCGCGCACGGCCCGTTCCGCCGCCGCGGTGCGGTGCTCAGGGCCACCCGGGCCGAGGCCGACGATCCACAGGCCGCTCATGCGACGAGGGGGTTGAAGCCGGCGGGCAGCTCGAGCCGGTGCGCGCGCATGAAGCCCTCGTCGGCCAGCACCTCGCGGGTGGGGCCGTCGGCGACGACCTGGCCGTTGTCGAGCACGACGGCGCGCGGGCACAGCTCGAGCGCGTAGGGGAGGTCGTGCGTCACCAGCAGGGTCGTGAGCTTCAACGACCGCAGCACGTCCAGCAGCTCGCGGCGCGCGGCCGGGTCCAGCGCCGCGGTCGGCTCGTCGAGGATCAGCACGTCCGGCCGGCACGCGAGCACGCCCGCGATCGCCGCGCGACGGCGCTCGCCCGCGCTGAGCGAGTGCGGGGCGCGCGTGGCCAGCTCGTGGATGCGCACGGCCTGCAGCGCCTCGTCCACCCGCGCGCGCAGCGCTTCGCCCTCGAGCCCCTGGTTGGCCGGGCCGAACGCGACGTCCTCCTCGACGGTCGGCATGAAGAGCTGGTCGTCGGTGTCCTGGAAGACGATCCCGGCGCGGCGGCGGATCTCGTTGCGGGTCCGGTTCGACAGCCCGACGCCGGCGACGGAGACCGTGCCGGTGAGCTCTTCGATCGCGCCGCACGCGGCCAGGGCGAGCGTCGTCTTGCCCGCGCCGTTCGGCCCGAGGATCGCGACGCGCTCGCCGGCGCGCACGTCCAGGTTCACGCCCTCCAGCGCGGCCGTGCCGTCCGGATACGCGTAGCGGAGATCCTGCATCGAGAGGATCGTCGGGCCGGGCTCGACCGGCGCGGCGGGGCGGAGCGCGGGCAGCACGAGCGGCGCGCGCGTGGCCCGGCGGGACCGGCGCGAGCCGCGCGCCGGACCGTCGCCGTGCGGCGTCAACGAGATCGGCGTGCCGACCTTGTCCTCGTAGCCGGGCAGGCGCACGCGGTACGTGCAGAGGTCGCAGTTCATCCGCACGTCGCCGTGCAGCGCCTCGCGGTAGCGCTCGATCACGAGCCGGGCGAGCCGCCGGTCCGGCCCGAGGTGCGCGGCGGCGACCACGGCCAGGTCGGGGTGCTGGGCGGCGAACTCGTCCGCCTGCGCGTAGATGCGCGGGACGAGGATGCCGGTGAACAGGAAGAACGGGACGACGGCGATCCGCGTCGCACCCAGGCGGCGGCAGCGCTCCAGGGCTTCGGCGACGGTCGGCTTGGCGACGCCCGCGAAGGCCGGCTCGACCAGGCCCAGCCCGCGGTTGTCCGACAACAGCCGCGCGACCTTGTACAGGTCGGAGGTGGCGTCGGGATCGCTCGAGCCGCGCCCGACGAGCACGACCGCCGTGTCCTCGGCGACGTCGCCGAGCGCCGCGCGGGCACGCTCCTCGACGATCTCCAGCACGACCGGCTCGATCCCGAGGTCGCGACCCATGTGGAAGTGCACGCCGGGATGGCGAGACCGCGCGCGGGTGAGCGCGGCGGGGCCGTCGTTCTTCAGATGCCCGGCGGCGAGCAGCACGAGCGGCACGGAGACGACCGAGCGGCTCCCGCGGGCGACGAGCTCGTCGATGCCGGCGTCCACGAGCGGCTCGGCCAGCTCGATGAAGCCGAATCCGACCGACAGGTCGCCGGCGGCCTCGCGCACGTGCTCGGCGAGCGTCCAGAACTCCTCGGTGCCGTCGGCGTCACGGGTGCCGTGGCCGACGACCATGAGCGACGGCGGGGCGGCCGCCGCGGGGGCGGCGAGCGTGCCGGCGGCCGGCGAGGACGCGTCGGCGCGGTCGTGCGCGGTCACGCGACCCACCCCCGCGCGATCACGAGCACGGCCACCGCGGCGAGCGGCACGATCGCCGCGCCCACCCACGCCAGCGGCGACGCGGCCGGGGTCAGGTGCAGCGTCGGCATCCGCCCGTCGTAGCCGCGCGCGAGCATCGCGGTGTGCACGCGCTCACCGCGCTCGAACGTGCGCAGCGCCAGCGCGCCCATGCCTCGCGAGGCCGCGCGCGACTGCCACAGCCAGCGGGCCGCGTCGCCGCGCTGCGTGCGGGCGAGGCGCATCCGCCGCACCTCGTCGGTCAGCACCTGCAGGTAGCGGATGGCGAACCCGGCGATGGCGACGAGCTGGCGCGGCATCCCGAGCCGCTCGGCGCCGCGGAGGATCTCCGCCGGTTGCGTCGTCCAGGCGAGCACGCCGGTCGCGAGCACCGCCAGGGTCGCCTTCGCGAGGATGCCGAAGGCCAGCCACCAGCCGTCCTCCGCCACGAAGGGCAGCACGACCACGAACAGCACGAAGGGGATCTCCATCACCAGCCGACCGGCCAGCATCCGCGGATCGACGCGCGCGAACACGGCCACGGCGAGCAGGATCGCAGCGTCGATCGCGTACGGCCACACGAGGTGCCCGCGCGGGACGAGCGCGACCGCCACCACGAACAGGATCGTCGCCGCGACCTTGCACTCGGCCGGCGCGCGGTGCAGCGCCGTCTCGACGGTCGCGTTGACCTCCTGCTGGTGGGCCTGGCTCACAGGCGGCCTCCGCGGCCCGCGCGGCGGGGCGGCGCGATCACGGTCGAGAAGTACGGCGCGCGGCCGTCCGGGGCGACGAGGGTCTGCTTCGCCCGCCCGAGCTCCTCGCCGTACACGGGCTCGCGGCCCGCTTCGTCCACGGCGCGCAGCACGTCCGGCAGATGGCGGCCGCCCTTGTAGACGATCACGGTGTCGAAGCTCGCCAGCGCCTCGCGCAGCTTGTCGTCGCCCGCGGTGTACGGGACGAGCGCGAGCCGCTCCTCGCCCTCGGCCAGCACGGTGCCGGTGCGGGACGCGAGGTCCTGCATCGCGGTGATGCCGGGCACCGTCTCGATCGTCACGTCCGGCAGCAAGGCGCGCACGGTGTGGGCGATGTAGGTGAAGGTCGAGTAGACGTTCGGGTCGCCGATCGTGGCGAAGGCGGCGGTGCCGGCGCGGGCGACCTCGGCGATCAGCGCGCCGGCCTTGTCCCAGTGCTCGTCGCGGCTCGCGGCGTCGCTCATGGCGAAGTCCAGCGGCGTGCACTCGACGTGCTCGGACACGATCTCCGCCGCCCGTCCGAGCGACGGCACGAACACGCGGTCGGCCTCCTTCAGGGCGCGCAGCGCCTTCAACGTCAGGTGCTCGGGGTCGCCCGGACCCACGCCGATGCCGATCAGCCGCACGCCGCCACCAGCCGGTCCGCGACCTCGGGCGTCGCCGCCCAGTGCGTGTGCAGGTAGGACGCGTGGACGTTGCCCTGCACGTGACCCTCGCGCCCGCGCTGGTGCTCCCACGCGTTGCCCGCCGCGGACACCTTCGAGTAGTGGAACTCGTGGCCGCGCGTGGTGGTTCCGGCCGGCCACACCGGATGGTCGGAGAGCGACGTCGCCTCGCGGTAGCCGAGCGTGAGCCGGTCGCCCATGTGGGCCTCGACCGGCAGCACGCCGCACATCGGGCGCTCGTCGAGCGTCTCGGCGAGGTACAGCAGGCCGCCGCACTCGGCGAGGATCGGGCCGTCGAAGCGCGCGATCTCCTCGCGCAGCGCGGTGTTGGCCGAGAGCTCGGAGCCGAACACCTCGGGGAAGCCGCCGGCGAGGATCAGCGCGTCCGCCTCGGGGAGCGCCTCGTCGTGCAGCGGGTCGAACTCGGCCAGCTCGGCGCCGGCGCCCGCCAGCAGCTCGAGGTTCTCCTGGTAGTGGAAGGAGAACGCGGGGCCGCGGGCGATCGCGACCCGCACCTTCGCGGTCTCCTCGCGCGGCGCCCACGCGTCGCCGGGCAGCTCGGGCGCGGCCTGCGCGAGCTTGACGAGCGCGTCCAGGTCCAGGTGCTGCTTGACCGCCTCGCCGAGGTGCTCGATCACCCTGCGGGCGCGAGGCGCGCGCTCCGCGACCGGCACGAGGCCGAGGTGGCGCTCGGGCACCTCGAGGTTCGCGTCGCGGTGCAGCGCGCCCAGCACCGGGATGTCCGGCAGCGCCTCGCGCAGGATGTCGGCGTGGAAGGACGAGCCGACGCGGTTGAGGATCACGCCCGCGACGTTCACGTCGGGGTCGAACGTGCGGTACCCATGGACGATCGCGGCCACGCTGCGCGCCATCGCCTCGCAGTTGACGACGAGCACGACCGGTGCCTGCAGCAGCTTGGCGACGTGCGCGGTGGACGCCAGTTCGCCGCGGCCGGACGCGCCGTCGTAGAGCCCCATCACGCCTTCGATCACGGCGATGTCGGCACCCTTGGACCCGTGGCGGACCAGCGGCGCGATCAGCTCGGGCGTGCTCAGGAACGCGTCCAGGTTCCGGCCGGGGCGACCGGTCGCGAGCGCGTGGTAGCTGGGGTCGATGAAGTCGGGGCCGACCTTGAACGCGGCGACGTTCGAGAGCGCGGCCATGATCCCGGTCGCGATCGTCGTCTTGCCGGCGCCACTGCTGGTGCCCGCGATGACGATCCGCGGGATCACCACTCGATCCCCTGCTGCGCTCTGATGCCCTGATCCATGGGGTGCTTGATCTTGACGACTTCGCTCACCAGGTCCGCGGCCTCGATCAGCCCGGGCGACGCGTCGCGGCCCGTGATCACGATGTGCTGGAAGCCCGGCCGGTTCTTCAGCGTCGTCACGATCTCCTCCTCGGAGATCCAGCCGTACTTGATCGCGTACGTGAGCTCGTCGAGCAGCAGGAACTCGTAGCGCTCGGACTCGATCCGGCGCTTGACCTCCGCCCAGCCCTCGCGCGCCTTGTCGGCCGACTCCTCGAGGTCGCGGCTGATCCACGTCCAGCCGTCGCCCATCTTCTCCCAGTCGATGCCGCCGAGCTTCTCGGCCGCCTTCGCCTCGCCGACCTTCCACTTGCCGGACTTGACGAACTGGAACACGCCGCAGCGGTAGTCCCGGGCCCACGCGCGCAGGAGCATCCCGAACGCCGACGTCGACTTGCCCTTGCCGTGGCCGGTGACGACGATCAGCAGCGGCTTGTCGCGCGGCTTGCGCCGCTTGGGCTCGCTCGAGCCCTTGTCCTCGGGCGTGTGCGGGACGTCGATCTCGGTCATGCGGCCTGCTCCAAAGGAAGGATTTGCGCGCCGGCCGCCTGCGCGAGCTGCGCGGCGAGGCCGAGGCGGACGGGGCCCTGCTCGCCGTCGAGCACCACGAGGCCGGCGGCGGTCTTCGCGAGGGACTGGATGGCGTGCAGCGCGGCCTCGCGGTCGTGCGCGCGGCCGTCGGTGACGACCACCACGAGGGCGCGGCGGCTGGGGTCCCGGCGCTGCTCGGTGCGGATGATCAGCTCCGCCTCTTCGAGGCCCCGTGCGAGCGGGGTGCGGCCGCCGGTCGGCAGCGTCCGGAGCGCCTCGGCAGCGCGCTCGACGCTGCTCGTGGGGGACAGGTGCACGACCGCGTCGTCGCCGCTGAAGCTGACGAGCGCGACCTTGTCCCGGCGCTGGTACGCGTCGGTGAGCAGCCCGAGGACCGCCGCCTTGACCTGCGCCATCCGCCGCCGCGCACCCATGGATCCGGACGCGTCGACGCAGAACACGATCAGGTTGCCCTCGCGGCCGGAGCGGACGTGCTCACGCAGGTGCTCGCGCGTGACGGGCCGGCCCGCGGCCGCGCGCAGCGTGGCGGCGAGCGCGAGGTCGGTCACGGTGCCGTCGGCGGGCTTGGAGTCCACCGGCTCGCCGGTGGTGGTGCGGCTGCGCCGGCCGGCGGCGCCGCGGCCCTTGCCCTCCAGGGTCAGCAAGGGAGGCTTGCCCGGGGTGCCCGGGGCGTCCATCCGCTCACGTGAAGGCGCGCCTTCACGCCACGGACGATCCTCCGGTGGTGGCGCACCGTGGTCCCCAGGTGACGGTGCTTCTTCTCCTCCACCGCTGGGGGGCGGGGTCGGGTCCGGCTCGTCATCGGGCTCGGAGTCGCTGAGCGCCTGGTCGAGCTCGGCGTCGTCGAGGCCGGGCTGCTGGAGCGGACCGCGGCGGCGACGGTGGGCGAGCGCGAGCTTGGCGGCGCGCTTGACGTGCTCCTGCGTGACCTCGTCGTCGCCGTCCAGCGCCGCGAGCGCCGTGGCCGTGCGGGCGGTGACGATGTCGGCGCGGTGGCCGTCCACGCCCAGGCGCGCGCACGTGCCCGCGATCAGGAGGAGGATGCGGTCGGGGAGGCGGACGGCGGCCAGCCGCTCACGCGCGGCGGCGATCGTCGCGCCCAGCGCGCGCTCCTCGTCCGCGAAGCGGGCGGTGAACGCCGCCGGGTCGCGGTCGAACGCCAGACGGCGGCGGACGATCTCCACGCGCACGTCGGGGTCGCCGGAGCCGACCACCTCGACCGAGAGCCCGAAGCGGTCGAGCAGCTGCGGGCGCAGGTCGCCTTCCTCGGGGTTCATCGTGCCGACGAGCAGGAAGCGCGCGTCGTAGCTCGTCGAGATGCCGTCGCGCTCCACATGGACGCGTCCCAGCGCGGCGGCGTCGAGGAGGACGTCCACGAGGTGGTCGGGCAGCAGGTTGACCTCGTCCACGTACAGCAGGCCGTCGTGCGCGTTGGCGAGCAGGCCGGGCTGGAACGTGGCTCTGCCTTCGCCGAGCGCGCGGTCCAGGTTCAGGGTGCCGAGCACGCGGTCGGCGGTGGCGCCGATCGGCAGCTCGACCAGCGCGCCGTCGAGCAACGGCGCGAGCCCGCGCACGGCGGTCGTCTTCGCCGTCCCGCGCTCGCCGCGCACGAGCACGCCGGAGATCGCCGGGTCGACGGCGCACACGAGCAGCGCCTCGCGGAGGTCCTCCTGGCCCACCAACGCGCTGAACGGGAACACGCTCACGTCGACGCTTCCTCCAGGTCACCCTCGACGTCGAGGTACGCCTCACGCAGCGTGTCGAGCGAGGCCTGCGACGGCGCCGCCCACAGGCCGCGGTCGGCCGCTTCGAGCAGCCGCTCGGCGATCGCGCGCAGCGCCCACGGGTTCGAGCGCGTCAGGAAGTCCCGGACCTCCTCCGCACCCACGTACTTCTCGGTCACCTGCTCGTACATCCAGTCCTCGACGACGCCGGTCGTGGCGTCGTACCCGAACAGGTAATCCACGGTGGCGGACAGCTCGAACGCGCCCTTGTAGCCGTGGCGCATCATCGAGCCGATCCAGCGCGGGTTCGCCACGCGCGAGCGGAAGACGCGGCGCGCCTCCTCGGCCAGCGAGCGCGAGGCGGGCTTGGACGGGTCGGACGAGTCGCCGATGACCGCGCGCGGGTCCGCGCCCGAGAGGTGGCGGACGTAGGCGATCATGCCGCCGTGCTCGGCGAAGTAGTCCGAGCTGTCGAGCAGGTCGTGCTCACGCGTGTCGATGTTCTTGACCGCGACGTCGATCCGCGCGAACTGGCGGCGCATGGCGGAGCGCGCCTCGGCGCCGCCACGCCCGCGGCCGTAGGCGTGCCCGCCCCAGGCCTCGTAGACCTCCGCCAGGTCGGCGTCGTCGCGCCAGTTCTTGACGTCCACGAGCTGCAGGATGCCCGTGCCGTACGTGCCCGGGCGGCCGCCGAAGATGCGCGCGGTCGCGGCCTTCCAGTCGCCCGCGAGCTCCTCGACGTCGGCGAGCACGTGCTTGCGGACGAAGTTCTGCTCGACCGGCTCGTCGAGGCCGGCGACCAACGTCACGGCGTCGTCGAGCACGTCCACGAGGTGGGGGAACGCGTCGCGGAAGAAGCCGGAGATGCGCACGGTGACGTCGATGCGGGGACGGCCGAGCTCCTCCAGCGGGATCACGTCCAGGCCCTTGATGCGGCGCGTCTCGGGGTGCCAGACCGGCCGCACGCCGAGCAGCGCGAGGATCTCGCCCGCGTCGTCGCCGGCGGTGCGCATGGCGGCCGTGCCCCAGACGACGATGCCGACGGTCTCCGGCAGCTCGTCGTGGGAGGCGAGCAGCGCGTCGGCGAGCTTGGTGCCGGTCTCGTACGCGAGGTCGGACGGCAGCGCGCGCGGGTCGACGCTGTACATGTTGCGGCCGGTGGGGAGGACGTCCAGGCGCCCGCGCGTGGGGGAGCCGGACGGGCCCGCGAGCACGTGGTGGCCGTGGAGGCCGCCGATCAGCGCCGGGATCTCGTCGGCGGTCGCGAGCAGCTTCGGCAGGACCTCGGTCTCGGCCAGCTCGAGCACCTTGTCGGTCGCCGGGTCGCCGGTCTTGGTGCCGTCGTGCAGGAAGGCGCCGAGGATCTCGAGCTGGCGGTCGTAGTCCGGCACCGCCTCGGGGAAGCCCTGCAGGCGCAGGATCGCGTTCAGCAGGCCGCGCAGCTGCTCGCCCTGCGGCACCTGGCCGAGCACGTGCAGGCCGTCGCGCACCTGCAGGTCCTTGATCTCGCACAGGTAGCCGTCGACGTGCTCGATCAGGTCGCCGAAGTCCTCCAGCTCGGGCTGCTCGGTCTCCTCGATCTCGAGATCACGGTGCAGCTCGGCCTCGTGGAGGAGCGTCCAGATGCGGTTCGCGAGCGTCGGCAGCTTGGCGGGGTCGAGCGCCTCGGCGCGCGCGTAGTCGTCGAGCAGCTGCTCGAGCTTGGCCAGCTCGTCGTAGGTCTCGGCGCGCATCATCGGCGGCACGAGGTGGTCGATCACGACGGCGTGCGCGCGGCGCTTGGCCTGCATGCCCTCGCCGGGGTCGTTGACGACGAAGGGGTAGAAGAGCGGGATGTCGGCCAGGCAGGCGTCCGGCGCGCACGCCTCGGACAGGCCGAGCGCCTTGCCCGGCAGCCACTCGAGGGTGCCGTGCTTGCCCAGGTGGACGATCGCGTCGACGCGCTGGCTCAGCCAGCGGTAGGTCGCGAGGTAGTGGTGGGCGGGCGCGAGGCCCGGGTCGTGGTAGATCGCGACGGGGTTCTCGCCGTAGCCGCGCGGCGGCTGGATCGCGAGGATCACGTTGCCGAGCTCGAGCACGGCGATCACGAAGTCGTCGCCATCGGTGTAGTGCTCGCCGGGCGGCGGGCCCCACGTGTCCAGGATCGGCTTCGTCAGCCCCTCGGGAAGCGAGTTGAACCACTCCGTGTACTCGGCCACGGGGAGGCGGCTCGTCGCCTGGGCGAGCTGGTGGTCCGACAGGAAGTCCTGGTCGTGGCCGCCCGTCGCGATCAGCGCGTGGATGAGGGCGTCGCCGTCCTCGTAGTCGTGCTCGACCGTGTGGCCGGCCTGCTTGAGCGCCTCCAGCAGGACCATCGCGCTGGCGGGCGTGTCCATGCCGACCGCGTTGCCGATCCGCGCGTGCTTGGTCGGGAACGAGCTGAGCACGATGCCGGTGCGCTGCTCGCTCCGGTCGAGCGTGCGCAGGCGCGCGTGGTTCACGGCCAGCCGCGCGAGGCGGCCGCAGCGCTCGAGGTCGGGCGCGTAGTGGAGCGCCTCGAACGGCGAGTCCGGGATCGGCTCCTTGAAGGAGATCGGGACGCCGATGATGCGGCCGTCGAACTCGGGGATCGCGACCTGCATGGCGGCGTCCAGCGGGGTGAGGCCGCCGTCGGACTCGGCCCAGCGCTGGCGGGACGTGGTCGCGCACAGCGCCTGGATGACCGGGACGTCGAGCGCCTCGAGCGCCTCGGCGTGCCATTCGTCGCCCGCGTGGCTGCCGCCGGACGCGAGCACTGTGGTGATCAGCGCGTCGATCTCGCCGTCGAGGAGCCTGAGCGCGGGCGAGTCGCCGCGCAGGCTGTACGCCCAGACGGGGACGGGCTGGCCGCCGGCGTCCTCGATCGCGGCGCTCAGCGCGTCGATGAACGCGGTGTTGCCGGTGGCGAAGTGGCTGCGGTAGAAGACCACGCCGACGCGCGGGCGGCCGTCGCGGGCCGGGTTCTCCGGGTAGAAGCCGACGTCCTCGAGCGGCTGCGGGTCCTCGAACCCGAAGCCGGTGAGCGCGAAGGTGTCGCTCAGGAAGGTGAGCAGCTCGCGCGTGTTGTCGACGCCGCCGTGGCGCAGGTACTCGAAGGCCTGGCCGACGGCACCGGCGGGCGCGGTGCTCAGCTCCGCCAGCTCGGCGTCGGGGTCGGCCTCGCCGCCGAGGAGGATGAGGGCGGTGCCGTTGCGCTCGGCGAGCGCGCGCAGCTCGTTGATGCCCTCCGGCCAGGCTCGGCGGCCGCCGAGGAGGCGCACGACGATCACGCGCGCGCCGTCGGCGAACGCGGGGATGTCCTCGAGCGTGCTCGGGTTGGCACAGCGGACCTCGGGGAAGTCGGCGTCGAGCTGCTTGAGCGCATGCGCGGCGGCGAGGATCTCGGTGTCGGCCGTGGTCAAAAGACGGAGCACGCGGTGCCTCCTGGCGGGATGGTCGGGAGCCCTTCCGGGGCGCCTTGTTCGATCAGGTTGATGAGCGCGGGGGCGTCGACGTGCTCGCCGAACCAGTCCGCGAGCCGGTCGAGGTGGGCTTCGCGCACGTCGGCGAACGCGCGGGTGCCCGGGGTCCAGTCGCGGCCGGTGCGCTCCGCGACCCAGCTGAGGATCGCGCGCCGCACCTCGTCCCCTTCGAGGAGGCCGTGCCAGGCGGTGCCCAGGACGTCCTCCTGCTGGATCAGCGGCTCGTCACGGTCGACGCGGCCGTGGCGGATCTCGTACCCGGAGGCCGGGAGGCCGAAGACGGTGCCCCGGACCTGGCGGAGCAGCTTCTCGGGCGCGAAGGTCGTGTTGACGTCGAGAAGGCCGAGGCCGGTCGCGCTGTCGGCCGACTCGATGCCGTCCTCGATGGCGTGGCCGAGCATCTGGTAGCCGCCGCAGATGCCGAGGATCGGGCCGTTGCGGCGTTGCAGCGCGGTGTCCAGGCCGTCGTCCCGGAGCCGCTTGAGGTCTTCGACCGTGGCCTTCGTGCCGGGCAAGACGACGAGGTCGGCGCGCTCGACGTCCGCCGGCGAGCGCGTGTAGCGGACGCTCACGCCCGGCTCGGCCGCGAGCGCGTCCACGTCGGTGAAGTTGCTCATCCATCGGAGCCGGATGACCGCGACGTCGAGCGTGCCGGGCGTCGTGTGGTCCTGGCGGAGCGCGAGCGAGTCCTCGGCGTCGATGAACGGGCCGTCGAGCCAGGGCAGCACGCCGAACGTCTTCCGCCCGGTGAGGCCCTTGAGCATCTCCAGGCCGGGCTGGAGGATGCTCGGGTCGCCACGGAACTTGTTGATCAGGAAGCCCGCGATCAGCGCCTGGTCCTCGGGCTCGAGCAGCGCGAGCGTGCCGAACAAGGACGGGAACACGCCGCCGCGATCGATGTCGCCGATCACCAGCACGGGGAGGTTCGCCGCGCGCGCGAGGCCCATGTTCGCGAGGTCGCCCTGCCGCAGGTTGATCTCCGCCGGGCTGCCCGCGCCTTCGCAGACGACGACGTCATACCGCGACCGCAGGTCGGCCAGCGCCGCGACCACCGGCGCCTTGAGCTCGTGCTTGAGCTCCTGGTACGAGCGCGCGGTCGCGTTCGCGTACGGCTTGCCCATCACCAGGACCTGGCTCTTGCGGTTCCCGGACGGCTTGATCAGCACCGGGTTCATGGCCGCCTCGGGCTCGATCCCGCACGCCGCGGCCTGCATCGCCTGCGCCCGGCCGATCTCCGCCCCGCTCGGCGTGACCGTCGAGTTCAACGACATGTTCTGCGCCTTGAACGGCGCCACGGAGACGCCCTGCCGCTTCAGCCAGCGGCAGATCGCGGCCACCATCACGGACTTGCCGGCGTCCGAAGCGGTCCCGGTGACGAGGATCGCGCCCTTCATCGCCGGCTCCAGGCGATCGCGAGCGCCGCCGTGACGAGCGCGACGTTGCGCGCGAGCTTGACGGCGCGCTGGACGTCGTGCGGCTCGGGCGCACGCCCGCGGCCCAGCTCCGGCCGGTGCTCGACGCGCCCCTCGTAGGCGAGCGTCCCGCCGAGCTTGAGCCCGAGCGCGCCGGCGAACGCGGCCTCGACGACGCCGGCGTTGGGCGAAGGATGGGCGGACGCGTCCGCGCGCCACGCGCGCCACGCGGCCCGGCCCGGCGAGGGCGCGGCGGTGGGCGGCGAGGCCGCGGCGGCGGGCGGCGAGGCGGCGGTGGCGGGCGGTGTGGGCGGCGAGGCGGCGGGCGGCGAGGCGGCGGTGGCGGGCGGTGTGGGCGGCGAGGCGTCGCGCGGCGAGGCCGCGGCGGCGCCGGCCGTCGCGGCGAGCGCGACCGTCAGCGCGCCGGCCAAGCGTGCGGCCGGCCAGTTCGCGACGTCGTCGGCGCGCGCGCTCGCGGTGCCGAAGCGCGCGTACCGCTCGTTGCGGCGGCCGACCATCGCGTCCAAGGTGTTCACGGCGCGGTGCGCGAGCACGCCCGGCGCGCCCGCGACCGCGGCCCAGAACAGCGGCGCGATCACGGCGTCGACGGTGTTCTCGGCGACCGACTCGATCGCCGCGGCGCACAGCTCCGAGCCGTCCAGCGCCTGCGGGTCACGCCCGACGAGCGACCGGATGCGCACGCGCGCGGCCTCGATCTCGCCGCGATCGACGAGGTCCGCGACCGCCAGCGCTTCCCGCGCCAGCGAGCGCCCGCCCAGCGCGACGTACAACGCGACCCCACGCGCGGCCGACCGCGGCAGGACACGCTCGAGCGCCGCTCCGAGCAGCGCGGCGCCGCCCACGAGGACGGTCGCGTACGCCGCGCCCGCGCCGAGCGTCGGCCGGTACACGACCCGCTCGAACGCAGCGGCCGTCTGCCCGAACCCGGCGACGGGATGGAAGCGCCGCGGGTCCCCGAACACGGCGTCGCCGCCCACGCCGAGCACGATCCCGGCCGCGGTCATGCCGCCACGTCCGAACTTAAAGGTCCAGGACGTTTAACTTCGCGCTCGTTCACGCGCGTCACCGTCCACCGGCCGTCGTGGGCGTGCAGCTCGGTGATCGAGACGGGGGCGACGTCGATCCGCCAGAAGGCGCTCGCGGGCGCGTCGAGGGCGGTCACGACCGCGGCCTTGACCACGCCGCCGTGGGTGACGGCGATCCCGGTGCCGTCCTGCTGGGCCTGGTCGTCCAGCCAGCGGCGGACGCGCGCGAGCAGCGCGGTGAGCGACTCGCCGCCGTGCGGGGCGGCGTCGGGGTCGGTCATCCAGGCGTGGACGGCCTCCGGCTCGGCGGAGGCGATCTCGGCGAGGGGGCGGCCGGCCCAGGCGCCGAAGTCGCACTCGGCGAGGGCGGGCTCGACGCGCGTGACGGTCAGGCCCGCGGCGGTCTCGGCGGCTCGGCGGGCCGGGGAGATCAGGACCTCGCCCCGCGGGAGTCGCGCGGCCAGACGGGCGGCCGCGGCGGTGCCGGCGGCGTCGAGCGCTTCGTCCGCGCCGAACGCGGCCGCGCGGACAGCGGCCGTGGAGGCATGGCGCACGAGCAGGAGCCGCCGCATATGAACAACAGACCTCCTCGGGATGACGCGTCCCGTCGGTGGGGGCCCGCGAAGACACGGCGTTCTGGCTCCCGGGCACGAAGGTCCCGGTCACAGTGGCGCGACCGCGCCGGACTTGCACCGGCTTCCCCGCTTCCTCGCGGCTTGACCCGGCGGAGGATATCGGCCCGCCATCATGCGGCCCCGTGAACGTCGAGATCCAGCCGTTGAACGAAGTCGCCATGACCGCCGCGCGTGAGCGCCAGGCGCAGCTGGTCAAGCCGCCCGGGAGCCTCGGGCGCCTCGAAGCGCTCGCGATCTGGCTCGCCGGGGCGACCGGCGAGGAGCGTCCGCAAGTCCGGGCGCGGATCGTCGTCGCGGCCGCCGACCACGGCGTCGCTCAGGAGGGCGTGAGCGCGTTCCCGCCCGAGGTCACGGGCCAGATGCTCGCCACGTTCCTGTCCGGCGGCGGCGCCGTGTCGACGCTCGCGCGCGAGGTCGGCGCCGAGCTGATCTGCGTCGACGCGGGCGTCAACGCGAGCACGACGCACCTCGACGTCGTCCACACCGGCCTGAAGCCGAGCGCGAACCTCGCCGTCGAGCCCGCTCTGAGCCAGGACGACGTCCGCCACGCGATCAAGGTCGGCATGAAGCTCGCGGCGGCGGCCAGGACCGACGGCTTCACGATCCTCGCGGGCGGCGAGATGGGCATCGGCAACACGACGCCGGCGACGGCCCTCGCGTGCTGGCTGACCGGGGGAGACCCGGCCGAGCTGGCCGGTCCGGGCACGGGCCTGGACGCCGAAGGCGTCGCCCGCAAGGCCGAAGTGGTCAGGCGCGCGCTGGCCCGCGATGAGTCGGACACGGCGCTCGCGGCGCTGGCCTCCCTCGGCGGCGGCGAGATCGCCCTGCTGACCGGGCTCGCGCTCGGCGCCGGCCGGTACGGGCTCGGCTACGTGTGCGACGGCGTGATCGCGACCGCGGCCGCCGCCGTCGCCGCCGCGATCGCGCCCGACCTGAAGCCGCGCCTCGTCGCGGGCCACCTGTCGCCCGAACCCGCCCACGCGCGGCTGCTGGCGCACCTGGACTTGAACCCGATCCTCGACCTGCAGATGCGCCTCGGCGAGGCCAGCGGGGCGGCCGCGGCGCTGTCCATCCTCAAGCTCGCCGCCGCGTCCCACGACGGCATGCACACGTTCGCCGAAGCTGGAGTCTCCACGCAGTGATCCGCACCAAGGCCGACATCATCGAGCGCGCGTACGCGACCGACGAGGACCCGCTCGTCATCGCGGTCGACGAGCTCGACCCCGCGTTCTTCGACCTCTCGACCGGCGTGGCCGGCGAGCTCGTCCAGGCGCTGGTCAACTACCGGCGGCGCGCGGTGGTCGTCGGCCCGCTCCCACCGCACAGCGAGCACTTCGCGGACTTCGCGCGCGAGAGCCGACAGGTGCGCTTCGTGACCGTGTTGAGCGAACTCAACGGCTGAACGCGGCAGATTCCCCCTCGCAGGAGGAGACCACACTTCCCGGAGGGGGAACATGAAGCTGGTCAAGAGGGTCGTGGGCGCGGCGGTGCTCGTCGCGGCCACGTTCGCGTCGTCGGCGCACGCGCAGACGACGCCCAAGTACGACTACGACGGCGCGATCCGCGAGCGCGTCTACATCCCGAACGGCCTCGACGCCGACCGCGACGGCACCGAGGACCGCACGGCGATCGAGATCATGCGGCCGAAGGAGCTGGCGTCCGGCGTCCCGGCGATCATCGCGCCGAGCCCGTACTACACCAGCGCGTGCGGGCAGTTCGTCGGCGAGTGCATCGGCGACCTCGACAACGACGGGCTCAACGACCGCTGGCCGCTCTGGTACGACAACTTCTTCGTGCCGCGCGGCTACGCGGTGATCCTCGCCGAGATGGGCGGGACCGCGAACAGCACCGGCTGCGCGGTCAACGGCGGCCGCGAGGACGTCCAGTCCACCAAGGTCGTGATCGACTGGCTCAACGGCCGGATCCCGGGCTACAAGAGCCTCACCGGCACGGCCGACCCGATCACCGCCGGCTGGCACAGCGGCAAGGCCGCGATGATCGGCCGCTCCTACAACGGCACGCTGCCGAACGCGGTCGCCGCCACGGGCGTCGAAGGGCTCACCACGATCGTCCCGATCGCCGCGATCAGCTCCTGGTACGACTACTCGCGGATGGGCGGGATCATCGGATCCACCGCCCACTACCCGGCGTGGCTGGCCAACTACGTCACGGACGCGAACCGCCAGGCGATCTGCGCTCCCGTCCGCGACGCGATGAGCCTGCTCGACGGCGACGCCGACGGCAACATGAACGCGTTCTGGGACGAGCGCAACTACCGCCCGGACGCCGACAAGGTCAAGGCGAGCGTCTTCGCCACGCACTGCCTCCAGGACGACAACGTCGACCCGGACCAGACGGCCGAGTGGTGGTATCAGCTCGCGAAGCACAACGTCCCGCGCAAGCTCTGGCTGTGCCGTGAGGGCCACATCGACCCGTTCATGACCAACCGCGCCGAGTGGATGCGCCAGCTGCACGCCTGGTTCGACCACTGGCTCTATGGCGTGCAGAACGGGATCATGGACGAGCCCCGCGTCGACATCGAGGACACCAAGGACAGCTGGGGCAAGTACAGCGACTGGCCGCTGCCCGGCAGCACGCCCACCACGGTCCACCTGCAGGGCGACACGCAGACGACCGCCGGCGCGCTCGGCGGCCAGGCCGGAGGCGGCAAGGCGGACACGCTCAGCTGGACCGACCTGTCGAACATGACCGAGGCGACCGCGATGAACCTCGCGGCCGGGACCACGCAGAACAACCGCCGCGTGTTCCTGAGCGCACCGCTGAAGCGCGCGCTCCGGCTGTCCGGCACGCCCCGGATCGACCTCCGCGCGAGCCTCGACAAGCCGCAGTCGAACCTCACCGCGCTGCTCGTCGACTACGGCCCGAGCACCCAGATCACCCGCTCCGGCGACGGCCTGAGCACCCCGGCCGACGCGCCGGAGGACTGCTGGGGCCCGAGCTCGACGCGCAAGGGCCCGGACGGGACCGTGATGGACTTCGATTCCTGCTACCAGCAGCCGGTCAAGCCGACGGTCACGGTCACCGCGACCCAGGGCTGGCGCGTCTCCCGCGGCATCCTCGACAGCGCCAACCGCGAGTCGCTGTACTCGGACGCGCCCACCACCCCGGGCACCGAGTACCGCTTCCAGTTCCCGATCATGCCCGTCGACTACGCGTTCGGAGAGGGGCACCGTGTCGGCATCGTCCTGATCGCGAACCTGAACGCGCTGCAGCGCAACGGCACGACCGGCACGAAGGTCACGCTCAACGTCAAGCAGAGCTCGGTCAGCCTGCCGATCGTCGGCGGGTTCGACGCGGCGGTCGCCGCGGGCGCCTTCGCGGACACGACCTCGGCCACCGGATCGGTGGGCGGCACCGTGCCGGCCACGCTCGCCCTCGGGCTCGGCGCTCCGGCGACGTTCGGCACGTTCAAGCCAGGCGTCGAGGAGGAGTACCGCGCGTCAACCGACGTCACCGTCGTGTCCACCGCGGGTGACGCCTCGCTGACGACGTCCGAGCCCGGCCATCTGGCCAACGGCGCGTTCCGCCTGCCTGAGCCGCTGCAGGTCGAGCTGGGCAAAAAGGCCTGGAACGGGCCGGTTTCCGGTGACCGCGTGCCGATCACGTTCAAACAGCGCATCAACGCCACCGACCCACTGCGGACGGGCACGTACGCGCAGACGCTGACGTTGACCCTGTCAACCACGACGCCGTGACGATTGGGCGGCCACGGACCGGGTAGCCGAGTCCTGTGGCCGCCCCATCCACTCCATTGACCGCGGAGATCGAAGAAGGGCCGGTTCCGGTCCTTCACGTCCGCGGCGAACTCGACCTCTCGACCGCGCCGGGACTCTGCGGCACGGTCGAGCAAGCCGCCTCCAACCGGCGCGTGCTGATCGACCTGAGCGACCTGAGCTTCTGCGACTCCACCGGCCTGCGTGCGCTGGTCGGCGCTGTCCGCGAAGTCGAGATCAACGGAGGTCGAGCCGCGCTCGTTGTGCCCCCGGGCGGCGCGATGGACCGCGTGTTGCAGCTCAGCGGGCTCGGCGAGTTCCTCCACGTCGCCCCCTCGACCGACGTCGCGCTCGAGCGCCTCGGCGCGTAGCTACTCGCCGAGCAGGCTGGCGAGCCCGGTGATCTCCAGCAGTCGCTGGATGGCGGGCGACGCCGACTTCACGCTGAAGCGGCAGCCCGCCTCCAGCGCGCGGCGGCGCGCCTTGATCAGCACGGCGACGCCGCTGGTGTCCATGAAGATGACCTCGCGCAGGTCCAGCCGGAGCCAGTCCGGCTCGCCTTCGAGCACGATCTCGAGCTCCCGGTTGAGCGCGACCGACGTGAGCAGGTCGACCTCGCCGACGACGCGTGCGGTCGCCACTCCGGCCTCGCGGGTGACGTGGACTTCGAGGCCGGGAGTCATGCAAACGGGCACGCTACAGGCATGGCGCGCTCCTTCAAGCAATGCGACGTTTTCACCACCCGTCCGTACTACGGCAACCCGGTCGCGGTCGTGCTCGAGGCCGAAGGGCTCTCGACCGACGAGATGCAGCGCTTCGCGCGCTGGACGAATCTGTCCGAGACGACCTTCGTGCTCCCGCCGACGAGCGGCGGCGACTACCGGGTGCGGATCTTCACGCCGACGGCGGAGCTGCCGTTCGCCGGCCATCCCACGCTCGGCACCTGCCACGCCTGGCTCGAGGCCGGCGGCGTGCCCGCGGGCGATGACGTGCTGCAGGAGTGCGAGGCGGGCCTGGTGCGCGTGCGCCGCGGTGACGGCCGGCTCGCGTTCGCGGCACCGCCGCTGATCCGCTCGGGGCCGGTCGAGGAGGAGGACGTCCAGCGCGCCGCCGACGCGCTGCGGATCGACCGCTCCGCGATCGTCGACGCCCAGTGGGCGGACAACGGACCGGGCTGGATGGCGGTCCTGCTCGAGAGCGCGGACGCGGTGCTCGCGCTCGAGCCCGGCTTCGTCGACTTCGACCTCGGCGTCGTCGGGCCGGGTGGGGCGGAGGACTGGGAGCTGCGCGCGTTCTTCCCGGTCAACGGCGCGACGGTCGAGGACCCGGTGACGGGCTCGCTCAACGCGTCCGTCGCCGAGTGGCTGATCGCGACCGGCCGGGCGAGCGCGCCGTACGTGGCCGCGCAGGGCACCGTGCTCGGCCGCGCGGGGCGGATCCACGTCCACGTCGACGACGACGGAACGCTGTGGGTGGGCGGCGGCACGGTGACGTGCATCTCCGGAGAGGTCGCGCTATAGTTGTGCGTGCAACTTCTTCGGGAAAGGCAGCACATGGAACTTCAGGGCCTTCACCACATCACGATGATCACCGGCGACGCGCAGAAGAACGTCGACTTCTACGCGGACACGCTCGGGCTGCGGCTCGTGAAGAAGACCGTCAACTTCGACGCGCCGGACGCGTACCACCTGTACTTCGGCGACGAGCAGGGCACGCCCGGCACGATCCTCACCTGGTTCGAGTTCCCGGGCGCGCGCCGTGGCCGCGCCGGCGCGGGGCAGATCCACACCATCCAGCTCGGCGTCGCGTCGGCTGACGCGCTGGACTTCTGGGCCACGCGGCTCGGGGTGGAGCGCTCCGGCGACGTCGTCGCGTTCGAGGACTACGACGGGCTGCGCTTCCAGCTGGTGGTGACCGACGCCGAAACCGGGCGTGCGGTGCATCCGGAGATCCCCGAGGCGTTCGCGATCACCGGCATCGTCGGCGCGCGGGCGTACGGCGAGACCGGCCCGCACCCGGTGCTGACCGACGTGCTGGGCTTCGCGGCCGACGGCGACGAC
Source organism: Solirubrobacter pauli (assembly GCF_003633755.1). Classification (GTDB taxonomy): domain Bacteria; phylum Actinomycetota; class Thermoleophilia; order Solirubrobacterales; family Solirubrobacteraceae; genus Solirubrobacter; species Solirubrobacter pauli. The sequence goes on from NZ_RBIL01000002.1 coordinate 273,471, forward strand.
TTCACGCTCGGCGGCTTCCGCTGGGGCTACGACGCGCCGCCCGCCGAGCGGCGGCTGCTCGGCGCGGGCACGGTCCACCACATCGCGTGGGCCTCGCGCGACGAGGACCACCTGGCCTGGCGGGCGCGGGTGGAGCAGGCCGGGCTGAGCGTGAGCGACGTCCGCGACCGCGACTACTTCCAGTCGATCTACTTCGGCGAGCCGCGCGGGATCCTGTTCGAGATCGCGACGCTCTCCCCGGGCTTCGCGGTCGACGAGGCCCCCGAGCACCTCGGCGAGGCGCTGCGCCTGCCGTCGCAGCACGAGCACCTGCGCTCGCAGCTGGAGCGCATCCTGTCCCCGGTCGTCAACCCGCGCGCGAAGGAGCTGGCCCGATGAGCACGATCTACCGCGAACGTCCCGCCGCCGGTGAGGCCGAAGGCCTGCTGGTCCTCCACCACGGCCGCGGCGCCGACGAGCATGACCTGTTGAGCCTCGGCGACACGCTCGACCCCGAGCGGCGGCTGCACGTCGTCACGCCGCGTGCGCCGCTCACGCTGGGCGGCTGGCCGGGCTACCACTGGTACGTCGTGCCGCGGGTCGGCTACCCCGACCACGAGACGTTCCACAACGCCTACCGCGGGCTCGCCGACTTCCACGACGAGCTGTGGGAGCGGACGGGGATCGCGCCGGAGAAGACGATCTTCGGCGGGTTCTCGATGGGCTCGGTGATGAGCTACTCGCTCGGCCTCGGCGCCGACCGGCCGACCCCCGCGGGCATCCTCGCCTTCAGCGGCTTCATCCCGGTCGTCGACGACTGGCAGCCGGACCTGGACAAGCGGCCGCGCGTGTTCATCGCCCACGGTCGGCAGGACCCGGTGATGGAGGTCGGCTTCGCGCGGCGCGCGAAGGACCTGCTGGAGGCCGGCGGGCTCGACGTCGAGTACCACGAGTCCGACGCCGCGCACCACATCGACCCGGCCCACGTCCCGGCCGCGATCGACTTCGTCGGGCGGACGCTGGTAGGGGAGCGCGCTCCAAGATAGGGAGGGTCTCCCGATGTGCCGCGGGGCTCGGATCGGTGAACTCCGCGGCATGACGACGATCCCTTCTGAGCTCAAGACGCGCCACCGTGCGATGTGGGCCAGCGGCGACTACCCGGGAATGGTCGAGACCTTCCTGACGCCGCTCGGCCCACGGCTCGTCGACGCGTGCCGGGTCGGCCCCGGCACGCGCGTGCTGGACATCGCCGCCGGCACCGGCAACGCCTCGATCCCCGCCGCCGAGCGCGGCGCGAAGGTCACCGCCTCCGACCTCACGCCCGAGCTGCTGCACGCGGGCGCCGGCCGCACCGACCTCGAGCTGGACTGGGTCGTCGCGGACGCGGAGTCGCTCCCGTTCGAGGACGAGACGTTCGAGGTCGTGATGTCGGCGATCGGCGTGATGTTCGCCCCGCACCACCAGGACGCCGCCGACGAGATCGTGCGCGTGTGCGAGACCGGCGGGACGGTCGGGCTGCTGAGTTGGACGCCCGAGGGCATGCTCGGCGCGCTGTTCCGCACCATGGCGCCGTACGCGCCGCCGCCGCCTCCGGGCGCGCAGGCGCCGCCGCTGTGGGGCGGGGAAGGGCATCTGCGCCGCCTGTTCGGCGACCGCGTGGAGTGGACGTCGCTCGAGCGCGAGGTGCTGGAGATCACGTGCTTCACAGAGGCCCGCGACTACGGCGCGCTGTTCAAGGCCCGCTACGGCCCGACGATCGCGGTGCGCGCGAACGCCGAGCGCAACGGCCGCGCGGACGAGTTCGACGCGGCGCTGGACGCCTTCTGCGAGGAGTGGAACCTCGCCGGCCCCGGCGAGCCCGCGCGCTTCGAGATGGAGTACCTACTCGCGGTCGGCAGCCGAACTTAAACGTCCAGGACGTTTAAGTTCGCGGCGGGACGTGACGCCCAGCTTCGACAGGACCGCGGAGACGTGGTGGTCGACGGTCTTGGTCGAGATGACCAGGGCCTGCGCGATCTCCGCGTTGGTCGCGCCGGTGCGGAGCTGGGCGAGCACCTCCGACTCGCGGGGCGTGAGCCCGCCGGGCGCGTTGCGGCTGGCGGGGCGCGGCCCGCGCGGGATCTTGCGCACCCCGTTGGCGCGTAGCCGCCGGCGCAGGTGCGCCGCCGTGCGGCTGGCGCCGAGCCGGTCGTAGACCTCGAGCGCCTCGACGTCGCCGGCCTCGGCGAGCGCGCCGGCGGCCTCATATGGGTACTGCATCCGCTGCCACGCGGCGGCCGCCGCGCGCCAGTCGCCGGCGGCCGCGAGCGCGTACGGCTCCGGGTCCTCCGGGTGGCCGGGGACGTCGCGGCCCGCGCGGCGCAGCCACATCGCCATGTCGGCCCGGACCCAGGGCTGCCGGCGTTCGTCGGCGAGCGCGTAGGTGGCCTCGAGGTGGGGGAGCTGCTCCTCGAGCCGGTCGTCGAGCCAGGCGTGCTCGGCCAGGCCGGCGACGGTCGGCGCGATCCGCTGCAGCTCGCCCGTCGCGGTCGCCCAGCGCCACGCCTCGTCGAGCGTGGCGCCCGCTTCCGGCTCGCCGCGCCGCGCCTGGAGGCGGCCGAGGCAGACCAGCCCGGGGCAGAGGCTCACGCCGCGCTGCTCGCCGAGGTCGAGCGACGCGCGCGCGTTGGCCTCGGCGGCGTCCCACTCCCCGCGGTAGAGGTGGACGTTCGCGCGGACGCCGAGCGCGTACTGCAGGTAGCCGTAGAGCTCGTGCTCGCGCGCGAACGTGAGCGCGGCGTCGAGGTCGGCGTCCACGCGGGTGTCCTCGCGCCGGCGCGACAGCGTGGCCGTGGCGCGGTTGATCAGCGCGCGGCAGGCGTTGTCGTCGTCGCGCGTGAGCTCGATCGCCTCCGCCAGCAGCGCCCGGCCGCGTTCGTGCTCCGGCCCGCCGATCAGCGCGGTGCCGACGTTGGTGAGCGCATGCACGACGGTCTCGTCGTCGCCGAGCCAGCGGGCCATGGTCGCGGCGCGCTGGCCGAGCTCGATCGCCGCCCGCAGGTCGTCGCCGAGCATGGCCAGCTGGGACTGCGTGCTCAGCGCCATCGCCAGCTCGCGCGTGGCCCCGAGCGGCTCCAGGATCGCGATCGCCTCATCGCCCGCCGCGAGCGCCTCCGGGCCGCGGCCGGACCACCACAGCAGGCGTGAGAGCCTGCGCAGGTCGTCGCCGAGCCGGCACGGGTCGTCGGCGTGGCGCTCGGCGAGCGTCCGCCGCGCCTCGATCCCGCGCTCGGGCCAGCCGCTCAGGTACGCCTCGACGGCGACGCCTTCGAGCGCCTCCTCGCCCGCGCCCGCCTCGAGCGCCGCCTCCCACTGCTCGAGTGCCTGCTGGTGCGCGGCGCCCGCGGCCCGGGCGGCCCGGGGCGCGAGCCGGAGGATCGCCTCGGTGTCGCCGCAGCGCCGCGCGTGGTGCGCGAGCCTCGCGGGATCGTCGTGGCCGGCGAACTCCAAGGCGCCCAGCACCTGCCGGTCCAGCTCGCGCCGGCGCAGCGGCGGGATGCTGTCCTCGACCGCGCGCCGCGCGAGGTCGTGCCGGAATGCGAGCGCCTCGCCCTGCAGGTGCAGCAGGCCGGCGGCGATGCACTCGTCGATCGCGGCCGCCGGCTCGGCGAACAGCCACAGCTCGGTCGCGCCCGGCACGACCGCTGCGAGCTCCACCACCGCCCGCGCCCGCTCCGACAGCGCGCCGACGCGCAGCTCGACCGCGTCCCGCACGCTCGCGGGCACGCCGTCGCCGCCCGCCGCGAGCGCCTCGGTGACGAAGAACGGGTTGCCGCCGGTGACGGCGTGCAGGTCGGGCGCGTCGCGGCCCGCGAGCCGCGCGACGGCGGCGGGGGAGAGCGCGCCGGGCTCGATCCGCTCGCCCGGCAGCGAGGAGAGGACGCGCCGGACCTCGCGCCGCGCGTCCGGCCGCGCCGTGATGACGAGGCAGCCGGGCGCGCGCGGGCGCGAGCCTGCCCCCGCGGGCCGCGCGGCGCCGGTCGCGCCGCTCGCGCCGCTCGCGCCGGCCCCACGGGCGAGGCCCCGGCCCAGCAGCGCGACGACGTCCAGCGTGGCGTCGTCCGCCCAGTGGAGGTCCTCGATCACCAGCAGCGCGGCGTTCGCCAGGGCCGCACGGGCCGCGGCGAGGACGTCCTCCCGCGCGCCGTCGGCGACGGCGCGGGCGAACGCGCCGCCGACCTGGCCGGCGACGTCGCGCAGCGGGCCTAGGGGGCGGGGCGTGATCAGCGGGTCGCAGGCGCCCCAGAGCGCGTGGCGGCCGTGCGCGGCGGAGGCCACCAGCGCCGTCTTGCCGATGCCGGCCTCGCCGAGCACGACGACGACCCCGCCGGTCTCGATCGCCGTCTCCAGCGCGGCTCGCTCGTGATCTCGCTCAAGCAGCTCCAACGAGCGCGAGCCTATTCCCGTCAGGTCTGCGCGAGCAATACGGCTGCCACGACCAGGACCCCACCGAGAACCCCCGCGAGGCCGATCGTCTCGCCGAAGACGGCGAACGCGAGCAGGACGGTCACGAGCGGCTCGACGGTCGCGAGGATCGACGCGCGCGTGGGCCCGACCCGCGCGAGGCCGGCGAAGAACAGCGCGACCGCGGCGACGGTCGACACGCCCGCCAGGCACAGCAGCCACCACCAGCCCGCGACGGTCAGCTCGCCCGGCTGGAACTGGCCGACGAGCACGGCGCCGACCGTCAGCGCGCCCGCCGCGCCCGTGCAGACGAGCGCCGCGAGCGTGAGCGGCGACATCCGCTTCGCCACGCTCTCGCTCACGAGGATGTAGCCGCTGTACACGACGGCCGCCGCGAGGCCGAGCGCGACGCCCACGGGGTCCAATCCGCCCGCGCCACCGACGACCAGCACGAGCCCCGCCGACGACGAGGCGAGCGCGACCACGCGCCGCCGCGTCAGCACCTCGCGCCCGAGCGCCACGGCCGCCACCGCGACGATCACCGGGAAGGTGAACACGAGCAGCGACAGCACGCCGGCGTCGATCCGCGGCAGCGCCGCGAAGTACAGCCCGGCCTGCAGCGCGTACCCGCCCGCGCCGAGCCCGAGCGCGAGCAGCACGTCGCGCCGCTCCAACCTGAAGAGGGACTGTCCCTCTTTAGCGACAAATGTCGCGTTTCCGGCCCAGAAGAGCCCCGACGCGAACAGGAAGCGGAGCGCCAGCAGCGTCCCGACCGTGGCGCCCTCCGCGTAGGCGAGCTTGCCGAACACGGCCATCGCGCCGAACGCGGCGCCCGAGGCGAGGCAGAAGTACATGGCGCGCAGCTTCCTCCGCGCATCGTCAAGGAGCGATGCCGATTCCTATCGGTTTTCCGGTAGCGTTGCTACCGAATGCTCGAGCTGCGACGCCTTCGCCTGCTGCGGGAGCTGCACGAGCGCGGCACGATCGCCGCCGTCGCCGACGCGCTCCAGTTCACGCCCTCGGCGGTCTCGCAGCAGCTCGCGATGCTCGAGCGCGAGGCGGGCGTGAAGCTGATCGAGAAGGCCGGCCGGGGCGTCAAGCTCACCGATCCCGGGCTGGTGCTGGTCGAGCACGCCGACGCGCTGCTGCAGCGCGCCGCGCTGGCCGAGGCGGACCTCGCGGCGGCGGCGGGCGACATCGCCGGGCGCGGACGGGTCGCGGCGTTCCAGTCGGCGGCCTTCAAGCTCGCGCTCCCGGCCATCGCGGCGCTGCGCGAGAGCGCGCCCCGCCTGCGCTGCGAGCTGGTCGAGGGCGAGCCGGAGATGGCGCTGCCGATGCTCGCGCTGGGCGACCTCGACCTCGTGATCGGCGACGAGTGGGACCACCACACGTGGCGGCTCTCGGACGCGCTCACCCGCTACCCGCTGCTGCGCGACCCGCTGATGCTGGTCGGCTCGGACCGGCCGCTGCGCGAGCTCAAGGACGCGCACTGGGCCGCGGGCCACCCGGGGATGTCGTGGGAGGAGAGCCTGCGTGGCGTGTGCCGCGAGCACGGCGGCTTCGAGCCGGACATCCGGCATCGCTCGAACGACGCCAACGTCGCGCTGGCGCTCGCCGCGCGTGGGCTCGCGACGACGCTGCTGCCGCGCCTCGTGCTCGGAGACGACGTGCCCGCCACGCCGGTCCCGTCGAGCCGCACGATCTACGCCGTGATCCGCACCGCCGACGTGCGGCGCCCGAGCACCCGCGCCCTGCTCGCCGCGATCCGTGATCAACTTCCAGCCTCATGAACCGCGCGGTCCTCGGCCTGCTCTCGCTCCTGCTGCTGCTGTTCTGCCTGCCCTGGTCGGCGTTCGCGTTGCTGCTGGTGTTCGGGATCGCGCCGTACGAGGCCGAGGGCGTCTGCTACGCCGGCCGTCCGCTGTGGGCGATCGGGCAAGCGCTGGTCGCGGTCGCCGGGATCGCGCTCACCGGCAAGGCCACGCTCGCCGGCCTGGCGGCCGCCGCGCAGGGGCACCGCGACGTCGGCCGGCGGTGGCTGTGGCTCGGGTACGCGCTGCTGGCGGTCGGCGCCTGGGTGTTCATCCTCGTCGCGCTCGAGCCGGACGGGACCCGCGTGGACACATCCCGCTGCGCGTAGCCCGGTACTGTCGCGGCACTTTGCGCCTTCTCGCCGCCGTCCTCCTCGTCTTCGCCGCGTTCGCCGCGCCCGCCGTCGCCGCCACCGAGTGCCCGTCCGGCGCGCGCTGCGGCAAGATCGACGTGCCGGTGGACCGCTCCGGCGCCGTGGCCGGCACGTTCCCGATCGCGTACGCGACCCTGCCCGCGACGGGCCCGCGCGTCGGCACCGTGTTCTTCCTCGCGGGCGGCCCGGGCGAGGCGGCGATCATCTACACCACCGAGCTCGCGACCGAGCTCGCGCCGATCCGCGACGCGTACGACATCGTGGTCGTCGACCAGCGCGGCACCGGTCGCTCCGGGGAGGTCGACTGCCGGTCGGGCGGCGGCTTCGGCGACGACGCCGTCGAGGGCTGCGCGAAGGAGCTCGGGAAGCGGCGCGCGTTCCTGACGACGGAGGAGACCGCGCGGGACCTGGAGGACCTGCGCGCCGCGCTCGGCCTGGAGAAGATCGTCCCGCTCGGCGTCTCGTACGGGACGAAGGTGGCGGGTGAGTACGCGCGCCGGTTCCCCGAGCGCACGGCGGCGGTCGTGCTCGACTCGCCGACCGGCGTCGGGCCGATCGACCTGCTGTTCCTGCAGGGGATCGCGGCGGCGCCGCGGGTGTTGCGCGAGGCGTGCGCGACCGGTCCGTGCGCCGAGTCGGTCAAGGACGCGGCCGTGGCCCTCTACGCGGCCGTCAAGCGCGTGGGCGGGCGCGGCCTGCCCGCGCAGGTCGGCCCGGCGGAGCTCGCGGAGAAGACGCGGATCAAGGAGGACTTCGTGCTCAACGCGCTCCTGCTCGGCGACGCCGACGCCGGGCTGCGCGCGGACCTCCCGGCCGCGCTGCTCTCGCTCTCGCGCGGCGACACCGCACCGGCCACGCACCTCCTCGAGCGCCTGATCGTCGCCTACGCGCAGGCCCCCGACGAGGACGACGAGGACGAGTCCACGGACGAGCCCGACTCCGGCACGTCCCGCTACCTCGCCACCGCCTGCCTCGAGGCCGCGCTGCCGTGGGCGACCACGTCGGCGCCCGCCACCCGGCGCGACGCGCGCCGCGCGTACATCCGGCAGCTCGGCCCGGGCCCGTTCGCCCCGTTCAAGCCGTCGACCGTCTGGGACGGCTCGCCGCTGGACCTGTGCCTGAACTGGCCCGCGACGCCCGCGCCCGAGCCGGTCCCCGAGGCCGGCCCCGACGTGCCGGTGCTCGTCCTGTCGGGCCGAGCGGACCTGCGCACCCCGCTCGAGCTCGCGACCCGCGTCGCCGCCGACTACCCGCGCGCGACCCTGCTGGACGTGCCGCACGTGGGGCACTCCGTGATCTCCGCCGACCGCTCGGGCTGCGCCGTGCGCGGCCTGGAGACGTTCCTGAACGGCGCCGCACCGGCACCGTGCACGGCCGCGGCGGCCGTCCCCGCGGCCCGCTACCTGCCCGCGTCGGCCCGCGGGTTGAGCGCCAGGCAGGCCGCCCGCTCCACGGTCGACGCCCTGCTGCACGACCTGGTCGCGACGCGCGTGGTGGCCGGCCGGCGCGCGCGGTACGAGCTGCTGGGCCTGCGCGGCGGCGAGGCGACCGTGCGCAACGGCCGCCTGACGCTGAGCCGCGTCGCCTGGTTCCGCGGTGTGCGCGTGACCGGCAGCGTGAGCGCGAAGACGGGCAAGGGCCGCGTGACCGTCACCGGGCCCGGCAAGCAGCGCCGGACCGTACGGCTCTAGCGCCACGGCCGGGCGGCGCCGGACAGGGCCGTGCTGGCTGCGCCGCGCCGTGCGGGCTGCGCCGCGCCGTGCGGGCTGCGCCGCGCCGTGCTGGCTGCGCCGCGCCGTGGCGCCGCACCGCGCGGGCGCGCACCCGAGCGTCGTGCCGCTCACCTGTGCGGTTATGCTCAGCACATGGGCCGGCTGGCGATCTCGCCGCTGCACCGCGCGCTCGTCCTGGCGACGCTCGCCGCGAACGGGCTCGTCGCGCTGGCGGCGCTCGTCGACTCGGCCGAGGCGTTCATCCTGATCCTCGGGTTCGCGGCGATGCCCGCGGCGCTGCTGTGGCTGGAGCCACACCCGCGGGCGTTCCGCTTCACGGCGGCGTCGCTCGCGCTCGCGTACGGGACGATCGCGGTCGTGCTGCTGCTGTTCGGCGGGCTCGTGTTCGCGCCCGCCGCGGTGCTGCTCGGATGGACGGCGCTGATGCCCAACGGCGACGGCCGCCTGCGTCAGTACCTCTGGGTCGTGCTGTGGTTCGCGGTCGCGATGATGCTCGTGATCACCACGCTGCTGCTCATCGCGCGGCTGTGACGAGTGCCGCTTCGATCACGCGCGCGAGGCGCTCCGCGGCCTCGCCGAGCTGCGCCTCGCCGAGCGAGCTGTAGGACAGGCGCATCTCGTCGGCGCCGCCCGCCTCGACGTAGAACGGGGCGCCCGGCACGTAGGCCACGCCCGCCTCGGTCGCCGCGGGGCGCAGCTCACGCGCGTCCAGGCCCTCGGGCATCCGCAACCAGGTGAACATGCCGCCGGTCGGCTCGCTCCAGCTCACGCCCTCGGGCATGTGGCGCTCCAGCGCCGCCGACAGCGCGACCCAGTGCGACTCGTACAGCGCGCGCGTGTGCGGGAGCCGCTGGCCGAACAGCCCGGCGCGCCCGTACTCCTCCACCAGGCGCTGGCTGAGCGCGCCCGCGCACTGGTCGATGCCGCCCTTGGCCGTCGTCAGCTGCGCGATCAGCGGCGCCGGGCCGACCGCCCAGCCGAGCCGGGTGCCGGGGCAGAAGATCTTCGAGAACGTGCCGACCTGCACGGTCACGTCCGGACCGAGCGACCACAGCGACGGCAGCTGCGTGCCGTCGAACGACAGCTCCTTGTAGGCGACGTCCTCGACGATCAGCACGTTGAACTCACGGCACAGGTCGACCAGCGCGCGCCGCCGCTCGACCGTCATCGTGCGCCCCGACGGGTTCTGGAACTCCGGGATCGTGTAGAGGAGCTTGGGCCGGTAGCCGTCGTCGAGCAGCGCCTCGAAGGCGGCGACGTCGAGCCCGTGCTCGTCCATCGGCACGCCCGTCTGCACGGCGCCGTAGTCCTTGAAGGCCATGATCGCGCCGAGGTACGTCGGCGCCTCGACGGCGACGTCGTCACCCGGGTCCAGCAGGGAGCGGCAGAGCAGGTCGATGCACTCCATGCCGCCGCTGGTGACCATCAGCTCGTCGGCGGCCGGCTCGCGCTCCTGCATCTTGGCGGTGCGCTCGCGCAGGTACTCGCGGAAGCTCGGGATGCCGGCGCTGGGCGTGTACTGCAGCGCGAGGCCGGGCTCGTCGCGTACGAGCCGGGTGGCGATCTCCGCCAGCTCGTCGCTCGGGAAGGTGGACGCGTTCGGGAACCCGCCCGTCATGCCGAGCGTGCCGGGCGGCGGCCCGGCGAGGATGATCGCCAGCTCGGGATCGGCGCCGGCGCGCCCACGGGCGGAGAACAGCTGCGACACGTCCATGCGTGCCATTGAACCAGGAGATGCTTACCTGTCCGTATGAGCACCACCGCACTGGAGACGATCAACCACGTCATCGGCGGTGCGCAGACCGCCGGCGCGTCCACGCGCACAAGCCCCGTCTATGACCCGGCGACCGGGCAGGTCCAGCGCAACGTGCTGCTGGCCGAGCCGCAGGACGTCGACACCGCCGTCCAGGCCGCCAGAGCCGCCTTCCCCGCCTGGGCCGACACGTCGGTCGTGCGCCGCGCCCGCGTGATGTTCCGATTCCGCGAGTTGATCACGGCACACACCGACGAGCTGGCGCGGATCATCGCCGCCGAGCACGGCAAGACGGTCGAGGACGCCAAGGGCGAGGTCGTCCGTGGCATGGAGGTCGTCGAGTACGCGTGCGGGATCGCGGAGCTCACGAAGGGCGAGTTCTCCGACCAGGTCTCCACGGGCGTGGACCTGCACAGCTTCCGCCAGCCGCTCGGCGTGTGCGCGGGGATCACGCCGTTCAACTTCCCGATCATGGTCCCGATGTGGATGCACCCGGTGGCGATCGCCACCGGGAACACGTTCGTGCTCAAGCCCTCCGAGCGCGACCCGTCGGTGAGCAACTTCATCGCCGACCTGTACGCGCAGGCGGGCCTGCCGGACGGCGTCTTCAACGTCGTCCACGGCGACAAGACGGCGGTCGACGCGCTGCTCGACCACCCGGACGTCGACGCGATCAGCTTCGTCGGCTCGACCCCGATCGCCAAGTACATCTACGAGCGCGCGACCGCCGCCGGGAAGCGCGTGCAGGCGCTCGGCGGCGCCAAGAACCACGCGATCGTGATGCCCGACGCGGACCTCGCGTTCGCCTCCGACCAGCTGATCGCGGCGGGCTATGGGTCCGCCGGCCAGCGCTGCATGGCCATCAGCATCGCGGTCGCGGTCGGGGACGCCGCCGACGAGCTCGTCGAGAAGCTGCGGGAGAAGGCGCTGAACGTGAAGGTCGGCCCGGGGCTGGATCCGCAGTCGGAGATGGGCCCGCTCGTGACCCCGCAGGCCCGCGACCGCGTCGTCGACTACATCGGCCGCGGCGAGGGCGACGTGGTCGTGGACGGCCGCGAGCTCAAGCTCGACGGCGACGGGTTCTTCGTCGGCCCGACCCTGATCGACAACGTGACGACCGACATGTCCGTCTACCAAGACGAGATCTTCGGCCCGGTCCTTTCGGTCACCCGGGTGGAAACGCTCGACGCCGCGATCGATCTGATCAACGCCAACAACTACGCCAACGGCGTCGCGATCTTCACGTCCAGCGGCCACGCCGCGCGCGAGTTCCAGCGCCGCGTGAAGGTGGGCATGATCGGGGTCAACGTCCCGATCCCCGTGCCGATGGCGTTCTACAGCTTCGGCGGCTGGAAGGACTCGCTGTTCGGGGACCACCACATCCACGGTCCCGAGGGCGTCCGCTTCTACACGCGCGGCAAGGTCGTGACGACGCGTTGGCCCGACCAGGCGCCGGATCCCACGCATCTTCACTTCCCGACGGCATCCTGATATTAGTTCGGGCGTCGTACGAATTACTTCGAGGAGGAGTCTCAGTGGCGGAGCATCGCTTCACGTTCGGTCTGTGGACCGTCGGCAATCCGGGTCGTGACCCGTTCGGTGGTCCCACCCGGGCCGAGGTCGACCCTGTCGACTCGGTCCACAAGCTGGCCGAGCTCGGTGCGTGGGGCGTTTCGCTGCACGACGACGACCTGATCCCGATGGGCTCCAGCGCAGCCGAGACGGAGAAGATCGTCACGCGCTTCAAGGGCGCGCTGGAGGAGACGGGGCTCGGCGTCGGCATGGCAACGACCAACCTGTTCGGCCACCCGGCGTTCAAGGACGGCGCGTTCACGTCCAACGACCGCGGCGTCCGGCGCGCGGCGATCGGCAAGGCCGCGCGCTTCATCGACATCGCGGCCGACCTCAACGCCGAGGTCTACGTCTTCTGGGGTGGCCGCGAGGGCACCGAGGTCGGGGTCGCGAAGGACCCGCGCGACGCGCTCGAGCGCTACCGCGAGGCCATCAACGTGCTCAGCCAGTACGTGATCGACCAGGGCTACAACCTGCGCTTCGCGATGGAGCCCAAGCCCAACGAGCCGCGCGGGGACATCTTCCTGCCGACGGTCGGCCACGCGCTGCACTTCATCGAGACGCTCGACCATCCCGAGATGGTGGGCGTGAACCCCGAGTTCGCGCACGAGACGATGGCGGGGCTGAGCTTCCACCACGCGATCGGCCACGCGCTGTGGGCCGACAAGCTCTTCCACATCGACCTGAACTCGCAGCGGATCGGCCGCTACGACCAGGACTTCCGCTTCGGCGCGGAGGACCTGAAGGAGTCGTTCCTGCTCGTCCGCCTGCTCGAGCGCGCCGGCTACTCCGGCCCGCTGCACTTCGACGCGCACTCCTACCGCAACGAGAACGCCGCGGGCGTGTGGGACTTCGCCGCCGGCTGCATGGCGACCTACCGCGCGCTGGCCGAGAAGGCCGCGCACTTCGACTCGCTGCCCGAGGTCCAGGAGGCGCTCGCGGGCGCGTCCCAGCCGGAGCTCGCCGAGTCCTCCGCCGGTGGCGACACCGCCGAGACGCTCAAGGGCGAGGCCGAGTGGTCGCACCTCGACCAGCTCGCCGAGCGCGGCTACTACAACGAGAAGCTCGACCAGATCCTGGTCGAGGTCCTCTTGGGCGTCCGATAGCCCTCTCGGGGTGATCCCCGCTCGTCCCACGCGCCGGGAGAGTCCCGGCGCGTGTGGCACGGCGTAGAAGAGCACCTCGGGTCCGAGCAGGTCTCGCGCGTCGTCTACGGCGCGATCATCGGCATGGCGCTGATCGTCGTGCTCGAGCATCACCCGCCCAGCGCGGGCGTGACGACCGTGACCCTCGTGGCGACCGCGATCGCGGTCGGCCTGGCCGAGCTCTACAGCGACTGGATCGGCCACGTCGTCAAGCACCGGGGCGGCTTCCACCGGCGCGACCTGGGCCACATCGCCGCCGACGTGAGCGCGGTGGCGGTCGGGATCGTCTTCCCCGACGTGTTCTTCCTGCTCGCGACGGTCGGCGTGCTCGAGCTGGACACGGCGTTCACCGTCGCCAAGTGGACCGGGCTCGGCCTGATCACCGCGTACGGCTACGCGGCCGGCCGGCTGTCCGGCGAGTCACATTCGCGGGCCGCGCTGCAGGCGCTCGCCGTCACCGCGATCGGCGCCGCCCTGATCGGGTTCAAGGCGTTCGTGCATTAGCCGCTCGATCTGGTCGAGCCGGTCGGCGATGTGGTCCAGCGTGATCTCCGCCGGCACGCGGCGCTTGCGCCGCGCCGACTCGACGAAGATCGCGGTGATCGTGGCGGTGATGACGCTCATGAAGCCGAGCCCGGCGATGATCACGAGGGTCGCGATCACGCGCCCTTCGGTGCTCGTCGGCACGCGGTCGCCGTAGCCGACGGTGGTGATCGACTGCATCGCGAACCACATCCCGGACCCGAGCGTCGGGAAGTCCTGGCGGTCCACGATCCACATCACGACGCCGCCCGCGATCGCGATGCTCAGGGTGAACACCGAGATCAGCAGCGCCGCGCGCCGGGCCGTGAGGTCCATCACGTCGCCGATCATGCGCGCGTGCGGGATGACGGTTCCTCGCCCGGATCGGGTGATGCCCGCTCACCCGTGCGCGCTCAAGCTTGAGCGGCGTGCCACGCTTGCACCCCTGTCGCTCTCCGAGCTCGCCATGCCCGTCCGGCTGATCGGTCGCCTCACCGTCGTCCTCGTCCTGGACGCGGCGGCGCTGCTGTTGATCGCGTGGATCCTGCCCGGCGTGCACGTGGACTCGTTCTGGGCCGGGCTCGTGCTCGCGGCGACCATGGGCATCGCGAACGCCGTGGTCTGGCCCGTGCTGCTGCGGGTCGCGCTGCCGTTCACGGTGCTCACGCTCGGCCTGGGCGCGCTGTTCCTGAACGCGGGGCTGCTGCTGGCGGTGTCGTCGCTGCTGGACGACGTGCGCGTCGAGGACTTCTGGAGCGCGCTCGGCGTGGTGCTGCTGCTGTCGCTCCTGACGATGCTGCTGGGCGGCGTGCTCGCGCTGGACCGCGGCGACCTCTGGTACCGGCTGATCGTGCGCCGCCAGCTCAAGCGGTCCAAGCTCGCGCGGCGCACGGACGAGCCAGGGTTCGTGTTCCTGGAGATCGACGGCCTCGCGCACGACGTGCTGCGGCGCGCGCTGCGCGACGGCAACGCGCCGTTCCTGGCGCGCTGGATCCACGACGACGGCTACAAGCTCCACGGCTGGGAGACGCACTGGTCCTCGCAGACCGGCGCATGCCAGGCCGGGCTGCTGCACGGCGACGACCACGACATGCCCGCGTTCCGCTGGTGGGAGAAGGACCTCGGGCGGGCGATCGTCACCAACCACCCGAAGGACGCGGCGGAGATCGAGCGCCGGCACTCGAACGGGCGCGGGTTGCTGCACGACGACGGCGCCAGCCGCGCGAACATCCTCTCCGGCGACGCGACGCACTCGATGCTGACGATGAGCACCGTGCTCGACCGCGACCGGCCGGGGCGGATCGGCCAGGACTACTTCGCCTACTTCGCGTCGCCGTACGGCGTGGCGCGCACCGTGCTGCGGACGATCGGCGAGACCGCCGTCGAGCGCTGGTCGGCGATCCAGCAGGTGCGGCGCGACGTGCGTCCGCGCGTGCACCGCGGCTGGAGCTACGCCGGCGTGCGCGCGTTCGGGACCGTCATCCAGCTCGACCTGCAGGTCGCGGCGGTCACGGCCGACATCCTCGCCGGCCGGCCGTCGGTGTACACGACGTTCCTCGCCTACGACGAGGTCGCGCATCACAGCGGCTTGGAGCGGCCGGACACGCTGGCCGTGCTGCGGCGCGTGGACCGGGCGATCGGCACGATCGCCGCCGCGGTGCCGCACGCGCCACGCCCGTACCGGCTCGTGGTGCTCTCCGACCACGGACAGAGCCAAGGGGCAACGTTCCTGCAGCGGTACGGCGAAGGGCTCGAGGACATCGTCGCGCGCCACGGCGGCGGTGACGTGCGCGCCGAGGACGCGCACTCGGACGAGGGCCGCGCGGCGTTGACCGCGAGCGTGACCGAGTTCGCCACGCGCGACACGCCGGCGGGACGGATGATCCGCACCGCCGCCGGCGAGCGGATCGAACAGCCCGAACCCGACCCGACCGTGCCGGACGTGTCGGTGATGGCGTCCGGGAACCTCGGCCTGATCACGTTCCCGCGCATCCCCGGCCGCGCGACCGCGGAGCAGATCGAAGCCGAGCGGCCCGGGCTGATCGACGCGCTGCGCACGCATCCGGGCATCGGCTTCGTGCTCGTGGACGGGGTCGTGCTCAGCGACCGCGAGGACCCGCTCACGCCGTACGGGCCGAACGCGGCCGCGCACATCGCGCGCACCAACGCGTTCCCGCACTGCCCCGACATCATGGTCAACTCCACCTACTGGGAGGACCTGGACGAGGTCGCCGCGTTCGAGGAGCTCGTCGGCTCGCACGGCGGGATGGGCGGCGGGCAGGCGCACCCGTTCGTGCTCGCCCCGGCCGACCTGCCGTGGCCGAGCGAACCCGTCGTCGGCGCGGACGCCGTCCACCGGGTCTTCCGGGAGTGGCTACACCTCGACGGTCCCGCCGGGAGCCACGACCTCGACGCGGGTCTTGCCGGTGACGGCGGCCGCGAACTCGAGCGGGGGATCGGTGAGCAGCCGCTCGTGACGGCGGCCGAGCCCCAGCGGCAGGAAGGTGCCCCAGTGAATGGGAACGGCCAGACGCGGCGCGATCAGGTCGATGACCCGGGCGGCGCCGGCGGGGTCGAGATGCCCGGGCCCGAGTGACGGGCCCCAGCCCCAGACCGGGATCAGCGCGCAGTCGACGCGGCCTCTGAGCGCCTCCATCGCCGGGTCGTAGTCGGTGTCGCCGGCGAACCAGACGCCGTCGACGAGGTACCCGAGCGTGTCGAGCTCCTCGGCGCCCGGCCCGGGACGGCGCCGGCCGTCGTGCCAGGCGGGCACGGCCTCGACCGGCACGCCGACGTCGACCGTCTCGCCGACCCGGACCTCGTGCACGGCGTAGCCGGGCAGGTACTTCCGGGCGCCGACCGGAGCGAGCGCGGTCCGGCTCAGGTCCCGCAGCGACGGCTTGTGCAGGTGGTCGTGGTGCAGGTGGCTGATGAGCACGGCGTCGACGTCGCGCGGGCGTGCCGGCGTCGGCACCTGGCGCTTGAGGTGCAGCACGCGGTCGGCCAGCACCGGGTCGGTGAGCAGGCGCACGCCGCCGACCTCGATCAGCACGGTCGCGTGCCCGAGCCACGTCACCCGCCGTGCATGAGGTTCCGTCACCCGCCGCCCCCTGAGACTCGCCACATGACCTTCGGACCACTGCAGGTGCTCGTCATCAACTTCGACGAGGCGAACTTCGCCGGGCAGATCCAGGCTGAGCTGACCCGGCTCGAGGAAACCGGCATCGTGCGCATGCGCAAGGCGCTCGTGATCGCCAAGACCGCCGACGGCGACATCCAGGTGGTGCGCCAGGGTGGGGAGGACCCGGGCGAGCTGAGCCCGGACGAGCGCTCCGTCGCGGAGCTGCTCGAGCCCGGCGCGGCGGCCGCGATCGCGGTGCTCGAGCACCAGTGGGCGATCCGCCTACGCGAGGCCATCATCAGCGCCGGGGGCACCGGCGTGCAGTCCGAGTGGGTGGACGCGGACCAGCTCGAGCAGCTCGGCGTCGCCATCTAAGCCCTGATCCAGCGCTCGGCGATCGTGGCGCCGCCGGTGGTGGTTACGACCAGCACGGCGGCGACCGCGACGAACCACGTCAGCATCGCGAAGCCGATCCCGATGATGCCGAACTGGGCCGCCGAGGTGGCGAGCGTGTGCGGCATCCAGATCACGCTCCACACGCCCACGCCGGCCATGCCGATCGCGCTCAGGATCGCGGCCGGCAGCAGCCGCATGGGGCGCACACGGCGGCCGAGCAGCAGATAGGGCGTGAGGAGCCACGTCACGGTGCCGATCGCGAGCGTCGCGGCCACCAGCAGCCAGCCGCGCAACGGCTCCACCACCACCGGGCGCAGCGTGACGATCGCCGCGATCGTGGTCAGCCACAGCAGGGCCCGCAGCGTGTTGCGCACGCCGAGCGTGGGCAGGCCGTACGCGCCTTCGTACAGCCGCTGCAGGCCACGCGTGAACGCGAGCGTGGAGACGAGCAGCAGCAGGATGCCGAGCGCGGTGACGCTCGACTCGACCGCGCCCGAAGGGGCGAAGGCCTGCTGCACGCTGGCCGCCGCCGACCCCGTCAGGTCGAAGCGCTTGATCAGCAGGTCGGCGAAGCTCTTGTTGTCCGAGCGCGGCAGCAGCGACGCGTACACGATCAGCAGCGGGAGGAACGCCGAGTAGCCCTGCGCGGCGATCGCCATCGCCCGGTCGATGCCCTGCACGGCGACGAAGCGCTCGAACCAGTCGCGGAAGAACTGCACCATGGGTGCCGGGATCGTGCGCAGGAGCGGAGCGACGATGCCTCATCCCGTCAGGATGACGCTGGATCACACCGCCGGCCGCGACCGTGTCGGGCATGGCGACACGCACACAACCTCCGCGCGACACGACACGGGTCCGCTCACGGCCGGGCTGGATCACGTTCGCCGGCGCCTACCTGGTCCTCGCCGGCGCGCTCAACCTGATCTGGGGCATCACGGCCCTCGCGAACTCGACCTACTTCCGCGAGGAAGGCCTGCTGTGGGCGGACCTGCGGTTCTGGGGTTGGATCGCGGTGCTCGTGGCCGCCGTGCAGATCCTCGGCGGCGTGCTCGTCCTCCTGCAGAAGGGCGGCGGGATGGTGATGGCCATCGTGCTGGCGATGGCGGGCATCCTGCTCAACTTCACGTCGATCGGCGCGTACCCGGTGTGGTCGAGCGTCGCCATCGTGTGCTCGATGCTCGTGCTGTGGGCGGTCACCGTGCACTGGGAGGAGGACCTGTGATCCTCGAGATCCGCGTGCGCGGGCCCGTCGCCCTGGAGGACGCCGACCGGCTCGGGCTCGTCGCCGAGGCCGCGCCGGTCGCGACCGTCCTGCGCGGGGCGCTCGAGGACCGCCCGGCGCTCCACGGCGCGCTCACCCGCATCATCGACGATGGCCTCGAGCTCGTCGAGGTGCGGAGGCTCCCGTCATGAGCCTCGGCGCCTCGCTGTTCCTGATCGCGGTCGGCGCGATCCTGCACTTCGCCGTCACCGCCGACCTGGCGGGGATCGACATCCAGGTCGTCGGCACGATCCTGATGATCGTCGGCGTGCTCGGCTTCGCGATCTCGCTGTTCTTCTACTTCCAGGCGCGCGACCGCGGCGCGCCCCCGCCCCTCTAGGCGAACGAGGCGGTCTGCTCGACCGGCGTGTCGTCGACGTCGCGCAGGCCGCGCAGCTTGAAGCCGACGACGATGGCGAACGCGCCGCGGACGATCATCGTGACGGCGAAGAAGACGGCGAGCGTGACGAGGCCGATCTCCGGCCAGGCCATGATCACGATGCCGACGATCACGTCGAACGCGCCGAGCATGACGCCCCACCAGCGGCGCCCGTCGGAGCCGAACGCGAGCACGATCCGGAACACGCCCTCGGCGATCAGGTAGACGCCGAGCACGACGACGATCGCCAGCAGGCTCTCGCCGGGGCGGCGGATGCAGATCAGGCCGGCGATCAGCGCGAGCACGCCGAGCAGGGCGCTGAGCGCGCGGTTCGCGGGCTCGGTGATGGCCTCGATGATCTCCATGACGGCGGCGATCAGGAGGTAGATGCCGGCCAGCAGGCCGAGCGTGAGGAGGGTGATGTCGGGCCAGACGATGGCCGCGATGCCGGCGGCGAGGCAGATGGCGCCGAGGACGACGAACAGCCACCAGTTCTTGCCCAGGGAGGGGACTTCGCTGATCATGCGGGCGACGCTACGACCGCCCAGGATGAGCTCGCATCACCCACGCGGCATGGCATCGTGGATCAGGTGAAGGCGGTGTTGCCGACGTGGCGAGGCGTGCTCGGGTGCGGGTTGGCGTTGTGGCTGGCCTCGCTCGCGGCGCTCGTGCTGACCGACGACGACATCCTGCTGCCGTCGGTCGTGCTGCTGGGGAGCTTCCTCACGCCGGTGACGGTCATCTTCTGGTTCGTCGACCGCGGCGGCACGACCGCGCTGACGCCGCGGCGGCTGCTCGCCGCGTTCTTCGTCGCGGGCGTGACCGGGCTGCTCGTCGCGGCGGTGCTGGAGACGTGGCTGCTGCCCGACCGGCTGCTGCCCAACGTGTGGGTCGGGCTCGTCGAGGAGCTGCTCAAGGGCGCGGGAGTGTGGGTGCTGGCGCGCGGCCTGCGCTCGTACACGGTGCGCGACGGCGTCCTGCTGGGCACGACCGTCGGGCTCGGGTTCGGCGCGTTCGAGGCGGCGGGCTACACGCTCTCCTGGGGGATGACCGCGTCCGGCTTCGACCTGTCGGACATGATCGCCGAGGAGGTGCTGCGGATCATCGTCGCGCCGTTCTGCCACGGGGTCTGGACCGGGCTGTTCGGCGGTGTCCTGTTCGCGTGTCGTGGCCGGGTCACGTGGAAGGTCGTCGGGGCGTACCTCGCCGCGTCCTCGCTGCACGCGCTGTGGGACGGGTCCTCGACCGCGGGGATCGTCGTGACCGTGCTCGCCGCGGGCACGCCGACGCAGCGCGACGACCTCTCCAACGGAGACCTGCCGATGCCCTCCTCGCTCGATCCGCAGTGGCTCTACGGCGGCGTGCAATGGGCGGTGATGATCGCCGTCGCGCTGCTCGGGGTGCTGGTGCTCCGCCAGCACTGGCGCGAGAGCTGAGCGCCGTCACGCGGCGACGAGCAGCGCCGCCTGCGCGCGCGGCACGAGCAGCACCGGGCAGCGCGCGGCGGCGAGCACCCGCCGGGCGGTGCCACCGGGCAGCACGACGCCGGCCGGCCCGTAGGCGCGCGAGCCGAGCACGAGGAGGCCGAGCCGTCCGGTCGCGCGGATCAATGCATCCACGGCGTCGCCGACGAGCACGCGCGGCTCGACGGCGACGCGCCGCGTGCGGCCGCGCTCGCGCACTTCCTCGTCCCACGCGTCCCCGCCCTCCCGTGCCGCCGCGGTGATCGCGGCGCCGAGGATGCTCGCCGCCGGACCGCGCGTCGGGGAGGGGGTCTCAGGCGCGAGGCGCGCGGCGAGATCGGTCGCGTCCGCGAGGTCAGGGGACCGCCGCAGCACGGTGAGGACGAGGAGCGGGACGCCCGCCGCGCGTGACAGGGATGCGGCGGCGTGGAGCGCGCGCAGGGACTCCGGGGTCGGGAGGAGGCCGACGCCGATCGTCCCGAGCGCGCGCTCGCCGTGGCCCCGCGGGACCACCGCGACCGCGCGCGCGGCACCGTGCAGGACGCGTTCCGCCGTCGTGCCGAGCGCGACGCGGCCGTGCCGCGCCGTGGCCGGCGAGCCGAGCACGGTCAGCAGCGGCTCCTCCGCCACGATCAGGCGTTGCAGGCCCGCGGCGGCCGAGCTCGCCCGCTCCACCCGGGTGCCGGCCCGCACGAGCGGCGCGTCGTCCGGCTCGTCGGCCGCGGCCACCGCCACCGTATTCACGCCCACGCCGAGCACGCCCGCGATCACCCGCGCGAACTCCGCCGGCGCCGGATCGCCATTGGAGGCCACGAGCACGGTGGAGCGCATCGCGGCGAACCTACGCAGGCGCGGGATGACGCTCCTTCACCCGGACCGGGTGAGGCTCGTTCACCCGCGCGGCCGGGATGGTCCCGGCATCCACGACGGATCGGCGGGGATCTTGGACAGTGAGCCCTTGGTCGTGCGCCTCGAGCGCGCGGTCCATCGCTTCCGCCTGCAATCGGCGCACAACCTGCTCGACGAGGCGTTCGCGACGGTCCCGCCGGAGGCGTTCCTGCGTGACGTCGGCCGGCCGCTGCTCGCCCGTCTCGACGACGCCGCCGAGCTGCGCTTCGCGACCTCGCTGCTCGAGCTGCGGCTCCTCGCGCAGGCCCAGGGCTGGGAGCGCGTGCACGGCCCGCTGGTCGTGCTGGCGTGCGCACCGAGCGACGACGCCGTGCTCGAGCTGATCGCGCTCGGCCTGGCCCTCGCCGCCCGCCACTGCCGGATCTCCTACCTCGGCGCGGCCACGCCGGTCGACGCGCTGGCCGAAGCCGTCGCGCGGCAGCGCGCGGCCGCGGTCGTCCTCGCCACCGAGAGCGCCGCGCTGGACCGCCGGGACGGCGCCGAGCTGCGTGCCCTGCCGTGCCCGCTGGTGGTGGTGGGCCGCGCCCGCGAGCCGATCGCGCGCAGCCTGGCGGGCGTCGCGCTGGACGCCGACGCGCCCACCACGCCGACCCGGATCGCCGGACTGGCACGGCGGCAGTCATCCCGTCGGAGCGACGAGCCGTCACCCACCTGAGTCGCAAGATGCCCCTGCCGCCGTATGACGCTGAACTACGAGATCCGCGTTCGAGGCCGGGTGGGCGACCACCTCGCCGACGCGCTCGGGCTGGAGGCCGAGACCGAGCCCGTGGAGACCGTTCTGCGCGGACCCG
Source organism: Solirubrobacter pauli (assembly GCF_003633755.1). Taxonomy (GTDB): domain Bacteria; phylum Actinomycetota; class Thermoleophilia; order Solirubrobacterales; family Solirubrobacteraceae; genus Solirubrobacter; species Solirubrobacter pauli. The sequence goes on from NZ_RBIL01000002.1 coordinate 295,123, forward strand.
TGACCGACCAGGAGGGCCTGCACGGGATCCTCGAGCACCTGCAGGAGCTGGGGCTCGAGCTCGTCGAGGTGCGCCAGCTGCCGCGCGCGCACAAGTCCCTCTAGCGTTGCGGCCGCGCTCGCGGGATCGCCGTCGAGTCACGCACCTCCCGCCGGCGCTCGTCGGCCGGCGAGTGGAGGCGGAATCCGCCGATGCGCAACAGACTGTCAATTGGAGCGCTCACACCTTTATCCGGTGAGCATTCCGCAAGCTCGACAAACCTTGCACACTCGCGTAGGTTGGCACGCAGCATGCCGTACGGGGGCCGGTCATGAGCGCAGCGGCTGTGCGTAGAGCACCAGCCCTCGTCACCCAGTTCGCGGTCCCGCCGTCGCCGTTCGGGATGGTGGAGCGGCCACGCCTGACCCAGCGGGTGCAGGCGGGCATCCAGCGGCCCGTCACGCTCGTGTGCGCGCCGGCGGGCAGCGGCAAGACCGCGCTCGTCGCCACGAGCGTGGAGCGCGCCGCGTGGGTGACGCTCGAAGCCACCGAGGACGAGCCCGGCCGGTTGTGGGACGCGGTGCTGACCGCGCTCGACCTGGCCGGTGCCGTGCCGCCCGACTCGGCGTTGGCGGGGCTCGCCGCGCCGGTCAACGACAGCCGTGACACGTTCATGCCGCTGCTCGTGAACGCGCTCGCCGCGCTGCCCGAGCCGGTGGTGCTCGTGCTCGACGACGTGCACGTCCTGCGCAGCCGCGGGTGCCTCGCGCAGCTGGCGTTCCTGCTGCTGCACACGCCGGACACGCTCCGGCTGGTGATGACCGCGCGCAGCGACCCGCCGTTGCCCCTGCACGTGCTGCGCGTGCGGGGCCGCCTGGAGGAGATCCGCGCGACCGACCTGGCGTTCACGCGCGACGAAGCAAAAGCGCTTTTGGAGGCGCACGGCCTCACTCTCGAAGACGAGCTGATCGAGGCGCTGCACACGCGCACGGAGGGCTGGGGCGCCGGCCTGCGGCTGGCCGCGCTGAGCCTCCAGGGCCGCGACGACCCGGCGACGTTCGTGGCCGAGTTCGCCGGCGACGATCGCGTCGTCGCCGACTACCTGCTGGCCGAGGTGCTGGATCGCCAGCCGCCGAAGCTGCGCGCGTTCCTGCTGCGTACGAGCCTCGTCGACCGCATCTGCGGCAGCCTGGCCGACGCGCTCACCGGCGACACCCACGGGGCGGACACGCTGGCCATGCTCGAGCGCACCAACGGGTTCGTCCTGGGCGTGGACGGCCACCGCGAGTGGTTCCGCTACCACCGCCTGTTCGGGAAGCTGCTGCGCACCCGCGCCGAGCGCGAGCTGCACGCGAAGCTCGCCACGCTGCACGCGCGCGCCGCTCGCTGGTACGCGGAGCGCTGCGCCGCCGTGGAGGCGCTCGAGCACGCCGTCCTGGCGGGCGAGCACGACCTGGCGGTGGAAGTCGTCGCCGCCCACTGGTTCGACCTCTACGTGCGCGGCGACGCCGCCGCCGTCCGCGAGCTGCTGACCAAGGTGCCCGCGGAGCGGCTCGAGCGCGACGCGGAGCTGTCCGCGGCGCTCGCCTGCGCGGCGCTGGACGTGGGGGACACCGATTCGGCCGAGCTGCACATGGCACACGCCGAGCAGGCCGATCATCCCGATTCGCGCCGGCGGCGCTACCTGGAGACGATGGCGCTCGCCGGCCTCGGCATCGCCCGCCTCGAAGGGGACTTCGACGCGGCGCTGCGGGCCGCGGACGCGCTCCTCGCCGAGGCCGCGACGCACGCCGGCCCGGAGGAGGACGGCGCCCGCGAGGCGCTCGTGCACGCCATGCTCGGCGAGACCGCGCTGTGGGCGCACGACCTCGAGCGGGCCGGGCAGGAGCTGCACAAGGCGGTCGCCGGGGCACGAGCGCACCAGCTCGACTACGTCGCGGTCTCGGCGCTCAGCTACCTGGCGCTGCACGACGTGATGCTGCACGGCCCCGCCGACGACCAGGGCCACGGGCAGCAGGCGATCGAGCTCGCCGCGCGCCGCGGCTGGTGCAAGATCCCGCAGACCGCATGCGCGCACGCCGCGCTCGCGCTGCACGCGTTCTACGACCTGCGGCCGGCGGACGCGGCCGAGCACCTCGAGCGTGCGCGGGGCGCCGCCGCGAGGCTGCGCCGCCGCCAGCTGGACTTCGTGATCGCCCACCTCGACGCCCGCATGCACGGCGCCGGCGGCGAGCCCAAGCTCGGGATCCGCGTGCTCGACGACTACGAGGCGCTGCATCGACACCACGGCCCGCCCCTGGTGTACGAGCGCGGCGCCGTGGCGGCGATGCGCGCGCGGCTGCAGATCCAGGACGGGGCCCTCGAGGAGGCGGCGCTGACGCTCGCGTCGGTCGAGGACGACCGGTCGATGGCCGTCACGGCCGCGGATGCGCGCCTCGCGCTGGCAAGCGGCGATCCTGCCGAGGCGGTCGAGCTGCTCGAGCCGGCGGGCGACCAGCTGGCGATGCACGCGGTCACGAGGGTCGAGACGCTCGTGCTGCTGGCCATCTCCTACCACGAGAACGGCGAGCCGGGCAGGGCCACGCGGGCGCTCGAGGACGCGCTCGCCCTCGCCGAGGGCAACCGCCACCGCTGGCCGTTCCTGGAGCTCGGCCGGCCGATGGAAGAGCTCCTGCGCCACCAGATCCGCGCCGGCACCGCCCATCGGGCGCTCGTCGGCGAGCTGCTCGACGCGTTCGCCGACCGGGCGCCGGCCACGCGTCACGTCGCCCCGCTGCTGGAGCCGCTGTCCGAGCGCGAGCAGGCGATCCTCCGCTACCTGCCGACCGCGCTCTCCAACCGCGAGATCGCCGCCGAGCTGTTCGTCACGACCAACACGGTCAAGACGCACCTGCGCAGCATCTACCGCAAGCTCGACGTCGCCCGCCGGCGCGAGGCCGTCGAACGCGCGCGGGACCTACGGCTCCTTTCCTCCCGGCGCTAAGCCGAAGCCGACCAGGCCGAGCGGCAGCGGCAGCCAGTAGGAGAACAGCCGGTAGGCGAAGGTGGCGAGCACGGCGTCGCCGGCCGACACGCCCGCGAGCGCGAGCATGGCGCTCAGGCCGGCCTCCACGAAGCCCAGGCCGCCCGGCGTGATCGGGATCTGCGCGAGCACCTGCGCGCCGCAGAACGCGAGCAGCACGAGGCCGGGCCGGGGATGGGAGCCGATGGCGGCCAGCGCGGCGAGCAGCGTCAGGTAGTCGAAGGTCCAGCGGCCGACGGTCGCCAGCAGGGCGCGCTTCCAGCGCGGACCGAGCGTGGCCAGCAGCCGGTCGCGCTCGCGCAGGAGCCGGTCGGGGAGCCGCGTCAACGGCTCCGAGCCGCGCCGCAGGCGGTTCCGCACGCGCTGGACCACGCGGCCCACCCACGCGAGCGGGCCGTCCATCGACAGCAGCACGGCGCCGAGCGCGCTGGCGGCCACGAACACGCCCAGGCCCGCGAACGCGGTGTGCTCGAGCGTGTCGTTCACGCCGCCGCGCAGCAGGGACGGGATGGCGAGCACCGGCATCGCCAGCACCATCGCGAACACGAGCACGTTGACGGCGGTCAGCGCGGTCACGGTCGCGGCCGGCGGCGCCCCCGCGCGGACGAGCATCTTGTACTGCAGCGCCGAGCCCATCGCCCCGCCTCCCGGCGCGATCTTCGCCAGCGCGTTCCCGGCGAGCTGGGAGCTGATCACGGCGCGCCAGCGCACGCCGTGCATCGCCACCCACTGCAGCGCCCACAGGCACGCGAGCGACGCGGCCTGCAGCCCCGCCATCACCAGCAGCGAGAGCAGCGAGAAGCGCGTGATCTGGCGCCAGGAGCCGAAGACCTCGACGATGCTCGGGAACACCAGGTAGATCGAGACGCCGGTGACGGCGAGCCAGAAGATCGTGCGGCGGAGCCGGCGCGGGGTGGGCGGCGTGGCCTCGGTGGGGGCCGCGGTGTGCGCCTCGATCGCGTGCTCGACGCGATCGCCGAACGCGTCATGCGGTGGCGCGGCCGGTCCCGTAGACGGTGAGGGCGTAGATGACGAGGCCGTCAAGCACGAGGATCATGACCGACCAGACGGGATACGCGCCGAGCGACGTGAGGGCCACCACCGCGCTGATCAGCGCGAGGATCGCGCCGAGCGCCGGGCCGAAGGGGTTCCCGCGATGGAGCAGCCAGGCCGCGAAGAGCTGCACCACGCCGATGCACAGGTAGATCGTGCCCCACAGCGCGAGGTCGCCGAACAGCAGCTCGTCGGCGCGGAAGTAGTCGTCCTGCACCAGCGCGGCGAGGCCGTCGATCAGGTTGAAGCACCCGAGCACGAAGAACAGGCAGACGACGAACGCCGTCCAGTTCTGCCCGCGTTCGACTGGAGGTCCCGCGCTCATCTCCCCGTGGACGTTCGGCCACGCGCGGGTGAGCGCGGATCACTCCGCCGGGATGACCACGCATCACCCGTGTCCTCGGGAGGCTCTGGCCGTGACCGATGTGGTCCCCAACGACGAGGTCGAGCGGCTGCGCGCACGCAACGCCGAGCTCGAGCGCAAGGTGGCGCGGCGGGTCCGCGTCCGCGGCACGTTCTCCGGTCTCCTCCTCGTGCTGGGCTGCGGGCTCGCCGTGCTGTCGCTCGTCGCGGTGTGGCTGCGCGCGACGCTGCTGGACACCGACCGGTACGTGAGCACGGTCGCGCCGATCGCCGCCGAGCCCGGCGTGCAGGACGCGGTCGCCGCCAAGCTCGAGACCGCGATCTTCACCCGCGTCGACTTCACCTCGCTCGCGCGTGAGGTCCTGCCCGACCGCGCCGACCTGCTCGCGCCCGCGATCGAGACCGGCGCGAAGACCGTCATCAGCGACCGGATCGAGACCTTCACGCGCTCCGACCGCTTCCAGACGCTGTGGGTGGAGGCCAACCGGCGCGCGCACACGCGGCTGGTGGAGCTGCTGACCACCGGACGCTCGAACCGGCTCGCGCTCGACGACGAGACGCTCTACCTCGACCTGTCCCCGGTGGTGGACCGGGTGAAGACCGCGCTCGACGAGCGCGGGCTGAGCCGGATCGCGGCCGCGATCCCGCCGACCGTCGACGGCCGGATCGAGCTCGTGCAGTCCTCGGCGTTCGCCGACGCGCGCACCGGCGTCAAGGCGCTGAAAGCGAGCGCGATCGTCCTGCCGATCCTCGCGCTGCTGTGCCTCGCGGGGTCGGTGTGGCTGGCGTCGGGCTGGCGGCGCGGGCTGCTGCGCGCCGGCATCGGCGTCGCCGTGGCGATGGTGCTGCTGATCGCGTTGCTCGCGGTCGGCCGCTCGGCGTACCTGGACGCGCTCGATCAGGGCGCGCTCCCGCGCGACGCCGCATCCAACATCTTCGACACGCTCGTCGCCTTCCTGCGCGACGGCGTGCGCGTGACCGTGGTGGTCGCGGTGCTGGTCGCGCTGATCACGTACGTCGCCGGGCTGCCGCTGGCCGCGCTCGGGCGGCGCGTGTGGGGGAGCCGGCAGCGCACGTGGGTCGCCCGTCACGAGCGCACGCTGATGCTCGTCGTCGGCGGGCTGGGGCTGCTGGTGTTGTTCGCCTACAGCCCGCTCACCGGCGGCGTGGTGCTGGTCACGTTGCTGGTGGCCGGCGCGCTGTGCGGCGTGATCGCGCTGCTGGGCCTGGAGCCCCGTGACGCGCCGACCGACGAGGAGCACCACATCATCGCCCCCAGTGGGTGATGCCGTCCCACCCCGGCTCGGCCGAGCATCCGGGGCATGAGCACACTCGTGGCGATCGCCTATCCCGACAAGTCCACCGCGGACGAGGTCGTGGCCACCCTGAGCCGCCTGCAGACCGAGCACCTGATCTCGCTGGAGGACGCCGTCGTCGTCACGCGCGACGAGAAGGGCAAGGTCAAGCTGCACCAGACGAACAAGCTCGTGGCCGGCGGTGCGGTCGGCGGCGCGCTGTGGGGCGGGCTGATCGGCCTGATCTTCTTCGTGCCGCTGCTCGGCATGGCGGTCGGCGCCGCCACGGGCGCCGCGACCGGAGCGCTCACGGACGTCGGCGTGGACGACAACTTCATGAAGGACCTGGGCACCAAGCTCGAGTCCGGAGGCGCGGCGCTGATCCTGCTCGTCCGCAGCGCGACGACCGACAAGGTCCTGCCGGAGATCGCGCACTTCGGCGGCGACGTCATCCAGACGTCGCTCGACAACGACGCCGAGGAGCGCCTGCGGCACGTCCTCGAAACGCGCGAGGCGGCGACGGCCTAGCCGACGCGGCGGCGATCTGGCCGGGCGGCCAGATCGCCCATGGCCGCTCAGCCGGCGAGGTTGTAGCGGTCGCGCCCGCCGTAGTTGAACAGGCCCCAGATGATGATCACGTCGACGAAGAACAGGATCATCGTCAGCGCCGGGTAGCTGTCGATCGCCAGGAAGTTGGCGATCATGTTCGCGGCGGCGAACAGGATGCCCAGCCAGCGCGCCCACTCCTTGGCGGCGAAGATGCCGCCCGCGGTGATCAGCTGCGCGCCGCCGAGGATCGTGAGCACCCAGCCCCAGAAGTTGAGGTTGGCGAGCACGAACTTCGTGTCGTTGACGAAGAACTTGGAGTCGCTGATCATCGCGATGCCGTAGATCAGGTTCAGCACGGCCACGATGCCGAGCATCACGCCCGCGAAGATGATCCAGGGCCGGCCGAGGTCGACGTCGTAGGTCGACGGGTCAACGTGCATGTCAGTCCTTCCGGGCGCCGTGGGCGACCAGGCCGTAGATGACGAGGATGTCCAGCGTGAAGAGCATCGCCGCCCACCACGGGTAGGCGGGCAGCACCAGCAGCTGCACGATCGCGTTGATCGACACGACGGCCACGCCGACCCAGCGCGCGCCGGTCATCTGCGCCGCGACGCCGAACGACGTCAGCAGCTGCGCCGCCGCGATCAGGATCAGCACCCAGCCCCACGTGCTCAGACCGCTGAAGACGAACTCGGTCTGGCCGACGAAGAACGAGGACTCCGCCACCGCGGCGATCCCGTAGATGAAGTTCATGACGGCCAACAGGCCGATCATCGAGGCGCTGAACATCACCCAGCTGGGCGAGCTGTCCGCGCCGAGGAAGACGCCATCGGGCGGGCGCTGCTCCGTCCGGAAACGCGTGGGTTCGACCATGCTCATGAGCCGAAGCTAATGCGCCTGCGGAGCGCCCGGCATCGCCCGTTCCGGGTGAACTGCGCGGGGCTCAGGACGAGAGGAGCCCGAGCGCGGTCGCGCGGGTCACCGCCTCGTCGCGCGAGTGCACGCCGAGCTTGCGGTAGATCGAGCGCAGGTGGGTCTTGACGGTGTTCGCCGACAGGAACAGCGCGCCGGCGATCTCCGCGTTCGAGCGGGGTGTGGGCAGCTGCTCGAGGACCAGCTGCTCGGCGGGGGAGAGCGGCTCCGTCGGGCCTTCGACGGCGGTCCGCCGCAACGTCTCGGTGACGCGCTCGAGCAGCGCGGGCGCGCCGCCCGCGTCCCGGCAGTCGGCGATCACGGCGCGCGCCTCGGCGAGCGTGGCCTCGGCGCGGGCGAGCTCGCCGCGGCCGGCGCGCGCCAGCGCGAGCTCGAGCAGGATGCGGGCGCGGAAGGCGCCGGTGGGCCGCAGCGAGAGCGCGCGGTCGGCGGCGCGGACGGCCCGGCCGAGGCGTCCCTCGGCGCGCGCGACGACGGCGTCCGCGGCGTGCGCGCGGGCCTCGATCCGGGTGTCGACGTTGCCCGTCGACCGCACCACCAGCAGCGCCTGGTCGGCGTGCTCGCGCGCCGCCTCGAGCCGGCCGGCTTGAACCTCCGTGATGGCGATCGTGGCGAGCGCGACCGCGAAGCCGTGCGGGCGCCGCTCCGCCGTCGGGTGCTGGAGCGCCTGCGCGCACGTGCGGCGCGCGAGCGGCTCGTCACCGGCGTTGAGCTGCATCGCGGCGAGGGTCGCGAGCGCGGCGACGGCCAGTTCGTCGTCGGCCACCGCGACCGCCGCCTCGGCGGCCTCGATCGCCGCCGGCACGTCGTCGTCACGCGCGATCGCCGTGGTGATCCGCAGGATCCCCTCCTGGTAGGGCGTCCAGGCCTCGGGGTGCTTGGCGTGCGCGCGCCGGGCCGCGGCCAGCAGGCGCTCGACCTCGAACGCGGGCCGACCGCCGGCGCTGGCCGCGGCCGCGCCGGCGACCAGCGTCACGGGCCGCTCCGCGAGCTCGGACTCGGGCAGGTCACGCAGCCAGCGCAGCAGGGTCGTCGTGCGGCCGGAGCGCGTGAGCGTCAGCTGGTGGCGGTCGATCAGGTCGGCGATGAACGCGTGGTCGCCGCCGGCGCGGGCGTACTCCACCGCCTCCTCGATCTGGCCCTGGGCGTCGAACCACTCCGCGGCGCGCCGGCAGCGCGGCACCGGGTCGTCGTCGTCGGGCCGCACGAGCTCGCGGAAGAGCGGGTGGTAGCGGTGCCACCCGGCCTCGTCGTCGTCGAGCGCGACGAGGAACAGGTTGCGGCGCTCGAGCGCCGCGATCCGCTCGGCGGAGTCCTCGATCCGCAGGACGTGGTCGCACAGCGGCGCGCACAGGCGGGACAGGATCGCGGTGCCGACGAGGAAGTCGTGCAGCTCGGGCTCGAGCCCGGCCAGCACCTCGGTCGTGACGAACTCGGACAGGTGCCGGCGGGGGAGGGAGGTGACGTCGCCGCCGTCGCGGACCCACAGCGCGACGAGGTAGACCGCGGCCGGCCAACCTTCGGTGCGCGCGACCACCGCCTCCGCGTCCACGCCTTCGCCGAGCACGCGCGCCGCCTCCTCGACGGTGAACGCGAGCGTCGGTGCGCGCACCTCGCCGAGGTGGCCCTGGACGCGCAGGCGCGCCAGCCGGATCGGCGGGTCGGCGCGCGAGATCAGGACGAGCCGCGCGAACACCCGCGCCGCGTGGCCGAGGGTGGCCAGGCAGTGCTTGTCGCTCAGCACGTGCACGTCCTCGAGCACGAGCGGCTGCTCGCGCTCGGCGAGCGCGTCGATGGCGACTTCGAGCGGTGCGTCGGGCAGCGTCGTGCCCAGCGCCGCCGCGGCGTACCGCCACAGCCGCACCGGGTCGTTGTCGGCGGCGTCGAGCGAGACCCAGGCCGCCGGCGCGTGCTCGAGCCAGGACGCCACGGCGACGGTCTTCCCGTAGCCCGCCGGCGCGGACACGAGCACGACCTCCGACTCGGCCGCGCGCTCGAGGGCGCGGGTCACACGCGGCCGGTCGACCAGGTCCGCGCGCGAGCGGGGCCGCGCGAGCTTGCTCTCGATGAGAGGAACCTCGAACACTCAGGCGGACTCTATGAGAGCCCGGCCGCGACCGCGAATCCCAGCACGGTCACGAGCCCCGCGATCCTCCCGGCCTTCCGGGTGGCGTCAGGGATCATCGAGTCGACCAGCATCACCAGCAGCGCGCCCGCGGCGAAGCCGTTGATGCCGGCCTTGAAGTCGCCGGACGAGGCGTCGGCGATCGCGTAGCCGGCGACGGTGGCGATCACGCACACGACGGCCACCGCGCCCCACATGCGCAGGATCGTGGCTCGTGAGCGCTTGGCCTCGTGCAGCTCGGTCGAGGCGCCGATCGCCTCCGGCAGGTTGGAGACGAAGATCGCGGCCAGGAGGCTGATCGAGACGCCGTTGCCCGAGGCGAGCCCGATGCCCAGCACCGCCTGCTCGGGGATGCCGTCCAGGAGCGCGCCGAGCGCGAGCGCCGCGCCGGCGCCGGGGACCTTGTGCTCGACGATCCGGTCGAGCGTGAAGTACGTGAGCGCACCGGCGGCGAGGCCGATCGCCACGGGCACGCCGCCGCCTTGCTGCACGCCCTCTTCGAACAGGTCGAAGCTGACCGCGCTGATCAGCGCGCCGGCGCCGAACGCCAGCACCGCGCCGACGAGCTTGTCCGGCCACGCGCGGGCGACGCCGAGCAGACCGCCGATGACGAGCGACGCGGCCGCGACCGCGCCCCAGACCAGCGCTGATCCCATGGACGCACGCTACCGCTTCGCGGTCAACCGAACACGCGCGGGCGGATGTCGTCGCCGCGCGCCGCGATGTCGCCCACCTCGGAGATGAACTCGACGAGGTCACGGTCGGGCGGACCCACCTCCGTCGCGTGCTGGTACCCGGACGAGCGCGCGCCGAGCGCGATCCCGACGAGCCGCGCGATCAGGTCGTCGGCGGCTTCTTGCAGCGAGAACCCGACGCCGTAGGTGAGCCCGGCGAGCGTCAGGTGACAACGGCCGGCGGACTCGCGCAGCGAGAGCGGCGGTGACCACACATCAGGCACAAGCCCGTTGCTGCCCCATTCGGTCTCCGGTGACACACCACCGTCGCGTCGGTGAGAATGCGAGCCGATGAGCGGACCTTTGCACGGCGTCAGGGTGATCGAGATCGCGAGCATCGGGCCCGGCCCGTTCGCGGCGATGCTGCTCGCGGACCTCGGCGCGGACGTGATCCGCATCGACCGTGCGGGCGGCGCCGGGAATCCGCTCGGCGAGGGGGCCTGGAACTTCCTGCACCGGGGACGGCGCTCAGCGGCGGTGAACCTCAAGCACGACGGCGGGCGCGAACTGGTGCTGCGCCTGTGCGAGCGCGCCGACGCGCTGGTCGAGGGCTTCCGGCCGGGCGTCATGGAGCGGCTGGGCCTGGGGCCGGACGCCGCGCTCGCCCGCAACCCGAAGCTCGTCTACGGGCGCATGACCGGTTACGGGCAGGACGGCCCGCTGAGCGCCCGCGCCGGGCACGACATCAACTACATCTCGATCGCGGGTGTGCTCGGCGCGATCCGGCGCACGGGGGAGAAGCCGCTGTTCCCGCTCAACCTGGTCGGCGACTTCGGGGGCGGCGGGATGCTGCTCGCGCTGGGCGTGGTGGCCGCCGTGCTGGAGGCGCGGACGTCCGGGCAGGGGCAGGTCGTGGACGCCGCGATGGTGGAGGGCAGCGCGCTGCTGGCGACGATGGTCCACGCGATGCACGCCGCGGGCCTGTGGAACGACGCTCCGGGCACCAACCTGCTCGACTCGGGCGCCCCGTTCTACGAGGTCTACGAGACCAGCGACGGCCGGCACATGGCCGTGGGCGCGCTGGAGCCGCAGTTCTACGCGGAGCTGCTGCGGCTCCTGGAGCTGGACCCGGAGGCGTTCCCGCAGTGGGACCAGCCGCGCTGGCCGGAGTACAAGGCGCGCTTCGCGGCGGTGTTCGCCACCCGCACGCGCGACGAGTGGGCCGCGCGGCTCGAGGGCGAGGAGGCGTGCGCGACGCCGGTGCTCGGCCTGACCGAGGCGCCCGCACACCCGCACAACGTCGCGCGCGGCACGTTCACGACCGTCGACGGGCGGCTGCAGCCCGCGCCGGCGCCGCGCTTCTCGCGCACGCCGGCCGTGATCTCAGGCCCCGCGAGCGAGCCCGGGGCCGACACCGACGCCGTCCTTGGCGACTGGGGCATCGACGACGTCGCCCGCCTGCGTGACGCTGGGGCCGTCGCGTAGGGCCGCCATCCGGGCGCGGCGCGGGGCGGTCGCCTCGCGGATCACGGTCTTGATCACGGCCGCGAACGGCACCGCCAGGATCGCGCCGACGATCCCGAGCAGCGCCGACGCGACCAGCACCGCGACGATCGTCGTGAAGGCGCTCAGCTCGACCGCCTTCTTGTAGACGATCGGGTAGACGATGTAGTTCTCGACCTGCTGGTAGATCAGCTGGATGATCAGCATGATCACGGCCTCGGTCGTGCCGACGGTCAGCGCGACGGCGACGAGGATGACCGAGGCGACGGTCGCGCCGACCTGCGGGATCAGGTCCAGCAGCCCGGCGATCACGGCCAGCACGATCGGGAACGGCAGGCCGAGGATGTACGCGCTCAGGCCGGCGATCGTGCCCGCGACGAGCGAGATCGCGATGTTGCCCAGCAGCGACGAGGAGACCGCGCGGATCGATTCCTCGACGACCGGGCTCCAGCGCTGCTCGGCCTCCGGCGGCGCGAACCCGAACAGCCAGCTCGTGATCATCGGCCGCTCCATCAGCAGGAACAGCGCGAGGAAGGTCAGCGTGACCATGCTCAGGATCGAGCCGAACACGCCGCCCGCGGCGCCGAGCAGCGTCGAGGCCGCCTCGGGGAAGCCGCGCGCCAGGTCGGCGAGCCAGCTCTGGACCTTCTCGTCGAAGCCCGCGGTGCTGGAGAGGTCGTTGAACCAGTCCGACTCCTGCAGATCCTGCCAGTAGCCCGGGAGCGCCTGGATGAACTCCTTGATCTCGTCCCACACCGGGCCGGCCGTGACGAGGATCAGCACGAGCACGCTGGCGAACAGCGCCGCGAACACGACCAGCGACGCCCTGCCGCGGTTCCAGCCCCGCTTGACCATGCGCGCCACGATCGGGTCGAGCCCGAGGGCGATCACCGCCGCCAGGAAGATCGACAGCAGCGTGCCGAGCGACAGGATCGCCAACACGACCAGCAGCCCGAAGACGAACACGGTCATCAGCGTCTTGACGCCGATCACGATCTCCACCCGCTGTGGCTTCACGGCCGCATCCTCCGCCGCGCGCGGGGGACCCTGCCTCATCCGATGCGGGTGACGCGCGCGGTCGCGGGGTAGGTGCAGGCCCATGGCCGAAACAGTGGGCGCGCACATCCTCGACCGGTTGCACGGCCACGGCGTCGACCTCGTCTACGGCTACCCCGGCGACGGCATCAACGGCATCCTCGGCGCGTTCCACGACGCCGAGGTCGAGTTCGTGCAGGCCGCGCACGAGGAGCTCGCGGCGTTCATGGCGTGCGCGCACGCGAAGCTCTCCGGTGACGTCGGCGTGTGCCTGGCGACGAGCGGCCCGGGCGCGATCCACCTGCTCAACGGGCTCTACGACGCCAAGCTCGACCATCAGCCGGTGGTCGCCATCGTCGGCCAGCAGAAGGCGATCTCGCTCGGCTCCGACTACCAGCAGGAGGTCGACCTCGCGAGCCTGTTCAAGGACGTCGCGAGCGAGTACGTGCAGGTCGTGATGACGCCCGGCCAGACGACCCACGTGATCGACCGGGCGGTGCAGATCGCCCGCGCCACCCGCTCGGTCACCGCCGTGATCATCCCCGCGGACGTGCAGGAGGAGCCGTACGAGGCGCCGCCGCGCGCGCACGGGACGACCTACTCGGGCGGCGCGGTCCCGCGGCCGCGCGTCTTGCCGCAGCGCGACGACCTCGCGCGCGCCGCGGAGGTCCTCAACGCCGGCGAGAAGGTGGCGGTGCTGGCGGGCGCGGGCGCGCGGGAGGCGGCCGCCGAGCTCGAGCAGCTGGCCGAGCTGCTCGGCGCGGGTGTCGCCAAGGCGCTCAACGGCCGCGACGTGCTGCCCGACGACCTCCCGTACGTCACCGGCTCGATCGGCCTGCTCGGCACGAAGGCCAGCGACGTGCTGATGCAGGAGTGCGACACGCTGCTGATGGTCGGCTCGAGCTTCCCGTACTCGGAGTGGCTGCCCGAGCCCGGCCAGGCACGCGGCGTGCAGATCGACCTGGACGCGCGCCGGCTCGGGATCCGCTACCCGATGGAGGTCAACCTCGCCGGCGACGCGCGCGAGACGCTGCGCGAGCTGCTGCCGCTGCTGCGGCGCAAGGAGGACCGGTCCTTCCAGCAGCGGATCATGGACGAGGTCGACCGCTCCTGGCGGGTGCTGGCCGACCAGGCCGAGGTCGCCGCGAACCCGCTCAACCCGCTGAAGGTCTTCCACGAGCTGAGCCCGCGGCTGCCCGACGCGGCGATCATCACCGCCGACTCCGGCTCGTCCACGAACTGGTGGGCCCGGCACCTGCGCTTCCGGCGCGGGATGCGCGGCGCCCTCTCCGGCACCCTGGCCACGATGGGGCCGGCGATCCCGTACGCGCTGGCGGCCAAGTTCGTCCATCCCGACCGGCCCGTGATCGCCATCGAAGGCGACGGCGCGATGCAGATGAACGGGCTCAACGCGCTGATCGACGTCGCCAAGCACCGCCACCGCTGGACCGATCCGCGGTTCGTCGTGCTGGTGCTCAACAACCGTGACCTCAACCAGGTCACGTGGGAGCAGCGCGTGCTGGTCGGCGATCCCAAGCTCGAGGCGTCGCAGGTGGTGCCGGACTTCCCGTACGCGCGCTACGCCGAGCTGCTCGGCTTCAAGGGCATCCGCGTGGACTCGCCGGACGCGGTCGGCGCCGCCTGGGACGCGGCGCTGGCGTCCGACGTGCCCGTCGTGCTGGAGGCGGTGACCGACCCGGAGGTGCCGCCGCTGCCACCACACATCGCCTTCGAGCAGGCCAAGAACCTCGCCTCGGCGCTCGCCCACGGCGATCCCGCCCGGGGTCAGATCATCCGGCAGGCGCTCAAGGGCAAACTGCAAGAGTTGATCAACCGCTGATCGGGCGCATGGCCCGAGCCCGTGATGGGCACCAGCAAAGAACGCCATGTCGACCGGTGAGCACCCTGCCTTGCATCTAGAGCGAGACCTGCCAGTGAGCGAAGACGACCCGGGTGAGCAGCCCACTCAGGAGCACCAGGCTCCCGAGATCACCTTCGACGAGAAGTTCTACCCCGCGCGGCCCAAGCGCTTCCGGCCGTCGGCGCGCCGTTCGCTGCGGCGCCGGCTGGCCGACCGTCTCGGCGGCGAGGAGATGGCCGACAGCCGCGAGTACGTCGAGTGGCTCGTCGAGGAGTCGATGCTCCACGACGCCAACCGGCTGGCGACGCAGCTGTCGGGCACCGGCAGCATGTGGCAGAACCCGTTCGCGCACCCGGACCCGCGCGCGGCGCTCGAGCGCGCGTCCGTGTGGTTCACCGCGTACCCGCTGAGCTTCGTCACGCGCCAAGGCGAGTCCTACCTGGCGGCGCTCGCCGACCGCGGGCTGTGGGAGGCGTTCCGCCGGATCGGCATCGACGCCGTCCACACCGGGCCGGTGAAGCTCGCGGGCGGCCTCAACGGCCGCCGCCTGACGCCGTCCGTCGACGGCCACTTCGACCGGATCTCGATGAACGTGGACCCCGAGTTCGGCACCGAGGAGGAGTTCCGCACGCTGTGCGCGACCGCCGCGGAGTACGAGGGCACGGTGATCGACGACATCGTCCCGGGCCACACCGGCAAGGGCGCGGACTTCCGCCTGGCCGAGATGGGCTACCAGGACTACCCGGGCATCTACCACATGGTCGCGGTGGCGCCCGAGGACTGGGACCTGCTGCCCGACGTCCCCGAGGGGCGCGACAGCGTCAACCTGGACGCCGAGACCGAGGCGGTGCTGGAACGGCGCGGCTACATCATCGGCCGGCTCCAGCGGGTGATCTTCTACGAGCCGGGCATCAAGGAGACCAACTGGTCCGCGACGCGGCCCGTGCTGGGCGTGGACGGCGTCGAGCGGCGCTGGGTCTACCTGCACTACTTCAAGGAGGGCCAGCCGTCGATCAACTGGCTCGACCCGTCGTTCTCGGGCATGCGGCTCGTGATCGGCGACGCCCTGCACGCGCTGGCCGACCTCGGCGCCGGCGGGCTGCGGCTGGACGCGAACGGCTTCCTGGGCGCGGAGAAGAGCGCCGAGGAGGAGCCGGCGTGGTCGGAAGGCCATCCGCTGTCGGAAGCCGCGAACCACTTCATCGCGTCGATGATCCGCAAGATGGGCGGGTTCTCCTTCCAGGAGCTCAACCTGTCGATGGACGACATCAAGGTCATGGGCGAGTCCGGCGCCGACCTGTCCTACGACTTCGTCAACCGGCCCGCGTACCACCACGCGCTGGTGACCGAGGACACCGAGTTCCTGCGGCTGACGCTGCGCACCGCGATGGAGATGGGCATCGACCCGGCGTCGCTGGTGCACGCGATGCAGAACCACGACGAGCTCACGCACGAGCTCGTCCACTTCTCCACCGTCCACCGCGACCAGCTCTTCGAGTGGCACGGGGAGGAGACGCGGGGCGAGGACCTCGCCGAGGAGGTGCGCCAGACGCTCAACGCGCGGCTCACCGGCGTCCGCGCGCCCTACAACCGCACCTTCACCACCAACGGCATCGCGTGCACGACCGCGACGGTGATCGCGGCCACGCTCGGCATCCGCGACATCGCGCTGATCACGCCGGAGGAGCGCGACCGGATCAAGGACGTCCACCTGCTGCTGGTGATGTTCAACGCGCTCCAGCCGGGCGTGTTCGCGCTGAGCGGCTGGGACCTGTCCGGCATGCTGACCGTGGACGCGGCGTCGGTCGCCGACCTGATCGCCGACGGCGACACGCGCTGGCTCAACCGCGGCGCGCACGACCTGCGTGGCGTCCCGGACCCGTCGACCGAGGGTCGCATGCCGGCCGGCCGCTCCCTCTACGGGGCGCTGCCGGAGCAGCTCGCCGACCCGAAGTCGTTCGCGTCGGGCCTGCGCAAGATCCTCGAGGTCCGCGGCGAGCACGGCATCGCGACCGCGAAGCAGATCGACATCCCCGACGTGTCCAACAAGGCGGAGCTGGTGATGGTCCACGAGCTCACGGACGGGCAGCTCCAGATCACCGCGCTGAACTTCTCGGCGGAGGAGATCGCGGGCTCGGTCCGCTCCGAGCACCTGCCCGGCGGGTCGGTCCTCACCGACATGTTCACGGGCGAGGAGCTGGGCACGGTCGACGACCTGCACACGTTCAGCCTCACGCTGTGCGGCTACTCCGGCCGCTCGCTGCTGGTCACGCCGCCGGAATGAGCGCCGTCCTCAGTGGCAGCTCCTAGAATCCGGCGCCGATGACAGCCGTGGCGGCCCGTGAGCACTGGGAGCTGCCGGCCGAGCCGGAGAGCGTGACGTTGTCGCGCGGGCGCGTGCGCACCTTCGCGAAGGAGCACGGCGCGTCCGCGGAGGACATCGTCGACCTCACGCTGGCCGTGACCGAGGCGGTGACGAACGCGGTCATCCACGCGTTCATCGACCGCGAGCCGGGCGTCGTGCGGGTCACGCTCACCACCGCCGCGGACGAGCTGACCGTGGTCGTGTCCGACAACGGCCGCGGGATGCAGCCCCGGGCGGACTCCCCGGGGCTCGGGCTCGGGCTGCCGACGATCGGCCGGTTGGCCGCCCAGGTCGACCTCCGTGAGGCGCCGGGCGGCGGCACCGAGCTGTCGATGACGTTCGCGACCCCCGGCGTGCACGGGCCCGAGCGCACCGAGAGCGGCGCGGACGTCCGGCGCGAGACGGACCTGCTGGACGCGGTCACCCGGGTCGCCTCGGGGGCGTGGCCGGGGGAGGGCGTCGAGCGGCTGGTCGACCTGCTGGTGCCGACCGTCGCCGACGCGTGCGCCGTGGACGTGATCGCCGCCGACGGCACGCCCGAGCGCTTCGCCGGCCGGGTCGACGGCTCGGAGGCGCACTCGCGCTGGCTCACGACGCTGCGCCCGCGCGTCGACGCCGACCGCTCCGCCACGCGCGCCGCGCTCGAGGACGGCCGCCCGCACGTCTCCGAGCTCACGCTGGACCTGATCGAACGGCTCACGACGAGCGCCGAGGACGCGGCGACGATGGCCGCGACCGGCATCCGCTGGTGGGTCGTCATCCCGCTGCGCGAGGACGAGCGCCTGCTGGGCCTCCTGCACTTCGGGCTGCTGCCGGCGCGGGCGCGCCCGTCGGACGCGGTCGTCGGGTTCATGAGCGACCTCGGCGAGCGCGCCGCGGCCGCGCTCGCCCGCACGCAGCTGATCGACGAGCTGCGCCGCACGCGGCACCGCTTCGAGCGCGTGCTGGACGTGCTCGGCGAGGCCGTGATCGTGCGCGACGCGAGCAGCCGGCTCGTCTACGCGAACGAGGCCGCCGCGCGCCTGTTCGACGTCGACAGCCCCGCCGAGCTCAACGCCATGAGCGGCGAGGACGTGTTCGCCCGGTCGTCGATGACCCGCCCGGACGGCACGCCGCTCGAGCTCGACGAGCTGCCCTACCGACGGCTGCTCGCGGGCCTCGACGCCCCGCCGCTGCTCGCCCGGATGGGTGAGCGCTGGCTGCTCGTGAAGGCGTCGCTGCTCGACGAGGGCGAGCGGCTGGTCGTCTCGGTCATCGACGACGTCTCCGGCGCCCGGTAGCGTCCCCATCGGTGTCCCGGTCGCTGATCGTCACCGTCGTCGCGCTCGCCGCCCTGCTCTTGGCCGGGTACCTCCTGCTGCTGCGCCCCGAGTCGCTGACGGTCACCGTGACCGACGTCTACAACACCGACTCCTCCGGCGCGCACCCGCTGCCCGAGCAGGAGCAGCGCCCGGAGACGCTCACCACGCGCTGGGTGGTCGCGAAGGACGGCCTGACCTACCAGGCGCGCGGGGGCAGGTTCGAGATCGGCAAGCGCTACACCTGCACCGTCCACCACCCCGACAGCGGGCTCGAGCTCAGCGACTGCAAGGCGGCCTGATGGCGGCGTACGCGCTCAACGAGGCCGCCGTCGCCCGCGCGCGTGCGCTGATCGACGCGCGCCAGTACGTCCTCGACTCCGACTGGGGCGCGACCCAGCCCGACGCGACGGCCCAGAACGCCTACCTCGAGCAGCATTCCTGGGACGAATACGCGGCCTGGCACCTCGGCCTGACGGAGGGCGCGGCCGACGAGACCAAGGCCCGCTACGCGTTCGTCTACGGCGACTTCCGCCGGGTCCACCGCTCAGGGCTGATCGCGTGCGTCTACCGCGCGGCCGAGTGGCGCCACAAGGCCGTCGAGCTCGCGGCGCACGACCTGCTGCAGCAGCTCGACGAAGTCAGCGGCTGACCGCCGCGGCGATGAGTTCCGGCCGGGACGGCAGTCTTCGCCGTCATGACCGCCACCTACACGTACGACATCTTCCACACGCTCGACGGCTACGGCGCCTCACGTGGATCACGCGGATGCGGAGCGCACCGACCACGGTCATCTCGAGCACGCTGCAGGACCCGCTCGAGTGGTCGAACGCGACCGTCGCGCACGGTGACGCGGTCGAGGTCGTGCGCCGCCTCAAGCTGGAGTCCGACGTGCCGCTGCGCTCGCACGGGAGCCTGTCGCTGAACTGGGCGCTGCTGGCCGCCGGCGGAATCCAGGACCTGATCTACCGACCGTCGCGGCACGGCTGACGCTCGCTTACCTATAGTGAGCGGCAAGTCGTCGTCGAACGGGAGTTGACATGAGCACCATCGGGCTGATCGGCAGCGGGTTGATCGGAGGGACCGTCGCGCGGCTCGCGGTCGCGGCGGGCCACGACGTCGTGCTGAGCAACCGGCGCGGGCCGGACACCCTGGCCGACCTCGTCGCCGAGCTCGGTCCGCGCGCGCGGGCGGCGACGCCGGCCGAAGCGGCGGAGGCCGGCGACATCGTCGTCGTGACGGTGCCGTTCCACGCCTACCGGCAGGTGCCGGTGGAGCCGCTGCGCGGCAAGCCCGTGATCGACACGAACAACTACTACCCGCAGCGCGACGGGCAGGTCCCCGAGCTCGACGACGAGTCGACCACGGTCAGCGAGCTGCTGCAGGCGCACCTGCCGGAGTCGCACGTCGTGAAGGTGTTCAACAACATCGGCTCCGTGCACCTCGCCGAGCTGGCGCGGCCGAGCGGCGACCCGGAGCGGTCGGCCCTCGCGATCGCCGGCGACGACGCGGACGCCAAGGCGCAGGTGACGGCGTTCCTGGACTCGATCGGCTACGACGTCGTCGACGCCGGCCCGCTGTCCGAGGGCTGGCGCTACCAGCGCGACACCGCCGCGTACGGCGGCCCCTACTTCGACCCGTCGAAGGGCGGCGACTTCTCGACGCCGGGCACCGGCCGGCAGGCGACCGCCGAGACCGTGCGCGCCGCGCTCGCCGAGGCGGTCCGCTACCGCGACATGTGAGCCGGCGCCGAGGCCGGGCTCGCGGTGAGCGAGGCGAGCAGCGCGAGCCGCTCGGCGTCCTGGGTGCCGGGGTCGGCGTGGAAGACGATCAGCATCAGGCCGTCGCTGCCGTCGACCTCCAGCTTGGAGACGCCCACGCTGATCTGGCCGACCTGCGGGTGGTCGATCCGGACCGGCTCGCCGCGCAGCGGGGTGACGTCGTGGCCCGCCCACGCCTGGCGGAACGCCTCGCTCGCGAGCGACAGCTCGCCGACGAGCTCGACCGCACGGTCGTCGATCTCCGAGCCGAGCCGCTTGCGGAACGCGGCGACGCACTCGGCGGACGTCCGCTCCCAGTCCGGATGCAGCGCGTGCTCCGACGGGTCCAGGAACAGCGATCGCAGACGGTTCTCGCCGACGCGCACGTTCGGCAGCAGCGCGGTCGCGAGCGGGTTGGCCGCGAGCACGTCGAGGTAGCGGCCGGCGACGAACGCCGGCGGCCCGATCGTCTCGATCAGCGTCGCGATCCCGGGCGGCACGACCTCCGGACGCGGCGCGCGCCGACGCCGCGGCTGTGGCCGGGCGAGCTCGTGCAGGTAGCGCGTGGCGGTGTCGTCGAGCTGCAGCACCCGCGCGAGCGCCTCGAGCACCTGGGGGGACGGGTTGCGGTCACGGCCCTGCTCGAGCCGCAGGTAGTAGTTCGCGCTGACCCCGGCGAGCATCGCGACCTCCTCGCGACGCAGTCCCGGCACCCGCCGCCGGCCGCCGGCCGGGAGGCCGAGCGCCTCGGGCCCCACGGCCTGCCGACGCGCCCGAAGGTACTCACCGAGCCGATTGCCGTCGTGCATCCTTCGAGCGTAGTGCGCGCCGAGCGGCGGCTGGTGACCCTGTCACTCCCACCATTGGCCGGGTCCTTGAGCGCCGTCCGGCCGCGGGCCACGGTGGGGCCCATGACGAACCTTCCTGGCGGCACCTGGACGATGGGCGACCTGACCGTCACCCGCTTCGGGTACGGGGCGATGCAGCTCGCCGGCCCCTGGGTGATGGGGCCTCCGGCCGACCACGACGGCGCGCTCGCGGTGCTGCGCGCGGTCGTCGACCTCGGCATCACCCACATCGACACGGCCGACGCGTACGGCCCCGAGATCACCAACCGGTTGATCCGCGAGGCGCTGGCGCCGTACCCCGACGAGCTCCACATCGTCACCAAGGTCGGCGCGAACCGCGACGCGCAGGGCGGCTGGCCGCCGGCGCGCGAGCCGCACGCGCTGCGCGAGGCCGTGCACGCCAACCTGCGCAACCTCGGCCTCGACGTGCTCGACCTCGTGAACCTCCGGCTCGGCAACGCGGAGGGACCGGTGCCCGGCTCGCTGGCGCCGGCGTTCGAGACGCTCGTCGAGCTCCAGCAGCAGGGTCTGATCCGCCATCTCGGCGTGAGCAACGCCACGTCCGAGCAGGTCGCCGAGGCCCAGGCGATCGCGCCGATCGTGTGCGTCCAGAACCAGTACAACCTCGCCCACCGCGAGGACGATGCGCTGATCGATGCACTCGCCGGGCAGGGCGTCGCGTACGTCCCGTTCTTCCCGCTCGGCGGGTTCACGCCGTTGCAGTCGGACGCGCTGTCGGCGGTCGCCACGCGGCTGGGCGCGACGCCGAAGGCGGTGGCGCTCGCATGGCTGCTGCAGCGGTCCCCGAACCTGCTGCTGATCCCCGGGACGTCCTCGGCCGGGCACCTGCGCGAGAACGTCGCGGGCGCGGCGTTGGAGCTGGCGGCCGAGGACCTCGCGCAGCTCGACGCGATCGGGCGCTGACTCACCGCTGTAGCGCCCTATGCTGGTGAGGTGGCGATCGAAGATCCGCGGCCGCTGACCGGCGAGCCGCTTCCGCTGGACCTCTTGAACACGACGTGGATCACCGGCGACGGCCTGCACGACCTGCTCGCCGACGAGTCGGGCGCGCGGCACTGGCTCGACGGCCACGGGTTCACCGACGCGCCGGCTGAGCCGGGGCCGCTGCGCGAGGCGCGCGAGGCGCTGCGGGCGCTGCTGCTCGACCGGGACGCCGTCGCGGGCGTGAACGCCGTGCTCGCCCGCGGGGGTGAGCGGCCGCAGCTGCGGGCTGGTGGCACGGTCGAGCGTGCGGTGGTCGCCGCGCCCGAGTGGCGCGTGCCGTGGGCGTGCGCCGCGCGGCTCGTCGCGCTGCTGGAGACGCACGGTGGCCGCGTGCGGGCGTGCGCGAACGACGAGTGCGTGCTGTGGTTCCTCGACACCTCGCGCCCGGGCACCCGGCGCTGGTGCTCGATGGCGGCGTGCGGCAACCGGGACAAGGCCGTACGGCACGGGCGCGTGCGTCACCGTTAATTCAAGGGATACCGGTTAATTCGTGTAAGGTGGTGAGCATGAGCGCTATCGCCACCACGTTCGCCACCGGCCACGTCGGCCTCAACGTCACCGATCTCGAGCGCAGCGTCGCCTTCTACCAGCGCGTGTTCGGCTGGTCCGTCCGTGGCCGCGGGGACGGGTACGCCTTCCTCGGCGACGACGCGCGGCTCGTGCTCACGCTGTGGGAGCAGGCCTCGGGCACGTTCGGCACGCGGACGCCCGGCCTCCACCACCTGTCGTTCGAGGTCGAGACGGTCGCGGACGTCCAGGCCGCCGGGGCCCGGGTGCGTGAGGAGGGCCTGCGCCTCTACCACGACGGGACCGTCCCCCACGGCGAGGGCGCGTCGAGCGGCGGCGTCTTCTTCGAGGACCCCGACGGCATCCGCCTCGAGGTCTTCACGGGCGCGGGCGTCCACGGCGAGGCGCCCACCGGCACCGCCCCGACCTGCGGCTTCTTCTAGGCCGATGGCCTTCCATGCGGGTGAGCTCGCCGTGCAGCGCCGCGCGGGCGTGGGCGAGCAGGGGTACTTCGCCGAAGCGGCGATGCCGCCGGTGGCGCGGGACTTCCTGGCCGCGCAGTCGTGGATCGCGCTCGGCACCGAGGACGCGCAGGGCCGCGTGTGGGCGAGCCTGCACTACGGGGCTCCAGGCTTCATCGCCACGCCCGCGCCGGACGTCGTGCACGTGGCCGCCGCGCCGCCGGCCGGCGATCCGCTCGCGGGCGCGCCGGACGGGCCGGTCGGCGGGCTGGCGCTCGAGCCGAGCACGCGCAGGCGCATGCGCCTCAACGGCGACGCCGTCAGCGACGCCGCCGGCACGACGATCCGCCTCGAGCAGGTCTACTCGAACTGCCCGAAGTACATCGCCACGCGCGCGGTCGAGGCGGTCGTGGGGCGGCCGGTTCCGGTGCGCGCGGTGAGCGATGCGATCGACGGGGCCGCCACCGACCTCCTGGCCGCGGCCGACACCGCGTTCGTGGCCACCCGCGGGCCGGACGGGTTCGACGTCTCCCACCGCGGCGGGCGGCCCGGGTTCCTCGACGTGGTCGACGCGCACACGCTCGTCTGGCCCGACTACCAGGGCAACCGCATGTTCAACACGCTCGGCAACCTCGCGGTCGACGGGGGCTGCGGGCTGACGGTCGTCGATCCGGAGGACGGCACGACCCTGTACGTCACCGGTCGCGCCGAGGTGCTGTGGGAGCCGGTGCGGGCCGTCCGGCTCACGGTCGCCGCGGTCGTCCGGCTCGAGCACGCGGCTCCTTTGCGCTGGCGGCTCGAGCGCGTCGCCCGAAATCCGCTCCTAGAAGCTCGTCCGCAGCTCGCGTAGGAGCTGCTTGCCGGACAGCTCGGGGACGATGATGCGGCGGATCGTCCACGCGGGGTGGCGCCGGTCGATCGGGTCGGCGAGCTGGAAGCCCGCGCGCAGACCCGCCTTCAGCAGATGCGGGATCGCCTCGCGGGTGCGCAGACCGAACGGGTACGCGAACAGCCGCACGGGGTGGCCGACGAGCTTCTCCAGCGCGCGCGTCGGCTGCTCGACCTGCGTCTCCCAGTCGGCGCCGGCGTACTCGGGCACCGCCTTGTGGTCCCACGTGTGCGTGCCGATCGTCATCCCCGCCCGGTCGAGCTTGCGCACCTGCCCGCGCGTGAGCCAGCCGGGCTTGCCGAGCACGACGGTCATGATGAAGAACGTCGCCTTGAAGCGGTGGCGGCGCAGCACCGGGAACGCCTCCGTGTACTGCCCGGCGGAGGCGTCGTCGAACGTCAGCAGCACCGGCTTGCGCGGCAGCGGCTCGCCGCGCAGCACGTGCGCGACGAGCGCGTCGCCGGTGACGGTCGTGTAGCCGGCGTCGTCCAGCGCGCGCATCTGCGCCGCGAACACCGAGGGCCGCACGATGTACGGCCGCGCCTGCGCTCCGTCCGCCGCGGTCGGCGTGCGGATCTGGTGGTAGCAGAGCACCGGGATGTTCGCGCGCGCGGCGACCGCGGCGGCGTCGGTGCGCGGGGTGGCGGTCGGCGTCGCCGACGCGGTCGGCTTCGGCGGCGTCGGCTCAGGCGCGCCCGAGCCGCCGCACCCCACCGCCAGCAGCAGCGCCGCCATCGCCGCCCGGGTCCATCGGCCGCGCATGGCTCAAGTGAAGCAAGCCAGCACCACGTCGCGCACCGCTTCGGGCTGGGACAGGAACGGATGGTGGCCCGCGTCGAGCTCGACGACGGTGCCGGCGCGGCGCGCGAACTCGCGCTGGCGCTCGGCCGGCGTGCCCCGGTCGTCGGCGCAGACGATGTAGGTCGACGGCACCGCGTGCCAGGCCGCCGCCTGCACCGGCGCCTGCAGCACGGCCAGGCTCTGGCGGGCGGTCCTGTCCATGGCCGCCCGCTGGATCTCCGGCGTGCAGTCCTGCAGGAACGTGTCGGCCAGGGCGTCCGGGCGGACGGTGAAGGTGCCGGCCTCGGGGTCGACCTCCAGGAACGGCGCCGGCGACTCGCCGCCGAACGTGGACAGGCTCTCGCCGGGCTCGGGCAGGTAGCTGGTGATCAGCAGCAGATGACGCACGCTGTCGACCCCGGCGGCGGCCTGCGCGGTGATGATGCCGCCGTAGCTGTAGGCGACGACGACCGTCGGCTCGTCGCTCGCGGTGAGCACCGCGCGCACGGCGGCGACGTCGTCGTCCAGCCCGGGCCCGTCCGCGCCGACCGGCAGCCCGGTCTCGCCGCAGCTCGGCAGCGGCGGCGCCTCGCTGGTCACGCCGTGCTCGGCGAGCCGCTCCGCGGTCGGGTGCCACCACCAGGACCCGTCCTTGACACACGCGCCGTGCACGAAGACCACTCTCATGCCCAGCGACAGTAGACGAAGCGTTTGTTACGTGAAAAGCTGGCGGCGTGGGGCGGCGTCCACAACCGGAGATCAGGCAGCGGCTGCTCGACGCGTGCACCGACCACGCGCTGCAGCACGGGCTCCCGGACCGGCTCGGGCCGCTGGCGGAGGCGACCGGCACCTCGACCCGGATGCTGATCTACCACTTCGAGACCCGCGACCGGCTGTTGCGGGAGATCCTCGGCCAGGCGCGCCGCCGTCAGCTCGACACCTTCACCGACCTGCTGCGCGTGCGCCCCGACGAGCCGTACCTGACGACGCTGCGACACGCCTGGGCAGGGATGACGGGGCCTGAGGGCCGGCCCTACCTGCGCATGTTCGGCCGCTTGCACGACAGCGCCGGCGAGCCGCTGTGGCCGGGCTTCCGCAGGGGCGCGACCACCGACTGGCTCGCGCCGCTCGAGCAGGGGATGCGGACCCTCGGCCGCCCGGAGCTCGCGACGGTCGTGCTCGCGGTCATCCGCGGCCTGCTGATGGACCTCGACGCCACCGGCGACGCCGAGCGCACCGACCGGGCGTTCGACGCCTTCCTGGCCACGCTCAGGGCGTGACCGTCGCGACCAGGGTCGCGACCGTGCGGAAGCCCAGCCGCTCGTAGACGCCGCGGCCGTCGGGGGACGCCTGCAGCGTCGCCGTGCGCGCGCCGGCCTCGCGGGCCTGGACCAGCGCCCCGGCGACCACCTGCGCCGCGAGGCCGCGCCGCCGGAAGCGCGCTTCGGTGGCGACGTACTGGACGCTGACGTCGTCGTCGACGCGGAGCGTCAGCGCGACGCACGCCCACTCGCCGTCCACGCGCAACCCGTGCGTGCGGAGCCGCGGGTCGGCGAGCGCGCCGATCAGGGGCGCGAGCCGGTCGCGCTGACCGTAGGCCCGGTCGTTGAGGGTCCCGAGGACGTCGAGCGCCGGCGCGTCCAGCGGCGCATGGGCGGGCGCCTCCCAGCCCGCGAGCACGAGCCCCATGCACGGCATCGCGAGCTCCGCGAGCTCGGTCCGGCCGGCCGGCACCGCGGTGCTCCACACGCAGTGCGGCGGTTCGACCAGCTCGGCGCCGGGTGCGGCGACGGCCGCGTCGATCCAGTGGTTGTCCCGCGCCCACGGCACGTGGGCGCCGACGACGCCGGGCGTCCGGTGCTCCGCCGCGCCGCGGACGCCGGTCCGTCCGAGGCACGCGAGCGTCTCCGCGAAGCCGTCGATCGAGCACTGCGCCAGGTCCCGCACATCGGCATCGTACGCCGCGATCCTCGTACGCGGTCGGGGAGCTGACGGAGGCGTGCGCACCGGCGGCGGGGCGGGGGGCAGGACGTCCGGCGAGGGCCTGGCGACTGCCGGGTGAGGTTCACGTAGGGAGGTACAGAGTCATGAGGGTGCTCGTGCGGACTCTGCTGAGCGCGGCGCTGGCGGGGCTGGCGTTGCTCGGACCGATCGCCTCGGCCAGTGGCCACGGCGGGGGAGGTGACGAGCCCCGCTTCCGGGCGCTGATCTTCTCCAAGACCGCGGCCTTCCGCCACACCGAGTGCATCCCGGCGGGCACGGTCGCGATCGCCCAGATGGCGCTCCGCCACGACTTCGAGGTGGACGCGACCGAGAACGCGGCCGAGTTTACGGAGCAGAACCTCGCGCGCTACGACGTCGTGATCTTCCTCTGCACGACGGGCGACGTGCTCAACGCGCAGCAGCAGACCGCCTTCGAGCACTACATCCAGGCCGGCGGCGGCTACGCGGGCATCCACTCGGCGTCGGACACCGAGTACGACTGGCCGTGGTACGGGCGCCTGGTCGGCGCGTACTTCCGTGACCACCCGGGCGTGCCGGGCGTCAACCAGCAGTTCCAGACCGCGACCATCCGCGTCGAGGACCCCGACACGGCCGCGACGCGCGACCTGCCACGCCGTTGGACGCGCGAGGAGGAGTGGTACAACTTCCGCACCAACCCGCGGAACCTGGTCCACGTGCTGATGAACGTGGACGAGCGCACGTACGACCCGCGCGGGTACAGCCAGCCGGGCGGCTCCCCGCCGATGGGCGACCACCCGATCGCGTGGTGCCACCGCTACGACGGCGGCCGCTCCTTCTACACCGCGCTCGGGCACAAGGGCTCGTACTTCAAGGAGCCGCTGCTCCTGTCGCACATCCTCGGCGGCCTGGAGATCGCCGCCGGCCTCGAGCCGTGCCGCGGCGAGAACCCGCGGCTCGACCAGCTCGCCCGGCAGGTCGTGCGCGACTGCAACCGCGACGGCGACCTGGACCGGGACTATCCGCTGGGTGCCCTGCGCCGGGCGCTGCGGCTGGTCGACGAGGACTCCCGCTGCGCCCGCCGGATCGAACGCGCGATCGAGCGTGCGCAGCGTGAGCGTGAGCGCGAGTTGCTCCGGATCTACCGGGACTGCAGCCGGGACGGCGACCTCGACCGCGACTACCCGCGCGGCCAGCTCCGGCGAGCGCTGCGGCTGCTGCCGGACGAGCTGCGGGAGTACACCGACTGCGAGAGCGCGATCGAGGAGGCGCTCGACGACCGCGGCTGACGGCTACGCGAGGAGCTCCACGTAGCCGTCCGTGCCGTGCACGCGGATCCGCGCGCCATCCGGGATCAGCCGGGTGGCGCGCTCGACGCCGACGACCGCCGGCAGGCCGTACTCGCGCGCGATCACCGCGCCGTGGGTCATGAGGCCGCCGACCTCCGTCACGAGGCCCTTGATCGCGACGAACAGCGGTGACCAGCTCGGGTCGGTGAAGGCGGTCACGAGGATGTCGTCGGGGCCGAGGTCGGCGTCGGCGACGTCGAGGACGACGCGGGCGCGGCCCTCGACCGTGCCGGAGGAGACGGCGAGGCCGACCAGCGCGCCGGCCGGCACGTCCTCGCGGCGGTACGCGCCGGTCAGCGCCTCGCCCTCGGACGTGAGGACGCGCGGCGGCGTCATCGCCTCGTAGCCCCGGAACGCGACCTTGCGCGCGGCGATCAGCGCATGGTCGGCGTGCCCGCTGCGGGTGACCTCGTGCAGCTCGGCGAACGAGAGGAAGAAGACGTCCTCGCGCTCGCGCAGGACGCCGGCGGCGACGAGGCGGTCGGCCTCCTCCAGCAGCGCGCGCTTGTAGATGAAGTAGCGGCGGATGAAGCCGTACTTGGGGTATTCCCGGTAGCCGATGAACGTGCGGACGCGGTCGATGTGCTCCTTGGCTTCCGCCGCCTTGGCCTCGCCGTCCGCCAGCGCTCGCAGCCGCTCGAGGAGGTCCTGCTCCTTCGCGGCCGCCTCGCGACGACCCTGCTCGAAGCGCGCGGGGCCGGCGCCCGGAGCGAAGTTGCGCACGTTGCCGAGGATCATCGGCACGAGCAGCGACGGGTGCTCGCTCCAGCGCGGACGCGTGACGTCGATCTCGCCGATGC
The DNA here is from genome assembly GCF_003633755.1 of Solirubrobacter pauli. Classification (GTDB taxonomy): domain Bacteria; phylum Actinomycetota; class Thermoleophilia; order Solirubrobacterales; family Solirubrobacteraceae; genus Solirubrobacter; species Solirubrobacter pauli. The sequence continues at coordinate 323,539 of NZ_RBIL01000002.1, forward strand.
AGCGCATGCCGTACCGGTCGAGGTAGGCGAGGATCGCGTCGCGCGCCTCCGGCCCGCCCGGCACGTCGGCCAGCGCGTCCAGGAAGCCGTCGTCCTCCGCCTGCTCCAGCAGCGCCACGACCTCCGCGTGCGGGCGGACGACGTCGGCGACGTCGAGCAGCGCGAGGCCCATCTCGGACGTGACGTTGTGCGGCACGGACTGCGTGAGCGTGTCCGCCGCGTTCTTCTCGCCGAGCCACTCGAGCATGTGGTCGTTGAGCCACTGGGAGCTGTCCATCGCGCCCATGAACACCTGGAAGCTGCGCGGGTCGAACAGCAGTCGCCGCAGCTCCTGGATGTCCTCGAGGATGAAGTCGAGCAGCGCCGGCCCGGACCGGCCCCGGATGTCGCGCTCGAGCGCGGCGACGGACGCCTCGTTGTGCGCGATCAGCGCCTCGACGATCGCGGGGTCCGTCGCGATCGGGGCGGGCGGGGTGAGCCCGGGCGGGGGCCCGGCCGGAGCGGCGTCCGCGACGGTCGGCACGAAGCCGCGGTCGATGACGGTCCGCAGCGCGTCGCCGGTCAGCGGGTCGCCGGTCGTGATCATCTGCAGCAGGCCCGCCCGGACGGCCGGGGAGGCGAGCTGCGCGGTGACGTCGACGAACAGCCGCCCGCCGGCCTCGTGCATCGGCGGCTTGGCCGTGAGCTGGAAGAGCGAGAGCCCGAGCGGCTTCATCGGGTCGGTCATCATCTGCTGGTGGCCGACTGAGAGGTAGACGTGGTCGCCGTCGTCCGCCGCCGCGGGGATCGGGAACAGCGTCGTGATCGGCCGGCTCTGGACGAGCGCGAACGCGTCGCCGGTCAGGCACCACTCGATGTCCTGCGGGCGGCCGAAGTGCGCCTCGACCCGCCGGCCCAGCTCGACGAGCCGAGTGAGCTCGGCGTCCGTCAGGACCGGCTCGGCGTGCTGCGTCTCGCGGGCCACGACCGCGCCGTCGCGCACGCGGTAGGTGTCGGGGTTCACCCGCCCGGAGACGAGCGCCTCGCCGAGCCCCGGAACCGCCTCGACCGTGGCGACCCTGCGGTTCGACGTGACGGGGTCGGCGGTGAACAGCATCCCGGCGGCGCGCGGCTCGACCAGCTCCTGCACGACGACCGCCATCGGCGCGGCGTGGAGGTCGTGCCGGCCGCGGTACGCGACGGCCCGCTCGGTGAACAGCGAGGCCCAGACCTTGCGGACGTGCTCGACGACCGCCTCCACGCCGACGACACCCAGGAAGCTGTCGTGCTGGCCGGCGAACGACGCCGTCGGCGAGTCCTCGGCGGTGGCGCTCGAGCGGACGGCGTAAGCCGTGCCCGGGCGGACCCGCGCGCCGATCGCGGCGACGAGGTCGGCGGGCAGCGCGACCTCCGCCACGTCCGCCGTCGAATCCGCGTCCCCGACCACCCGCCGGAAGGCGTCCGTGGTCACGCAGAACCCGGGCGGGACCTGGACGCCGTCGATCCGCGACAGCTCACCCAGGCTCGCGCCCTTGCCGCCCACGAGCGCGACGTGACCCGCCCCGACGTCCTCGAAGCCGACCACGTCGGCGTGCCCTTCCGTGCCCATAGCGCTGCTCCCTTCATCGCTTGCGGCGAGCGAGTATGAGGCACACCCGGGGGCTTGATTCAAGCCCCCCTACCAGGGATACTCTGGATGTGGCGGGGGACAGACGGCCTACGCCACCACGTCGCGCTGCGCCGCATCGACCAGCGCGGCGACCGCCGTCTTGACCGCGGTCGTGTCGCTCAGCGCCGGCCGGGTGACCGCGTAGACGTCGCGGCTCGGCGCCGCGTCGGGGCGGAGCGGGCGGGTGACGACGTCGCTGCGGATGACGCCGAGGGCGAGCGAGGGCAGCAGCGCGAGGCCCATGCCGGCGGCGACGAAGCCCTGGGCGGGCCAGAACTCGTCGGCCTCGATCACGAAGGTGGGGGTGAAGCCCGCGCGGTCGAACGCGGCGAGGGTGTTCCGGCGGCAGCAGCCGATGTGGTTGCCGAGGCGGATCCAGGTCTCGCCCGCGGCGTCGGCGAGCGCCACCGTGCGGCGCTTGGCGAGCCGGTGGCCGCGGGGCAGCACGATCCGGTAGACGTCCGTGAGCAGCGGCGTGTAGACCAGCCCGTCGCCGCCGACCTCGTCGTGGACCTCGATGACCGCCACGTCGATCAGGCCGCGGCGCAGCAGTGCCAGCGCCTCTTCGGGGACCTCTGAGCGGAGCGTCACGTCAAGGCCCGGCAGCCGCGCGTGCAACTGCGCGAGGGCGGGCGGGACGAGCTCGGCCCCGGCGCTGGCGAAGGACGCCAGCCGCAGCGACCCGAGCTGGCCGGCGTTGAGCGCCATCAGCTCCGACTCGGCCTGCGCGAGCTGCTCGAAGATCCGCGTGGCGTGCCGTGCCAGCAGCTCGCCCGCGGGCGTGAGCCGGACGCCGCGGCCCGCCGGCTCCAGCAGCACGGACCCGCTGTCGACCTCGAGCGCGGCGATCTGCTGGCTGATCGCGGACGACGAGTAGCCGAGCTGGGTGGCCGCCTCCCGCACCGATCCGGTCGTGGCGACGGCTTGGAGCGCCTGCAGCCGCTTGGGGTCGAGCACGGATGAGACTGTACGCGATTGCTTAAGAGTCGGCCATGAATCTTCGCTGGAAGTTCACGCTCCGGCGGCTCAGCATGGTCGTCATGGCGGCTTCACGGACCATCCTGCGACGCGCGTACCTGGCCCAGGGGCTCGGTTCAACCGTCGAGGGCATCGGGCTCTCGACCGCGGTCCTGTACTTCAGCGGCCATGTGGGCCTGTCGGCGGAGGCGGTCGGCGGCGTGCTCGCGTTCGCCACCACCGCCGCGCTGGTGCTCGTGCTGCCGATCGGCATCCTCGCCGACCGGATCGGGCTCAAGCGCGCCGCGGTCGGGCTGGGGACGCTGGTCGTCGCGGCGTTCGCCGCCTACGCGCTGGCGCGCGGCCTGTGGCTGTACGCGGTGGGCGCGACGCTGTTCATGATCACGCAGGCGGGGCTCGGCGCCGTCCGCCAGGCGATCGTCGCCGACAACGTGGACGCCGGCGAGCGCGTGCGCGCCCGTGCGGTGATGCAGACCCTGATCAACGCCGGCTACGGCCTCGGGACGATCGTCGGCGCGCTCGCGGCCGTGATCGGGGGCGACGCGGCGTTCCTCGCGGCCTTCGTCGGCGCGGCGGTGCTCGCGCTGGGCGCCGCCGCGCTGCTGGCCAGCCTGCCGATCCGCCCGCGGGCCACGACCGCACCGCGGGTGCGGCCGGGCCTGGTCGCGCTGCGCGACCGCCGCTTCACCGGGATCTGCGCGCTCGCGACGATCGTGCTCCTCTCGATGCCCGTGCTGTCGATGCTCCTGCCGCTGTGGATCACCCAGCGCGTGCACGCCCCGGGCTGGGTCGCTCCGGCGACGCTGGGCGTGAACACGCTGATCGTGATCGTCACGCAGACGCGGTGGACGTCGCGCGTCTCGAGCGACGCCCGCGCCGCGCGGTCGCTCGCGCTCGGGGCGACCGCGCTGCTCGCCGGCTGCGCCGTGATCGGCGCGTCCGGGCTCGTGCCCGCGGAGGCCGTGGCGGCGCTCCTGGCCGGCACCGTGCTGCTGACGGTGGGCGAGATCACCGCCGGCGCCGGCCTCTGGCACGTCGCGTTCACGCGGATGCCGACGACGGCGCCGGCCCAGTACCAGGCCGTCTACGGCATGGCCGGCTCCGCCGCGCGGGTGCTCGGCCCGTTGGCGGCGCTGCCGCTCGTGCTCGCCGCGGGCGTCACCGGCTGGGTCATCCTCGGCGCGGTGATGGCGGTCGCCGCGGGTGCGCTGGCGCTGCTGGCGATGCGTGACCACGTCGCTCCGATGGCGGTGCCCGCGCTGAACCGGTAGAACACCGCGCCGTGGATGACGTCGTCTTCAGCGTGGAGATCGGGGAGCAGGCGGCCGCCGTGGTGCGCCGGCCGGGAGGCCGGCTGCTGTTCGTGCAGCGCGGTGCCGGCCTGGGGGTGGTGCTGGACCGCAGCCCGTCCGGCCTGATGATCGGCGGTCGGCTGGTCGCCGCGGGGCGCGTGCCGGAGACGGCGACCGGGGTCACGGTCATCGACGCCGCGGGCGAGGAGCACGAGGCTACGCTCGACGGCGACGCCTGGTTCGTGGTCGCCGGCGAGGCCGGCTTCGACGAGCAGCTCGTGCGCTACCGCGACGCGCAGGGCGAGATCGTCGGCGCGCTGCCCGCGGGCGAGCGCTTCCCGGTGCCGGACGCGACCGATCCGTGCCCGGTGTGCGCCGCGGTCGCGTGGACGCAGGTGGCGTTCACGCAGGACGGGCACCCGGGCGTGATCGTCGGCTGCGAGCGCTGCGGGTGCACCGTCGGCGGGGTCGGCGGGCCACCGTGGCTCGGCCCGTTCGGTGAGGAACGCCCACGCCGGACGCGGCGGCGCAAGACGCCGGACGACCTGCTCACCTCGACCGTCGCCCGCGCGTCGTTCGCCGTCTACGCGCCGGTCGGCGCTCCGGCACGGGTGAGCCGCGTCAGCGCCGCGGGCGAGGACCCGTTCGACGGGCCGGTCACGTGGGTCGAGCTGGTCGCCGAGCCGGCGGCCGGCGTCGTCCAGGTCAGCTCCGCCGCGCCCGACGCCCGGCGCCCGACCGCGCTGGCGTCGTGCCTCGCGGCCTTCGCGACGCCGACCGGCGAGCCCGGGCCGCAGTCGCCGCCGGGGAAGCTGGTGCGCTCACGGCACGCGCACCGGGTGCGGCGCCGGCTCGCCTTGCGGGCAGAGGAGGAGACGCGCGCGCGGTCACGGTCGACGGCACCCCCGTGCCCTTCAGCGTCCTCGCGCTGCCCGACCGCTGGGCCGCGCGGCGCGAGCACGACGGCGTCGAGGTCGTCGTGCTCGGGAGCGGGGTGGACCCGGCGGACGTCGCGCTCGAGCGTCTGCGCTCCGCCCGCCTGCCCAGCTGAGCGTCTGCTGATTCCGACCGGCGGTCCATACAGACGACCGCCGCCGCAGGACAGGATCGACGGCGGGTCCAATACGAAGAGAGGGAACTCTTGCAACGCTCTTTCAGCGCGCTGTCGATGGCCGCTGCGATGACGCTGCTCGCCGCCGCTCCGGCGGTGGCGGTCAACACGGTCACGACGGCCAACGGCGCGAACTGGCAGATCCACGACGCGGCTCCGCCGATCCTGGACACGGGCAGCATCCGCGCGATCTCCGACAACGCCTTCTACGGCTTCGGCGGCATCCGCGTCAAGGTGGCCGACATCCCGGCGACCGATCCGACGGCGCGGCTCAACGGCGAGCTGATGCGCGGCTTCGGGCTGACGTTCGACGGGGAGGACTCGTTCGCGACGACGACGCCGGTGGGGCTCGGCGGGGTGGCGATCAGCCGCACGATCAAGGTGTCCAAGGCGGGCAACTGGACGCGCTGGCTGGACACGTTCGCCAACACGACCGGACGCACGATCACGGTCGACGTGACGTTCGGCGGCACCGCCGGCCTGAACACGACGAACAACCAGAGCAAGGTCGCCGCGACCTCGTCCGGCGACAGCACGATCGACAACGCGGACACGTGGGTGTCGATCAACTCGCCGAACGCGGCGGGGGTCAGCTCGCGCGGGCCGAGCGCGGTCGTCACCGGCGCGCAGTCCGGCACCGGCAACTTCCAGCGCGACCCGTTCGGCGCGGCGCTGCCGACGACCGGCCTGGAGGCCAACTTCTACGGCTACCGCAACACGATCACGCTCGCGCCCGGGCAGACGAAGTCGCTCCTGCGCTACGTCGTCGCGGGGCGGACGGAGACGACGAGCACGATCGGCGCGCAGACGTCCGCGGTCGGCGCCGCCGCCGCGACGCTCGCGGGCACGCCGGACCTTGCCGGCCTCTCCGCGAGCGCGCTCTGCACGGTCACCAACTTCACGCTCGCCCAGGACTGCGCGAGCACGCCCGTCCCGGCGCTGCCGACGCTGCCCGAGGCCAAGCTCAAGACGACGTCGTCCGGCTACGACGTGGTCGACAAGTCGATCACGCAGCTCGCGAACGACATGGCGTCGGGCCTGACCACCTCGCAGGAGATCACGCGCGCCTACCTGGACCGGATCGCCGCCTACGACCAGGGCCAGTTCGGCTTCCACAGCTTCATCACCGTCGCCAAGAACGCGATGGCGCAGGCGCAGGCGGCGGACGTCGCCCGCGCGCAGGGCGTCAAGGGCGACCTGCTCGGCGTCCCGGTGATCATCAAGGACCTCTACGACACGAAGGACATGCCGACCACGGACGGCTCGCTCGCGTTCGAGGGCTGGCAGCCCAAGCGCGACGCCGGCCAGGTCAAGCGCCTGCGCGACGCCGGCGCGATCATCCTCGGCAAGGGCAACCTGTCCGAGTTCGCCAACTCCGGCTCCTACAGCGAGTCCGGCTACGGCATGGTGTGGAACGCGTTCAAGCCGTCCAAGACGTCGCTCGGCTCGAGCGGCGGCAGCGCCGTCGCGGTCGCCACGTCGCTCGCCGGGTTCGGCATGGGCTCGCAGACCGGCGTGTCGCTGTACGCGCCGTCCACCGGCGCCTCGCTGGTGACCCTGCGCGGCACGGACGGCATCGCCTCGGGCGCGGGCGTCATGCCGCTCACGTGGCTGCAGGACTTCGCGGGCCCGATCGCGCGCACGACGAGCGACATCGCGCGCATCCTCAACGTCACGACGGGCACCGACCCGGACGACATCGCCACCGTCCACGCCGACGCGGACGCCAAGCGCCCCGCCGACTGGAAGGTCGCCCTCGATCCGAAGGCGCTGCAGGGCAAGCGGATCGGCTACCTGCCGAGCTCGTTCACCAGCGCCGGCAGCTACGGCCAGTCCGACGGCACGGTCGAGGCGGTCATGGCCAGGTTCGCCGACATCCAGGCCGCGGGCGCGTCGATGGTCGAGCTCACGACCAACCCGCCGAGCGGTCCGAGCGGCCCGACCCTGACGGGCAACCGCGCCGAAGAGGGCTGGCAGCAGTACTTCGACCTGCACGAGAACCCGCCCTACAAGACCGCGAGCGAGATCCTGAGCTCGCCGAAGGTGCTGCCGTACAACCGCCAGACGGTCGCCGCGCGCCCGCGCATGACGGCCGCGGACAACCAGGCGGTCATGCTCAACCGCGACGAGTACAAGGCGCGCATCAAGACCTGGATGGACGCCGCGGGCGTCGACGCCGTCGTCTACCCGGGCTTCCGCAGCGACGTCTACGACAACGACGGCGCGCAGACGCTGTCGAGCGACCGCAACAGCGGCGTGCTGACGTCGAACGTCGGCCTGCCGACGCTGGTGCTCCCGATCGGCGCCAACCCGCACGGCGACCCGATCTCGATCCAGTTCGTCGGCCGCGCGTTCGAGGACGCGAAGATGCTCGGCTTCGGCTACGCGCTCGAGCAGCAGCTCGGCGGCAAGGGCCACCTCGCGCCGGCCACCGCGCCGCGCCTGGCGTTCGCGAAGGACACGCCGGCCACGGTCGGCGGCACGGTGCCGGCGACGCTCGCGCTCGGCCTCGGCGCGCCGGCGACGTTCGGCGCGTTCACGCCGGGCGTGGACCAGGAGTACACGGCGACCACGAAGGCCAGCGTCATCTCCACCGCGGGTGACGCGACGCTGAGCGTCGCCGAGCCGGGCCACCTGGTCAACGGCGCGTTCAGCTTGCCGGAGCCGCTGCGGGTGTCGTTCTCGAAGGCGGTGTGGAGCGGGCCGACGAGCAACGAGAACGTGGACATCACGTTCAAGCAGCTGGTCAAGAAGACGGACGCGCTGCGGACGGGCAGCTACAGCAAGACGCTGACGTTCACGCTCAGCACGACGAACCCCTAGAGGGGGAGCTCGGCGCTGATCGTGGTGCCGGCTCCGGGTGGACTGCTCACCCGGAGCCGGCCGCGCAGCGCTTCCACGCGGTCACGGAGGCCGACCAGGCCCGAGCCCTCGAAGCTCGCGCCGCCGATGCCGTCGTCGGCGACGGACAGCGCCAGCTCGTCGCCGGCGGTGACGGTCACGCGGATCGAGGTGGCGTTCGCGTGCTTGACCGCGTTCGTGATCGACTCGGCGATCACGTAGTACGCGGCGATCTCGACCGCTTCCGGCAGCCGGCCCTCGACGACGTCGTACTCCACCGGCACGGGGGAGCGGGTCGCGAGCGCGCCGACCGCCGCGTACAGCCCGCGGCTGAGCGCCGCCGGGTGCAGTCCGCGGGCGAGCTCGCGCAGCTCCTCGAGGGCGAGACCCAGCTCGTCGGAGATGGCGTCGAGCTCCGGCGCGTCGAGCTGGTTGCGCACCATCCGCAGCGCGAGCCGCGCCGCCACCAGCCGCTGCTGCGCCCCGTCGTGCAAGTTGCGCTCGAGGCGCTTGCGCTCGGCGTCGGCCGTCCGCACGAGCCGTTCGCGGGACTCGAGCAGCCGCTCGCGGGCGTCGGCGCTCGCGAGCGCCAAGGACGCGAGCTGCGCGAACTCGGTGAGGCGCTCCTCCGCGTCGCTCGGGAGTCGCTCGCCGCCGAACGCGGCCAGGATGAGCGCGCCCCAGACCTCGCCCTCGACCACGACCGGCGTCGCCGCGCCCTCACGCAGCCCGTGCATGTCCACGTCGGTCCGCTCGTACTCGTCGAAGCGCGCCGGCAGCCCCGTGTCCCGCACGAGCGTGAGCGCGCCGCCGGCGCCGAGCGGGAACGCCGTCCCGGCTGGGAACGCGTCCACGTCACCCCAGCGGCCGGCCACCTCCGCGCCCGGCTCGGTGAAGCGCACGACCGCGGCGGCGCTCACCCCGCACACGCGGGCGGCCTGCGCCGAGATCTCCGCGAACACGTCCTCGGGCGGCGCCGCGCTCGCGACGAGCACCGCGATGTCGCGGAGCGCGTCGGCTATTCGCCGGGCCACGGCGGGAGCGGCGGCGCCGACATGATCTCCACCTGGTGGCCGGCGGGATCGCGCACGAACGTCCGCGGCGCGTCCCAGGCGTTGGTGCCCTCGCGCATCGCGACGCCGCGCTCGGCCATCGCCCGCAGCACGGCCTCGTAGTCGGGCGCGACGATCGCGACGTGGCCCTGGCGGGCGGGCTGCGTCGGCTCCTCGACCGGGACGAAGTGGATCTGCGTGCCCTCGCGCTGCACCCACGTGAAGCGGCCACGCAGCAGCGGCGGCGGGTCCATCTCGTCGAAGCCCAGCAGCGCCCAGAAGGCGACGCAGTCTCGGACCGTCTCGGGCGCGACTTCCAGCGTGACGTGTTGGAGCATGCCCTGCAAGCGTCGCAGAAACTCGTGGGGAACTCTTCACGTCCTCTTCGCTTCGGCCGCGACCGTTCTCGCCGTCATGGCGACGAGGTCGAAGCAGCGCCCCCGGGCGAAGATGAAGGTGCGCGGGCTCAAGGCGCGCCGCACGCGCCGTCCCGGAACGCGCCGGCCGGGCAGCATGACCGCCCTGCTGGCCGTGCTCGCCGTGGGCGCGGTCGTCGCGGCCGCCCTCAGCGTCGGCGCCGACGACCTCGGCGTGCAGGTGTCCGAGCGCACCGTCCAGGTCGAGCGCGGCGTGATCGAGACGCTCGTCTCCGGCTCCGGCAACCTCGAGCCGGTCCGCCAGGCCGACCTGAGCTTCGCCACCAGCGGCCGGATCACCAAGATCTACACGTCCGAGGGCGAGCACGTCAGCAAGGGCGAGCTGCTGGCCCGCATCGACGACCGCGCGGCCCGCGTCGCGCTCGCCAAGGCCCAGGCCGAGCTCGTCGACGCGCAGGACGCGCTCGGGGCCGCGCAGGACGCGACGACGACGAGCGCGGCGACGGCGAGCGCGGCGACGGCGCGTGCGGCGGCGGCGAGCGACGCGGCGGCGAGCGCGGCCGGTGCGCCCGAGGCGACCCCGGCCGCAGCGCTGGCGGCGGCGAGCGCAGCGGCCACGCGCGCGCCGGCGGCCGCGATCGTCGCGCAGGCTTCGCCGGCGCCGGCGGGCACGCCGGGCGCTTCCGCCACGCCCACGCCCTCCGCGTCTGCTGCTCCGCCGGCGGCGGCCACGGCCGCGCCCACGCGCACGCCGGCCGCCACCGCCGTCCCCCAGACCGGCGGGGGCGGCTCGGCCCAGAGCGTCGAGTCCGCCGAGGCCGCGGTCGCGAGCGCGCAGCTCGCGCTCGACGAGGCCGAGGATGCGCTGGCGGCCACCGAGCTGCGCGCGCCGATGGCCGGCACGGTCGCCGCGCTGAACGGCGCCGTCGGCGACACCGCGGGCGCCTCCGGCGGCGGCGAGGCGTCGCAGGACGAGCAGGCGGCGTCCACGAGCTCGGCGTTCATCACGCTCGCCGCGCTGTCGCGGCTCAAGCTCGAGGTGGCCCTGAGCGAGGCCGACATCGGCAAGGTGCAGGTCGGCCAGTCGGTGACGGTGAGCGTCAACGCGGCTTCAGGTGAGCAGGTCGCCGGCCAGGTGGCGAGCGTCGGCGTGCTCTCGAGCACGAGCACGAGCGGCTCGGTCAGCTATCCGGTGGTGGTCACGGTCGACCAGTCCGCGGAGGGCATCCGCGCGGGCATGAGCGCGACCGCGGACATCGTCGTCGACCGGGCGACCGGCCTGGCCGTGCCCAGCCAGGCGCTGCGCGGCTCGAGCGTGACCGTCGACCGCGGCGGGCGGCGCGAGACGCGCCGTGTGCAGACGGGCGTGGTCGGCGAGCGCATGACCGAGGTCGTCAGCGGCCTCGAGGCGGGCGAGACGGTCGTGATCACGTCGACGAGCGCGATCCAGGGCGCCGTCACCAACGCGCAGGGCGCCGGGCAGCGCGGTGCGACCGGCCTCGGCGGCCTCGGCGGCGGCGGTGCCGCGCGCGGCGGCTTCGGCGGCAGTGGCGGCGGGTTCGCGCCGCCCGGTGCGGGCGGTGGCGGGTTCGGCGGCGCCCGGGGTGGCCCGTGAGCGCGCAGCCGGTCATCCACCTGCGCGACGTCACGCGCGAGTACCGGGTCACGGAGGAGGTCGTCGTCCACGCGCTGCGCGGGGTCTCGCTCCGGATCGACCAGGGCGACTACGTGGCGGTGATGGGCAGCTCGGGCTCCGGCAAGTCGACGCTGATGCACATCCTCGGCTGCCTCGACTCGCCGACCGACGGGCGCTATCTGCTCGACGGCACCGACGTGCGTGACATCCCCGAGGACGACCTCGCCGACCTGCGCAACCGCAAGATCGGCTTCGTCTTCCAGGCGTTCAACCTCGTGCCGCGCACGAGCGCGCTGGCGAACGTCGAGCTGCCGCTGACCTACGCGGGCGTGCCACGGGCGACCCGCCGCATGCGCGCCGCGGCCGCGCTGCGCGCCGTCGGCATGGGGGAGCGGATGCACCACCTGCCGTCGGAGCTGTCCGGCGGCCAGCAACAGCGTGTCGCGGTCGCCCGCGCGCTCGTCACCAACCCGCCGCTGATCCTCGCCGACGAGCCGACCGGCAACCTCGACACGCACTCCACCGCCGAGGTGCTCGACGTGTTCGAGCGGCTCAACCGGGCCGGCCGCACGATCGTGATGATCACGCACGAGGACGACGTCGCCGCCCGCGCGCAGCGCACGATCCGCCTCGCCGACGGGCTCGTCCTGTGAGCGGCCGCGAGATCGTCCGGATCGCGCTGGGCGGGGTCGCGGCGAACAAGCTGCGCTCCGGCCTGACGATCCTCGGCATGACGATCGGCGTCTCCGCCGTGATCATCCTCGTCGCGGTCGGCAACGGCTCTAGGAACGCGGTCCAGGCGTCGATCGACGCGCTCGGCTCGAACGTCCTGCTGGTGCAGCGCGCGTTCGGGGCGGAGGTCACGTTCACGCAGCGCGACGCGGACGCGCTCGCCGACGAGTTCAACGCGCCGGACGTCGAGCGCGTCTCGCCCGTCGTCAACGCCACCGGCACCGCGTTCGTCGCCGGGCAGGAGAGCTACGAGCCGAGCTCGGTGGTCGGCACCGTGCCGGCCTACGCCCAGACACGCGCGTATGAGCTCCAGAGCGGCGCGATGTTCACGTCGGCCGACGTCAGCCGCCACCGCCGGGTGGTCGTGCTCGGTCCGACCGTCGCGCAGAGCCTCTTCGGAGGCGCCGACCCCGTCGGCCAGAGCGTGCGGATCAACGGGACGAGCTTCCAGGTCGTGGGCGTCACGGCCGCCAAGGGCTCGAACGGGACGCAGGACCAGGACGACATCGCGCTCGCGCCGGTCACCGCGGTGCAGGACGCGGTCACGGGCTACGCGTCCGGGCTGAGCTCGATCACGGTCGAGGCGCGGTCCGGCGACGCGCTCGACGCCGCCCAAGCCGAGGTCACGTCGATCCTCACGCAGCGCAAGGACGGCGCGGACGGCTTCCAGGTGATCAACCAGAGCTCGATCCGCGAGGTCGCGACCGCGTCCACGGACGTCTTCACGACGCTGCTCGGCGCCGTCGCCGCGATCTCGATGCTCGTCGGCGGGATCGGCGTGATGAACATCATGCTCGTCTCGGTCACCGAGCGCACGCGCGAGATCGGCATCCGCAAGGCGATCGGCGCGCGCCGGGCGGACATCCTCGCCCAGTTCTTGACCGAGGCGGTCGTCATCAGCGCCTTCGGCGGCATCACCGGCGTGCTCGTCGGGATCGTCGGCAGCCAGTTCGAGATCGCGGGCGTCGAGCCGGCGATCGCGGCGTACTCCGTGGCCCTCGCGTTCGGCGCGTCCGTGCTCTCAGGCCTGTTCTTCGGCACCTATCCCGCGGGCCGCGCGGCGCGCATGCGCCCGATCGACGCCCTGCGGTTCGAGTAAGGAGTGAGATGACCGACGAAGACCTCCTGTCGGAGCCGCTGCCCGTGCGCACGCGCGGCCGGCTCGTGACCGGCGTGGGCGCGGCGTTCGCGGCCGTGACGATCGGCGCGCTCGGGTTCCTGGGCGGCGTGCACGTGCAGAAGGCGCAGGGCGAGGCGACACCCGCGCGCGGGGCCTTCCCGGGCGGCGGCGGGTTCGGTGGCGCGCAAGCCCAGCAGGCCGACGCCACCACCGGCGAGGTGTCGAGCGTGGACGGCTCGACCTTCTACGTGCAGGACGCGAGCGGCAACACGATCCGCGTGCGCGCGGGCGAGCAGGCGAAGGTCTCGCGCAACGCGGTGGCGGACGCGGAGGCGATCCACCCGGGCGACACGGTCGTCGTCACGGGACGCACCGCGAGCAGCGGCACGGTCGTCGCGACCTCGGTCATCGCGACGGCGAGCAACGCAGGTCGATGAACGGAGACGAGATGGAAGAGGAACTGGAGGGCGGCGTCAGCTGGATCGCGATCGTCGCCGTGGTGGCGGTCGTCGTGGCGGCGGTCGCGTTCTTCGCGGGCCGCGCGCTCGCGGGCGGCGGCGGGCCGGAGACGCTGAGCGAGGCGGTCGCGCAAGCGCAGGCCGGCGACCTGCCGTGCGGGGACGTGCCCGAGGCGCCGACGCCGGGCGCTGACACCGCCGGCGCCCCAGCCGCGGGCGGTGCCGGCTTCCTCGTGCGCGCGGTCTGCAACCAGGGCGGCGCCCCGGCCGGCGCTCAGGGGCGGATGGGCTTCGGTGGCGGCCGCGGCGTCGGGCAGCAGGTCAAGTCCGTCGACGGCGACACGCTGACGCTGACCGGCCCGCAGGGCGACACGAACGTCACGATCGGCCCGTCGACGACCGTCTCCAAGAGCGCCGCGGGCGAGGTATCGGACCTCAAGGCGGGCGACAGCGTGATCGTCACCGGCGGCCGCCAGGAGGGCGAGGCCGCGACGAGCGTGCTGATCGTCCCGGGGACCTAGCCCTCGATCCCGGTGTCGCTGTGCGCGGCTCCCACCGGCTTGGACTCCGGGGAGCCGCGCTGGCGCAGGTAGATCGCGAGCACCGCCATCGAGCCCACCGCCAGGAACTCCGACTGCCAGTTCTGCAGCGTGCGGTTCCAGAAGTCGGGCGTGGCGAGGTAGGCGAGGTAGGAGACCGCTTCCTGCTGGTGCTCGAAGCGGTCGTCGTTGTAGGCGATGTGGCCGGCGACCGACTGCCCGGCCCACGACCAGAGCCAGATCGTCCCCATGACCAGCAGCAGCGAGTTCGAGTACACGAAGGTCCGCAGCCCGCCGACCTTGGCCCACTTGGGCGAGTCGTCCCGGGCGTGCTCGCCGACCTTCTGCTCGGAGTCGGACTCGGTGCCGGCCTTGCCCGGCTCCTTGGACTCGGGCGAGCCGCGCTGGATCAGCCACACCGTGCCGAGGATGAACAGCGTGAACTGCAGGTACTCGGACTGCCAGTTCTCGAGCACGTCGACCGCGAACGAGGACGAGCGCAGGTAGCGCCAGAGCGTGATCGGGTCACCGTGGTGGGCGAGCTGCTGCGCGTTGAAGTCGTGCAGGCCCACGAACGCCTGCGCGACGAGCGTGCCGACGAACAGCAGCCCGAACCCCAGCGCGAGGCTGTTGCCCTTCACAAAGCCCACAGGCCGACCGCCGTGAAGTAGAGGAGCCCGGCGAGGATCACCACGAGGTAGAGGACGAACATCGCTCGCATCAGCCCTCGGCCTCGCAGTCGAAGGGCGCGTCGCGCGACGTGGAGGTGCAACCGGCGGCGGAGATGCGCCACCCCGCGCGGGTCAGCTCGAGGAAGTAGCTCGCGCCGTTGCCGACGTCGACCTTGGCGCTGATCGAGTAGACCTGCGCGCGGGTGACCGGGCCGGGGGAGACGTCGAGGTCGGTGACCGCGTCCGCGCACGGCCGGCTCGCCTCGAGCGACTCGGCGGCCGCCGGGGTGAGCTGCGCGCAGGCGATCTCGCCGTCCCCGTCACGCACCGCCTGCAGGAACCGCGTGCTGACCGCGCTCACCGCGCGCTCATCGTCGGCGCGCCCGCATCCCGTCAGCGTGAGGACGAGAAGTGCGAGCGCGACGCGATGCACAGTGGGTCGTTACACCGACCCAGGGGAAAACCCTGCTTAGCCGACGATGAGCTCGGCGGCCTGGCCGATCCGCTTGGAGGCGGTGCGCATGTTCTTGAGCGCCTGCTTGGCCTTCTTCACACCCGAGCCGCCACCGTTGGCGAGCGCCTGGTTGATGCCCTTCTGCAGGCGGCGGATGCCCTTGTTGTAGAGGTCCAGCGCGTCCAGCATCTTCTGGCGGCCGGCCGCGACCGGCTCGGTGTCCGCGACCTCGGCGTTCAGCTGGTCACGCCACTGCTGCACCGACGCCGCCTGACGGCCCGCGGCGGCCTTGGCCTTGCGGAGCTGCGCGCGCGTCCGGAGCTTCTGCATCGCGTTGATGAACCGCTTGTCCTCCTTCACCTGGCGCTTCGCGTTGGAGACGACCACCTCGCGCACCGACGCGTCGCTGGCCTGCGCGGCGGGCGCGCCACCGAAGAGCACCGCGGCCATCAGCAGACCGCTCAGAACGACCTTCCGCATTTCATGAACCTCCCTGTTTTATGAAGCCAGAAAGCGGAGTACCCACGCTTCGCTCACGCGAACCTCGGGAGCACCTCCGCGGCCCACTCGGAGAAGAAGGCGTCCTTGTCCGGGCCGACCTGCTGGACGTAGAGCTCGTCCACGCCGGCCTCCTCATACTGGCGCAGCGACTCCACGTGCGCCTCGAAGTCCGGGCCGACCGGCGTCTTGATCTGCTCGGCGGTCACGAGCTCGGTCGCCTGCTCGAAGTGGCTGGGCGTGGGGAGGATCTGCGCGAGCTCGCCCGGCAGGCCCTCGTTCGGCCACAGCCGCAGGACCGTCTTCAGCGCGTCCTCCTCGGAGGGGCCGTAGCAGACCTTCGTGCCCGCGTGGACGGGGCCCTTGCCGCCTTGGTCCTTGTAGGACTGGATCGAGTCCTTGTCGGGCGACATCGTCACGAAGCCGTCGCCGATCTTGGCGGCGAGCTTGAGCGCCTTCGGGCCGAACGCGGAGACGAGCACGGGCGGCGGCTCGTCCGGCAGGTCGTAGAGGCGCGCGTTCTCGACCGTGTAGTGGCGGCCGCGGTGGCTCTGCTGGCCGCCCTGCCAGAGCGTGCGCAGCACCTCCACCGCTTCCTCGAGCAGCTCCAGGCGCACCTCGGCCTCCGGCCACTTGTCGCCCAGGATGTGCTCGTTGAGCGCCTCGCCCGAGCCGACGCCGAGGTTGAAGCCACCGGGCAGCAGCACCGCGCTGGTGGCCGCCGCCTGCGCGATCACCGCGGGGTGGATGCGGATCGTCGGGCACGTCACGCCGGTCGTGACCTTCAGGTCCGTGACCTGGCTGATCGCACCGATCATCGACCACACGAAGGGGCTGTGGCCCTGCTCGTCGTTCCACGGGTGGTAGTGATCGGAGATCCAGAGCGCGTGGAAGCCGGCCGCCTGCGCCTGCTTCGCCTGCTGGACGAGGTCGCCGGGCGAGTTCTCCTCGCTGGAGAGGAAGTAGCCGATCTTCATGCCTGCGGCCCTACCCGTCGGGCGACCTCGCGCAGATCCTCGACGAAGCCGCGGTACGCCTCCTGACGCGCGTCCTCGTCGCGCTGGCGCAGGCCGTGCAGCCCTGGACGTCCTTGCGCAGCTGCGTGAGGCTCATGGCTGCACCGCGCGCACCGTCCGCAGCAGGTTCTTCGCGCAGGCCTCGCCCGTGGAGGTCGACCAGTCCTTCTCCTCGGTGGTCAGCCACTCCTCGTCGCCCGGTCCCGGCCCCTTGTTCCAGTACGTCCAGTTCTGGCCGGGCAGCGTGTAGCCGATGTCGTTGAGCGCGCCGTTGACCTCGGAGATCACGTGGTGCGCGCCGTCCTCGTTGCCGACGACCACCACGCCCGCGACGCGGTCGTACGCGATCGGCGTCTCCCCGTCCTCCTTGGTCTCGGAGATGAACGCGTCCATCCGCTCGAGCGCGCGCTTGGAGACCGACGAGGGCTGGCCGAGCCAGGTCGGGGTCGCGACGATCAGGATCTCCGCCGCGAGGATCCGCTCGCGGATCGCCGGCCACTCGTCGCCGTCGCTGACCGCCTCCGACACCACGCCCGGGTCGATCCGGTGGTCGGCCAGCCGGATCGTGTCCGTGGTCACGCCCTCCTTGCGCAGCGCGCCCAGCACCACCTCGGCGAGCGACTCCGCGTTGGACGGCTCAGGCGAGCGCTTCAGCGTGCAGACGAGGCAGGTGGCGTGCATCCATGGGCGCTACCCACGCTCTGGCGCCTTGAGCCGGGGCTCGTCGCCCGTGACCGTGATGCCGGTCTGCATCAGCTCGATCACGTGCCCGTCGGGATCGGTGACGAACACGCGCTTGACGCCGTCCCCGCGCGCGAACACCTCGCCGGGCGGCGTGACGCCGGCACGGGCCGCCCGCGCGAGCGCCTCGTCCAGGTCGTCGACCACCAGCGCGAGGTGCGTCCCGTAGCCGATCACGACCTCCGCGTGGTCGTAGGCGGGCGTCATCGCCTGCGCCCGTCCGGGCTCGGTCTCGCCGATCAGGTGGATCTGCTGGTCACCGACCTGCAGCCACGCGCCGGGCGTGTCGAACGTCGACGGCCGCGTCACCTCGGTCAGCCCGAGCGCGTCCACGTAGAAGCGCACCGCGCGCGCGACGTCCGAGACCAGCAATCCTCCGTGATCGATCCGCATGGCGGAAGTGTCTCATTAGCCGGCTCTGAGGCGTTCATCGTCCTCGCACGTGGCGGGGGTAGCTTCGGGGGCGTGGCATCCCTCCCGTCGCCGCGGACGGTGGCCCACCCCGAACCGGCCGGCGTCCGCGGCGACGCCCCTCCAACATCCGTCCTCGGGTGTTCCAACATGCGGACCGCTGCGTACGCTTAGTGCCCTGGCCCAGGTAGTGGAGGGGGCCGAACGTGGGATGCCGGGCGCGACCGCAAGGCCGCGCCCGGCGGACCGTCACGGGTTCGTGGTCGACAGCGTGAACGTGAGCGTCTTCGCGTAGCTGCCGGTGCGCAGCGCGTCGCTGGCCGCGATCGGCTGCTTGAGGTTGACCGTCACCTTGTCGTTGCTGATCGGGCCGGTGTAGGTGTGCAGGGTCGTCGGCGCGCCCGAGAGCGGCGACTGCGCGCCGCCGTTCGCGCCGAGCTGCAGCGGCTGGGGGAGGGCGAACGTGCCGTTGACGAGCCGGCCGGGCGCGGTGGCGCTCGGATCGACGACGGTGAGGGTCGCGTCGCCCGCGCTGGAGATGATCGTGGCGTCGAGGTTCGCCGTGTAGTCGGCGGCGACGCCCGGGACGAACGTGCCGAGGCTCGCGGGCGCGCCGAGCGTCAGCGACAGCGTCGCCGGAACGGTGCCCGAGACGTCGACCGGGTTCGGCTCGATCCGGCCGAGCACGCCCTGCGTCTCGCCGGACGGGCCGGCCGTGAAGTAGAGGTGGTTGCGCTGCCCGCTGTTGGCATTGCCGAAGCCGAACTGCAGTGCCCACAGGCCGCGGATCTCCAGCGGGTCGCCGGCCGCGTTCTTGAGGAACCCGCTCGTGGTCCAGGTGCCGTCGGCGTTCTCGTGGAACGCGTTGATGCGCCCGCCGCCGAAGTTGCCGATCAGCAGGTCACCCGCGTAGGCGCCGAAGTTCGGGTGTGCCGGCGCGGTGCCCCACGGGGCGTTCAAGACACCGCCCGGGCTCGCGATGCGGGCGAGGAAGTGGCCCTGCAGGTCGAACGCGTTGACCACGCCGAGGCCGGCGCCGCGCACCTCGCGGTAGGGCGTCGTCCCCGGCTCAGGCTGCTTGGCGTAGGTGACGATGATGCGGTCACCGACGGTCTGGATGCCGTAGGCGCCGTAGCCCGCGGGCAGGTTCGGGTCGACGAAGGCGCCGGGCGCGTCGATCAGGCCCCAGGCGGCGTTGACCATGTCCACGCGGTTGTTGCGCAGGTCGGCCGCGTACAGGCGCGGCGCGCCGCCGACGGTCGCCAGCGCGAGACCCGTGTAGACGGCGTTGACGTCCTTGCGCGAGAGCTGCAGCACGCCGTTGTTGGCGGGCACGCCACCGCGCCACGAGTAGATCTCCCCGCCGAGCGTGGAGAAGATGAAGGCCGCGGGGTTGCCGAGCGTCAGGAAGTTCCCCGTGCCGGCGCCGGTCGTGATCCCGGTCGGCCCGCCGGGCACCGCCACGACCGTGGTGTTGACCGCGCCGCTCGCGGGCACGATCGTCGACGTGTTCGAGCGCTCGTTGGCCGGCCACCATGGCGACGTCGCGCTCGCGGCGAGGCCCCACGGGTTGCGCAGGTTCGTGTCCGCCCGGTCGGCCGGGAACAGCGTCGTGTCGCTGGACACGAGGTTGTGGACGACATAGCGGTCGCTCGGCGCGGCGTGGGCGGCCGGGACCGCCACCGCCAACGCCAGCACCGTCGCCGTCAAGCCCTTCAGCAGCATCAGACCCCTCTCGTGGACGTTCCTCAGGGGGCACTACGCGCGATCGGCCGCGAACGTTCAGGTGGCGCTGACGCCCTGCACGCGGACGCCGCGCGTGGCGTCGACCCGCAGCGTCGTCGGGATCTTCCCGGGGTTGACCGGCTTGGCGTGCTCGCGGCGCTCCGGCCGCTGCGGCACGTCGGCACGGGCGACGCCGGGCGCGAGGAACGGGGCGCTCGAGGCGAGCGTGACCGCCGCGACGGCGGCGGGGAGCAGACGACGGAGCCGGCGCTGGCGAAGCGAGTCGTTGGTCATGTCGCCAGCATCGGCCCGGCCCGTGGGAGCGCCCTGCGAGAACCCTGGGAGCTTGCTCAGAGGGACCGCCGGTCGAGTAGGTGGCGCCGCAGTGGACGCCCCCCGGCTGGGGGGTCCTGGCGGGGGCGGTTGCGAAACCGCCGGGGTGTGCTTCATGTTGTGAAGGGTGATGACGAACGACACGCACCAGCCGGCATCGTCCTCCACCGACGTGCCGCCCTTCCCGCACCACCTCGCTCCTCCTCCGCTGCCGCTCGAGGCCGCGGAGCGACAGTACGGCGAACGCCCGGCCGCAGCGCCCGGATGGCAACCCGAGGAAGGCGACTTCACCTGACGCTGACGGCGTCCATGCCGAGGTCGGCCGCCCGCGGGTAGCCGGCCAGGGCGAGCGCGACGCGCAGCTCGGCGTCGAGGATGCCGAACGCGCGGCGCGCGCCCGCCTCGCCCGCGGCGCCGATGCCGTACATCAGCGCGCGCCCGATCATCACCGCGCGGGCGCCGAGCGCGAGCGCCTTGACGATGTCGGTGCCGCGGCGGATGCCGCTGTCCAGGTACAGCTCCGCGCGGTCGCCGACGGCGTCCGCGATCGCCGGCAGCGCCTCGATCGAGGCCGCCGCCCCGTCGAGCTGACGGCCGCCGTGGTTGGACACGACCAGCGCGTCGGCGCCGTGCTCGACGCAGCGCTGCGCGTCGTCGGCGCGCATCACGCCCTTGACGATCACCGGGCCCTTCCAGCGTGAGCGCAGGTCGGCGAGGTCGTCCCACGTGACCGTCGGGTCGAAGGCCTTGTTCACGGAGGCCGCGAGCGTCGCGCTCGCCGAGCCCTCCCAGCCGAGGTTCGCCGGCACCATCCGCGGGTTGGCCACGAAGCCGGCGCTCCACCGCGGATGCGCGACGCCCTGCGCGAGCGTCCGGAGCGAGATCCGCGGCGGGACCGAGAACCCGTTGCGCACGTCGCGCTCGCGCACGCCCGCGACCTGCACGTCGACCGTGAGCACGAGCGCCTCGTAGCCGTTGTCGGTCGCCCGCGCGAGCAGCTCGTCCACGAGCCCGCGGTCGCTCATCACGTACAGCTGGAACCAGCGCCGCCCGGCCGACGCCTCGGCGACCTCCTCGAGCGTGCACGACGCCATCGTCGACACCGTCGTGATCGTCCCCGCCCGGTGCGCGGCGCGCGCGATCGCGACCTCGCCGTCCGGGTGCTGGAGCCCGGTCAGCCCGGTCGGAGCGGCGATGATCGGCAACGCGACCTCACCGCCGAGGATCGTCGTGCGCAGGTCCACAGCCGACACGTCGGTGAGCGCCTTCGGGTGCAGCGTGACGTCCTCGAAGGCGGCGAGGTTCCGGCGTGCGGTGACCTCGTCCCACGCTGCGCCGTCCGCGTAGTCGAAGATCGGCTTGGGCACCGAGCGCTTCGCCAGCGCGCGCAGCTCGGCGATCGTCCGGCAGCGCGCCGCCCGGCCCTCCGGGGAGAAGCGCTCCCGGGTGCGCGCGGGCGCGGCGGCGAGGTCGGCGCGCAGCTGGCGCGCGGCGAGGTCGAGGAGCGCGTTCACATCTCGCTGTTACCCGGACGCGCGGATCAGCGCACCCGGACGAACGTGCGCTTGCTGCCCCACAGGACGGCGACCCAGCGCACGCCGGCGGCCGGCAGCGTCGCGGTGGCCTCGCGCTGGCGGGGCTCCAGGAAGACCGACGTGGCCGCGAGCGGCTCGACGTTCCCGCGGCGGCCGAAGCCGCCGACCAGGGCGAACAGCTCGGACGGCACGCGACCCGCGACGCGCACGGTCACGCGCACCCTGTCGCCGCGGCGCTCCGCCCGCACCGGTGCGAGCCCGATGAGCCGGTAGGCGCGCTTGCGCACGAGCCGGTAGGTCGTCGTCCAGCTGCGGGTCCGGCGCCCGTCGGCGCCGCCGATCGTGAAGCGCACCCGCACCGGGCCGAGCCGCTCCGGGGCGTCCACGTCGGTCAGGCGCAGCCGCCCGGAGCCCGCGGCCTTCAGGCGCTTGAAGCTGCCGTAGCCGTGGCGGTCGACGAGCTCCGCCCGGACCTCGCACGCGGCGCTGCAGCGGAACGGCAACACCAGCGTCCCGCTCACACGGGGACTCTTCGGCGGGCTCACACGGACCTCGGGGAGCGGGCTCGTGTCGGCTGGTGCGCCCGTGGCTGCGTGCAGGCGCAAGGCGCCGTCGGCCCAGGCGAGCGCGACCGTGCCGTCGGCCAGCGTCAGCGGGAAGGCGTTCCACGTGTCCGCGAGCTCGCCGCCGAGCGTCTGGCGCACACCTGCGCCCGCGAGGAGCGGGTACGTCGCGAGGTTCGCGGCCGTCGTGCGTCCGCGCGGACCGGTCCAGCCGAGCAGGGCGATGCCGTTGGTGATCCGGGCGGTGACGTCCGCGCCGCCGAAGCCCCACGAGCCGCTCGGAAGGTCCTGCGTGAAGCCGCTGACCGCCTGCCAGAGGTCGTAGCGGATGCGCGGGTCGGCGGCGGCCGTCGGCAGCGAGGCGCTGAACGGACCGCCGGCACCGCGGATCGCGCTGTGCACGCCGCCGAGGCCGGTCCCGCTCCACGTCACCACGGCTTCGCCGGCCGCGCCGAGCGCCGCCGCCGTCCGCGTGCCGAGCGGGTCGCTCACCTTCGCGACGGTCGTCGGGGCGCCGAAGGGCGTGCCCGCCGTCCGCTCGCGGACCTCGACGCGCCCGGGCGTGGGCAGCGCGAGCAACGCGCGCCCGTCGGGCGCCATGGTCAGCGACGGGGTGGAGTAGCCAGTCTGCCCGCCGACCTCGGTGGGCGCGCCGAACTCCCCTCCCGCCGGAGCGATCGCCACCTTGACGGTGGTGCGGTGCGGCGGCCGCCCGGGCGGTAGGCCGGTCCAGGCGACGATGGCCTCGCCGCCGTTGGCGATGCCGGCCGCGAACCAGTCGTCCAGGACGCCCTCGCTCAGCGACTCCTGCCGGCGGTCGACGAGCTTCACCGGCGTGCCGAACGTCCCGCCTGCGAGGCGGCGCGCGGCGTAGGTCCGGACGCGGCGCCGCGGCCCGACGTTCTGCCAGACGACGAGAGCGTCGCCCGCCTCCGAGACGGCCACGGCGACCTTCCCGGTGCTGAGACCCTCATCATCCGGGAAGTCCCGCGGCTCGCTCCAGTCGCCGCCCGGTTCCCGCAACGCCACGAGCACGCCGCTGTCGTCCGGGATCGCCAGCACGCCCGCCCCGTTGGGCTGGGACGCCGCGACCGCGCAACCGGCCGAGTACTCGAGCGCGAACGCGCGCCCCGTCCGGATCCCGTTCGGGGTCACGTTCACGAGCTGCACGGCCTTGCGGTCGGAGGTCACGATCTCGCCCGGCAAACCGGTGGGCGCGGCGCAGCCGACCTCCATCTCGCTCATGGTGAGCGGCGGGATCTCCGCGGCGAGCGCGGGGGTCGACAGCAGCGACAGGGTCAGCAGGGCAAGGAGGATGGTCCGCATGGCGGCGTTCACCCTACTCAGGCAAGCCTCACCTGCACCCCCTGCTCGACGGATGTCGGCGATCAGCCGGCGCGAGCCACGGGCGGCCCGTAGGATCGCGCGATGAGCAAGCCCAAGCGCCGGCATCAACCCGCGTTCCACGTGCCCGGTCGCAAGAAGCGGCGCAAGCGCTGGTACGAGCGGGGCGACAGCGACTGCTGCTGCATCGTCGGGGAGGTGTTCGACGGGCCCTGCTTCGTCGCCACCGCCGCCCACGGCGACGACGCGACCGCCGAGCCGGTCCGGACGCTCCGCGCGTATCGCGACCAGCGGCTCGCGCGCACGTATCCCGGCCGCGTGTTCACCAAGGTCTACTACCGCTACGGCCGCTACGGGGCACGCTTCCTGCGCACGTTCCCGGTGTTCAAGCCGGTCGTCCGAGCCGCGCTGGCGCCGCTGGTCGCGTACGCCCGCACCCGCATCGGACGCTAGGCGCGCGCGATCACCACGTGCCACTCGTTGGCCACGTGGTAGCTGCCGTCGGCGCGACGGCGGTGGGCGAGCGCGTCGACGATGGCGGCACGCAGCTCGTCCACGTGCTCCGGGCCGGCCAGGTGGCCGGCGCCGCCGGCGGCGAGCATCGCCTCGCCGAGCGCGGCCGCGTCGGGGTAGCGGTAGGTGCAGGTCACGTCGAAGGCACGGTCGAAGTGCAGGTCGGCCGCGGGCAGGAGCACCTCGATCGCGTCCGGGCGCCAGTACTCGGCCTCGCTGTCGCGGAAGCGCGCGGCGGCCGCCTTGACGGCCTCGAGGTCGCAGCGGTCCGGGTGCCCGAAGACCTCGGCGACGACGGCGGCGCCCGGACGGGCGACGCGGCGGGCCTCGCCCAGTGCGCGGACGATGTCCTCGGCGAAGAAGAAGGACGAGAAGCCGGTGACGAGGTCGAACGTGTCGTCGGCGAACGGCAGCTCGGTCATGTCCGCCTGGCGCAGGTCGGCTTCGGGGAGCCGGGTGCGGGCGAGGTCGAGCAGCCCTTCCGAGGCGTCCACGCCGGCCACGTCGGCGCCGCGGTCCGCGGCCTGGCGGAGGAAGACGCCGGTGCCACAGCCGACGTCGAGGACGCGTGCGCCGCGCGGCAGGCCGACCGCATGCAGGGCCGCCTCGTAGACCGGCGCCTGCTGGGCCTCGGTCGCCGCCCAGGCGTCGGGCTCCGATCCCCACAGGGCGCCCCAGCGGCGCGCGTGCTCACTCATGGATGTCGTCAAGCTATGTTCCATAGTTAGTGACGATAAGCTATGAAGCACAGCTATGTCAAGACCTGAGCTCACCCTGTTCTCGTACGAGGTGATGGGGCTGGTCGGCGAGACCGGCGCCGGCCCGCACGACCTCCTGCAGATGGCCCGCCGCGGCCGCATCCTCGACTGGGCCGGCGAGAGCCAGTACTACGTCGAGCCCAAGCGCCTCGCCAAGCTCGGCTACCTGGAGGCGCGCGAGGCGCCCGGCCGGACGCGCGCCCGCACCGTGTACTCGCTCACGGACAAGGGGCGCGACGCGCTCCGCGCCTGGGCACGCACGCCCGTCACCGTCACGCCGCTGAAGTCCGAGCCGCTGCTGCGTCTGCTGATCGCGGACATCGCGGGGGAGGAGGTCACGCGCGAGGCGCTCGCGACGCTTCGCGCCGACCTCGCCGACCTCGTCGAGCGCCTCGACGCCAGCGAGGCAGCCGCCGAGGCGCTGCCGCACCGGGCGCGCAACCTGCTGCTGGTCAACCGCTTCCTACGCGGCTTCGTCGCGCTCCACGAGCAGCTCGTCGACGAGGCCGAGGACGAGCTGCGCTGACTCAGCCGACGCGCGCCTCCAGCACCAGGTTCAGCGGCGTCTCGGCCGCGCGCCGCACGCTCGTGAAGCCGCCCTCGCGCAGCACGGCCGCGATCGCCGCCTCGCCCGCCTGCGTCCCCAGGCCGGCACGCCCCGGCTGGGACAGCGAGCCCGGCGTGCAGCACATGGTCGAGAAGCCGTAGTACAGGCGCCCGACCGGATTGAGGTTCTCCTCCACGGAATCGCCCGCGAACGGCTCGACGAGCACGCAGGTGCCGTCCGGCGCGAGCGCGCCGACCGCATGCCGGGCTGCGGCGAGCGGGTCGCCGAGGTCGTGGAAGGCGTCGAAGAACGCGATCACGTCGAAGCGCCGGTCCAGGTACTCGGCGGCGCCGGCGATCTCGAACGTGACCCGGTCGGCGACGCCCGCCTGCTCGGCCCGGCGGCGCGCCACGGCGATCGACTCCGCGTGGTAGTCGATCCCGACGAAGCGCGAGGTCGGGTACGCCTGCGCGAGCAGGATCGTCGAGGCGCCGTGCCCACAGCCGACGTCGGCGACGAGCGCGCCGGCCTCGAGCTTCTCGACGACGCCGTCGAGCGCCGGCAGCCACTCGGAGATCAGATGCGTGCGGTAGCCGACGGCGAACGCGCGCTCCGTGCCGTGCCAGAGCCCGTGGTGGTGCTCGTGCCAGCCGACGCCCTGGCCGTCGATGAAGCGCTCCGCGAGCGCCTCGCGGATGCCGACGACGCCGTTGGCGGCCTGGAACGTGCCCGTCATCAGGAACGGTGAGGTCTCGTCGGCGAGCACGAGCGCGTGCTCGGCCGGCAGCGAGTAGGCGCCGTCCTCGTGGACGACGAACCCGGAGGCCGCCTGCGCGTTGAGCCACTCGCGCACGTAGCGCTCCAGCGTGCCCGTGCGGCCGGCGAGCTCGGCCGGCGTGACGGGCTCGCCGTCCGCCATCGCCCGGTAGAGCCCGAGCTCGTCGCCGAGCGTGACGAGCGCGACGTTCAGCGCCGCGCCGACCTCGGTCGCGGCCAGCCCGATGAACGCCTCGAGCTTGCCCTCGTCGATGTCCGTGACGGCCATCTCAGCCCCCGCACTGGCGGTAGTAGTGCGGCCAGGCGACGTCGTTCCACCACTTGGAGGCCAGCTCCCAGCCGGCGATGCGCTCGATGATGCGGAAGTCGCGTTCGATGCGCTCGAGCTTGCGCTCGCAGCGGTCGCCGCCGCCGTGGTGGGTGCCGGCGTAGGCCGGGGAGGTGGCGCCGAGCGTCGCCGCCGCGATCAGTGAGGCGAGGGCCACTCGCCAGCGATGCGTTCTCATGCCATCCAGCTTCCGGGCCCGCGGGACGCCGGCGGTGACGGCTTCCTTAGCGCTTTCTGAGCGAGGTGCGGGCGGCCGCCGCCCGCTCGGGAGCCAGCACGATTTCGCCGCCCCACCACGCCGGGGTACCGTCGCGCGCAATGGACCTGTACCTCGTCTCCCGCCGTCGCGCATGGTTGTCCGAGGAAGAGCTGGCCGCGTTCTCGGAGTGCGCTCCGGCGGTCCTGGACACGTTCGGCGGCACCGTCCGCTGGGTGCGCTCGTACGTGTTCGCGGAGGCCGACGGCACCTTCAGCGCCGACTGCCTGTACGAGGCGACCAGCGCCGAGCGCCTCGAGGAGTACGCCGAGGCGATGCTGCTGCCCGCGGACGCGATCCGGCGCGTGCACGCCACCGCCGCGGCATGAACCTGGGGGCGCTGCTCGCCCGGCGCGCGCTGCTCGGCCGTGACGCCGAGCTGGCGGCGCTGCGGACGCTGCATGCGCCCGGCGGACCGCTCGTCGCGGTCGTCCACGGCGTCGCCGGGACGGGCAAGTCGGCGCTGCTGCGCGCGTTCGCGGCCGAGCACGCGGCCGGCGCCACCGTCGTCGACGGGCGCGCGATCGAGCCGACCCCGCAGGGCTTCCTCGCGGCCGCCGGCGAGGACCCCGGCCTGCTCGTCATCGACACGTTCGAGCGCCTGCGCCTGCTCGACGACTGGCTGCGCCACACCTACTTCCCGTCGCTGCCCGCGTACACGCGGATCGCGATCGCCACGCGCGACAAGCCGGGCGCGGTGTGGCGCGCGACGTTCGGCGAGTACCTGCAAGTGATCGCGCTCGGCCCGCTCGCCCCGGCGGACGCGCACGCGGTGCTCGAGCTCTGCGGGCTGGACCCCCAGGAGGCGGCCGAGGTCAACCGGTTCGTCCACGGCCATCCGCTCTCGCTCCAGCTCGCCGCCTCGGCCCGCAGGGAACATCCGGACGCGGTCATCCCGACCGTCACGCAGGAGCTCGCGGCGCTCTACCTCGACGGCCTCGACGCACCCACGCGCGCCGCGCTCGACCACGCGTGCGTCCTGCGCCGCGTCACCCGCTCGCTGCTCCCGGACGGCTATGACCTCCTCCAGGACCTCCCGTTCGTGGAGTTGACGCCGGAAGGCCTCGTCATCCACGACGCGGTGCGCGAGGCGGTGTCCGCGCTGCTGAAGGCCACCGATCCGGTCCGCCATCGCGCCGTCCGCGCGGCCGCCTGGCAGCGGATCCGGGCGGAGATGCCGTACGGCGGCTGGGCGTCGGTGGCCGACATGATCGCGCTGGTCGAGGAGCCGCTGGTGCGCGAGGCGTTCTTCCCGACCGCGATCCAGCACTACGCGGTGGAGGCCGCGCGCCCGTCGGACCGGGACGCGATCCTTGCGATCGTCGCCCGCCACCACCCGGGCGTGACCACGGCCCTGATCGCCGACTGGTGGGACGCGGTGCCCGAGGCCTTCCGCGTCGCGCGCAGCCCGCGCGGGATCGTCGTCGCGTTCACGGTCCAGTGCGACCTGAAGGTCGTCCCGCAAGGGTTGTTCATGCGCGACCCGCTGTGCCAGGCGTGGCGGGAGCACCTGCGCGCGCACCCGGTCCCGAAGGGCCAGCGCGTGCTGGCGGCCCGGCTCGCGCTGGCCCACGGCACAGGCTCGGCGCCGTCGCCGTGCTTCAGCGCGCTCTTGCGCGACGTCGAGCGGGCGTCGCTGCAGACCGGGCTCGTCCGCCGCATCTACTCGGCGCAGGGCGGCGAGGCGCTCGACGCGCAGCTCGAGCCGCTCGGGTACCTGCCGATCCCCGGCGGCGCGACGGTGTGCGACCTGGGGCCCGAGTCCGTCCCCGGCTGGCTGTCGGAGCTCGCGGCGCGCGACCTGCACGTGGCGCGCACCGCGCTCGACGCCGACGCGCGCGAGCTGACGCTCGAGGGTCGCACGATCGCGCTCACCAAGCTCGAGTGCGCGGTCCTGCGCTACCTGCAGGACCGCGAGGGGCAGGTGGTCCCGCGCGCCGCGCTGCTCCGTGACGTCTGGGGCTACGAGTGGGACGGGGGCGCGAACGCCGTCGACGTGGCCATCTCCGGGCTGCGCCGCAAGCTCGACGAGCGGGCGAGGGCGCTCGAGACGGTGCGCGGCGTCGGCTTCCGGCTCAATAGCCTCTAGCGCGTGCGCGACGGCGTCGACGACATCATCGACCGGTGGCGGGTCGAGCGGCC
Organism: Solirubrobacter pauli; assembly: GCF_003633755.1. Lineage (GTDB taxonomy): Bacteria > Actinomycetota > Thermoleophilia > Solirubrobacterales > Solirubrobacteraceae > Solirubrobacter > Solirubrobacter pauli. The sequence continues at coordinate 351,935 of NZ_RBIL01000002.1, forward strand.
CGAGCTCGACCCGAGCCCGATCGGCGTCATCGGCCGCATCTCCCGGCTGTCCCGCGCGCTCGAGGCGCACCTGGAGGTCGTCTACCGCGAGCACGGGCTCGAGCCCGGCTGGCACGACCTGCTGGCGACGCTGCGCCGTCAGGGGCCCAAGCTCCGCCCGACCGACCTGATGGGCTCGCTGATGCTCACGTCCGGCGGCACGACCAAGCGGCTGCAGAAGCTGGAGAAGGCCGGGCTGATCGCGCGCGAACCCGACCCGAACGACCGTCGCGGCCAGCTGATCGCGCTCACCGAGAAGGGGCGCGAGGTGATCGACGCCGTCACCGGCCCGCACCTCGCCAACGAGGCGCGGCTGCTGGAGGCGCTGAGCGCGGAGGAGCGCGAGCAGCTCGCCGCGCTCCTGCGCAAGCTCAACCTCGGGTTGCCACCGCTTTGAAGAACGTGTAGCTGAACGTCTCGGTCGCCGCCAGGTCGCTGATGCCCTGGTCGAAGCGGTCGGCGTCGATCAGGCCCGCGGTGAGCGCCGCCTCGCGCACGCCCTCGATCATCGCCGTGAACGTCTTGAGCGTGAACCCGTCCACGAGGTCCGGCTTGCTGGCGTCCACGTAGACCATCCGCGGCGACACCCGCGTGTCGGGGAAGCCGGCCTCGACGAGCAGCGGGTACAGCCGCCGGCCGATCTTGGCGTCGCCCGACTGCAGCTTGACGAGGCAGTCGATCGCGTCGTCGGCGGCGGCGCTCTCCGGGTGGAAGTAGGTCGAGCCGTGGTCGCCCTCGATCACGGTGATCGTGCCGCCGGGCTTGAGCAGCCCGCGCAGCCGCCGCAGCGCCGCGTACGGGTCGCGCAGGTGCTCGAGCACGAAGCAGACGAACACGTGGTCGAACGGCTCCGCCTCGTACGTGAACAGGTCGGCCTGCTCGAACGTCACGTTCGGCGCGGTCACCCGCTCCTGGGCGACCGCGAGCGAGTCGGGGGAGAGCTCGATGCTGGTGAACTGCGCGTCCGGCGAGTTCGCCGCGAGCGTGATCGTCTGCGCGCCGACGCCGCAGCCGGCTTCGAGCACTCGGCTCCCGGCCGGGTACACCGTGTCGTGATGGAGCAGCTCGACCAACGCTCCGGCTTGGTCGTTGAGCCGTTCGCTCTCGCGCGCGGCGTATCCGTGGACGTAGGCCATGGACCGTAGTCTGCATGACCGTGGCCATCGACATCCAGCTGTTCACCGACCCGGCGTGCCCCTTCGCGTTCTCCGCCGAGCCGATCCGGCAGCGCCTGCGCTTCTTCTACGGCGACGGCCTGCGCTGGCGGACGACCATGATCGTGCTCACCCTGGAGCCCGGCGAGGCCGAGAAGCTGCAGGGCGGCGCACCCGGCCTGCAGCGCAAGTACGGCATGCCGATCGACCCGGCGCCGTACTCCCGGCCGTCCTCGAGCGAGCCCGCCTGTCGGGCGGTCGTGGCGGCGCGGTTGAACGCTCCCTCGTTCGAGGAGCGGCTGCTGCGCCGGCTGCGCGTGCGCCGCATGGACGGAGGTCTGCTCGATGACCCGGCGCTGATCGCGGGCGCTGCGACCGATGTCGGCCTGGACCCTGAGCAGCTCGCGCGCTGGTGCGACTCGCCCGGCGTGGAGGACGCGCTGCAGGAGGACATCGCCGCCGCACGCAACCCGTCCGCGGCCGCTCGGGCGCTCGACCACAAGCTCGGCGGCCCGGCGTCCGAGCGCCGCTACACGGCACCGAGCTACGAGCTGTCGTTCGGGTCGCGCACGTTCAGCCTGCCCGGCTTCAACCCGATCGAGGCCTACGAGGCCGCGGTCGCGAACCTGGACCCGACGCTGCCGCGCCGCGCGGCACCCGAGCACGTGGAGGACGTGCTGCGCGCGTTCGACGAGCCGCTCGCGACCGCGGAGGTCGAGGCGATCCTCGGCCGGTCGGCGCGGACGCAGCTCGGCCGCGTCGCACAGCCGATCCCCGCGGGCGCGGACTGCTACTGGAGGCTCTGAAGCATCCGCGCGTTGTGCTCGTGCCCGCGCAGCTCGTAGCCGACGACCGTGACCCACGGGACGAGCGCGACCACCAGCAGGCACCAGTGCAACGCGACGTCCGCGCTCGCGAGCGCGTAGGAGAGCCCGAGCAGCGCGACCGAGCCCGCGATCAGGAGCCAGTGGAAGCGGTCGAGGGCGCCGACGAGGTACGTGTACAGCCCGTAGATGCCGAGGACGACGACGGCCACGGGGACCGCGACCGTGAGGATGGTCGCGGCCGCGTCGAGCTTGGAGTGGTCCTCGAGGTAGTACGCGGCCACGTGCAGGCCGCCGCCGATCGCCACGACCGACGCGATGATCGGCACGTTCCCGTAGCCCCAGCCGAACGAGCGCTCGCGGCGCGCGTGCAGGAAGTCGCCGAACGGGATCACGAAGTACGCCCACCAGAGGCCGAACGTGAGCCCGACGCCGGCCAGCGCGACGACCGCCGCGGACACGCTCCAGCCCGGGCCCTCGGGCCCGACGACCGCGGAGAGCGACGCGATCGTCCCGATGATCCCCTCGCCGAGCGCGATGATGATCAGCAGGCCGTAGCGCTCGGCGATGTGGTGCGCATGCCAGGGCGTGCCGCCCTTGCGCGTCTCCGCGAGGTACGGGCCCGCGAACTCCACCAGCGTCAGCAGCGCCACGAAGACGAACGTGACGGCGATCGACGTGTGCGCGATCGCGAGCGCGATCCAGCCGAGCTGCGCCACCGCGATCCAGCGCGCGTAGGTCAGGCACGCGGTCCGGTGCTCCGGGTCGTGGCGCGCGGCGCGGGTCCACTGGAAGAGCATCGCGACGCGCATGACGACGTAGCCGCCGACCATCACCGCGTTGTCGACGTGCGCCCCCTCGTCGATCGACTCGAACACCGCCGGCAGCCCGAGCGCGACGATCACGACGCCGATCATCTGCAGCATCGTCGTCAGCCGGTAGACCCAGTCGTCGACGTCGAACGCCGACGCGAACCACGAGAAGTTGATCCACGCCCACGTGATCGAGAAGCCGCCCAGCGCGAAGCCGAGCAACGCGGTCTTCACGTGGTCCTCGGCCAGGTAGTGCGCGAGCTCGTCGGCGACCATCCCGTACGCGACCACGAACGTCAGGTCGAACAGCAGCTCCAGCGGCGTCGCCACCCGGTGCTGCTCGTGCGGGTCACGCCCGCCCATGCGCGCGCGGCGATGGGCGAGCGGGCTGGTCACCGGGCGGAGCGGTCGTCCGAGAGCGACGGCCGCGTCTGCAGCACGAGCTGCTCGATCGCGTCGGCGACGTGGACCCGGTCGATCGCGCGGTCGCCACGCTCGACGCGCAGCTTGTGCGCGGTGAACAGCACGTCGGCGTGCGTCGCGGGATGCGGCGGCTCGAAGCGGTAGGACGCCAGCTCGATCAGCAGGCCGAGCGGGTCCTGGAAGTAGATCGAGTCCATGAACCCGCGGTCCTTGACGCCGCTGTGGCGGATGCCGCGCTCGTCCAGGCGCTCGACGGCCTGCGCGAACATCGCCTGGCTGAGCGCGAACGCGACGTGGTGCACGCAGCCCGGATCGGTCGGCGTGCGGCTGGGGTCGACCTCCCGATCCTCCTTGGTGAAGATCGTGATCAGGCGGCCGTCGCCCGGATCGAAGTACAGGTGGCTCTCGTCGGCGTTGTCCAGGTTGGGCTGCTCGAAGATGAACGGCATCCCGAGGACGCCTTCCCAGAAGTCGATCGAGGTCTGGCGATCGGCGCCGACGATCGTGATGTGGTGGACGCCTTGGCTCTGGAGCTTGCGGTGCATCGAGTGGCGACGCTATCAGCGGGTACCCTTCTGCGCCTCTGCGGGAGCACGACGCTGATCTCACTCTGCTCGCGGTCGGGGTCCTCGGCGCGTCGACCTCGCCGCCCCTGATCGCGGCCTGCGCGGCGCCCGGGCTCGCGATCGCGTTCTGGCGCACGGGTGCGGCCGCGGCCGTGCTCGCGCCGGTGCTGCTCGCGCGGGAGCGGCGGATCGTGCTGCCGCGCGGCCGTGGGCTGTGGCTCGCGCTGGCCGCGGGGCTCGCGCTCGCGGCGCACTTCGGGACGTTCATCCCGTCGCTGAGCTACACGACCGTCGCGTCGTCGGCGGCGCTGGTGTGCACGCAGCCGATCTGGGCGGGCGTGATCGGCTGGTTCCTCGGTGAGCGGCTGCCGGGGCGCGCGTGGGCGGGCGTCGGCGTGTGCCTGCTCGGCGTCCTGCTGATGACCGGGGTGGATATCAGCGTGTCCGGCGACGCGCTGCTGGGCGACGGGCTCGCGGTTACGGGGGGCGTGTTCGGCGGTGTCTACATCGTCCTCGGCGGGTTCGCGCGGCGCGGGCTGAGCACGCTCGATTACACGGTCATCTGCTACGGGACGTGCGCGCTGTGGCTGCTGCCCGTGTGCGTGCTGACCGGCACCGCGCTGGCCGGGTTCTCGGGGGAGGACTGGCTGCGGATCGCCGCGATCACGGTCTTCGGGCAGCTCGTCGGGCATTCGCTGTTCAACCTGGTGCTGCGATCGATCAGCCCGACGATGGTGGCGCTCGGCGGGTTGTTCACGGTGCCGCTGGCGGCGATCATCGCGGCCGTGGCGCTGGGCGAGACGCCGCCCGCGGCGGCGATCCCGGCGATGGCGCTGCTCATCGCCGGGACCGCGTTGGTGATCAGTGCGCGGGCGCGCGCAGCAGCCGCGTCGTAGCGAGGCCCGCGAGCAGCGTCATGCAGATCGCGGAGCCGACGCACCAGATGCAGATCGCCTCGAGCTCCCAGATCTCCACGTAGGTCAGCCACGCCGAGAACGCGACGCCCGCGATCGCGAGCAGCGCCGTGATCGAGCGGCCGGTCTCGGTGTCCTTGAGGAGGCTGGCGAGGATCGCGACGTACCCGAACAGGCCGAGGAGCGCGACGGGGACGCCGAGGAGCTCGGCGTAGCTGGACTTCTGCACGGTCGCGCAACCGTGGGCGATGGCGCACACCGGCTCACCGCCGGCGTAGTGGACGATGGTCAGGTAGCCCGCGATCGCGAGGCCCGCGATGGCGACCGCGAACGTCGCGACGCGGATCACAGCGCCTTCTCCAGCGCGGCCTTGAGGTCGCCCGCGCCGACCTGGAGGACCTGCTCGGAGCCGTCGCCCTTCTTGATCGTGAACGTCGGGGTGGAGTCGGCGCCGACGGCCTGCGCGTCCTGGTTGGCGGTGGTGAGCGCGGACTCGGCCTCGTTCGTGTCGGCGTACTTCAGCGCGGCGTCGGCGTTGACGCCCGCGGTGGTCGCGACGTCCTTGAGGAAGTCATCGGTCACGTAGCCGGAGTTCTCGGTGCCCTGGTTGGCGTAGAAGGTCTCGAGGAAGCTCCACAGCTTGTTCTGCTGCTGGGCGCCGGCGGCGACGCGCGCGGCCGTGACCGAGTCCGGGCCGAGGAAGTGCATCGTCCGGGCCTGCAGCTTGACCTTGCCGGTCTTGACGTAGTCGTCGATCAACGTCGGCAGCGTGGTCTTGGAGGCCTCGGCGCAGATCGGGCACTGCAGGTCGACGTACTCGGTGATGGTCACGGGCGCCTTCGGGTCGCCGAGCACGCCGTTGGTCTCCGGCACGCCGTCGACGACGGTGCTGCGGGCGAGCGCGGCACCGTCGGACGGGGCGCCGTTCGAGGAGGTGGACACGATCGCGGCGATCGCGATCACGGCGACGGCGGCGACCAGGCCGGTGCCGAGGATCTGGAAGCGGCGGCGCCGGGTGGTCTTGGCCTGCTCGGCGGCCTCGAGCGCCTCGCGGTGGGCGCGGCGCTGTTCGCGCAGCTCGCGCTTGGTCATGGTGATGCTCCTTGAAGTTCGCGTGGGAGGACTGCGCGGCGTGGACACGCGCGGCGGCTCGGCGGCGAACGAAGGGCTCGCCGCGATCAGGCGAACTGCGGCGGACCGCGATCCCGCGTGAGGCGGGCGGCGCGGAGGTGCGGCGGCACCACGAGGCGGTCGCCCTGATGGACGATCTCCTCGACGATCATGCTCAGGCGTGGCGCCCGCGGCAGGGGGAACGCGTGGCGTGCGGTCCGCAGGGCGAGCGCGAGCAGCGCGCCTCCGGCGGCGCCGAAGGCGAGCAGCGGCACCCAGCCGCCGCCGAGCAGCGCGCCCGTGCCGAGCGCGGACGCGAGCACGGCCTGCCCGCCGCACGCGGCCCACAGGCCGGCGGTGGCGACGAGCCACAGCGAGCTGCGGCCGCGGGCCATCCGGCCCACGAGCGCGGCGATGCCGAGCATGTACCCGATCACCAGCAGCGTCCCGGCCGTGCCGAGCGTGCCGCTGGACGCGGCGTCGAGGCAGCTCTGCGCGTCAGGCCCGCAGATGAACGACACCCGCGCCTGGTCGAGCCCGACCGCCAGCAGCGGCACGAGCACCAGGGCTCGCGCCATCAGCGGCAGTCGGTTCAGCAACGGGCGCACGCCAGTAATGTCGGCCGCGTTCCTGCACCGAACCTAAAGGTTCTGCTCGTCGACGGCGGCCAGAGCGGTTGCCGCGTCGCCCTGCGCGTGGACGGCGCGGTCGTCGAGCGCTCGACGGCGCCCGGCCTGGCGCGCGCGGGCCGCGACTGGAGCGCGCTGCGCGAGCTGGTCGCCCGGCACGCGCCGGACGTGGTCGCGGCGGGCCTGACCGGGTGGGACGGCGCGGACCTGGGCGTGCCGATGGTGGTCACCAACGACGCGGTGACCGCCCACCTGGGCGCCCTCGGCGGGGAGCCGGGCGCGGTGGTCGTGGCGGGCACGGGCGCGATCGCCCTCGCCGGCTCCGAAGCGGGCTGGGCACGCGCCGACGGCTGGGGCACGCTGCTCGGCGACGCCGGCGGCGGCTTCTGGATCGCACGCCGCGCGTTGGATCAGGCACTGCGAGCGGTCGACGGCCGCGGCGGCTCGTCCGCGCTGCGCGACGTCGCGGCCGCGCGCTTCGGGCCACTGGAGGAGATCGCACGCGCCGTCTACGACGCGCCGGACCCGGTGGCGACGGTCGCGGCGTTCACGCGCGACGTGGCCGAGCTCGCGCACGGGGGAGAGGCGACGGCGGTCGCGATCTTCGTGGCGGCGGGCGCTGAGCTGGCGCACACGGTGACCGCGGCGCTGAAGCGCGCAGGCCTGGTCGCACCGCGCGAGCCCCTCGCGACCGACCCCGGCCAGGCCGGCCCCGACCACGCCGGCCTCGCGGGTGCCGGCCAGGCCGGCCCCGACCACGCCGGCCTCGCAGGTGCCGGCCAGGCCGGCCCCGGGCGCGCCGGCCGTGGCGACGGCGCGCGTGAGCCGGTCGTCGTGTCATGGTCCGGCGGCGTGTTCTCGGCCGGCGACCTCATCCTCGATCCGCTGCGGGCGGCGCTCCCGCCGGGCGTCGTGCTGCGCGCGCCGCTCGGCGACGGGCTCGACGGCGCGGCGCGGTTGCTCGACGCGCCGACGCTGTTCTCTGATCTGATCCGGCGACCGTGACGCGGCTCGGGCATCTGTCGACCGAAGGGGCGCGGCCCGAGCGGGCCGAGATCGACCGGCTGCCGACGGCCGAGCTCGTGCGGCTGATGAACGAGGACGACCAGGCGGTCGCGGTGGCGGTCGCGGACGCGCAACGGCAGATCGCGGCGGCCGTCGACGCGATCGTCGCTCGGCTCGAGCGCGGCGGGCGGTTGATCTACATCGGCGCGGGCACGGCCGGGCGACTCGGGGTGCTGGACGCGAGCGAGTGCGGGCCGACGTTCAACTCCGACCGGGTGCTCGGGTTCATCGCGGGTGGGCCGGGCGCCGTGTCGACCGCCACGGAGTCCGCCGAGGACGACCCGGACGGCGCGCTCGACGACCTCGCCGACCTGACCGCGGACGACGCGGTCGTCGGCATCAGCGCGAGCGGGCGCACGCCGTACGTGCTCGGGGCGATCGCGCACGCGCGGCGGCGCGCCGCGCTGACGGTCGGGCTCGCGTGCAACCACGACGCGCCGCTCTCGGCCGCCGTCGAGCACCCGATCGAGGTGCTCGTCGGCCCCGAGTTCGTCGCCGGCTCCACGCGGCTGAAGGCGGGGACGGCGCAGAAGCTCGTGCTCAACATGCTCTCGACGCTGGCGATGGTGCGGCTCGGCAAGACGTACGGGAACCGGATGGTCGACGTCCGCGTCACCAACGAGAAGCTGCGCGACCGGGCGACGCGGATCGTCGCGCAGGTCGCGGACGCCGCGCACGAGGACGCCGCGCGGGCGCTGGCGGACGCGGGTGACGACGCGAAGGTCGCGGCGGTGATGCTGCGCGCCGGTGTCGGGGCCGAGGCGGCGCGGGAGCGCCTGCGTGCCGCCCACGGGCACCTGCGGCGGGCGCTGGGCGAGTGAGCGTGCCGGGAGCCGGTCCGGAACCGCGGCGGACGACGAGCGGGTGACCGCGCTCGCGATCGTGCTCGGCCTCGCGATCGGCGTGATCGTGGGTGCCGTCGGCGGAGGCGGCGCGATCCTCGCCCTGCCGGTGCTCGTCTACGTGCTCGGCGAGCCGGTCGGCCCCGCCTCGACCGCGAGCCTCGTCGTGGTGAGCCTGGCCGCGGCGATCGGCGCCGGCGCGCTCGCCCGCCACGGCCGCGTGTGCTGGCGGATCGCGTTCACGTTCGCCGCGCCCGCCGCGCTCGGCTCGCTGGCCGGCACGATCGCCAGCCACGAGATCGAGGGCAGCGTGCTGATCCTCGCGTTCGTGCCGGTGATGCTGCTCGCCGCGGTGCTGACGTGGAAGCGGGCGGGGGAGGACGGCGACGACGGCGCGTGCCCCGACGCGCCGCTGGACCGGACGCTGCTCGCCGGGCTGCTGGTCGGCCTGCTCACGGGCTTCTTCGGCGTCGGCGGCGGGTTCGTGATCGTGCCGGTGCTGAGCGTGTGGCTCGGCGTGCCGTTCCGGCGGGCGGTCGCGACGTCGCTGGTGATCATCACGCTCACCGGCCTGGCCGCGCTCGCGAGCCACCTGGCCGCCGGCTCGCGCCCCGACCTCGCCGTCACGCTCACGTTGTCGCTCGCGACCGGCGCGGGCGCGCTGCTGGGCACGACGGTCGGCGAGCGCGTGCCCCAGTCACTGCTGCGCCGCGGGTTCGCGGTGCTGGTGGGCACGGTGGCCGTCGCGCTGCTTGCCGACGTGCTGGTGCTCGGCGGCCCGCCCCGGTGAGCCCGACACGCGGTGCACGCCCCAGGCCAGCGCGACGAGGAACGCGAGCGCGATCGCCAGCACGATCGCGTAGCCGGTGGCCCACAGCCAGCCCGCCACACCGGTCTTGCGCTCGCGTTGCAGGAGCTGCTGCTCGGGCCCGAAGTCGCGCGTGAAGGTCGCGCGCACGGGAATCCCCTCGACCGGGATCGCCGGATCGGCGGGCAGGTAGACCGGCAGCGCGCTGAGCGTGCGCCCGTAGTGCAGGCGGATCATCGTCTTCCACTCGCCGTCCATCGGGATCGGCTGCGTGGTGCGGTACTCGCCGGGCCCGACGCGCTCGAGCCGGTCCACGACCAGGCCGCCGCCCTGCCAGGACGTGGCGGTGAGCCAGTTGGGATCCTGGGGGAGGTCGGCGCGCACGACGAGCCCGCCGTCCGCGAGGGTCACGGTGCCGCGCGCGCCGGACCCGCCGTCGGACAGCAGCCCGTAGCCCGTGAGCGCGAACAGCACCGCCGCGCCCGCGACGGCGGCACCGCGGAGCGACGGCGTGCGGTCGGCGGCCAGGCGCGCCCCGAGCCAGCCGCCCACGCAAGCGGCGGCGAGCGCCGCGGCGAAGCCCGCCAGCGCACCCTCGGGAAGCAGCGCGGCCGGCCACGGCAACGGCATCAGCAGGTGCGTCCACGCCCACTCGGACGCGAGCCCGAGCGTGCCGATGGCGACCCCGCTCGCGACCGCGAACGGCAGTGGCCGCCGCACCCGCAGCGCGACCAGCTCGACCAGCAGCGCGGAGATCAGGAAGAGCGGGAAGTGCGGTGTCGGCTCACCGAGCACGGGGCCGACCAGCAGCGCCATCAGGCCGCGCACGGCGAGGAAGAACAGCGCCGCCCCGAGCGCCGCGCCGCGGCCGAGCCAGAGCCGCGCCGCCACGAGCGACACGCCCGCCGCAAGGCCGATCAGCATCGGCTGGAACACCATCCGGAACTGGGGGACGCCGAAGTCGAACTCGGCCTGGAACGTCGAGAGGCCGAGCAGCAGGGCGCCCGGGAGCGAGACGCGGCGCAGGAAGGTCACGTAGCCGAGCTCGCTCCCGCGTCCGGCGCCGCGCGCCTCCACGAACAGCACCGCGAGCCCGATCAGCGTCATCGCCGCCCCGCCGATCAGCATCAGGTGCGTCGGTCCCCACAGCGTCACGTCCTGGCCGAACAGCCGGTGCCAGACGTCGTCCAGCGGGAACCCGATCAGCGCGAACGTGCCCGCGGCCGCGATCAGCACGCCGCCCAGCGGCGCGTACCAGCCCGGCGCGAGCTTCACCGCCACCCGCGACGGCTTCTCGAGCGGCAGGCACATCGACAGGAAGCCGGAGGCGAACACGCCGAACAGCCCGGCGAGGATGAAGTAGTGCGCGACGTTCGCCAGCGGCCCTTCGTCCCGGCCCTGCGCGATGTGCAGCGAGATGTCCCACAGCATCCCGAACAGCGCCGTGATCAGGGAGACCACGATCAACCCCGACGGGATCGCCGCCCAGGCCGGCAGGCCGGACACCCGCTCGGAGAAGCGGCCGAGCCGCCCGAGCAGCGCGACCTTCCCGCTCCGGTGGCCCATCCCGAGCCACAGCAGGGTCACGGTGACGACGCCGGCCGCGGCGGTCGCGACCGCGACCTGGTCCAGCGCGGCGCCGCCGGCCGGCTTGGCCTGGGCGAGGAGCTCGAACATGGGGGCGAATGTATCGTCGTTTGACGTCACGTTCTGTGACGTCGGATACCCTGCAACGCGTGCTGACGATCGACGAGCTCGCTCGTGAGACCGGCCTCACGGTGCGCAACGTGCGCTCGCACCACGCGCGCGGGTTGCTGCCGCCGCCCGAGGTGCGCGGCCGGACGGGCTACTACGGCCCCGAGCACGTCGCGCGGCTGCGGCTCATCCAGCGGCTGCAGAACGAGGGGATGAAGCTGAGCGGCATCAAGCGCCTGCTCGGCGACTCCGGCGAGCGCCTGCTCGCGCTCAAGGAGGCCTCGCTCGAGGCGCCCGAGACGCCCGAGGTGCTCACCGCGGCCGACCTCGGCACCCGCTTGCGCCTGGGGGAGAAGGACGAGCCGCGCAAGCTGATCGACAAGGCGACGAAGCTCGGGTTGCTGCACCCGCTCGGGGAAGGCATGTTCGAGGTCCCGAGCCCCGTCCTGCTGGCCGCGGCCGAGGAGGTCGTCGCACGCGGGGTGAGCCTGCAGCACGCGCTCGACATGCTCGAGAGCGTCCAGAAGCACTCGCGTGCGGTGTCCAAGGAGTTCGTGAAGCTGTTCGTCGACGACGTGCTCAAGCCGTACGCGGACGCCGAGCGCTGGGACGAGCTGGAGGAGTCGATCCAGGCGTCGCGGCCGCTGGCGGCACAAGCGCTGTTGGCGGTCTTCCGGCGGACCATGGACGAGGAGGTCGAAGCCACGTTCACCGACCTCGCGCGTTCGCTGACGCGTCGTAAGTAATGTGCAGGAGGTGAACGCCGCACCGTCGCAGCGGCCGACTCCGGTCCTTCTCACGCTCACCGGCGCCGGCATCGCCTTCGCTCTCTCCCAGACGCTCGTCGTGCCCGCGCTGCCCGCGCTGGCGCAGGAGTTCGAAGCGTCGCCCTCGGCCGTCAGCTGGGTGCTGACCGGCTTCCTCGTCAGCGCCTCGATCGCCACGCCGATCGCGGGCAAGCTCGGCGACCTCTACGGCAAGGGCCGCGTGCTCACGTGGATCATGGCCCTGTTCGCGCTCGGCGCGGTGATCAACGCGCTCGCGCCGTCGATCGAGGTGCTGATCGCCGGGCGCGTGCTCCAGGGCGTGGCCGGCGGTGTGTTCCCGCTGGCCTTCGGGATCATCCGCGACACGTTCCCGCGCGATCAGGTGGCGAGCGGGATCGCGATCATCAGCGCCGTGTTCGGGATCGGCGGCGGCATCGGGCTGCCGTTGTCCGGGCTGATCGTCGACCACCTGAACCTCGACTTCCTGTTCTGGATCTCGCTGATCGCGCTGCCCGTGGGGTGGGCGGTGTGGAAGTTCGTGCCGCCGTCGCCGCCGGTCGAGAACGCGCGCGTGGACTGGTTGGGCGCCGCGATCCTGAGCGCCGCGCTGGCCTTGATCCTGCTCGGCGTCTCGCAGGCGGGTGAGTGGGGGTGGGGGTCGCCGGCGAACCTCGGCGCGGTCCTCGGCGGCATCGCGCTGCTGGGCGTGTTCGTCATGGTCGAGAACCGGATGAAGCAGCCGCTGATCGACATGGCGGTGCTGCGCAAGCCCGCCGTGGCCTTCACGAACCTGACCGGGTTCCTGGTCGGCGTGGCGATGTTCTCCAGCTTCCTCGTCTTCCCGCAGTTCGCGCAGGCGCCGGAGTCGACCGGGTACGGATTCGGCTTCTCCGTGACCGCCGCGGGCTTCCTGATGCTGCCGACCGCGCTGGCGCAGCTCGCGGCCGGGCCGCCGGCGGCCAAGCTCGGCGAGCGGATCGGGTTCCGCTCGGTGCTCACGCTCGGCGCGATCCTGATCACGCTCTCGTTCCTGATCAACACGTTCGCGCACGACCACCCGTGGGAGCTGGTGATCGGCGGCATGCTGATGGGCGTCGGGATCACGTTCGGCTTCGCCGCGATGGCGAACCTGATCGTCGACGCGGTGCCGCAGAGCGAGGTCGGCATCGCCACCGGCATCAACACCGTGATGCGGACGGTCGGCGGCTCGTTCGGCGCCGCGATCGTGACGGCGATCCTCACGTCCGGCTCGACCCCGCTGCCCAGCGAGGACCTGTACACGAGCGCCTTCGCCTTCTCGGCGGTGGCGGGTGCCGTGGCGGTCGCCGCCTCCCTGCTGATCCCGCGCGGGCCGCGCCTGAAGCCGGCGCTCGCGACCGACTGATGGAGCTCGGCATCTACACGTTCGGTGAGCGCACGGACCCCGCGCTCACCGTCCAGCAGCGCATGGCGAACCTGATCGACGAGATCGTGCTCGCCGACTCGGTGGGCCTGGACGTGTTCGGCGTCGGCGAGCACCACCGGCCGGACTTCACCGTCTCCTCGCCGGCGGTCGTGCTCGCCGCGGCTGCGTCTCGCACTTCCCGGATCCGGCTGACGTCGGCCGTGTCGGTGCTGTCGTCCGACGACCCCGTGCGCGTCTTCCAGGACTTCGCGACGCTGGACCTGCTGTCGGGCGGGCGCGCCGAGATCATGGCCGGGCGCGGGTCCTTCGTCGAGTCGTTCCCGCTCTTCGGCTTCTCGCTCGACGACTACGACGAGCTGTTCGCCGAGCACCTCGCCCTCCTGCTCGCGGTGCGCGACAACGAGGTCGTCGAGTGGTCGGGCAAGCACCGGCCGCCGATCGACGGGCGCGGCGTCTACCCGCGTCCGGTGCAGTCGCCGCTGCCGGTCTGGGTCGCGGTCGGCGGGACGCCGCAGTCGGTCGCCCGCGCCGGCGCGTTGGGCCTGCCGATGGCGCTGGCGATCATCGGCGGCCAGCCCGCCCGCTTCGCCCCGTTCGCGGAGCTGCACCGCCGCGTGGCGGCCGAGTACGGCCACGAGCGGCCGCGGCTGTCGATCAACTCGCACGGCTTCATCGCCGACTCCGCGCAGGAGGCACTCGACATCGCGTTCCCGGCGCACAAGACGGTCATGGACCAGCTCGGCCGCGAACGCGGCTGGCCACCGATGACCCGCGCGGCCTTCGAGGCCTCGGCCACGCTCGAGGGCGCCAACCTGATCGGCTCCCCGGACCAGGTGATCGAGAAGATCCTCCACCAGCACCGCCTCTTCCAGCACGACCGCTTCCTGCTCCAGCTCAGCGTCGGCACCCTGCCGCACGACGCGATGATGCACGCGATCGAGCTCTACGGCCGCGTGGTCGCGCCGGCCGTGCGCGACGCAATCGGCACAGTTTCGGCACAAACGCGCGTAGATCCGTGACAGGCGGCGGCGCGATCATCGCCGCATGCCACGCGAACGTTCAGTTCGTCAACCAGGAGTTGACCAAGCCATCGCTCGCGTGGCGTCGGGGCAACGCGGCGTCGTCGACATCGAAGATCTCCGGGTCTGCGGCCTGTCGAAGCAGACGATCGCGCAGCGGGTGCGTAGCGGTCGGCTGTTCCCCCTTTACCGGGGTGTTTACGCCACAGGCCACGCCAACCTCCCGTTCGACGCGTGGTGTTTCGCAGCGGTCAGGGCGTGCGGTCCCGAATCCGCGCTGTCGCACTACGCCGCAACCGTCCTTTGGGGCATGCTGGAACCGACCGGACGCTACCCCGACGTCGTCGCGCCGTCCGTCAAGCGCCGCGACGGCATCAACACGTTCCGCGCCGCTTCGTTCGAGCGCACGATCCGCAAGGGCATCCCCGTCACGACCCCGGCACAGACGGTGGTCCACCTTTCCTCGGTGGCGCCGTTCGCGACGTTGCGCCGCGCGGTCAACGAAGGCCTCAACCGCAAGATCCTCGCGATCGGCGACCTGATCGCAGGAGGCCACCGGGGCGCGAAGAAGCTCCGTGCCGTGCTCGCCACCGCCGCGCCGACCCGTTCCGAGAACGAGAACCTCGCGCTCCAGCTCCTCCACGAGGCGGGCATCGCCACGCCGCTCGTGAATCCGAGCGTCGACGGCACAACGCTCATCCCCGACTTCCTCTGGCCCGACGGGAACCTGATCCTCGAGGCCGACTCGGAGCGCCACCATGGCGGGATGCTCGCCCGGGCGGACGACCGCGCCAAGCAGGCGGTCCTCGAAGGGCTCGGCTACAGGGTCATCCGCACCAGCTGGGCGGAGATGACCAGCCGGCCCGACCGGATGATCAGACGGGTCCGTGCTGCGTGACGGCGAAGCCGCCGCCCGGAGGGGCGGGCTGGCCGATCGTCTCGATCCGGCCGTAGAAGGCGCGGGCGACGCGGGTCGCGTGGTGCTTGGCGTAGCCGGCGCGCGGGCCCTCGAAGAGCTCGTCGACGGTGGCGGTCCAGAGGGTGAGCCAGCGTTCGAAGTGGCCGGCGCGGAGCGGCGACTTGAAGTGCAGCTCGGCGTGGGGCCGGAAGGCACCGCCGCGGTAGCTCTGCTCGCCCAGCAGGATCGTCGCCCAGAAGGAGGTGATCTCGGGGACGTGGGCCTCGAGGTCGAGCTTGGCGACGTCGGTGAACAGGTAGCCGATCATCGCGTCGTCCATCGCGTGGACGTAGAAGGCGCGAACGAGCCGCTCGACGTCTTCGCGGGTCTCGATGTCCTGCTTGGGCACCGCGATAGGTGATATCAGGCCATGTCGCCGAGGTCGGCGGCCTTGACCGAGGTGGCCCGGCCGGCGGTGACCTTCCAGGTCCAGACGGAGGCGCGGCGCACGTCCAGGCCCTCGCGACGGCCGGTGATGTGCCCCATCACGATGACCGAGCCGGGGACGGCCCGGTAGTCGGT
The DNA here is from genome assembly GCF_003633755.1 of Solirubrobacter pauli. Lineage (GTDB taxonomy): Bacteria > Actinomycetota > Thermoleophilia > Solirubrobacterales > Solirubrobacteraceae > Solirubrobacter > Solirubrobacter pauli. Next base: position 367,487 of record NZ_RBIL01000002.1, read on the forward strand.
GGCGTGGAGCACGAGCTCCTCCCAGAGGCGCTCGACGTCGGCGAGGTACTCGCGCAGGCCGGCGTGGCCACGGTAGGGCTCGCTGCGGCCGGCGAGGCGCGCGGTGCCCTCGAGGAACAGCTCGCAGTCGTCGCTGATGGCGGCGAGCATCGCGTCGACATCCCGGCGCTCGAAGGCGTCGTAGAGCGCGCGGACGGTCTCGATCTCCTCCGTGAGACCGGCCGGGTTGCCGTAGTAGTCGGGGCGCGCCACCGCCTAGAGCGTGACAGCTCGGCCGCGCGGGGACGTTCGGTCAGCACCCGAACGTCAGCTGCCGTGCAATAGGGTGGCGGCACATGAGCCAGATCGGAGTCACGGGGCTCGCCGTCATGGGGGCGAACCTCGCGCGCAACATCGCCCGCCGCGGCGTGCCCATCGCCGTACACAACCGCACAGCCTCTAAGACGCACGACTTCGTATCCGAGTTCGGGTCCGAAGGCAACTTCACCGGTAGCGACTCGCTCGAGGAGTTCGTGCAGTCGCTGGAGCGGCCGCGCCGCATCATCGTCATGGTCAAGGCGGGCGCGCCCGTCGACGGCGTGATCGAGGACCTCGTCCCCTTGCTCGACAAGGACGACATCATCATCGACGCCGGCAACTCCCACTTCGTGGACACGCGCCGGCGCGAGCAGTACCTGACCGAGAAGGGCCTGCGCTTCATCGGCACCGGCGTGTCCGGTGGCGAGGAGGGCGCGCTCAACGGCCCGTCGATCATGCCGGGCGGCCCGCGCGCCGCGTACGGCGAGGTCGAGGAGATCTTCACCACGATCGCCGCGCAGGTCGACGGCGAGCCGTGCTGCGCGTACATCGGCGCCGACGGCGCCGGCCACTACGTGAAGATGGTCCACAACGGCATCGAGTACGCCGACATGCAGCTGATCGCGGAGGCCTACGACCTCCTGCGTCACGGCATCGGCCTCGACGTGCCCACGATCAAGGGCATCTTCGACGAGTGGAACACGGGTGACCTCGAGTCGTTCCTGATCGAGATCACGGCCACGGTCCTGGGCAAGACGGACGCCGCCACCGGCAACCCGCTGATCGACGTGATCGTCGACCAGGCCGAGCAGAAGGGCACCGGCCGCTGGACCGCCCAGGACGCGCTCGAGCAGGGCGTGCCGCTGACCGGCATCACCGAGGCCGTGTTCGCCCGCTCGCTGTCCGCCCTGCGTGACCAGCGCAAGGCCGCGTCCGGCTACCTCGCCGGCCCGCAGCCGGGTGGCCTGTCCGAGTCCCTCGTCGACGACATCCGCAAGGCGCTCTACGCCTCCAAGGTCGTCGCCTACGCGCAGGGCTTCGAGCAGATGGCCTCGGCCGCCCGGACGTACGACTGGGACCTGCAGATGGGCGAGCTGGCGAAGATCTGGCGCGGCGGCTGCATCATCCGCGCCCGCTTCCTCAACCGCATCACGGAGTCCTACGCCGAGACGCCGGACCTCGTGAACCTGCTGATGGCGCCGTACTTCCGCGACGCCGTCGCCGACGCTCAGGACGCCTGGCGCAAGGTGATCGTGTCCGCGGTCGACCAGGGCATCGCCGTCCCGGCGTTCTCCAGCTCGCTGGCCTACTACGACGGCTACCGCCGCGAGCGCGGACCGGCGAACCTGATCCAGGGCCAGCGCGACTTCTTCGGCGCGCACACCTACCGCCGCGTGGACAAGGAAGGCTCCTTCCACACGCGCTGGTCGCAGGACGGCACCGAAGTGAAGACCGACTAGCAGTGCTGATCCTGCTCCCACCGTCGGAGGGCAAGACCGCGCCCTCCGACGGGGAGCCGGTCGACGTCGGGTCGTTGGCGTTGCCCGGGTTGAACAAGACTCGGGAACGCCTGCTCGACGTGCTGTCGCGGCTGAAGTTCCCCGGTGCCCTCAAGTACCTGGACGTCGGACCCGGGCTGCTCGCGGAAGCGCAGCGGAACCTGACGCTGCGCGAGGCCCCCGCCGCGCCCGCCCACGAGGTCTACACCGGCGTCCTCTACGAGCATCTCGGCCTCGGCGCGTTCGCCGACACCGACCGCGTCCTGATCGCCAGCGCCCTCTGGGGCTTCGTCCGGCCCAGCGACCGCATCCCGGCCTACCGCCTGAGCATGGGCGCGACGCTCCCGCGGATCCCGTCGCTGCCCGCCCTCTGGCGTGACCCGCTCAGGAAGGCCGTGCCCGACGAGGGCCTGATCGTCGACATGCGCTCCGGCGCCTACACGGCGGCCTGGAAGCCGAAGGCGGCCACGCTCGTCGGCGTCCGCGCGTTCGAGAACGGCAAGACGATCAGCCACATGGTCAAGGCCACGCGCGGTGACGTCGCGCGCATCCTGCTGTCCGGCGACCCGGTCGAGACGCCGGAGGACGTGGCGAGCGCGGTCCGCGCCGCAGGCCACGAGGTCGAGCTGTCAGGCAGCGGACGGTCCTGGACGGTCGACGTACTCAAGTAGCCCGTCGCACGGGCCGATACCAGGGGTGTCAGACAGCGACGGCACCCCGAGGGCTGAGACCTCGTTTTACGACGTCCCCCGACCATTATTCGCCCGATCTTCTGATGGCCGAAGCCCGCCTCCCGAGGCGGGCTTCCGCGTTTAAGGGTGCTCGGGCTCGAGCGCGTCCACGAGCTGCGCGCGTGACCGGATGCCGAGCTTGGTGAAGACCTTGTGCAGGTGGTACTCGACCGTGCGTGGGCTGACGAACAGCCGCGCGCCGATCGCCGGGTTGCTGAGGCCCTCGCGCGCCAGCCGGGCGATCTGCTCCTCCTGCGCCGTCAGCCCGGCACCGGTCTCGGGCGGGCGCCGGTGCATCGCGCCGCCCGTCGCGCGCAGCTCGCCCTCGGCGCGCGCGGCGAACGCTTCGAGCCCCATGTCCGTGAAGTGCTCGAGCGCGGCGCGCAGCTGCTCGCGCGCCTCGAGGCGCCGCTGCTCGCGACGCAGCCACTCGCCGTAGAGCAGCTGTGCGCGGGCCAGCTCGACGCGGACACGGGTGTTCTCGAGCGCCGCGATCGCCTCCCGGTAGAGCGCGTCGGCCGCCTCGCCTTCGCTGATCAGCGCGCGGCAGCGCGCCTCCATGCCCAGGGCGAACGGGCTGCCGCTGGCCTGGGTCGCGACCGCGAGCCGCTGCAGGTGCGTGCTCGCCAGCTCGACCGCGCCCGTCCGGGCGGCCGCCTCGATCAGCTCGACCGCGCCGTACGCGGTGGTCCAGACCTCGTCCGGGTTGACGGTCGCCTGGCGCGCCGCCTTCAGCGCCTCGTCGAACTCGCCGCGGCCGTTCGCGAGCACCGCGTGCGCCCAGTGCGCGACGTTGACCGCGATGCCCTCGCCGCGGTGCGTCGCGTCGCGCACCGTCAGCTCGGTCAGCCGCGCCACCTCGGCCGCGTCGCCGCGCACGCCGGCCAGCGCCAGCTCGACGAACGCCGTGCTCGGCCCGCCGGTCGCGTCGCTCAACACCCGGGCCTCCTCGAGCGCCGCGTACGCCCGGTCGAGCTCGCCGAGCCCGAGGTGCACCCCGGCCCGCGTGTTCAGCGCGACCGGCAGCACGCTCAGCGCCCCGGTCTCGCGGGCGAGCGCGACATGGCGGACGGCCAGCAGCTCCCAGCCCTCGTCGTCCCAGACGTCGAGGGCCGCGTGGGAGGCGTACCAGAGCCAGCGCAGCCCGACGTCCGCGGGGAGCCGGTCCTCGCGGAAGGCCTGGAGCGCACGCCGCAGCGTGGGCATCGCCGCCGGGTAGCCCTCCGCGGCGAGGAGCGCCATGCCGTCCAGGAGCAGGTCGGCCGGCCGTGGGCCGTCCGGCGGCTGGGGAGCGGCGAGCGCCGCGCGGGCGACGACGGCCGGCGGGGAGTCGCTCGACAGGCCGCCGGCGATGGTCGCGGCGGTCAGCGCGTCCAGGTACGTGTCGCGTGCGGCCAGCAGGTCGAGCGGCTCGAGTCGCCGTGCGGCGCGCAGCAGCAGCGCCGGGGCCTCGCGCCCGCGATGCTCGGCGAACGCGATCTGCGCGCGCAGGACGTCCACGTGCGCCCGGTCGAGCTCGTCCAGCGGCCCGGCCTCCGCGGTCCACAGCAGCTGGGTCGCTTCCGTCGGCGCGCCGGCCTGGTGCGTGGCCTGCGCCGCGGCCAGCGCGCGCCGGGACCGGCCTTCCGCCGCAGGCGTGAGCTCCATCGCGCGGACGAGGAACGCCGCGGCCGCCGCCAGGCCGCCGCGCGCCTGCGCGAGCGCCGCCGAACGCTCCAGCTCCGCGGCGATCTCCTCGTCGGGTCCGGTGGCGCCGTGGGCCCGATGCCACGCGCGGCGCTGCGGGTCCGTGGCCGGGTCGATCGCCTCCGCCAACGCGCGGTGCACGGCACGCTGCTCCTCCTCGTCGGCGGCGGCGTAGACCGCGGAGCGGACGAGCGGATGGCGGAAGCGGATCACGGACCCGAACCGGCACAGCTCGGCCGCCTCGGCGGGCGCGGCCGCCTCCGGCCGGATCCCGAGGCGCGCGGCGGCCGTCCACGTCAGCATGCTCGTGCCCGCGGGCTCGACGGCGGCGACGAGCAGCAGCGCCCGCGTGTCGTCCGGGAGCGCCTCCACACGGCGCTGGAAGCTCTCCAACAGCAGCGTCGACACGTGTGCCCCGCCGGGCAGCCCGAACCCACCCGCCAGCTCCAGCGTGCGGGGCAGCTCGAGCAGCGCGAGCGGGTTGCCGTGCGCCTCGGCGACGATCCGCTCGCGCACCGGGTCGTCGATCGGCCCGCGGAACGCCGACGCCAGCAGCGCGCGGGCGTCGCTCCCGCCCAAGCCACGGACGACACGCTCGGGCAGGCCCGACCAGCCGTCGTCCGCCCCCGTGGAGCGGACCGCGATGACCATGCCGACCGACTCGGCCAGCAACCGCCGGGCGACGAACGCCAACGCCTGCGCCGACGCGGGGTCGAGCCACTGCGCGTCGTCGACCAGGCAGACGAGCGGCCGCTCGCGGGCGGCCTCGCCGAGCAGGCCGAGCAGCGCGAGGCCGACCAGGAACCGGTCGGGGGGAGGACCCGAGCGCAGGCCGAACGCGGTGCCGAGGGCGTTCGCCTGGGGAGCGGCCAGCGTGTCGAGCCCGTCGAGCATGGTCGCGCACAGCTGGTGCAGCCCGGCGAAGGCCAACCCGGTCTCCGACGGCACGCCCGCCGTCCGGACCACGCGGCAACCGGTCGCGCGCTCGGCCGCGTGGGCCAGCAGCGCCGACTTGCCGATCCCCGCCTCGCCGCGCAGGACGAGCGCGCGGCTCTCGCCGGCCCGGACGGCGTCCAGCAGCCCGGCAAGGGCTTCGCGCTCCGCGTGGCGGCCCAGAAGCTTCACCGGCGCAACCTACACGGCTAGGGACCCGCCAGGGACCCGCTGGGGAGTCCCGGGTTACTCGCGGACGACCGCCCGCGGGTCCTTGTCGATGCGCTGCCCGAGGTAGCGCGGGTGGCGAAGCCGTCCGTCGTTGGTCCACTCGGCGAACCCGACCTGAGCGACCAGCGACGGCTCGACCCAGGTGACGTCGCGGAACCGCGGCGCGTCGTAGAACGGGGCGTCCTCGCGCGCCAACGGCCGCAGCAGCGCCGCCAGGCGGGCCAGCTCGGCACGGTCGAAGCCCGTGCCGACCTTGCCGGCGTAGTGCAACCGGTCGCCCTCGTACACGCCGACGAGCAGCGCGCCGAACTCCGTGCGCGAGCCCTTGGGCGGCGTGAAGCCGCCGATCACCAGCTCCTGGCCGTGCTCGCACTTGAACTTGAGCCAGTCCTTGGAGCGCTTGTCCGTGTAGACGGAGTCGGCCCGCTTGGCGATCACGCCCTCCCACCCCGACGCGCAGGCCTCGGCGAACATCGCCTCGCCGGCCTCCTCGCGGTACTCGACGAGACGCACCGGGTCCTGCCACGACAGCGCGTCCCGCAGCCGCGCCTTGCGCTCGAGCAGGGGGAAGCCCCGCACGTCCTCGCCGTCGAGCCAGAGCACGTCGAACACGTGGAAGAGGAAGGGGCCGGAGCGGTCCTGGAACCTGCCGGACGCGCTGACGATCTCGCCGTCCACCGCGAACCGGGTCCGCGACTGCGCGTCCAAGGCGGCCCCGATCGCCGGGTACCGGTCGTTCAGGGACAGGTCGTTGCGCGACAGCATCCGCACCGCGCCGCCGTCGCGGATCGCGATGCACCGGATGCCGTCCAGCTTGCGCTCGAAGATCCAGTCGGGATCGGAGAAGCGCGCATCGGTCAGAACCGCCTTCATCGCGGCCGCCCGAGTCGGCGCCGGCGTCAGTCGCGCCTCTTGATCAGCAGCCACTGCGGCTTCTCCCCGTCGCTTGTCCGGTGCAGCGTCCATCCGCCCTGCAAGCGCTCGCCGTCGAGCACGAACGAGGCGTGCCCGCCGTCCAGCGCCGCCGCGAAGTCGGGCGTCAGCGGCTCATAGGTCCCGCGATCCCAGATCTCGACGTTCGGGCCCTCGTAGTCGCCGTGTGCCAGCGAGTGATCGGGGACCTGGACGGCGAGCCGCTTCTCCGCCGGGTCCTCGGACGGTCCCTTCGGCACCGCCCACGACCGCAGCACGCCGTCGACCTCCAGCCGGAAGTCGTAGTGCAGCGCGCGCGCCTGGTGGAGCTGGATCACGTACCGCGGCATCTCGCCGCAAGCACGCTACCCAGCGGTGACGACGAACCGGCCGACGAGCGCGTCGAGGTCGGCCGCCGTGCGCGAGAGCCCCGCGGCCGACGCCGCGATCTCCTGCGCCGAGGCGCCCGTCTCGTGCGTGCTCGCGGACACCTGCTCGGCCGACGCGGAGGAGGACTCGGCGACCGAGGCCACGTCGTCGACCTCGCGCTCGGCGCGCGCCGCCTCGGCGGCGATCTGCTCGACGGCCGCGGTGATCTCGGACACGCGCGCGGTCATCTCCTCGACCGTCGCGCCGATCGCCTCGAACGCCGACCGCGTGGACGCGACCGTCGCCACGCCCGCCTCGGTCTCCCGCCGCGACTCGGCGACCACGTCGACGACCCGCACGGTCTCGGCCTGGATCTCGCCGACCAGCACGGAGATCTGGCGCGCTGCGTCCTGCGACTCCTCCGCGAGCTTGCGCACCTCCTCGGCCACGACCGCGAACCCGCGCCCGGCTTCGCCGGCGCGCGCCGCCTCGATCGCCGCGTTGAGCGCCAGCAGGTTCGTCTGCTCGGCGATCGCGGTGATCGTGTCGACGATCCCGCCGATCCGGCCGGAGCGCTCCGACAGGTCCTGGATCGCCGCGCCGGCGGCCGAGGCCGAGGCGGCGATGCGCGTGATCGACTCGCTCGCGGTCTCCGCGGTCGCGGCCCCCTGGCCGGCCGCGACGCGCACGCTCTCGGCGGCCTCGGACGTCGCCCGCGCGGTGGACGCCGAAGCCTCCGCCGCGCGGGCGGCCTCCTGCACGGCGGAGCGCGTCGACTCGACGAGCCGCACCTGCCGCTCCGCCCCCTGCGCCACATCATTGACGGCCGCGGCGATGTCGCCCACCGCCCGGCCGGTCTCCTGCGAGGACGCCGCCATCTGCTGCGACGCCGCCGACACCGAGCCGGCGTTCGAGGACACGGTCCCGATCAGCTCGGCCAGCGACGCCCGCATCGCGTTGTAGGCGTCGATCGACCCGGCCGTGCTCTCCCGGATCCGGTTGACCGACTCCGCGACCTCCCCGAGCTCGTCGCGCGAGATGTCCGTGATCGGCGGCGTGATCGAGGTCACCTGCACGGTCAGATCGCCTTCGGACATGCTGCGCAGCGCGCCGCTGAGGTCCGCCACGCAGTGGTCGCGCAGCGAGTGCAGGCGGTCGGAGATCTGGCGCACGCCGCGGCGCGTCGAGAGGAAGAAGCCCACGAACAGGAACACGGCGATCAGCGCGCCGGCCACCACGAGCAGCGCGATCTTCAGCCGCGCCGCGGAGAACGTGTCGATCCGCGTGACCAGCAGCGCGTCGAGCGCGGGCGCGGCGGCCTGCTCGATGGCGCGGACGTCACGGCCGGCGGCGAGCTTCTCGAGCGCCGGCTGCAGCGACGCGTCCGCGGTCTCCTCGAATGACGTCTTGAAGCCGTTGCGCATCGCGGCGATCGTCCCGGCCAGCGAGTTCTCCGCCGCGGCGAGCGCGATCCGGTCGTCCATCGTCTCCGCGACCGTCTGCAGGTCGTTCACGCGCCCGGTGCCGTCGGCGATCGCCGGCAGCTTCGTGATCAGCGCGTCCATGACGTAGTAGGAGTCGAGGTCAGGGTCGAGGATCAGCTTGGAGCCGTCGCCGGCTTTGATCACGAGCCCGAGCGTGGCCGCGACGGCCGGCTCGTACGCCTCGTAGGCGGCCTTGCCGGGCGCGGGCTTGGACCCGATCGCCTCGAGCACGGCGGCGCGCGTCTCCTTCCAGGCACCGTCGACGCCGATCACGGCCCCGTCGGCGCGGTCCACGGCGGCGATCGCGGCCTGCACGGCCTGCGCGTCGACCGCGTCGCCGCGCACCGCCGCCGACCGTGCGGCGACGACGTCCAGCACGAGCTGGTTGGCGGGGATCACGAAGGCGACGCCGGCACGTTCGCTCTCGGCGAAGGCGATCGTCTCGCCCTGCACCTGCCAGTACGCGTGCAGCGCGAAGCCGGCCGGCGCGAGGAGGACCAACCCCACCAGCAGGAACTTGCGAGCGTACGTCAGCCGCGCCATGAGCGCGGCAGCGGCGTTGAACGGGTTCATGGTGCACCCGTGATCGACCGGGCCGTGCTCAGTCAGCAGGGCGACTGGACGAAGATACGACCTTCAGCCCGTCGAGCAGCACGCCGAGCATGCGGCGGGCGCGCTCGCCGTCGGTGATCTGCCACACCGCGGCGATCATCCCGCGCACGTCCTCGACGTCCACGTCCGGCCGCAGCGTGCCCGCCTCCGCTCCGGCCGAGAGCAGCAGCCCGATCGCCGCCGGGATCTTCCCCGCGGTGGCCGCGCGCATGTCGGCGTCGAGCACGCCGGCCATCCCGCGCTTGGTCGCCGTGTAGTCGACGAAGCGATCCATCCAGCGCGCGAGCGCCTCCTCCGGCGGGTACGCGGCGAGCAGCTCGTCGGCTGCCGCGCGCAGGTCGTCCACCTCGGCGGCGTACGCCGCGGCGACGAGGTCCTCGCGCGTGGGGAAGTGGCGGTAGAGCGTGCCGATCCCGACCCCCGCCCGCCGAGCCACCGCCTCCAGCGAGGCGGAGGACCCGCGCAGCGCGAACTCCTCCGCGGCGGCGTGGAGGAGCTTCTCACGATTTCGGGCAGCATCGGCACGCATGAGCTTGGAAGCGGAGGCGCCCTCCGCTAAAGTGCGGACAGCAATCGGAGGCAACCTCCGGTTCTCAGTTTAGGAGGCACGCAATGTCGAAGGTCTGGTTCATCACCGGCACGTCGAAGGGCTTCGGCCGCATCTGGGCCGAGGCGGCGCTGGAACGCGGCGACCGCGTCGTCGCCACCGCCCGCAACGCGGCCACGCTCGCCGACCTCGTCGACCGCTACGGCGACAACGTCCTCGCGCTCCAGCTCGACGTCACCGACAAGGCCGCCGTCGGGGCGTCGGTCAAGCGGGCGCACGAGCACTTCGGGCGGCTCGACGTCGTCGTCAACAACGCCGGCTACGGCCTGTTCGGGATGGTCGAGGAGGTATCGGAGGAGCAGGCGCGCGCGCAGCTCGAGACGAACCTGTTCGGCGCGCTGTGGGTCACGCAGGCGGCGCTCCCGATCCTGCGCGAGCAGGGCGCCGGGCACATCATCCAGGTGTCCTCGATCGGCGGCGTGAACGCGTTCCCGATGGTCGGCCTCTACCACGCGTCCAAGTGGGGGCTGGAGGGCTTCAGCCAGTCGCTGGCGCAGGAGGTCGCGGGCTTCGGGATCAAGGTGACGCTGGTCGAGCCGACCGGCTTCTCGACCGACTGGTCCGGCCCGTCGTCCGCCCAGGCCGAGCAGAACCCGGCCTACGCGGAGTACCGCGAGCAGGTGCAGGCGGCGCGCAAGCAGCGCCTCGGCACCCCGGGCGACCCGAACGCCACCGGCCCCGCGATCCTGAAGGTCGTCGACGCGGAGGAGCCGCCGCTGCGCGTGTTCTTCGGCGTCGGCCTGCTCGACCAGATCAAGGCCGAGTACGGCAAGCGGATCGAGACGTGGGAGCAGTGGGACGACGTCGCCGTCGCCGCCCACGGCCTGAAGGAGACCGCGGAGTGAACTTCGGGTTCGCAACCACGGCCGCGGAGGCCGTCGCGGGCATCGACCTGAGCGGTCGGCGCGCGATCGTCACCGGCGGCGCGTCGGGGATCGGCATCCCGACCTCGCGCGCGCTCGCGAGCGCGGGCGCGCACGTGACGCTGGCGGTGCGCAACACGGACGCGGCGCGGGGGCTGGCCGACGACATCGGCGCTGACGTGCGCCGGCTGGACCTTGCCGACCTGGACTCGGTCGACGCGTTCACGCGCGGTTGGGACGGCCCGCTGCACATCCTCGTCAACAACGCGGGGATCATGGCCACGCCCGAGCTGGAGCTGAGCCCGGAGGGCTTCGAGCTGCAGTTCGCGACGAACCACCTCGGGCACTTCGCGCTCGCCACCGGCCTGCACGGCGCGCTCGCGGCGGAGGGCGCGCGGATCGTCAGCGTCTCCTCGCGCGCGCATCTGCGCTCGCCCGTCGTGTTCGACGACATCAACTTCGCCTTCCGCGAGTACGCGCCGTTCCTCGGCTACGGGCAGTCCAAGACCGCGAACGTGCTGTTCGCGGTCGGGGCGACCGCGCGCTGGGCGCGCGACGGCATCTTCGCCAACGCGCTGATGCCGGGCGGGATCGCGACCAACCTCCAGCGCCACATGGCGCCGGACTACCTGGACCGCGTACGCGAGAGCGGCTTCCAGCTCAAGTCGCCCGAGCAGGGCGCGGCTACGTCGGTCTACGTCGCCACCTCACCAGACCTCGAGGGCATCGGCGGGCGCTACTACGAGGACGTCGCCGAGGCGCCCGTCCTCGACCGACGCGAGGAGGCGGGTGTGGCCCGTTACGCGCTGGACCCCGACAACGCCGAGCGTCTGTGGGCGCTGTCGCAGGCCGCGGTACGGCGCCAAGTCACGGTGTGAGCCGGCTCACCCCGCCGGGCGATGTCTTTTTTGGCGCCCGGCGGGCACACTTGGTTCATGACCTGCATCGTGAAGCTGATCATGGACGCGCTCTTCGGGCGCGAAGAGCAGATCGCCTACGTGACCGTGACGACGCGCTGAGCGCCTCGTCCTGAGCCCGTAGCCGCGCCGCCATCGCGTCTTCCAGCGCGAGGCGCAGCTCCGGGCGCGCGGCCAGGATCGGCTCGTACTGCTGCCGGCCGATCTCGTAGACGAGCGCGCCGTCCAGCGCCCGCACGGTCGCGGAGCGCGGCGCGCCCGTGAGCAGGGACATCTCGCCGAGCACGCTGCCCTGCGGACGCGTGCCGAGGTGGACCTCGGTGCCGTCCTCGCGACGCACGAACACCTCGACCGTGCCCTCGACGAGCACGAACAGCGTGTCGCCCTCCTGGCCCTGGACGATGAACCGCTCGGCCGGGCCGATCGTCAGCGGCCGCGCCGCCTTGGCGACCGCGTCGATCTCCTCACGCGTGAAGACCGAGAACGCGGGCGTGCCCGCGAGCGCCTCGGCGACGTCGGCGAGCGGCGGCGTGTAGTCGGGCGGCAGGTCCGCGCCGACCTCGAGCGGGCGCTCCGGCGCGTAGCCGTCGCGGGCCTGCAGGAGCGCGACCCGCGTCGGCTGGTTCATGTGCGCCTCGAGCAGGCTGACCTGGCGGGGCACGCACTCCTCGCCGGCGTGGTCCATCAGCCCTTCCTCGCGGGCCCAGTCGGCGACGTGGTTCATCGACGCGCGGTACTGGTTGCAGGCGGAGGCGAACAGCCCGTCCTGGTCGCCCACCAGCATCGGCAGCGGCCCCGGCAGACGCAGCGCACGGCCCAGCGACACGTGCCCGCGACGGTGCCAGAGGATGAACCGCCGCAGCTCGTCCGGCAGCATCGCCAGCTCCGGGAACGCGGCCGGGGTCTTGGCCAGCACCGCGCGCTCGGCGTCGCGGAAGACGCGGTGCCACGTCTCCTGCGCGTTGCTCGGGTTCGGCCCGGCGAGCGCGATCGCGTGCTTGAGATCCTCGTGGTGCACGTGCAGGAACTCGAGCGTCGCCTTCTTCTTGGCGAGCAGGTTCCGCAGCCCGATCGGCTGCGCGATCTTGCGCAGCCCCCAGACGCCGCGCCACCCCTCGACGTTGAGCGGGAGGTCGTCCCAGCGGTCCACCGCCGCGCGCTCCTCCGCCGTCAGCAGGTCGCCGACGTCCGCCTTGACCGCCTCGATCACACCCAGCCCGGTGAGCAGCTCCAGGTACAGCCCGACCCGCGTCAGCCAGCCCGGGTCGGCGAGGTTCTGGCGCTTGTGCACGACGTCGCCGACGAGCGCCCGCGTGTACAGCTCGGCCTTGTACGCCCCGATCGACAGCACGGGGAACCACGGGTGCGTCGTGTGCGAGAGCCACGGCGCCTGGCGTTCGGCGTCGGGCTTGACCGCGCGCTCGACGATCCGCTCGTACAGCGACCCCATCCGCGCGAGGTCGAACACGTCCAGCCGCGTCTCGTCGACGGCGTCGCCCTGGCGCACCTCCACCAGCACCGTGTTGAAGAAGCGGTTGACGAGCGAGTAGTCGCCCGCGAAGTCGACGTCGGGGTCCAGCGCCAGCACGGACCGCTCGCCGATCGCCTCCGGAACAGCGGTGCGGCGCCGGATCGTGTGGCCGATCACGGTCGTGACCTCCACCTCGCCGGTGAACCGCCCCTCGAGCAGCAGCAGGCAGCGGTTGCCCGGTCCGGCGTTGACGAACGCGACCGGCTCGCTGGAGCCGAGCCCGGCGCTGCGGGCCTCGTCGGTCGGGCGACGCCCAGGGACGAAGGGGATGATCTGGACGGCCGGCATGCGCCGACGCTATCGGACCAGCGCGACCGCCTGGGTGGCCATCTCGAGTTCTTCGTCCGTCGGGACCACCAGGACCCGCACCGTCGACGCGTCGGAGCTGATCACCGGGCCGCCCGCGCAGTTGCGCTCGGGGTCGAGATCGATGCCCAGGCGCTCGAGGCCGGACAGGGACCGCTCGCGCACGATCGCGTCGTTCTCGCCGACGCCCGCGGTGAACGCGATCGCGTCCGCGCCGCCCAGCGCGGCGAGGTAGGCGCCGACGTACTTCCTGATCCGGTAGCAGTAGACGTCGAGGGCGAGCTCGGCGGCGGCGTCGCCGGCCTCGATCCGGCGATGTACCTCGCGCATGTCGTTGTCGCCGGCCAGCGCGAGCAGGCCCGAGCGCGAGTTCAGCACCTTGTCGATCTCGTCGGTGGAGAGGTTGAGCGTGCGGCGCAGGTGAAGGATCAGCGCCGGGTCGACGTCGCCCGAGCGGGTGCCCATCACCAGGCCTTCGAGCGGGGTCAGGCCCATCGAGGTGTCGATCGAGCGTCCCTTCGACACGGCGCTCGCGGACGCGCCGTTGCCGAGGTGCAGGACGATCACGTCGACCTCCTCCGGGTCGCGTCCGAGCAGCCGCGCGGCCTCCCGCGAGACGTAGGCGTGCGACGTGCCGTGGAAGCCATAGCGGCGCACATTCCACGCACGGGGCACCGCGTAGGTGTGGGCGCGCGGCGGGAGCGTGGCGTGGAAGGCGGTGTCGAAGACGGCGACGTGCGGCACGTCCGGCAGCGCCTCCATCGCCACCTCGATGCCGTCCGCGTTGACCGGGTTGTGCAGCGGCGCGAGCACGCTGAGGTCGCGGATCGAGTCGAGCACGGCGTCGGTGATGCGGACGGGGGCGGAGTAGCGCTCGCCGCCGTGGACGACGCGGTGGGCGACGACCTCGAGGGCGTCCAGCGGCGCCTCGTCGAGCACGCCGCGCAGCGCCGCCGCATGGTCGGTGACGCGCTGCACGGTGCCGGACGCGAGCGTCTCCGGCGGGTCGACGACCGACCACTTCAGCGAGGAAGAGCCCGCGTTGACGGTGAGGACGCTCATGCGGCGGCGGCCTGGATGGCCGTGATCGCGACGGTGTTGACGATGTCGTGCACGGTGGCTCCGCGGGAGAGGTCGTTGACCGGCTGGTTCAGGCCCTGCAGCACCGGGCCGACGGCGACCGCGTTGGCGGAGCGCTGCACGGCCTTGTAGGTGTTGTTGCCCGTGTTCAGGTCGGGGAAGATGAACACGGTCGCGCGGCCGGCGACCTGGCTGCCCGGCAGCTTGGTGCGGGCGACGCCCGCGTCGACGGCGGCGTCGTACTGGATCGGGCCTTCGACGGACAGCTCCGGCGCGCGCTCGCGCACCAGCTCGGTGGCGGTGCGGACCCGCTCGACCTCCGCGCCCGAGCCGCTCTTGCCGGTCGAGTACGAGAGCATCGCGATCCGCGGGTCGATGCCGAACTGGGCGGCGGTGCTCGCGCTGGAGATCGCGATGTCGGCGAGCTGCTCGGCCGTCGGGTTCGGGTTCACGGCGCAGTCGCCGTAGACGAGCACCTGGTCGGCCAGGCACATGAAGAACACGCTCGAGACGATGCCCGCGCCCGGCTTGGTCTTGACCACCTCGAACGCCGGCCGGATCGTCTCGGCGGTGGTGTGCGTGGCACCGCTCACCATGCCGTCGGCCATGCCCAGGGCGACCATGAGCGTGCCGAAGTAGGACACGTCCGTGACGATGTCGCGTGCCGCGTCCATGACCATGCCCTTGTGCTGGCGGCGCGCGGTGTACTCGGCCGCGAAGCGCTCGCGCAGCGCCTCGTCGCGAGGGTCGAGGATGTGCGCGCCCCAGAGGTCCACGCCGAGTCGCGAGGCCGCGCCGCGCACCTCGTCCTCGGCCCCGAGCAGGGTGAGCTCGACGACGCGCCGCCGCAGCAGGATCTCGGCCGCCCGCAGCACGCGCTCGTCGCCGCCCTCGGGCAGCACGATGTGCTTCTTCGCCGCCCGTGCGCGGTCGAGCAGCTCGTACTCGAACATCAACGGCGTGACCGCGTCCGAGCGCGCGACGTCCACGCGCGAGAGCAGGTCCTCGCCGTCCACGTACTCCTCGAAGACCGCGAGCGCCTTGGTGATCTTGCGCGGCGTGTCGCGCGCGATCACGCCCTCGCGCGCCCCGGCCAGCGTCGCGGTGTCGAACGTGTCGTGGTCGGTGAGCACGACCGGCAGCATCGTCGGGAAGCCCTCGAGCGGGCGCAGGAACGCGTCGGAGGGCTTGAGCCCGCCGGTGAGCACGACGCCGGCGGGGGAGGGGAGCTCCTTGGAGGCGTGCGCGAACAGCGCGGCGAGCAGCACCTCGGCGCGGTCGCCGGGCGTGATCAGCACCGCGCCGTCCTCGATCCGCTCGATCAGGTTCGGCAGCGTCATCGCCGCGACCGTGAGGTGCAGCGCCTCGCGGCCGAGCAGGTCGGCGTCCCCGGCGATCACCTCGCCGTCGCAGGCCGCGGCCACCTGGCCGACGGTCGGCGCCATCAGCAGGTCGATCTCCGGCAGCGCGTAGACGGGCACGTCGCCGCCGACGGTCACCGCGTCCAGCAGCTCCGCGCGCACCCGGTTGGCGACGACGCCGACGATCTCGCAGCCCGCGCCGCGAACCGCCGTCAGGGCGACGTGCACGGCGTCGCGGACCTCCTCGGCGTCACGGTCGTGGCCGCTGACCACCACGAGCGCCGGCAGGCCGAGGTTGAGCGCCACGCGGCCGTTGAACTCCAGCTCGCCCGCCGTGCCCACGCCCGCGTAGTCCGTGCCGACGACGAGCACGCCGTCGCACTGCGCGGCGAGTGCCCGGTAGCGCGCGACGATCTCCTCGAGCGCCCGCTCGGGGTCCGCGCGGACCGCGTCGTAGGTGACGCCGATCGACGCCTCGTACGGGAACGCCTCGTCCGCGCGCAGCAGGTCGACCAGCGGGTCGTGGCCGGGATCGCCGACGACCGGCCGGAAGACGCCGAGCCGCGCCGTCCGGCGCGCGAGCAGCTGGCGGACGCCGAGCGCCACGGCGGACTTGCCGGTCGCGGGCTCGTTGCCCATCACGTACACCCCTGGCGTCATGGGCTCGCACGATAGTCGGGACCTCTACGCTGGCGGATGTCCAAGGGAGGAGAGCACCGTGGCATTGGCGGATGAGCTGTCGTACAC
The DNA here is from genome assembly GCF_003633755.1 of Solirubrobacter pauli. GTDB lineage: Bacteria > Actinomycetota > Thermoleophilia > Solirubrobacterales > Solirubrobacteraceae > Solirubrobacter > Solirubrobacter pauli. The sequence continues at coordinate 383,653 of NZ_RBIL01000002.1, forward strand.
GACCGTCGTCGACCTGGCGGGGCGGATCCGCCGGCGGGAGCTGTCGCCGGTCGAGGTCCTGGAGGCGACGATCGAGCGCATCGAGGCGCGCAACCCGAGCCTGAACGCGCTCGTGTACCTGGGCTTCGACGACGCCCGCGGGGCCGCGCGCGAAGCCGAGGCCGCGGTCATGCGCGGCGAGCCGCTCGGGCGCCTGCACGGCGTGCCGTCGGCGATCAAGGACCTGTTCGACTTCAAGCCCGGCTGGCCGGCGACGTTCGGTGGGATCCCGTCGCTCCGGGACTTCAAGCCCGAGATCTACTGCGCGTTCGCCGAGCGTGCCGAGCAGGCGGGCGCGATCCTGGTCGGCAAGGGGAACAGCCCCGTCATGGGCTTCCGCGGCGTGTGTGACAACCCGCTGTTCGGGCCGAGCCGCAACCCGTTCGACACGAGCCGCAACACCGGCGGGTCCTCCGGAGGCTGCTCCGCCGCCGTGGCCGACGGCCTGCTGACCTTCGCCGAGGGCACCGACGGTGGCGGCTCGATCCGGATCCCCGCCGCCTGGTGCGGCATCTACGGCCTCAAGCAGTCGTTCGGGCGGGTGCCGTTCACCGGGCGCCCGAACGCGTTCGGCGGCACGGACCCGTTCCTGTTCGAGGGGCCGCTGACGCGGACGGTCGAGGACGCGGCGCTCGTGCTCACGGCGATCGCGGGCTACGACGCGCGCGACCCGTTCTCGCTCGACGACCCGCAGGACTTCACCGGCGCCGTCCATCGCTCGATCAAGGGCATGCGCATCGCGTACACGCGCAACTACGACGTCTTCCCGGTGGACCGGCGGATCGCCGCGGTCATCGACGACGCCGTGCGCGTCTTCGAGCAGGCCGGCGCGCACGTCGAGGAAGTGCCGCTGGGCATCACGCGCGACCAGCGCGAGCTCTCGGACCTGTGGTGCCGGCTGATCATGCCGATCAACGTCGCCGGCATCGAAGGGCTCAAGGCCGGCGGGATCGACGTCACGGACGACCTGCCGCCGCGGTACCGCGAGTGGCTCGACCGGGCGTACGGGTTCACCGCGCTCGACATCGCCAACGACCAGGTCATGCGCACGGAGATCTTCGACGCCTTCCAGGACGTCTTCAGCCGCTACGACCTGATCGTCGGCCCGACGGTGTCGGCCATGCCCGTGGAGAACGGCGACGACGGCGACACGGTCGGCCCGAGCGAGGTCGAGGGCGTCGCGGTCGACCCGCTGATCGGCTGGTGCCCCACGTACCTCGTCAACTACACCGGGCACCCGGCCGCGTCGGTGCCGGCCGGGCTCGTCGGGGACCTGCCGGTCGGCCTGCAGATCATCGGCCGCAGCCGCGCGGACGCGGACGTGATCGCCGCGAGCGCGGCGTTCGAGCGCCTGCGGCCGTGGCGGGACACCTACCGGATCCCGGCGGGCCGGGCGCTCTAGGGCTCGAGGACGACCTTCCCCGGGCCCGCCGCGCTCCGTCCGGCGTACGCGGTGCGGCCCTCCGACAGCGGGTACGTCTGCGCGACGGCCACCTCGAGCTCACCGGCGGCCAGCAGGGCGCCGAGCCGCTCGAGGGCCGCGGCGGAAGGGCTGACGACGAAGAAGCGCGCGTCGACGCCCGCGGCGCGTGCGAGGTCCTCGTCGGGCGGCTCCTGCAGCGTGACGACGCGCCCGCCGGGCCGGACCGCCCGGTAGAGCCACTCCGGCGTGCCGGCGCCGACCGCGTCGATGGCGGCGTCGAAGCTCGCCGCCGTGGGCTCCTCACCCACGAGCACCGTGGCCGCGCCGAGCCGCCGCGCGTGCTCGACCGCCGTCTGCGACCGCACGGTCGCCGTCACCTCGAGGCCCATGCGGCGTGCCAGCTGGATCAGGGCGGAGGCGACGGCACCCGTGCCGCCGCGGACGAGCAGCCGCTGCCCGGAGCCGAGCCCGAGGTGCGCGTCGAGCGCTTCCAGCGCCGTGAGCGCCGGCAGGACGGCGGCCGCCGCGACGACCTCGGAGACGCCCGCCGGCGTGTGGACGAGGCCGGCCGCGGGCGCGAGGACGTACTCGGCCGCGGCGCCGTCGCGATCGAACGGCACGAGCCCGAAGACCGCGTCGCCGACCGCCAGCCCGTCGACGTCGGGCCCGATCGCGGTGACGACCCCGGCCAGCTCGTGCGACGGGATGGTCGGCGTGCGGTCCACGCCGTCGGCCTCCCAGGTGTCGGGCCACGTCAGCTCGTCCAATGTGATGGCCGCCGCCCGCACGCGGACGCGGACCTCACCGGCGCTCGGCGCGCCGGGCGCGGGCGCGTCCTCGTAGGTGAGTTGCTCGGCGCCTCCACGCGCATGGGCGCGCAGCGCCTTCATCGATGTCTCCGCAGGGTCCATGCGCTTAGTATCTGGCGGCACCCCGCCTTCATCTGGACGAATGCCACCTGTTTCCGGACACCCGCAGCACCGGGTCGTGATCGTGGTCTACGACGGGGTCAAGCTCCTCGACGTCGCCGGCCCGGCGGACGTGTTCTCGGAAGCGAACCGCCTCGGCGCCGACTACCGCGTCGAGCTGGTCTCGGTGACCGGCGCCGACGTCGTCACCTCGGTCGGCGTCGGGCTCACCGTCCAGCACACGCCCGCCGACGTCGCCGACCCCGACACGCTGCTCGTCGCCGGCGGCGACATCTACCCGCGCACGCCCGTCGCGCACGACCTCGCGGACGCCGTGCGGGGACTCGCCTCGCGCTCGGACCGGGTGGCCTCGATCTGCACCGGCGCCTTCATCCTCGCCGCGGCGGGCTGCCTGGCCGGCAAGCGGGCGACGACGCACTGGAAGGTCGCCGACAAGCTCGCGGAACGACACGCCGACGTCAGGGTGGACCCGGACGCCATCTACACACGCGACGGCCGCACGTTCACGTCCGCGGGCGTCACCGCCGGCATCGACCTGTGCCTCGCGCTGGTCGAGGACGACCACGGCGCGGACCTCGCGCGCGACGTCGCCCGGATGCTGGTCGTCTACCTGCAGCGGCCCGGCGGGCAGTCGCAGTTCTCCGTGCCCCTCGCCACGGCGCCGCCCCGGACCCCGGCGCTCCGCCGCGTCCTGGAGATCGTCTCCGCGGACCCGTCGGGCGACCATTCGCTGTCGGCGCTCGCCGGGCGCCTGAACGTGAGCCCGCGCCACCTCACCCGGCTGTTCCGTGACGAGCTGTCGACGACGCCCGCCCGCTATGTCGAGTCGATCCGGCTCGACATCGCGAAGGCGCTGCTCACCGAGGGCCACACGGCGACCGCCGCCGCGGCGCTCTCCGGCTTCCCCAGCTACGAGAGCCTGCGGAGGGTGTTCGCCCGTGAGCTGCAGACGTCGCCGGCGGCTTACGCCAGCCGCTCGCGTCGGGCGGCCTGAGCCGCCTAGGTCAGCCGCACCGACTCGCCGCCCAGGGAGACGACGTCCCCCGGATGCAGCTGGCGCCCGCGGCGCGTCTCGAGCTCGCCGTTCACGCGCACGCGCTCCTCGGCGAGCACCATCTTCGCCTCGCCGCCGGTCATCACGAGCCCGGACGCCTTGAGCAGCTGTCCGAGCCGGATCATCCCGTCCTTCGCCTGGAAGTCGTCCATCTCGGCCACCATCATGACTCCCCGCATGGAGCTGCGCCACCTGAGGTACTTCGTCGTCGTCGCCGAGGAGCTGCACTTCCGCCGTGCGGCGGAGCGCCTGCACATGTCCCAGCCGCCGCTGAGCCAGCAGATCCGCGCGCTCGAGGAGGAGGTGGGGGCGACGCTGCTCCTGCGCACCCAGCGGCGGGTCGAGCTGACGGCGGCCGGGGCGGTCTTCCTGGAGCGCGCGCGGGAGATCCTCGCCGCCACCGAGGACGCGGCGCGCCAGGCGCGGCGGGTCCAGCGCGGCGAGGTCGGGCGGCTGGCGGTCGGGTTCGTCGGCAGCGCGATGTACTCGTTCGTGCCCGACCTGCTGCGGCGCTTCCGCGAGCAGTCGCCGGACGTGACGCTGCGCCTGCACGAGCTGGGCACGACCGAGCAGCTGCGCCAGCTCGAGGACGGCCGGCTGGACGTCGGCTTCCTGCGCGCCGGCCGCTCGCGTCCGGAGTTGAAGATCGAGAACGTGGCCCTGGAGCCCGTGGTCGTGGCGCTGCCGGACCTGCACCCGCTCGCCGCCAAGACGCAGCTGACGCTGGAGGACCTGCAGGGGCAGCCGCTGATCCTGCTCACGAACGGCGTCGCGCCCGGCCTGCGCACGGCGCTGCAGCCGGCGATCGACCGCCTCGGCGGCGACGACACGGTCGTGCAGGAGGTGCAGGAGATGCAGACGGTGATCGGCCTCGTGGCCGCCGGCATCGGGATCTCGCTCGTCGCCGAGTCCGTGCGTGAGCTCGTCCGCGTCGGCGTGACCTATCGGCCGCTGGCGGGCTGGGGGCCGAGCCTGCGCCTGGACATGGCCTGGCGGGCGGCGGACGAATCGCCGCTGCTCACGGCGTTCGTGGAGATGGCGCGCGCGGCGGCCCCCGCCGAAGGAGAGAGAGGTCGGCGGGGGCCGGCGCCACGTTGACGTCGCCCCATCAGCGGGGAGGAGAGATATGTATCCGCTGACAGTGCGAGGTGGGGAGCCACCAAGTCGTCGAGAGAGAATGTACGAAATCCGGCGGAAGTGGTCCAATATCGAAACCAACCGCCATTGATAGCTTCAACGTCTCAGGGAAGGTCCGCTGATATGGAAACGAGCCTCGTCGGGTCTTACCCGCAGCCGGAATGGCTGGTAGACCGGGAAAAGCTGCGCACCCGGCTCCCGCCGCGCGTGCGGGCAAGCGACATCTGGAAGATCGACCCGGAGCAGCTCCGGGCCGCGCAGGACGCCGCGACGCTCGCCGCGATCCACGACCAGGAGCTCGCGGGGCTGGACATCATCACCGACGGCGAGATCCGCCGAGAGAGCTACTCGAACTACTTCGTGCTGGCGCTGGACGGGATCGACGTCGACAACCCGGGCGAGGCGCTGGACCGCAACGGCAACCCGATGCCGGTGCCGCGCGTGGCCGGCCCGATCTCCCGGCGTGAGAACATCCTCCGCCGCGACGCCGTGTTCCTGCGCAGCGCGACCGACCGCAAGATCAAGGTCACGGTGCCCGGCCCGTTCACGATGGCCCAGCAGGCGCAGAACGACCACTACGGCAGCGAGGAGGAGGTCGCGTTCGCCTTCGCCGACGTCGTGCGCGAGGAGGTGACCGAGCTCTTCGAAGCCGGCGTCGACGTCGTCCAGCTCGACGAGCCGTGGATGGAGTCGCGCTCCGAGCAGGCGCGCGCGTACGGGATCGAGACGCTGCGGCGCGCGCTGGACGGGGTGGACGGCACGACCGTCCTGCACATCTGCTTCGGCTATCCGCTGTTCGTGCCGGGGCACAAGCGGACCTACCGCTTCCTGCCCGAGCTGGCCGAGGCGCCCGTGGACCAGATCTCGATCGAGACGGCCCAGGCCGAGCTCGACCTCGAGGTGCTCGAGCGGCTGTCGGACAAGACGATCGTGCTCGGCGTGATCGCGCTGGACTCGAACGAGGTCGAGAGCGCGGAGACGGTGGCGGCGCGGATCGAGCGCGCGCTGCCCTACACGCGGAACCTCGTCGCCGCGCCGGACTGCGGCATGAAGTACCTCACGCGTGACGCGGCGTACGGGAAGCTCCAGTCGCTGGTCGGCGGCGCGCGGTTGGTGAAGGCATGAGCCGGACGTGCGCGACGATGGTCGTCCACGAGCTCCTGGCGGAGACCGTGCCGGGCTATCGCGAAGCACGGCTGGAGGCGGAGGCGCTGACGCAGCGCTACGTGGCCGAGGCGGCGGCGCGGACAGAGCCGGTCAAGCTCCAGACCGTCGTCCACGTCGTCTATCGCACCGACGCCGAGAACGTCTCCGACGAGCAGATCCAGAGCCAGCTCGACGTGCTCAACCGCGACTTCCGGGCGCGCAACGAGGACCGCGCGCAGGTGCCGCCGGTGTGGACGTCGCTGGTGGCCGACGCGCTCGTCGAGTTCGAGCTCGCCGAGGTCACGCGCACGCACACCGACCAGCGGTCGTTCGGCGCCGACGACAGCGTCAAGGCGCTCGTGCCGGCCCAGCCCGGGCGGCTGAACGTGTGGGTGTGCACGCTCGGCGGCGGGCTGCTCGGCTACGCCCAGTTCCCCGGCGGGCCGGCCGAGACCGACGGCGTCGTGATCCTCAACCGCGCCTTCGGCACGACCGGCACGGCGCAGGCGCCGTTCGACGGCGGGCGCACCGCCGTGCACGAGGTCGGCCACTGGCTTGGCCTGCGGCACATCTGGGGCGACATGAACGACTGCACCGGCGACGACTTCGTCGCCGACACGCCGCCCGCCCAGCAGGCCAACACCGGCACGCCCGAGTTCCCGCACGTCACGTGCGGCAACGGCCCGAACGGCGACATGTTCATGAACTACATGGACTACGTCGACGACGCGGCGATGTTCATGTTCACCAAGGGGCAGGCGGCGCGCATGGACGCGACGCTCGCGGGCCCGCGGAGCGCCCTGGCGTGAGCCGCTGGCTGCACGCGCGCGAGGAGGACTCGGAGGACGAGCTCGTCTTCCGGCCGGAGGGCTACCCGCTGCCCCTCGCGCGCGGGCGGCGTGAGATCGAGCTGCGCGCGGACGGCGAGACGTTCGTCGCCCGCGCGCCGGGGGCGGACGACCGCCCCGTCGAGTCCTCCGAGCTCGACGACTACTACGTCGCCGAGCTCGTCGAGGACCGGCTCACCTTGAAGCGAGGTCCGCGCCTTCCCTGAGGGCGCGGAGCTTGGCCCACACTACGTCGGGGTCGACGGCCGCCTGGCCGACCCAGGTGCCGTAGCCGCAGTCGCTGCCGGCCATCACGGACTCGTCGCCGACGAGGTCCGCGTAGCGGCGGATGCGCTGGGCGATCAGCTCCGGATGCTCGATGAAGTTGGCCTTCGACTCGAGCACGCCCGGGATCAGGATCTTCCCGTCGGGCAGCTTGACGTCCTCGAAGATCGCCCACTCGTGCGCGTGGCGCGGGTTGGCGGCCTCGAAGGCGATCGAGGCCGGTCGCGCCTCGAAGACGAGGTCGATGATGTCCTTGAAGGGCACGTCGCAGTGGTGCGGGCCCTCGTAGTTGCCCCAGCACACGTGCAGGCGCATGGCGGCCGGATCGATGTTGGCGGTGGCGTGGTTGAGCGCTTCGATGTTCAGGCGCGCCTCCTCGCGGAACGCGGCGAGGTCCTTGTCCGCGAACTGGATGTGGCGGCCCATCGCGAGGTCCGGCGCGTCGATCTGCACCTGCAGGCCGGCGCTGGTGATCGCCTCGTACTCGACGCGCATGGCGTCGGCGATGGCGTACACGTACTCCTCGCGCGTGGCGTAGTGGTCGTTGCGGAAGAAGAGCGCGATCACGCCGGGGGAGGCGGCGTTCATGAAGCCGCGGTGGCCGTCGGGAAGCGCGGACGTCATGTGCTCGATGTCGGCCTTGGCGGCCTCGGGGTCGCGGACCTTGATCGGGGCGTCGCAGGCTGGCGTCTTGCGCCGCGAGCGGCCCGGGTCGCCGAAGACCTTCCGCTGCAGGACCGGGAACTCGACGAGGTCCTGGTACGTGAGCGGCTGGCTCGTGCCGCCGAACCCGTCGAGGCGGTCGGCGATGTAGGTGACGTAGCTCGGCTTGCCCATCTCGCCGTCGCTGACCACGTCCACACCGCAGTCGACCTGCTTCTGGACGACCTCCGCGACCGCCGAGCGGGTGCGCTGCTCGAGCGCGACGGGGTCCACGGGGACGCCCTCCTGCTTGGCGAACATCGTGCGGATCAGGTCTTCTGGACGGGGAAGGCTGCCGACATGGGTGGTGAGGATGCTCATAGGCGTGCGGCGACGTGCTCCACGGTGTTCTCGAGATGGACGCGGGTGGCGGCGGCGGCGCGTTCGGGGTCGCGGGCGACGCAGGCGTTGAGGATCGCGCGGTGCTCGAGGTCCAGGCGGGCGGCCGGGAAGTCGTCGCGTGCGCGGTAGATGTGCAGGTAGGCGCTGGACGCGTCGCGCAGCGAGGCGATCATCGCGGACAGCTGCGGGCGCCCGCAGTGCGCGTAGAGCGTCGTGTGGAAGCGCTGGTTGAGCTCGATGTAGCGCGGCGCGGGCGGCCCCTCCCACATCTGCTCGATCAGCTGCTGCAACGGCGCGGCCCACGCCTTCTCGAACCGCTCGGCGGTCTTGCCCGCGGCCAGCGACTCGAGCGCGGCGCGGATCTCGTAGTGCTCGCGCAGGTCGTCGACGCTCGGGAGGAAGACGACCGCGCCGCGCTGCGGGTGGTGGCGGACGAGCCCTTCGCGCTGGAGCGTGGCCAGCGCCTCGCGCACGGGCGTGGTGCTGACGCCCAGCGCACGCGCGATCTCGACCTGGCGCAGCTTGTCCCCGGGAGCGCGTCGACCCGCGAGAATCTCGGCCTTCAGGTGCTCGGCGACCTGGCCGGCGACGGTGCGGGGAGCGGTCAGCGCCACGTGGCGGTAAGTTATCGAATGTGCAAATTCCTGCACGCGCGTGAGGAGACATGGGATGAAGCAGCCGCTCAAGGGTCCGCATCACTTCACCGGCATCACCCGCGACGTCACGACGAACGTCGACTTCTGGTGCCGCGTCATGGGTCTGCGGTTCGTGAAGAACACGCTCAACTTCGAGACGACCTTCCGGTACCACACCTACTTCGGCGACGAGGAGGGCAATCCGGGGTCGGTCGTCACGTTCCTGGAGTTCAAGGAGGCGCCGGTCGGCGTCCCGGGGGACGGGGACATCCAGCGGCTCGTCCTGCGGGTCGCGTCCTACGACTCGCTCGAGTACTGGATGGACCGCCTGATCGCCAACCAGCACCACAGCGAGATGCTGCGGCTGGACCCGACGCAGCCCCAGTCGCTGGTGTTCTGGGACCCCGAGGGCCACGAGGTCGAGCTGATGGTGTCCGACACCACCGACGCGCCGCTGGTCGCCGAGGCGGACGACATCCCCGCCGAGCACCGCATCCTCGGCATCGAGGGCGCGCGCTCCTTCACCACCAAGGAGGAGCAGCTCCCGTTCGCCCAGCACCTCGGGTTCCGCGACGACGGCTACCGGCTCGTGCTCGACGCCGAGCGCTCCGGCCGCTGGTACTTCTCGCCGCCGCCCGGTCGCCCGTCGGGTGACGGCAAGGTCGGCGTCTGGCACCACGTCGCCTACGACGCCGGCGACGGCCCCGAGACCGAGCGCGCCCGCGACGAGGCCAACGAGGGCGTGCGCCCGTGGACGAAGATCTTCGACCACTACTTCTTCGACAGCTGCTACTCGATGTCTCCCGGAGGGCGGATGGAGATCTGCACGTCGGGGCCTGGATTTCAACTCGACGAGAAGCTCGAGGACCTCGGCGACCGACTCTGCCTCTCACCGCGAGTGGAGCCACTTCGCGCCAAGCTCGAATCCGAGCTGACGCTGATCGTCAACCCGCGTCCGCGCAACAAGACGAAGGCCTCGGCGGCACCGCCCAAGGCGGACATCGCGCCGTCGGGCAACGGCGTCCCGCCCGCGCAGGAGCCGGCGGCGTCCGCAAACTAAGTCTCACCTTCGACAACGGCCCGGACCCGGAGGCGACGCCCCGGGTCCTGGACGTGCTGGCCGCGCGCGGCCTGAAGGCCTCGTTCTTCGTCGTCGGCGAGGCGCTCAAGCAGCACCGCGCGCTGGCCGAGCGTGCCCACGCCGAAGGCCACTGGATCGGCAACCACACGCTCACCCACCCGCGCCCGCTCGGCGAGAGCGGGACGGAGGTGCGCGAGATCCAGGCGGCCCAGGCCGAGCTCGGGGCGCTCGCGCATCCCGACCGCCTGTTCCGCCCGTCCGGCGCGGGCGGCGATCTCGCCCCGGGCCTGCTGAGCACGGCCGCGGTCCAGGCGCTGATCGCGGGCCGCTTCACGTGCGTGCTCTGGAACGCCGTCCCGGGCGACTGGAAGGACCCCGACGGCTGGGTCGACACCGCGCTGGCGCAGATCCAGCAGCAGGACTGGACGCTGCTCGTGCTCCACGACGTGGCCGGCGCGTGCGCCGACCGCCTCGACGAGCTCCTCCAGCGCGTCGACGCCGAGATCGTCCAGGCGTACCCGCCGGCCTGCGTGCCGATCAAGCGCGGAGCGGTCCGGCGTCCAGTCGACCGGTATCTGCGCTGACGCCTGTCAACCGCGCGAGACCACCTCACAGGTTGACCACCCGTGTTGGTGTGGTGAACCGTAGCTCCGACGCGGCGTAGCTGCCGGATACTCGCCCGGCTCAGCTTCCTCCCCAAGGAGTCTCATTTGAACGTCCCCCTCGGCGGTCGCCTCAGGCCGCTGGCTGCCGCGTGCGCGGTGGCCGTCTTCGCCGTGCTCGCGCTCGCCTCCTCGGCGTCCGCCTTCAAGCCCTACACGCACATCCAGACCGGGCTGCGTGCCTATGAGGACGTCACCGCCGACGGCAAGGTCACGATCGAGGGCCGCGCGTACGACGTCAAGCCCGAGGTGGTCGCGGCGCTGAAGGCGAACCCCGCGTACTTCAACGCCGGCGTCGTCGGTCCGGACGGCTTCCCGGATCTCGTGATGGGCCAGTCGGTCATCCACCCTGAGCAGACCGGCAAGTGGCTCACGCACATCCTCAAGCGGGCCTACGACGCGCAGGACGACCCGTCCTACGGCGCGGCCGAGCGGGGGCAGATCCTCGCGTTCGCCTACGGGTACCTGACGCACGCGGCGGGCGACATGTGGGCGCATACGCTCGTCAACGACGTCGCCGGCGGTGTCTTCCCGTCCGTCGGCGAGCTCGCCGACGTCGACAAGGCCGAGATCGCCATCCGCCACATCATCGTCGAGGGCTACGTCGGCGACGCGACCGCGGGCTTCGACGGCAACCAGGACCGTGGCCCGGTCCAGGGCGAGACCAACGAGGACGGCAACCCGCAGGTGTCCGACGACTCGACGCCGCACATCCCGTTCGCCGCCCCCAAGCGCTTCATCTACGAGACCTTCGTCAACCCGGCCAATCCGCTGCCGGTCGGCACCAGCCGCGGCAAGCTGATCGACTTCTTCCGCGACATGCAGGCCCAGCTCCAGCTCGCCGAGGCGCGCTACGAGTGGGACTCCGAGTACGAGGACTGCCTGCTGGCCGACCCGGATTGCCACGAGCGCACCAAGACGCTGACGGTCGACACCGTGCGCGGCCCCAAGACCACGACGGTCGAGTACAACCGCTGCGAGGCTGATCACTTCTGCCTCGGCCTGGACCCGGGCGACCTCGCCTCCGACCTGACGATCGACAACCTCGTCGAGACCTACCTCGAGCACTGGATCGAGGACGTCGAGGACGGCCTGGAGAACTGGAGCGACCTCGGGCTCGCGGTCACGAAGTCCCTGTTCGACCCGCGCAGCCACCGCGCGGCGCAGGACCACATCTGCCGCAACGAGCCCGACGACGAGTACTCGCTGCTGCGCTCGAGCTGCGAGGACGGCGTCGGGCCGCTGGACGTCATCGGCTACGAGGCCGAGGACTACATCAACGACCACCTGATTTCGATGCTCGGCGCGCCGGACTTCGTCGGCGACCTCAACGAGCTCTTCGGCGTCGTCTCGGACACGATCTCCGACGTCCTCGGCCCGGCGCTGAACCCGCTGCAGGCCCCGATCGCCGAGATCAAGGAGTACGCGAAGGACCAGATCCAGGAGGCGATCGAGGAAGAGCTGCGGATCGACATCGACCAGCTCAAGTCGTTCGTCACGTCGCCCACGCACTGGATCGGGGTCCAGTCGGTCGCGCTCGACCTGCCGATCGTCGGCACGCAGCAGGTGGACCTGTTCACGCCGGGCACGCACGAGAAGCTCGACGCGCTGATGGACCTCCCGGCCGACCACCACGAGGCGCAGGAGGTCACGCTGCCGGGCGTCGGCACCGTGCCCAGCACGGGGCTCAAGGACGACGTGACGTTCGATGCCGAGCAGTTCGCCGCCTACCGCAACGCGGTCCAGACGGCCAAGCTGCTGCTGCTCGACGGCACCGGCCTCAACGCCGCGCTCGGCGACATCCTCAAGGCCCGCGGCGACGTCAAGGGCGGTGTCGCGACCTACCCGGCGGCCGCCAACCTGATGACCACGCAGCTGTCCGGCTCCCTGCCGTGGCTGCGCTCGATCGACTCCGACCACTCGTGGCGCTCCGACGGCCGCCCGCGCTTCTGCGAGCAGGGCGCCCCGGACTGCCCGAGCGACGGCGCCCAGCCGCGCCCGGCCGAGCACGACGCCGGCAACGACACGTTCCCGCTGTGGGAGTCCTGCCTGCTGCGGCCGACGTTCACCACGCTGTACCGCGACTGGGAGAACGGCGCCGCGCAGTTCCCGGCCCTGGGCGACGCGCCGAGCGCCGACCCGAGCGACCCGGACGCGCCCGCCGGCTCGATCCTGCTCGCCGGCACGACCTACAGCAGCGGTGGCACGACCTACGTCGCCGCGAACCACCAGTTCACGGCCAAAGCCGTCGACGCGGTGTTCACCGACGCGCGCGTGGCCGTCCAGTACCGCTACTACAAGGCCGGCAGCATTCCCGGCGCGTGGAAGGACATCGCCGCGGGCGCGACGTTCTCGATCCCGGCGAGCGCCGGTGACGGCACCTACCACGTGCAGCTGCGCACGGCCGACCCGTGCCACACGTTCGACCCGGCCGACGAGCTGCCGACCGACGCGCCCGTGACCCGCACGGTCGTGCTGGACACGACGCCGCCGCAGATCACCATCACCAAGCCCGCGCCCGAGGGCGTGACGTTCGACTCGGACGACTTCAGCGCGATCGAGTACACCGTCACCGACGCGGCCTCGGGCGTGGACGCGGCGACGGTGAAGGCGCGGTTCGACGGCGCCGCCGCCACCCACGGGCAGGTGCTGGACATGTTCCTGCTGGCGCCCGGCACGCACACGGTCGACGTGACCGCGGCCGACGAGCTCGGCAACGCGGGGGAGGCGACACGGCACTTCGAGCTGCACGCCACGCGCGAGAGCCTGCTCAGCAACATCGCGCGCTCGTGTGACGAAGGCCTGATCACCAAGCCGGGCACGTGCAAGTCGCTCACGTCGCAGCTCGCGCACGCGCCGTTCGGGGCGTTCGTCAACCACGTCGAGGCGCAGCGCGGGAAGTCGATCGACGTCGCCACCGCGAACCGCCTGATCGCGTTCGCGCAGGACCTGCTCTAGGCGCGATAGCCCTTGAGCAACGCCGTCAGGAACCCGTAGAGCCGGCCTTCGAAGTCCGGCTGCAGCAGCTCCGTCCCCGCGTACGCCTCGGCGACGTGTGGGGCGGGGCTGGTGAGCGGGTACAGGCTCGCTGCGAGCAGCAGCGCCGCGGCGACGACCTCGAACGCCTCGGGCACGTCGAGCCGCGCGGCCAGCGTGCGGACGTGCGCGATCGACTCGGCGCGGAACGCGCGGACGGCCTCGGCGCTGACGTTGTGCTCGAGCACCGCGGCCTGCTCGCCCAGCAGGTCGCAGAAGAACGGCCGCTCGGCGAGCGAGGACGCGAGCGCCGCGGCCGGATCGTCGCCGATGTCGACGGCCTCGGTCCACGCCGCCCACTCACGCGCGAGCAGCGCCAGGTAGATCGCCTCGCGCGACTCGAAGTAGCGCAGCAGGTTGGACTTCGCCAGGTCGACCGCGCGGGCGATGTCGCCCAGGGACACCTCGCGCACCCGCCGCTCCTCGGCGAGCGCGCGGGCCGCGGCCAGGATCGCCTCGCGGCGCTCCTCCTTGTGCTCGGGCCGTCGGGCGCGCTGGTAGCTCACGGCCCGTCACTTTAGAGAACGGCGTTCTATAGTTAGGAGAACACCGTTCTTATATAGGAGGCAGACATGCCGCAGACCTGGCTCATCACCGGCTCCTCCCGCGGCCTCGGGCGCGCGCTCGCCGAGGCCGCCGTGGCCGCCGGCCACAACGTGGTCGCCACCGCGCGCCGGCCCGTCGACCTCGAGGGCGCGTACCCCGTCGCCCTCGACGTGACCGACGCCGAGCAGGCGCGCGCCGCCGTCGCGGCCGCGGTCGAGCGCTTCGGCCGGCTCGACGTCGTCGTCAACAACGCCGGCTACGCGAACGTCAGCTCGATCGAGGACTTCGCCGAGGAGGACTTCCGCGCGCAGCTGGAGACCAACCTGTGGGGCGTCGTCAACGTCACGCGCGCGGCGCTGCCGGTCCTGCGCGAGCAGGGCGCGGGCCACATCATCCAGATCTCGTCCGTCGGCGGGCGCAGCAGCGCTCCCGGGCTCGGCCCGTACCAGACCGCCAAGTGGGCGGTCGAGGGGTTCAGCGGCGTGCTGGCCAAGGAGGTCAACCCGCTCGGCATCAAGGTGACCGTCGTCGAGCCGGGCGGCTTCCGCACGGATTGGGCCGGGTCGTCGATGACCGTGCAGGAGTTCAACCCGGCCTACGACGCCAGCGTCGGCGCGATGATGCGCTACCGCGAGAGCGCGGTCGCGCTCGGCGATCCCGTCAAGGCGGCGCAGGCGATCCTCACGGTCGCGGACGCGGAGGAGCCGCCGCTGCAGCTGCTGCTCGGCAGCGACGCGTTCGCGCTGGCCCGCTCGGTCGACGAGGCCCGGATCGCGTCCGACGACCGGTGGAAGCCCCTGACGTTGTCGACCGACCACGACGACGCCGACCCCGCCGGCATCGAGCGCGCGCGCGAGCTCACCGCGTCACGCGGCACGGGCAGCCGTCCGTGAGCGCGTCGCCCCACGCGTCCTCCCGCGCGCGCACCAGGTAGGTGCGCGCGCCGTCGACCGCGTAGCCGGTCAGGTAGGCGCTGGGGCTGCGGGTGGACGCGCGGGTGCGGTCGCGCAGGCGGTACCGGTGCAGGCGGCGCCGGCAGCCGGCGGGGTCGCCCGCGCACGTGTCCGCCCAGCGCAGCCGCCCGGCGCTGAAGCCCGGGAAGCGCATGAAGCGCGTGGAGATGCCGTTGTCGCGCGCGTCGAGCACGCGCGGGCGTGCGCCGACGCCGGTGAGGACGAGCTCCGTGCGCAGGTCCAGCTCACGCGCGACGGCGACGTGGGTGCCGTACACGTCGACGCCGCTGCGCTCGACGGCGCGCCCGCCGCCGTCTTCGACCCGGCGCGTCCTGCCGTCCACGCGCGCGAAGAGGCCGTCGGGGCGGGCGTAGACGAGCGTCGTGTGCCAGATCGCGGGCAGGTAGCCGTCGGTCAGCACACGCTCCCGAGCGGTGGCCGGGTCGTAGAGGACGGCGCGGCAGCCCTGCGCGGAGCCACCGCCCGGGTAGGTGACGGCGCCCGTGCCCGCGTAGGCCGGCTCCGTCGCGCAGCGCGAGTAGACCGCCACGGTCACGCCGCGCCCGTCCGGGCCGAGGTCGACGTCGAACGGCACCGCCCGC
Source organism: Solirubrobacter pauli (assembly GCF_003633755.1). Lineage (GTDB taxonomy): Bacteria > Actinomycetota > Thermoleophilia > Solirubrobacterales > Solirubrobacteraceae > Solirubrobacter > Solirubrobacter pauli. The sequence goes on from NZ_RBIL01000002.1 coordinate 399,052, forward strand.
GGGGCCGTCCGGGCACGGATCTCGTGACCGTCGCGCCGCAGGATCAACGCGTAGGCGCCGCGCTCGTAGCGGCTGTAGGCGACCGTTCCGCGGAACGCCGCGACGGGCGTGATGGCGGCGACGGACGCGGGCGGCGAGGCGAGCAGCATGCGGCCGACCGTAGGCCCCGGGCGCTCGCCCGGCAGGTCCACCCAGGGTGGAACCGGGCTAGTCCTTGGGCACGACGGGCGCGGCGTGCTCGTCGCCCGCCTCGACCTGCTCGAGCCGCTCGCGCAGGCGCGCCCGCAGCTCCTCCGGCGAGTAGTCGGACTGCGGGCGGCGGTTGCGCGACCACACCGCGCCGGTGGCCGCGACGCCGGCGGCGCCTGCGAGCCCGAGCCACTTCCAACGCGCCTTCATGTCGCGAACCCTACTCTCTGGCCCGTGTCCGAGCTCGCCTTCGACGACGCCGTCGCGACCACGCAGACGGGCGACATCTGGTTGTTCCGCGGCCGCTCGTTCGCGGACCGCGCGATCCAGACCGTCACCAACTCGCCCGTCAACCACGTCGGGATGGCGGTCGCGCTCGACGACATGCCGCCGCTGCTGTGGCACGCGGAGCTCGGCAAGTCGCTGCCGGACGCCTGGACCGGCGAGCGCCACCGCGGGGTGCAGCTGCACAAGCTCGCGGACGCGGTCCGCACCTGGGACGACAAGTACGGCCAGCGCGCGTGGGTACGGCGGCTCGAGGGCGGCGAGATCACGCGCGCGCACGAGGACCGGCTGATCGAGACGATCGACAAGTACAACGGCAAGCCGTTCCCGACGACGCCCGGCCTCGCCCGCTCGTGGGTGACCGGCCGCGTGCGGCGGCGCGACGCGAGCCGCGAGACGATCTACTGCGCCGAGCTCGTCGCCGTGACCATGCAGCACATGGGCCTGCTGCCCGACAAGCGCCCGATGAGCTGGTACGACCCCGGCAAGTTCTGGAGCGGCGACGAGATCGTCCTCGTCGAGCCGTTCTCGCTCGGTGAGGAGATCACGGTCCGGCCCGCGTGATCGGGGTCGGCATCATCGGCGCGGGCCTCATGGGCTCGATCCACGCGCGCCTGCTCGCCGACTCGGTGCCGGGGGCGCGCGTGACCGCGGTGTGCGACACCGACGTCTTCGCGGCCGACGAGCTGGCGGGCGCCGCGCACGCCGTCTCGGCCTACCACGACGGCTTCGACCTCATTCTCGGGCCCGGCATCGACGCGGTCGTGATCGCGAGCCCGGTGCCGACGCACGAGGCGCTCGTGCTGGCGTGCATCGAGGCGGGCGTGCCCGTCCTGTGCGAGAAGCCGCTGACCGCGACCGCCGCCGCGGCCCGGCGGATCGTCGAAGCCGAGCGCGCGACCGGCCGCCGCCTCGTCACCGTCGGCTTCATGCGCCGCCACGACCCGGCCTACGTCGAGCTCAAGGCGCAGCTGGACGCGGGCGCGATCGGCCGTCCGCTGCTCGTGCACTGCGCGCACCGCAACCCGTCCGTGCACCCGTTCTTCGACAGCCCGATGATCATCACCGACAGCGCCGTCCACGAGGTGGACATCACGCGCTGGCTGCTCGGCGAGGAGATCGTCTCCGTCGACGTCCGCACGCCGCGGGCCACGTCCCGTGCGCGAGGGTCTGCATGACCCGCAGCTGATCCTCCTGACCACCGCGTCCGGCGTGCTCGTCGACGTCGAGGCGTTCGTCACCGCCGGGTACGGCTACGACATCCGCTGCGAGGTGGTGGGGGAGGACGGGACGCTCGCGCTGCCGATCGCGATCAGCAGCGGGTTCGAGGCGCGCTTCGAGGCCGCGTACCGTCAGGAGCTCGTCGCGTGGCTGGCGGATCTCGACGCCCCCGTCGGCGCCAGCGCCGAGGACGGCTTGGCCGCCGCGGCGGTGTGCGAGGCCGGGGTCCGCTCGCTCACCGAGGGGCGTGCGACGCGGGTTGCGTGGTGATACCCATGGGGAACGGCGGCCGACCTGCGACGCTGAACGCGTGTCGTTGCTCTGGCGTGTCGCTCTGATCAACGCGGCGGTGCTGGCCGTCGCCTTCTTCGCGCTCGTCCTCTCGCCGGTCAAGGTCAGCACGCACACGACGCTCGCCGAGATCGCGATCCTCGCGGTGGGCGTGCTGGCGCTGCTTGGCGTCAACCTCGTCGCGCTGCGGCTCGTGTTCGCGCCGCTGAGCGAGCTGACCGCGCTGATGCGCCGCGTGGACCCGCTGCGCCCGGGGCGCCGGATCGAGGTGCAGCGCTCGGTGGCCGAGGTGACCGAGCTGCAGGACGCGTTCAACGACATGCTCGACCGGGTCGAGCACGAGCGCCAGACGAGCGGCCGGCGCGCGCTCGACGCGCAGGAGCGGGAGCGCCGCCGCCTGGCGCGTGAGCTCCACGACGAGCTCGGCCAGACGTTGACCGGCATCGTGCTGCTGCTGGACGGCCTCGTGCGCGAGGCGCCGGAGCCGCTGCAGCCGTCGGTCGAGCAGGTGCAGGAGGCCTCGCGCGGCGCGGTCGAGAAGACGCGCGACATCGCGCGCGGGCTGCGGCCGGCGGCGCTGGACGAGTTCGGGCTGCGGAGCGCGCTCACGACGCTCGCGGCCGGGTTCGCGGAGCGCAGCGGGCTGCGGGTGCGGCACGAGCTGGCCGACGACCTGCCGACGCTCGCGCCCGAGCACGACCTCGCGATCTACCGGACGGCGCAGGAGTCGTTGACCAACGTCGTGCGTCACGCGGACGCGACGGGCGTGGCGCTGTCGCTGACGGCGAACAACGGGCACGTCGTGCTGTCGGTGACCGACGACGGCCGCGGCGTGGCCGAAGAGGCGCTGCACGACTTCGGCGGCGTCGGCGGGATGCGCGAGCGGGCGATGCTCGTGGGCGGAAGACTGGACATCGGACGCGGGCCCACAGGCGGCACGCAGGTGCGGCTGGAGGTGCCGACGACATGAGCACACCGCTCACGACCAACGTGATCATCGCGGACGACCATCCGCTGATCCGCACGGGCATCCGCAAGGTGCTCGACGCGGCGCCGGACCTGCGGGTCGTGGCCGAGGCGTCGGACGGGATCGAGGCGACCGAGCTGGCGCTGCGGTCCGACGTCGACCTGGCGATCCTGGACGTGGCGATGCCGCTGCGGACCGGGCTGCAGGCGGCGCGGGAGCTCGCCAAGCGCCGCCCCGAGCTGCGGATCCTGATGCTCTCGATGCACGACACCGAGGACTACTGCTTCCAGGCGCTGAAGGCGGGCGCGTCCGGCTACGTGCTCAAGACGGTCGCCGACCGCGAGCTGGTGGACGCCTGCCGCGCCGCGATGCGCGGCGAGCCGTTCCTGTCGCCACCCGCCGTGCGGTCGATCATGCGCGCGTACCTGGACGACCCGGGCGAGGCGACGGAGCATCCGCTGACCGACCGGGAGCTGCAGGTGGTCAAGCTCGTGGCCGAGGCGCACACCAACGAGCAGATCGCGCGACTGCTGGTGATCAGCCCGCGGACGGTCGAGCGCCACCGCGAGAACATCCTCGCCAAGCTGGGCATGCGCGACCGCGTGGAGCTCACGCGCTGGGCGATCCGCCACGGGCTCGTCGAGCCGTAGCGCCCGGCTTCCCCCGTACGGGGGACCGCAAAGCGGTTTGTCGGTGCGCAGACCTCAAGCGGTGGGGCACCCCGGCCGAAGGAACTGCTAGGTCAAGAGCGGAAGTCCTTCTTCCTCTCTAGAAGCAACTCCCACGACAAAGGCACACTCGCCGCGAGGCGAGGTCGCAAAGCCACGGGGCTCCTGCCTCCACAGGAGCACGCCGGGCTGCCGAACGGGTCATGGGAGCCGCAATTCCATGCCCGTTCCCGAGGGGAGCTTCAGCCATGCGCCGCATCCGTCAGCTCGTCGCTTCGTCCGTCATCGCCGTGTCCGCCTGCGTCGCCGCCCCGGTCGCCGCCGAGGCCGCGGCCTGCGCCGGCGCCGACTCCGTCCCGTCGGCCACCACGCAGGAGGCGCACGCCACGCTCTGCCTCCTGAACGAGCAGCGCCGCGCCCACGGCCTGCGCCCGCTGCGCCTCGACGGCAAGCTCGGCCGCGCCGCCCGCGCCCACGCCGAGGACATGGTCGCCAAGCGCTACTTCGCGCACGAGTCCAAGAGCGGTGCCACGTTCGCGACCCGCATCAAGCGCACCGGCTGGACCAAGTCGCGCCGCTCGTACACGATGGGCGAGAACATCGCCTGGGGCGGCGGCTCGCTCGCCACCCCGCGCGCGATCGTCCGCAGCTGGATGAACAGCGCCGGCCACCGCGCGAACATCCTCGCCCGCGACTTCCGCTTCATCGGCATCGGCATCGCCGCCGCGACCCCGGAAGGCGGCGCGGGCGGCACCTACGCCACCGACTTCGGGGGCTGAGTTTCGAACCGGGGTGACCATCCCCCTTTAGGATTGGGGGTGTGGCGCGTGGTGAACCTGTCCGTCGGCGCCAGGCCGGGGTGCTCGTCGTTGGTGCGGCGGAGCCCGAGATCCAGTCCTGGTTGAGGGCCGCGGGGCATCTCCCGCGGGCGGTTCGGCGTGTCTCGGCGGCCGGGGCGGCGCTCGAGGCCGAGCCCGTCGACCTGGTGATCGTCGACCGCGACTCGTCCGGGAAGGACGCGCCCGAGGTGTGCCGCGTGCTGCGCGACGACCCGCGCCTCGGCGACGCGTGGATGCTGGCCATCACCGTCGCGGCCAAGGGCCGGATGGCCGACTCGGTGCTCAACGCCGGCGCCGACGACTACCTGCACCGGCCGTTCACGCGCGCGGAGCTGATCGCCCGCACCCGGGCCGGGCTGCGCGCGGCGCAGGAGCGCTCCAACGACCGCCTGCTGCGCACGCTGATGGAGAACGTCCCCGGCGCGATCTACCGCTCCGCCTGGCACGACAACCACCAGCTGGAGATGATCACCGACGAGATCGAGCGGATCTCCGGCTACCCGCCGCACAACTTCCTGTCCTCGACCAAGCGGACGATCCTCACGCTGATCCATCCCGGGGACCTCGACGCGGTCGTCGACGCGATCTCGCACTCGCAGCCCGACGAGCCGTTCGAGCTCGAGTACCGGATCGTCCGCGCCGACGGCGAGGTGCGCTGGGTGCTGGACCGCGGGCAGCTCGTCGCCGGCCCGGGCGGGCGGCTGTGGCTCGACGGCGCGATGTTCGACATCACCGAGCGCAAGGGTGCCGAGGAGGCCGCGCTGCGCAGCGAGGTGGAGGCGGCGCGCAGCGCGGAGCTGCGGGCCTCGCGCGCCCGCATCATCGAGGCGGCCGACAAGGCGCGCCGCAAGATCGAGCGTGACCTGCACGACGGCGCGCAGCAGCGCATGGTCAGCCTCGTGCTCGACGTCCAGGTGGCCAAGCGGCGCTTCGCCAAGGACCCGACCGACATCGTCCCGTTCTTCGAGAAGCTCGGCAAGGACCTGCAGGACGCGTCCGCCGAGTTGCGCGAGCTCGCCCGCGGCATCCATCCGGCGGTGCTGACCGAGCGCGGGCTGACCGCGGCCGTCGGCGCGGTCGCGGCGCGGTGCGTGGTGCCGGTCGAGGTCGTCGACGCGCTCGACGAGCGCCTGCCGCCGGCGGTCGAGGCGACGGCCTACTTCACGGTCGCCGAGGCGTTGACCAACGTCGCCAAGTACGCGGAGGCCACGCACGCCGTCGTGAGCCTGAACCGGTCGGCGGACGCGCTGGTGGTCGAGGTGCGCGACGATGGCATCGGCGGCGCGTCGACGGGCGCGGGCTCGGGGCTGAGCGGCCTCGCCGACCGCGTGGGCGCGCTGGACGGCACCCTCAGCGTCGACTCGCCCGCCGGTGCAGGGACGGTGGTCCGGGCGGTGCTTCCGGTGAACGGGGGAGGTTGAGGGTGATGGCCGATCGGCGAGTGGTGTATTCGAGCTCCGGTGGTGACCAGCGCAAGGCGCCGCCCGCGGACGCCGTCCGGGCGCGGCAGAACGCCGGCGGGCGCGTGAAGGTCAAGCGCGAGGTCGCCGGGCGCCGCGGCAAGGGCGTGACGACCGTGTACGACCTGCCGCTGCGCGACCCGGAGCTGAAGGCGCTCGCGGGCAAGCTCAAGAAGCGCTGCGGCGTCGGCGGGTCGGTCAAGGACGGCGTGATCGAACTGCAGGGCGACCATCGTGACGTGGTGATGGAGGTCCTGCGCGCCGAGGGCTACGACGTGGTCGCCGCCGGCGGCTGAACGTCGACCACCAGCGCCGAGTGGTCGCTGAGGCCGGCGCGCCGCCAGTCGTGCGCGTAGCTCGACGCGACGGGCGTCAGCCCGTCCAGGAGCACGTGGTCCAGCCGCCAGCCGCCTTTGTCGCCGGCGAACGTCCAGCTCGCGTCACGGGTGCCGTAGCCGTGCAGCGTGCGCCAGGTGTCCGTCCAGCCGAGGTCGCGCACGAGCGCGCGCTCGGCGCGGTCCCAGCGCTCGCCGCGCTCGGGGCGCAGCCGTCCGGCCGAGTCGTGCGCGAACGTGAGCAGCGTCCCGTCCTCGAGCTCGCGGCGTGGCGTGTTGAGGTCGCCGCACAGCACCCGCGGCCGCGCGGACGGCTCGCGCAGGTACGCCGCGACCGCCTCGTGCGTGCGGATCTTCGCCAGCTCCGGCGAGGGCGCGATGGGGGAGTGGAGGTTGACCACCTCGATCCCGTCGGCCACGCAGCACAGCACGCGCTCGCCCCAGGGGACCGGTGGCGCGGGCAGCCGCTCCAGCGGGGTGCGCGCCGCGGTCAGCACCGCGAGCCGGCGCTTGGTCGGCTTGGGCGGGAGCGCGGCCACCGCCGTCTCGACGAACGGCCACCCCGCCGCGTGCAGCGACTCCCGCCACAGCGGCGCGGTCCGCGCCGTCACCTCCTGCAGGCAGACGACGTCCGCGCCGACGGCGGCCACGGCCTCGGCCTGCTCCGGCTGCCGGCCGACGCGGCCTCGCCACGTTCCACGTGATCAGGCGCATCCGCGCCAGCTCGCTTGCAACCACTGCGTGAGTGTTGACAAGATGAACACGGCGTGACATTGACCAGTCGCGCCCTTCCGTCGGTCCGGCGGCGTGCGCACCCTGGGAAAGGACACGTCGCCGGCCCGCGACTCAGCGCGTCAGCACGAGCTTGCCGAACACGTCGCCCGCGGCGAGCGCCGCGAACGCGTCGCGGGCCTGCTCGAGCGGTCGCTCGGACTCGATCACGGGCCGCACGTCGCGCTCCACGCAGAGGCGCACGAGCCGCTCGAGCTCGTCGCGCGTGCCCATCGTCGAGCCGATCACCGACAGCTGCAGGAAGAAGATCCGGTTCAGGCCCGCCGCGGGGTCCTGCCCGCTGGTCGCGCCCGAGATGACGAGCGTCCCGCCCGGCTTGAGCGCCTTCAGCGAGTGCTCCCAGGTCGCGGCGCCGACCGTCTCCGCGACGACGTCGACGCGCTCGGGCAGGCGCGCGCCCGGCTCGAAGACCGCGTCGGCTCCGAGCGCCCGCGCCCGCTCGCGCTTGTCCTCGGATCGCGACGTCGCCCACACGCGCGCGCCCGCCGCCCGGGCGAGCACGATCAGCGCGGTCGCCACGCCGCCGCCCGCGCCCTGGACCAGGACGGTCGCGCCGGGCTGCAGCCGCGCGCGGGTGAACAGCATCCGGTACGCCGTCAACCATGCGGTCGGCAGGCACGCGGCCTCGGCGAACGACAGCTCGGCGGGCTTGGGCACCAGGTTCCGCCGGGGCACCCAGACGGTCTCGGCGAACGTGCCGGGGTGCACCTCGGACAGGATCGAGCGCCGCGGGTCCAGCGTCTCGTCGCCGCGCCATGCCGGGTCGGAGACGACCGCGTGCACGACGACCTCGTTGCCGTCCTCGTCGACGCCGGCGGCGTCGCAGCCGAGGATCATCGGCAGCGCCTCCGCGCGCAGGCCGACGCCGCGCAGCGACCACAGGTCGTGGTGGTTGAGCGACGCGGCTCGGACCTCCACGCGCGTCCAGCCGTCGGACGGGCCGGACGGCTCGTCGACCTCGTCCACGACCAGCCCGGCCAGCGGGTCGTAGGCGTCGAAGGACTTCGCGAACACGGCGAGCACCGCTTGAGCGTACGCGCCGGAATGCCGACAAGCGTCGTAGATGATCCGGAAGTACGCCCTCCCCATTGCCCTCGCCTCGCTGCTGCTCCCCGCCACCGCGCAGGCCGCGCCCCGGATGGAGTTCGCGCTCCAGGACGACGCGGTCTTCGTCGAGCAGGCCTACATGCCGCGCGAGCGCGCGCTCGAGCACGCCGCCGCGCTGCACACCAAGCGCATCCGCGTGAACCTCCTCTGGGCGCGGACGCTGGTGAGCGGGGCGGACCACCGGACCCCGCCGGTCGGCGGCGCCCAATACGACTTCACGAAGGTCGACGCCCTGCAGGCCGCGGCCGCGGCCAAAGGCATCAAGCTCCAGCTGACCCTTACGGGTCCCGCCCCGGCGTGGGCCACGAAGGACGGCAAGGTCGGCGCCAACCGGCCGGACCCCGTGAAGTTCGCGGCGTTCGCACGCACCGTGGCCGCGCACTTCAAGGGCCGCGTGGACCGCTACTCGGTCTGGAACGAGCCGAACCTGAGCGCCTGGCTGGCTCCGAGCCGGACCGCGCCGCAGCAGTACCGCCGCCTGTACAAGGCGGCGTACGGGGCGATCAAGACCGTCGACCCGGGGTCGAAGGTGCTGTTCGGCGAGCTCGCGCCGACGCGCGACGGCCGCACCATCGCCCCGCTGAAGTTCATCCGCGAGGCGGCGCCCAAGAACGCCAAGCTCAAGGCCGACGGCCTGGCGCACCACCCGTACCAGTTCACGGTCGCGCCGGACAAGCGCACGGGCGGCCCCGACGACGCTCCGGTCAGCCAGCTCGGGCGGCTCACGAAGACCCTCGACCAGGTCGCGAAGGTCAAGGGCTTGAGCACGCCCAAGGGCAAGGGCCTCGACCTCTACCTGACGGAGTTCGGCTACCTCAGCGCCGGCAACCGCGCCATCTCCCAGAGCGCCCGGGCCGCGTGGCTGCGCAAGTCCTACTCGATGCTGCGCGCGAACCGGCGCGTCAAGCAGGTGCTCCAGTACCAGCTCGTCGACGGTCCTGCCGACCATCTCTGGCACACGGCGATCATCGACCACCACGGCCGCCCGATGGGTGCGTACGCAGGGCTCGTGAGCGCCGCGGCGTCCATTGCGCGCTGAGGCTTTCGCCTGAGGAGTAGAGTCGCGGCCCCAAGCGTCGACGAGGGAGGAGAGCCTCGTGAAGACCAAGGCAGCGATGTTGCGCGACACCGGCTTGGACTGGGAGATCGCCGAGATCGAGCTCGACGAGCCCAAGGCCAACGAGGTGCTGATCCGGCACGTCTCCGCGGGCCTGTGCCACTCGGACGAGCACCTGCGCCACGGCGACATCGTCCCCCGCTTCCCGATCGTCGGCGGCCACGAGGGCGCCGGCGTGATCGAGAAGTGCGGCCCCGGCGTGAGCCGCGTCAAAGAGGGCGACCACGTCGTGACGTCGTTCCTCCCGGTCTGCGGGCATTGCCGCTGGTGTGCGACGGGGCACTCGAACATCTGCGACTACGGCGCCACGATCCTCGACGGCTGCCTGCCCGACGGCACGTTCCGCTTCCACGACAACGGCACCGACATCGGCGCGATGTGCATGCTGGGCTCGTTCAGCCAGTACTCGGTGATCTCCGAGACGAGCTGCGTCTCGGTCGACAAGGACCTGCCGCTGGAGACGGTCGTGCTGGTCGGCTGCGGCGTCCCGACGGGCTGGTGCTCGTCCGTCTACGCCGCCGACGTCACGCCCGGCGAGACCGTGGTTATCTACGGCATCGGCGGGATCGGGGCCAACGCCGTCCAGGGTGCGGCGCACGCCGGGGCGGCCAACGTGATCGCCGTCGACCCGCTCGCCAACAAGCGCGAGGCGGCCGAGGACCTGGGCGCGACGCACACCGCGACGACCGCCGAGGAGGCCCACGAGCTCGCCCAGGAGCTCACGCGCGGGGTCGGCGCCGACAAGGCGATCATCACCGTCGACATCGTCGACGAGCAGGTCGTCGCCGACGCCGTCAACGCGATCCGCAAGGGCGGCACGGCCGTGATCACGGGGCTCGCCGACCCGAACAAGGTCACCGTCCAGCTGTCGGGCGCCGTGATGACGCTCTACGAGAAGACCGTCAAGGGCACGCTGTTCGGCTCGGGCAACCCGATGCACGACATCCGCAACCTGATCGGCCTCTACCAGGCCGGCAAGCTCAAGCTCGACGAGCTGATCACGAACCGGTACGCGCTCGAGGACATCGGGCAGGGCTTCCAGGACATGCTCGACGGCAAGAACATCCGGGGCGTGGTCGTCCACGCGTCCTGACGCGACCACGCTGCTGGCGCGGGTCGATGAGCAGATCGTCGGCCTGCGCCGCGAGGCCGAGGTGCTCGCCGCGTCGCTCGTGGCCGGGTTGCACGTCGTGCTCGAGGGGCCGCCCGGCACGGGCAAGTCGACGCTGCTGCGCGCGGTCGCGCAGGCCGCGGGGCTGGGCGTCGAGTTCGTGGAAGGCAACGCGGAGCTGACGCCCGCGCGGCTCGTCGGCCATCACGATCCCGCGTTGGTGCTCCAGACCGGCTACACGCCGGAGATCTTCGTCGACGGGCCGCTCGCCATCGCCCTGCGCGAAGGCCGCCTGCTGTACATCGAGGAGCTCAACCGCGTGCCCGAGGAGACGCTGAACGTGCTCGTCGGCGCGCTGGCCGAAGGTGAGATCCACGTGCCGCGGCTCGGTCGCATCCCGGCCGGTCCCGGCTTCCGCCTGATCGCGGCGATGAACCCCTTCGACGCGGTCGGCACGGCGCGCGTGAGCCAGGCGATCGCCGATCGCATGTGCCGGATCGCGATCGGCTACCAGGACGCCGTGGGGGAGCGGCGGATCGTCACCGCGGTGAGCGGGGCGGACGGCGCGTTGCCCGCCGCGGCGGTCGAGTTGACACGGCTCACGCGCGAGCACCCGGAGGTGCGCATGGGCGCCTCGGTGCGCGGCGCGATCGACCTCGTCCGGCTGGCGATCGGCCTGGCCGCGGTGCGCGGCGAGGCCGAGCCGGCGCCCGGCGACGCCACCTTCGCCGACGCCGCCATCGCCGCGCTCTCCGGCCGGCTGCGGCTGGACGAGGGCAGCGACCGCACGCCGGAGGCGATCGTGCTCGAGCTGCTCGCGCGCCTGCAGCCTCGACCCGAGGATGAGGGCGGGCCGACGCCGGGAAAAGCGCCGGCGGCGCGGCCGCCGACGCGGACCTGACACGCGCGCGGCCGGCCGCCGGCGCGGGGCCGCCGCCCGGCGCGGCCGGACGGAGCGTCGCCGGGGCGGAAGCGCGGGCCGTCGTCCGCGAGCGCGGGCGGCGGACCCTTGGCCGCTCGCAGCTCCAGCGCCGGCACGCGCAGCTCGCCGACGTGTCGCCCCACGTCGGCCGGCTCGACGAGGCCGCGGTCCACGACTTGATGCGCACGGACCCGGACGCCGCCCTCGCCCTGCTCGCGGACCTCGCGTGCGCGACCGATCCGGAGCTGCGCACGCAGGCACGGCGACTGGCCGCCCGCGTGTTCGTGCGGGCCGGCCGGTTCGGGGCGACCGGCACGCGTGGCTACCGGAGGCTCACGCCCCACCGGGGGGCGGGGGAGGGCGACCTCGACCTCGACCTGAGCTTTGAGGTTTCCGGCGGAAAGCCGCGCCACGCCGACGATCTCGTCTCTCGCCGGTGGACGGCGCCGCCGCTCGGACTGTGTCTGCTCGTCGACCACAGCGGCTCGATGGAGGGGCACGCGGTCGGGCTCGCGGCCATGGCGGCGGCCGCGGTGGTGCTGGCCCGCGCCGAGCGCGCCTCGATCAGCGTCGTGGCGTTCGCCAAGGACGCGCTCGTCCTGCAGAACCAGGGGGAAGCGCGCCCCGTGGCCGCGCTCGTGGACGACCTGCTGTCTCTGCGCGGGAAGGGACGGACCGACCTCGCCCTGGCCCTTCGGACAGCCTCAACCCGGCTCAACCGGGGGCATGGGCTGCAGCGGCGGGTCATCGTCCTGTCCGACTGCCGTCCGACGGCCGGCGGGGACCCGCTGAGGGCGCTCGCCGGCCTCGACCGGGTCGACGTCCTGGGCAGCAGCGATGACCCGGAATCCGTGCAATTCGGCCGTGCGCTCGCCTTACGCGCGCGTGGTTGTTACCGCTCTGCGACGAATTACGTCCAATTGCGGGCCGGACTGCTTACGCTGCTCTCCTGAAGCAAGCGTGGAGGCATCTGGACGAATGGTGGCTTGACGCCACCGGCGCGGCCGGGATACCTTCGCCGCACTCGGGGTGTATCGCGCCTCAACGGGGAGAGGCGCGTCCTACGATGCTCCGCTCGGTCAACAACGGGTCCATGCAGTTCTTGCAGGAGGGAGAGTGGCAGAGATGCCCTCAGCAGGTCGGATAATGCGAGTTTCGATAGCGGGAGTCGTCGCAACCGCGATCCTGGCCATCTCCGCCGCCAGCGCTTCTGCGGGCGAGGTGTGGATGTGGGCCTGCCACGGCCCCAACGGTCAGAGCCTCAGCTCCGGCGGCGTCCTCGTCGGCGACAGCTCCGGTACCGCCGCCGCGGGCGGCAGCTGCGACACAGCGGGCACCGATGCGGCCCGGACCCTCACCGCGACCGGCGCGGGCGGCTCTGCCTGGGTCAAGATCTCGGTCCCGGACGGCCTCAACGTCAAGCGCGTGCGCATCGTCCGCAAGGCCAACGGCCTCGGGACCGCCGGTGCCGCCACGTACACCGCCACGTACGGCCCGAAGCCGAACACGGCGACGACGCCGCCGACGACCTTCCCGGCCGACACGCTTCCCGACACCGACTTCTCGAACGCCGCGCCGGAGTTCGCCGTCAGCGGCGCCGGGGAGCTGACCCTCAAGCTGAGCTGCACGGCTACGCCCTGCACCGGCTCGCTCGACGTGCAGCGCGTCGCCTTCCTCGTCGAGGACAACGACGCCCCGTTCGCGCTCGGCGTCAACCGCAACAACCCGGTGGTCACGACTCGCGACAAGCTGCTCAACGAGAAGGGCGAGGTGCTGCGCGACGCCGCCGGCAACGAGCTCTACTACGTCGACGAGGTGCCGATGATCCTGTCCGGCAAGGACTCGGGCACCGGCATCGACCACGCGGTCGTCTCGATCTTCGGGCCGGGCCTGTCCGCGCCGACCAGCGACATCGTCGAGTTCGACTGCACGGACCTCTCGCCGGGCGACGCGACGAACGACCGCCCGCTGGACCGCACCAAGTGCGGCGACGCCGCCGGCAAGGCCTTCGCGAAGAAGTGGCGCGACCTCATCCCGGGCACGGGCGGCACCTACGGTCGCAGCGTCGTCTTCTTCGACGCCGCCGGCAACCGCACCACGGCGCTCGACAACGACCTGTTCGAGGTCTCCGTCATCTCCAAGCCGATCAGCACGCGCACGCTGAGCATCGGCACAGACCCGCTCTCGCTGCCCGAGACGCCCGGCGCGCCGAAGCCGCCGAGCGGCGGCGTCCAGGGCGCGCAGCGCAACCAGTGCCGCACGCCGCGCCTGTCGGTCGTCCTGAGCTCCAAGCCGGTCCGCGTCAGCAAGGGCACGCCGGTCCTGCAGTACAAGAAGGCCTACAAGTTCACCGGTCGCCTCACGTGCGTGATCGACGGCAAGCGCCGCTCGGCTCCCAAGCGCACGAAGGTCTCGATCCTGAACAAGGTCGGCAAGAAGACCGTCCGCAAGCCGAACACGGCCATCCGTGACAAGGGCGGCGTGAACCTCAAGCTCAAGTTCGTGAGCTCCCGGACCGTGATCTTCCGCTACACGAACGCGGACGGCCAGAAGTCCGAGGTCAAGATCAAGGTCCGCGTGACCAAGAAGAAGAAGTAGAGGCGCCTGGGCTCGACTCAGCGCGCGGGAGGAAGTGGCAATGAAGCGAGTTACGGCGCTGGGCGCCGCGGTTCTGGCGCTGGGCGCCGGCGCCGCGGCGTACGGCAACAAGGCGACGGCCGGCGGGGCGGCCGCGCAGGCGGAGGGTGGCCTCGCGGTCATCCCCGGCACGATCGAGGTCAAGGCGGGCACGACCGGGCCGCTCGGCACGATGAAGATCGCCAACCGCTCGGCGGCGCCCCTGACGGTCACCGTCACGCCGCGGCAGTGGACCCAGGACGCGGCCGGCAAGGTCGCGCCCAACCGCCGCTCCACGCTCGGTGGCGTCAGCATCGGCGAGGCGTCCTTCACGCTCGCCGCCGGCGCCGAGAAGGACGTTCCCGTCAACGTCGTGTCGGCGCCCGCGAACGGGCTCTACGGCGCGGTCGAGGTCGTCGGCCTGCCGGCGGACGTCAAGACGCGCAAGGGCCTCGTGCTCGGCTACCGCGTGGTGGCCCCGTTCCGGCTCGCTCCCGCGACGCCGAAGACCGGCATCAGCGCGGGCAAGATCAAGCCGGGCAAGGGCACCGCGCTCCTGCCGGTCAAGAGCACCGGCAACACGTTGGACGCCGTCAGCGGCACGGTCTCGGTCAAGGACTCGCGCGGCACGCGCAACCTGACCATCGCGCCGGTCAAGATCCTGCCGGGCAAGACGGTCAACATCCCGCTCGGGACCAAGCTGCAGAAGGGCAGCGCCACCGCGAAGGTCACGCTCAAGCAGAAGGGCAAGACCGCGCTCTCCCTCACGAAGAAGTTCACGGTCAAGTGATGCGCTCCGAATCGCGTTCTCCCGTGTTCTGTCTGCAGGTGGTCATGAAGCGAGTTCTCAGAGGGCACGAAATGAAGCTGCGCACGTTCATCGCCGCGGGCGCGGTCGGCGCCGTCGCGGTCGCCGCACCGCTGGCCTCGGCGCAGACGCCGCCGGTCGACGGTGGCACGACCATCGGCGGCAGCGTCCCCAGCTTCCTCGAGCTCATCATCAGCCAGCCGAAGTCGAGTTTCGCGACGTTCACGTCGGCGAAGACGTACTCGACGTCGTTCGACGTCGCGGTCACGACGACCGACGGCAGCACGCAGCTGTCGCTGGCCGACGGTGACATCGCGACCGGCAGCAAGATGGGCCGGCTCGCGGCCGGGTCGAAGCTGTTGCCGCTGCCGCTGGAGGCGCGTGTGGGCAAGTCCGCCTTCGCGCCGCTGAACACGTCGGTGGACCCGCAGCTGACGAAATGGACGGACGTCCAGAACCGCGGCAAGGCCACGGTCAACCTCCGCCAGCAGGTCAAGTCGAAGGTCAAGGGCAGCTACCGCAAGGTCCTGCTCGTCACGCTTTCCACGGAAGCGCCGTAGAGGCGCGATCCGCGGTCACGATCCAGATAACGCCAAGGAGATACCGAAGTGAAGCTCGTTAGGAGTCGGCTGGTCGCCGGCGCCCTCGGCCTGGCCGTCGCGGGGACCGCGACCGGCAGCGTCATCGCCCGCGCGGACGAGTCCGCTCCGGTGGCGAAGGCCACGCAGCAGGGCGGCGTGTCGATCACGCCCGCTCTCGTCGAGAAGACGGCCAAGCGCGGCGCAGTCGGCACGATCACGATCAAGAACACCACCAAGGACACCATGCGCGTCACGGTCAACGTGCGCCCGTGGATCCAGAACCGCAACAACGGCTCGGTGGTCCTGAACACGAAGGCGAGCCTCGCTCCGTACGTGCGGGCGACGCCGCAGTCGTTCAACCTGCCGCCCGGCGAGCGTCGCGTGACGTTCAACATGCGCCGCATGACCGCCTCCGGCTCGCTGTACGCCGGCTTCCAGGTGTTCGCCAAGCAGGTGAAGGCCAAGGCCCGCAACGGCATCGTGCCGCAGTGGGACCTGCGCGGGAAGATGCGCCTGAACCCGGCGCGCAAGAACCCGAACCTGCGCATCGGCGCGACCGACGTGGCCGGCCGCGGCAACAACCGCTCGCTCATCCTCGCGGTCCGCAACACGGGCAACACGCTGGACCCGGTCGGCGGCACGGTCTCGATCACGGGCCCGACGCGCCGCAACGCCACGATCCCGCAGGTCGGCATCGTCCCGGGCCAGGTCGTCTACCTCAACGGTGGCGCGCTGCGCGGCATGAAGGCCGGCAACTACACCGCCACGTGGGCCGTCACCATCGGCGGCAAGCGCTTCAACGTCAAGCGGACGTTCAAGCTCTAAGCACCATGGCCGCGCCCCCACCTCTGCACGAGCTCGAGACCGAGATCATGGAGGAGATGTGGGGGCGCGCCGAGGCCACCGTGCGGGACGTGCAGGTGGCGCTCAACGCGCGCAGCGAGAAGACGCGCGCGTACACGACCCTGCTGACCGTGATGACGCGGCTGGACTCCAAGGGCCTGCTGGTCCGTCGTCGCGAAGGCCGCGTCGACGTCTACTCGGCGGCGCTCCCGCGCGACGAGTACTTCGCGGCGCGGGCCGAGGCGTCGGTCGAGGCCCTCGTCGAGGACTTCGGCGATCTCGCGCTCGCGCACTTCGCCCGCCACATCTACGGCCTCGATCCGCAGCGGTTGGAGACGCTCCGCCGCATCGCCGACAGCGGTGACTGAGACGCGGGGCTTGCGGCGGGCCGAGTTCGCGGTCGCCGCGTTCGGGCTCACCACGTTCCTGCTCGCGCTGCTGTACGTGATCGACGCGTTCCGCTTCCACGGCGGGGCGATGCTGCACCCGCTCACGGAGGACATCCCGAACGGCGTGTTCCACGGTCGCGAGCTGGCCCTGCTCGCCCTGCTGGCGTTCGACGGGTTCGCCTTCACGCGGGCGGCACGATCGCTGCGCCGCGGCGTCGTCGCGCACCGGCGCCTGGCGGCCCGGCTGCCGGTCATCGGCACGCGCACGGTCGGCGGACGCGAGGTGGCGATCGTCCCGGGCGCGGCGCCGCGCGCGTTCTGCTCCGGGCTGCTCCGGCCGCGCGTGTACCTGTCCGAGGGCGCCGTGGCGTTGCTCGGGCCACGCGAGCTCGCCGCGGTGGTCGCGCACGAGGGCCATCATGCCGACCGCCGTGACCCGCTCCGGCTGCTGGTCGCCCGGGCGATCGGCGAGGCGTACTCGCTCCGCACGCTGCCCCGCCGCGAGCAGGCCCTCTCCGAGCTGGCGGCGGACGCGGCCGCGGTCCGGCGGGGAGGCGCGGCGCCGCTCGCGTCGGCGCTCCTGGCGTTCCCCGGCGGCATCGCTCCCGAGCGCGTGGACCGGCTCGCCGGCGCGGCCCCCGGGTACGAGGTGTCCAACGGGATGCTCGCCGCCGCGGCGGTCGTGCTGGCCGTGCTGGTGGCGGCCATCGGCGCCGAGCTGCTGGTGCCGGGGCACCCGAGCTTCTGCCTGCCGCTCGCGTCCGCGCCCGGATGGCTCCTGGTCGCGGTCCTCGCGCGGCTGGTGGCGATGGGACCCGCGTGGCTCGGCTGGCGCCGAGCCGCCGCGTTCCTCAGCCCGGCCTGATCAGCCGCGCTTCTTCTTCTCGCAGTCCGCCGCGACCTTCACCCGCGCGCGGTTGCCCTTGAACTTGGACACGATCACCGTGTCGTTGCCCGGACCGCAGGAGATCCGTGCGCGGCCGCTGGCCGTGATCGCGTAGATCGTGTCGTCGTCGGGGCCGGCGTCGACGATCGTGTTCTTGCCGGCGATCCGGATGTTGTCGGCGCCGTTGCCGCCGAAGATCGTCGACGTGGTGCCGTTGCCCTGCAGGAAGTCGTTGCCGTCGCCGCCGAGGATCCGGTTCTTGCCGCGGCCGCCGTAGACGGTGTCGTCGCCGGGGCCGGCGTCGAGCAGGTCGCTCTGCTTGCCCGCCTTGCCGCTGTGCCGGGCGTCGCCCCAGAGGACGTCGTTGCCCGCGTGCCCGTAGAGGGTGTTGGAGCCGCCCTGGCCGTTGAGGCGGTCATTGCGGTCGGTGCCGTTCTTGGTGCCGTTGCCCGACCAGGTGATGCCGCGCGTGGGGTCACGCTCGGCGGCGAGGTCGATCACGTTTTCGCAGTTGGGCTGGGCGGCGAGGAGCTTGCGGTTCGTGCGGCCCATCGGCGCGGGCGTGTTGTAGACGGTGTCGTAGCCGTCGCCGCAGTCGATGCTCTTGATCGCGCTCGGCGGGTCCGAGTTGAGGTGGATGATGTCGTCGCCGGGGCCGGCGTCGATCCGGTCCGGGCCGGTGTCCGAGAAGATCGTGTCGTTGCCGTTGCCGCCGTTGATGTCGTCGCCGCCGCTGCCGCCGTCGAGGGTGTCGTTGCCGTCGCCGCCGTTGAGCACGTCGGGCGCCTCGTTGCCCTCGAGGTTGTCGTCGCCCGGGCCACCCAGCAGCGTGTCGTGGCCGAAGCCGCCGAGGCCCTGGTCGTTGCCGTCCTCACCGATCAGGCGGTCGTCGCCCGAGCCGCCGTTCATGTTGTCGTTGCCCGCTCCGCCGTAGAGCTCGTCCGGGCCGGTGTCGCCGGTCAGCACGTCGTCGCCGCCGAGACCGCGGATGGTGTCGCGGCCGCCGAGGCCGTTGATCACGTCAGGGCCTTCGGTGCCGGTGAGCCGCTCGGCGGCACCAGAACCCACGATGTTCTTTGCGAACGCGGTCGTGGCGAAGACGAGCGCTCCAGCGATGGCGAGGGCCAACAACGTACGGATTTTGGACACAGATCATCCTTTGCCCGGAGCGTCCAGGCGGTTAACGAGAGAAGGGCGCCAAGTATGGCGGCTGGGCTTGCCATGCTGCCGGTATGAGCGAGGCTTCAGTCGAGCCGATCGCCCGCGCGGAGCACCCGCTCCCCGCCGGCACCCGGATCGGTCACGTCCATCTCCGCACTGCGGACATCGACCGCGTGCGTGACTTCTACGTCGGCGTCCTGGGGTTCGACGTCATCACCGAGCTGCGGGACGTCCCGGGCTGGGGGACCACCGGTGACGCCCTGTTCCTGAGCGCCGGCGGCTATCACCACCACCTGGGGTTCAACACCTGGAAGTCGGCGGGTGGCCCGCCGCAGCCCGACGGGGTCTGCGGCCTGCACCACGTCGCGATCCTGTTCCCCACCCGCGCGGACCTGGCGAACGTCGTCCGCCGGTTGATCGCGGTCGACTGGCCGCTGCGCCAGCTCGCCGACCACGGCACCCACGAGGCCGTCTACATCTCCGACCCCGACGGCAACGACCTCGAGCTCTACTGGGACCGGCCGTTCGACGAGTGGCCACGCACGGAGGCGGGGCACCTCGCCTTCGCGGGCGGCGAGCTGGACCTCGACGACCTGCTGGCTACGACGTGAGCTCGCCGGCGAGGTCGGAGGCGAACAGCCGCCGCACCTCGTCGGACGGATGGCCCTCGGAGAGCAGGACGACGAGCTTCGCGTACGCGGCCTCGGTGGTCATGTCCAGCCCGCCGACCGCGCCCGCCTCGATCAGCGGGGCGCTCGTGGCGTAGGCGGTCAGGTCCACGCGCCCGTCGACGCACTGGGAGACCACGCCGACGACGACGCCGCGCTCCGTTCCTCGCCGCAGCGCCTCGAGCAACCCGCCGTCGTGCGCGGGCAGCGTACCGGCGCCGTAGGCCTCCAGGATCAGCCCGCGCGCGGGCGCCGCCATGGCCGCCTCGAGCAGGCTCGCCGGCATGCCCGGGTACAGCCGCAGCAGGTTGACCGGCGCGTTCAGGTCCATGGGCAGCCCGACCGCACCCGACGGGTGGCCGAGCAGCCGCTTCTCGTCGACCGCGATCTCCACGCCCGCCATCCCCAGTGGCGGCAGGTTGGGCGAGGTGAAAGCCTCGAACCCGGACGCGCTCGCCTTGACGGTGCGGCAGCCGCGCAGGATGTGGGAGCCGAACACGAGGCACACCTCGTGCACCTCCTCACGGGCCGCGACGAGGATCGCCGTGAGCAGGTTCTGCCGCCCGTCGCTCCGGAGCACGCCGAGCGGGATCTGGCTGCCGGTGACCACGACCGGCTTGGCCAGCCCGCGCAGCAGGAAGGCGAGCGCCGAGGCGGTGTAGGCCATCGTGTCCGTGCCGTGCAGCACGACGAAGCCGTCGTAGTGGTGGCGGTGCTCCACGATGTCGCGGGCGATCCGCAGCCAGTCGGCCGGGAGGGCGTTGGCCGAGTCCAGCAACGGCTCGTACTCGCGGATGTGCAGCTTCGGGACCTCGGCCGAGTGGAACTCCGGCCGGTCGTGGATCTGCTCGGTGAGGTGGCCCGGAACGGGCGCGTAGCCGTTGTCGGTCGGCTTCATGCCGATCGTGCCGCCGACGTAGGCGACGTAGATGCGCTTGCGGCCGAAGATCATGCGGGCACCAGGGTGTCGAAGTGCGCCTGCGCCGCGGGCGCCCAGCGCTCGTGGCGGTCACGGAACAGGTCGTGCGCCCGGCGGCGCGGCCAGTCGGCCGGCAGCAGGTCGTCGGGCAGGTCGGGGTCGATGAACGGGAAGCGCCGCCAAGCGTGCACGAGCGCCGTCTGGGCGGCGAAGCTCGCCGCGTCGCCGCGTGGGCGCAGCCGGGCGAAGTCCTCGATGAACTGCTCGTAGTGCTCGCGCAGGTCCGGCAGGTCCCACGCCTCGCCGATCACCCTCTCGGTGCCGCCGAGCGCCCCCAGCTCGGCGCGGAAGCTCAGCAGCTCCGCGGGCGCCTCCGCCTGGATCTCGCTCTCGCGGTCCACGTGCGGCGTGATCCACAGCCCGCCGCCCAGGCTGCCGAACCCCGCCCACGCGAGCTGGGTCGTCAGCCGGTGGCGCAGCTCACGGCGCTGCTCGGGCACGCGCAGGACGAGCAGCAGCCAGCGACCGTCCCAGCTCACCGGCCCGCCGAACCCGTAGATGCGCCGCGCGCCGACGCGCAGCAGGTCCGCCGAGCGGGGCGTGAGTCGCATCCGCGAGCGCCGGCCGACGCGCTCGCTCTGGAGCCAGTCCTCACGCGCGGACCGGACGACGGCCTGGCGCGCGGCCGACGGGCTGAAGCCCAGCAGCTGCAGGCCGCCGATCAACGCCTCCTGCCAGGCGCCGTCGGGGCGGGGCAGCAGGAACTCGCCGAGCACGGTCAGCAGGGTCGAGCGGGCGGCGGGAGCGCCGACCGAGCGGCGTCGAAGGACGTCGTCCACGGCCACGAGGATATGGTGCGGTCATGGGCCAGGCGCTCGTCGGCGGCACCGTCGCCGACGTCTACACGGGCACATGGGTGCGCGCGAACGTCGAGTTCGACGACGGCGTCATCACCTATGTCGGCCCGCGCGAGCCCGCCGGTGAGGCCGTCGACATCACCGGCAAGCTGCTCGTGCCGGGCTACGTCGAGCCGCACACGCACCCGTGGTGCCTGTACTCGCCGACGTCGCTGCTCGAGGTGGCGGTGCCGGACGGGACCACCACGCTCGTGTACGACAACCTGTTCTTCTTCCTGTCCCACGGCGTGGACGGCCTGCGGGCGATCGTCGACCAGATGCGGGCGGCGCCGGCGCACATCCGCTGGGTGGCGCGGATCTCGCCGCAGTCCGCCTACCCTGACGAGGCCGAGCGCTTCGCGATCGAGACGATCGCGCCGATGCTGTCGTGGCCGGAGGTGGTCGCCAGCGGCGAGATCACGAACTGGCCGTCGGTGGCGCGCGGCGACCCGCGGGTCGCCGCGGGGATCGCCGCGGCCAAGGCGGCGCGGCGGCGCGTCGAGGGCCACAACGCCGGCGCGTCCTACGACCGCCTCAACGAGCTCTCCCTCGCGGGGCTCTCCGCCGACCACGAGGCGATCACCGCCGACGAGGCCCGTGACCGGCTCCGCTTGGGCATGTGGACGATGCTGCGCCAGTCCTCGCTGCGGCCCGACCTGCCGGCGCTGCTGGACGGCCTGCGCGACGTGCTCGGAAGCGCGCGCCGGCTGATGCTCACGACCGACGGCGCCACGCCGTCGTTCTACGCCGAGCGGGGCGTGATCGGCGGCGCGCTGCGGATCGCGAGCGAGCAGGGCGTCGAGCCGATGCGCGCGCTGCAGATGGCGACCATCGACCCGGCCACGTTCCTGGGGCTCGACGAGCGGCTCGGCGGAATCGCGCCCGGCCGCGCGGCGACGTTCAACGTGCTGCCCGAGCTGGGGGAGTGGCGGCCGGAGACGGTGTACGTGCGTGGCGAGGTGGTCGCGCGTGACGGCCGGCTGACCGCCGCGCTGCCCGAGCTGGCGTGGCCGGCCGGGCCAGGGCTGGCCGCGCCCGACGTCTCGCTGTTCGAGCCGCTGTCCGGCGTCCAGCCGGTCGCGCGCTACGAGTCGGCGGTGATCAACCGGCGCGTGGACCGAGCGGTGGAGCCGGGCGACGTGCACGCCGTGCTCGTCGGGCGGGACGGCTCATGGGCGACGAAGGGCGTGGTGGAGGGATTCCTCGACGTCGACGGCTTCGCCACCACCGCGACCACGTCGCTCGAGCTGCTGGTGCTGGGGCGCGACCCGGCGGCGATGGCGCGCGCGGCCGGGCGCGTCGCGGAGCTGGGCGGCGGGTTCGCCTTCGACGGCGGGTGGTCGGCACCGCTGGAGGTCGACGGCCTCATCTCCGCCGGAACGTTCGACACAACAGTTGCGATCGATAGTAGGCTGTCTGACGAGATGTCCCGCCACGGGTATCCGTTCCACGATCCGCTCTACAGCTTGCTGTTCGCGTCGGGAGACTTCCTCCCGGAGCTGCGGGTGACGCCGAGTGGGCTGCTGGAGGTGAAGTCGCGCGTGATCCTCGCCCCGCCGGTGCGGTCGTGAACAACGCGGGGTTGCTGGTCGACCGCCGCCTGGACGCCGGTCACGGTGACAAGGTCGCGATCCGGTGCGCGGGTGAGTCGGTCACTTACACGCAGCTTCACGACGCGATCTGCCGCGTGGGCAACGTGCTGGAAGGGCTCGGCGTCGGACGTGAGGATCGGGTGTTGATGATCCTCGACGACTCACCCACCTTCCCCGCGTTGTTCCTGGGTGCGATGCGGGCGGGGGCCGTGCCCGCGCCGGTCTCCTTCCTCGACACGACGGAGAACTTCGCCCACTACGCGCGCGACTCATACGCGAAGCTGATCGTGGCCGAGGACGCGTTGGTCCAGCGGCTGCCCCCCGGGACGATGCCGCGCTCGCGCTTCGAAGCGCTGCTGGCCGAATCGCCGGGGGACCGCGCGCCCGCCGACACCCATCGCGACGACATGGCGTTCTGGCTGTTCAGCGGCGGATCGACCGGGTTCCCCAAGGGCGTCGTGCACCTGCACCACGACATCGAGTACACGTGCGAGACGTACGCGAAGGAGATCCTTCGCATACAGGAGCACGACGTGACGTTCTCGTCGACCAAGCTCTACCACGCGTACGGGCTCGGCAACAACCTCACGTTCCCGTACTGGGTGGGCGCCACGACCGTGCTCCGGCCCGGCCGTCCGGACCCGCGGGGGCTGCTCGAGACCGCCGCCGCCGAGCGGCCGTCGCTGTTCTTCAGCGTGCCCACCCTATATGGCGCGATGGTCAACCTCGAGGACGCCTCGACGTTCGACCTCGGCTCGGTGCGGATGTGCGTGAGCGCGGCCGAGCCGCTCGCCCCCGAGGTGCTGCGGCGGTGGCAGCAGTGCTTCGGGTTGGACATCGTGGACGGCATCGGCTCCACCGAGCTACTGCACATCTACTGCTCGAACCGGCCCGGCGACGTGCGCCCCGGCACGAGCGGCAAGCCGGTGCCGGGGTACGAGCTCGTCTTGCTCGACGAGGTGCACACACCGGTCGCCGACGGGCAGGTCGGCAACCTGTGGGTGCGAGGTGACTCGGCGCTCGCCTATTACTGGCACCAGCACGAGAAGACCAAGGCGGCGATCAGAGGTGATCTGTTCTTCACCGGTGACCGCTATCGGGTGAACGAGCAGGGTGACTACGTCTACGAGGGCCGCGCCGACGACATGATCAAGGTCGGCGGGCTGTGGGCGTCGCCGATCGAGATCGAGAACGCCCTGGTCGAGCACCCGCGCGTGCTCGAGGCCGCCGCGGTCGGCGTGGACGCCGACTACACGACGCGCGTGAAGGCGTTCGTGATCGCGCGCGGCGATCCGGGCGACGACGGCCTGGTGGCCGAGCTGCAGGCGTGGTGCAAGGAGCGGCTGCGCCGCTACGAGTACCCACACTTCATCGAGTTCGTGGACGATCTCCCGAAGACCCCGACCGGCAAGATCCAGCGCTACAAGCTCAGAGCATGATCTTCACCGCCCCCGAAGTGGAGGACTTCGCCGGCGTCGAGACGGCGCTCACCGACGCGTTCCGGCGCTCGCAGGCGGCGGCGCGCGGCGCCGAGCCGATCGTGTTCGTGCTCGCCAACGAGCACCTGCTCGGCCAGAACGGCGTGCCGGGCGCGATGCTCGCCAACGCGCTGCTGTCCGGGATGCGCACCCTCGCCGCCGAAGGGCACGCCGCCAACGCGGTCGCGGTCGGCGCCGACCATGCGCCCGAGGACCTGCAGCACTGGATCGCGCTGCTGGCCGAGGGCCGCGGCGTGGCGGGCGAGCTCGTCCACGTCGGCGCCAAGCACGTGGGCAAGGTGCAGTCGTGAGATCCGTGGTCACCGGCGCGGCGCGCGGGATCGGCAAGGCCGTCGCGGACCGGCTCGAGCAGGACGGGTACGACGTCCTGCGCGTCGACCTCGCCGATGGCTTCGTGGCCGACGTCACCTCGCCGGAGGACCGCGCGCGGATCGTGGCCGAGGCGGGCCCGGTCGACGTGCTCGTCAACAACGCCGGCATCACGCGGGACGCGCGGATCGTGAAGATGACCGAGGAGCAGTTCCTGGCCGTCATCCGGGTCAACCTCGGCGCGGCCTACGAGCTCACGCGCGCGCTGACGCTCAACGACGGCGCGTCCGTCGTGAGCCTGGCGAGCCGCGCGTACCTCGGCAACTTCGGCCAGTTCAACTACAGCGCCTCCAAGGGCGGGCTGGTCGGCATGACGCGGGCCCTGGCGCTGGAGCTGGCCCCGCGCGTGCGCGTGAACGCGATCGCCCCGAGCCTCACCGCCTCGGAGATGACGCGCGCGATGCCGGAGCACGTGCTGGAGAAGATGATCGCGAGCATCCCGCTCGGCCGCCAGGCCGAGCCCGAGGAGATCGCGGAGACGATCGCCGCGCTGGCCTCGCCGGCCACCGCGTACGTGACGGGCCAGGTCCTGGTCGCCTGTGGCGGCCGGAGCCTCGCTCCTTGACACCAGGAGGAAACGACGCATGACCGGAATGCTCATCGCGGGCGAACGCACCGAGGGGGCGGCGGGGGAGGGCATCGACGTCGTCGACCCCGCCACCGAGGAGAAGATCGACGCCGTCCCGCGGGGCACCGCCGCGGACGTCGACGCGGCCGTGGAGGCCGCCGACAAGGCCTTCGCCGACTGGCAGAAGACGGACGCGGAGGACCGCGCGAACCTCCTGCGCAAGGCGATCGCGCTGATCGAGCGCGACCGCAAGGACCTGACGATGTCGCTCGTCCACGAGCAGGGCAAGCCGGTCACCGAGGCGGGCGGCGAGATCCACCACCTCATCCACGGCCTGAACTACTACGCGGACCTCGCGACCAAGGTGCGCGGCTCCTACCAGCCGCTGCCGAGCGCGCTGTCGAAGGCGTACGGCATGGTCATCCGGCGCCCGATGGGCGTCGTGGCGGCGATCGTGCCCAACAACTTCCCGCTCACGCTGCTCGGCACGAAGGTGGCGCCCGCGCTGATGGCGGGCAACACGATCGTCGTCAAGCCGGCGGCGACCACGCCGCTGACGACGCTCAAGATCGCCGACCTGCTGCTGGAGGCGGAGTTCCCGCCCGGCGTGGTCAACGTGATCACGGGCAAGGGCTCGGAGGTCGGCGACGCGCTCGTCACCCACGACAAGGTCCGGCGCGTCGCCTTCACGGGCTCGACGGCGGTCGGGCGCCACATCATGGGGCTGGCCGCGCCGAAGCTGAAGCGGATGACGATGGAGCTGGGCGGCTCTGACCCGGTGATCGTCGCCCCGGACGCGAACCTCAAGGCCGCCGCGCGCGGCATCGCCATCGGCCGCTTCTGGAACTGCGGCCAGATGTGCCTCGGCGGCAAGCGGGTCTACGTGTTCGACGAGGTGTACGACGAGCTGCTCGAGCAGCTCACCCGCACGGTCGGGAAGTACGAGCCGGGCCTGGGGTGGGAGAAGGCCGAGAAGCCGGCGATCCGCGTGGGGCCGTTGCACACCGCCGACGGACGTAACGAGATCCTCGAGCAGTTGCAGGACGCGGTCGACGGTGGCGGTGAAGTCGTGCTCGGCGGTGACACGCGCGAAGGCAAGGGCTATTTCGTGAACCCCACCATCGTCACCAACCCGGCGCTGGACTCACGCGTCGCGCGTGAGGAGACGTTCGGGCCGGTGTTGCCGATCTGGCGGGTCAGTGACCTCGATGAGGCGATCCGCCTCGCCAATGACAGTGAGTACGGGCTGGGCGCGTCGGTGTGGACGAACGACATCCGCACGATCCACCGTGTCGCCAACGAGGTGGAAGCCGGCATGAAGTGGGTGAACCAGTTCCACTATGGCTATGACGAGCTGCCGTTCGGTGGCGTCAAGCAGTCGGGGTACGGCAAGGAGCATGGGCAGGAGGGCCTCGACTACTACCTCGAGGACATCTCGGTCGTCGTGGGAGGGCTGGAGTGATGGCGGTCGCCTACGAAGCTGACGGGTACGTCGGGTACATCACGCTGGACAAGCCGCCGGCCAACTCCTACGACCGGGAGTTCATGGAGGAGTTCCAGGTGGCGGTCGACGCCGCCGCGGACGACGAGGAGACGTCGGCGATCATCGTCCGCAGCGCCTCACCGAAGTTCTTCTCGGCGGGTGCTGACATCAAGGCGTTCGCCGCCAACTCCACCGATGGCAACATGGCGATGATCGAGCTCGGCCATGCGGTGCTCGCGTCGATCGCGCGGGTGCCGAAGGTGTTCATCGCGCAGATCGAGGGACACGCGCTGGGCGGCGGGCTGGAGATCGCGCTCGCGTGCGACCTCCGCTTCGGAGCGCGCGGACCGTACAAATTGGGCTTGCCGGAGGTGACGCTCGGGCTGCTGCCCGGCAACGGCGGCACGCAGCGGCTCACGCGCCTGCTCGGCGTGCCGACCGCGCTCGACCTGATGATCACCGGACGCCCGCTCTCGCCCGAGAACGCGCACACGCTCGGCATCCTCGACCGGCTGTTCCCGGTGGCGGAGCTCGAAGCGCAGACGCGCCAGTACGCCTCCGCGCTCTGCCGCGGAGCGACGGTCGCCATCGGCGAGATCAAGCGGGCCGTCCACGAGGGCGTGGAGCTCCCGCTCGACGACGCGCTGGCGCGGGAGCGCGAAGGCATCCGACGCTTGTTCGACACTCTGGACGCCGCCGAGGGGTTCGCGGCCTTCCAGGAAAAACGCAAGCCGGAGTTCAAAGGTGTCTGAGCGCGAGATCGAGTACCTCATCGTCGGCGGCGGTGACGCCGGCTTCTCCGCCGCGCGCACGTTGCGCGAGGAGGGCGCCACCGGCTCGGTGCTCGTCGTCTCCCGCGACCCCGACCCGCCGTACGACCGCACCGCCGTCTCAAAGGGATTCCTTGGCGGTGAGAAGTCCCGCTCCGACGTCCTGCTCGGCGGCGAGCAGTGGTTCACCGAGAACGACGTCGAGCTGCTGACCCGTACGAGTGCGATGAAGCTGGACATCGAGGCGCACACCGTCACGCTCTCCAACAAGGACGTGGTCCGCTACGGCAAGCTCCTGCTGGCGACCGGCGCGAACGTCCGTCGCCTGCGCGTGGACGGCGCCGACCTCGACGGCATCCACTACCTGCGCGCGCTCGGGAACGCCGACGCCATTCGTGAGGACGCGAAGGACAACGTCGTCCTCGTGGGCGGTTCGTACATCGCCACCGAGGTCGCGGCGACCCTGAGCTCGATGGGGCGCAAGTGCACATTGGTGATGCAGGAGGACGTGACGCTCGAGCGCACGTTCGGCAAGACCGCCGGCGGGTTCTTCCAGAAAGCGCTCACCGACCACGGTGTGACCATCTACGGTGGTGAAGAGGTGGCGCGCTTCGAGGGTGAAGGCCGTGTGTCGGCGGTCGTCACCGCCTCGGGCAAGTCCATCCCCGCGGACGCCGTCGTCGTGGGTGTGGGTGTGAGCCCCGACGTGTCACTGGCCAAGAAGGCGGGGTTGGAGATCGGTGAGCGCGGCGGTGTGCTCACCGACGCCAAGCTCGCCACCTCCGCCGTCGACGTGTACGCGGCGGGTGACATCGCCGAGTACGACTCCGTGGTGCACCAGCAGCGCGTGCGCATCGAGCACTGGGACGTCGCGGAGAACCAGGGCAAGACGGCCGCCCGCTCGATGCTCGGCCACGAGGACCCCCACGACGTCGTCCCGTACTTCTTCTCCGACCTGAGTGACTGGGCGTGGTTCGAGTACGTCGGCCCGGCCTACACCTGGACCGAGGAGGTCGTCCGCGGCTCGATCGACGAGGGCAAGTTCACCGTCTGGTACCTCGACGGCGACCGCCTGGCCGGCGCGCTGGCCGTCGACCGCAGCGACGACCTCGACCTCGCGCGCGAGCTGATCAAGTCCCGCGCGCCCGTCGACCGGGCCGCCCTCGCTGCGACCTAAGTCTGAGTAGCCGCTTCCACTGCGCGGGTAGCAGTCCGCGCAGTGGAGGACCTCGTCTACGACATCACCCGCGGCAACCCCAGCTCGGTCAAGACCGTCCTGGCCTCCGTCGTGCTGGCCCTGGCCGTCTACCAGCTGCTGCTGGCCGCCATCGGCTACCGCAAGCTGCCGCTGATCAGCGCCAGGGCGGCCTTCTTCACCCACCGCGCCTCAGGCGACGCGATCGCGGTCCTCGTCGTGGTCGTCGCGCTCATGTGCCTTGCCGTCTTCGGCTTCGAAGGCGACTACGCGCTCCACATCGCCGCCGCCCTCGGCGCGTTGTGCGTGCTCGCGGTGAAGATCTTCGTCATCCGCTCCGGCAAGGGCGGGCAGCTCCTCCCGTATCTGGGAACGCTGCTCTTCCTGCTGCTCGCGGTCACCTGGTTCACCGTCGCCCCCGACTTCCTCGCCGGAGAGGACTGACGCACATGCAACTGCTCGGCTCGATCATCACGGCCATCGCGATCATCGCCGCCACGATCGCGGTCGTCACCTCCCAGCTCGGCCCGTTCAAGGAGGACACCGAGCGACAGGAGCAGATCCAGGAGCAGCAGGAAGACCAGCGCAAGGACGCCGAGGACCGCCGCGAAGACCGGTGACGCGCCCCGCCCGATGAGCGGGGCGCGGTGGGATCACCAGGTGGTCGGCTTCTCCGGGACGTCGAGCCAGACGTGGAAGAAGTTCTGCAGGTCGAGCCCGGACACCCGTTCGGCGATCGCGATGAAGTCCGCGGTCGTCGCGGTGCCGTAGCGGTACTTCGCCGTCCACGTCTTCAAGATCCGGAAGAACGTGTCGTCGTTGCCGATCTTCTCGCGCAACGCCTGCAGCGTCATGCCTCCCCGACGGTAGACGGCGCTGGCGAACATCGTGTCGCGCTGCGGGTTGGACACGACGATCTGCCAGAACGCGCTGCTCGCGGGCCGGCTGTAGTCGATCACGAACTGCTCGTGGGCGGTCCGCAGCCCCGTGAACTCCGCCCAGAGGAACTCCGAGAAGCTCGCGAAGCCCTCGTTGAGCCAGATGTTGTCCCAGGTGTTGACGGAGACGCTGTCGCCGAACCACTGGTGCGCGAGCTCGTGGGCGATGGTGTTCGAGCTGCGCACGGCGGAGTAGACCGGCTTCGTCTGCGTCTCGAGCGAGAACCCGAGCGGCGTGCCGTTGTAGGTGGCGTTGTCGGCGATGGCACCGACGACGTCGAACGGGTACGGCCCGAACTTCTGCGTCCACAGGTCGGCGGCGCGCGCCGACTCCTCATAGAAGAAGTCGACCGCCGTGCGCGTCTGCGTGACGCCGCGCTCGGTCGTCGTGACGTCCGGCAGCACCGGGTCGACCGCCACGTACTCCGGGATGCCGCCCGGCGTCCGGCCCTGGCGCACAGTCCAGCGCCCGATGTCCGCGGTGACCAGGTAGGAGGCCATCGGCAACGGCTCGTCCCACACCCACAGCGACCGCCCGCCCACGTCCAGGTGGTACTTGAGGGTGCCGTTGGCGACCACGCCGAGGCCCTTGGGGACGCTGACGCGGATCGTGTAGCGGGCCTTGTCCTGCGGGTGGTCGGAGACCGGGAACCACGTCGATGCCGCGTTGGGCTCGTCGCCCTGGAACGCGCCGTCGTCGGTGTGCAGGAACCCGTACGGGGAGCCGAAGACGATCGGCGACCCCACGATCGTCTGCGGCACGCCGCCGTACCGGACGGTGACCACGAAGGTGTCACCCTCGCGGATGCCCTTGCGGGGCGTGATCTGGAGCTCCTGCCCGTCCCGGGCGAACGCCGCGCGCCGCAGGTCGACCGTCACCGAGTCGACGTCGAGCTGCTGCAGGTCGAGGCCCAGGCGCGAGAGGTCCTGGGTCGCCCGAGCGGTGATGACGGCGAGTCCCTCCAGCCGATCGGTCGCCGGGTCGTAGGAGAACGACAGGTCGTAGTGCTGGGTGTCGTAGCCGCCGTTGCCCTCGAGCGGGAAGTAGGGGTCACCGAGGCCCGGGTCGCCGGGCTGGTAGTCCGGCCGGCCGTGGCCGTGACCCCAGAACGGCGGGTGGAACACCCGTGCCGTGCGCTGCGGCGCCGCGGCCGGGGCCAGGTCGGGCGCGATCAGCCCCGCACCATCCGGTTGGCCGTCCGGCCCGACACCCACCCCGCTGCGTGCGTCGGCGGCCGATGTCGTGGCCATCAGGCAGGCGGCGACGCCCAAGGCGCCCGCCGTCAGTCGCAGTGCTCGCCTCCGAGCCATGCTGGTCCCTCCCTCTTGACGACAGTGGACGAGGGGTAGTCCCTCAGCACGCGCGTGAGATGACGGTGAGAGCGGCGGCTCAGCGGAGGTAGCGCAAGCGCTTGGACTGGTACTCGCGCGCCGCCGACTCCACCCAGCGCTGGGACTCGCCCGCGATCTCCTTCTTGACGCGCGCCGGGACGCCCGCGGCGAGCACGCCCGGCGGGATCTCGACGCCCTCGCCGACCACGGCGCCGGCGGCCACGAGCGAGCCGGGCCCGACGGTGGCGCGCTGGAGGACGATCGCGCCCATGCCGATCAGGGACCCGTCGCCGATCTCGCAGCCTTCGAGCATCGCCATGTGGCCGACGGTCACGTTGGCGCCGACGATCGTCGGGAGGTCCTTGGCGCAGTGGATGACGCAGTTGTCCTGGACGTTGGAGCCGGCGCCGATGCGGATCGCGCTGTTGTCGCCGCGCAGGACCGCGCCGAACCAGATCGAGGCACCCGCGGCGACCTCGACGTCCCCGATCAACACGGCGGTCGGGGCGACGTAGGCGTCCTCCGCGATCCGCGGGGTGATGCCGTCTAGCTCGATGATCGTCGCCATACCGCCTCCTTGTGCTCGGGGGTGCCGACGAGGGCGCTCTGCGCGAGCGCCTCGGCGACCATCCCGCTCTCCAGATCCACGTTGCCCGCCAGCCACAGCAGGCGCTTGGCCGCAGCGTAGGCCTGCGGCGAGCGCTCGAGCATGAGCGCGACGCGCTCGCGGGCCGCCGCCACGACGTCGTCGACCACGGCGGTGACCATGCCCAGGCGCAGCGCGTCCTCGGCACCGACCTCCTCGCCGCCGAGGATCACGTCGCGCGCGCGTGCGAGGCCGATCAGCTTGACGAGGCGCGTGATCCCGCCGTGCGAGGGGATGATCCCGAGCCGGCCCTCGCGGTAGATGAAGCGCGCGCCGGGCGCCATCAGCCGCACGTCGCACACCAGGGCGAGCTGCGTGCCGGCGCCGGTCGCGACGCCGTTGATGGCCGCGACCGTCGGCTTCTCGAGGCGCTCGACCAGCGTGATCAGCTGCGTCAGGCGGTGCGAGTCGTGGCGGAAGTCGCGCGGGTCCCAGTCGCGCTCGAAGCGCGAGAGGTCGCCGCCGGCGCTGAACGCGCGCCCTTCGGCGGTGAGGATGACGGCGCGCACGGCGGCGTCGGTCGCCGCGCGCTCGAACGCGTCGCGCAGCGCGTCCGCCACCGCGTCGTCGATCGCGTTGCGGCGCTCCGGCCGGTTCAACGCGATCAGCAGCACGCCCTCGGCGTCGAGGGTCTGGGTCACGAGATCCACGGATGCCGATGGTACGGTCAGGTGGGTGATCGCGGGGTACCAGCACTTCCTGCGCCTCGCGGACCGCATCCAGTGGGACGACGAGGCGATCGACCTGACCACCGATGCGCGGAACTGGCCGACCGTCGCCGACACGCGCATCAAGGAGCTCGTCGCCGGGTTCATCGTCGGGGAGGCGGGCGTCGCCGAGCACCTGCACGCGTTCTTCGACGGCGACGCGGCCGCGACGTTCGCGGCCCAGCGGCGCGACGAGGAGCGCCACGCCCGCTTCTTCGCCCGCTACGCGCAGGCCGTCGGCCTCTCCGACCCACGCGCGCACGTCTCACCCGCGTTCGTCGACATCTTCGAGCGCCGGCTCCCGGAAGCGGCCGCGCAGGCGGGCGTCGAGGCCGTCGGGCTCTACCACATGGTCCTGGAGGGCGTCGTCTTCACCGCCGGCCAGTACGCGCTGCTGGAGATCCTCGACAAGGCGCAGTTGCCCGGCCTCTACGAGGGCATGGAGCTCGTGCTGCGGGACGAGAAGTGGCACATCGGCTTCGGCACGCGCTGCCTGAACGACGCCGACCTCGACGAGGCCCAGATCGACGCCATCCTCGCCGAGGGCGCGCGCGCCGCCGAGCTGTGGGCGCCCGAGCAGGCCGAGCGCGTGCTCCGGACGCTGCACCGCCGCATGGCGGCCGTCCGTTGACGCTCGAGACGCAGGAGCTGCCGGGCACCGAGCCGGCGCTCGTCTTCCTGCACGAAGGGCTCGGATCGGTCGAGCTCTGGCGCGACTTCCCCGCCCGCGTGCACGCCGCCACCGGACGTCGCGTGTTCCTCTACTCGCGCGCCGGACACGGCTGGTCGGACCTTCCGGACGGGCCGCGCACGCCGCGCTTCATGCACGAGGAGGCGCTCGACGTGCTCCCGCGGCTGCTCGCCGAGCACGGCCTCGAGCGCCCCGTGCTGATCGGCCACAGCGACGGCGCCTCGATCGCGCTCATCCATGCGTCCGAGCACCCGGTCGACCGGCTCGTGCTCCTCGCCCCGCACGTGTTCGTCGAGGACGTGACCGTCGCGAGCATCGAGGCGGCGCGGACCGCCTTCGAGACCACGGACCTCAAGGCGCGGATGGCCCGCTACCACCGCGACCCCGAGCGCACGTTCCGGCTGTGGAACGACATCTGGCTCGACCCGGCGTTCCGCGACTGGAACATCGAGGACGTACTGGCGCGCGTGACGGCGCCGACGCTCGCCATCCAGGGGGCCCAGGACCAGTACGGCACGCTCGCCCAGCTGGACCTCATCGAGGCGCGCCGCGTCGTGCTCGATTGCCGGCACGCTCCGCACCTGGAAGCCCCCGAGGAGACCCTGCGAGCCGTGACGGAGTTCCTGTGAGGATCGAAGACCACATCGTCGTCCCGCTCGACCAGACGTTCGACGCGCGCTACGGGCTGGAGTACCTGGAGCCCACCCGGGCGCGGGTCACCGTGACGCCGGCGGTGCTCGGCGCGGACGGCACCGTCCAGAGTGGCGTATACGCAGCCATGGCGGAGTCGATCGCGTCCACGGGAACCGCGGTCGAGGTGCTCCCGAACGGGTTCATCGCGTCCGGGCTCAACAACTCCACGCACGTGGTCGGCGCCGTTCGCGAGGGTGCGCTGGAGGCGGTCGCCACGTGCCGCGCGCGGGGCGAGACCGAGTGGCTGTGGGACGTCGAGATCGGGCCGCCGGGTGGTCCGGTGAGCGCCATCGCGACCGTTGCGATCGCCGTGCGCCCGAAACGGGTTTGATTCGTCCCGGACGGGGTAGCGGCGGATCGTGCCCCATGCCGCGTGGTCCTTCGCTGCCGCGCGCGAAACCCCGATGCAGGCCCGCCGTGCAGTCGTCGACTGGGCGCGGTCCTACGTGGAGGATCGCGCTGTCCTGAGCGACATAGCGTTGGCGATCACGGAGGCGGCGACCAACGTGGTCCTGCACGCCTACCGCGACCACGCCGAGCCCGGCAGCGTGACCATCGAGGCCGAGGAGTACGAGGACCACGTGTGCTTCTACGTGCGCGACGAGGGCAGCGGTCTCGCGCCGCGCGTGGACTCGCCCGGGCTCGGGCTCGGGCTCGGGTTGATCGCCCAGGTCGCGGACTCGGCGGACGTGCGCGCGCCCGAGGACGGCGGCACCGAGGTCGTCATGCGCTTCAACGTCAGTCGCGCCGCCTAGAGTTACCGAGCATGCAGTTGCTGCGCTCCGGGGCCGCCGGAACGGCCGCCCTCGAGCTCGCGATCTCCCACGCGCTGCTGACCCGCGTCTCCAAGGGCGAGCTGCCGAGCACGCTGCGCGTCTACCGCCCGCGCGCCGCGGTGGCCTTCGGGAAGCTCGACAAGCTCAGCCCGGGGTATGAGCGGGCGGTGGCGGCCGCCCGCGAGCACGGTTACGAGCCGGTGCTGCGGCTCCCCGGCGGTCACGCCGCGGCCTACAACGAGGCGTCGATCGGGATCGACGTGGTGTGGGCGCTCGCCGATCCCGCCACCGGCACCCACGACCGCTTCGCACGCGAAGGTGAGCGCCTCGCCGGCGCGTTGCGGACACTCGGCGTGGACGCGCGCGTGGGAGAGGTCCCCCACGAGTACTGCCCGGGCGAGTACAGCGTCAACGCACGCGGCAAGGTGAAGCTGATCGGCACGGCCCAGCGGCTCGTGCGCGGCGCGGCGCTGCTGGGCGCCTCGGTCGTCGTCCACGACGGCCCGGGCCTACGCGCCGTGCTGCGCGACGTCCTCGGCGCGCTGGCGTTCGAGTGGGACGAGGCCACCGCGGGCGCACTCGACGAGGAGGTCGAAGGGCTGACGCTGGACGCGGTGGAGGCGGCGGTGATCGCGGCCTATGACGACCTCGAGCCGGCGAACCTGGACGAGGAGACCCTCGCCCTGGCCCACCGGCTCGAAGCGGAACGCAGGCCTTAGGAGCGCGCGCTCGAAGCGGCTTCCTGCGCGTGGTCCTGCGCGGAGCCCTTGAGCTCTTCGGCGTGCTGCTGGCCGCTCTCCTTGGCGGTCTCCTGCGCCGATTGGGCGGCCTCCTGCGCGACCTGCTTGCCGCGCTCGAGGGCCTCCTGACCGGTCTCCTTGGCGCGATCGATCACGTCGTCGGAGATCTGGCCGAGCTTCTCGTCCTCGACGCGCGTCGCGGGGACGAGCATGCCGGCGAGGAAGCCGACGGCCACGGCGCCGACCGCCAGCCCGAGCGGGTTGGACTGGGCGACGCTCACCGCCTTCTTGGCCTGGCCCTTGACCTGCTCGGTGTCGGGCGTCTTGTCGCCGACGGTCTGTCCGGCGCCGACGAGGCGCTCCTTGGCCGATGAGGCGACGCCCATCACGCTCTCCTTCTTGTCCTGGATCGAGTCCTTGGCACGCGCTTTGACGTCGGTCTTGTAGCCGAGCGCGTCAACGGTCTCACCCATCTCCGCGCGGGTCTGCTCTATCTCGCGGCGGATCCGGTCTGGGTCTTCGCCCACTGGATGTCCTCCTTCACGGTCTCAACGGTTTGGGGTGCGGGCGGCGTGGCCTTCTGGATCGCGTTCTTGCCCGCGAGTCCGAGGACGGCGGCGAGCGCCAGCCACAGCAACGTCACGATCAGCGCGGCCAGCCAGAGCGGCAGGAAGCTGTCGAGGACGATGATCAGGAACGCGGTGAGCGCTCCGAGCCCGAGGAGGGCGACGACGGCCGCGCCGGCAAGCATGCCGGCGCCCTTGCCCGCGACCTTGCCCTTCTCGGTGACTTCGGCCTGCGCCAGCTTGATCTCCTGGCGCACGAGCGTGGAGGTCTGGCTCGCCAGATCCTTGACCAGCTCGCCGAGGCCCTTGTCGCGGGGGTCCGGCTCGACGGCGCGAGCGCCCCCGTTGGTGGGGTCGTGGGTGGCCATGGGATTCAGCGGGTGTAGTCCTCGCGGCGGATCGGGATGTCCCCGGCCGCTGCGCCCGGATCGGTCACGACCGTGCCCGCGCGCGGCGGCTGGCCGGTGCCGCCGACGGGCGGCACGCCGGTGCCGGTCCCGGGCGGGTCGATCATGTCGTCCGCGGCGAGGCCGGTGCGGCTGGTCGGCGCGCCCGCGGTCAGGCCGGGGCTCGTGGTCGGCGGCCGGTAGCCGCCGTTGCTGCCGGTCCCGCGCGTCTCGTAGCGCCGCGTGCTGGACGCCTTCAGGAAGCGCGAGGCCGCGAAGCCGAGCGCGACGCCGCCGGCGATGACGGCCCACGGCTGCCGACGACCGAAGTCCTCCAGGTCCTGGAGGATCGTGTCGCCGTCGGAGCGCTGCAGGTAGTCGCCGAGCGACTCGGCGCGCTGTGCGGCCTGCTCGGCGAGCTTGGCGGGCTGGTCCTTGCCCTGCTCGCGCAGCTGGTCGGCGACGCTGCGGATGTCGGACGCGGTCGAGCTGACCTGCTCGCCGGCCTGCGTCGAGCGCGTGTCGACCTGCTCACGGACCCGGCTCGCGGCCTGGCCCTTCGCCTGCTGCGCCTTCTCCGCCGCCTTTTCCTTGGCTTGATCGGTGGTGGAGCTCGGCCCATTGGCCGAAGCGGTTCCCCCAAGAGTGCTCATGGCCGGTGGGGCTTGCCAACCGCAGCGGTCGGCACTCGTGACTGGTAGGAGTCCTGACGCCGACCCGTCATGCGTCTGAGACGTGGGTAGGGGTCCGGACATGATCCTCCGTATTGACCGCTGGCAGACCGAGCTGCCGCCTCCCTCGACGCCGGACCCCGCGGGCGCCGCGACCGTCCAGGAGCTGATGGGCGGCAAGTTCGGCGAGATGTCAACGCTGATGAACTACACGTTCCAGTCGTTCAACTACCGCTTCCGCCAGGGCACGCGGCCGTTCTACGACCTGATCGCGAACATCGCCGCGGAGGAGTACGGGCACATCGAGCTCGTCGCCGCGACGATCAACACGATGCTCACGGGCGTGGACATCCGTGACGTCGAGAGCGAGGCGTACAAGCACCACTACAACTTCGGTGGCAAGGGTGCGCTTCCGGCCGACTCACACGGCACGCCGTGGACGGGCGATTACGTGCACTCCTCGGGCGACCTCGTCGAGGACCTCACTCACAACTACTTCCTCGAGACGGGCGCCCGCTCCGGCAAGCTGCGCGTGTATGAGATGTGTGACCATCCGGCGGCGCGTGCGCTGACCGGCTACCTGCTCGTGCGCGGTGGCGTCCACCAGGTCGCGTACGCGCGCGCGCTCGAGAAGCTCACCGGCGCGGACATGTCCAAGCTGTTCCCGTCGCCGCGCATCCCGACGGCGAAGATCCCCGAGTGCCAGCCGCACATCGAGGCCGGGGAGCACAAGAAGCTGTACCGCTTCTCGCCCGAGGACTACCGCGAGGTGATCGCGGTCTTCAACGGCCCGCACCCGGAGACGGGCGAGGACCTCGAGGTCGTCGACCACGCGCCGGAGGGCTTCCCGCCGCAGGACCTGCCGCCGGAGACCGACGTCTTCGCGCCGGACTACGCGCCTGAGGAGATCGCCGAGATCGCCCAGAAGCTGCGCAAGGCCGCCGGCCTCCCGGACAAGGTCACGGGCATCGTGGCCAACGACGACGACGGCCTCGTCTCCAAGGTCAAGGACAAGCTCTCTTAGAGAGGGACAGTCCCTCTTTCAAGAATCGAAGCCCAGCCCGAGGCGGTCGAGCGTGCGCAGCCAGAGTCCTCTCCGGCCCGCGTTGCGGTCGGCCGCCGCGAGCCGGCCGCGCGTGTACTGGATGACCGCGTAGCGCAGCGGCTCGGGCGGGAACGGGATCGGCTTGCTGCGCACGTAGCGCGTGCGGGTCGCGTCCGTCATGCGTCCGTCGAGGACGTCCACCGCGGTACGCCCGCCGAAGCGCGCGGCCGCCACGCCCAGGCCGGTGTACCCCGTCGCGTACGCGAGCCGGCCCTGATGTGCAGTGCCGAAGAACACGCTGAAGCGGCTGCTGGTGTCGATCGCCCCGCCCCAGCGATGGGTGAAGCGCGTGCCCTCAAGCTGCGGGAACGTGTGGAAGAAGTGCTGGGCGAGCGTGGCGAAGGTGGCGTCGTGCTCGTCGTGGCGCGGGCCGACCGGACCCTTGTAACGGTAAACCGCGTCCCACCCACCGTAGAGGATGCGGCCGTCCCGGGTCCGGCGGTAATAGTGGAACTGGTTGCCACCGTCACCGATGCCCTGGCGATTGGCCCACCCGACTTCCCGTAAGTCCACAGGCTCGGTCATCAGCGCGTAGTCGTACACCGGCACGACGTAGCGCTTGATGGCCCGCAGCAGCGGCGGGTAGGCGCTCGTCGCCAGCAGCACGCGGCCCGCCTTCACCCGGCCCTGCGCCGTCAGCACGTGCAGGTCGTCGGTGACGTGGTGGGCGGCGGAGTGCTCGTAGATGCGGACGCCCGCGCGCAACGCGGCGTCGCGCAGGCCGAGCGCGAGCTTGCCCGGGTCCAGGATGCCGGCGCCGGTGTGGTCCCAGACGCCACCGAGGTAGGTGGGGGAGGCGACCTGCGCCTGCATCGCGGCCTGGTCGAGCACGGTGACCTCGTGGCCGAAGCGCGTGAGCAGCTCGCGCTCCTCCTCCAGCCACGGCAGCTGGTACTCGTCCGTCAGGGCCAGCAGCTCGCCGGTGGCCTCGAAGTCGCAGTCGATGCCGTGCGTCTGGAGGTCCGCTCGGAGGCCGTCGAAGTTCTCCAGCGCGAGCCGCTCCAGGACCGGCATCTCCTCGGCGAACCGCGCCATGCCGTTGTCGATCCCGTGGGTGAGCGACGCGACGACGAAGCCTCCGTTGCGCCCGCTGGCGCCGAATCCGGCGGTCTCGGCCTCCAGCACGACGACGTCCTTGCCCTGCTGCGCGGCGTAGAGCGCCGCCCACAGCCCGGTGAAGCCACCGCCGACGATGCACAGGTCCGCGGACGTGGCCTCCGTCAGGGCCGGCGTCGGGGCGTGCGGCGTCCGTAGCCAGTACGAACGCGGCTCCGCGTCCCGGTAGCTCGCCCGGTGCGCGTCGGTGGGCGCGGTGGTGGGCCAGGGCATCCGCTACCGCAGCGCCTCGGCGAGCTGGAGCAGCGCGAGCTCGCCGCGATGGCGGCCGACGAGCTGCAGGCCGACGGGCAACCCGCTCGGGGTGAACCCCGCCGGCACGGCCAGGGCGGGGTGGCCGGTGACCGTGATCCGGCTGCAGGAGCGGAACCACTCGAGGTAGGAGCCCATCCGCTGCCCGGCGATCTCGGTCGGGTACTCCAGGTCGACGCTGAACGGCGCGACCTGCGTGACGGGTGCGGCCAGGAAGTCGTAGCGGGTCAGGAACTCGCGCATCCGGGTGAACAGCTCGCCTCGGAGGGCGAGCGCCTTCGCGATCCGCGCCGCGTCCAGGTGCTGGCCGAAGCGGATGTTCGCCCGCAGCGTCGGCTTGACGTCGTCGATGATGTCCTCGAAGGCGGCCGCGAACCCGACGCCGCGCAGCACCTCGAAGCACTCGTCGGCGCCGCTGAAGTCCGGCTCCGCGTCCTCGACGACGCAGCCCAGGTCCTCGAGCGCGGCGCGCGCCGTCTGCAGGACGGCGGTGACCTCGGGCTCGACGGGCAGCCCGCCGAGCGTCTCGCTCCAGGCGATCCGCAGACCCGCCGGGTCCGACCGCAGGTCGGCGGGGAGCGGCCAGGGCTCCTGGATCGAGAGCGGGTCGCGGGTATCGGGGCCGGCGAGGGCCGAGAACAGCAGCGCGACGTCCTGCGGCGTGCGGGCGATCGCCCCGAGCACCGGGAACGGGTTGTACGGATCGCCAGGGCCATGGTCCGGGATCCGGCCCGGCGTGGGGCGCAGGCCGTAGAGGCCGCAGAACGCGGCCGGGTTGCGCACGCTCGCACCCAGGTCGGAGCCGTCGGCGAACGGGATCATCCCCGCCGCGACGGCCGCCGCCGCGCCGCCGCTCGACCCACCCGGCGTCCGGGACAGGTCGTACGGGTTTCGCGTCGCGCCGAACACCGGGTTGAACGTCTGCGAGCCGGCGCCGAACTCGGGCGTGTTCGTCTTGCCGATGATCACCGCACCGGCCTGCCGCAGCCGCTCGACCAGCAGCGAGTCGCTCGTCGGCACGTGCTGGGCGAACAGCGGCGAGCCGTAGGTGGTGCGCATGCCCGCCGTGTCCTCGAGGTCCTTGACGGCGATCGGCAAGCCCTGCAGCGGGCCAGGCGGCGCCTCGTCGGCGGCCTTCAGCGCGAGCTCGGGATCCAGCTGCGTG
Organism: Solirubrobacter pauli; assembly: GCF_003633755.1. Taxonomy (GTDB): domain Bacteria; phylum Actinomycetota; class Thermoleophilia; order Solirubrobacterales; family Solirubrobacteraceae; genus Solirubrobacter; species Solirubrobacter pauli. The sequence continues at coordinate 439,383 of NZ_RBIL01000002.1, forward strand.
ACGATCGCGTTCACGAGCGGGTTCATCTCCTCGATCCGCTCGAGGTGGCTCTGCATCACCTCACGCGCGCTGAGCTCCCGGGCGCGGATGCCCGCGGCGAACTCCGACGCGGATCGCCCCCACACGCCGCCGGACTCTACTAGCGCCCGCGGCGGTCTCGCGCATCTCGACGTTGCCGTCACGACGACCTGCTGACGGTAAGTTCCGCCTTCACGCATTTCGGGACGACGTCCGCGAAGCTCGAGCTGCTGATCCACCTTGGAGGCCAGCTTCGGCTCAGACAAGTTTTCGTGGACGTAAAGACCTGCAGCAGAACGGCGATTCCGGAGTGATTACGGAAAGGTCTTGCACCCTTAAGCGGCGAGTGCCGGGGCGGCGTGGTGAGCCGGGGTGAAGCGCAGCTCGGTGACCGCCGCGGCGCGCTCGCGGTCCATCAGCTCAACGGTCGCCCAGCCTTCGGCCTGCAACGTGCCTGACGCCAGCAGCGCCTGCCAGTCACCGACCTGGCGGTCCATCTCACTGTCAGAGACGGTCCGGCCGCGGGCGCGCTGGCCCGCCTCCGCGACGGCCCGGTCCGCGTGCAGCAGGAGCAGGTGCGCCGGGCGTCCGCGCAGCGTGGCGAGCGCGAGGATGGTCCGCCGGGCCACGGTCTTCGTCCCGCGCGAGTGGATGACCGCGGGCTTCGCGCCGGCGATCGCCATCGCGATCCGCGCGTAGTGGCCGAGGTACAGGAGCGGGCCGCGACGCGCACGGTCGTCGGTGTCCACCACGGTCGCGAGCTCACGGTCGACCGCGCGCCGCAGCAGCGTCGTCTTCCCCGCCCCGGGCACGCCGGCGACGACGATCACGGAGTCTGAGGGGAAGATGAGATCCATGGCCCCCAGTGTGGGGGCCATGGATAACGATCTCCTTTAGCGCAGGCGACGGACGATGAAGAACAGCACCGCCGCGCCGACCGCGGCGAGCGCCACCTTCTTCGGGTCCCGCTTGACGCGTTCCAGCGCGCCGCCGGCCGCGCCCTGCTCCTCGTTGATCGGCGGGGCGGCGCCGAGCGGCTGCTTCGGGATCGACGCGGCCTCGGGCGGGGCCGCGTGGGGCGACGACCCCTGACCGCGTTTGTCCGGCCACCGGGATGACGTCGAGTCGGCGGGCGCCGCGGAGTCGGCGGCCTCGGGCTCGTCGGCCGTGATCGGCGGCGTGGGTGCGTCCGCCGGGTCCTGCGCCTGCGAGAACGCGGCCGCGGCGGGCGGCGTGTGCAGCGCGCCGGGCGCGTCGGCGGGCGGCGAGTCCAGCGCGCCCACGGGCGGGCCCTCGTCCTCGGCGTCCGAGGCGAGCGGCGACGTGTCGCCGATCACGGTCGTGTCCGCGGTCTCGTCGGTCGCGCTCAGCGAGGCGTCGTCCGCGGGCGGCTCGAGCGCGGGCAGCTCGTCGGCGGGCTCGAGCGCGGCGGGCTCGTCGGCGGGTTCGAGCGCGGGCTGCTCGGTCGTGGCCTCGTTGGCGGGCGCGTCCGTCGTCGCCTCGTCGGTCGTGGCCTCGCCCGCCAGCGTCGCGTCCTCCTCGGCGCGGTCGAGCGAGACGGCGGCGACGTCGTCGTCCGCGGGCTCGGCGAACAGCGGCGGCGCGTCGACCGCGTCGGTCGGCTCGTCCTTCGGCGCGACGGCCCCGAACGGCGCCGTCTCGTAGAGGCCGCTCGCGGCCGGCGGCTCGTCCGGGATCTGCGCCGACTCGATCTCCGCCGGGCTCGGCGGCTCGGCGGGCGGCGGCGCGTCGATGGTCGGCTCGGCGGCCGAGCTCCATGAGGACGTGTCCTGCTCGTCGGTCGTCGTCTCGCCGCCACGGGCCTGCCAGGCCGGCTCGTCCTTCTGGCCCCAGCCCGTGGGGGCCGGCGGCTCGTCGGTCGACGGCAGGCCACTGCCCGAGTCGTCCTCGGAGTAGCCGAGCCCGTAGTGCGCGTACAGGCGGCGCTCCTCGGACTGGTCGATGCGCGGCTCGGCACCGATGCCGGGCGCGCTCTTGATCTTGTCGGCGGTGTGGGCGACGCGGATCGACCGCGACTCGACGCTCGCGTCGGCGAGCGGGACGAAGCGGGCGTCGGAGCCGTCGACGTCCACCAGGACCCACTCGGGGCGCCCGGTCTCGCGGTCGAGGTAGATCTCACGAACACCGCCCAGCCGCTGCCCGCTCGAATCGAGGACGTCGCGGCCGGGCCATTCGCCGTAGTCGCCGAATTGGGACTGGGTGGGCAGCTGAGCCATATCGGAATCTTTGCCCATCTCGAGCTTCGACTACGCCTCGGGTACGGTGAGGAACTCATGACCGACCCCAGCGCGCTGCTCGAGCGGCACAGGCCACGCCTCGTCTACGACGCGCAGGAAGCGTATTTCGCCGACTCGGCGGCGATCTGGACGGACTCCCCGACCAACGAGCTGCGTCGCGCCGACGGGACGGTCATCGCCAAGCCGCCGACGCTCACGCTCGACTACCTCGGCACGTACCCGGCGCAGAAGGGCGACGTGATCGGGGACCGGAGCCGTGCGTACGAGGCGAGTGCCCGCGCGCTCCACGCCCAGCCCCGGTACGCGAACCGCGCGTACGGCCACGCCCGGCGCGACCGGAACGGCCGTCTGTGGCTCCAGTACTGGCTTTTCTACTACTACAACGACTTCAAGATCCTCGGGAACCTGCTTTCCGGCGGCAAGCACGAGGGCGACTGGGAGCTCGTCCAGATCGAGCTCGACGACGACGAGCGGCCGGTCCGCGCCGTCTTCACCCAGCACCGCGAGGCCGAGGTCCAGCCGTGGGATCGGGTCGTCAAGCACGGGGCGCGGCCGCTCGTGTACGTCGCCCGCGGCTCGCACGCGAACTACTTCGGCCCCGGCACGCACTGGACCGGGCACTGGGTCGATCGCGCCGACGGCAAGGGCCCGCGGATCGACCCGGCGCTCGAGATCGTCGAGACCGACACGCCGAAGTGGCTCCACTGGCCGGGTCATTGGGGTGACACGAAGGCCGGCGGACCGCTCGACTCCAACAGCCCGACGAGCCCCGGCTCGCGCCGCCACTGGAAGGACCCGCTGGCGCTCATCCAGCAGGCGACGCCGACCAGGCCCGCCCCGCAGACGCCCGCCCCGAAGACGAGCGTCCGGCGCGAGGGGGACGCGCTGGTCGTCGCTTATGAAGCGGACCCCGCGGCCACGCAGCTCGTCGTCGCCAACCGGCCCGCGGACAGCGAGGAGCCCGCGCAGGTCACGACCATCGACCTCGCGTCTCCGCGTGGCGAGATCACGATCCCCGCCCAGAGCGGCGACGACGACGTCTGGACCAGCGCCGTCGCTCCCGACAAGGCGCCGAGCGACAGCGTCTAGCCATCGTCGCGGGCGAGGTCGCCCGCGGTCAGCGGCCGCCGGGCCACGAGCTCCCCGAGCTGGGCCTGCAGGCGGTCCAGCTCCGGCGCGCCGACCCGCGCCGCCCAGCGCTCGCGGACGTCGTCGAACAACCCGCTGCCGATGGCCACCATCTCGTGGCCCCGCGGCGTGACCCGCAGCCGCTTGCGGCGCGCGTCGCCGGGGTCGGCTTCCCGGGTGACGTACCCGAGCGCCTCGAGCGCGGCGATCGTCTTCGCCGCCGCCTGCTTGGTGACCGCCAGCCGGCGCCCGAGGTCCGACGCGGTCTCGGCGCCGCCGTCGATGGCGCGCAGCGCGAACTCGTGCACGGGGCGTACGCCCGCGTGGCCGCGGCGGTCCAGCTCCGCGACCACCTCGTCGACCATCGTGTGGAAGCCGCCGAGCAGCAGCATGGCGAGCTCGGCGCCCTGTGACTGAGCCATGTAGAGCAGGGTATCGACAACGAGGTTGTCCAGGTGCTAGATTGGACAACATGGTTGTCGATCATCACCGCGCCTCGGTCAACGGCACCGAGCTCCACTACGTCTCCGCCGGCAGCGACGGAACGCCGGTCCTGCTCGTCCACGGCTTCCCGGAGAGCTGGTGGACGTTCCGCTCCCTGATCCCGCTGCTGAGCGAGCGGCACCGCGTCTTCGCCGTGGACCTGCGCGGCTTCGGCGACTCCGCGACCGCCGAGCCCGACCACGACAGCGCCACCGCCGCCGCCGACCTCGCCGCGCTGATCGAGCATCTGGACGTCGGCCCGGTGCACCTCACGGGCCAGGACATCAGCGGCCCGACGACGTTCCGCGTCGCCGCCACCCGCCCGGAGCTCGTCCGGAGCCTCACGGCGATCGAGACCGGCCTACCGGGGTTCGGCCTCGAGCAGCTTGCCGACGTGGCGTGGCACATCCGGGCGCTCGCGGCCCCGGGCGTCGCACACCTGTTCTTCGAGGGTCGCGAACGGGTGCTGGTCGCCAACCTCACGCCCTTCAAGGGCGAGGACCTGACCGCGATCGCCGGCAGCTACGCCCGCCCCGACGGCTTCAACGGCGCCGCCGGCCTCTACCGGTCGATGCTCGCCGAGGGTGACGAGATCCGCTCGCTGCCGAAGCTCACGCAACCCGTCCTGACGATCGGCGGCGGCTCGGGAGACTTCACCGCCGCCGCCTTCCGCCAGGTCGCGGCCGACGTCACCGAGGTCGTCCTCGACAGCACGGCCCACTACCTCGCACTCGAAGCGCCGGACCAGCTGGCCGCGGCGCTCCTCGGCTTCCTCGACTAGCCCGTGTTGCGCATGCCGGCCGCGATCCCCGTGATCGTGGCCAGCAGCGGCCCGCGCGCCTCGTCGCGCCCCGCGCGCAGGCGGCGCAGGAGCTCGACCTGGAGGTGCGAGAGCGGGTCGATCCACGGGTTGCGGTGCTCGAGCCGGGCCTGGAGCGCCGGCGTCTGCTCGAGCAGGCGCTGCTGGTTCGTGATCGCCAGCACGCGCTCGACGACGGCCTCGTGCTCGGCCTTCAGGTCGCTCCAGAAGCGCTCGGCGATGTCGTCGTCCACCAGCGACAGGTAGCGCTCGGCGACTCCGAGGTCGGTCTTGAACAGCGCCATCTCCAGCGTGCCGATCAGCCCGGTGAAGAACGGCCAGTCGCGGAACATCTCGCGCTGCATCTCGAGGTCGCCGGAGGCGAGCGATTCGCCCGCCCCGTACCAGGACGTGAGCAGCACGCGGTTCTGCATCCACGCGAAGACCCACGGGATCGCCCGCAGCGACTCGACGGCGCTGGAGCCCTTCCGCGAAGGCGGCCGGGAGCCGATGTTCAGCTGCGAGAGCTCGGCGATCGGCGCGATCTGGTTGAAGAACCGGATGAACTCCGGATCGTCGTAGACCAGGCCCCGGTACTTCTGGCGCGAGACCAGCGACAGCCGCGCCATCTCCTCGCGCCACTCGACCTTGATCGGCGGGTTCGGCAGCGCGCTCGCCAGCAGCACGGCCGACACCGTCTGCTCCAGCGAGCGCTGCGCGAGCTCCTCGTCGGCGTAGCGCGCCGCGATCGTCTCGCCCTGCTCGGTGATCCGGATCCGGCCTTCGACCGTGCCCTCCGGCTGCGCGAGGATCGCGCGGTACGTGCGTCCACCGCCGCGCGACGGCGAGCCGCCGCGGCCGTGGAAGAGCTCCAGCTGCAGGTCCAGCTCCTTGGCCTGCGCCGCGAGCTGCTCCTGGGCGTTGTAGAGCGCCCACGTGGACGCGACGTAGCCCGTGTCCTTGCCCGAGTCCGAGTAGCCGACCATCACCGTCTGGCGGTTGGCCTGCGTGCGCAGGTGCGTCAGGTACGGCTCGACGGCGTAGAGCGAGGCCATCGTGGCCGGCGCCTCCTCGAGCGCCTGGCGGGTCTCGAACAGCGGCACCATCCGCAGTGACGTCGCCCGCGCGCGCTGCGCGAGCCAGTGCGCGGCGAGCACGTCCGAGGGGCGCTCGGTCATCGAGATCACGAACGCGGGCACCGACTGCGGACCGAACGCCTCGGCGCTCAGCGCGACGGTGTCCAGCACGCGCAGCAGCTCGCCGGCCTCGCCACCCGGGTCGTGCGTGATGCCACGCCGGCCCGACTCCAGGGCCTCGGTGAGCAGCGCCATCCGGCCGGGCTCGTCGGCGTCGGCGAAGCCGGGCAGCGTCGCGCCCGTCGCCTCGCGGACGACGTTCGCCCCCTGGCGGATGTCGATCCCGGCCAGGTGGAAGCCGAAGACCTCGACCTGCCACAGCAGCCGCCGGATCGACCCGCTCGCCACGTGGCGTGAGTTCACGTGCGCGAGGACGAGCCGCAGGTCGATCGCCAGCGCCTGCGCGTCGGCGTAGCCGGGCTCGCGGCCGCGCGGCGTCAGCGTGTTGCCGAGCCGGTGGTGGACGAAGCCGAGCTTGGTGCGCAGCGGCTCCCACTCGCGGTGGGGGCGCCGCAGCACGGGCGCGGTCGGCAGCTCCTGCGCGTCCTGCGCGAGGGAGTCCTCGAGCTCCTGGGAGACCGGGACGCGCAGCGAGGAGTGCGAGAACGACTGGGCGAGCTTGTCGACGCGGGTGCGCAGGAGCGTCAGCGCCGTCGACCGGTGCAGCGCGAGCGCGCTCGCCAGCGTGTCGGCGCCGACCTCGGGGTGGCCGTCCATGTCGCCGCCGGTCCAGGAGCCGTAGGTGAGGACGGGCTGGACGAGGTTCACGCCCAGCTCGTGCTCGATCTCGTCCAGGACGGCGGGGATCGCGTCGAACAGGACCGCCTCGAAGAAGAACAGGTTGCGGCGAACCTCGTCCTCGACCTTCGGACGCACGCGGCGCAGCTCGTCGGTCTGCCACCACAGCGTCAGGTCCTCGCGCAGCTCGCTGAGGAGGTGACGGCGCCGGGCGTGGCCGGTGCGCGGGTCGTCGAGCTTGTCGAGCAGGCCCGCGACGTCCCACTGGTGGTCGAGGACGGAGCGCCGCGTGGCCTCCGTCGGATGCGCGGTGAGCACGTGCTCGATCTGCAGCTTGCCCATCAGCGGCCCGATGTCGATGTTGCGGTCGCGCAGGATCTGCGCGGTCTCCGCGAGCGACTCGCGCTGGGTCGCGCCGGTCTGGTCGTACTGGCGCCGGCGGCGCGCGCGCTCGCGCTCCTCGGCGATGTTCGCGAGCTGGAGCTCGAGCGAGCAGGCGCGGATGATCGGCTCGACCGACTCGTCCGGCACACCACGCAGATAGGCGACCAGCCGCTCGGCGGCGCCCTCGTCGCCTGCGCGCACGGCGGCGGCCGTCTTGAACAGCCACTGCAGGCGGGAGGCGAACATCCGTCCCGCCTGCTCCTCGAGCACGCTGTTGAGCGCGTCCGAGAGGAGCGCCGTGTCCTGGGCAAGCCCATCCGTCGCCTGCGCGGGCGCAGGACTGGGCACATCAAGCCGCGTCATGTGGTCCGAAAGGCTACGAGACCATGCCCGCGGCGACTGTGTCCAGGGTGGATTCGTCGACGAGGATGAACGCGCCCGTCGCGTGGCAGCGCGCGTACGCGTCGGCCGCGATCTCACCGCCAAGGCGAAGCTTTACGTGAGCGATGTCGTTCAGGCGCAGTTCGTCGGCGGTCGGCCAGTCGAGCGACTCGAAGTCGATCCGGCCCTCGACGCTGTCGATCTTGGCCGGGACGGACCGCGTGCCGTGCTTGAGCTGGAAGCGGTCCCCGGGGCGGGCCGGGCGGTCGCCGAGCCAGCACACGGTCGCGCTCAGCTCACGCGTCGGCGCGGGCGCGTCCTCGACGGCGGCGATCAGCTCGCCGCGCGCGAGGTCGACCTCGTCCTCGAGCCGGATGGAGACCGACAGCGGCGCGTCGACCGTCTCGGCCACCCCGTCGGCGTCGCGCACCTCCGCCACGCGGGTCCGCGTGCCGGACGGCAGCACGACGACCTCGTCGCCCGCCTTGAGCGTGCCCGCGGCCAGACGGCCGGCGGCCCAGCGCGTGCCGCCCTCGCCGCGCAGCACGAGCTGCACGGGGAGCCGCGCCCCGTGGACGGCCGGCGGCTCGACGGGCACGGTCTCGAGCCGTTCGAGCAGCGGCGGCCCGTCGTACCAGGGCATGTCCGCCGAGCGCTCGACGACGTTGTCGCCCTTGAGCGCGCTGATCGGGATGAAGTCCGTCTCGTGCAGGCCGATGGCGGCCCCGAGCTCGAGGACCTCGCGCACGATCTCGTCGAACCGGGCCTCGCTGTAGTCGACGAGGTCCATCTTGTTGACGGCCACGATCACGTGCTCGACCTCCAGCAGAGCGGCGATCGCGGCGTGGCGGCGGCTCTGCTCGGTCAGGCCGGCGCGGGCGTCGACGAGCAGCAGCGCGAGGTCGGCGGTCGAGGCGCCGGTGACCATGTTGCGCGTGTACTGGGCGTGGCCCGGGCAGTCGGCGAGGATGAACCGCCGCCGTGGCGTCGCGAACGAGCGGTAGGCGACGTCGATGGTGATGCCCTGCTCGCGTTCGGCGCGCAGGCCGTCGGTGAGCAGCGCCAGGTCGAGCCCGTCGACGCTGCGCTCCTCCACGTGGGCGAGCTGGTCGGCCAGGACGGCCTTGGAGTCGTAGAGCAGGCGGCCGATCAGCGTCGACTTGCCGTCGTCGACGCTGCCGGCGGTGGCGAGCCTCAGGAGGTCCACGGCTTAGAAATACCCTTCGCGCTTGCGGTCTTCCATGGCGGCCTCGGTGGCCCGGTCGTCCGCGCGGGTCTCGCCCCGCTCCGTGATGTTGGTGGCCGCGATCTCCGCCACCACGTCCGGAAGTGTGCGGGCCAGTGAGCGAACTGCACCAGTACAGCTCATGTCGCCGACGGTGCGGTAGCGGACGGAGGCCGTGAACGGCTCCTCGCCGTCGATCAGCGTGATGAAGTCGCTGGTCGCGTACAGCATCCCGTCGCGCTCGAACACCTCGCGCTCGTGGGCCATGTAGATCGAGGGCAGCTCGAGCTCCTCGGAGGCGATGTACTGCCAGACGTCGAGCTCGGTCCAGTTCGAGATCGGGAACGCGCGGATGTTCTCGCCGGGGCGGACGCGCGCGTTGTAGAGGTCCCACAGCTCGGGGCGCTGGCGGCGCGGGTCCCACTGGCCGAAGTCGTCGCGCAGGCTGAGCACGCGCTCCTTCGCGCGTGAGCGCTCCTCGTCGCGGCGGGCGCCGCCGAAGCAGGCGTCCAGGCGGTGCTGGGCGATCGCGTCCAGCAGCGTGACCGTCTGCAGGCGGTTGCGCGAAGCGCGCGGACCGGTCTCCTCACGCACGCGGCCCGTGTCGATCGACTCCTGCACGGAGCCGACGAGCAGCTCCAGGCCCGTCTCGGCGACGAGCTTGTCCCGGAAGGCGATCACCTCGGGGAAGTTGTGACCGGTGTCGATGTGCAGCAACGGGAACGGCACGCGACCCGGCGCGAACGCCTTCTGGGCCAGCCGGACGAGGACGATCGAGTCCTTACCGCCGCTGAACAGCAGCGCCGGACGTTCGCGCTCGGCGGCCACCTCGCGGATGACGTGGATCGCCTCGGCCTCGAGCGCTCGCAGGTGCGAGAGCGCCGGGGTGGAGATGGCGGTCATACGTGCAGCCCGCATTCGGTCTTCGACAGCCCCGCCCAGCGGCCTTCGCGGCCCGTGCCGGGATTCGTGCACGGCGCGCAGCCGATCGACGAGTAGCCCTGGTCGTGGAGCGGGTGATACGGCAGGTCGCGCTCGAAGATCCGGTTCCAGAGGTCCTTCTCGGTCCACTCGACGAGCGGGTTGTACTTCCAGATCTGGCGCTTGTCGTCGAACTCGACCGGCTGCGCGTGCTCGCGCGTGGCCGACTGCTCGCGGCGGATGCCCGTGATCCAGGCGTCCGCGCCGTCGAGCGCACGTTCGAGCGCCGCGACCTTGCGGTCGCCGCAGCAGTGGGCCGGCCCGCTCCAGTCGCCGGTGGCGTCCTCGATCGCGATGTGCACGCCGAAGCGCTCCTCGAACGCGCGCCAGGTGGCGAGCGTCTCCGGGAACAGCACGCCGGTGTCGATGGTCACGATCCGCGCGTCCGGGGCGATCTTCACCAGCTCGTCGACGAGGATCGACTCCTCCTTCTGGAACGAGCAGAGCATCACGAGGCGGTCCCCGTGGCGCTCGACGGCCTCCGTCAGCACCTCGGTGACCGAGCTCATGCGACCGGCTCTTCGACCGGCGTGAGCTCGTCCGTCCACCACTGCGGGTCGGTCCGGCCCGCGAAGTCGCGGAACGTCTCGCCCTCGGCGTGGTGCGTCTCGTAGAGGGTGAAGATCCGCAGCAGCGTGTCGTTGAGCTCCCAGTTCGGGACCTTCTTGATCACGACGTCGCCGAACTTGGGGTCGGGGCCGAGGCGGCCGCCGATCCGGATGTCCATCGCCTCGACGAACTCGCCGTCGACCTTCTTGAGCACGCCCTCGATGCCGACGTCGGCGATCTGGTGCTGCGCGCAGCTCGACGAGCAGCCGGCGAAGTGCAGGCGGAAGTCGTCGCCGTGGCCGTTCGGCCGCACGTGCTCGTCCAGGAACTTGGCGATCTCCACCGCCGGGCCCTTGGTGTGGACCTTGGCCAGACCGCAGTACTCCTTGCCCGTGCACGTCTGCAGGCCGCGCTGGAAGAGCGTGGGGGTGGGGGTGAGCTCGCCGATCAGCGGCTCGAGCAGCAACCCGTCCACCTTGTCCGCCGGGATCCACGGCAGCAGCACGTTCTGCTGGTGGGTGAGGCGGAGGGCGTCGTCGGGGCGCGCGCCGTAGGTGCGGGCGAGCTCGGTCAGCTCGAGCAGCTGCGCGGCCTTCAGGCGGCCGACCGGCACGACGAGGCCGACCGTGCGGAAGGCGTCGTCGGACTGGGGGAGGACGCCGATGTGGTCCTCGCCCGGGCCGGGCGGCTTGGGCACGCCGCGGCGCAGCGGCCGGCCGACGCGGCGCTCGAGCTCTTCGCGCAGCGCCTCGGGCCCGACGCGGTCCACGAGGAACTTCAGGCGCGCCTTGCCGCGCGCCTTCCGGTTCTCCTCGGCGTCGCGGAAGATGCCGGTCATCCCCTCGATGACCTCCGGGGCCTCCTCCGGCGTGACGAAGACGTCCATCCAGCGCGCGAAGCGCGGCTGCGTGGACAGGCCGCCGCCGACGCGCAGGTTGAAGCCGCGCGTGCCGTCGTCGGCGATCGCGCCCGAGAGCGCGATGTCGTTGATCAGGCCGCGGGCGCAGTCCTCGGCGCAGCCCGTCACGGAGATCTTGTACTTGCGCGGGAGGTTCGAGTAGAGCTTGTTGTCCAGGAAGTGCTCGTGGATCGCCTCGGCGGTGGCGTAGCCGTCGACGACCTCGTCATGCGCGAGGCCGGACAGCGTGCAGCCGACGACGTTGCGGGTGATGTCGCCGCAGGCCCCCGAGCTCGTCAGCCCGACGCGGTCGAGGCGGGCGAAGATCTCCGGGATGTGCTCGAGCCGGATCCAGTGGATCTGGAAGCACTGGCGCGTCGTGCAGTCGATCACGCCGCGACCGAACTCCTCGGCGATGCCGGCCATCACCTCGGCCTGCTCGAGGCTCAGCTTGCCCTGGATGACCTTCGTCCGGAGCATGAAGTGCCCGTCGCCGGTGTTGTGCGCGTAGAGCCCGTACCACTTGAGCAGGCCGACGTGGTCGGGGCTCAGCGTCTCCCACCCCTCGCGCGCGGCGCGGAGCAGCTCGGGCAGTACGTCGAGGCCGTCAGTCTCGGCCTTAATGCGTTCGATCTTGCTCATGGGGTTCCCCGAAGGTACCCGCCGGAGGAGCAAATCACAAGGAATCGGATCAGGATTAAGTTGATTCTTTCCCGATCGCCTTTGTCGAGTTTATACCAGGGAACGGCCTGGCGCGCGAACCGGCCAGAATCCCGGGCGATGGCGCTGATCGCATCGGCCCGGGAACGCCCGTTCGGCGCCGACGAGCTCTTCATGTGGACCACGGACCCGGCCGGGCGCTTCGTCGCGGCCGACGCCGTGTTCGCGCGGTTGACGGGCTACGGGCGGGAGGCGATGCAGGGGCAGACGCACGCGTTCGTCCGGCACCCGGCGATGCCGGTCGCGCTGCTGCCGCCCCAGCCGGGGCCGATGTACGTCCGCTACCTCGCCGAGGACGGGGCGAGCTTCTGGGCGCTCGTCCTGAGCGTGCCGGTGGCCGCGGGGGTGGCCGGGGTCGGCTTCAAGCCGGCCGGCGCGCCGTTCGATGCCGCGCGCGAGCGGCTGCAGGCGGCGCGCGAGGCGGAGCTGGCGGGGGAGGCGGTCGCCGTGCCCGACTTCCGCGCGGCGTTCGTGGCCGAGATGTCCGCGCGACCGGCGGCGCGGGACGCCGAGCTCGAAGCCGCCGCGCGGCGGCTCGCTCGCCTGGACGAGGCGTTCGCCGGCGCGGAGCGCAAGCGCGCGTTCGTGGAGGAGCTGGCGGAATCGATCCGGCTGTTCGCGTTGAACGCGATCCTGGCCGCGCACCGGCTGGCCGACTCGGCGGCGATCGGCGCGGTCGCCGGGCTGCTGCAGACGCGGTCCGACGCGGCCGTCCCGGACCTGCTCGCGCTCAGCGGCGAGATCGAGCGGGTGGCGGCGGCGCACGCGGAGGCGCGGTTCGCGGTCGCGGCCGCGCAGCTCCTGGCCGCGCACCCCCAGACGGGGGAGGCCGCGGCGGTGGCGCGCGCGGCCGTCGCGCGGACCGTCGGGACGCTGGACGCGGCGCTCGAGCAGCTCGGCGCGGCGGTGGCGACGATCGACGGCCACTTCAAGACGATCCGCTTTCTCGAGCTGCAGGGCCGAATCGAGGCCGCCCGGGCGACGGACACCGGGCACGTGCTGACGCTCTTCGAGGAGATCGGACGTCAGGTACGGCTCGCCGGTGCCGAGCTCGCCGCGTTCGGGGCGCTGCGCTGACGCGTCAAGAACGGCCGCGCGACGGCCGACTATCCGGGGCACCATGAGTGCCGAGCGTCCCTTCGACATCGACGAGCTCTTCGTGTCCACGACGGACCGCAAGGGCCACATCCGCATGACCAACCACGTCTTCGTGCGGGTCAGTGGCTACGAGCGCGACGAGTTGATCGGGCGAGCGCACAACGTCATCCGCCACCCGGACATGCCGCGCTCGGTCTTCCGGCTCTTCTGGCAGTTCCTCGAAGCGGGCAACCCGGTCGCGGCGTACGTCAAGAACCTCGCGAAGGACGGCGCGCACTACTGGGTCATGGCGATCGCGATCCCGGCCGGCGAGGGCTACCTGTCCGTGCGCCTGAAGCCGACGTCGCCGCTGTTCACGCTCGCCCAGGAGATCTACGCCGACGTCCGCGCGGTCGAGGAGTCCGTCGAGGGCGGCGACCCGCGCATGCGCAAGGCCTCGATCGAGGCCGGCGCCGAGCGGCTGACGGCGCGGCTCGCCCAGGCCGGGCACGACACCTACGAGTCCTTCATGCGCGCGGCGTTCAGCGCCGAGGTCGCGGCCCGCGACGCCGCCCTGGCGGGCGTGTCGCGCGAGCTCGACCTGAAGGGCGCCGAGCCCGGCCTGCGTGCCGTCGGCGAGGCGTCGCAGAGCACCGTCGAGATGCTGCACGCGCTCGGGGAGCGCCTCGCGGGCCACGGCACGCTCTCGGAGTCCCTCAAGCGCAAGTCCGGGTTCGTCGAGGAGCTGGCGGAGTCGATCCGCCTGTTCTCGCTGAACGCGATCCTCGCGGCCGACCGGCTCGGCGACGGTCGCGCGCTGGGCGCCGTCGCGTCGCTGCTGCGCACCCGCTCCGACGCCGCCGCGCCCGAGATCCTCACCCTCGGCACCGAGCTCGAGCAGGCCGTCACGCTCCTCAGCGAGACCTCGTTCCGCGCCGCCGCGGGCAAGATCCAGACCGAGATGATGGCCGCGTTCGTCGGCGAGCTGCTCGACGCGAGCATGTCCACCGCGGACGCTGCACCGCAGCTGCGCCTGCTGGCCCAGGCCGTGGCCGAGGCGAGCACCGCCGTCTGCACCTCGATGGCCGACGTCGACACCGTGCTCGACCGCCTGGCGGGCGTGTCGCAGACCGTCGAGCGCCATCTGAGCGTCATCCGCGCCCTGGAGGTCAACGGTCGCATCGAGGCCGCCCGTGCCGCCGACACCGAGCAGGTCCGCGTTCTCTTCGAGGAGATCGGCAAGCAGGTCGAAGCCGCCGGCACCGAGCTGCAGGACTTCTCCGCCCTCGGTGATCGCGAGGACCGCGACGACGGCCGCGCGGCGCGCGAGTCGGCGGGCCACGTCGCGGCCGTCCAGTCGGCCGTGGCCGCGCTCGCATAGCCCCCCGAGCCGGACGCTATGCGCGCGCGAACTGCCGACTCGCGACGCTAGTCGAACAACGAGTCCGGCGACACCGTCAGCCGGCGCGCGGTCACGATCGGCGCCCCGCGGGGGTTCAGCGGGTCGTCGGGCAACCGCGTGACGTCGCAGCACGCCAGCACCTCGGGCGTGAGGAAGCGCGACGGCTTGCCGTAGCCGTGCGCGTCGTCGAACCCGCGCGGGCGGTGGTGGTAGCGGACCGGCACGTACATCGACAGCGTGCGCCGCGCGCGGGTCATCCCGACGTAGAGCAGGCGGCGCTCCTCGTCGATCTGCTCGCTCGTGCCCGCGGCCATGTCGGCGGGGAAGTTGCCGTCGTAGACCGCCAGCACGTGGACGTGGTCCCACTCGAGGCCCTTGGCGCTGTGGATCGTCGACAGCGTCAAATAGTCCTCGTCGAGATGTGGCGGCTGCGCGAGGTCGGCGCTCGACTGCGGCGGGTCCAGCACGAGCTCGGCGACGAAGTGGCGCGGATCGTTGGCCTGGTGCGCGGCCGCGACGAGCTGGTCGAGGTCCTGGACACGCACGCCGCCGTCGGGGTAGCGCGCCTTCACGAGCGGCGCGAGCACCTCGCGCAGCCCTTCGGCGCGTGGACCGGCGCGCTGCTCGTCGCGGGCGACGGCGAGCGCGGCGATCAGCGCGTCCGCGCTCGCGCGGGTGGCCGACGGGATGACCTCGCGCGCCGCGGGCCACGCCGCGAGCCGGTCGGGCACGGCCGCCAGCCGGCCTTCGCCCGCCTCGTCACGAGCGCTCGCCGACAGGCCGCGCCGGGTGGCCGCGCCGCCCGCGTCAGCCGCCTCGCTCGGCTCGCCGGCGCCACGCGCGTCGTCGCCGGCCATCACCGCCATGGCCTTGCGTGCGCTCGCCGGGCCGAGACCCTCGACGAGCTGCAGGACGCGGAACCACGCGATGTCGTCGCCGCCGTTGTCGGCCAGGCGGAGCAGCGCCACGAAGTCCTTCACGTGCGCCGCCTCGAGGTACTTCAGGCCGCCGTACTTGACGTACGGGATCTTCCTCCTGAGCAGCTCGAGCTCCAGCGCGTCGCTGTCGTGGGACGTGCGGGCGAGCACGGCCTGGTCGCGCAGGTCGGAGCCGTTCTCGCGCGCCTCCAGCACCCGGTTCGCGACCTCCTCGGCCTGCGCCGCCTCATCGCGGATGTGGACCACGCGGGGGCGGACGCCGCCCGGGCGGTCGGCCCGCAGGCGCTTGGGGAAGGCACGCGTGGCCTGGGCGGCGAGCTCGTTGGCCGCGTCCAGCACGGGCTGCGTCGAGCGGTAGTTGCGCTCGAGCGTCACGACGCGCGTGCCCGGGAAGTGCTCCGGGAAGTCGAGGATGTGCCCGGCCGACGCGGAGCGGAAGCCGTAGATGGCCTGGAAGTCGTCGCCGACCGCGGTCACGTCGCAGCCGAAGCCGCCGAGCGCCTGCGCGAGGTCCACCTGGAGCCCGTTGACGTCCTGGTACTCGTCGATCAGCACGTGGTCGAACGACGAGGCCAGGCGCGGCCCGATCACCTCGTCGCGCGCCAGCGCCCGCCACATCAGCAGCAGGTCGTCGAGGTCGATCACGCCCAGCGACTTCTTGCGCGCCGTGTACTCGCGGAACAGCGCGCTGATCGCCTCGCGGTGGTCCTCCACCCACGGGAAGTGCTCCGCGATCACACCCGACAGCGGCTGCTGCGCGTTGACCGTGCGCGAGTAGATGTCCAGCAGCGTCCCCTTCTTCGGGAACCGCGTGCGGGCCTTCGCGTGGCCGGCCTCCTCGCGCAGGAGGTCCAGCACGTCGGCCGCGTCGCCCGCGTCCAGCACGCCGAACCCACCCGGCAGGCCGAGCGCCGCGGCGTGCCTTCGCACCAACCGGTGCGCGACCGAGTGGAACGTGCCGCCGAGGACGCGTGAGGACGCCGGCACGAGCCCCCGCGCGCGCTGCAGCATCTCCCGCGAGGCCCGACGCGTGAAGGTCAGCAGCAGGATCCGCTCCGAAGGGACGCCCTCGGCCACGAGCCACGCGACGCGCGCGCAGAGCGTGGTCGTCTTGCCCGTGCCCGCCCCCGCGAGGATCAGCAGCGGGCCGCCCGTGTGGGTCGCCGCCGCCCGCTGCTCGTCGTTGAGCTCCTCGAGCCAGTGCCGCTCGCTCGTCTCCGCCAAGACCGCCATCGGACGAGCAACGCTATTTGCGGGATCGGACGACTCCATGCAGCCCTAGCACGGAACCCCTCACCGGTAATAGGATCGTCGGCGATGGAGGCCCACGTTCGTCCGCTCAGGGCCGACGCCGCTCGCAACCGCGCCCGCGTCCTAGACGCCGCGCGGTCGGCCTTCGCAGAGGCCGGGCTCGATGTGGGGGTCGAGGAGATCGCCCGCCGCGCCGGCGTCGGCAAAGGCACGCTCTACCGCCGCTTTCCCACGAAGGAGGCGCTCGTCTGCGCCATCTTCGAGGACATCCTCGTCGACTTCGAGCAGGTGTCGCAGGAGGCACTCTCCGGCGAGGCGGTGGGGGAGGCGTTCGAGCACTTCCTGAAGACCGCCGGGGTCATGCAGGCCTCCAACCAGGGGTTCTACGACGTCGTCTCGCGCGGCGGGGCGGAGGTGCTGACCCCGGAGCAGCGCGAGCGCTTCCGGGCGGCGGCCGGCGGGCCGCTGGAGCGCGCCCAGCAGGCCGGTGTGATCCGCGACGACCTCGTGGCCGACGACCTGCTGATGATCTTCCGCATGCTCGGCCCGACGACGCGGTCGTTCGAGGGCAAGCACTCGCTCGACGACCACTGGCCGCGCTACCTTGGCCTGCTGCTGGACGCGATGCGCCCCGCGGCCGCGAACCCGCTGCCCGCGGAGCCCTGGCGGCCGCCCGGCCCGGCGGCTTAAACGCCGAGCGGCGCCCCGGAGGACGCCGCTCGGACGCAACGCGTGACGGGGCTTAGACGGGCTCGCCGACCTTGAAGTGCGAGACGAGCTCGTTGAGCTCCTCGGCGGTCTTGGCCAGGTGCGCCGCGCTCGCCGCGATCTCCTGCGTGGACGCGGAGGTCTCCTGCGTGGACGCCGAGACCTGCTGGGCGGAAGCCGACGACTGCTCGGCGACCGCGGCCACCTCGCCGACGTCGCCCTCGGCCCGCGCCGAGTCGGACGCGATCTGCTCGACGGCGGTCGCGATCTCCGCGATCTGGAAGCCGACGCCCTCGACGGCGGCGTCGATCCGCAGGAACGCCTCCCGCGTCTGCTCGACGGTGTTCACGCCGTCCTCGGTGCGCGCGGCGTTGTCGGCCACGACGCCCACGACCTGGCGCGTCTGCGACTGCATCTCGCCGATCAGGCTGGAGATCTCGGCGGCCGCGACCTGCGACTCCTCGGCCAGCTTGCGGACCTCCTCGGCGACGACGGCGAAGCCCTTGCCCTGCTCACCGGCGCGGGCGGCCTCGATCGCGGCGTTGAGGGCGAGCAGGTTGGTCTGCTCGGCCAGCGCGGTGATGGTGCCGACGATGCCGCCGATCTTCTCCGAGCGCGAGGACAGGTCCTCGATCGCGGAGCCGACCGACGCCGACGCGTCGGCGACCGAGCGGATGGCGGCCGTGGCCGACTCGGCGGCGGCGACGCCCTCGCGGGCGACCTCGCGGGCCTCGGAGGCGGCACGGGCGGTGTCGGACGCGGTCTGCGCGCTCGCCGAGGCGGCCGTGCTGGCCTCCTGGACGGCGACGCGGGTGGACTCGACCATGCGCACCTGGCGCTCGGCGCCCTGGGCGACGTCGGTCACGGCGTGGGCGATCTCGCCCGCGGCGCGGCCGGCCTCCTCCGAGGAGGACGCGACCTGCTGGGAGGCGGAGCTGACGGACTCGGCGGAGCGCGTGACCTCGCCGATCAGGTGCCCGAGCTCCTCGCGCATCGCGCCGTAGGCGCTGATCGAGCGGTCGGCCTTGGCGAGCATGGCGTTGAAGGTGGTGGCGAGCTGGCCGACCTCGTCGGTGGTGCGGACGTCGATCGGCTCGGTGGTGAGGGTGGCGGTGCGCGTGAAGTCGCCGGCCGCCGCGGCCTCGAGGCCGTCGGTGAGCGAGGTCAGGTCCTGCTCCTCCAGGCCGCGCAGGCGGGCCATCAGGCCCTTGACGGGGCCGACGACGCTGCGCGTGATCAGCACCGCGATGCCGGCGGCGACCAGCAGCGAGAC
This sequence comes from Solirubrobacter pauli, assembly GCF_003633755.1. Lineage (GTDB taxonomy): Bacteria > Actinomycetota > Thermoleophilia > Solirubrobacterales > Solirubrobacteraceae > Solirubrobacter > Solirubrobacter pauli. The sequence continues at coordinate 457,730 of NZ_RBIL01000002.1, forward strand.
GAGCGCGACGAGGAGCAGCGTGCGCGAGGTCGAGCCGGCGCGGGCGGCGACGGCGTCGGCGGTCGCGTCCGTGCCCTTGTTGACGGCGGCCTGCAGCGCGACGACCTCGGCGGCGAGATCGCCCGTCTGGTCGGAGATCTGCTCGACGTAGAGGGTGCGCGAGCCGTCGCGCTCCTCGACGGCGTCGACCGTCTCCTGGCGCGAGCGCTTGATCGCCTCGGTGGCGAGCTCGCCCCAGGCGCTGACCGACTTGGCGATGGCGTCGGCCTGCGTGGCGGCGGGCGTGCCGTCCGTCAGCTTCGACAGCTCGGCGGACTCGGCCTTGGCCTCTTTGAGCATCCGCTCGAAGCTGCCCTGGATCTCGTCCTGGGTCTTGAGGTCGCCGTCGTAGACGTAGAGGTGCTCGACGGTCTCACGACCGGCACCCTGGAGGTTCTGGCCGAGCTGGCCGGCGACGGCGAGGGACCGCACGTCGCGGTCGGAGAGACGCTGCGTGTCGGCCTTGAAGGTTCCGAACGCTTGCGTGGCGAGGATCGTGATCGCCAACATGGCGAACGCGAGGAGGCCGAAGCCGGCTCCCAGGCGAGCGGCAATCGGCAAGTTGGCGAGGCGTGACATGGTTCTGTCATCGGCCTGACGATCGACGGATTGATGAGACGCCCCTCATTCGGGGGACTTGTGGCGCATCCGCGTTCTCCAGGCAAAAACCGCCCAGTCGGCGGCCCCTGACGCGAAATGGCCGACGGGTCCGGTGATCAACCAGGCGGCGAAGCGCTCAGACATGGCCCTGGTTTGTATCGTTGACCGCCGCTCTCATGGCAAACGACATCAGCACCACTCTCACCGAGCTCCCCGAGTCCCGCGTCCGTGTCGACGCCGAAGTCGGCCCGGCCGAAGTCGAGCGTCGCGTGACGCAGGCGGCCAAGCAGCTCGCCCGCACCATCCGCGTCCCGGGCTTCCGCGCCGGCAAGGCGCCCGCTCCCGTCGTCATCAAGCGCATCGGCCGCGAGGCCGTCGTGGACGAGGCCGTCCGCGAGTCGCTGGGCGCGTGGTACCGCGAGGCGATCGACGATGCGCACGTGGTGCCGGTCGGCGAGCCGTCGGTGGACCTGGGCGAGCTCCCCAAGGAGGGTGAGCCGCTGAAGTTCACGATCGAGATCGGCGTGCGTCCGAAGGCCGAGCTCGGCGAGTACAAGGGCCTCGAGGTCGCCAAGCGCGAGCCGGGTGTGCCGGACGAGCAGGTCGACCAGGAGCTCGAGGGCCTGCGCGAGCGCGCGGCCAAGCTCGACACGGTCGACCGCCAGGCCCAGCGCGGCGACTTCGTGGTGATGGACTTCGCCGGCTCCGTGGACGGCGTGCCGTTCCCCGGCGGCGAGGGCCGCGACCAGATGATCGAGCTCGGCTCGGGCCGGCTCGTGCCCGGCTTCGAGGACCAGCTCGAGGGTGCGGTCGCCGGTGAGGACCGCGAGGTCACGATCACCTTCCCCGAGGACTACCCGGCCGAGGAGCTCGCCGCCAAGGAGGCCGTGTTCGCGGTCACCGTGCGCGAGGTCAAGGCCAAGCAGCTCCCCGAGCTCGACGACGACCTGGCCGTCGAGGCGGGCTTCGACACGCTCGACGAGCTGCGCGAGGACATCCGCTCCCGCCTGTCGGAGAACGAGTCCCAGCGCGCCGAGGCGGAGTTCCGCGAGGCCGCGCTCGACGCCGCGGTCGAGGCCGCGAAGGTCGAGGTCCCGGACGCGCTGATCGAGGCCCGTGCCCGCGAGATGTGGGACTCCATGCTCCACTCGCTCTCGCACCAGGGCATCAACCGTGAGACCTACCTCCGCCTCTCGGGCGTCACCGAGGAGGAGACGATCGAGAAGGCCAAGCCCGACGCCGACGTCGCGCTGCGCCGCGAGGCGGTGCTGGCGGCGATCGCCGAGGCCGAGTCGCTCGATCCGACCGAGGAGGAGATGCTCGAAGCCGTGGCCGAGGCCGGTGGCGGCGAGCGCGTCAAGCCCGAGAAGCTGCTCGAGCGGCTTCGCAAGAACGGGCGTCTGGACAGCCTCAAGGACGACCTCTCCCAACGCAAGGCTTGGGACATCGTGGTGGAGTCGGCCAAGCCGGTTCCGGCCACGTCGTCAGATTCCTGATCAATACGCCCACATCCTGGTCGGTGGACCCGGGTCGGACCAGCTCCAGCCGTTGCTAGTCTTCGGCCGAGTGGTACGGCACGGGCCGTCGACCATCTGAAGGATTCGAGCGTTCGAAGCGAAACGAAGCGAGGACCGTGAGCCCACTCGTACCGATGGTTGTCGAGCAGACCTCTCGTGGAGAGCGTGCGTTCGACATCTACTCCCGCCTCCTGAGCGAGCGCATCATCTTCCTCGGCACGCCCGTGGACGACCAGATCGCGAACCTCATCGTGGCCCAGCTCTTGCATCTGGAGTCCGAGGACCCGGACAAGGACATCTCGATCTACATCAACTCGCCCGGCGGGTCGGTGTACGCGGGCCTCGCGATCTACGACACGATGAACTTCATCAAGCCGGACGTGTCGACGATCTGCGTCGGCATCGCGATGTCGATGGGCGCGCTCCTGCTGACCGGTGGCGCGAAGGGCAAGCGCATGGCGCTGCCCAACGCGAAGATCCTCATCCACCAGGTCTCGTCCGGCTTCCAGGGGCAGGCGACCGACATCGAGATCCACGCGCGTGAGGTCATCGAGCTGCGTCGCAAGCTCGACGAGATCATCGCCGAGAAGACCGGCCAGTCGATCGAGAAGGTCAAGAGCGACACCGAGCGTGACTACTTCATGACCTCGGAAGAGGCCAAGGAGTACGGCATCATCGACCGGGTGATCTCCGAGCACTAGCCTGATCTCATGGCGCGCCCCACGGATTCCAACGAGCAGCTCCTCTGCTCCTTCTGCGGCAAGTCCCAGCGGCAGGTCAAGAAGCTGATCGCGGGTCCCGGGGTCTACATCTGCGACGAGTGCATCGATCTCTGCAACGAGATCATCGATGAGGAGCTGACGGCTCCGCCGACCTTCGACATCGACAACCTGCCGAAGCCGAAGGAGATCTACGGCGTCCTCAACGAGTACGTCGTGGGGCAGGAGCAGGCCAAGCGCACGCTGTCGGTAGCGGTCTACAACCACTACAAGCGCGTGCAGATGATGCAGGCCGACGACTCGGACATCGAGCTGCAGAAGTCGAACATCCTGCTGCTCGGCCCGACGGGCTGTGGCAAGACGCTCCTCGCGCAGACCCTGGCGCGCATCCTGAACGTCCCGTTCGCCATCGCCGACGCGACCGCCCTCACCGAGGCCGGTTACGTCGGCGAGGACGTCGAGAACATCCTCCTGAAACTCATCCAGGCGGCTGACTACGACGTCAAGAAGGCCGAGACCGGGATCATCTACATCGACGAGGTCGACAAGATCGCCCGCAAGGCGGACAACCCGTCGATCACGCGCGACGTGTCCGGCGAGGGCGTCCAGCAGGCGCTGCTGAAGATCCTGGAGGGGACCACCGCCTCGGTCCCGCCGCAGGGGGGCCGCAAGCACCCGCACCAGGAGTTCCTCACGATCGACACGACGAACATCCTGTTCATCTGCGGCGGCGCCTTCGCGAACCTGGACAAGGTCATCGAGCGCCGGATCGGCAACAAGGGCGTCGGCTTCGGCGCGAGCATCGAGTCCAAGTTCGAGCGTGACCTGGGCGAGCTGTTCGAGCAGACGCTGCCCGAGGACCTCATGCACTACGGGCTCATCCCGGAGTTCATCGGCCGGCTCCCGGTCGCGAGCGCCGTGCACCAGCTCTCGCGTGAGGACCTGATCACGATCCTCACGGAGCCGCGGAACGCGATCGTCAAGCAGTTCCAGCGCTTCTTCAGCTTCGACGGCATCGAGCTCGTGTTCTCCACCGACGCCCTGCGCGCGGTCGCGAACAAGGCGCTCGAGCGCGACACCGGCGCCCGCGGCCTGCGGTCGATCATCGAGGAGATCCTCCTGGAGGTGCAGTTTGAGCTGCCCTCCCGGCGCGACGTCAAGAAGTGCGTCGTGACCAAGGAGACGGTGGAGCGCGGCGTCAAGCCGACGCTCGTCACCGAGGCGCCCGGGGAAGAGACCCCGGCCGCCAAGTCCGCCTAGGGGCACCTCCGAGCGGCGACGCGACCCGATGACGCGCCGCCGCCCGTCGGTGGTCGTCAGGCCAGCTGGAAGCGGCCCACGATGCGCTCGAGCTCCTGCGCCGTGTCGCTGAGCGACGCGGCCGAAGCGGCGATCTCCTGCGTGGAGGCAGACGTCTGCTGGGTGGAGGCGGACACCTGCTCGGTCGAGGCGCTCGACTCCTGGGCGAGAAGGCTGACCTCGCCGATGCCGGTCTCCATCGCGGTCGCGCCGGCGGCGATCCGGTCGGCCACGCCGACGATCGCCTCGACGCGGGCGGTCATGCCGTCGACGGCCTCGCCGATGCGCAGGAACGCCTCGCGCGCCTGGTCGACGGTGGCGGCGCCGTCCTCGGTCTGGCCGCTGGCGGTCTCGACGACGCCGACGACCTTGCGCGTGTCGGCCTGCATCTGCTCGATCAGGCCGGCGATCGTGGCCGCCGCTCCCTGGGACTCCTCGGCGAGCTTGCGGACCTCCTCGGCCACGACGGCGAAGCCCTTGCCCTGCTCGCCGGCGCGGGCGGCCTCGATCGCGGCGTTGAGCGCGAGCAGGTTCGTCTGCTCGGCGAGGCTCGTGATCGTGTGGACGATGCCGCCGATCTCCTCCGAGCGGACGCCGAGGTCGCGGATGGCGACGGCGGCCTGCTGCGAGGACTCGCGGACGGCGTGCATGGCCTTGGTGGCGTGCTCGGCGGTGCCGACGCCCTCCTTGGCCACCTCCGCGGCCTCGATCACGGCGGCGGCGGTCTCCTGCGCGGCGGCGGCGGACTCGCTGACGCCCGCGGACACCTCGGTGATGCGTTGACGCGTGGTCTCGACCGAGTGCAGCTGGCGCTCGGCGCCCTGCGCGATGTTCGAGATCGCGCCGGCGATCTCGCCGACCGCGCGGCCGGTCTCGTCCGACGTGGCGGCCATCTGCTGGGAGGCGGACGCGACCGTGGTCGCCGACTCGGCGACCGCGGCCAGCGCGTCCCGCAGGTTGTCGGACATCCGGCGCAGGGCGTGGCCCAGCGCGTCGCGCTCGCCCTTGGGCGTGATCTCGTGCGTCAGGTCGCCGTCGGCGATCCGGTCGGCCGTGGCGGTGGCCTCCTGCAGGTAGGCGATCATGCGCTCGAACTCGCGGCCGGCGTCGCCGATCTCGTCGTTGGAGCGGATGGCGACCTCCTGCTCGACGTCGCCCTCGGCGATGCCGTGGGCGGCCTTGACGAGGCGGTTGGTGCCGCCGGAGATCGTGCGGGTGAGCCAGAGGGCGATGCCGACGGCGATCACGAGCGCGATCCCGAGCAGCACGAGCGACAGCGTCCGGGTCGAGTCCGCGTCCGCGCGGACCTCGGCCATCGTCGCCTTCGAGTAGTCGGCGTTGACCGCGTCGAGCGTGGTCAGCGTCTCCTTGACGCCCTCCCAGGCCTGGTCGCCGGCGCCGCCCTCGATCAGGGCGAGGCCGTCGGGCGCGCGGCCCTGGTCGGTGAGCGCGGGCAGGTCGGCGGAGGCGGCCTTGTACTCGCCCCATACCTTCACGAAGGCGTCGAGGGCGGCGTCGGCCTTGGGGCCCGTGGACAGGCCCTGCTGGTAGCCGATCAGCGTGTCGACCTCGGCCACGTCCTCGCCCAGCGTCGCGCCGATGTCCTTGCGCTTCTCGGCCGTCGGCGCGGCGGTGTAGCGGACCTGGTCGCGGCGGAACTTGCCGGTCTGGTTCTTGAGCTCGCCGACGACGCGTGCCGAGGGCAGCATCTTCGCGTCGAAGACGGCGGTGTCCTCGCTCATCCGGCTGGCGCCTGAGGCGGCGGTCCAGCCGAGCAGCGCCATCAGCGCGAGCACGGCGGCGAATGCGGCAAACAGCTTCAGCTTGATCGTCAGTCTCATCTCAGGGGGGTCGATCGGGTCGGGGTCGTTCCTCTGATCGGCTGAACGCCGAGCAACCTGAGGCCTGGCCTCGCGCGTGCGTGCGGTGTCCAGCGGCGGCGATTTCCTAGACTGCTGGGCGCATGAGGTTCCATAACCACCGCGCAAAGTTCGCGCTGTACGTCAAGGGCAACGGCCGGTGAGCTGGGACCTCCGTCAGGCCGAGGAGCACCTGCTGTCCCTCGAGCTGTTCGGCATGCGCTTCGGCCTGGAGCGCATGCGTCGGCTGCTCACCGTCCTCGGGTCGCCGCAGGAGCGCTTTCGCGCGGTCCACGTCGTGGGCACGAACGGCAAGTCGTCGACCGTGCGGTTCACGGCGGCGCTGCTGGAAGCCAACGGCGTCAGGACCGGCGCGTACCTGTCGCCGCACCTGACGACCTTCGCCGAGCGCATCCGCGTCGGCGACAGCGATCTCACCGCGTCCGAGTTCGCCGCGGCGATCGAGCGCGCCGCGACCGCCGCGGCGAAGGTCGACCGGACCTCTCCGGACGGCGAGCGCGTGACCCAGTTCGAGTTGCTGACCGCCGCCGCCTTCGACGAGTTCGCGCGCCGTGGGGTCGAGGTCGCCGTGATCGAGGCGGGCCTCGGCGGCCGCTACGACGCCACCAACGTGCTCGGCGCGGAGGTCGTGGTGCTCACCAACGTCGGCCTGGAGCACACGCGCTGGCTCGGGCCGACGATCAAGGACATCGCGGGGGAGAAGCTCGCGGTGGTCCGCCCGGGCGCGACGCTCGTGCTCGGCGACGACCACCCGGACGTGCTCGCCCTGGCCGAGCGGACCGGGGCCACGATCGTGCGGCCGGCGTCAGTCGGGGTTGACGCGCCGGGCTACCAGCGGATGAACCTCGGGGCGGCCGTCGCGGCGGCCAAGGCCGTCCTCGGCGCGCCGCTGGAGGCCGCGCCGATCTCGCTCGCCGTGCCCGGGCGCCTGCAGGTGGTCGCGCACGACCCGCTGACGATCTACGACGGCGCCCACAACGCGCCGGGGATCGCGGCGCTCGCGGAATCCGTGCCGCAGGGCACCGTCGCGGTGCTCTCGGTGCTCGACGACAAGGACGCGGCCGCGATGCTCAAGGCGCTGCTTCCGCGGCTCTCCGCCGCGGTCTTCACGCGCGCCCCGAACCCGCGGGCGCTCTCGCCGGCCACGCTCGCCGACCTCGCCGCGAAGGTCGGTCCGGGGCTGCCGACCGAGATCGAGCCGGACCCGCGCAAGGCCGTGAGCAGGGCGAGGGAGCTCGCCGGCGAACATGGAACCGTGCTCGCCACGGGTTCGATCTACCTCGTTGCCGATCTTCTCAGCGCGCCGGGAGCGCGCCGGGCGAGTGCGCTGTGAACGAACGCGGGCCCAGTGTCATCGCGATGATCGCCCTCGTGGCGGTCGTGGTGGCCGTCGTCATCCTGATCTTCTTCGGCATCGGCTACGCGCTGGGGCGCGCCTTCCTGTGACGGCGTCGCCGCTTTCCCCACTACGATTCCGGGTCATCACATGAACACGCTCGCCGTATTTGGGATCGAGAACATCGAGCAGGAGTGGGCGCAGACGGTGCTCAACGTCCTGCTCCTGGTCGCCGCGGTCCTCTATCTCGCACTGATCTTCTGGACCTTCGCGGACGCCCGCCGGCGCATCGACGATCCACTGCTCGTCGCCTGCGCCACGCTCGCGAGCTTCTTCCCGTTCGTCGGGACGATCGTCTACCTGATCGTCCGCCCGCCGGAGTTCCTCGACGACGTGCGCCTGCGCGAGCTCGAGATGACCGCCGCCGAAGCGCGCCTGGCCAACCTGGACTACCACCTGTGTCCGCACTGCGACTACGAGGTCCAGAGCGACTACCTGCGGTGCCCGAGCTGCATGCGCAAGCTCAAGGAGCGCTGCTACTCGTGCTCGAAGCCGATCGACCCCGCCTGGCGCATCTGCCCGTTCTGCGAGGCCGAGACGAGCGCCCCGTCGCCGTCCGCCTCGTCGACGCGTCGGCGCCGCCGCCAGACGACGGACCAGTCGACGGTCGCCGCCGAGACCCTGGAGCCCGAGACGGCCGAGGCGTCCGCGGGTGAGACGTCGCGCCGCAGACGTCGCTGACACACTGACGGTCCTATGGCTACTGAAAAGACACTGATCCTGGTCAAGCCGGACGCCTTCGCGCGCGGCCTCACCGGGGAGATCATCGCCCGCTTCGAGCGCAAGGGCCTCAAGATCATCGCCGCCAAGCACATGACGGTGACCGAGGACATCGCCAAGCAGCACTACGCCGAGCATGCTGAGCGCCCGTTCTTCGGCGAGCTCGTGAGCTTCATCACCTCCGGCCCGATCGTTGCGCTCGTGCTCGAGGGCGAGAGCGCCATCAAGGCCGCGCGTCAGGTGATCGGCGCCACGAACCCGCTCGAGGCGGCCACGGGCTCGATCCGCGGCGACTTCGCCCTCGAGATCGGCACGAACATGGTCCACGGCTCCGACTCGCCCGAGTCCGGCATCCGCGAAGCGGGGATCTTTTTCCCGGAGCTCTAGTCCTCGGGAGCGGCTCGCCGCAGCGGCGCGCCATTCTCGAGCAGATCGGCGTCTCCTTCACCGTCCTCGTCTCTGACGTCGACGAGGAGACCACGGGCGATCCCGTCCAGGTCGCCGAGGAGAACGCGCGCCGCAAGGCGCTCGCGGTGGCGGCGCTCGCCGCCACCGGAGCGACCGTGCTGGGCGCGGACACGGACGTCGGTCTCGACGGCGACGTCCTCGGCAAGCCGGCCGACGCCGACCAGGCGCGCTCGTTCATCGCGCGCCTGGCGGGTCGCACGCACCAGGTGGTCGGCGGCATCGCGATCGTCCGCGAAGGCGAGCTGGTCCACACCTCGGTCGAGGTCACCCAGGTCCACTTCCGCCCGGCGAGCCCCGCGCTGATCGACTGGTACGTCGGGACGGGCGAGTGGCGCGGCCGCGCGGGCGGCTACGCCATCCAGGGCGCCGGCGCGGCGCTGATCGCGGGCATCGAGGGCGACTACCTCAACGTCGTCGGCCTGCCGCTCGCGCGGCTGCTCGACGCGCTGCCCGAGTTGCTCCCGGCGTAGCGGCGGGCGCGTACGCCGATCGGGGGGTCTTGTGAGCGCGCCTCACCACTCGGCGCGGCGACGCGCATGAGCGCACGTCGGCGCTCACCGGGGGCGCGAATGGATCGACGCCGCGCGTGAAGCGGAGTGAGAGCGCCTTTGCAGCCCATTTCTGTGGATCGACCCTTCGGTAGACTCCGGAATCGGCTCGGTCTCCCTAACTAGAGGAGGTCCGGTCCGCTCACGCATGGGCTTCTTCTCGTACCTCACCGGGTTCGGCGGCCGTGACATGGCGGTCGATCTCGGCACCGCCAACACGCTCGTCTACGTCCGTGGCCGTGGCATCGTGCTCTCAGAGCCGTCCGTGGTCGCGATCGACTCCCGCACCGGCGAGGTGCACGCGGTCGGCATCGAGGCCAAGCGCATGCTCGGACGTACCCCGGGCACCATCTCCGCAATCCGCCCGCTGAAGGACGGCGTCATCGCCGACTTCGACGTGACGGAGGAGATGCTGCGCCACTTCATCCAGAAGGTGCACCAGAACCGCTGGGCCCACCCGCGTGTCGTCGTCTGCGTCCCCTCGGGCGTGACCGGCGTCGAGAAGCGCGCGGTGGAGGAGGCGTGCCTGTCCGCGGGCGCCCGCCAGGCGTACCTGATCGAGGAGCCGATGGCCGCGGCCATCGGCGCGGGCCTGCCGGTCGGCGAGCCGACCGGGAACATGGTCGTCGACATCGGCGGCGGCACCTCCGAGGTGGCCGTCATCAGCCTCGGCGGCATCGTCGTCTCCCAGTCGATCCGCGTCGGCGGCGACGAGCTCGACGACTCGATCATCAACTACGTCAAGAAGGAGTACAAGCTCCTGATCGGCCAGCAGACGGCCGAGGAGGTCAAGCTCGAGATCGGGTCCGCGTACCCGCTCGAGGAGGAGGTGCAGGCCGAGATCCGTGGCCGCGACCTCGTCTCCGGCCTCCCGAAGACCGTCGTGCTGACGTCCGAGGAAGTACGCGCCGCGCTCGAAGAGCCGCTCGTCCAGATCATCGACTCCATCAAGGAGACGCTGGACCGCACACCGCCCGAGCTGGCGTCGGACATCATGGATCGCGGCATCATGCTCGCGGGCGGCGGCAGCCTCCTGCAGGGCCTGGATGAGCGCCTCCGCGAGGAAACGCAGATGCCCGCGCACCGCGCCGAGTCGCCGCTCACGTGCGTCGCCGTCGGCAGCGGCCGCAGCCTCGAGGAGTTCGAGGCGATCCACAAGTCCAACCGCTCGAACAACCGCAATCGCCGCCCGCGCCGATAGAGCCGCTAGCTTGCTCTTGACCGCTGAAGCCAACCAAGTCTTGATACCTGTATGCACGACAAAGCGGTCAGACGCCGCCGTGCAGTGCTGGTCGTTCTCGTAGCGGCCTCGCTGATCCTGCTCACCGCCTATTACGGCGAGTCCTCCGACGGCCGCCTGCACGGGGCGCAGCGCACCGCGCTGGGCGTCCTGAGCCCGATCCAGGAAGGCGCCAGCCGCGTCTTCAAGCCCGTGCGCGACCTGTTCGGCTGGTTCGGCGACACGATCGACGCCAAGGACCAGCGCGACGAGGCGGTCAAGCAGCGCGACGCCTACCGCTCGCAGCTCGCGCAGATGCAGAAGCAGCTGAGCGAGGCGAACCAGCGGGCCGGGCTCAACGAGAACAACCAGCTGGGCTGGAGCAAGTACGGCCCGGTCGACGCGCGCGTGTTCGTGCACTCGCCGAGCACCTGGTTCCAGCGCGTGACCATCAACAAGGGCACGAGCGACGGGGTCCGCCGCGGTGACCCGGTGGTCAACGGCGCCGGGCTGATCGGCAAGGTCGAGGAGGCCGCCGGCGGCGCGTCGGTGGTGACGTTGATCACGGACCAGAGCTTCGCGACGACGGTGAACGTCGGCCGGGACCAGTTCGCCGGTTCGATCCAGCCCGCGATCGGCGCGCCTGGGGACCTGCTGTTCGAGCCCGTGGACGCGACCGCCAAGGTGCGCGAGAACGACCTCGTGTACACGGCCGGCACGATCAACCGGCAGGTCGAGTCGCGCTACCCGGCGGCGATCCTGATCGGCACGGTCAGCCGCATCGACTTCGGCGAGGGCGACCTCGACAAGCGCATCCACGTCAAGCCCGCCGCGGACTTCCTGCGCCTGGACATGGTTCAGGTCCTGACCGATCCACACGCCGACCTCGAGGGCCGATGACGGTCTCGGGCAAGAGCGTCCTGCGCCTCTGCCTGCTCGGCCTGCTCGGCTGGCTGCTGCAGATCACGGTGGTCTCGAACGTGACCGTGTTCGGCGTGCCCGCGGACCTCATCCCGCTGCTGGTCGCGTTCGCCGGGTTCATCGCCGGCTCCACCACCGGCGCGGTCTTCGGCTTCTGCCTCGGCCTGCTGGTCGACCTGCCGTCGATCCAGACGCTCGGCGTGAATTCGCTCGTCTTTACGGCGGTGGGCTACGGTGCCGGACGCATCCGGGAGCTGCGTGACCCGGCGCACGGCCTCGCGCCGGTGGCCGTCGGGGCCGCGGCGACCGCGATCGCGGCCGTGGGCTTCGCGCTCCTGCAGTTCCTGCTGGGGGTGAAGGCACCGGTCTCGCTCCTGCTCCTCCGCGACACGCTGATGATCGTCCTGCTCAACTCCCTCATCGCGCTCCCGGTCTACGCGGTCATGCACCGCGCCCTGGCCACGTTCCTGCCGGACGACCCGCGCCGCCGCCGGCGCCGGGCCTACACGACGGGCGGCCTGAGCCCGCTCAGCCGGGCGTAGCCGATGCCGCAGCGCGTCGAAGAACGCCTTCGCCCGATCACGCCGCAGCTGGCGTGGCGCGTCGCCGTGCTCGGCGGCATCGCCTTCGTCCTGTTCGGGATCGTCTTCTTCCGCCTCTGGTACCTGCAGGTGCTCACGGGCGACACGGCGCGCGTCGCCGCCAGCCAGAACGGTCGTCGCACCGAGCGCATCGAGGCGCCGCGCGGCGACATCGTGGACCGCAACGCGCAGGCGCTCGTGCGCACGAAGAAGGCCGCGGTCGTCCAGCTCGTGCCCTCGTCGCTGCCGGCGTCCGTGCTCAAGCAGGCCAGCGACTACCAGAAGGCGCTGTCCGCGGCCGAGACCGAGCGGCTCGCCAACGAGCGTCGCTACGACGCGTTCGTGCGCTCGCTCAAGGACGACGGGCGCAAGACGACCAAGGAAGAGGACGAGGAGCGCAAGACGCTCAAGAAGGCCGCGAGCACGGCCCGCAAGGTCGCGCTGCCGACGATCCCGCCCAACGAGAAGGACCTCGCGGAGCTCTACCGCCGCGTCGGCGAGGCGATCGGGATGACGCCGAAGACGATCCACGAGCGCGTCATCCGCAGCGTCGCCGACACGCCCTACTCGAACGTCACCATCAAGAGCGACGTCGAGCTCGCCAAGTTCAACTACATGCGCGAGCGCCCGGAGTACTTCAAGGGCGTCGAGGTGGCGTACGTCTACCAGCGCGAGTACCCCGAGGGCAAGCTCGCCGCGCAGCTCTTCGGCAGCGTCTCCGAGATCAGCGCCGAGCAGCTGAAGGAGAAGAAGTACAAGGACGTCGCGCAGGGCACGCGCGTGGGCAAGACCGGCCTCGAGTACCAGTACGACAAGTACCTGCGCGGCACGGACGGCGCGACGCGCCTCGTGGTGGACGCCTTCGGCTCCCGTGACGACGAGCGCAAGGTCTCGGTCACCAACCCCAAGCAGGGCCAGCGACTGCGGCTGACGATCGACTCCGACCTGCAGAAGACGGGGGAGCAGGCGCTCGCGGAAGCGATCCAGAGCTCCAAGTACCAGACGCGCGCCGGCGCCTTCCTGGCGATGGACCCGCGCAACGGCGAGATCCTGGCGATGGGCTCCGCGCCGTCGTTCGACGCGAACTGGTTCGCGAAGCCGTTCACCCAGAAGCGCTACGACTACCTCACGTCGGACTCGACCGACGCGCCGCTGCTCAACCGCGCGACCGAGTCCGCGTACCCGTCGGCGTCCACCTTCAAGGTCGTGACCGCGCTGGCGGCGCTCGAAGAGGGCCTGATCACGCCGACCCGCAAGGTCGACGACGACGGCGGCACGTGGAAGTACGGTGGCCGCGAGTGGAAGAACGCGCAGGACGCGGTCTTCGGGCCGGTCGACATCGTCAAGGGCCTCGCGGTGTCCTCGGACATCTTCTTCTACAAGCTCGGTGCGCAAGCGAACAACGGCTCGGTCATCCAGCGCTGGGCGGACAAGCTGGGCTTCGGGAACAAGACGGGCATCGACCTGCCGAATGAGCGGCCGGGGCTGGTGCCCAACCGCAAGTGGCGCAACACGGAGTACGAGAAGTACGTCAAGTGCGTGAAGAAGGCGGGCTTGAGCGCGGGGACGACCGAGGCGTTGTTCGAGTGCGGCGGCATCGAGCGCGGCTGGTCGGGTGGCGACAACGTCAACCTCTCCGTCGGCCAGGGCGACCTGCAGGTGACGCCGTTGCAGGTGGCGGTCGCGTACTCCGCGCTCGAGAACAACGGCACCATCGTCAAGCCGCACCTGGGCAAGGCGATCGAGGACGGCAACGGGATCCCGCTCCAGGAGTTCCGCCCCAAGGCCAAGCGCAAGATCAAGCTGAACCCGCGTGACCGCGCCGCGGTGCTCGAAGGGCTGCGCGGGGCCGCCCAGGAAGAGGGCGGCACCTCCGCGCAGGTGTGGAAGGGCTGGCCGATGAGCGAGTTCCCCATCTACGGCAAGACCGGCACCGCGGAGCGCCCGCCCAACGCGGATCAGTCCTGGTACGCCTGCTTCGTGCGGGACAAGGGCCGCCCGATCGTCGTCGTCGTGACGGTCGAGAAGGGTGGCTTCGGCGCCGAGACGGCGGCACCCGCAGCGCGCAAGATCCTCTCCGAGTGGTTCGATGTGTCTTCCCCGGCGCCGAAAGCGGATACGCCACCGGACACCGCCGTGGAAACGACCGTCACTCGATGAGCACGAAGATCCAGCCAGCCTCCGAGCCGCCGCCCCCGCTCGTCCCGCGCGAGTGGCGGATGCGGCTGGACCCGTTGCTGCTCCTGGCGACGCTCGGCCTGATCGCCTGCTCGTTGATCGCCATCAAGGGTGCGACGGTCGACGACGCCGACGATCCGCTGTTCTTCGTCAAGCGCCAGACGGTGTACATCGCCGTCGGGCTGGTGCTGATGTACGGCTTCTCGCGGCTGGACTACTCCCGGCTGCGCGAGCTGCGGTATCCGATCTACGGGCTGCTGATCTTCGGCAACCTGTTCATCCTGGCCTTCGCGCCAGAGACGCGCGGCACGCACGCGTGGATCGAGCTGCCGGGCTTCAACCTGCAGTTCTCGGAGATCGGCAAGGTGTTGCTCGCGGTCTCGCTCGCCGGGTTCGTCGTCGAGCGGATGCGTGAGATGGGACGGCAGACGACCGCCCGGGTGATGCTGCTCGGGTTGCTGCCGACGATGATCGTCCTGGCTCAGCAGGACCTCGGGTCCGCGACGGTCTACGTCGCGGGCACGCTCGCGATCCTGTTCGTGGCGGGCGCGCCGTGGCGGCACTTCGCGGGGCTCGTGGCCCTGTTCGTGGTGGCCGTGACGTTCGTGTTGGTGGCGGCGCCGAAGATGGGCGTGGAAGTCCTCAAGCCCTACCAGGTGGACCGCCTGACGTCGTTCCTGCACCCCAGTGAGAGCGCCAATGACGCGGGGTACCAGCAGGAGCAGGCACGGATCGCGATCGGCTCGGGTGAGAAGACGGGCCGCGGCGTCGAAGGCGCCACGCAGACCAAGCTCGACTTCCTGCCCGAGCACCACACCGACTTCATCTACGCCGTGATCGGCGAGACCTACGGTTTCGCCGGTTGCGCGCTCGTCTTATCGCTGTACGCGCTGCTCATCTGGCGCGCGCTTCACATCCTGACGATCGCGAAGAACCTCTTCGGGGCGCTGATCGCCGGCAGCATCGCGATGATGCTGCTGTACCAGCTTTTCGTGAACATCGGGATGAATGTGGGGATCATGCCTATCACCGGCGTGACAGCTCCACTGCTGAGCTTTGGCGGCTCGTCGATGCTCTCCACTTTCCTGGCCCTCGGCCTCTTGCACTCGATCAACGCGCAGGCGCGCGAGACGTCGTCGAGCAAGGGGAGGGCCGTGTACTTCCAATGAGGTTGTCCCTTGAAAAAGCAAGTGCTGGTCACGGTGGATCGCGGCGAGACCCGCGTCGCCATGCTGGAGGCGTCAGGTGATCCGGGCGCGCCGACCAAGTCCTCACGCGGCCGGGGTGGCCGCAAGCGCAGGCCGAACGCCGTCCCCGACGGGTACCGCGTAGCCGAGATCTACTTCGAGCGCCGTGGTGGCCGCTCGATCGTCGGCAACATCTACAAGGGCCGCGTCGACAACGTGCTGGCGGGGTTGGAAGCCGCCTTCGTCGACATCGGGCTGGACAAGAACGGCTTCCTGCACGTCGACGAGATCGTGCTCCCGGGCGTGGAGCAGGCCAAGCGCGGCCGCGGCAGCGGGCCGCGGATCACGGACCTGCTGAAGCCGGGCCAGGAGATCACGGTCCAGGTCGTCAAGGATCCGCTCAAGACCAAGGGCGCGCGTCTGAGCATGGAGCTCACGATCGCCGGTCGCTACATGGTCTACGCGCCCACGGGCGAAGGGGTCGGCGTCTCCCGCCGCCTCGAGGACAAGGAGCGCGACCGCCTTCGCAAGGAGGCCAAGCAGCTGAACCTGGACGGCGGTGGCGCGATCATCCGCACCGCGGCGCACGGCGCCACGCGGGCGGATTTCGAGCGCGAGCTGCAGTACCTGTTCAAGCTCAACGAGGTTCTCGAGAAGCGCGTCAAGGAGACCACGGCGCCCGCGCTCGTGTTCCAGGAGGCCGACCTCTCGGTCCGCGTCGTGCGCGACATCTTCTCCGAGCACTTCGAGCGCGCGGTCGTCGACGACGAGCTCGCGCACCACCGGCTCGTCTCGTTCTTCACGCGCACCGCGCCCGAGCTGGTCGACCGCGTCGAGCTCTACGACGGCGAGGACCCGCTGTTCGAGGCCTACGGCGTCGACCCGGTGATCAACGGCATGCTCGAGCGGCGGGTGGACCTGCCCAGCGGCGGCTACCTGATCATCGACTACGCCGAGGCGCTGACCGTCATCGACGTCAACACGGGGTCGTTCACCGGCAAGGGCAAGAGCGCCCGGCTCGAGGACACGATCACCCAGACGAACCTCGAGGCCGCGGAAGAGGCCGTGCGCCAGCTGCGGCTGCGCGACATCGGCGGCATCATCGTCATCGACTTCATCGACATGGCGCGGTCGCGCAACCGCGACGCCGTGCTGAAGGTCCTGCGCAAGTCCCTGGACGAGGACCGCACGAAGACCTTCGTGGTCGAGATCTCGCCGCTCGGCCTGGTCGAGATGACGCGCCAGAACGTCACCGACGGTGTGCGCGAGATCATGACCAACACCTGCGCCGTGTGCCACGGCGAGGGCGTGGTCAAGTCGGCGGAGACGATCGCGATCGAGTTCTCCCGCCACATCCGGCACATGGTCAAGGACGCCGGCCCGGACGGCCCCGAGGCCTACCTGCTGCGGATCAACCCGAAGGTCACGGCGTTCTTCATCGCCGACGGCGCGCGTGAGCTGCACGCGCTCGAGGAGGAGACCGGCCGCTTCTTCCACTTCGAGGGCTCGGACGGCCTGCCGCTCGACCACTTCGCGGTGACGATGGAGGGCACGCGGTCCGAGATCGAGGAGCACGCGGTCCCGTTCCGCGCCGGCGAGGAGGTGCACGTCCACCTCGTCGAGCCGCACATGTACAACGAGGACGACGCGGTCGCCAAGGTCGATGGCTACCTGATCGACGTCGTCAACGGCGTCCACTTCGTCGGTGAGAAAAAGATGGTCCGCATCGAGGAGGCGGGGCGCACGATCGCCCGCGCGGTCCTCGTCGGCGCCGACGCCGAGGTCGCCGAGGAGGCCGCGAAGGAGCGGGAGTCCGCGCGCGAGAAGGCACAGGCCGCCGCCCGCCGCACCGCCGCCGCGAAGAAGAGCGCCGCCAAGCGCCGCCCGCGCGAGGACGAGCAGGCCGCGATCGCCACGGCGACGCTCACGGACGAGTCGCCGACCGAGGCGGGCACCGCCCCCGCGGCCGAGGACGACGCCGACGCCACGCCGCGCAAGCGCCGCCGCCGTGGCGGCCGTGGCCGCGGCCGCGGTCGCAAGACCGCCGAGGCCACCGAGACGACCACCGAGGACGTCGTCGCCGAGGACGGCGCGACCGACGAGGACGCCCCGCGCAGCCGCTCGCGCCGCCGCCGGGGTGGGGCCGAAGCCGACGTCGACGCGGTGGCGGGCGAGGGCACGCCGCAGGACGGCTCGGCCGCGGAGGCCGAGGACGACGCGCCGCGCGGCCGCTCGCGCCGCCGCCGGGGCGCGGCGGTCGACGCCGACGTCGACGCGCCGTCCGCCGACGAGTCCGTCGAGGACGAGGCGCCGCGCGGGCGCACTCGCAGCCGTCGTGGCGCGGACGCCGCGGCCGCGCAGGCGGCCGACGAGGCCGTCGCCGCGGGCGAGGTCGTCGAGGACGAGGCGCCGCGTGCGCGTTCGCGCCGTCGCCGGGGCGCGGTCGATCCCGAGGCGGCCGCGGAGGCCGTGACCGCGGGCGAGGTCGTCGAGGACGAGGCGCCGCGTGCGCGTTCGCGCCGTCGCCGCGGGGCGGACGACGGCGACGCCGCGGCCACTCAGGCGGCCGACGACGCCGTCGCCGCGGGCGAAGTCGCCGAGGACGACGCCCCGCGTCCGCGTTCGCGCCGTCGCCGCGGTGCGGTCGACCCCGAGGCGGCCGCGGAGGCCGTCGCCGCGGGCGAGGTCGTCGAGGACGCGCCCAAGCCGCGTGCGCGCCGTCGTCGAGCCGCGGAGGACGCGCCCGTCGAGGCGGTCGCCGCGGACGAGGCCGTCGAGCCCGCCCCGAAGCCGCGGGCACGGCGCCGCAAGCCGGCGGCCGAGACCGCGCCGGGTGAGGCGGTCGAGGCCGTCGTGGAGGACGAGCCCGTCGCGAAGCCGCGTGCGCGTCGGCGCGCTGCCGCCGTCGCCGACGAGGCGGCCGTGGACGGGACGCCGAAGCCGAAGGGACGGGCGCGCAAGCGGCCCGCTCCGGAGGCCGTCGCGGCCGCAGCGGAGGCCGCGGTCGGCATCGGCGACGAGGACCCCGCGCCGAAGCCGAAGGGCCGCGCGCGCAAGCGTCCGGCCGCGCTCGAGATGACGGAGGCGTCCGCCTCGCCGAGCTTCGAGGAGGACGGCGACGGCGACGCGCTATCCTCTTCGCCCCGGCGCCGTGGCCGTAGTGATGGTCGGCGCCGTTCCCGCGCGCAGGCTCAGGCCGACGCCGAAGTCTCCGACTGAAGCCTTTACAGACAATGTCCTACGCAGTCATCAAGACCGGCGGTAAGCAATACCGCGTCATCGAGGGCCAGACCCTCCTGATCGAGCGTCTGCCCGACGATGTCGGCGCCACCGTCGCGCTGCAGCCTCTGCTGCTCGCCGCTGACGGCGCCGACGCCGTCTTCGAAGGCGACGGTCTGGCGAACGCCAGCGTCCAGGCGGAGATCGTCGCGCATGAGCGCGGCCCGAAGCTGCGCGTGTTCAAGTTCAAGCCGAAGCGCGGCTACAAGCGGCGCACCGGTCACCGCCAGGAACTGACGCGAATCCGCATCACGTCGATCGGTTAGGGAGCAAGCACCTATGGCTCATAAGAAAGGTCTCGGCTCCAGCCGCAACGGCCGCGACTCCAACGCCAAGCGCCTCGGCGTGAAGGTCTTCGCCGGTGAGACCGTCACCGGTGGCGAGATCATCGTCCGCCAGCGCGGCACGAAGTTCAAGCCGGGCCTCGGCGCCGGCATCGGCAAGGACGACACGATCTACGCTCGCGCCGCGGGCAAGGTGGACTTCAAGGAAGGCCGCCGCGGTCGCGTCATCTCGGTCATCCCGGCCGAGACCGAAGCCGCCGCCTAGCGCGAGCAGCGACACGCAGCTTCCATCGGGCGCCCACTGGGCGCCCGATGCTGTTAACCGGCCCGTCCGGGCGCCCGGCACCGTCGCTGCGCCCCGGCCCGGACACCGGTGCCATAGGTTGAGCCGGTGCCGATGGACATCCGCCTCAAGCGGGCGTACGTCCCCGCCGACCCCGTGGACGGGTACCGCGTGCTCGTCGACCGCCTGTGGCCGCGCGGCGTGTCCCGCGAGCGCGCCCGGCTGGACGCGTGGGAGAAGGACCTCGCGCCGAGCACCATGCTGCGGCGCTGGTTCGGCCACGACCCCGAGCGGTTCGAGGAGTTCCGCCGGCGCTACGTCGACGAGCTCCGCGCGCACCGGCCCGAGCTGGCCCGGCTTCGCCGCCATGCCCGCGAAGGGACGCTCACGCTCGTGTACGGGGCGGCCGACGTCGAGCACAACGACGCACGGGTCCTGGCGGATGTCCTGCGCCGCGGGCTCCCGCGGTCGTCAGTCGCCGTCGAACGTCGCTCGTGACTCGAGGATCTCGTCGACGTGGCTCTCGGCCCAACCGGCGAGGCCGCGGACGACGGCGAGAAGGCTGAGGCCGCGGGCCGTCAGCGCGTAGTCGACGCGCGGCGGCTTGGTGTCGAACACCGTGCGACGCACGAGCCCATCCCGCTCGAGCCCGCGCAGCGTCACGCTGAGCATTCGCTGCGTGATCGGCGCGCAGAGCCGCCGCAGCTCGTTGAAGCGGCGCGTGGATCCGCCCAGCTGGCAGATGACGACGACCGACCACTTGTCGCCGATCCGCTCGAGCAGATCGCGCACGAGCGTCTGCGTCGCGGCTTCGTCCGGCGCGATGGCCATGTCTCGAGTCTAAGCCGAGCGCGCCGATCGGCGACGACGCGGTTCTCTCAGGGGTACCAGCGCACTTCGAAGTGCTCTCTTGTCGAGGGGGCCGGACGCTCGCAGACTCGGAGACGAGACCAACGTCATTACGGAGCACACCATGTCCGAACGTTTCGCAGGCAAAGTCATCCTCGTCACCGGCGCCACCTCCGGGATCGGGCGCGCGGTCGCCGACCGGGTCGCGGAGGAGGGCGCCACCGTCGTGCTCGCCGCTCGCGGCCACGAGGCAGGCGCGGCGGCCGCCGCCGAGCTGCGCGCCGCCGGCGCCGACGCGCACTTCATCGCCACCGACGTCACTGTCGAGTCCGAGGTCGCCGCGCTCGTCCGGTCGATCCTGGATCGCCACGGACGCCTCGACGGCGCGTTCAACAACGTGGGCGCCGCCACCGCGATCGCGCCGCTCGCCGAGATCGAGCCGGGCGCCTGGCGCGCGGAGATCGCGCTCAACCTCGACAGCGTCTTCTTCTCCCTCAAGCACCAGCTGCCGGTGCTGCAGGCCGCCGGGCGCGGCGCGATCGTCAACAACGCCTCCAGCGCGGGCGTCACCGGCGCCGCAGGCCTTGGCTCGTACAGCGCCGCCAAGCACGGCGTCGTCGGGCTCACCCGCTCGGCGGCGCTGGAGGCCGCGCCGAGCGGCGTGCGGGTCAACGCCCTCGTCACCGGCGGCGTCGACACGCCGCTGCTGCGCCGCAACATGGGCTCCACGCCGGACGAGGCGATGCGCGCCGCGAAGGCCCTGCACCCGGTCGGCCGGATCGGCGAGCCGGACGAGATCGCGGCCTTCACCGCGTTCCTGTTGAGCGACGAGGCCCCGTTCATCACCGGGGCCGCGCTCGCCATCGACGGCGGTCTGACCGCCCAGTAGGGACACGCGGTGCATCCGCTCGCCGTGCAGGGTCGTCACCACGAGCAACGTTCACTTGTCGCCGATCCGGTCCAGGATGCCGCGGATCGCACGGCCGCCGTCGGCCAGGCAGATGCAGCCGATCATGGCCCGGGCCGGCACGAGCGTGCCGATGCCGATGGTCCGGCTGATCGTCCCGCCTTGACGTTGCGCTGTCGCGGCTCGTCGCCTAGTCTCGCGCCCCAACATGAGCCACGTGGCCCGCATGGACCTCGGCGGCGTGTCGGTGGACGTGATCTGCGACGCGGTGGCCGACCACCCGCGCCCGCTGGCGGACGCGTTCCCGGGCGCGCCCGCGGCGGGCTGGGAGGCGGTCCGGGAGCAGTTCCCGCAGACCGTCGGCGCCGACGGGCGCTGGCGCTTCGGGACGCACGTCCTGCTCGTCCGGACGGACGCCGCGTGCGTGCTCGTCGACGCGGGTGTCGGACCCGCCGGCTCGGCCGCCGCCGGCTGGTTGCAGGTCGCCGGGACGCTCGACGAGGACCTGGGCGCGCTCGGGCTCACGCCTGAGGACGTCGACCTCGTGGTGCTCACCCACCTGCACCAGGACCACGTCGGTTGGCTGGTGGCGCCCGGGACGGGCCGCCCGCGGTTCGCGCGTGCGCGGCACGTGGTGAGCGGCGCGGAGTGGGCGTCCGTCCAGGGGGACGCGCGGCCGGCGCATGTGCGGGACACGCTCGGCCCGGTCGAGGCCGCGGGGCAGCTCGACGTCGACGGCAGCCTGGTCGCCGGGATGCGACTGCTGCCCCTGCCCGGCCACACGCCCGGACACGCGGGCGTGCTGGTCGAGGGCGACCAGCGGCGGCTGCTGTTCGGCGGGGACGCGTTCAACCACCCGCTACAGCTCGCCGATCCCGGCGTGCCGTCGCTGGCGGACCGCGACCGCGCGCAGGCGATCGCCACACGGCGGGAGCTGCTCGCGCGCGCGGAGTCGCTCACCGTGCTGGGCGCGCACCTGCCCGGTGCGTTCTGGCCGGGGCACGGATGACGGCGGCGCTCGACGAGCGGCGCCCGCTGATCGCGCGACCGGCACTCGTCCAGCGGCTGACGACCCGGGCGACCCCGGTCACCCTCGTCGCGGCGCCCGCCGGCAGCGGCAAGACCGTGCTGCTGCGCTCGTGGCTGCGCGAGGTGGAGCGAGCGGCCTGGGTGTCCGTCGATCGCGACGAGCGCGACCCGCAACGCTTCTGGGTGGCGGTGCACGACGCCGTGCTGCGCGCCGCCGGGGGACGGGTGGAGCCGCTCACGCCGATGCCCGGGCTTGACCTCGGCGGGGTGGTGCAGCGCCTGATCAGCGAGCTCGACGGGGCCGACGACCCCGTCTGGCTCGTGATCGACGACCTGCACGAGCTCCGCTCCGAGCAGGCCCTGGCAGAGCTGGAGACGCTGCTCACGCAACGGCCGCCCGGGCTGCGGGTCGTGCTCGCGACCCGGAGCGACCCGGAGCTCGGCCTCCACCGGCTGCGGCTCGCCGGCGAGCTCACGGAGATACGCGAACCCGACCTGCGCTTCACCCGTGCGCAGGCTGGGGAGCTGCTGGCCGCCTCCGGCGTGGAGCTGTCGGAGGCCGGCCTGGACCGCTTGCACGACCGCACCGAGGGCTGGGCCGCCGGGCTGCGCCTCGCCGCGCTCGCGCTCGTAGACCACCCGCGGCCTGAGCGGTTCGTCGAGGAGTTCTCCGGCAGCGAGCGGACGATCGCCGCCTACCTGGTCGCCGAGGTGCTGGAACGCCAGACCGACGCGGTCCGGCGGCTGCTGCTGCGGACCTCGATCCTGGACCGCGTCACCGGCCCGCTGGCCGACGCGCTGACCGGCGCCGCCGGGGCGGAGGCGACGTTGCAGCGGCTCGAGGCCGCGAACGCATTCGTGACCGCGCTCGACGCCGGGCGCACGACCTTCCGCTACCACCACCTGCTCGCGGACCTGCTGCGCCTGGAGCTGCGGCGCACCGAGCCGGAGGCCGTCGTCGAGCTGCACCGCGCCGCGGCGCGCTGGCACGAGGCCGAGGGCGACGTGCTCGACGCGGTGCGTCACGCGCAGGCCGCGCAGGACTGGCGCCAGGCGGCCCGGCTGCTCTCCGATCACAGCGTCAGCCTGGTGCTCAACGGCCGCTTCCGAACCGTGCACGCCCTGCTGAAGGCGTTCCCGGAGTCCGCGGCGGTGGACCCCGATCTGCTCACGTTGCGCGCCGCCGACCAGCTCAGCTACGGCGCGCTCGACGACGCCGAGGCCTACATCGGGCTCGCGAGCCGCCACGCCGGCGCGGTCCCGCTGCAGCGCCGCCGCCGGTTCGAGGTCACGCTCGGGCTCGTCCGGCTCGCGCTCGCGCGCCGGCGGGGTGACGTCGGGTCGGTCGCCGCGGAGGTCGAGGCGCTGCTCGCCCCGGCGACGGTGGAGTCGGCGGGCGAGGTGGTCCTGGGCACCGACGCCCGCACGCTCGCGCTGCTCAGCCTCGGCAGCCTCGAGCAGTGGTCGGCGCGCAGCGAGCAGGCGGAGCGCCTGTTCGAGCAGGCGCTCGACCTGGCACGGCACGGCGGACGTCCGTACCTGGAGGTCGAGGCGCTCGGCCACCTCGCGCTGGTCGACGCGCAACGCCGGTCCTTCGGCCAGGCGCGGACTCGGTCGCTGGAGGCGCTGACGATCGCCGAGGCGCACGGCTGGGGCGCGGGGCTCGTCGCCGCGGTCCCGCTGGCGATGGTCGCGTCGGTCGACGTCTGGCAGGGCCGCTTCCGGGAAGCCGCGGCGTGGCTGGACCGCGCGGAGGCCGCCGCCCTGTCCACCGACCTGGACCCGGCATTGCAGGTCAGCGTGCGGCTGGTCCGCGGCCGCTGGCTGGTCGGCGTCGGCCGGCTGGAGGACGCACTCGCGGCGTTCCGCGTCGCCGAGCGGGTGGAGGCGGCGCTCGGGATGCGGCACGCGCTGACCGTGGCGATCCAGCTGTGCCTCGTGCTCACGCAGCTGCGGCTCGGTGACACCGCCGCGGCGCGCGCGACCATGGCCGCCGTCCCCCCGGCCGACCGCGCGTGGGGTGAGATGCGGACCGCGGCGGCCGCGGTCCACCTGGCGGACGGAGATCCCGCGGCCGCGATCGACGCGCTGCGGCCGGTCCTGGGCGGGTCGGTGCCGGTGCTGCGGGACGTCTACGTCGTCCTGGCCGTCCTCGTGGACGCGCTGGCGCGGGACGCGCTCGGGGACGCGCGTGCCGCGGAAGCCGGCATCGAGCGCGCGCTCGCGATCGCCGAGCCGGACGCCTTGCTGTGGCCGTTCGTGATGCTCGCGCCGACGCCGCTGCTCGAACGCCACCCGCGGCACCGGACGGCGCACGGGGCGCTGCTGCAGCAGATCCTGCTCGTGGTCGGCGGCGACGAGGCGCGCGGCCCGGCCGAGGAGCTGAGCGCGGCCGAGCTGCGGGTCCTGCGCTATCTGCCCAGCAACCTGACGGCGCCGGAGATCGGCCACGAGCTCGTGCTGTCGACGAGCACCGTCAAGACGCACATGCGGCACATCTACGCCAAGCTCGGCGCGCACCGGCGCAGCGAGGCGGTCGCGCGCGGGCGCGCGCTGGGGTTGCTCGCGCCGCGCTGATTCCTACGAATCGTGTGACGACCGGTCATCCGCCACGCGGCGAGGCTCCCGGCCATGCCTGAGCGAATGCACGCCGTAGTCGTCGCCGAGCCGGACGCCGAGTGGCGCCTGGAGGAACGCGACCGCCCCGCCGTCGGCCCCGACGAGGTCCTGGTCCGCATCCGCGCCTGCGGGATCTGCGGCACCGACCTCTGGCTGGCGCAGAACAAGCTGTCGTTCCGCCCCTTCCCGCTCGTGCTCGGCCACGAGGGGGTGGGGGAGGTGGTCGCGGTCGGCGAGGCGGTCACCAAGCGCAAGGTCGGCGACCGCGTCGGCGTCTTCATGATGCAGAAGGCGTGCGGCGTCTGCGACTTCTGCCACGAGGAGCACACCAACAGCTTCGTCACGGCCGCGAACTGCGACAACCCGACGCTCACGGGCGTCAACGTCGACGGCGCGCACGCCGAGTACGTGGCGGTCGACGTCGGCGGCACCGTGCTCCTGCCGGACGCGGTGTCCTACGAGCTGGCCGCGCCGACGCTGTGCGCGGGGTACACGGTGTGGGCGGCGCTGCGCCGTGCCGACGCCAAGCCCGGAGCGCGGATCGCGGTCGTGGGGATCGGCGGGCTCGGACACCTCGCCATCCAGTACGCGAAGGCCGCGGGCTACCACGTGACCGCGGTGACCCGCAACCCGGACAAGCGCGACGCCGCCTCGGAGCTGGGCGCCGATCTCGTCGTCACGGACGGGCAGGCCCTCAAGGACGCGGGCGGCGCGGACGTGCTGATGCACACCAGCAGCAACCACGCCGCGGCCGTGGACGCCCTCACCGGCCTGCGCCCGTGGGGCAAGCTCGTCATGAACGGGATCGCGTTCGACGACATGGCCCTGCCCGCGCTCGCGCTCGTCTCCAACAGCCATCAGGTCGTCGGCTCGGCGCACAACGGGATCGAGTACCTCGTCGAGGCGCTCGACTTCGTCGCGCGCGGCGCCGTCAGCCCGTGGGTCGAGGTGTTCCCGTCCGACCGCGTGCAGGCGGCCTACGAGAAGGTCGTCGCCGGCGACGTGCGCTTCAAGGCGGTCGTGACGTACTGAGTCAGTTGAGGCCGGCGCGCAGGGCGACGAGCTCGGCCCGCACGCGAGCCAGCTCGTCCTCGCCCGCGGGGAGCGCGAGCCGCAGCTCGGCGGCGCGGAGCGCGCGCGTGAGGTCTCCACGGCGCTGGAACGCGGGGACGAGGTTGTTGAGCATCCGCATCGCCGTCTGCTGCGGCGTCCACGGGCGGACGAACGCCCACGGCACGTCGCCGGCGAGCGGGAGCCCGCCGGCGAACGGGTCGAGCAGCAGCGGCTCGGCGCCGCCGAAGTGCCCGACGACGTAGTGGCCTGGCAGCCCGACGCCGGCGAGGGGGACGCCGGCGCGCCGGGCGACTTCGACGTAGACGGTCGACAGCAGGATCGGGAGCCCGCGCCGGCGCTCGAGCACGCGGTCGAGCAACGAGTTCTCGGGCCGGTCGTACTGCTCGGTGTCCCCGTGGAACCCGTGCCGCGTGCCGAGCACGTGCGTGAGCGCGCTCGCCTCCGCCTGTGGTGTGCGGTCCGCGCCGCCCAGCGCGCGGGCGACCTCCTCGCCGAGGGCGTCGAGCGTGGCCAGCGCGCCCTCCACGTCCACCGGCCGCAGCGCGGCGGCCAAGGCGAGCGCCAGCCGGTCCAGCATCGGGTCCGTGGACGCCGCGAGGTCCTCGAAGCGAGGCAGGTCCATGCCCTGGAGTCTGCCCAGCGACGGCGCGTTCGTCGTCACGCGACGCCGAGCGCGGCCTTCACGGCGGCCCCGCGCGCCTCCTTGACCGCGACCAGCGCCTGGTACTCGAGCCCGTTGGCGGCGAGCATCGCGGACTCGGCGTCGATGTCGACCGTGCTGCCGTCGGCGCGCACCGTTCCGGCCGTGGGGTCGCGCGTCGGGGTGAAGACGGTCTCCGACGGCTTGCGGCCGGCGCCGAGCGCGGCTTCGAGCGCGCTGTGGAAGTCGACATCCTGGCGCACGTAGCCGGGCGTGCTGGCGTTCGCGAGGTTCGCGGCGAGCGCCTGATGGCGCGCCTGCGCGCCGCGGAGGGCGGCCCCGAGGGCCTGCTGTGTCACGTCTGAGAGCTCCACACCTCCGGCTTCGGCGTTCGCCGGATGTGAGTTGAATGAGAATCCTCTTAGGCGGCCGCGAGCGTTCGGCGGAGCGCTTCGAGCCCGCTGTGGCGCGGGCTCCAGCCGAGCTCGCGCCGCGCCTTGCCGGTGTCCATGATCATCGGGCGGCTGAGGGCCTCGCTCCACTCGAGCGCGGGTGGGGCGAACGGCAGCCCCGCCAGCGCCCGTGCCCCGGCCTGCGTCACGCGGCGGGAGGCCGGCAACGGGGCGAGCCCGAGCTCCCGGGCCACGTCGCGCGCGCTGAGCACGCCGTCGCCGGCGACGTTGTACGCGCCGGGCGGCCCGGCTCCGAGGATGCTCAGCAGCAGCGCCTGCCCGACGTCGTCCTCGTCCACGAACTGCACCGGCAGGTCGGGCACCGCCACCGGCACGGGCAGCGGGAGCCGCCGCACCAGCGTCCCCGCGCCGCGTACGAACGGCACGAGCGGCCTCGGCACGAGGTCCTTGGCGCCGATCGTGTGCGGCCCGAGCACGATCGGCGGGCGCAGGACGTACAGCTCGAGGTCCGGCCAGGCGGCCGCCTCGTCCGCCAGCCGGCGCTCGATCTCCGCCTTCTCCTGCGCGTAGAACAGGTGCGACGCGGGCCGCACCGGCCAGTCCTCGGTCAGCGGCTGCGGGTTGTCGGCGTGGAAGCCGTACGCCGCGACCGACGACGCGTACACGAACCGCCGCGCCCCGGCGGCGGCCGCCGCGCGGAACGCGTTCAGCGTCCCGTTCACGTTGATCGCGCGGATCGTCGCGCGCGGCGCGGTGCCGGTGATCATGAACGCCAGGTGCACCACGACGTCGGCGCCGGCGAACGCCTCCTCGAGAGCGGACCGGTCGCGGACGTCCCCCTGGCGGTACTCGAGCTTCGTCCAGCCGTGCTCGGCCGGGTCGAACGGCCGCCGCGCGATGCCCACGACGCGCTCCACCCGCGCGTTGAGCTCGAGCAAGGGGAGCAGGCCGAACCCGAACGTGCCGGTCGGACCGGTCACGGCGACCGTGAGGCGGGAAGACATCCCGGGGTACTACCCAGACGTCGGCTACGCCTCGAGCGTCGCCGCGACCTGCTCGGCGTGCTCGCGCAGCAGGCCCGCGATGTCCGCCGTGTCGGCGTGCAGGATCCGGGTGGTCGGGCCGGAGACGCTGATCGCGGCGAGCGGCGCGCCCGAGCGGTTGAGGATCGGGGTCGCCACGCAGCCGACGCCGAGCTCGTGCTCCTCGTTGTCGGTGCTGTAGCCGCGGCGGCGGATCTTCGCGAGGTCGTCCTGCAGGGCGGTGAGCGTGGTGAGGGTGCGTGGGGTGGAGGCCGGGAGCTCCGAGCCGCCCAGCAGCGCCTCGACGTCGATCGGGTCGCGCCAGGCCAGCAGCGCCTTGCCCGCGCCCGACGTGTGGGCGGGGATCGCGTGGCCGATGTCGGTGAACAGGCGGACGCTGCGGGTGCCGGAGACGCTGTCGACGTAGACGACGTTGCGGCCTTCGAGCACGCACAGGTTGGTCGTCTCGCCCGTCTCGTCCTGGATCGCTTCCAGGTGCGGCCGCGCGGCGGTGCGCAGGCGCGCCATCCGGTCCGACAGCCCGCCCGTCAGCTGCAGCAGCTTGTAGCCCAGCAGGTAGCGGCCGGTGGCCGGGTTCTGGGCCGCGTAGCCGCGGTCGACGAGGGTGCCGAGCAGGCGGTGCGTCGTGCTCGGCACGAGCCCGGTCTGCGCCGCGAGCTCGGAGACGCCGAGCTCATCCGCGCCCGACAGCGCTTCGAGAAGATCAAGCGCCCGGTCCAGCGATTGCACGCGTTGCGCCATGAAGGCGCAGCATACCGCTTGACGGAACGTATGTTCCGCTATGCGGAGGCGAACACGATGTCGAGCGCACCCTTCCATAGGACGTGCTCCCCGAGCGGGCGAAGCTGCTCGACGCCCTCGGTGATCGTCAGGAAGTGGTTGCCCGCCAGCTGGCCGACGATGCTCGCGAAGCGCGTGCCGCCGTAGGGGAACAGCAGCTCGGTCTCGCTGATCCCGCCCGGGTACCAGAGGACCTGGCCGGGGGCGGGGAAGCTCGTCGCGTTCTCCGGCTTCTGCTCGAGCCCGATGTCCAGGTCGCCCAGCGGGATCCACGCCGACTCGCCGCTCCAGCGCACGTGGATGATCTGGGAGTGGAACGGCAGCAGGCGCTCGAAGGCCTCGACGGTCTTCGGCGCGCGCTCGCGTTCGAGCTCGCCCTTGAAGGAGAACGGGCCGGCGGTGATCGTGAGCATCAGCGGATCGTAGGCCTCAGCAGCCGTCCCACGCCCGGTGCCGGATCGAGGCCGCGCACGAGCGTCCGCCGCACGCGCGCCTGCAGGCGCCGGCCGACGTACGGGGAGACCGGATGGCGGTAGCGCAGGTCCGCGGCCTGGAGCGTGTACGGGGCGCCGAGGTCCACGAGCGCGAAGTCGGCGTCGGCGCCCGGCTCGAGCGCCCCCTTGCCCTCGATCCGGAAGCGGGCGGCCGCGCTGGTCGTCAGGCGCGCGGCGTCGTCGACGGCGAACGCGCCGAGCAGCAGCTCCAGCGTCGACTGCGCGCCCGCGATCCCGCCCCAGGCCTCGCCGAACGCGCCCGCCTTGAGCTCCGGCGACGACGGCGAGTGGTCGGAGGTGACGAAGTCGACCTCCCCGTGCCGCAGGCGCGCCCACAGGGCGTCCTGCTCGGGCGCGTCGCGGATCGGCGGCGCGCACTTGGCGATCGGTCCGAGCGCCTCGACGTCCTCGGGGGTGAGGAACAGGTAGTGGGGGCAGGTCTCGCACGTCACGTCGACGCCGCGGGCGCGCGCGGCGGTCACGAGCGCCACGCCGCTGCCGCTCGACACGTGCACGACGTGGAGCGCGCAGCCCGTCGCCTCGGCGTAGGTGATCGCGCGACCGATCGCCTCGAGCTCGGCGACGACGGGGCGCGACGCCATCCAGTCCCGCACCGACGGTCCCCGTAGCCGTGCCGTCAGCGCGTCGTTCTCGGCGTGCACGGCCACCGGCAGCCCGAGCTCCGCGGCGATCGCCATGCCCTCGTAGAGCGTGACGTCGTCGGCGTGCGCGAAGTCCTCGATGCCCGAGTTGGACATGAAGGCCTTGAAGCCGATCACGCCGCGCGCGGCCAGCTCCTCGAGCCGCGCGCCGGGCACGAGCCCGCCCCACAGGCCGAAGTCGACCGAGGACTCGCGCGTCGCGGCCTCCAGCTTGGCGTCGAACGCGGCACCGTCGACCACCGGCGGCGTCGAGTTCAGCGGCATGTCGAAGAAGGCGCTGAAGCCGCCCGCGGCGAGCGCGGCGCTGCCGGTCCTGAGCCCTTCCCAGTGCGTGCGGCCCGGCTCGTTGAAGTGCACGTGCGGGTCCAGGCCGGCGGGCAGCACGTGCAGGCCGCGGGCGTCGATCTCGCGCGTGCCGTCGCCCAGCTCGGGCTCGACGGCGGTGATCGCGCCGTCGGCGACGCCGACGTCCGCGTCGAGCACGCCGTCGGGCGTGACCACGTGCCCGCCGCGGACGACTAGGTCGAGCACGCGAACCTCGTCGCGGCCTCGATCGCGGCGGCCACGTCGGCCTCGGTCACCGCCTCGTCCGGATGGTGGCTGACGCCGCCGGCGCAGCGGACGAACAGCAGCGCGATGTCCGTGAAGCCGGCCATCGTCACGGCATCGTGGCCGGCGCCGCTCGGCAGCCGGTGCGCGCCCGGCCCGACGGCCTCGGCGAGCCGCTCGGCCAGCTCCGGCGAGCACGGCGTGGCGTCGTGCGCGTGGATCTGCTGCCAGAGCGCGTCGATCCCCGGCCGTGCGCGGTGCCGGCGCAGCTTCTCGATCCCGCGGGCGCGGACGGCGTCGTCGGCGTGGCGGATGTCCAGCGACAGCTCGACCTGGCCGGGGATGACGTTGACCGCGCCCTCGGGCACCGCCAGCGTGCCGACCGTCGCCACGAGCCCCGGTTCGGCGAGCGCGACCCGCTCCGCGGCGAGCACGAACTCGGCCGCAGCCACGAGCGCGTCGCGGCGGAGGTCCATCGGCGTGGTGCCGGCGTGCCCGGCGCGGCCGGTGAACGTCAGCCGGAAGCGCGACTGCCCCGCGATGGCGGTCACCACCCCGAGTGGCCGGTCCAGCGCCTCCAGCACCGGGCCCTGCTCGATGTGGACCTCGAAGTAGGCCTTCGCCCCGTCGAACAGCGGCGGGCCGGGCTCGATCCCGCACATCGCCGCCTCCTCCGGGAGCAGCTGCCCGACGAACGCCCGGCTGCCGAGGAAGGTCAACCCGTGGCGCAGGCCCTCCTCGTCGGCGAAGGCGACGACGTCGAGCGGGATCTGCGTGGCGGCCGCGACCTCGATCGCGACCAGCACGCCCAGGACGCCGTCGTAGCGGCCCGCGTTCGCGACCGAGTCCAGATGCGAGCCCATCAGCAGCCGCTCGCCCTCGCCGCGACGCCCGACCAGGTTGCCGAGCGCGTCGGAGGCCGGCTGGAGCCCGGCTTCGCGCATCCAGTCGGCGACCCGCGCCGTCGCGCCCGCCAGCGCCGGCGTCCCGAGCGGGCGCGTGATGCGCCCCGGCTCCTCGGTGAAGCCCGCCAGCTCGTCCGCCCGTTCCAGCACACGCCGCGCCGCTTCGCTCATCGGCGCGGACGATGACAGGTCAGGCGACGTTGACTTCTGAGCGGCGCTCAGAAAGGCTTCATCTCATGCCAAGGACGGTCCTCCTGCTCCTGGCGGTCACCGCGCTGGTGTTGCCCAGCGCGGCCGTGGCCGCCACCCCCACGACCACAACGGTGACGCCCAGCGCGGTGACCAGCGTCTACGGCGACGAGACGCTGACGTTCCTCGCGCAGGTCGCGGGCACGAACGGGGTGCCGACGGGCTTCGTGCAGTTCCTGGTCAACGGCGAGGCGTACACGGAGCCGCGCGCGCTCGACGCGCTGGGCCGGGCCCAGGAGCTGTTCCCCGAGTTCTACCTGGACGTCGGCGACGACGTCAGCGCCCGCTACCTCGGCAACGGCGTCGACGAGTCCAGCCAGGGCGACGCCACGTTCACGATCCTGCCGGCCCGCACGCAGGTGGCGGTGGCCACCAGCCCGCGGCCCACGCTCGCCGGCGAGCCGGTGACGATCATCGTCAAGGTGGACAACGCGTCGACGGCGCTCCCCGCCTGGGGAACGGCGGCGCTGGTGGTCGACGGCGCGGTCGAGGCGGAGTTCCCCGTCGACGAGGGCACGCTCACGGTCACGGGAGGCGAGGACCTTGCGGCCGGCACGCACACGTTCGAGGTGCGCTTCACCAACCCGGCCGGCGACTTCGAGCCGAGCAGCGGCACCACTACGCACACGGTCCAGGGGAGGACCCTTCCGGTGCAGCCGCCGCCGCCGTTCAACCCGCCGCCGCCGCCGCGTCTGATGCCACCCCCGGTGGCGACGCCCGCGCCCACCGCTCCGTTCGCGGTGCTGCGCCACACGACCAAGGCGGCCACCGGAGCGGTCTCGCTGCTCACCCAGCTGCCCGCCGCCGGCACCGTCACCGCCCATGCGTCCGCCGCCGGCGTGCCCAAGTGGGGCACGGTCTCGAAGGTCGTCACGGCCGCCGGGCGCGTCACGCTCGTCGTCAACCCCAGCGCCAAGGCCAGGCGCAAGCTGGCCAAGGGCAAGAGCGTGAAGGTGACCGTCCAGCTGCGCTTCCAGCCGGCGGCCGGAGGCGCAGCGCGGACGCTCACGCGCCGCGTCACCGTGAAGGCGACGAAGACGGCTAAGGGATCTCGCGCACCATCACGAGGTTCGTGGCGCCTGGCGTCCCCGTCCGGCGCCCCGAGGTGATGACCACGCGGGAGCCCGGCGCCAGGCCGGCGAAGTCGCGCGCGGTCTTGAGCGCGCTCTCGATCATGTCGTCGACGGACTCCGCCGTCTCCATGATCGTCGGGTAGACGCCCCACTCGAGCGTCAGCTGCTCGGCGATCGTGTCCTCGTGCGCGAGCGCGATGATCGGCCGGCGCTTGCGGTACTTCGCGCAGATGCGTGCGCCGCCGCCGGACGCGGTCGGGATGATCAGCGCGGTCGCGTCGAGCTCGTCGGCGAGGTCGACCGCGGCGCGCATGACGGCGCGGCTCGTGTCCTCACCCTTGATCGGCCGCGCGCGGCCGTGGATGACGGGCGTCTCCTCGGCGGCGAGCGCGATCGTCGCCATCGCCGTGACGGACTCCAGCGGGTAGGCCCCGACGCTCGTCTCGGCCGACATCATCACCGCGCTCGTGCCGTCGATCACGGCGTTGGCGACGTCGGTCGCCTCCGCGCGGGTCGGCTCGGGCGCCTGGATCATCGACTCGAGCATCTGCGTCGCGGTGATCACGAACTTGCCCGCCTGCGTGGCGCGCCGGATCGTGTCCTTCTGCATCAGCGGCACGCGGGCGACGCCCGCCTCCACGCCGTAGTCGCCGCGCGCGACCATCAGGCCGTCGGACGCGCCGATGATCTCGTCCAGCGCCTCGTAGGCCTCGATCTTCTCGACCTTGGCGATCAGCCGCGCGCGGCTGCCGTGCCCGGTCACGAGCTCGCGCAGCTGCTGCATGTCCGCCGCCGAGCGCACGAACGAGAGCGCGATGAAGTCGCCGCCGAGCTCGCACGCGAGCGCGAGGTCGGCCCGGTCCTTCTCGGTGATGGCCGGCAGCTCCGGCCGCGCGTAGGTCACGTTGATGCCCTTGCGCGGGGAGAGCGGGCCGGGGGAGACCGCGCGGGCCACCACGTCCTCGCCGTCGAGGCGCTCGACCGCGAAGCGCGGGACGCCGTCCCCGATCACGATCTGCGACCGCTCGGTGACGAGGGCCGCGAACTTGTCGAACTCGACCTTCACCGCCCCGGGCGTGCCGCTCGCCGAGAAGGTGACGACGTCGCCGACGGCGACCGTCCGCTCCTCGACATCCCCCGAAAGGCGCAACTTCGGTCCTTGTAGGTCAAAGAGCAGGCCGAGCGGGCGTCCTGCCCGTTCTGCCGCAGCGCGCACTGCGGCCGCGCGGCGCCGCAGGTCGTCGTGTGAGCCGTGTGAGCAGTTCAGCCGTGCGCAGTCCACACCGGCTGCCACCAGCTTGTCGAGCATTCCGTCCGCGTCGGTCGCAGGGCCGAGCGTCGCGACGATCTTCGTCCGCCGTTCCAACATCTGGAAGAGATTCTGTCGAACCGCGCCGCGAGTCCGTGCGTAGGTGCCCGTGGGGGGTCAACCTGAACACAACCGGAGGTGGGGATGAAAGCGGTGCGTTTCACCGTAGGGATCGCGGCTGCCGCGAGCCTGACGTTCGCCGGATCGGCGCTGGCGCAGACCGCGCCGAGCGTGGTGGACCCGAAGCTCAAGGTCGAGCCGGTGGTCACCGGGCTGAGCCAGCCCGTGCAGATGGAGTTCATCGGCGACAACGACTTCTTCGTACTCGAGAAGCCGACCGGGCAGGTCAAGCGCGTCAAGGACGGCGTCGCGTCGGTCGTGCTGGATCTGACGGTCAACTCGAACTCGGAGCGCGGCCTGCTGGGCATCGCGCTCGACAAGTTCTTCAAGTACAACGGGACGGTCTACCTCTACTGGAGCGAGACGACCCAGCCGGCGGACAACGCCGCCGGTGACGCGGTCCCGCTGCTCGGCAACCGCCTGGACCGCTACCACTGGGACGGCACGGCGCTCGTCTTCGAGAAGACGCTGCACCGCCAGCGCGCCCTGCAGGACGACGTGACCAACCGGACCAACCCGGCGACGCCGGTGTTCCGCGGCAACCACAACGGCGGCGTGGTGCGCGTCGGGCCCGACGGGATGATCTACCTGCAGGTGGGCGACACGGGGCGGCGCGGCCAGCTCCAGAACCTGGTCGACGGCCCGTTCGTGTTCCCGCCCAACGACGGCGAGACGATCGGCGACGACCAGTTCGGCGGCCCGGACCCGGACGCCGCGCACACCACCGGCGTGATCCTGCGCATGGACGGCAACGGCAAGGCGCCGCGCGACAACCCGTTCTACCGGCTGGGCGTCGAGCGGGGCGGCTCGGTCGGCGCTTCGCTGAAGAAGATCTACGCCTACGGCCTGCGCAACGGCTTCGGCATGGCCTTCGACCCGTTCAGCGGTGACCTGTGGGAGCAGGAGAACGGCGACGACTCGTTCAGCGAGATCAACCGCACCGAGCCCGGCTTCAACTCCGGCTGGGTGCAGGTCATGGGCCCGCTCTCGCGCGTCGCGCAGTTCAAGGCGATCGAGACCACGCGCACGCCCAACCCGCCGGACCCGGCCGCTCCGGCCGGCTACTACGGGCTGCAGCAGACCCGCTGGGACCCGATCAACATCGCCGACACACCGCGTGAGGCCGAGGACCGGCTGTTCAAGCTCCCGGGCTCGAAGTTCCGCGACCCGGTGTTCGCCTGGAAGTACGAGGTGGCGCCCGGCGGCATCGAGTTCGCCTCCGGCAAGGCCCTGGGCAAGGACTACAAGGGCAAGCTGTTCGTCGGCTCCGCCCGGGCCTCCCTGCGCGGCGGCAACCTGTTCCTGCTGCCGATCTCGGGCAACCGCCGCAACGTCGACCCGGACGACCGGCGCTTGCGCGACGGCGTGGCCGACAACGTCGCCAAGTACGAGATCACCGAGTCCGAGTCGCTGCTGTTCGGCGAGAACTTCGGCGTGACGCCGGACATCAAGGAAGCCCCGGACGGCTCCCTGTACGTCGTCTCCTCCTCGCAGGGCACGGTGTACGAGATCAGCCGCAAGTAGGGCGTCTGTCGGCTGCCGCGCGTAGGTTTCTCTCCGTGAAGGAACGGATCGAGGAGCTCGCGCGGCAGCTGACGGAGCTGCGCGCTTCGTACTACGAGGGCACACCGTCGGTGGCGGACGCCGAGTACGACGCGTTGGAGGACGAGCTGCGGGCGCTGCTCGCCGAGCATCCGGAGCTGACGCCCGATCCGAACCCGCTCGAGCAGGTCGGCGCGCCCGGCGTGCTCCACGCGCCGGTCCGGCACTCACGGCCGATGCTGTCGCTGGAGAAGGCGACCAAGCCCGAGCAGGTGGAGGCCTTCATGGCCCGCTTCCCGGGCCAGCCCGTGATCGTCATGCCCAAGCTCGACGGGCTGTCGCTGGCGGTCGTCTACGAGGGCGGGCGGCTCGCGCGGGCCGTGACGCGCGGCGACGGGACGACGGGCGACGACGTGACGATGCTCGTCCGCGCGCTCGTCGACGGCGTGCCCGCGGCGGTGGCCTCCGACGGCCGCGTCGAGGTCCGCGGCGAAGCCGTGATGCTGCGGTCCACGTTCGCGGCCTACAACGAGGCGCACCCCGACAAGCCGCTGATCAACCCGCGCAACGCGGCCGCCGGCACGATCCGCGCGAAGGACCCGGCGACCGTGGCGGAGCGGCGGCTGCACTTCTTCGCCTTCGACCTGGACGCCTCCGAGGGCGCGGCGACCGACCTCGAGGAGGGCCTGCGCGCCCTGGGCTTCGACCCGGCCGGGATGCGGCACTGCGACGACGCCCCGGCCGCGCAGGAGGTCATCTCCTCGATCGAGGCCGAGCGGGCCGAGCTGGACTACGACCTGGACGGCGCCGTGCTCCGGCTCGCCGACCGCGACGCGTTCGCGGCCGCCGGCACGCGGTCGGCCTCTCCGCGCGGCGCGCTGGCGTTCAAGTTCGCGGCCGAGGAGAAGACGACGGTGCTCAACGACGTCGTCTGGGACGTCGGCAAGACCGGGAAGATCGCGCCCGTCGCGTGGCTGGAGCCGGTGTTCGTCGGCGGCACGACGGTCACGCGCGCGACCCTGGCCAACCAGGAGGTCATCCGCGCGCGCGGCGTCAAGATCGGCGACACCGTGCTGGTGCGCCGCGCCGGCGATGTCATCCCGTTCGTGGCCGGCGTCCTCGACGAGTCCAAGCGCACGGGGGAGGAGCGGGAGATCGTCCCGCCCTCGCAGTGCCCGTCGTGCGGGGAGCCGCTGACCGAGCGGGGCGAGTCACGCGAGCTGTTCTGCACGAACCTCGCCTGCCCGGCGCAGACCGTGCGGCGGCTGATCCACTGGGCGTCGCGCGCCGCGGCGGACATCGAGGCGGTCGGGCCGGTGTGGATCGAGCGCCTGGCGGCGTCGGGCGACCTCGAGCACCCGTCGGACTTCTACGCGCTGACCAAGGAGCGGCTGCTCGAGTTCGACCGGATCGGCGAGGTGAGCGCCGACCGCATGATCGAGTCGATCGAGGCCTCCAAGGACGTCGGGCTGCGGCGCGCGCTGATCGGACTCGCGATCCCGATGGCCAGCGAGGGCACTGCGGCGCGGCTCTGCCGCTCCGGCTTCAAGTCCCTCGAGGAGGTGGCCGACGCGGGCGTCGAGACGCTCGTCGCGGTCGAGGACATCGGGCCGAAGGTCGCGGAGTCGCTGACCACGCACCTCCAGCGCGTGCGCCCGGAGCTCGAGCGGCTGCGCTCGTTCGGCGTGTCGCTCGACGTGCGCGAGGAGGACCTCCCGCCCGAGGTCGCGGCGGGCGCGCCGCTGGAAGGCAAGACCGTCGTGATCACCGGCGCGATCGCCGACCCGCGCAGCGGCGAGAAGGTCCCGCGGCCCGCGTTTCAGCGCCTCTGCGAGCGAGCGGGCGCGACGACGGCCTCCTCGGTCTCCGCCAGTACGGACATGCTGATCACTGGCGCGGACGTCGGGGCGGCGAAGATCGCCAAGGCCGAGAAGCTCGGCGTGGCGGTCGTCGACCAGTCCGAGATCTGGGAGCAAATAATCAGCGCAGGAATCGTCTGACGGGGTACCTTGGGGTTCGAGGCCGCGCGCAGGGGTGCGGCGGCCCCGACAGTTGGGAGGTTCCAATTGCAGTTGTTTCGGCTGCAGCAACGGCGGTGCCGCATCGTGGCGGCGCTGCTCGCGGCAGCTCTGAGCGCCGGCACCGCGTTGCCGGCGACGACCCTCGCCGAGCCCGGCGGCTGGGACGGGGGCATGGGCTCGAGCTCGCCCTCGTCGCAGGAGTCGAGCTCGTCGAGCAGCTCGAGTAGCTCGAGTAGCTCCTCGTCGTCCTCGGACAGCGACAGCGACAGCGACGCGTCGTCGTCGAGCTCGTCCAGCTCGTCCAGCTCGTCCGACTCGGACAGCGACTCCGGCGGCGGCTGGGACGGCTCGGTGGGTTCGAGCTCGCCCTCCTCGCAGGAGGGCAACTACGGTGGCGGCAGCAGCGACTCGTCGCCCTCGTCGCCGAGCGAGGCCGCGGACGCGGCTGGCCCGTCGTCCTCGTCCTCGTCGTCGAGCTCG
Source organism: Solirubrobacter pauli (assembly GCF_003633755.1). Taxonomy (GTDB): domain Bacteria; phylum Actinomycetota; class Thermoleophilia; order Solirubrobacterales; family Solirubrobacteraceae; genus Solirubrobacter; species Solirubrobacter pauli. Next base: position 495,606 of record NZ_RBIL01000002.1, read on the forward strand.
AGCAGCTCGTCCTCGTCGTCGTCGCCCAGCGCGGCGGCCGACGCGGCCAGCCCGTCGGCGAACTCGGGCGTGTCCGACTCGTCCGACTCGTCCGACTCGTCCGACTCGTCCGACGACAGCGGCTGGGACGGCTCGATCGGCTCGAGCTCGCCCTCGTCGCAGGAGTCCAAGTACGAGGGCGGCGGCGAGTCGCTCTCATCCTCGAGCGAGTCCGAGGACTCCTCGACCGACTCGTCGGCCCCGACGACCGCCATGGGCGACGTCGCCGGCCCGTCGAGCGACACATCCACGCCGGCCGCGGACACGAGCGACGACTCGTCCGCGACCGACTCGTCGGCCCCGACGACCGCCATGGGCGACGTCGCCGGCCCGTCGAGCGACACGACCACGCCGGCCGCCGAGCCGGCCGACGACAGCGGCTGGGACGGCTCGATCGGTTCGAGCTCGCCCTCGTCGCGCGAGACGCAGGACGCCACGGACGCCGACGACTCGGCCCCGGTGACCGCCATGGGCGACGTCGCCGGTCCGAGCGCGTCCACGAGCACGCCGTCGACCGACGACGACGCCCCGGCCGCCAAGGCCGAGAGCGCCGCGCCGGCCGAGGACACGACGCCGACGATGACCGCCATGGGCGACGTCGCGGCGCCGCCGAGCCACGCCGGCCCCGCCGGCGAGGACGCGGCGGACACCACCACCACCACGGCGCCGGAGACCACCGACGCCGCACCCGCGGACGAGACGCCCGCGTACACCGCCATGGGCGACTACGCCGGCCCGTCGACGCCGACGGTGGACGACTCGGACCTGAACATCGGTCCGAGCTCGCCCTCCTCGCGGGAGCAGCAGGAGACGCCGTCGACGATGGCGCCGTCCACCGCTCCCACGCAGAGCAACAACCGCACGAACACCACGTCCGCCTCCGAGGAGGAGGACGACGACACGCCGGCCGCGTACACGCCGATGGGCGACTACGCGGGCCCGTACGACGTCACGGACCCGGAGCTGACCGACACGAGCGACCCGTCGCTGCAGCAGTACGGGCCCGTGTACGACCCGTCCGAGCCCGTGTCGACCATGTCCGACGAGCCGACGTACACGCCGATGGGCGACCTGGCGATGCCGGGCACGCAGGCGCAGACGCCGAGCTCGACCTCGGTCCTGACCGGACCGGAAGAGGGCGTGGGCGTGTCGCTGACCGGCGCGTTCGGCCCGTACGGGGCGACCGTCGGCGGCTCGATCGACAAGGACCGCGTCGCGGTCTCACTCGGTCCGGCGGCCGGCTACGGCCTGTCCGGCAGCGTGGGGCCGGCCGATCCACCGGACCAGCTCCTCAGCGGGGCCGGCACGGTGTCGGGCGGCATCGGGCCCGTCGGCGGCTCGCTCGAGGTCAACACCGCCACCGGGATCACCGGGACGGTGGAGACGTCGATGGAGCACAACCCGGCGATCTCGCAGACCACCGCGCACTCGATCAACATGAACAACCAGGGCCAGGTCACCACCGACACCCAGGAGAAGGTCAACTTGGGCGTGTCGGAGGGCGTCACGGTGACCTACACGGTCACCCTCTCCATACCTCTGGACTGGGTCCAGACGGTCGGGAACTGGGTCGGCCTCGGTGAGCCACCCCGCAACGGCCGGGTGACCGGCGGCGGGTTCTAGACCAGCGGATACGGGTCCCAGACGGGACCGGCCTCGGGGGCGCCGTCGCGCACGACGGCGCCCTCGATCAATCCGTAGGGACGATCGTCGGCGTGGAAGACCTCGTTCGGGTTCTCCAGGCCGAAGGGTGAGAGGTCCACGACGAAGTGGTGCTTGTTGGGCATCGACAGCCGGATCTCCGCCACACCCGGGCACGCGTCGAGCACGGCGGAGCCCATCGCGTAGAGGGTCTGCTGAAGCGACAGCGAGTGGTGCGCCGCGAAGCACTCCAGCAGCGCGGCCCGCGCCGCGCCGAAGTCGGCGGACCCGTCGTGGCGCCAGCGCGCCGCCACCTCCGTCGCCAGCACGCGGTCGTCGGTCTCGGCCAACGTCGTGTAGCGATCGCGCGGGAACCCGTGGAACTCCGAGTCGGTCGTCTTGAGCACCACGAGCCCCGACAGCCCGGAGACGAACCACTGCGCGTCCGCCTCCGCGACCACCACCGCCACCCGCTGCTCGGAGGACGCCTGCGTGAACGCGTGGTCGCTCAGCCGCGTCCAGGCGACCTCGCGGACCTCCACGCGCGCCCGCGTGATCGCGCCGCCGACGAAGTGCCGCGCCAGCAGCGCCGCGAACGCCTCCGGCGTCCCGACCCCGTGCTCGCGAGCGAACGCGTAGACGGTGTTCTTCTGCGTGTCGGTCGCCAGCACGGCCGAGTTGTCGCCGTCCAGGTGCACGGCCTCGAGCGCACCCGAAAGCGCCACGGAGACGAGCAGATCCCGCACCTCGTGCGCCGGTGCGTCGCGGACGACCCGCACCAGATGGGTCTCTGCCTTGCCGTACTGGTTGATCCCGAGCCGAGCCATCGGAAGATGATCCCGCACGACAACGATTCCGTCACACGGGACGCGATCTTTCGTATCATGGAACGCAGATTTCGGGCAGGCTCACCCGAGCGGGGCTCATGAGCCACAATGGCCGCGCATCGAGGAGATCGAGGAGCAGCAATGGCATCGCAGGTCGAGGTAGATCCCCAGGAGACACGCGAGTGGCTCGAGGCGCTCGACGCGGTCGTCGCGAGCGACGGCCCGCAGCGCGCGCAGTTCCTGCTGGAACGCGTCGTCGGTCACGCGCAGCTGTCCGGCGCCACGCCCGCGCCCGCGGGCAACACGCCGTACCTGAACACGATCCCGCCGCAGGATGAGCCACCTCATCCCGTCGACGAGGCGCTGGAGCGGCGAGTACGCAGCATCGTCCGCTGGAACGCGATCGCGACGATCCTGAACGCGAACAAGACCAGCTCGGAGCTCGGCGGCCACATCGCGTCCTACCAGAGCGCGGCCGTCCTCTACGAGACGGGCTTCAACCACTTCTGGCACGCCCCGAGCGACAAGCACGGTGGCGACCTGGTGTACATGCAGGGTCATTCGAGCCCGGGCGTGTACGCGCGAGCGTTCCTCGAGGGGCGGATCCCCGAGGAGCAGATGCGGAACTTCCGCACCGAGGCCTACAAGACCGGCCTCAGCTCCTACCCGCACCCGTGGCTGATGCCGGACTTCTGGCAGTTCCCGACCGTCTCGATGGGCCTCGGCCCGCTGATGGCGATCTACCAGGCCCGCTACATGAAGTACCTGCAGGGCCGTGGCCTGGCGGAGACCGCCGGCCGCAAGGTGTGGGCCTTCCTCGGCGACGGCGAGACCGACGAGCCTGAATCCCTGGGCGCGATCTCGATGGCGGGCCGCGAGAAGCTCGACAACCTGATCTTCGTCATCAACTGCAACCTGCAGCGCCTGGACGGCCCGGTCCGCGGCAACGGCAAGATCATCCAGGAGCTGGAGACCAACTTCCGCGGCAACGGCTGGAACGTCATCAAGACGATCTGGGGCTCGCGCTGGGATCCGCTTCTCGCCCAGGACCACGAGGGTCACCTCCTCGCGCGGATGAACGAGGCGCTCGACGGCGACTACCAGACGTACAAGTCGCGCAACGGCGCCTACGTCCGCGAGCACTTCTTCGGCACCAAGCCGGAGCTGCGCGAGATGGTCTCCGGCATGTCCGACGACCAGATCTGGGCGCTCAACCGCGGTGGCCTGGATCAGCGCAAGGTCTACGCGGCCTACAAGGCGGCGACCGAGCACCACGGTCAGCCCACGGTCATCCTCGCGAAGACCATCAAGGGCTACGGCATGGGCACGGCGGGTGAGGGCCAGAACATCACCCACCAGCAGAAGAAGATGAACGAGGAGGCGCTGCTCTCCTTCCGCGACCGCTTCGAGCTCGAGATCACCGACGAGCAGGTCCGCAACCTCGACTTCTACAAACCGCCGAAGGGCTCGCCCGAGGCCGAGTTCATCCGCGAGCAGCGCGAGAAGCTGGGCGGCTCGCTGCCGGCGCGCCGCCGCAAGGCCGAGTCGCTGCCGACGCCGGAGCTGTCCGCGTTCCAGTCGCAGCTCGACGGCACCGGGGACCGCGAGGTCTCCACGACGATGAGCTTCGTCCGGATCCTGTCGACGCTCCTGCGCGACAAGCAGCTCGGCAAGCGGATCGTCCCGATCGTGCCCGACGAGTCGCGCACGTTCGGCATGGAGGGCCTGTTCCGCCAGCTCGGCATCTTCAGCCAGCTCGGCCAGCTGTACACGCCCGAGGACCGCGACCAGCTGATGTTCTACCGCGAGGACAAGCACGGCCAGGTGCTCCAGGAGGGCATCAACGAGGCCGGCGCGATGTCGTCGTGGATCGCCGCGGGCACGTCGTACTCCAACCACGGCGTCTCGACGATCCCGTTCTACATCTACTACTCGATGTTCGGCTTCCAGCGGGTCGGCGATCTCGCCTGGGCCGCCGGCGACAGCCGCACGCGCGGGTTCATGCTCGGCGGAACCGCGGGCCGCACGACGCTCAACGGCGAGGGCCTGCAGCACGAGGACGGGCATTCGCACCTGCTCAGCGCGACGATCCCGAACTGCGTCTCCTACGACCCCACGTACGGCTACGAGCTCGCGGTGATCATCCGCGAGGGCCTGCGGCGGATGATGTCCGAGCAGGAAGACGTCTTCTACTACCTGACGTTGATGAACGAGAACTACCAGCACCCGGCCATGCCGGAGGGTGCTGAGGAGGGCATCCTGCGCGGGATGTACAAGCTCGCGCCGGCCGCCGAGGGCGAGGCGCAGGTGCAGCTGCTCGGCTCGGGCGTGATCCTGCGCGAGGTGCTCGCGGCGCAGGCGCTGCTCGCCGACGACTTCGGCGTGGCCGCGGACGTCTGGAGCGTCCCGAGCTTCACGGAGCTCGCCCGCGACGGCCAGGAGGTCGAGCGCTGGAACATGTTCCACCCGGGCGAGGACGCCAAGCAGAGCTGGGTCGAGCGCCAGCTCGGCGACGCGACCGGTCCGGTGATCGCGTCGACGGACTACATGCGCGCGTTCGCGGATCAGATCCGCCCGTTCGTCAAGCAGCCGTACCGCGTGCTCGGCACGGACGGCTTCGGCCGCAGCGACTACCGCAAGACGCTGCGCTCGTTCTTCGAGGTGGACCGCCACCACGTGGTCCTGGCGGCGCTCACCGAGCTGGCCAAGGCCGGCAAGATCGACCCGAGCGCGCCGAAGACGGCCATCGAGTCCTACGAGATCGACCCTGAGCGCCCCGCGCCCTGGAAGGTGTGAGACGTGGCTAGCGAACAAGTGCTCGTCCCTGACATCGGGGACTTCGACGACGTCCCGGTGATCGAGGTGCTGGTCTCGGTGGGCGACGAGGTCGCCGCCGAGGATCCGCTGGTCGTCCTCGAGTCCGACAAGGCGACGATGGAGGTGCCGTCGCCCTCGGCGGGCAAGGTCGCGGCGATCACGGTCGCCGTCGGCGACAAGGTCAAGGAGGGCTCGGCGATCCTCTCGCTCGAGGTGAGCGGGGACGCGCCCGAGGCCGAGACGGCCCCCGAGGGCAGCGTCGAGCAGGACGTCAAGGCCGAGGAGTCGTCCGCCGCGGGCGACGTCGAGGAGCCCAAGCCGATCGACAGCTCCGAGCCGCCCGCGTCGCCGCAGGTGGAGGGCACGCCGTCCGGCAAGCCGTCCTCGCCGCAGCAGAAGGGCGGCCACAGCGAGGCGCCGCCGTACGCCTCGCCGGGCGTGCGCCGGCTCGCGCGTGAGCTGGGCGTCGACCTGTCGACCGTGACGGGGTCCGGCCGCAAGGGCCGCATCACCAAGGAAGACGTGCAGAAGGCGAAGGACGCGCCGCAGGCCGCGCCGGCCGCCGACGCCCCGTCCTCCGGCGCCGCCGTCGAGGGCTTGAACCTCGCGCCGTGGCCGAAGGTCAACTTCGAGCGCTTCGGCGAGGTCGAGCGCCATCCGCTCACGCGCATCCAGAAGATCAGCGGCCCGAACCTGGCCCGCAACTGGGTGATGATCCCGCACGTCACGCACAACGACGAGGCGGACATCACCGAGCTGGAGGCGTTCCGCAAGCGCACCAACGCCGAGCAGGACCAGGCGAAGGTGACGATGGTGGCGCTCCTGGCGAAGGCCGTCGTGGCGTCGCTGAAGGCCTACCCGGTCGTCAACAGCTCGCTGGACGGCGACGACCTGGTCCTCAAGCGCTACTACAACATCGGCTTCGCCGCCGACACGCCCAACGGCCTCGTCGTGCCGGTCATCAAGGACGCCGACAAGAAGGGCATCCTCGAGATCGCCAAGGACCTGACGGAGCTGTCGGGCAAGGCGCGCGCCGGCAAGCTCTCCGGCGGTGACATGCAGGGCGCGACGTTCACGATCTCGTCGCTGGGCGGCATCGGCGGCACGTCGTTCACCCCGATCGTCAACGCTCCCGAGGTCGCGATCCTCGGCGTCACGCGCTCCGCGATGAAGCCCGTCTGGAACGGCAGCGAGTTCGTGCCGCGCCTGATGGTGCCGCTGTCGCTGTCCTACGACCACCGGGTGATCGACGGCGCGCTCGCCGCGCGCTTCACCGCCCACCTGGTCAATCAGCTGTCCGATCTGCGGAGGGTCCTGCTCTGATGGAGGTCAAAGTCCCGGACATCGGCGATTTCGACGCCGTCCCCGTGATCGAGATCCTCGTCGCCGTCGGCGACGAGGTCGAAGAGGAGACGCCGCTGATCGTCCTCGAGTCCGACAAGGCGACGATGGAAGTGCCGTCGCCGGCGGCGGGCAAGGTGACGTCGGTCGAGGTCGCGGTCGGTGACCAGGTCGCCGAAGGCACGCTGATCCTGCAGCTCGAGGCCGCGGAGGCGAGTGCGCCCGCCGAGGCCGAGCCCGAGGGTGGCAACGTCGAGGAGAAGCCCGAGGCGCCGGCTTCCGGATACGGCGACAGCACCGGCCCGGCCGAGTCGCCCGCCTCGCCGACGACCGACGCGCCGACCTCGCAGGGCATCCCGGAGGACGCCGACGTCAAGGTCCAGGTGGCCGTGCTCGGCGCCGGCCCGGGCGGCTACACGGCAGCCTTCCGCGCCGCCGACCTGGGGCTGAGCGTGGCGTTGATCGACGATGGCGACACGCTCGGCGGCGTGTGCCTGAACGTCGGCTGCATCCCGTCCAAGGCCCTGCTGCACATCGCCAAGGTGCTGACCGAGGCGGAGGAGACGTCGGAGTTCGGCGTCACCTTCGGCAAGCCGTCGGTCGACCTCGACCACGTGCGCGCGTGGAAGGAGGACGTCGTCGGGCGTCTCGTGGGCGGCCTGGCGCAGCTCGCCAAGCAGCGCAAGGTCCAGGTCGTCAACGGCCTCGGCGAGTTCACCGGCCCGAACTCGATCAAGGTCGGCGACACCGTCGTCGGCTTCGAGCACTGCATCATCGCGGCGGGCTCGGAAGCGGCGTCGCTGCCGTTCCTGCCCGAGGACGAGCGCATCATCGACTCCACGGGCGCGCTCGAGATCCAGGACGTCCCGGAGCGGCTGCTCGTCATCGGCGGCGGCATCATCGGCCTCGAGATGGCGACCGTCTACGACGCGCTGGGCTCGAAGGTCACGGTCGTCGAGCTGCTCGACCAGCTCATCCCGGGCGCCGACAAGGACCTGGTGCGCGTGCTCGAGAAGCGCATCAAGGGTCGCTACGAGGCGATCCACCTCAAGACCGGCGTCGAGTCGGTCGAGGCGACCGACGACGGCCTGAAGGTCAAGTTCGGCGACAACGTGGAGACCTTCGACAAGATCCTCGTGGCCGTCGGGCGGCGCCCGAACGGCAAGAAGGTCGGCGCCGAGGCCGCCGGCGTCACGGTCGACGACCGCGGCTTCATCGCCTCCGACGGGCAGATGCGCACGAACGTGCCGCACATCTTCTCGATCGGCGACGTGCGCGGCGAGCCGATGCTGGCCCACAAGGCCACGCACGAGGGCGTGCTCGCGTCCGAGGTGATCGCCGGCCACGACGTCACGTGGGACGTCCGCTCGATCCCGTCCGTGGCCTACACGGACCCGGAGGTCGCCTGGACGGGCCTGACCGAGACCCAGGCCAAGGCCGACGGCATCGAGTACGAGGTCGGCGCCTTCCCGTGGGTGGCGTCGGGCCGCGCGCTGTCGATCGGCCGGGCGGACGGCCTGACGAAGCTGATCGTCGAGCCCGAGACGCATCGCGTCCTGGGCGCCGGGATCGTCGGCGTCAACGCGGGCGAGCTGCTCGCCGAGACCGTCCTCGCCATCGAGGCGGGCCTCGACGCCGAGGACATCGGCCTGACGATCCACCCGCACCCGACGCTGTCGGAGACCGTGGGCTTCTCCGCCGAGATGGCGGAGGGCACGATCACGGACCTGATGCCCAAGCGCAAGCGGAATCCCTAGGACTCCTGCGCAGTCGGCCGCACGAGGATCTCGTTGAGGTCCACGTGCGGCGGCTGCGCGACCGCGAACATCACCGCGCGGGCGATGTCGTCGGCGGTCAGCACGTCCTGCAGCTCGTGGGAGAAGCCCGGCGTCTCGACCATGCCGGGGGAGATGAGGGTGGTGCGCACGCCGGTGCCGTTGAAGTCCTGGCGGGCGGCCTCCGCCATGCCCGTGACGGCGAACTTGGTGGCGGAGTAGAGCGACCCCTTGAGCGCGCGGCGGCCGGCGATGCTGCTGGTGATCACGAGGTGGCCCTTGGACTCGCGCAAGGCCGCGGCCGTGGCCCGGATCGTCGCGTAGATCCCGAAGACGTTCGTGATGACCATCTGCTTGGCGTCCTCGGGGTCACCCGCCTCGAACCCGCGCGGGTGGCCGACGCCGGCGTTGGCGAACACGACGTCGATGCGGCCGAGCTGCTCGAGCGTGCGCCGGGCCAGCGCCTCGACCTGCGCGTAGTCGCCGACGTCGGTCTGCACGACCAGTCCGCCGGTCTCGTCCGCGAGCGTCTCGAGCTTGTCGACCGAGCGCGCGGCGAGCACGACGCGATAGCCGGCCTCGGCGGCCTGGCGGGCGGTGGCGGCGCCGATCCCAGTGGAAGCGCCGGCGATCAGGAACACGCGATCGTCCATGGTTCCTATCGTTACCCGGACCAATGCTCGCTGATCGTGCACGGATAGAAGTCGAGGCCGGACGCGGCGGCGACGGGTCGATGTCGTTCCGCCGCGAGTCGCGGGTGCCCAAGGGCGGGCCCGACGGCGGGGACGGCGGGCGCGGCGGCGACGTGGTCCTGCGCTGCGACGACTCGCTGCGCGACCTGCAGTCGTTCCGGCGCCGCGGGCGCTACAAGGCCGACCGCGGCGGCCACGGCCTGGGCAAGCTGATGCACGGCGCCGACGGCGAGCGGCTGGTCGTGCCCGTCCCGCCCGGCACCCAGGTGGAGCGCTGGGACGGCCGCACGTTCGACCTCGTCCGGCCCGGCCAGGAGGTCACGCTGGCCCGTGGCGGTCCGGGCGGCCGCGGCAACAAGAACTTCGCGACCGCGACGCGCCAGGCGCCGCGGCTCGCCGAGCGCGGGCTGCCGGGGGAGGAGGGCATCGTCGAGCTGCACCTCAAGCTCCTCGCCGACGTCGGCCTCGTGGGGCTGCCCAACGCGGGCAAGTCCTCGCTGCTGGCGACGATGACCCGCGCGCAGCCGAAGGTCGCCGCCTACCCGTTCACGACGCTCGTCCCCGTGCTCGGGACGATCGACGCCGACGACCGCCAGCTGGTCATCGCCGACATCCCCGGGTTGATCGAGGGCGCCTCCGAGGGCGCGGGCCTCGGCCACGACTTCCTCGCGCACGTCGAGCGCACGCGGCTGCTCGTCCACGTGCTCGACCTCGCGCCGCTGGACGGCTCGGCCCCGGTGCAGAACTTCGAGGTGATCGAGCGCGAGCTGGCCGAGCACGACCCGCGGCTCGCGTCGCTGCCGCGGATCATGGCCCTCTCGAAGGCCGACCTCGTCACGCCGGAGGTGGCCGAGGAAGCCGCCGCGGAGTGGCGCGAGCGGGTCGCGTTCCCGGTGATCGTCACGTCCAGCGCGACGGCGATCGGCCTCTCCGAGCTGCGCGGCGAGCTGCTCGAGCGCGTGCCGGTCGCGCCGCCGGAGCCCGAGGGCGCCGCCGCGGGCGAGGACGACGTCGCCGAGTTCGCGGTCTTCCGGCCGGTCAAGGGCCGTCCGTCGTTCGACATCACGCGCGGGCCGGCGGGCGAGTGGATCGTCACCGGGGAGGCGGTCGAGCGGCTGTTCATGCGCTGGGACCTCGAGAACGAGGAGGCGCAGGCGTACGTCGAGCGGCGGCTGCACCGCATGGGCGTGATCAGCGCGCTCGAGCGGGCGGGCTTCCAGCCGGGGGACGACGTCGAGATCCTCGGCACCGTGTTCGAGCTCGACCCCACCGGCTGAGCGCGTGCCGGTCGCGGTCGTCAAGCTCGGGTCGTCGATCGTCGCGGAGGACAGCGGCGCGCTGCGGCTGTCCGTGGTCGCGCGGATCTGCGAGGAGGTCGCGGCGCTGCACGCGGCCGGCGTCGACGTGGTCGTGGTCACCAGCGGGGCGATCGCGCGCGGCATCCACCTGCTCGGGCTCGGCGGGCGCCCGCGGGCGGTCGAGGAGCTGCAGGCGGCGTCCGCGGTCGGCCAGGGGCGGCTCTACCGCACCTACGACGAGCATCTGCGCGAGCGCGGCATCCAGTCGGCGCAGGTGCTGCTGACGTTCTTCGACATGAGCGCGCGCACGCACTACCTGAACGCGCGCCGCACGCTGCGCACGCTCGTCGACTGGCGGATCGTCCCGGTCATCAACGAGAACGACACGACGACCACGGACGAGATCTCGTTCGGCGACAACGACTTCCTCGCCGCGCAGGTGGCGGTGCTCGTCGACGCGTCACTGCTGCTGCTGCTGACGTCGACCGCCGGCCTGTTCACCGCGGACCCGCGCTCGGACCCCGCCGCGCGGCTGGTGGAGACGGTCGACGATCCGGCGGAGCTGGCGGCGCTGAGCATCTCCGCCGAGACGTCCGCGCTGGGCTCCGGCGGGATGCGCTCGAAGGTCGCGGCCGCCGAGATGGCGACCGCCGCCGGCATCCCGACCGTGATCGGCTCCGGGTTCGAGCCCGGTGTGCTCGCGCGTGCCTGGGCGGGGGAGCCGGTCGGGACGCGCTTCGCGCCGCACCCGGTGCGCCAGCCGTCCTTCAAGCTCTGGCTGCGCTACGCGAAGCCGTCGCTGGGGTCCGTCGTGGTCGACGCGGGCGCGGCGCGGGCGCTGCGCGACGGCGGGACGTCACTGCTCCCGGTCGGGATCGTCGGCGTGGAAGGCGCGTTCGAGGCGGGCGACGCCGTCGAGGTCGTCGCCGACGGCAGCGCGGTCGGCAAGGGCATCTCGAACTACTCCGCGGCCGAGCTGCGGCGCGTGATGGGGCTCAAGTCGGGCGCCGTGCGCGAGGTGCTGCCCCGGGCGACCGAGGAAGCCGTGCACCGCGACTACTTCGTGCTGGTGTAGACCGGCTCACCCGCCACGCGCGTCTCCTCGACGCACTCCTCACGGGCGAGCGTGAAGATCGCTCCGAGCGCGGCGTTCCAATCCGGTGCCTCTTCGAGCACGGCTTCCAGCGTGCCGCCGGGCGGCGGCTTGAGCAGGACGAGGTCGGCGGCCTTGCCGGGGGTGAGGTCCCCGGTCTCGTCGTCGAGGCCGATGGCGCGCGCCCCGGCGAGCGTCGCCAGGTACAGCAGGTGCGCGGGACCAAGCATGTGGCCCTCTTCGCGGACCATCTGCACGTGGTAGGCGACCAGGCCCTCCTTGAGCATCGACAGGCCGGTGCCCGCGCCGACGTCCGTGCCCATCCCGAAGCGGACCCCGTGCTCGACGTGGCGGGCCATGGGGAAGATCCCGCTGCTGAGGAACGCGTTGGAGGACGGGCAGTGCGCGACGGCCGTGTGGGCGTCCGCGAGGCGGTGCAGCTCGTCGTCGGACACGTGGACGTTGTGGGCGAGCACCGAGCGCGACGTCAGCAGGCCGGCGTCCTCGTACGTGGCGACGTAGTCGCGCGCGTGCGGGAACAGCTCCTTGACGAAGTCGATCTCGCCGACGCTCTCGTTCACGTGGCTGGTGAACAGCGCGCCGGGCGTCTCGTCGAGCAGGGTCTTGGACACGCCGAGCATCGCCTCGGTGGCGGATACGGAGAAGCGCGGGGTGACGGCGTACCGCAGCCGGCCGTGGCCGTGCCAGCGCGTCGCGAGCGCCTTGCCGGCCTCGTAGGCGGTCTCCGGCGAGACCTCCAGCTCCGGGCGCAGGTTGCGGTCGGAGGTCACGAGGCCGGAGGCGATCCGGAGCCCCGCCGCGTCGGCGGCCTCGAAGAGCGCGTGCTGGGCGGCGGGGAAGTGGCTGCCGAACACCAGCGCGGACGTCGTCCCGTTGCGCGCGAGCAGCCGCACGAACCGCTCGGCCGCCTTGGTCGCGTGGCCGAGGTCCGCCATCTTGGCCTCCTCGGGGAGCGTCCGCAGCGCGAGCCACTCGAGCAGCTCCAACCCCATCGCCCCGATCACCGGGATCTGCGGGTAGTGCACGTGCGTGTCGACCATGCCGGGGATCAGGACGCAGTCCCGCCGGTCGAGCACGTCGGCGTCGGGGTGCTGCCTCAGCACCTCGGTCGCCGGGCCGGTGGCGAGGATCGTCCCGTCCGCGAAGGCGACCGCGCCGTCGTCGAACGTCTCCAGCGCACCGTCGCTGGTGAAGGGATCGCGCGGCGTGTGCGCGATCCGCGCCCGGATGATCGTGGTGGCGGCCACCCGCGCAGACTAGACGCGCGGCCCGGTCGGCCGGCCCGTGTGCCCCTTACACTTCGTGCATGGCCGCCGCGACCGTCACTCCGACCTCCGTCACCGATCTCGCCCTTGCCGCCAAGGCGGCGGCGCGCAAGCTCGCGGCGGTACCGTCGGCGACCAAGGACGCGGCGCTGCTCGCGATCGCCGACGCCCTCGAGGCCCGGATCCCGGAGATCCTGGAGGCGAACGGGCGCGACCTGGACGCCGGGCGCGAGAACGGCCTCTCGGATGCCCTGATGGACCGCCTGGCGCTGACGGACGAGCGCGTGCGCGCGATCGCCGCCGGCACGCGCGCGATCGCGGCCCTGCCCGATCCCGTCGGCGAGGTCGTGGACGGCGGGCGCCTGCCCAACGGGCTCGAGGTGCGCAAGGTTCGAGTCCCGCTCGGCGTCGTGGCCGTGGTCTACGAGGCGCGGCCGAACGTGACCATCGACGCGGCCGCGCTGGCGCTGAAGTCGGGCAACGCGGTGCTGCTGCGCGGGTCGTCGAGCGCCGCGCACTCCAACGAGGTGCTCGCGCGGATCGCGACCGAGGCCGCGAGCGACCTGCCGGCCGGCGCGATCGGCCTCGTGGGCGGCGACCGGGCCGCGCTCACCGAGCTGGCCCAGCTCGAGGGCGTCGTCGACCTGATCATCCCGCGTGGGGGCGAGGGCCTGAAGAAGGCCATCAGCGCCGTCGCGAAGGTGCCTGTGATCTACGCGGCGGCGGGCAACTGCCACGTGTACGTGGACGAGTCGGCCGACCTGGCCGCGGCCGAGCGGATCATCGTCAACGCGAAGGTCCAGCGGCCCGGCACGTGCAACTCGGCCGAGACGCTGCTCGTCCACTCCGCGGTGGCGGCGCAGTTCCTCCCGGGTGCGATCGCCGCGCTGCGGGCCGAGGGCGTCGAGCTGCGCGGCGACGAGCGCGTGCGGGCGATCGACCCGAGCGTCAGCGCCGCGTCCGAGTCCGACTGGGGCGAGGAGTTCCTCGCGCTGATCCTGGCCGTGCGCGTCGTGGACTCGGTGGACGAGGCGATCGACCACGTCAACCGGTACGGCTCCGGGCACTCGGAGGCGATCATCACCAACGACCGCTCCGCCGCCCGCGCGTTCCAGCTCGGGATCGACAGCGCCTGCATCTACGTCAACGCCTCCACGCGCTTCACGGACGGCGGGGAGTTCGGGATGGGCGCCGAGATCGGCAACTCGACCCAGAAGCTCCACGCCCGCGGGCCGATCGGCCTGCGCGAGCTGTGCTCGACGCGCTACCTGGTCGAGGGCGACGGGCACGTGCGCGCTTGAGGCTCGGGCTGCTCGGCGGGACCTTCAACCCGCCGCACATCGGCCATCTCGTCTGCGCGGCGGAGGCGTGCGACCAGCTCGGGCTCGACGAGGTCGCGTTCATCCCGGTCAACCAGCCGCCGCACAAGGAGATCCACGGCGACCCGGGCGTGGAGGCGCGGGTGGAGCTCACCCGGCGCGCCGTGCAGGGCGACTCGCGCTTCTGGGTCTCCCGCGTCGACGCGGACGTCCCCGGTCGGTCCTACACGCTCGATACCCTCAGACGGCTGCATGAGTCGAGCCCGGCGGACGAGCTGACGTTCATCATGGGAGGCGACATGGCCTACTCGCTGCCCACGTGGCACGAGCCCGAGGCGGTCCTCTCCCTGGCGACGCTCGGCGTCGCCGAACGCGAGGGCATCCGCCGCGCCGACATCACCGAGCACCTCGCCGGCCTCGCCGGCGCAGACCAGATCCGCTTCTTCGACATGCCTCGTCTCGACATCTCCTCCTCGGCCATCCGCCGCCGCGTGGCGGAAGGCCGTCCGATCCGTTACCTCGTGCCCGACACCGTGGCCGAGTACATCGCCGCCGAAGGGTTTTACGCATGACCGCTCCCCGCGCCTCCGCGCCGATCGAGCCGGCCCAGCTCGCCGACCTCGTCGCGAACTACGCGTCGGACGTCAAGGCCCAGGACATCGTCGAGCTCGACCTCCGCGGCGTCCTCGGCTACACCGACTACTTCGTCGTCGCCACCGGCGGGTCCGACCGCCAGGTCAAGGCGATCCACGACCGCATCCACGAGAACATGAAGAAGGACCACGGCCTGCTCCCGCGGCGCGTCGAGGGCGTGAGCGAGTCCCGCTGGATCCTCATGGACTACCTGGACGTGATCGTGCACATCTTCACCGCCGAGGCGCGCGAGTACTACCGCCTCGAGCAGCTCTGGGGCGAAGCCCCGAAGCGCGAGATCGAGTAGCGCGCGGGGCGGCTCGAACCCAGGAACGAGAAAGGGCCGCCCGGTGGGCGGCCCTTTCACTTAGTGGAGCTAGCCGGGATCGAACCGGCGACCTCGTGACTGCCAGTCACGCGCTCTCCCAGCTGAGCTATAGCCCCAAGCAGCTGGTGCGAGGAGCAGTTTAGCGACCCCGCATCGGGGATGTGGGTCGGTCCGGGCGCTAACCTCCGCGCCTCATGGCCGAGCACCGTTACGAGCCGCACGAGATCGAACGCAAGTGGCAGGAGATCTGGGAGCGGGAGCGCACCTGGGAAGTCTCCAACGACGTCGATGGCGCGCCGCGCTCGTACGTGCTCGAGATGCTTCCGTATCCGTCGGGCGAGCCTCACATGGGGCACCTGAAGAACTACAGCGTCGGTGACGCGGTGGCGCACTTCCGCCGCCGCAACGGCATGCGGGTGCTGCACCCGATGGGTTACGACGCGTTCGGCCTGCCCGCGGAGAACAACGCGATCAAGACCGGCAAGCACCCGCGGGTGGCGACCGAGGAGTCGATCGCGTCCTTCCAGCGGCAGTTCCGCTCCTGGGGCATCTCGATCGACTGGTCGCGCGAGTTCGGCACGCACGAGCCGCGGTACTACCGCTGGACGCAGTGGATCTTCCTGCAGCTGTTCGAGCGCGGGCTGGCCTACCGCAAGGAGGCCGCGGTCAACTGGTGCCCGAAGGACGCGACCGTGCTCGCCAACGAGCAGGTCATCGACGGGCACTGCGAGCGCTGTGGCACCGCCGTCGAGCTGCGCCAGCTCGAGCAGTGGTTCTTCCGCATCACCGACTACGCCGACCGCCTGCTGGACGATCTGGAGACGATCGACTGGCCGCAGAACGTGGTCACGATGCAGCGCAACTGGATCGGTCGGTCCGAGGGCGCGGAGGTCACGTTCTCCGAGGCCGAGACGGGTCGCGACTACTCCGTCTTCACCACCCGCCCGGACACGCTGTTCGGCGCGACGTTCTTCGTGATGGCGCCCGAGCACCCCGACGTGCTTCGCCTGGCCGCCGGCACCGAGCACGAGGCGGCGGTCCGCGAGTACGTCAACACGGTCCTCACCGAGAGCCGCGAGGAGCGTGCGGACACCGACCGCAAGAAGACCGGCGTGCCGCTGGGCCGCAGCGTCATCAACCCGGTCAACGGCGAGAAGATCCCGATGTACGTCGCCGACTACGTGCTGATGGAGTACGGCACCGGCGCGATCATGGCCGTCCCGGGCCACGACGAGCGCGACTTCGACTTCGCGACGGAGTTCGGGCTGGAGATCCGGCAGGTCGTTGACGGCGGCCCCGACGCCGAGCTGCCCTACTCGGGCGACGGCCCGCTGATCAACTCGGCGCCCGAGTTCGACGGCATCCACAACCGCGACGCGCTCGAGCGGATCGTCGACTGGCTGGACCGCGAGGGCAAGGGCCACCGCTCGATCAACTACCGCCTGCGCGACTGGCTGCTGTCCCGCCAGCGTTACTGGGGCTGCCCGATCCCGATCGTCTACTGCGCCGAGCACGGCATGGTCCCGGTGCCCGAGGACCAGCTGCCGGTCGAGCTGCCGGACATCCAGGACTACGCGCCGCAAGGCAAGTCGCCGCTGGCGGCCGCCGAGGACTGGGTCAACACCACCTGCCCCGTGTGCGGCGGCCCCGCCCGGCGCGAGACGGACACGATGGACACATTCGTCGACTCGTCCTGGTACTTCCTGCGCTACACCGACGCCAACAACGACGAGGCGGCCTGGGACAAGAAGGTCCTGGACAGCTGGACGCCGGTCAACCAGTACGTCGGCGGCGTCGAGCACGCGATCCTGCACCTGATGTACGCGCGCTTCTTCGTGAAGGCGCTGGCCGACCTCGGCCTGATGGAGGCGCAGGAGCCGTTCAAGGCCCTCTTCACGCAGGGCATGATCACGCGCGACGGCGCGAAGATGTCCAAGTCCAAGGGCAACATGATCAGCCCGGCGCCGTACGTCGAGCGCTACGGCGCGGACACCGCCCGCTCGTACATCCTCTTCATCGGCCCGCCCGACCAGGACGCCGACTGGAACGACGAGGGCGTCGAGGGCGTCCACCGCTTCCTGGCGCGCCTGTGGCGCCTGGGCACCGACGTCGCCGAGCAGACCGGCCAGCAGGCCCTGCTCGGCCCGCTCGAGGTGCCCGAGGGCGACGACCTCGAGCTGATGCGCAAGGCCCACTGGGCGATCGACAAGGTCACCAACGACATGGCCGGCCGCTTCGCCTTCAACACGGCGATCTCCGCCGTGATGGAGCTCGTCAACGAGGCCTACCGCCGTCGCGACAACGTGAGCTCCGGGACGCTGCACTTCGCGACCGCCACGGCCGCCTCGCTCGTGTTCCCGTTCGCGCCGCACACCGCGGCCGACGTGTACGAGCGCCTGACGGGCGACCGCGTGTGGGAGACCCCGTGGCCGGATGCCGACCTCTCGCTGCTCGAACGCGACGTCGTCCAGGTGGTCGTGCAGGTCAACGGCAAGCTGCGCGACCGCGTCGAGGCCTCGACGACCGCGACGAAGGAAGAGCTGGAGGAGCTGGCCCGCTCGCGTCCGAACGTGCTGGCTCATATCGACGGCAAGCAGGTCGTGAAGGTCATCGTCGTGCCATCCAAGCTCGTGAACTTCGTGGTCCGCTAGGGCCACGCGTCTTTTTTCACAGTTCCGCGCGTCTTAAGTCGCAAAGCGCGTGCTGATCCGTTCAGCACGCGCCCATAGCTTGCGGTCATGCCCGAACGAGACCCTCGCCGGCTGGCCGCCTGGGCCGCCGCGGGCGTGGTCCTGGCGTTGCTGTCCGCCTGGTACCTCACCCGCTCGCGACCGGCGGCCGACGCCGCACCGCCACCCGCCGTCGCCACGATCGCGGCGGCGCGGGAGCCGACCGCCGAGCCGGACGCCGCGCGCGGCGCGCGCGTGGTCGTGGACGTCTCCGGTGCCGTCAAGCGCCCCGGCGTCTACCAGCTGACGACCACGGACCGCGTCGAGGACGCGCTCGAGCGCGCCGGCGGCCCGACCCGCAAAGCGGACCTCACGGCGCTCAACCGGGCCGCCAAGCTCGAGGACGGTCGCCAGATCCTCGTCCCGACCCGCGGCCGGCCCGCCACCGCGGCCGCTCCGCCGGCGTCCGGCAGCGGCGGCGGGACCGGCGCGGCGCCGTCCGGTCCGATCAACCTCAACACCGCCACGCTCGAGCAGCTGGACACGCTGGACGGCGTCGGCCCGGCCACGGCCCAGAAGATCATCGAGTACCGTGAGCAGCACGACGGCTTCAAGACCGTCGACGAGCTCGACCAGGTCTCCGGCATCGGCGAGAAGCGCCTCGCGACGCTCCGCGAGAAGGTCACGGTCTAGGCGGGCCGATGACCATGCGCGACGAGACGCGAGCGCCTGCGCGGGCCGCCCGGGCGCTCGGCGAGCGTGGGCGGCACGGGCTCGCGGTCGTGCGCGCGCATCCTCGGCACGTCGTGCTCGCGGCGCTCGTCGCCGGGCTGCTGCTCGGGCGGGCGCAGCCGGCGGTGGTGGTCCTGGCGGCGGCCGCCGCGGCGGTCGTGGCCGGGGCCTCGTGGCCCGCGCCCGCCGCCGTCGTGGCGGTGCTGGTCGGGGCGGCGTTCGCCGACGCTCGGCTCGTCGCGCTGGACGCCGGAGTCCTCGCCGACATGCACGGGCGCGTCGTGAACACGCGTGTCGTCGTGCTCGAGCCGGTGCGTGAGCGCGCGAGCGGCCCCGCGGCCGCGCGGGTCCGGGTGCTGGACGGGGCCGGCCGCGGCGAGCAGGCCGTGCTCAGCTCACGGAGGTGGCCGCGGCCCGCGAACGCGGGGAGGGGCGTGTTCGACGTGGCGGTCGGGGACATCGTCGCGGTCTCGGGGCAGGTGGGGCCGCTCGGGTTCGCGGACGCCTACCAGCGGCTGCGGAACGCGCACGCGGCGATCGAGGCCGTCCGGGTCGAGCCGACGGGGGAGCGGCGCGGTGGCGTGGCGGGCGCCCTGGACGGCGTGCGGCGACGCGCGGAGGCGGGCCTCACGCAGCGGCTCGGCGCGTCGGAGTCCGCGCTGCTGCGCGGGATGGTGCTCGGGGCGGACGAGCGGCTCACGCCCGAGGTCAAGGAGGACTTCCAGCGGTCCGGGCTCGCGCACATCCTGGCGGTGAGCGGGCAGAACGTGATGCTGCTGGCCATCCTCGTGATCGCGGCGGCGACGCTGCTCGGGCTGCCGATCCGGACGCGGCTCGTGATCGCCGCGCTGGCGATCGCGCTGTACGTGCCGCTCACGGGCGCGGGACCGTCGATCCAGCGCGCGGGCGTGATGGGCATCGCCGGGCTGGTGGCGGCGCTCGCCGGACGGCCGACGCAGCGCTGGTACGCGCTGCTGCTGGCGGCCGCGGCGACGCTGGCGCTGAACCCGCGGACGGTGCAGGAGCCGGGTTGGCAGCTCTCGTTCGCCGCGGTCGCGGCGCTGCTGGCGGGGTTCACGCCGCTGAGCGAGGCGTTCAAGCGCCACCTGCCGGACCCGGTGGCGGAGGCGACGGCGCTCACGCTCGCCGCGACGATCGGCACCGCGCCGCTGATGGCGTTGCACTTCGAGGCGATCTCGCTCGCCGCCTTGCCCGCGAACCTGCTGGCGGCACCGGCGATCGCGCCCGTGATGTGGCTCGGCGTCATCGCGTGCGCCGCCGCGCAGGTCGCCGCGCCGCTCGCGACGCCGTTCGCGCTGCTCACGGCCCCGCTGCTCGTGTACGTCCAGCACGTCGCGCGCTTGACCGCGTCCACGCCGCTGTCCGTCGTCGAGATCCATGCGAGCGCTCCGCTCGTCCTGGCTGGCTGGGCGGCGCTGGCGCTGGCGCTGCTCGCCGCCGCCGCGCTCAGGCGCGGGAGCGGCCGCCCGCCAGGGCGGCGCCTGCGCGTGGTTCCGGCCGCCGCGGGCCTGGTCGTCGCGGTGACGGCCGCGGCCACGGCGACCGCGCTCACGCGCCAGGGCGGGGCCCCGCCGCCGCCCGGCGTCCTGCGCGTCACGTTCCTGGACATCGGTCAGGGCGACGCGACGCTGATCGAGCTCGACGGCACCGCCGTGCTCGTGGACACCGGCAAGCCCGACGGCCCGATCCTCGAGCGCCTGCGGAAGGCCGGCGTCGACCGGCTCGACGCCCTGATGCTCACGCACGCGGAGACCGACCACGAGGGCGCCGCCCCGGCGGTGATCGCCGAGCACCGTCCACGGCTGATCGTCGACGGCGGCGCGGGCTGGAGCTCGCGGGTGCAGCGCGCGCTCGCCCGGCACACGGTCCACGCGCCCGCGGCGGGGGAGACGATCACGCTCGGCGGGCTCCGCTTCCGCGTCCTGTGGCCGCCGCGCCGGCCCGCCGGCTGGCGCGCGACGGGCGACCCGAACGACAACGCGCTCGTCATGCGCCTGGAGGCCGAGGGCGTCTCGGTGTTCCTCAGCGCCGACGCCGAGTCGCCCGTCCTCAGCGGGCTGGCCCTCAGCCCGGTCGACGTGCTCAAGGTCCCGCACCACGGCAGCGCCGACCCCGGGCTGCCAAGCCTGCTCGAACGCCTGCGACCCAGGATCGCCGCGATCGAAGTGGGGCAGGAGAACACCTACGGCCATCCGGCGCCGTCGACGACACGGGCGCTCGCGGCCGCGGTGAAGACCGTCGTGCGGACGGATCGGGACGGGACGGTCCGCCTGCACGCCGACGACGGACGGCTGTGGGTGGAGCGCTGATGTCCGGACCCAGACAGGCCAGGAACGCACAGACGCGGGCCCCGCGTCGGGTTGGTCACGAAACCGTCACCTGTCGGCGTCCACGCGCTGTAAGTTGGCGGCCGTCTCTCGGATTCCCTCGCGGAAAGGACTCCCACATCGTGAAACCTCGCCTCTTGTCGATCCTGGGCGCGGCGCTCGCCGCCGCCGCGGTCGCTGCGCCGGCCGCGCAGGCGGCCTCGACCACCGTCGTCATCCAGGGCGTCGCCTTCCGCGGTCCCACCGGCGGCAACGACGAGTACATCCAGATCAAGAACATCTCCGCGTCGCCGCAGAACATCGGCGGCTGGGAGGTCTTCGGCTCCACCGCCACGGGCACGTCGCCGCAGTCGCGCGCGAAGGTCCCCGCGGGCGTCACGCTCCCGGCCGGCAAGTCGTACCTGTTCACGAACGTCCAGACCGGCGGCACCGGCGGCTCCTACTCCGGCAGCGTCCCGGGCGATCAGACGTACACGAGCGGCATCAACGACGCTGCCGGCATCCAGCTGCGCGACGGAGCCGGCACGGTCATCGACTCGGTCGGCCACGTGGCTCATCCGTGGCGCGAGGGCACGGGCCTGAACTTCCCGACCGTGAACGGGCCCGACGCGTTCATCCGCAAGGCGGCGCCGGACACCGACGACAACGCCAGCGACTTCACCGGCCCGCAGGCGTTCGCGCCCGAGAGCTGCGGAGCGGCCTGCGTCGGCACGGACCCCGAGCCGGGCGAGGGCTGCCGGGCGGTACCGGCGGTCACGCCGATCACGAGTATCCAGACGCTCGGCGCCCAGTCCGCGTGCAACGGCACGCGCGTCCGCATCAAGGGCATCGTGACCGGCATCGACAACCTCTACGGCTCGAACTACGAGAACATCTACAAGGGCGACTCGGGCATCTGGATCCAGGAGGCGACGCGCTCGGAGACGGCAACCACGTCGAGCGCGATCTTCGTCGCCGGCATCCGTCGCGCCGTGACGAACCCCGAGGACGTGATCGGCCGTGAGGTCGTGATCGAGGGCCGCGCAGGAGCGAAGTTCGGCCAGGTCGAGGTCGTGCCGGACGGCGTGGGCTTCACCACGGACCGGGATGCCAAGGAAGTCGACCTGAACAGCGTCGCCGTCTCGGTCAGCGCGGACAAGCAGCCGCTGCCGGCCCCGGTCGTCCTCGACCAGACGAAGGCCGAGGAGCAGGATCCGATCAACCGCCCGTACTACCGCGCGCTGCAGGGCATGCGCGTGACGCTCCCGGTCGGCATCGCCACCGGCGGCGGCACGACGAAGTTCCGCGACGTGTTCGTCGAGCCGGGCACCGACGCCACGCGCCTGTTCCGCAAGAACGATGCGGCAGCGGTGACCACGCCGTGGTCCGACGCACCCGCCGAGCTCGGCATCTCGCCCGACGGCGGCGCCGGCAACCCGGCCGACCCGCGCCTGCCGTGGCGCTCGACCACGCAGGTGGACCTGGACCTGTTCGACGTGGTCAAGGGCGTCACCGGCCCGCTGAGCTACAGCTTCAGCTACTTCAAGATCGTCCCGCAGCTGGCGGGCGCGCCCGCGCCGACGATCGAGCGCGGCCCGATCAACGCGGCCTACCCGCCGGCCGTCCCGGCGCCCGCCGAGAGCTCCCTCCGCGTGGCGTCCTTCAACGTCGAGAACCTGTTCCCCGTGGGGGAGTCCAACGACGGGCACACGATCACGCAGGCCGAGTACGACGAGCGCGTCCGCACGATCTCGTTGGCGGTCAAGAACTTCCTCAAGGAGCCGGACGTGATCGCCGTCCAGGAAGTCGCGGTCATCAACGGCAAGAACGCCCTCACCGGGCTGGCGGCCAAGCTCGGCAACTACACGGGCTACATCGCCCCGAACAACGACGGCCGCGGCATCGCGACCGGCTTCCTGGTCAAGAACGGCACGACGGCCACCAATGGCCGGGTGATCGGCCGCGACGTCCCCGGCCCGTGGGCGAACGCGGGCGTGTGCGACCTCTACCCGGGCAAGCTGTTCGACCGCGCCCCGTACGCGCTGGAGCTCAAGAAGGGCGACATCAGCTTCACCGCCCTGAGCAACCACTTCGCCTCGCAGTCGCACCAGAACCAGTGCCGCATCGACGAGGCCAAGTGGGTCCGCGACACCGCCGCCGAGATGCAGCAGCAGGGGCAGAACGTCCTCGTGGCGGGCGACCTGAACGACTTCGAGTTCTCCTCCGCGCTGAGCACGCTCGCGGGCGGCAACGTCCTCACGAACCTGTGGACGAAGGCGCCGCTCGGCCAGGCCTACTCGTACAAGTTCAACGGCCACCTGCAGACGCTGGACCACATCTTCGTCACCTCCGGCCTCGAGTCGCGCGTGACGGACTTCCGCTACGTCCACTTCGACAACGACTACTACGAGCGTCCCGAGGGCGACGGCACCGGCATCTCCGACCACGACCCGCCGGTGGTGACGTTCGGCCTGCGGGAGGGCGCGAGCGTCTCACAGCCGAGCACGCTCAACGGCAGCGTCCCGGCGACGCTGGCGCTGACGATCGGCAACGCCTCGTTCGGCACCTTCACGCCGGGCGACGCGCGGGACTACACGACGACGCTGGACGCGACGGTCACCTCGACCGGCGAGGACGCGACGCTGAGCGTCTCGGACGGATCGAGCACCGCGCCCGGCCGACTGGTCAACGGCTCCCGCGCGCTGCGCTCCCCGGTCCAGATCAACGCCGACGGCGGCGCGTTCGCGCCGCTGCGCACGGACAACGGCGCGCTCACGCTCGCGTCCTGGACGGAGCCGATCAGCACCCGCAAGGTCACGCTCGGCTTCAAGCAGTCGATCGCGGGTGACGAGGGCCTGCGCACCGGCAGCTACGCCAAGACGCTCACGTTCACGCTGAGCACCACCGCGCCGTAGCGCGCGGCCACAGCACGATGCAGGATCGAGGGGGCGCCGCACGGCGCCCCCTCGGCGTTCCTCGGCCGGAGCGCGGGTACCGCTGGAACGACCGCTAACGTCAACGCCGTGCCTGCCTTCCGCGCCGCCTACCTCATCCACGGCGACGACCACGGTCGCATCGCGGAGCGTCGCGCCCGCCTGCGGGCGATGGCCGAGGAGGAGGCCGGCACCGCCGGCGTGGAGGTCTACGAGGGTGACCAGTGCACGCCCGCCGCGGTGGAGATCGCGCTCTCGACGATGACGTTCGCGATGGGCCGGCGGTTCGTGATCGCCGACGGCGTCGAGCGGTGGAAGGACTCCGAGATGGCGCCCATCGCCGCCGCGCTCAAGTCCGCCGACCCGGAGACGCTGACGGTCGCGTTCTTCGCCCGCGAGGAGGGCCGCTACAAGGCCCCGGACAAGCTGCACGACGCCGTCAAGAAAGTCGACGGGCAGATCGCCGCCGAGAACAACGTCAAGGCGTGGGACCTCCCGAAGTGGCTGGAGGCGCAGGCCAAGACGCTGAAGATCGACCTGGACCGCGAGGGTGCGAAGACGCTCGTCGCGCAGGTCGGCGAGCGCCAGCAGCGGCTCATGCGCGAGCTGGAGAAGCTCGCGCTCGAGCATGGTCCGGGCGCGTACATCGGCCCGGAGGAGGTCATCGACTCGTGCGCGACCTCCGCGGAGAAGAAGGTCTGGAGCCTCGCCGACGCGCTGGTCGCGGGGGACAAGCAGGCCTCGCTGGAGCTGCTGCTCGAGCTGCGCCAGCAGGGCGAGCGGGTCACGGGCCTCATCTACAACATGGTCCGCCGGCTCCGCGACGCGGTGTCGGTGGCCGAAGCGCTGGAATCCGGGCAGGCGCCGGCGCAGGTCAAGCGCACGCTGCGGATGCCGCCGCGGGCCGCGGACAAGTTCATCAAGGACGTGGGCGCGCGGGACCTGCAGTCGCTGCGGCAGGCGCTCGCCGCGATGGCCGACCTCGAGGTGGAGACGCGGGGCGGCCTGGGCGGGGTGCTGAGCGAGGACACGGCCGCCATCCGGGCGGTCCTCACCGCCGCCGCATAACATCCGGCGGCAATGTCGCTGGACAACGCGAATCCTCCCCTCTCTTCGACCTTCCCGCCGATCGCGGACTACGGCTTCCTCTCCGACTGCGAGACGAACGCCCTGGTAGCGCCGTCGGGCGCGATCGAGTGGCTCTGCCTGCCTCGCCACGACGGCCCGAGCGTGTTCGGCGCGGTGCTGGACCGTGACGCCGGCACGTTCCGGCTCGGCCCGGCGGACACGATGGTCCCGGCCGCCCGGCGCTACCTGCCGGGGACGATGATCCTCGAGACCACGTGGGGCACCGACCGCGGCTGGCTGATCGTCCGCGACGTCCTGCTCGTCGGCCCGTGGCACGACAAGGACGAGCGCTCCACGACGCACCGCCGCGCGCCCACCGACCACGACGCCGATCACGTGCTGCTGCGCACCATGCGCTGCGTGAACGGCTCGGTCGAGGTGCAGCTCGAGTGCGACCCGATCTTCGACTACGGCCGCCGCTACGCGCAGTGGGAGTACGTCGGCGAGGGCTACCACGAGGCGGTCGCGTCGGCCGAGGGCTGGGGCACGAAGCTGCGGCTGACGACCGACCTGCGCGTCGGCTTCGAGGGATCGCGCGTGCGTGCCGTCAGCACGCTGAAGGCGGGGGAGACCGCGTTCGTGTCGCTCGCGTTCTCGGACCATCCCGGCCCGAAGACCTACGACGAAGCGTACGAGCGGCTGGTCAAGACCGCCGACTACTGGCACCAGTGGCTCGCCCACGGCACGTTCCCGGACCATCCGTGGCGCCAGTACCTGCAGCGCTCCGCGCTCACGCTCAAGGGCCTGAGCTACTCGCCGACGGGCGCGATGATCGCCGCGGCCACCACGTCGCTGCCGGAGACGCCGGGCGGCGAGCGCAACTGGGACTACCGCTACAGCTGGGTGCGCGACAGCACCTTCATGCTCTGGGGCCTGCACTCGCTCGGCTTCGAGTGGGAGGCCAACGACTACTTCTACTTCATGCAGGACGCCGCCCAGGCGGACGACCTGCAGGTCATGTACGGCATCCAGGGCGAGCGCGAGCTGATCGAGGAGACGCTCGACCACCTCAGCGGCTACGACAACGCCCGCCCGGTCCGCATCGGCAACGGCGCCTACAACCAGCGCCAGCACGACGTGTGGGGCACGATGCTGGACTCGATCTTCCTCCACGCCAAGTCGCGCGACCACCTGCCCGAGCGCCGCTGGCCGTTGATCAAGCGCCTCGTCGAGGCCGCGATCGAGAACTGGCAGAAGCCCGACAAGGGCATCTGGGAGGTCCGCGGCGGCGACCAGCACTTCACCTCGTCGAAGGTCATGTGCTGGGTCGCGTGTGACCGCGGCTCGCGGCTCGCCACGCTGCGCGAGAACCACGAGCAGGCCGCGATCTGGCGTGAGAAGGCCGACGAGATCAAGGCCGACATCCTCGACAAGGGCTGCCGGGACGGCATCTTCACGCAGCACTACGACACCGACGCGCTGGATGCGTCGGCGCTGCTGATCCCGCTCGTCCGCTTCCTGCCGCCCGACGACGAGCGCGTCCGCAAGACCGTGATGGCGATCGCCGACAACCTCACGATCGACGGGCTCGTGCTCCGCTACAAGGTCGAGGAGACCGACGACGGCCTCCAGGGCGAGGAGGGCACGTTCACGATCTGCTCGTTCTGGCTCGTGAGCGCCCTGAGCGAGATCGGCGAGCACCACCTCGCCCGCGACCTGTGCCAGAAGCTGCTCGGCTACGCGTCCCCGCTGCACCTGTACGCGGAGGAGATCGACCCGCGCAGCGGCCGCCACCTCGGCAACTTCCCGCAGGCCTTCACGCACCTGGCGCTGATCAACGCCGTCATGCACGTGATCCGCGCCGACGAGAAGCTCGCCGCGGGCATGCAGCCGCTGTCCGCGCACGACGAGCCGCTGCCGCTGGAGCCCGACCCGGTGGTCGTCGCGCCCGCGGCCAAGAAGAAGAAGCCCTAGCCGCTTCGCCCGGAGGGCGATGCCTCGCTAGCCGACGCGCGCGCCGGCCGCCTCCAGCTCACGCCGGAGCGCGGCCGCCGCGTCCGGGCTCAGCCCCGACACGACCAGGGTGGGCGCGGCCTCGACGAGCTCCTTGGCCTCGCGCAGGCCGAGCCCGCTCGCCTCGCGCACGACCTTGATCACCTTGATCTTGTTGCGCCCGGCGTCGGCGAGAAAGACGCTGCCGCCGACCGGAGGTGTCTCCGGCTCAGGCTGAGGCGCTCCCGCCGGGTGATATTGCACGACCG
Source organism: Solirubrobacter pauli (assembly GCF_003633755.1). Lineage (GTDB taxonomy): Bacteria > Actinomycetota > Thermoleophilia > Solirubrobacterales > Solirubrobacteraceae > Solirubrobacter > Solirubrobacter pauli. The sequence goes on from NZ_RBIL01000002.1 coordinate 522,685, forward strand.
CGCCGGCGCGCTCGAGGTCTGGGCCCAGCGCGGCGTCGAGCACCACCGGCGTGCGTTCGACGAGCTCCTTCGCCTCGCGCAGGCCGAGCCCGGTCGCCTCGCGCACGATCTTGATCACGACGATCTTGTTGCGCCCGGCGTCGACGAGCACGAGATCGCCCGTCCGCGGCGCGGACACGGGCACGGCGGGCAGGCCGTTGTCGGCCACGTCATCGTCGTCGCGGCCGAGCAGGCGCCGGAGGAAGCTCATGGCGCGATCCTAGGGGGCCACGCGCGCGCCCGCCGCCTCGAGCCGCTCCCGCAGCGCGGCCGCCGCGTCGGGCTTGAGCCCTGACGCGACGACGCCCGGCGCCGTCTCGACGAGGTGCTTCGCCTCGCGCAGCGTGAGGCCGGTGCCCGCCGCGATCGCCTTCGTCACGCGCAGCCGGTCCGCGCCGGGATCGAGCAGGGTGACCGACGCGTCGCCGGTCGGCGTCGAGATCGGCACCACCGGGCCCGGCGGCGGCTCACGGTCCTCGACGACGGCGCCGACGCGCTCGAGCTCCTCGCGCAGCACCGGGGCGAGGGCAGGGTGGAGGCCGAGCGCGGCCGGGAGCGCCTCGACGAGCTCCGCGGCCCGCCGCGGGCCGACGTCCATCACCATGGCGATCGCGGCGACGGCCTCATCCGGCCGTGGCCCGAGGTCCACCAGTGTCAGCACGGCCGCGATTCTAGGTCCCTTAAACGCAAAAGGCGCCGGATGAACCGGCGCCTCAGCAGCGAGTGATCGCTCGAAGGGGTTACTCGGCGGGCGTGCCGCGACGCAGCCGCTCAGCCCGCGCCTTCTTGCGCGCGCCGGTGTTGGCGTGCAGCGCACCGCGCTTGACGGCCTTGTCGATCAGCGAGATGAGCTTGCGGTGCTCGGTGCCCACCGTCTCGTCGTTGCCGTCGGTCACGGCGGTCTCGAGGCGCCGGAAGTACGTCTTGATCTGCGACGTATATTGGCGGTTCTCGACGCGCTCGCGCTCGGAGCGGTTGTTCCGCTTGATCTGTGACTTGATGTTGGCCATGGTGAAAAGGCCGCGGATGGTCCGCAGCGGCGGCGTACTATAGCGCGCCGGTTTGGCTTCTCAGCCCACCTCACCTGCTCGCCGGACGGCGATCAACACGCTGATCTTCTCGGTCGCGACCGGTCTCTCCCGGGTCGCGGGCCTGATCCGCGAAGTCGTCGCGGCAGCGTACTTCGGGACCGGCGGCGCCGCTTCGGCCTTCACGCTCGCGTTCCAGATCCCGAACCTGATCCGCGCGCTCGTCGCCGACGCGGCGCTCTCGAGCGCGTTCGTGCCGGTCTTCTCCGAGCTGCTCGAGCAGAAGAAGCGCAAGGAGGCGATCGAGCTCGCGGGCGCGCTCGCCGGGCTGATGCTCGTGGCGTTGACGGTCATCTCGCTGATCTTCATCCTGATCGCGCCCTGGCTGATCCCGCTGTTCACGGGGGACGAGTTCACGCCGGCGTTGGACACGCTGGCGATCGGGCTGAGCCAGGTGCTGTTCCCGATCGTGGTGCTGCTCGGGCTGACGGGGCTCGTCACCGGCATCCTCAACGTCCACGACCACTTCACGATCCCCGCGATCGCGCCGCTGGTCTGGAACCTCGTGATCATCGTCGGGATGGTCGGGCTGGCGCCGCTGTTCGAGGGCGACAACCGGCTCTACGCCTACGCGGTCGGCGTCGTCGCGGGCACGCTCGTGCAGCTGCTGATGATGCTGCCGACGCTGCGGCGGATGGGCTTCCCGATCGGCCACATCCGGCTGCCGCGGCGCGGCGACGAGCGCGTCAAGCGCGTGCTGCTGCTGATGCTGCCGGTCTCGATCGGACTCGGCCTGATCAACATCAACCTGCTGCTGAACACCGTCATCGGCTCCAGCGTCTCCGACCAGGTGCCGCGCGCGATCGACGCCGCGTTCCGCATCTACATGCTCCCCCAGGGGATGTTCTCCGTCGCGGTCGCGACCGTGCTGTTCCCGCAGCTCGCCCGGCTGGCCGCGCGCAACGACTACGCGGGGCTGCGGGCGACGGTCGGCACCGGCCTGCGCCAGATCGGCCTGCTGCTGATCCCCGCCGGCGCGGCGATGGCGGTGCTGGCCGAGCCGATCGTCCAGCTCGTCTTCCAGCGCGGCGAGTGGGACGCGGAGTCCACGCGCCTCACCGCGGACGCGCTGTTCTGGTTCGCCTTCAGCCTCCCGTTCAGCGGCTTCGTGCTGATGCTCACCCGCGGGTTCTTCTCCATCCAGCAGCCGACGACGCCGACCAAGCTCGCGGTCGGCTCGCTCGTGATCAACGCGGTCGGCTCCTACCTGCTGGCCAAGCCGTTCGGGATCGCCGGCATCGTGCTCGGCACGATCGCCTCCAACGTGGCGCTCGTGCTCGCCGAGGCGGTGCTGCTGCGGCGGGCGCTCGGCGGGTTCCAGACGCGCGAGACGCTGACGGCGATGGCGAAGATGGTGCTCGCGGGCGGCGTGCTGGCGGGGGTCGCCTACGCCGTCTGGGCCGGGCTCGACGCCCTCCTCGGCCAGTCGCTGATCGCCCAGGCGATCGCCGTCTTCACGGCGCTGGGAGCCGGCTCGGTGGCCTACGCGGCCGTCGTCCTGGCCCTTCGGATCCCGGAGGCGCGGCAGATCCTCGACCTCTTCGCGAGACGATTGCGCAGGCGCTCGTAATCTAAGAGACGAATTGGCCGACCAGTCGCACATCCGCAACTTCTCGATCATCGCCCACATCGACCACGGCAAGTCGACGCTGGCGGACCGGATCCTGGAGCTCACCCAAACCGTCGACCCCCGGTCGATGCGCGCCCAGCTGCTCGACTCCATGGACCTGGAGCGCGAGCGCGGCATCACGATCAAGGCGCAGGCCGTGCGCGTCTTCTACACGGCGCAGGACGGTGAGACCTACCAGTTCCACCTGATCGACACGCCCGGCCACGTGGACTTCACGTACGAGGTCAGCCGCTCGCTGGCCGCGTGCGAGGGCGCGCTGCTCGTCGTCGACGCCTCCCAGGGCGTGGAGGCGCAGACCGTCGCCAACACCTACCTGGCGATCGACGCCGGCCTCGAGCTCATCCCGACCATGAACAAGGTCGACCTGCCGGGCGCCGAGCCCGAGCGGGTGGGGGAGGAGATCGCGGAGCTGATCGGCGAGGACCCTGACCAGGTGCGGCGGATCTCCGCCAAGACCGGCGAGGGCGTGCTCGACGTGCTCGAGCAGATCGTGCAGCGCGTCCCGCCGCCCGCCGGCGACCCCGAGGCCGCGCCGCGCGCGTTGATCTTCGACTCCGAGTACGACCAGTACCGCGGCGTGATCGCCTACATCCGCGTCGTCGACGGCACGTTCCGCAAGGGCGAGACGATCCTCGGCATGCAGACCGGCACGCAGGCCGAGATCGACGACATCGGCTTCTTCACGCCCGCGCAGCTCCCGGCGGAGCAGCTCGGTCCGGGTGAGGTCGGCTACCTGATCACGGGCATCAAGGACGTCACCCAGCTCGCCGTCGGTGAGACGCTGACGATCAAGCGCAACCCCGCGCAGGAAGCGCTGCCGGGCTATCGCGAAGTCAAGCCGATGGTGTTCTGCGGCCTGTTCCCGATGAACAACGACGACTACCCGGAGCTCCGGGACGCGCTCGAGAAGCTGACGCTGAACGACGCGGCGTTGTCGTGGGAGTCCGAGACCTCGGACGCGCTCGGCTTCGGGTTCCGCTGCGGCTTCCTCGGCCTGCTGCACATGGACATCGTGCGCGAGCGCCTGGAGCGCGAGTACGACCTCGAGCTGATGGCGACGATGCCGTCGGTGGAGTTCGAGATCACGCTCACCGACGGGAACGTGATCCCGGTCCATAACCCGACGGACATGCCCGACCCGGCGCGCATCGCCGAGGTCCGCGAGCCCTACATCCGCGCCTCGATCCTGACGCCGAAGGAGTACATCGGCCAGATCATGGAGCTGTGCCAGGACCGCCGCGGCAACCACTCGGGCATGCACTACCTGAGCGCCGACCGAGTGCAGCTCACGTACGACCTGCCGCTGGCCGAGGTCGTCCTGGACTTCTTCGACCAGCTCAAGACGCGCACGAAGGGCTACGCGTCGCTGGACTACGAGCCGATCGGCCTGCGCCCCTCGAACCTCGTCAAGCTCGACGTGCTGCTCGGCGGCGACGCCGTGGACGCGCTGAGCATGGTCGTCCACCGCGACAAGGCCTACGAGCAGGGCAAGCAGATGACCGAGCGGCTGCGCAAGCGGATCCCGCGCCAGCAGTACGACGTGCCGATCCAGGCCGCCGTCGGCGCGAAGATCATCGCCCGCGAGACCGTCAAGGCCTTCCGCAAGGACGTCACGGCCAAGTGCTACGGCGGCGACATCAGCCGCAAGCGCAAGCTGCTCGAGCGCCAGAAGGAAGGCAAGAAGCGGATGAAGCAGGTCGGCCGCATCGAGGTCCCGCAGGAGGCGTTCCTGGCCGTGCTGGAGCTGGCGGACGAGAAGTGAGCCACTCGGACACGTACCTGGTCGGGCGCGAGAAGATCCGCGAGTACGCGGCGTCGATCGGCGAGCAGTCGCCGATCTGCAACGACGTCGCCGCGGCGCGTGAGGCCGGCTACGAGGACGTCGTCGCTCCGCCGATGTTCGCCGCCGTCTACAAGTGGCGCGCGATGGGCCCGGCCGTGCTGGACCCGGAGATCGGCATCGACTTCTCCCGTCTCGTCCACGGCGCGCAGGACTTCACTTGGCACCTGCCCGTGGTCGCCGGCGACGAGATCACCACCGAGGCGTCGTTCGTCGACAAGGCCAAGCGCGCCGACATCACCGTGTACACATTCAGCTCGCGCTCGACCAACCAGCGCGGCGAGCTCGTCTGCGAGGGGACATGGACGAACTTCGTGAGGTGACGGTCACGCCCGGCCGGTACACGACGTACCACTACGCCGGCGCGTCGGGGGACTTCAACCCGATCCACCTGGACGACGAGTTCGCCCGGTCGGTCGAGCTGCCGTCGAAGATCCTCCATGGCCTGTGGACGATGGCGCAGGTCGCGCGCGCCCAGACCGACGTGGTCGGCGACCCGCTCGCGCTCAAGTCGCTGAGCGTCCAGTTCCGCGGCATGGGCGTGCCCGAGCAGGACATCGTCATAACCTCGAAGCTCAAGTCGCAGGAGAACGGCGAGGCCGTCTTCGACTGCGAGGCGGTCCAGGACGGCAACAAGCTCGTCCGGCGCGGCAAGGCCGTCGTGCGCGTCACCGGCAGTTCTTAGAATCAGAGTCTGTGCTTACGCCCCGTCAGGACCTCCTGCTGAGCAAGGTGGTCGACGGGTTCGCGCGGACCGGGCAGCCGGTGGGCTCCAAGACGCTGGCGGCTGACCCCGAAGTCACTGCGGGACCGTCGACGATCCGCAACGAGCTCGCCGTGCTCGAAGAGCGCGGGCTGCTCGCGCATCCGCACACGTCCGCGGGGCGCGTGCCGACCGACGCGGGCTACCGCTACTACGTGGACCGGCTGATGCCCGAGGCCCCGCGCGAGCAGCTCGGGCTGTCGCTGGTGCGGCGCGAGGTCGACGACGCCATGCGCGAGACGACCGAGACGCTCTCGCAGGTGACGAACCTGCTGGCGCTGGTCACCGCGCCGCCGATCGCCACGACGACGATCCGCCACATCGAGGTCCTGCTGCTCCAGCCGCAGGTGCTGATGGTGGTCGTGATCACGTCCACGGGCGGGGTGTCGAAGAAGGTCTTCACGTTCGACCGGCCGGTGGACGCGGGGCTCGCGGACTGGGCGGGCTCGTACCTGAACGAGCGGCTCGTCGGCATGGGCCTGGGCGCGCGGATGCTCGGCTCGCGCCTGAACGACGTGTCGCTGCCGGCGACGGAGCGCGCGTTCGTGACCGAGCTCGCGCCGGCCTTCCTCGAGCTGGTCGAGACCGCCGACGACACGCTGTACGTCGACGGCGCGCACCGGCTGCTGAGCGAGTACCGCTTCCAGGACGTCTCCCAGCTCAACGCGCTGATGGAGATGCTCGAGCGGCGCGTCTCGATGCTCGGCGTCCTGTCGACCGCGCTGGGCTCCCGCGGCACGTACGTGCGGATCGGGATCGAGAACCCCCAGCCGGCCCTGCAGTCGCTCTCGCTGGTGGCCGCCAACTACGGCCTGCCGCAGCGCAATCTTGGAACGGTGTCGGTGATCGGGCCGACCCGGATGGACTATTCCCGCGCGATCCGCACGGTGCGCGAGGCCGCGCACGAGCTGTCGCGCTTTGTCGAGGAGCTCTACTAGCCAGTGCCACGCGATTACTACGAAGTCCTCGGCGTCGATCGGGAGGCCGACGAGGCCACGATCAAGAAGTCGTTCCGGCGGCTCGCGCGCGAGCTGCACCCGGACGTCAACGCGCACGACCCGCAGGCCGAGGAGAAGTTCAAGGAGGCGGCCGAGGCGTACGAGGTGCTGAGCGACGCCGACCGGCGCCGCACCTACGACGCGTACGGGCACGAGGGTCTCAAGGGCGCCGGCGGGGCGCCGAACTTCCAGGACTTCGGGTCGATCAGCGACCTGTTCAGCGCGTTCTTCGGGCAGGGCGGGTTCGACCAGGCCTTCGGCGGCACGCGCATGCGCGGCGGGGCCGTCCAGGGCGGCGACGTCGCGATCGCGGTGCAGATCACGCTCCAGGACGCCGCGCGCGGCTCGGAGATCGAGGTCGCCTACGACGCGACCGCGCTGTGCGAGACCTGCCACGGCAACGGCGCCGAGCCGGGCACGCCGATCGTCACCTGCGACAAGTGCCGCGGCGCGGGCCAGATCCAGGCCGTGCAGCGCACCCGGTTCGGCCAGATGGTGCGGACGGCGCTGTGCGACAAGTGCAGCGGCGACGGCCGGATCGCCGAGCAGCCGTGCCACACCTGCGACGGCCGCGGGATGGTCGCGGTCGAGCGGCGCGTGAAGGTCGACATCCCGGCGGGCATCGCCGACGGGCAGCGGCTGCGGATCACCAGTCGCGGCCACGCGGGCGAGCGCGGCGGGCCGGCGGGCGACCTGTACGTGGTCGTGCGCGTCAAGGAGGACGAGCGCTTCCTGCGCGACCGCGAGGACCTGATCACCGTGGTCGACGTGCCCGCGCCGCTGGCGGCGCTCGGGACGACGATCCAGGTGCCGACGCTGGACGGCGACGTGCCGCTGGACGTGCCCGCGGGCACGCAGCCGGGGGAGACGATCCTCATGAACGGCCGCGGCATGCCGCCGATCGGGCGCGGGCGCACCGGCGACCTGAAAGTGGTCGTCAACGTCGTGATCCCGCGGCGCCTGTCGAAGAAGCAGAAGGACCTCCTCGAGCAGCTCGCCGACTCGCTGACCGAGGAGAACCTGCGCGAGAGCGAAGGCATGATCGCCAAGCTCAAACGAGCTCTGGCCGGGTGATCCGGCTCGGCATCCGCGTTCGTGCCGCGGACGCGGAAGTCGCGTACGCGCGGCTGGAACCGCTGCTCGCCGGTGGGTTCGAGGAGATCGAGGACGGCGAGCACGTCGAGCTCGTCGTCTACGGCGACGCGTTCGGAGACATCGTCTTCCCGGAGCTCGTCTCGCAGTCGCGCACGCCCGTCGCGGACGGCTGGGAGACGGCGTGGCACAAGCACCTGGAGCCGGTGACCGTGGGGAAGCTGACGGTCCGGCCGCCGTGGCTGCCCGGTCCCGGGCTCGTCGTCGACCCCGGTGACACGTTCGGGCTCGCGTCGCACCCGACCACGAAGCTCTGCCTGCAGCTGCTGCAGGAGCTCCCGCCGACCCCGCTGGCCGACTGGGGCTGCGGCAGCGGCGTGCTGTCGGTGGCCGCGGCGCACCTCGGGTTCGCCCCGGTCACGGCGATCGAGCTCGACCCGGGCGCGGTGGCGACCGCCCGCAAGAACGGCGTCGACGCGCACGTCGCCGACGTCACCGAGGCGCCGCCGTGGGCACGCACCGTCGTGGCGAACGTCACCGCCGCGCTGCTGGGCAAGATGACCGGCATCCCCGGGCCGCCGGAGACGCCCGTGACGCTGATCGTGTCCGGTGTGATCGTCGACCACGCCGACGTGCCGCGGACGATCTTCGAGCCGCTCGGCTTCACCGAGGCCGACCGGCGCGAACGCGACGGCTGGGTGGCCGTCCGGTTGGAGACGAACGCATGATCCGCCTGTCCGTGAAAGTCCCTCGTGAGCACGCTGAGGTCGCGCTGCTCGACCTGATGGCCTTCGCCCCGGGTGGGCTCGAGGAGGTCGACCTGGGGGACGCCGTCGAGTACGTGCTCTACGGCGCCGAGGGCGAGCTGCCGGCGCTGGGCGACGTCCGCGCGGCGGTGGGCGACGCGCTCGTCGAGGTCTCCACGAGCGAGGTCGACGAGGTCGACTGGCACTCGTTCCACCATCCCCTCGACGTAGGGCCGCTGCGAGTCCGGCCGCCCTGGCACGAGCCGCGCGACGGCGCGCTGGACGTCGTGATCGAGCCCGGCATGGGCTTCGGCACCGGCTCGCACGCCACCACGCGGCTCACGCTGGAGCTGCTCACCGCGCTCACGCCCGAGGGCGCGCTCGCGGACTGGGGCTGCGGCAGCGGGATCCTGGCGATCGCGGCCGCCAAGCTCGGCTGGGAGCCCGTGCTGGCGTGCGACATCGAGCCCGAGTCGGTCGACGAGGCACGCGCGGCCGCGGCGCACAACGGCGTCGCGCTCGAGGTCACGCGCTGCGATGTGCGCCAGGGCGGCCCGCCCGCCCCGACCGTCCTCGCCAACCTCGTCCGCCCGCTCCTGCTCCAGGTCGCGGCCAACCTCACCGAGGTCCCCGAGCGCCTGATCATCTCCGGCGTGGAGACGCACGAGATCGACGAGGTCCTGCTCGCCTTCACGCGGATCTCGCTCGTCGAGCGCGCCCGCCGCGAGGGCAACGGCTGGGCCGCGATCGAGCTGATCCGCGCCCCGTACTGAAGATAAAGGTGCCTGGCACCTTTATCTTCTCTCGGCGTGATCACGCTCGACGATGTGCAGGCTGCGGCGCGGCGGCTCGAGGGCGTCGCGCACCGCACTCCCGTTCTCAGTGGCCGCAGCCTCGACGAGGCCACCGGCGCGGGCCGCGTGCTGCTGAAGGCCGAGAACCTGCAGCGCGTCGGCGCGTTCAAGTTCCGGGGCGCCTACAACGCGGTCGCGTCGCTGCCCGCGGAGGAGCGCCGCCGCGGCGTGGCGACCGTGTCCAGCGGCAACCACGCGCAGGCGCTCGCGCTCGCGGCGCGGCTGCACGAGGTGCCCGCGGTGATCCTGATGCCCGAGGACGCGCCCGCGGGCAAGCTCGCGGCGACCAAGGGCTACGGCGCCGAGATCGTCCCGTTCGACCGTTACGAGCAGGACCGCGAGGATCTGCTGGCGGCGCTCGTCGAAGCGCGCGGGCTGACGCCGGTCCACCCGTACGACAACCCGTTCGTGATGGCCGGCCAGGGCACGGCCGCGCTGGAGCTGATCGAGGACGCCGGCCCGCTCGACGTCCTGCTCGTCTGCGTCGGCGGCGGCGGCCTGATCGCGGGCTGCTCGACGGCCGCGCGCGGCCTCTCGCCCGACACGCGCGTGATCGGCGTCGAGCCCGAGGAGGGCGACGACTTCGTCCGCTCGCTCGCGGCCGGCGAGCGCGTCCGGGTCCCCGTCCCGCGCACGATCGCCGACGGCCAGCAGACGCCGATCCCCGGCGAGCTCACGTTCCCGGTCGTCCAGGAGCGCGTCGACGAGGTGATCACGGTCTCCGACGCGGAGATCGTCACCGCGATGCGGCTGCTGTTCGAGCGGGCCAAGACGGTCGCCGAGCCGAGCGGCGCCTGCGCGTTCGCCGCGCTGCTGGCCGGCAAGGTCGACGCGGCCGGGCTGCGCGTGGGCGTGACGATCTCCGGCGGGAACATCACCGCGGCGCGGTTCGCCGAGCTCGTCGGCACGTGAGGGGCGACGCTCGCCTGGCGGCTCGCGTCGCTGCGAAGGCTCGCCCGGCGGGCTCGCCTTCGCGCGTCCCCGGTCCGCGCACGTGAGCGCGGCGGCACTCGTCCTGGTCCTCGCGTCGGCCTTCCTGCACGCGGGCTGGAACGCCCTGGTCGCGGGCGCGGAGGACACGCACGCGACCGCGGCGGTGGCGATGCTGACCGGCGTCGCGGTCTTTGCGCTGCCCGCCGCGCTGACGTGGCGGGTCGAGGCCGAGGCGTGGCCGTACATCGGCGGCTCCGCGGTGCTCGAGCTCGCGTACTTCGCGCTGCTGGCCGCCGTCTACGCCCGGGCGGACTACTCGTTCGCCTATCCGGTGGCGCGCGGTGCGGCGCCCGTGATCGTCCTGATCATCTCGATCGTCGCGCTCGGCGCCGACCTGAGCGCGCTCGCCGTGATCGGGATCCTCGCGGTGACCGGCGGCGTGCTGCTCGTGCGCGGCGTCGGCGACGACACGCCGGACGCGCTGTCGGTCGGCCTCGCGCTGGCCGTCGGCGCGTGCATCGCCGGCTACACGCTCGTCGACGACCACGGCGTCGAGCACGCCGCGCCGATCCCGTACTTCGTCCTCGTCCTCGGCCTGTCGGCGATCCCGTACGCGCTCGTGATCGGCCCACAGCGCCTCAGGGCCGCCACCGACCGTCGGTCGCTGCCCGCCGGCGCGGGCATGGCCGCCGCCTACATCCTCGTCCTGGCGGCGCTCGAACGCGCACCCGCGGCGCCCGTCGCCGCGCTCAGGGAGTCGAGCGTCCTGCTCGCCGGCGCGGGCGGTGGCCGGCGCCGTCTGGTCGGCTCAGCGCTCGTCGCCCTCGGCATCGCCGCGGTCGTGTTCGGCTAGGAACGCGGGCGAGGCGCCGCCGAGGGTCTCGATCACCGAGCGCGCCCGCCGGCAGGTCCGGAACCGTCGCGGCGGCACCGCCTCGTCCACCCGCACGACCCGCCCGGCTGCGTCCAACCAGATCAGGTCGAGCGCGAACCGCATGCCGAACGTGTGCACGGACCGGCACGGCGCCAGCTCCAGCCCCAGATCCGCGGGCATGGGGTCCATCCGCGCGAGCCCGAGACCGCGCGCGCGGCGGGTTCGAGCCTCGACGATCCGCAGCCCACCGCCCAACGTCCGCACCGGCAATCCGTCGAGACGTGTGTCCACGGTCGCGGATCCTGCCGGATGGCGACGTACACTGGATGCATTGCAGATCGCTGAGCGCATCAGAGCCGACGTGACCACCGCCATGAAGGCGGGGGAACGCGAACGCGTCCAAGCGCTCCGCCTCGTCCTCTCCGAGCTTCAGAAGGCGGAGAAGGAAGGCGGAGCGGACGAGCTGGCGGTCCTGCGGCGCGAGCGCAAGCGGCGTCGCGAGGCCGAAGAGGCGTATCGCGAAGCCGGGCGCGCGGAGCTCGCGGCCCAGGAAGCCCAGGAGGCCGAGATCATCGAGGCCTACCTTCCGCAGGAGCTGAGCGATGCGGAGCTGGAAGCCCTTGTCGAAGCGGGAGTTCAGTCGACCGGAGCGTCGTCCCCGCGAGACATGGGGCGGGTGATCAAGCACGTGATGGAGGCCGCCGGCGGCCGCGCCGACGGGAAGAGGGTCTCGACCAAGGTGAAGGAAGCGCTTTCTTAGATGGCACGTCGGCAGTTGGAAGTATCGAACGAGGTCGCCGCGGAGCTCGCCGGCTCGCGCGATGCGGCCCTGCGAACGTTGGAGGAGCAGCTCGACTGCGAGGTGTTCCTGCGCGGGAACATCGTCACGCTGGACGGTGAGGCCGAGGCGGTGCAGGCCGGCGCGACCGTGATCCGCGAGCTGTCGGCGATGGTGGAGCGCGGGCACGACATCGGGCCGGCGACGGTCGAGGCCGTCGCGCGCGTCCTGGAGTCCAACGAGTCGCCGTCGAAGGTGCTCGAGGACGTCGTCTGGCGCCACCGCAACCTGCGGGTCGCGCCCAAGTCCGTCAATCAGAAGAAGTACGTGGACGCGATCAAGCGCTCCACGGTCACGTTCGGCGTCGGCCCGGCCGGTACGGGCAAGACGTTCCTGGCGATGGCGATGGCCACGGCCGCGCTGTCCCGGCGCGAGGTCAACCGGATCATCCTCACCCGGCCGGCGGTGGAGGCGGGCGAGCGGCTCGGCTTCCTCCCGGGCGACCTGATGGCCAAGGTGGACCCGTACCTGCGTCCGCTGTTCGACGCCCTGAACGACATGATGGACCCGGAGAAGGTCGCCACCCATCTGGAGAAGGGCGTGATCGAGGTCGCGCCGCTCGCGTTCATGCGCGGCCGGACGCTCAACGACTCGTTCGTGATCCTCGACGAGGCGCAGAACACGACGCCCGAGCAGATGAAGATGTTCCTGACCCGGCTCGGGTTCGGCTCGCGGATGGTCGTCACCGGTGACGTCACGCAGGTCGACCTCCCGCGCGACCAGAAGTCCGGCCTGATCGTGGTCAACGACATCCTCAAGTCGGTCGAGGGCATCGAGTTCGTCCGCTTCGGCGGCGACGACGTGGTCCGCCACAAGCTCGTCCAGCGCATCGTCGAGGCGTACGACCAGCACGCCGCCGACCAGCCGTCCGGCTTGCGGCCGGCCCGCAGAACCGCATAAGTGCTCGAAGTCGACGTGATCGGCGGCGCGCTCCCCGCGGAGCGCGTCGAGGAGGCGGTCGCCTACGCGGCCGCCTCGGCCGGGTTCGACCACGGCCACGTGGCCGTGTCCTTCGTCAGCCCCGAGCGGATCGCGGAGCTCAACCTGACGTGGCGCGGCAAGGTCGGCCCGACCGACGTGCTGTCGTTCCCGATCGACGAGGACGACGAGGACCCGCTGGGCGAGCGTGAGCTCGGGGACGTGTTCATCTGCCCGGAGCACACGGTCGACCTGACCGAGGCGGTCGTCCACGGCGTGCTGCACTTGACGGGTATGGATCACGAGACGGACGAGGGCGAGATGCTCGCCCTGCAGGCCGAGATCATGGAGTGGTTGCGATGACCCGTTCCGGCTTCGTCGCCCTGGCCGGGCGCCCGAACGTCGGCAAGTCGACGTTGGTGAACGCGATGGTGGGCCGCAAGGTGGCGATCGTCTCGGACAAGCCGCAGACCACCCGCCGCGCGATCCGTGGCGTGGTGACGAGCGCCGACTTCCAGCTCGTGCTGACGGACCTGCCGGGCGTGCAGCGCCCGCGCGACGCGCTCACGGCCCGCATGCAGAAGCGCGTGGAGACCGAGCTCTCCGAGGCCGACGCCGCGCTGTTCGTCGTCAACGGCGACCAGGGCATCGGGGGCGCGGGGGACCGCTTCATCGCCGAGGCGCTCAGCCAGGCCAACCTGCCGATCGTGATCGCGGTCAACAAGACCGACCGCATGAACCACACCAAGACGGTGAAGGCCCTCGTGTTCGTCACCGAGCAGCTGGGGCTGCCGGACGCCGAGGTGTTCCCGATCTCGGCCCGCACCGGCAAGGGCGTTCCCGCGCTGACCGAGTACCTGGCCTCGCTGCTGCCCGAGGGCCCGTTCTACTTCCCGCCCGAGGACCACTCCGACCAGCCCGAGGACGTGATGCTCGCCGAGCTCGTCCGCGAGCAGGTGCTGCTGCGGACCCGCCAGGAGGTGCCGCATGCGGTCGAGGTGCAGGTCGAGGAGATCGAGGAGCGCGACAACCTCACCACCGTGCGGGCGATCATGTGGGTGGAGACGGAGTCCCAGAAGGGCATCCTGATCGGCCACCACGGCAAGATGATCAAGTCGATCGGCACGGCGGCGCGCAAGGAGATCGAGCGCGAGCTCGCCGATCACGTCCACCTGGACCTGAGCGTGCGCGTGCGCCGCTCCTGGCGCGCGGACGACGCGCTGCTGGACCGCCTCGGCATCACTTGACGCGCACGCTCGGCGCCGGAGAGACTGGCCCGAGTGCGTGACTCACAGCCTTCACCGCAGCCCATGGTGGAGTGGCTCGCCCCGCGCGTGCTGCTCCACTCCGCGCAGGAAGTCGTCCTGTCGGGCCTGTTCGCGAACTTCGCGGACAAGCGCGAGACGATGGCCGGCCTGTCCGACGAGGCCTTCCGCTACGACCAGTCGGCCACGGACGGCGATTTCTGGTTCGACTACGCGTCGGACGTCGGCGACGGCTTCGACTCCACGTACGCGATCGCGGAGCTGCTCGCACAGCCGCTGACGCTCGGCGACACGCGGACCGAGCGCGGCCGGCTGCTCGTGCTCGGCGGCGACCAGGTCTATCCGACGGCCAACTGGCAGGCCTACGAGGAGCGCTTCCGCCTGCCGTACGCGCTCGCGCTGCCGAGCGCGGAGCGCCCGCCGCATCTGTTCGCGATCCCCGGCAACCACGACTGGTACGACGGCCTGACCAGCTTCACGCGCGTCTTCGGCCAGCGCGGGCACGTCGGCGGCTGGCAGACGCGCCAGGCACGGTCCTACTTCGCGCTGCGGCTGCCGCGGGGCTGGTGGCTGTGGGGGATCGACATCCAGTTCGACGCCTACATCGACGGTCCGCAGATCGAGTACTTCAAGGGGGTCGCGCGCCAGGCGGCACCCGGCGACCAGATCATCCTCGCGACCGCCAAGCCGAGCTGGATCCACATCGAGGACCCCGAGCACGCGCCGCAGTCCTGGAAGAGCCTCGCCTGGTTCGAGGAAGAGGTGATCTGCAAGGGCAGCGGGGACCGGGCGAAGCTCGCGCTGACGTTGACGGGCGACCTGCACCACTACTCGCGCTACGAGCCGGCACAGCGCGAGCCGGACGGGCTCGGCGCGAAGGTCACCGCGGGCGGCGGCGGCGCCTACCTGTCACCGACGCACTGGCTGCCGGAGACCCGGACGCTGCCGAAGGTGCGCCGCTCGGACACGCCGGTGGACGACTCCACGGCGGAGCCGACCGCGTACGAGCGCACCACGATCTGGCCGCCGGCCGACGCCTCGAGCGCGATGGCGCGCGGCATCCTGGCCCATCGCAGCCCGAGCCGGACCAAGCGGCTGTGGCTGGTCCTGGGCCCGATCTACGCGCTGCTGGCGCTGCTCACGGCCGCCGCCGTCCGCGACCAGCACCCGAGCTTCGAGGGCGCCGTGGCCGACGGCGCGGGCATCCTGCTCGACGCGATCTCGATCTGGCTGCTGCTGCTCGTGGGTGGCCTCGCGGCCGGTCTGCGCGTCTGGGCGCGGTCGGCCGGCGCGCCGGGCCGCTTCGGCGTCTTCCACGCGCTGGCACACGTCCTCCTGGCCTGGGGCGCAACGGTCGCGCTGCTGCTGATCCCGCTCGACTGGGGCTTCCTGCGCGGCTATCTCGCAACCGCCGTCGTGTTCGTCGTGGGCGTCCTGGGGGGCCGGCTGATCTTCGTCCAGTACCTGTGGTGGACGCACCGCGCGGGCGTCAAGCGCGGCGAGCCGCTGTGGCATGCGAACGAGGTGTTCGCCGGCCAGGGCATCGCCGACTACAAGCACTTCCTGCGCTTCCGGATCGACAAGGCCGGCCGGCTGACGATGTGGGCGGTCGGGCTCGAGCAGGTTCCGCGCTACCGGCCGGAGCTCAAGGACGGCAAGCCGGACCTCGTCACGCCCGGCACCGCGCCGACCGTGTTCGACTACCGCGAGGTGCGCGCGCCGGTCACAGCGCCGACCACGCAGCCTGTGCCGTAGCGGCGTCCAGGTGGCGGATGCGCGCCGTGGTGCGCTTGCCGAACGCCACCTCGAGGTCCGCGAGCGCCGCGCGCCGCTGGAAGACGTTCTGCGCCCACGTGTGCGACTCGCGGTAGCGCGCGGGGGCGAGGATCGTGATGCGGGCGATCCGCAGCGTGCGCACCGCGAGCCGGCCGTCGGCGAAGTGCCAGCCGGCGGCCCGCCAGCGCGCCCAGCCGTACGGGGCGAGCACCAGGGCGAAGAGCGAGAACGGGCCGACGACGAGCCAGCCGGCGCCGGCGAGGACGAGCGCCCCGAGCAGCGGCGGCGCGACGTAGCGCCGCGCCGCGCGTGCCGGTGGCCGGTCGAGCGCGACGACCGCCCCTGCGGAGCGCCGTCCACCGCCGGCCAGCGCGCGTTCGCCGCGGCCGTCCGCGGCCGCGCGCCCCGGCGCCTCGCCGTGGCCGGCGGCGCCCATCTCCGGCAAAAGCTCGTCGAGGAAATCCTGCACCTCGCTCACCCGCACGAGCGGGAACAGCGTGCGCGCGGCGCTCGCCTCTTCGGCGTAGCCCGTGACCTCGACGCTCAGCGCGCACAGCCCGAACGGCCGCCGGAACACGCCCTCGACCACGCGCACGGCGCGGATCCGGTGCAGCGGCACGGTCGCCTCGCTGCGTTGCAGCAGCCCGCGGCGGATCCGCAGCCGGTCCTCGCCACGGGTGACGGTGAAGCCGGCGAACGCGATGAACGCACCCAGCGTCGACAGCACCCAGGCGAGCGCGAGCAGCGCGACCGCGACGACCACCCAGCCGGTGACGGTCTCCGGGATCAGCTGGACCGCGTTCTCGCCGCCCTCCTCCTCGGCGACCTGCGTGGCGGCCTGGCCGAGCACCGCCAGGACGGGGAGGACGATGCCGAGCTGGCCGGCCGTGAACGCCGCCGCGACCAGCTCGCGCGGGGTCAGGCTCCGGCTCACGCCGTCGGCCTCCTCCGTGACCACCGACGGGCGCAGCGCGCGCAGCTCCGCGACCGCGTCCGGCAGCAGCGCCGGCAGCGAGATCTCGCCGCCCTTGCCGCCGGCTCCGGTCTGCACGTCCACCCGCTGGACGCCGAACCAGCGCTGCAGCACGCCCTGCTGGACGTCCAGCGCCTGGATCCGGTCGAACGGGACGTTCGTGTCCTTCTTCGACAGCAGCCCGGTGTGGTGCGAGATGCCGGCCTGGGAGATCCAGTACTGCGTCGTCGACCAGCGGACGTAGCCCATCACCACGGCCGCCACGAGACCGGCGGCGCCCCAGCCGACCGTGCGCATCAGGTCCTGGAAGTCGAGCCCGCCGCCCAGCACCGACGTGCCGAGGATCACGGCCAGCGGGAGCGCGAGGTTGCCGAGCGCGCTCGCCGAGTAGATCGCGATCGCGGCCGGGTGGAGCCTGCGCACCGGCGCCGTCGCCGGCGGGGGCGGCTCAGGCGTCGGGGTCGGTTCGGGCCAGCTCGGCGATTCGGTCACGGAGCTCCTCGGCGTCCCTGAGCGCCAGCAACGGGATGGTGTGCGACCCCGCCGCGGTGTGGACGACGACGGTCGCGAGGTTGAAGGACTGCTCGAGCACGCCCCGGCGCGTCTCCACGTGCTGCACGCGCACCCAGGGGACGAGCGTCTGGCGCACGCTGAACAGGCCGTGGCGGATGTCGATGCCCGGCTCCTGGACGTCCCAGCGCCAGCGCCGCCAGCGCACCATCGGCACGAGCGGCACGCACACGAGCAGGCCGGCGACGGTCACGAGCACCGGCCACCAGCCGACCTCGTCGAGTTGCGCGATCATCACGGCGGCGACCGTCAGCGCGCCCCACAGGGCGAGCTGCCCGAAGGCCCAGACGAACCGGGCCTGCGGGGCCAGCGTACGGGTGGGGGTGGCGATCAAGCGAGCAGCTCGTCGGCCAGGTGCTCGTAGTCGGCGAGGCCGAGCTCTGACTCGAACACGAACGGCAGCGGCGTGACCGGCGCGTCGGTCGCCGCCTCCAGCCGGCGCACGTGCGTGCGCTGCGCCTTCACCCGCTCGTGCACGGACAGCGCGGCGCGCACGGCCCCCAGCGACGCCTCGTCGAACCCGTTGCCGGCGGCCGCGCGCAGCTTCGTCACGTCGGCGGAGGAGAACCGCTCGGGCCACATCGCGTTCATCACGATCGCGTCCAGCCCGAGCCCGATCTCCGCGCGCAAGCGCGCCTCCAGCTCGATCGTCTCGGTGACCGGCATCTCCTCGGGCAGCGCGACCGCCACGTAGCCCGTCCGCCGCGGGTCGGCGAGCATCTCGCTGACCTTGTAGGCCTGGCGGCGGATCGGGCCGACCCGCGCGATCTCGCCGAACGTCCGCGGCGTGGTCAGCATCCCGATCCCGTGCCCGGAGGCCGGCGCGTCGACCACGACCAGGTCGTACGTGTCGCTGCCGCGGTTCCAGCGCTCGGTCTGCGCGAGCTCCCAGATCTTCGCGATCGTGATCAGCTCCTTCGCGCCCGGGGCGGCGGCGATGAAGTACTGGAACGCGTGCGAGTGGCCGAGCACCTTCAGCGCGGGGCCGCCGACCTGCTTGCGCAGCCACTCCTCGAGCGCGGCCTGCGGGTCGATCGTGATCGCCCACAGCCCGTCGGCGAGCTGGACCTCCTGCTCGGGTCGCACGCCCTCGCGTGCGAAGGCCCGCGACATGCGATCCTGCTCGGCGACCTCGCAGACGATCGTCCGCCGGCCGGTCCGAGCGGCGGCGAGCCCGAGTGCGGCCGCGACGGTCGTCTTCCCGACACCGCCCTTGCCGGTCACGTATAGAAGGGAGCGATCTCGGAGAAGGGCGTCCACCGTAGTGCACCCTAGGATGACGATGGACTCGGCGGTAGAGCAGGGGTACGAGACGGCACGGCGGATGCTGCGCCGCCACGACCCGACGTACTACCTCGCCACGCGCCGGTTGCCGGCGCCGCTGCGTCCCGCGACATACGCGCTGTACGGGTACGTGCGCGCGGCGGATGAGCTGGTCGACGGGCCGAGCCGTCCGGAGACGCCGCACGCGCGGTGTGCGGCTCTGGACGAGTGGGAGGGAGAGCTGACCACGCCGCGGCATCCGATCGCGCTCGCACTGCACGACGCCGCCGACCGCCACGCGCTGCCGCTGGCCGAGCTCCGCACGTACATGCGCTCGATGCGGGTGGACTCCGAGCCGCCGATCCGCATCGACACCTACGAGCAGCTCGTGACCTACATGGACGGCTCCGCGGGCACGGTCGGCCGGATCATGGCCGCGCTGCTGGGCGTCCCGCCGGATCACCACGCGGACCTCGGCCGGCTCGGCGTCGGCTTCCAGCTCGCGAACTTCATCCGCGACGTGCGCGAGGACCGCCGCCTGGACCGCATCTACCTGCCGGCGGAGGACCGAACGCGCTTCGGCGTCACCGACGCGGACCTGACCGGCTCGAGCCCCCGCCTCCAGGCGCTGCTGCGGCACGAGGCCGAGCGCGCCTGCGCGCTGTTCGCCGCCGCGGGCCCCGCGATCGCCGCGGCGCCGGCCTCCGTGCGTCCGGGCGTGCGGCTGGCGGTCGGCCTGTACCGCCGGATGCTCAACAGCCCGCGTCCGACCGGCGTGCGCGTCTGGCACCTGCCGGGCGCGGCGCTCGAGGCGACGCTGCCGTCCCCGCGCTGAGCCGTGCGGGCGCTGCTGACCTGGCCGCGCCTGCTGGTCGCCCGCCCGCGCTGGTGGTTCGTGGCGGTGCTCGTCGCGATCCCGGCGGCGTTCCTCGTCGACGGCACCCTGGACACGCGCACGCAGTGGCTGCTGGCCGCGCTCGCCTGGTGGGCGCTGCTGGGCGCGATCGGCGCGCTGACGCCGGCCGAGCGCGGGCAGACGCTGCTGCTGGTGGCGCTGGCGACCGCCGCCGAGCTGACGTTCTCGCTCGTGCTCGAGTGGTACGCGTACCGGCTCGACAACGTCCCGCCGTGGATCCCGCCTGCGCACGGGATCGTGTTCGTGACGGCCCTGCTGTGGTCCAAGGACCCGCTCGCGGAGCGCCGGCAGGACACGGTCCGCGTCGCGGTGACCGCGGCGGCGGTCACGTACGGCGCGCTGGCGCTCGTGCTGGCCGACGACGTCGGCGGGGCGCTAGGGGTCGGGCTGCTGCTGATCTGGCTGTGGGCGCTCGGCGCCGACCGCGCCCGCTTCTACGCGATGATGTGGCTGGTCGTCTGCTACCTGGAGGCCTGCGGCGTGCTGATCGGCACGTGGGCGTGGGCGCCGACCGTGCCGCTGATCGGCGTCCCGGAGGCCAACCCGCCGAGCGGGATCGTCGGCGTCTACGGGTTCTTCGACCTGCTCGCGCTCGCGGTCGTCACCCGGTACTTCACGGTCCGGTCCAGAAACCTCGCAAACGCTTAACCGCGCCAGGGGGTGGGTCGAAGAACGAGAAGTGTCGACCCTCGTCTTCCACAGCCGCCCCGGCTTCGACGCGCTGACCGGGCTTCCGGACCGGCCGGCGTTCCTTGCCGGGCTGCGCGCGGCGATCCGGACCGAGCAGGGGATGGCCGTGCTCTTCCTCGACCTCGACGACTTCAAGCTCGTCAACGACGGCTTCGGCCACGAGGCCGGCGACCGGCTGCTGATCCAGGTCGCGCAGCGCCTGAAGGGCGCGGTTCACGAGGGCGACCTCGTCGCCCGCATCGGCGGCGACGAGTTCACCGTCCTGTGCGCCGGCGCGGACCTCGCCGCCGCGACGATCACCGCGGGGCGCATCCGCGGCGCGCTGTCGGCGCCGTTCGACGTCGGCGGCCAGCGCCGCCACGTCCGGGTCAGCGTCGGCTGCCGCGTCGCCGGGCCCGAGGAGGACAACGCCGACGTCCTCATGCGCGACGCCGACACGGCTATGTACCAGGCCAAGGAGGGCGGCAAGGACCGGATCGAGGTCTTCTCCGACGAGACGCGCGCGCGGCTGCTGCGCCGGCTCGAGCTCGAGCAACGGCTGCGGACCGCGCTCGAGCGCAACGAGCTCGACGTGCACTTCCAGCCGCAGATCGACCTCTCGACGGGCCGGCTCGCGGGCGCCGAGGCGCTCGTGCGCTGGGCGGACGCCTCGCCGGCGGAGTTCATCCCGCTCGCCGAGGAGACCGGGATGATCGGCCCGCTCGGCACACGCGTCCTGCGCCGCGCGACCCAGGCGCTCGCCCAGCTGCACCGCGAAGGGCTCAAGCCGCTCACGGTCACCGTCAACGTCTCCACGCGGCAGCTCGAGGACCCCGACTTCCCGGCGATCGTCCAGACCGCGATCGCCGACGCCGGCATCGCGGCGAGCGACCTGTGCCTGGAGATCACCGAGTCGGCGCTGATGTCCGCCAAGGACGTCGCGCTCGACCGGTTGCGCGAGTGCAAGGCGCTCGGCGTCTACGTCGGCATCGACGACTTCGGCACGGGCCACTCGAGCCTCGCGCGGCTGCGCCACCTGCCGGTCGAGGTGCTCAAGGTCGACCGCTCGTTCGTCGACGGCCTGGGCACCGAGCCCGAGGACTCCGCGGTCGTCGCCGCGATCCTCAGCCTCGCCCACGCGCTCGGCCTGCACGTGGTCGCCGAAGGCGTCGAGACACCGCTGCAGGCCAACCAGCTGATCGCGCTCGGCTGCGGGGTCGCCCAGGGCTTCCTGTGGTCGCCCGCGGTGCCGCCCGAGCAGCTGCACGGGCTCAAGACGATCGCCTCGTCGGCGCACCCGCGCGTCCGCAACCACCGCGGCGAGCGCGCTCTCGTCGACGAGATGATGCACCAGATCGGCATCGCCAAGGACCGCGCGTGATCCTCACCGCGGGCCTGCTGGCCCTCATCACCGGCCTCGCCTACACGGCGCTAGGCGTGATCACGGGCTACGAGCTCGTCCGCCACCGCGACCGCGGCTTCAGCCACTTCGGCGGCGCGTTCTTCGTCATGGCCTGGACCTGCGGCCCGCATCACCTCGTCCACGCCGTGCGGCACCTGATCAACGGGGAGGCCGCGCACCTGCCGCACGTATCGGCGCTCGCGCTCGGGCTCGTCCCCGGCCTGGTCTTCATCGGCCTGCGGGTCGAGGCGGCGTTCGGCGGACGCGGCGATCGCCTGATCGTCCGCACGCCGCTGTGGCTCACCGCGCTCCCGGTGCTGATGGCGGCCGCCGCCGGCGCGACCCTGTGGGAGGGTCTGCGCCACGCGTGGACGATGGGTGTCGACCTGCGTGTGCTGATCCCCAGCGTCTTCCTGTTCGCGTGCTACACGCTCGTCGGCCTGTTCACCGCCCGCACGCAGCTCGCCCGGCGCCCGCTGCTGGGCGGCTGGTCGCTGTCGGGGATCGCGATGAGCGGCGTCTTCCTGACGTGCGCGGGCTCGCATCTGCTCGCCGGGCTGATGGTCACGGCCGACCCGTGGAGCGTCGCGCTGGACAACATCGGCGTGCCCGCCGCGATCTACTTCCTGTGGACCGTGCACCGCCTCCACAAGGGCTCCGTGCGCGACTGGAACCGCCGCCCGCTGGTCGGCCGTCCGGCCCCGCAGGGGCGCCGTTCTCCGTGGGCTGAGCAGACCACCTAGACTGCACGCTCCGAAATGGAGCCTCCCAGTCCAGACTCATTGCGCTTCGATGACCGCGGCCTCGTTCCGTGCGTCATCCAGGATTGGCGCTCCGGCGAGGTCCTGACCCTCGCCTACATGAACGAGGAAGCGTTGCGGCTCTCCCGCGAGACGGGCGAGCTGCACCTGTTCAGCCGGAGCCGCAACGAGCTCTGGCACAAGGGCGCGACCTCGGGGAACACGCAGGCCGTCAAGGCGCTGCG
Source organism: Solirubrobacter pauli (assembly GCF_003633755.1). Lineage (GTDB taxonomy): Bacteria > Actinomycetota > Thermoleophilia > Solirubrobacterales > Solirubrobacteraceae > Solirubrobacter > Solirubrobacter pauli. The sequence goes on from NZ_RBIL01000002.1 coordinate 545,117, forward strand.
CTTCGACTGCGACAGCGACGCCGTGCTGGCGCTCGTCGAGCCCGCGGGTCCCGCCTGCCACACGGGCGAGCGCACGTGCTTCCACAAGGGCGAGACCGAGCCGCAGCTCCCCTACGAGGCGCTGCCCGGCCTCGAGCGCACGCTGGCGGATCGCAAGGCCAACCCGCAGGAGGGCTCGTACACGAACCGCCTGCTCGCCGACCCGCCGTTCATCGGCGAGAAGGTGCAGGAGGAGGCCGAGGAGGTCGCCCGCGCCGCGCGCGAGGAGACCGACGACCGCGTGGCCAACGAGGCCGCCGACGTGCTCTACCACCTCACGGTCCTGCTCCACAGCCGCGGGCTCACCCTCCAGGACGCCCAGGAGGTGCTCCTTGACCGCCGTCGCTGAGCACCTTGAGGTCAGCCCGACGCTGGAAGAGGCGCGGGCGCTCGAGGGCGACCACAACCTGATCCCGGTGACCCACAGCTTCATCGAGGACTGCGAGACGCCCGTCTCCGCGTTCCTGAAGCTGCGCGGCGACGGCCCGGCGTTCCTGCTGGAGTCGGCCGAGCAGGGCCAGCAGGTCGGGCGCTACAGCTTCATCGGCTGGCGCCCGAAGGACGTCATCCGCTGGAGCCTGGGGGAGGACGGCGACCCGTACTCGATCGCCGGCGAGGCCGTCTCGCAGGTGCGCCAGGCCGAGATCGCCGGGCTGCCGCCGTTCGCCGGCGGGGCCGTCGGCTTCTTCGGCTTCGACTGCGTGCGCTCGGCCGAGCGGCTGCCGGAGCCCAACCCGGACGTCATCGGCCTGCCGGACATGGCGCTGATGCTCACGGACGTGATCGTCGCGTTCGACCACCTGCGCCACACGGTCACGATCCTCGCCAACGCCTACCTGGACGAGGACACCGACGTCGACACCGCGCACGCCCGCGCGGTCGAGGCGATCCGCCAGGTCCGCACGCGGCTCGCGGGCCCGCTGCCGCCGCTGGAGACGCACGCGGCGCGCCCGGAGCCCGAGTTCGAGTCCAACATGAGCCGCGAGGCCTTCGAGGGCAACGTCGCGCGGATCATCGAGTACATCCGCGCCGGCGACGCCTACCAGGTGGTCCCGTCCCAGCGCTGGAGCGCGAAGAACCCGGTCGAGCCGTTCAGCATCTACCGCGGCCTGCGGGCGGTGAACCCGTCGCCGTACATGTACTTCCTCGACTTCGAGGACTTCCAGATCGTCGGCGCGTCGCCCGAGCCGCTGCTGACCGTCAACGGCCGCTACGTCTCCACCCGCCCGATCGCGGGCACGCGCCCGCGCGGCGAGGACGACGCGGCGATCGCCGCCGAGCTGCTCGCCGACGAGAAGGAGCGCGCCGAGCACGTGATGCTCGTCGACCTCGGCCGCAACGACCTCGGCCGCGTCTGCACGCCGGGCAGCGTGCACGTCGAGCGCCTGATGGAGGTCGAGACGTACTCGCACGTCATCCACATCGTCTCCCAGGTGGCGGGGACGCTGCGCGAGGACGTGCGCGCGATCGACGCGCTGCGCTCGGTCCTGCCGGCCGGCACGCTCAGCGGCGCGCCGAAGATCCGCGCGATCGAGATCATCGACGAGCTCGAGCCGGTCAAGCGCGGCGCGTACGGCGGTGCGGTCGGCTGGCTCTCGTACGCGGGCGAGCTGGACACCTGCATCTGCATCCGCACCGTCGTCACCAAGGACGGCATGGCGCACATCCAGGCCGGCGGCGGCACCGTGGCCGACGCGCGGCCGGACTACGAGTACGAGGAGTCGCGTGCGAAGGCGCGCGGCGTCGTGCGGGCGATCGAGCTGGCGACCCAGCAGGCGGCGTGGCCATGAGAGTCCTGATGGTCGACAACTACGACTCGTTCACCTACAACCTCGTCCAGTACCTGGGCGAGCTGGGGGCGGAGCTGGAAGTCGTGCGCAACGACGTCGCGTCGGTCGACGAGCTGCTGGAGAAGGGGTACGACCGCGTGGTCGTCAGCCCCGGTCCGTGCACGCCGAACGAGGCCGGCATCAGCGTCGAGGCCATGCGCCGCTTCCCCGAGGCGGGCATCAAGACGCTCGGCGTGTGCCTCGGCCACCAGTCGATGGGGCAGGCGTTCGGGGGCAAGGTCATCCGCCACCTGCCCGTGCACGGCAAGACGACCGAGATCACGCACGACGGCCAGGGCGTCTTCGCCGGCCTGCCGAACCCGCTGCCGGTCGCGCGCTACCACTCGCTCGTGGTGCACGAGGACCTGCCGGACTGCCTGGAGGCCACGGCCCACGGAGGCGGCGTCCTGATGGCCATGCGGCACAAGGAGCTGCCGGCGATCGGCGTCCAGTTCCATCCCGAGTCCGTCCTCACCCCGGACGGCAAGCAACTGCTCAAGAACTTCCTTGCCTAACCCGATCCTCACCGCGGCGCTGGACGCGCTCGCGTCCCGCCAGGACCTGACGGCCGAGCAGACCGCCGCCGTGCTGGCCGAGATCATGGCCGGCAACGCCTCCGAGGTAGAGACGAGCGGCATCCTGATCGCGCTGCGCACCAAGGGCGAGACGATCGACGAGCTCGTCGGCCTCGCCACCACCATGCGCGCGTTCGCGACCCCGGTCGACACGGGCCGCGACGACCTGATCGACACGGCGGGCACCGGCGGGGGTAGGCCCACCTTCAATGTGTCCACCACCGCCGCCCTGATCGCCGCCGGCCACGGCTGCGCGGTCGCCAAGCACGGCAACCGCTCGGCCACGGGCCTGTCGGGCTCCGCCGACGTGCTGGAGGCGCTGGGCGTGCGCATCGACCTCAAGCCGGACGCGGTCGCCCGCTGCATCAACGAGGTCGGCTTCGGCTTCATGTTCGCGCCCGCGCACCACGGCGCCACGCGGTACGTCGTGCCGGTGCGCAAGGAGCTCGCCGTCCGCACGATCTTCAACTTCCTCGGCCCGCTGACGAACCCGGCCGGCGCCAAGCGGCAGGTGATCGGCGTGTCGGACCCGAGCTTCCTGCAGCCGATCGCGGGCGCGCTCGCGCAGCTGGGCGTCGCCAAGGCGCTGGTAGTGTCGAGCAGCGACGGTCTGGACGAGATGAGCACGTCGTCGACAACACGCGTCGTCGAGGTGGACGGCGAGGAGGTCCGCGCGTACGAGGTCGCACCGGAGGATCTCGGCATCGCCCGCGCGGAGGCCACCGCCCTCGGCGCAGGCACGCCCGACGTCAACGCCGAGATCACCCGGCGGATCTTCGCCGGCGACCACGGCCCGGCCCGTGACGTCGCCGTGCTCAACGCCGGCGCGGCGATCTACGTGTCCGGCACCGTGGACAGCCTCGAAGCGGGCGTCCGCGCCGCCGAAGCCGCGATCGACGAAGGCCGCGCCGCGCAGGCCCTGGAGAACCTCGTGAACCTCACCAAGGAGCTGGCGCCCGCATGAGCGTCCTCGACCGCATCGTCGACGACACCCGCGCGGAGGTCAAACGCCGCAAGAAGGACGTCTCGATCAAGGACCTCAAGAAGCTGATCGAGCGCCGCGAGGGCGGCGCCCGGCCCTTCAGCGAGGCGTTGACGCGTCCGGGGATCTCGCTGATCGCCGAGCACAAGCGGCGCTCGCCGTCGGCGGGCCCGATCCGCGAGGGCTCCAGCGTGACGGACATCGTCCAGGCCTACGAGCGCGGCGGTGCCGCGGCGCTGAGCGTCCTGACCGAGCCGTTCCACTTCGGCGGCTCGCTGGACGACCTGCGCGAAGCGCGCACGGCGGCGACGCTCCCGATCCTGCGCAAGGACTTCATCGTCCACCGCTACCAGCTCTACGAAGCCGCGGCGGCCGGGGCGGACGCGATCCTGCTGATCGTCGCCGCGCTCGAGCCGAGCGACCTGTCGGACCTGCTGCACGAGGCGCGCGAGCTGGATCTCGACGTGCTCGTGGAGGTCCACGACGAGCGTGAGCTCGAGGTCGCGCTGGACATCGAGGCGGACGTGCTCGGCATCAACAACCGCGACCTGTCGGACTTCACCGTCAGCATCGAGCGCACGTTCGACCTGCTGGCCGACATCCCCGCGGGCAAGACCGTCGTGAGCGAGAGCGGCTTCTCGACGCGCGACCAGCTCGACGACCTCGAGCGCGTCGGCGTGGACGCCGTGCTGATCGGCGAGACGCTGATGCGCGCGCCCGACATCGAGGCGATCGTGCGCGACCTGACCGGCTTCGCCGAGCTCACGTGATGCACGTCAAGATCTGTGGCATCACCCGGCTCGAGGACGCCGAGCTCGCCGCGTCGCTCGGCGCGTGGGCGATCGGCTTCATCCTCTGGCCCGGCTCCAAGCGCCACGTCGACCCGGCCGTGGCCGCGGGCATCGCGCGCGTCATGCGCCGCAAGGTCGAGCTGGTCGGCGTGTTCGTCAACCAGCCGTTGGACGAGATCGCCGGCCTGGTCGACGCGATCGGCCTCACGCACGTGCAGCTGCACGGCGACGAAGGGCCGTCGTTCTGCGCGGCGGTGTCGCAGCGCACGGGCGCGAAGGTGATCAAGGCGGGGCGGATCATCCACGCGTACGACCTGCGGGAGATGGACCGCTACCACACGGACTTCCACCTGCTGGACACCGGCACCGCCGACGGCACGTACGGGGGCACCGGCAAGACGTGGGACTGGTCGCTCGTCGCGCGGCGCAAGAGCTCGATCCCGTTCCTGCTCGCGGGCGGGCTGAACCCGGACAACGTCGCCGACGCGATCGCGCAGGCGCGGCCGTGGGGCGTCGACGTGTCCAGTGGCGTGGAGACGTCCCCGGGCGTCAAGGACCACGCGAAGGTCGAAGCGCTGTTCGCGGCCGTAGAAGGGGCACATGTCGGCAGTTGAACACCGATTCGGTCCCTACGGGGGCCAGTACGTCCCCGAGACGCTCGTCCCGGCGCTGGTCGAGCTGGAGGCGGCGTGGGTCGCGGCGCGTGATGACGCCGGCTACCGCGCCGAGCTCAACGCGCTCCTGAACGACTACGTCGGCCGCCCCTCGCCGCTGTACCTGGCGACGCGCCTGTCCGAGGACGTCGGCCACGCCGTCTACCTCAAGCGCGAGGACCTCAACCACACGGGCGCGCACAAGATCAACAACGCGCTCGGCCAGACCCTGCTCGCCAAGCGGATGGGCAAGACGCGGATCATCGCCGAGACGGGCGCGGGCTCGCACGGCGTGGCGACCGCGACGGCGTGCGCGCTGCTCGGGCTCGAGTGCATCGTCTACATGGGCACCGAGGACATGCGGCGCCAGGCGCCCAACGTCCAGCGCATGGAGCTGCTCGGCGCGCGCGTCGCACCCGTGGACGCGGGCAGCCGCACCTTGAAGGAGGCCGTGAGCGCGACGATCCGCGACTGGGTCTCCAACGTCGGCGACACGCACTACGTGATCGGCTCGTGCGTCGGCCCGGCGCCGTTCCCGGCGCTCGTGCGCGACCTGCAGCGGATCATCGGCGACGAGGCCCGCGCGCAGATCCTCGAGAAGGCCGGCCGGCTGCCCGACCGCGTGATCGCCTGCGTGGGCGGCGGCTCGAACGCGATCGGCACGTTCGTCCCGTTCGTGGACGACGCCGACGTCCAGCTGATCGGCGCCGAGGCGGCGGGGGAGGGGATCGACTCCGGTCGCCACGGCGCGCCGCTCACCGTCGGCGGTCGCGGCGGCGTCCTGCACGGCTCCTACAGCGCGATCATGCAGGACGAGGACGGCCAGATCCTCGAAGCGCACTCGATCAGCGCCGGCCTCGACTACCCGGGCACGGGCCCCGAGCACGCGTGGCTGCGCGACACGGGCCGCGCGACCTACGCGGGCGTGACCGACGCGCAGGCGCTCGCCGCCTTCAAGCGCCTCGCCGAGCTGGAGGGGATCATCCCGGCGCTCGAGTCCTCGCACGCGGTCGCCTGGGTGCTCGGCGCGGGCCAGGAGACGGCCACCGACGCCACGATCGACCTGATCTGCCTGTCCGGCCGCGGCGACAAGGACCTCGCCGAGGTCCTCGCGAAGCTGGGGATCAGCTGATGACGCGCGTGGAGACCGGCGCCGACCGTCTGGCTGCGGCGTTCAAGGGCGCCCGCGGGCGCGCGGCGCTGATGCCCTACCTGATGGCGGGCTTCCCCGACATCGAGACGAGCGTCCGGATCGCCACCGCCTACGCGGACGCCGGCGCCGACCTCGTCGAGCTGGGCGTGCCGTTCAGCGACCCGCTCGCGGACGGCCCGGTCATCCACGCCGCCGCCACGGCGGCGCTGGAGAGCGGCGCGACCGTGCACAACGTGCTGGAGGCCGGCACGCGGATCGCCGAGCTGCTCCCGGTGGTGCTGATGGTCTACGTGAACCCGATCCTGGCGCGCGGGCCCGAGCGGTTCGCCGCCGAGCTCGCGGAGCGTGGCATCAGCGGGCTGATCGTGCCCGACCTGCCGCTCGAGGAGTCCGAGCCCGTCCTCGCCGCGTGCGACGCGCGCGGGGTCGCGCTCGTGCCGCTCGTCGCGCCGACCACACCGGACGACCGGCTGAGCGCCATCGGGCGGACTGCGCGTGGATTTGTCTACACGGTTTCGGTGACCGGGACGACCGGTGAGCGCGCCTCCACCTCGGCGGATCCGTCCGACCTTCTCGCCCGTGTGAAGGCCCACAGCCCGGTGCCCGTCGCGCTCGGCTTCGGCATCTCGAACGGGGCTCAGGCGAGCGCTGCGGCGGACGCCGGAGCGGACGGCGTGATCGTCGGCTCGCGGCTCGTCCGGGCCGTGGCCGAGGCGGTGGAGCAAGGCGCGGATCCCGCGCCAGCAGCGGGATCCGTCGTCGCCGAGCTCGCTGACGCGTTGGTCCGCTAGCCTCCACGCGACATGGGAATCTTCCTTGCGCTGATCACCGGACTCGTGGTCTGGGTCGTCCTGTGGGGCACGAGCCTGATGAAGTCGTTCGACGCGTTCATCATCGCGATGCTCTTCCCGCTGTTGGCGGCCACCGCCGCGATCGTCATCAAGTACCTGCCGCGCGGCAACGATTAAGCGCGCGTTGCGGTCGCGCTAAGCCCCTCCGCGGACTCGTACTTTCCGCTGGGCTGCGGTCTACGCTGTTGCCGCCTGAACGGGGCATGCGTAGAATCGCCGCCCGAATACGAGCCTCATGAGGAGGGGTTCTTTGCGTTCTAAGTACATGGCAGCTACGGGCTGTCTTGTCGCCGCGCTTGCGATGGGCGTTGCGGCATGTGGGGATGAGGACGAGCCGGCCACCGGTGGCGGCAACAGCGGCGACCAGACGGCCGAGGGCAAGAGCCTGACGGTCTTCTCGTCGCTGCCGCTCCAGGGCGCCTCGCGCGTCCAGACGGAGGCTCTGGTCAACGGCGCCAAGCTCGCTCTCGAGCAGGCCGGCGGCAAGGCCGGCGCGCACACGATCAAGTACGAGTCGCTCGACGACTCGACGGCTCAGGCCGGTTCTTGGACGCCGGAGGCGGAGTCCGCCAACGCGCTCAAGGCCGCCCAGGACGAGTCGACCGCGGTCTACATCGGCGCGTTCAACTCGGGTGCTTCGAAGGTCTCGATCCCGATTCTCTCCGAGGCGGGCGTTCCGCAGATCTCCCCGGCCAACACGTACGTGGGCCTGACCACGAACGACCCGGGCTCCGAGCCCGGCGAGCCGGACAAGTACTACCCGACGGGCGATCGCACCTACACGCGCATCGTCCCGAAGGACACGATCCAGGCTGCGGCCCTCGTCACGCTCATGAAGCAGGACGGCTGCACCAAGGTCGCCATGACCAACGACAAGGAGGTCTACGGCGCCGGCCTGGCTCGCGTCATCGAGCTGTCCGCCAAGGAGCAGGGCCTGACCCTGACCTCCAACGACGCGATCGACAAGAACGCGTCCAACTACCGCTCCCTGGCCCAGAAGGCCAAGGCGGCCGGCGCTGACTGCTTCATCTACTCGGGCATCACGGCCAACAACGCGGTCCAGCAGTTCAAGGACTTCGCCGCGGCCCTGGGCTCCGACGCGGGCCTCTACGGCCCGGACGGCGTCGCCGAGACCGGCTTCGTCTCCGAGAAGGACGGCGGCATCCCCGCCTCGCTGAACAAGCAGGTCAAGGTCACCGTCGCCACCCTGTCCCCGGATCAGTACCCGCCGGAGGGCCAGGAGTTCTTCAAGCAGTTCACGGAGAAGTACGGCGTGAGCAACCCGGATCCGTACGCGATCTACGGCTACGAGGCCATGAAGCTGGCCCTCGACGCCATCGAGCGCTCGGGCGACGGCTCCAAGGAGAAGATCAAGGAAGCCCTCTTCGCGACCAAGGACCGCAGCTCCGTGCTCGGCACCTACTCGATCGACGAGAACGGCGACACGACGCTCACCGACTACGGCGCCTACGGCGTCGAGAACGGCGAGCTGAAGTTCGACCAGACGATCAAGGCTCAGGCCCAGGGCTAATCACCCCAGGGCATAGGCTGCCGCCTCACTGAGGCGTATGCTCGGCCGGGAGCGGGGTTTGCCCGCTCCCGGCCGGTGCCTATTTCCGGTCGGACCTCAACCACATACGAGACTTAATGGAAGCCGCCAGCATCCCCGCAGGCCCGCCTGCCTCTCAGCGCATCAAGCAGCTGATCGGCACGTACGGGCTGACTGCGGTCCTGCTGCTCTTGCCGGTGATCTTCGCGATCAACGACTTGAGCGAGCAGGGCAACCTCGTTCGCCTGGGCGAGAACCTGGTCGCCGGCCTCTCCAACGGCGCCATCTGGGCGCTGGTGGCGATCGGCTACACGCTCGTCTACGGCATCGTCGAGCTGATCAACTTCGCCCACGGCGAGATCTTCATGATCGGCTCGTTCATCTCCGCCTCGCTGATCGGGACGCTCGGCCTCACGGTCGACTCCTCGTTCATCCCGGTGTTCTTCGGTCTGCTCGTGGCCCTCGTGGTCGCGATGATCGGCTCGGGAACGCTGAACGTGCTGATCGAGCGGGTGGCGTATAGGCCGCTCCGCAACGCGCCCAAGTTGGCGCCGCTGATCACCGCGGTCGGCATGTCCTTCATCCTGCAGAACGTCGGCCTCCTCTGGAAGGGCGGCAACCAGCAGGGCGTCCCGGATCTCCTGGACGCGCAGAAGACGCTGGTCACGGTCTTCGGCGTCACGATCGAGCACGCCGACCTTCTGTCGATCGTCGTCACCGTGCCGCTGCTGATCGTGATGACGACCTTCATCAACCGCTCGCGCCTCGGCAAGGCCATGCGCGCGACGGCGCAGGACCCTGAGGCCGCGCGCCTCCAGGGCATCAACGTGGACACGACGATCTCGCTGACGTTCCTGCTGGGCGGCATGCTGGCCGGCGCGGCCGGCCTGATCTACGCCATGTACCAGACGACCATCTGGTTCTTCCAGGGCTTCACGGGTGGTCTGATCGCGTTCACCGCCGCCGTCATGGGCGGCATCGGCAACCTCCGCGGCGCCGTGCTCGGCGGTCTGATCATCGGCTGCATCCAGCAGATGTCGGACAACCGCCTCGGCTCGGAGTGGACGCCGGCGATCGTGTTCAGCTACCTGGTCTTGATCATGGTGTTCAAGCCGTCGGGCCTTCTCGGCGAGCAGACGAGGGACGCAGGATGAGCGTTGCCGCTTCCGAGGTTCAGACGCCTCCCGACCCCACCGGCAAGAAGTCCGGCTTCCAGCTTCCGGGCTGGGCCGAGAAGGGTCTCATCCCGGGCGTCGTGCTGGCCATCGCCGCCCTGCTGCCGTTCATCCCCTCCATCGGGGACAAGGCCAATCTCATGCAGCAGATGGCGGTCGCCCTCGCCTACGTGGTGATGGCGCTCGGCCTGAACATCATCGTCGGCTTCGCCGGCCTGTTGGATCTGGGTTATGTGGCGTTCTTCGCCTTCGGCGCGTTCGCCGTCGGCTGGTTCGCCTCCGGGCACTTCGCCTACGTCAACGACGAGAAGGGCATCCACTTCCTCGTCAGTGGCAACACGCTGAACTTGCCAGGCATCCACTTCAACTTCTTGATAGTGCTTGTGATCGCCATCGTCTTGACGACGATCGCGGGCATGATCATCGGCTTGCCGACCCTGCGTCTGCGCGGCGACTACATCGCCATCGTGACGCTCGCCTTCGGCGAGATCATCGGCCGCCTCGCGGTCAACCTGGACGAGACGACCATCCTCGGCGGCACGCCCGTCACGGCCGGTCGTCAGGGCATCTCGCCGGTGGACCGGATCGACCTGCCGTTCTTCGAGCCGTTCACGGTCTTGGACAAGAAACCCTGGTACTGGTTCGCCTTGTTCCTGGTCGTGATCGTCCTGTTCGTGAACTTCCGCCTGCGGGATTCGCGGATGGGTCGTGCGTGGGTCGCCCTGCGTGAGGACGAGATCGCCGCGGTGGCGATGGGCGTCCCGGCGGTCAAGACCAAGCTGATGGCCTACGCGTCGGGCGCCGCCTTCGGTGGCATCTCGGGCGCGTTCCTGGCGTCGCTGCTGAACACGGTGAACGCCGACCAGTTCCAGTTCTCGTTCTCGATCCTGGTGCTGGCGATGGTCATCCTCGGCGGCCTCGGCAGCATCTGGGGCGTCGTGATCGGCGCCATCGTGCTGTCGATCATCAACAACTACCTGATCCCGGATGTCATCAACGGGGTTCCGGGCGATCTCGGCCTGGAGTTCGACATGACGCAGATCACCTTCGCGATCTACGGGTTCCTGCTGCTGCTGATGATGATCCTGCGTCCGCAGGGCCTGCTCCCCGAGCGCCGTCACAAGATGGAGCTCACCGAGCACGCGGAGACGACGGACGAAACCCTCTACACGGCACGAGCATGAGCGCCACGCAGAGCTCCACTCCGGCGCCGTCACTCGCCAACCCGGCGATTCTCGACGCCAGCAACATCACCAAGCAGTTCGGCGGCCTCACGGCCGTGAGCGACGTGTCGTTCAGCCTGCCGGAGCGCTCGATCGTCTCGATCATCGGGCCCAACGGCGCGGGCAAGACGACGTTCTTCAACATGCTGACGGGCTTCTACCGCCCGACGTTCGGCACGATCGGGTTCGCCGGGCGCAACATCACCGGCGCCCGTCCGGACGTGGTCATGAAGGCCGGGATGGCGCGGACGTTCCAGAACATCCGCCTCTTCTCGACCATGTCGGCGACCGAGAACGTCATGATCGGCATCCACTCCCGCATGAAGTCGGGGCTGGTCGGCTCGATCCTGCGTCTGCCGGGCACGCGGCGCGAAGAGCGCGAGGTGCGCGACAAGGCGCGCTCCGAGCTCGAGTACGTCGGCATCCGCCGTCACCACGACTGGATGGCGACCAACCTCTCCTACGGCGACCAGCGCCGTGTGGAGATCGCCCGTGCGCTGGCGTCGGACCCGAAGATCCTGCTGCTCGACGAGCCGACCGCCGGCATGAACCCGCAGGAGTCGGCGGCGCTCACGGACCTCATGCACCAGCTGCGTGACGACCGTGGCATGACGATCCTGCTCATCGAGCACGACATGAAGGTCGTCATGGGCGTCTCCGAGCGCCTGACGGTGCTCGACCACGGCGAGAAGATCGCCGAAGGGCTGCCGGCCGAGGTGCGGGCCAACCCGAAGGTCATCGAGGCCTACCTGGGCAAGGCGGCGGCCGAGACGGGGGAGCGGAAGAAGGCATGAGCTTCCTCACGGTCGAGAACATCCACACCTACTACGGCAACATCCAGGCGCTCAAGGGCATCTCGTTGACCGTGGAAGAGGGCGAGTGCGTGACGCTGATCGGCTCCAACGGCGCCGGCAAGTCCACCACGCTCCGCTCCATCTCGGGCCTCACGCCCGCCCGCACCGGCTCGATCGTCCTCGACGGCGAGGAGATCACGCATCTCCCGCCGCAGGAGATCGTGGGCCTCGGCATCGCGCAGTCGCCGGAGGGACGCAAGTGCTTCCAGCGGATGACGGTGCGCGAGAACCTCGAGCTCGGGGCGTACCTGCGCCGTGACTCGGACCAGCAGGAGAAGGACCTCCAGCGCATCTTCGAGCTGTTCCCGCGGCTCGACGAGCGTCAGGCCCAGAAGGCGGGCACGATGTCCGGCGGCGAGCAGCAGATGCTCGCCATCGGGCGCGCGCTGATGGCCAAGCCGAAGGTCCTCCTGCTGGACGAGCCGTCGATGGGCATCTCCCCGGTGCTCACCGAGCGCATCTACGAGACGATCGAGGAGATCAACCGGGAGGGCATGACGATCCTCCTGGTCGAGCAGAACGCGAACTTCGCGCTCGACGTCTCCAAGCGCGCGTACGTGCTCGAGACCGGCAAGGTGGTGATGTCGGACAACTCCGACACGCTGCGCACCAACCCCGACGTGCAGAAGGCGTACCTCGGAACATGATCATCACCGCTGCAATCACCGAAGGCGCGCTGGTCCTGTTCTGGATGTACCTGTGGCTGGTGTCCACGATCATCGCGTCGTACCTGTCGGAGCGGAAGGGCTACGGCGATCGTCCGGGCCTGGCGACGGGCCTGATCCTCTCGATCATCGGGACGATCATCTGGCTCATCATCCCCGCGAAGGCGGAGTCGAAGTGGAAGACCCTCGGCCCGGTCGGCCGGGGTCAGAAGAAGCGCGCGGCTGCGTAGCAGCTAGCGCACGGCCTGCGGGGCGGGGTTCGCTCCGCAGGTCGTCTCGAGGTCGAAGCGCGGGCCGCGGGGTTGTTCGCACACCTCCGCGGCCTGGGCGCTCGACGTGATCGCGAAGCCGAGCAGGTCGACCTGGTCGGCCGGCTGGAGCGGGGTGGGCGTCATCGCCGCGAACACCAGCAGCCCGGCGGCGATCCCGCCCGCGAGGCGCCGCCGGCGCTCACGCCGCGCGGAGTGCCGCGAGGCCGCGTGCGTCAGCACGTCGCCGAGGCGATCCAGTTCAGGCGGAAGACCCATCCACCCCAATGATGGCGTTCGCGCTACTGCGATGTCGCGGATCTGAGCGCCTCGTCCAGATCCGTGTAGCGGAACGTGTATCCGAGCTCGAGCGTGCGCCGCGGAACGGCGCGCTGGCCTTCGGTGACGATCTCCGCCATGTCGCCGTAGAGCGCCTGGATGGCGAAGCTCGGGATCGGGGCGACCGCGGGGCGGTGCAGCGCACGGCCCAGTGCGCGGCTGAACTCCTTGTTCGTGACGGGCTCGGGCGCCGTGGCGTTGACCGGGCCTTCCCAGGTGGGGTCGTCGATCGCGTTCAGGTAGATGCCGACGACGTCGTCGACGTGGATCCACGGCATGTACTGCTTGCCGCCGGCCACGGGGCCGCCGACGCCGAGCTTGAACGGCAGCAGCATCTTCGAGAGCGCGCCGCCGCTCTGGTCGAGCACCACACCGGTGCGGACCAGCACGGTCCGCGACTGCGCCTGCTTGGCCTCGGTCTCCCACGCGACGCACACCTGGGCCAGGAAGTCGTCGCCGGCCGGGCTGTCCTCGTCGATCCGCTCGTCGCCGTGCTTGCCGTAGTAGCCGACGGCGCTCGAGCTGATCAGGGCCGGCTTGTGGGCGGACGCGTTGATCGCCTTCACGACGCGCCGGGTGCCCTGGACGCGGGACTGCTCGATCCGCTCGCGTGCGGCGTCGCTCCAGCGCTGGGCGACGTTCTCGCCCGCCAGGTGCACGACCACGTCGCCGAGCTCGATCGGGCCGTCCTTGCGGAGGGAGACGGGGATGACCTCGTCACCGCGTTGTTCCAGGGCCTTCGTGAGCTTGCTGCCGATGAGGCCGCTCGCGCCCGTGATGGTCACTCGCATAGCTTGGGTACGGTTCCGGGATGGGTCTGGACCGCGGGTTGCTGCGCCTCGCGTCGGTCGTCGTGCTCGGCACCATCATGTCGATTCTCGACACGACGATCGTCAACGTCGCGATCGAGACGCTCGCACGCGACCTCGACGCCTCGCTGACCGCCATCCAGTGGGTGTCCACCGGCTACCTGCTGGCGCTGGCGACGGTGATCCCGTTGACCGGCTGGGCGATGGAGCGGTTCGGCGGGCGCACGATGTGGATGCTGTCGGTGACGCTCTTCCTGGCGGGGAGCGGGCTGTGCGGGCTCGCGTGGAGCGTCGAGTCGCTGATCGCGTTCCGCGTGCTGCAGGGGTTCGGCGGCGGGATGATCATGCCGATCGGCCAGGCGATCCTCGCGCAGGCCGCCGGGCCGCAGCGGATGGGGCGCGTGATGAGCGTGATCGGCGTGCCGACGCTGCTCGGCCCGATCCTCGGCCCGGTGATCGGCGGCCTGATCGTCGACAACGTCTCCTGGCGCTGGATCTTCTTCGTCAACCTCCCGGTGGGCGCGGTGGCCCTGGCGCTCGCGTTCCGGATCCTCCCGCGCACCGACGTGCGCGGGCGCTCGCCGCTGGACGTGCGCGGGATGCTGCTGCTCTCGCCGGGGCTCGCGCTGCTGATCTACGGGCTCTCCGAGGTGGGCGCCGAAGGGACCCTGCTGGACGTGCGCGTCCTGCTCGGGCTGCTGGGCGGCGCGGCGTTGCTCGTCGGGTTCGCCCTGTGGTCGCTGAAGGGGCGCGGCACGCTGATCGACCTGTCGCTGTTCCGCGACCGGGCGTTCGCGGCGGCGTCCGGCACCACGTTCATCTTCGGCGTGTCGCTGTTCGGCGCGATGCTGATCCTGCCGCTCTACTACCAGGTGGTCCGGGAGCAGAGCGCGCTCAACGCCGGCCTGCTGCTCGCCCCGCAGGGCATCGGCGCCGCGCTGGCGATGCCGATCGCGGGGCGGATCACCGACCGGGTGGGGGCGGGGAAGGTCGTCCCGTTCGGGATCGTCGTCGCGCTGCTCGGCACGGGCGTCTACACCCAGCTCGAGGCCGACACGAGCTTCTGGGTGCTGGGGATCGCGCTCTGGGTCCGCGGACTCGGCCTCGGCATGACGATGATGCCGGCGATGGCCGCCGCTTACCAGACGCTCTCGCGCGCTGCCGTCCCGCGCGCGACGTCGCTGATCAACATCATCCGCACGGTCGGCGGGTCGGTCGGCACGGCCGTGCTCACCGTCGTCCTCGAGCGCCAGATCACCGCCCAGGTCGGCGGCAGCGGCTCCCTCGGCGCTCTGACCGGCACCGGCGACGTCTCTCAGATCGCCGAGCCGCTGGCCGACGCGTTCGCCCACACCTTCTGGTGGGCGGTCGGCCTGACCGCGCTCGCCCTGATCCCCGCGTTCTTCCTCCCGCGCCACCCGCCACCCGCTGCTGCGGACGCGGACTGACGTATATAACCTGTCGGGCATGAAAGACGGAGTCCTTCTCGAGCGCGACGGCCGCTTCGAGCTGCGCTTCGAACGCCCGCTCGACCATCCGGTCGACGTCGTCTGGCGCGCGATCACCGAGCCGTCCGGCCTCGCCGCCTGGTTCCCGTTCGACATCGAAGGCCCGCGCGAGACCGGCGCGCCGCTCCGCTTCGTCTTCCGCCACGGGGAGGGCGATCCCTTCGACGGCCAGATGGTCGAGTTCACCCCGCAGTCCGTGATGGAGCTGGAGTGGGAGGGACCCGAGACCCTGCGCCTGGAGCTCGTCGCCGACGGCGCAGGGTGCGTGCTGACCTTGATCAACCGCTTCGACGACGTCGGCAAAGCCGCCCGCGACGCCGCCGGATGGCACGCGTGCCTGACCGCGCTGGGCGCGTCGTTGGACGGGGTGGAGTCGCCCGACGGTGTGTGGGCGGCGGTGCACCCGCGGTACGTCGAGGCGTTCGGGCCTGAGGCGTCGGCGATCGGGCCGCCGCCACCCGCGTAGCGCTCAGCTCAGGTGGCGCGCGGCGGGATGCGTGCGCGTCGGGGAGCACACCGTCGGGCGTCGCGTCAAGAAACCCGTGCGCGAGCGGTGTGGTGCTGCTGGGCGGTGGTCACGGGTTTCTTGACCCGTCGCGGCCGGTGCGCTCTTGTGCGGGTGAGCGGCTGCGCCGGGTGCGCCCGGGCGCGGGCCCGTTCGCGCGTTCGCCGGCCGGCTCTGCCACGCGAACGTCGAGTTGTGTACCTATGCGGTCGTTTTCTCGACGTTCGCGTGGCACGGGCCACGCGAGTGTTCACTTTTCCACCTGTGCGGTGCGAAAGTGCACGCTCGGTGCGGCTGAGCCCGCGGGCGCGGGTTGGCCCCGCGCGGGGGCTTGCCGGCCCCAGCCGGCCTGACCAGCCCAGAGCGCGCCGGCCGCGGTGGGTCAAGCGGCTCGCCGCGAAGCGCGAGTTGCTTGACGCGACGCCCGACGGTGTGCTCCCCGGACGCGGCAACGCACTCCAACACCTCGGGCGCGGAGCTCCACGCCCACCCGCCCGTTAAACGCAAACGCCGCGGCACCCCGAAGGGCACCGCGGCGCTCAACGCAACCTACTTACGAGTTCTGCTTCTCAGCCGCGCCGGTCTCGGCGCCGTTGCCGTTGCCCTCCTCGGGCTCGGCCGGGGCGTTGTTGGAGACGGCGTCCTGCAGGGCCTCGAGGCCGATGATGCGGACGCGCGAGCTGAAGCCGCCGTCGCGGCCGTGCTGCTCGATGTCGCCACGGCCGGCGCCGCCGCGGTCGTAGCCGCCACGGCCACCGCGGCCGCCGCCGTACCCGCCGCCGCCACGGCCGCCGCCGTAGCCGCCGCCGCCCTGGCCGCGTCCGCCGCCGCGGCCGCCCTGGCCGCCACGGCCGCGGCCGCCGCGATCGAACGCGGGGCGCGGGTTGACGATCGCCTTGACGTCACGGACCGGGGTGGCCGCGAGGCGCACCCAGGCGGTGAAGACCGGGTCGCCGGCCTTGACGCCCTGGGCCTGCTCGGCGCAGACGGAGGACCACTTCATGGTCTCGCCGTCGTCGCGACGCTTGGGCTGCAGGGCCTCGAGGACGGCCTCGGGGCCGCCGACGCGCTCGATCGCCGCGGCAAGGCGCGCCTGCGCCCGCGACGAACGCGACGGGGAGGTGGCCGGAGCCTGCGGAGCCTGCTGCTGCTGCTCGGCCTGCGGCTGCTCCTCGCCCTCGGCGACCGGCTGCTCGGCGCCCTCGGCGGCGGCGGCGACCTCCTCGACGGGGGCCTCGTCGTCCGACGGCGGCTCGAGGCCGGCCTCGAGCGCGGCCTGCTCGGCCTTGCGCAGCTCGGTCAGCTTCGCGAAGAACGTGCGACGGTGCCGCTCAGCCGCGGTCAGGCGGCGACGGCGCGGACGCTCGGGACGCTCGCCGCGGCCCTGGCCGCCCTGACGCGGGGGACGGTCGCCACGCGGCGCCTGCGCGGCAGCCTCGCCCGCGGGAGCGGAGGCGGCGGTGCCGGTGTCCGCGGTCGCCTCGGCGGGAGCGGAAGCATCCGCGGCCGGAGCGTCAGCCGCGGGCGCGGCGTCGGCGGCCGGAGCGGCGTCAGCAGCGGGGGCGTCAGCGGCCGGAGCGTCGGCGGCCGGAGCGGCGTCAGCAGCGGGGGCGTCAGCCGCAGGCGCGTCAGCGGCCGGAGCGGCGTCAGCAGCGGGAGCGTCAGTCGCGGACCCGGCGTCGGCGGCCGGAGCGTCGGCGGCGGCCTCGGACGTCGTCGCGGGCGTGTCCGCGGTCGCCTCGCTGGCGGCCTCGCCGGCGGCGGGCGCATCGCTCGCGGCGTCACCCGCGGGCGCGGGCGACTCGACGGCGGGCGTCTCGACGGGCACGTCCGAGGACGCGTCACCGGCCGGGGCGGGCTCGGACGACTCGGCCGCGGCCGGAGCGTCCTCGCTCACGCCGGACGGCGTGTCGACCGCGTCGGCGACCGGCGTGGAGGCGGGCGCCTCCTCGTCGGCGGACGTGGCGGCCGGCGTCACGGCGGCGGTGGGCTCGTCGAGGCTCGGGGCGTCGGCGGCGACGGCCGCTTCAGCCGTGGCCTCCTCGGGCGTCACCGCGGGGGCCGGATCGCCGTTCCCCTCTGAGGCCGCGGGCGCGGGCGTCGTGGCGGTCTCGGGCTTCTGATCCTCGGGGGAGGGCGTCTCGGTCATGTGATGGACCTCTGGCTGCTGGTGGGGCGCGCCGCGTAGTTCGCTGAGAGAGAGAAGTGCGCGCAGAGCAAGGCGTCCGGGCGCGGCAAAGCACCGGGAAGCCGCGTCGCCAGCATAGCGGTCCCACCGCCCCGTTTCGGCACTCATTTCCGACCGGGTTACGACTAGTGTTTACCTGATGGCCGGAGGCAACGGAGATACCCCACGCGAGCTGTTCCTGATCGATGGCAACAGCCTCGCGTATCGGGCGTTCTTCGCCCTGCCGGAGTCGATCGCGACGTCCGACGGACGCCCCACCAACGCCATCTTCGGCTTCGCGTCGATGCTGGTGAAGATCCTCACGGACTACGGCCAGGTGCCGACCGTCGTGGTCTGGGACGCGGGCCTGTCGGGCCGCAAGGAGATCAGCGCCGACTACAAGGCCCAGCGCTCGTCGCGGCCCGACCTGCTGAAGCTCCAGTGGCCGCATCTCCAGCCGCTCGTCGAGGCCTTCGGCTATTCGAACGTCTCGGTCGAGGGCTACGAGGCCGACGACGTGATCGCCGCGCTCACCGTCCAGGCGAAGGAGCGCGGGGTCCCGGTCATGGTCGTCACGGGTGACCGCGACGCCTACCAGCTCGTCACCGACGGCGTGCGGATCATGTCCACCTCGCGCGGCGTCACGGACACGAAGGTCTACGACACGCAGGCCGTGATCGACCGCTACGGCATCCCGCCGGAGCTCGTCCCGGACTTCATCGGCCTCAAGGGCGACACGAGCGACAACATCCCGGGCGTCCCGGGCATCGGCGACAAGACCGCCGCCGACCTCCTGCAGAAGTTCGGCGACCTCGAAGGCGTCCTGTCGAACATCGACAACATCACCGGCGCCAAGCGCAAGCAGAACCTCACCGAGCACGCCGACAACGCGCGCATGAGCAAGCTGCTCGCGACGATGGTCCGCGACGTCCCGGTGGACATCGACCTCGAGGCCGAGTTCACCAAGACCCCCGACCGCACGAACCTGCGCCAGGTCTTCCGCGACTGGGAGCTGCGCGACCCGCTCCGCCGGCTCGAGGAGGCACTCGCCGAGGCCGAGCTGGAGGCGATCCCGCGCCCGACCGACCTCGAGAAGGTCGAGGTCAAGACCGGCCTCGCGCGCAACCCCGGCGACATCACCCGCTTGAAGGGCGAGTTCCTCGCGCTGGCCATCCTCCCGCCCGAGGTGCCGGAGGGCGAGCTGATCCCGCGCGAGCCCAAGTGGCGCTTCGCCGCCTACGCGGGCGGGAACATCGCGCTCTCGGGCGAGGTGGACAGCCCGGCGGACGTCGTCGCCGCGGTCGGCGACCGCGCCGTCATCGCGCACGACGCCAAGGCCCTCACCGAGGTCCCGGGCAACCTCGTCTTCGACACCGCGATCGCCGCCTACCTGCTCGACCCCGCCCGCCGCGGCTACCCGCTCGAGGAGCTCACGGAGGAGCGCGGCATCTCGGCCGAGGCGGGCGACGCGCTCGCCACCCGCGCCGTGCTCACGCACGAGCTGGCCAAGCAGCAGCGCCCGCTGATCGTCGAGCGCGGCCTGCAGGAGCTGCTGGACACGGTCGAGCTGCCGCTCGTGCGCGTCCTGCGCGAGACCGAGAAGGAGGGCATCAAGCTCGACACGCGCCAGCTGGAGACGGTCGCCACGCGGATCCGGGCCGACGTCGCCGACCTCGAGCGCCAGATCTGGACGCTCGCCGACGAGGAGTTCGTGCTCGGCTCCCCGCAGCAGCTCGCCGCGATCCTGTTCGACAAGCTCGGCCTGCCCCGCAAGAAGCGCGGCAAGACGGGCTTCAGCACGGACAACCAGGTGCTGGAGTCGATCCGCGACTCGCACGAGATCGTCCCGCTGATCATCAAGTACCGCGAGCTGTCCAAGCTCGCCCAGACGTACCTGGACGCGCTGCCGAACTGGATCGGCGAGGACGGCCGCCTGCACACGACGTTCGAGCAGACCACCGCGGCGACCGGGCGGCTGTCGAGCATCAACCCGAACCTGCAGAACATCCCGATCCGGACGGAGACCGGCCGCGAGATCCGCGCCTGCTTCGTCCCGGAGCCGGGGAACGTGCTGCTCGCGGTCGACTACAGCCAGGTCGAGCTGCGCGTGCTGGCGCACGTCGCCAACGAGCCGGTGCTCAAGGACATCTTCCGGCGCGGCGAGGACGTGCACACCGAGACCGCGAGCGCCGTGTTCGAGCTCCCGGCCGACCAGCTGGACGTCGCGATGCGCTCGAAGGCCAAGATGGTCAACTACGGGATCGTCTACGGCCTGTCGGCGTACGGCCTGTCCGAGCGCCTGCGGATCCCGCGCGAGGAGGCCGAGGACTTCATCAACCGCTACCTGGAGCGCTTCCCGGCGGTCGCCCAGTTCATGAAGGACTCGATCACGCAGGCCGTCGAGCACGGCTACGTGAGCACGCTCTTCGGCCGCCGCCGCCCGATCCCCGAGGTGCGCGCGAGCAACTGGAGCGTGCGCAAGCTCGGCGAGCGCCTCGCCGCGAACAGCATCATCCAGGGCACGGCCGCGGACATCATCAAGATCGCGATGGTCCGCAGCCACGACGCGCTGGCCACGGCCGGCTTGCAGACCCGCACCATCCTGCAGATCCACGACGAGCTGCTGTTCGAGGGCCCGCCGGAGGAGATGGACCGCGCGACCGAGATCGTCACGCGCGAGATGGTCGGCGCGATCGACATGGATCCGCCGCTCGAGGTCGATGCCGGGGTAGGCCCCAACTGGCTGGCGGCCAAGTAGTCTCCGGCTGCTGAACCCAGGAGGAGGCTCAACATGAAGCTCGAGAACGATTTCACCGTCCCCGCCTCGATCGACGAGGCCTGGGCCTTCCTGCTGGACGTCCCACGCGTGGCGCCCTGCCTGCCCGGCGCGACCGTCGAGCCGGAGACGGACGAGAACGGCTCCTACAAGGGCACGATGAAGCTCAAGATCGGCCCGATCACCGCGCAGTACAAGGGCACGGTCAAGATCCAGGAGGCCGACGAGGCCAACCACACGGTCGCGATGCGCGCGCAGGCCAAGGACGCGCGCGGCCAGGGCAGTGCCTCCGCCACGATCACGTCCTCGATGGAGGAGACGCCCGAGGGCACGAAGGTCTCCGTCGTCACGGACATGCGCGTCACCGGCCCGGCCGCCCAGTTCGGCCGCGGCGTGATGCAGGACGTGTCCGCGAAGCTGATGAAGCGCTTCGCCGACTGCCTGGCCGAGCAGCTCAGCGGCGGCACCGCGGAGTCCGAGGCGGCCTCGACCGAGGAGAAGCCGACGGACACGCCCAAGACCGAGGACGCCGGCGTGCCGAGCGCCTCGAGCGGCGTCTCGAGCGCGGAGGCCGAGACCAAGGTCCCCGACGCCTCCTCCGGCACGCCGACGTCCACCACGCCGCCCCCGCGGCAGGCGGAGGACGTGCTGGACCTGGGCGAGGCGGCCGGCGGCGCGGTGCTCAAGCGCGCGCTGCCGCTGGTCGGCGGCGTCGTCGCGCTGCTCGTCCTCATCCGCATCATCCGTAGGTGAACCCCGAGGTCCAGCGCATCCTCGACGCGCTGCCGGACGACGGTCCGCCCGCGCATGAGGTGCCGATCGAGCAGGCGCGGCAGGCGCACCTGACCGAGACCGAGGTGCTCGCGGGGGAGGGCGTGCCCGTCGACCGCGTCTTCGACGACGAGATCGCCGGCGTGCCCGTGCGCGTGTACGAGCCCGCGGAGGCGACGGGCACGATCGCCTACCTGCACGGCGGCGGCTGGGTGATGGGCAGCCGCGACAGCGTCGACGCGGTCTGCCGCGCGCTCGCCGGCGACGCCCGGGCGCGCGTGGTGAGCGTCGGCTACCGGCTCGCGCCCGAGCACCCGTTCCCGGCGGCGCTCGACGACACGCTGAACGTCGTGCGCGCGCTCGAAGGCCCGGTGGCCGTCGCGGGCGACAGCGCGGGCGGCAACCTGGCCGCGGTGGCGGCGCTCAAGCTCCCGAACGTCGTCTTCCAGCTGCTGATCTACCCGGTCACCGACGCGGGCCTCAACACACCGTCCTACAGCGAGTTCGACGGCGACTTCGGCCTCACGGCGGCGAGCATGCGCCGGTTCTTCAAGCTCTACCTGGACGGCGCCGACGGCCTGCAACCGGACGTGTCCCCGCTCCGGGCGGACCTCGGGGCCGCGCCGCCGGCGCTCGTGATCACCGCCAGCCACGACGTCCTGCGCGACGACGGCGAGGCCTACGCGGCCGCGCTGCCGGACGCCGAGCTGCGCCGCATCGACGGCACCGTGCACGGCTTCTGGCGCTGGCAGACGACCGAGATCGCCCGCACGACGGTCCGCGAGGCCGCGGCGGCCGTCCGGCAAGCGCTAGGTTGAGCCGCCCTATGAGCTTCTGGCATCCGTTCGCGGACATGGCCGCGGTCTCCAAGAGCGAGTTCGTGGTCGAGCGGGGCGAAGGCGTCTTCGTCTACGACACCGAGGATCGTCGCTACTTCGACGCCACCGCTTCTCTCTGGTACGCCAACCTCGGCCACGGTCGCGCCGAGATCGCCGACGCCGTCGACGCGCAGATGCGCAAGCTCGCGGCGTATCACACGTTCGGGGACGTCACGAACGGCCCGGCCAACGCGGTCGGCGAGCGGCTGGCCAAGCTCGCCCCGGTCGAGGACGCGAAGGTCTTCCTCACCAGCGGCGGCGGCGACTCGATCGAGGTCGCGGCCAAGCTCGCCCGCCGGCACTTCGTCAACGCCGGGCACCCGGAGCGCGTGCACCTGATCAGCCGCACGCACGGCTACCACGGCACGCACGGCTTCGGCACGAGCCTCGGCGGCATCGAGCCCAACGTCACCAACTGGGGCCCGCTGGTGCCGCAGACGAGCGTCGTCGAGTACGACTCGCTCGAGGCGCTGGAGGCGGAGATCCACCGCGTCGGCCCTGACAAGGTCGCGGCCTTCTTCTGCGAGCCCGTGATCGGCGCGGGCGGCGTGCTGCTGCCGCCCGACGGCTACATCCAGGGCGTCGCGGACCTGTGCGCCGAGCACGGCATCCTGCTCGTGATCGACAGCGTGATCTGCGCCTTCGGGCGCCTGGGCACGTGGTTCGGCGTCGAGCGCTGGGAGGACGTGCGCCCCGACATGATCACGTTCGCGAAGGGCGTGACCAGCGGCTACCTGCCGCTCGGCGGCGTGGTCGTGTCGAACACGATCGCGGAGCCGTACTACACGCAGGGCGGGCTGATGTTCCGCCACGGCGCCACCTACGCCGGCCACCCGTCGGCGTGCGCCGCCGCGCTCGCGGTGCTCGACATCTACGAGGCCGAGGACCTGATCCCGCGTGGTCGCGAGCTGGAGGGTCCGCTCGCTGACGCCCTGGCGACGCTCGCCGACCATCCCGCGGTGGGCGAGGTCCGCGCCGGGCTGGGCTTCCTCGCGGCGATCGGGCTGCACCCGGACGCGGACGCCGCCGCGCCGGCGCGTTTGGTCGCGGGTGCGCGTGAGCAAGGTGTCCTCGTGCGGGCCGTGATCGGCGGCGTCGCGATGTCACCGCCCCTGATCAGCGAGCAGGAGCACATCGACCTGCTGGTCGAGGGTCTACGCGCCGGGCTCGACCGCGTGTAGCGCGTCGGTAATACCTACCGCGGCGGTCGTGATAAGTTAGGGCCACCTAATGGCCTGGACCGTCGAGACACCGACCGAAGAGCTTGAAGACTTTCCCACCTGCGGGTTCCGCGCGCGCCGCTGGCTGCGGTTCGAGCGGGACCTGGAGGCCTGGCTGGCGACTCCTGAGGGGCAGTTCGCCGCTTGGGATGCCGCCCAGGGCGCCAAGTCCGACTAAGGCGAACCTAACCCAGAAGTGTGGGTAGTGTGAGGCTCATGCCAACTACCCGACACGCTTCTGCCGGCATCCTGAGCGATGCCAACGCCGCCAAGCGTGAGGAGATCGTTCAGCTCCTGACGAAGGCGTACTGGATGGAGATGGAGACCGTCATCTCCTACCTCTCGAACTCGTCGAACCTCGATGGCGTGCGCGCCGAGGAGATCGCCGAGAACCTGGCCAACGACGTGACCGAGGAACTCGGCCACGCCAAGTTGTTCGCCGAGCGGATCAAGGATCTGTACGGCACGCCTCCCGGCTCGATGGACTTCACGCCGGAGCAGACCTACCTCCAGACCCATGAGGACGGGACCGACGTGGTCTCCGTCATCAAGGGCGTCATCGAGGCCGAGGCCGGCGCGATCGAGCACTACACGCGCATCATCGAGGCCTGTGACGGCGTCGACTGGGCCACGCAGGACATGGTCATCGACATCCTCCGGGATGAGGAGAACCACCTGCGCACGTTCGAGCGGTACCTCTCCGAGTACGAGTGAGCCGCTAGCTAAGCGGCCTGTTCCTCCGCTGCCGGCACCGCGGCGGCGGGGGGAGCAGGGACCGCGTAGCTCGGCGGGGCGATCTCCAGGTAGTTCTGGAACGCCCAGCGCGAGATGCGCCCGCGCGTGAACGCACGCGTCACGTTGTCCAGCGGCCGGCCGTGCAGGTGCCGGATCGACTGCTGCGCGAGGTACATCGACTCGAACTTCCACTTGTGGCTCGCGCTGAACTCGTGGTAGCGCGAGAGCGCCTCCCACTTGTCCTGACGGCCTTCGAGCACCGCCCGCAGCTCACGCCCGAGCGCGATGCCGAAGTAGAACGCCGTGCGGATGCCCTCCGCGGTGAGCGGGATGCAGTGGCCGGCGCTGTCGCCGGCGAAGAAGATCCCGTCCTCGGTGGCGGGACGGATGCGGTGGGGGATCCAGTTGCCCTGGTAGCCGTCGGGCGACTGGTTGACGTCCTCGACCAGGCGCAGCGTCGGCTGCTTGACCGGGTCGTGCGGGTCGAAGGAGCCGACGCCGATGCGGACCTCGTCGTCGGCCGGGAACGCCCAGCCGTAGCCGGCGTCGACGTAGCGCGGGTCGATCCACAGCTCCAGGTCGTCGCCCGTGCCCTTGGGATGGACCTCCAGCCCGCGGCTCAGCGGGGCGTCCGGCGGCTGGAAGTTGTCGCCGACGCCGAGCACGCGGCGCCAGCCGAGCGCGTCGACGATCAGCGGCGCGGTCACGTCGCCCCGGTCCGTGCTCACCGTTTGACCTGTTCGGGAGATGACCTTCGCCGTGTCGAACTCCGCCTCGCCCGTCTGCTCGAACAGCAGGTCGCAGAGCTGCGGGTAGTCGAACGTGCTGAACGTGAACGGCAGCGGCCAGCGCGCCTTGCCGACGCGCGGCGTGTGCACGAGCAGCGAGTCGAAGGTCTGCCGGATCGACGCTTCCAAGCCAAGGTTGCGCAGCCATTCGGTCGGCGCGGCGCACGCCGAGGTCTGCCGCTCGCCGATCTCGTACCGGTCCAGGATCAGCACGCGCGCGCCCGTCGCGCGTAGCTCGCGTGCGACAGTGAGGCCTGCGAAGGAGGCGCCGCAGATCAGGACGTCAGCGTCCGCGCCGGTTGGGAAAGGGACGCGGGCGGCTCCGCGCTTCGTGGCTCGTACGGGCATTACCGCTACAGTATCCGGCTGCTAATGGAAGCCACGCTCACTCCCCCTGCCATCCCTGAAGCTCGCGTCGTCGAGGGCTCGGACGGGATGCTCCTCGAAATCGACGGCAAGATCGTCCCGAATTACGACGCCACCATCGTTCCCTTCGAAGAGGGCGATGTCGTCACGGGCAAGGTCGTGCGGATCGACAAGGACGAAGTCCTGGTCGACATCGGATACAAGAGCGAAGGGGTCATCCCCAACAACGAGCTCTCGATCCGCAAGTCGGTCGATCCCAACGAGGAGGTGGAGCTCGGCGAAGAGGTCGACGCTCTCGTTCTCACCAAGGAGGATCAGGACGGCCGCCTGATCCTGTCCAAGAAGCGCGCCCGCTTCGAGCGCGCCTGGCGCAAGATCGAGGCTGCCGCCGACTCCGGCGAGCCCGTCAACGGCGCGGTCATCGAGGTCGTCAAGGGCGGCCTGATCGTGGACCTCGGCGTGCGCGGCTTCCTGCCCGCGTCGCTGGTCGACATCCGCCGTGTGCCGAACCTGGATGAGTACCTGGGTCAGACGATCCAGACCAAAGTTATAGAGTTGAACCGTTCGCGAAACAACGTGGTCCTCTCACGTCGCGCGGTGCTTGAAGAGGAGCGCAAGGAACAGCGTCAGGCCATCCTTGAGCGACTGCAGCCGGGCCTCATCATCGAGGGCCAGATCTCGAACATCGTCGACTTCGGCGCGTTCGTGGACCTGGACGGCATCGACGGACTCATCCACATCTCCGAGCTCTCGTGGTCGCACGTCAACCACCCGAGCGAGATCCTGTCCATCGGCCAGACCGTCGAGGTCAAGGTCCTGGACATCGACCGCGATCGCCAGCGCATCTCGCTGGGTCTCAAGCAGACCCAGGAGGATCCGTGGCAGCGCGTCGTCGACACCTACCACGTGGGTGACGAGCTCGAGGGCGCGGTGACCAAGGTCGTCGCGTTCGGTGCGTTCGTCGAGATCCTCGAGGGTGTCGAGGGCCTCGTGCACATCTCCGAGCTCGCTCAGCAGCACGTCGAGAACCCGCGCGAGATCGTCGCGCCGGGCGACGAGGTCAAGGTCAAGATCCTCGAGATCGACTCCGAGCGGCGCCGCCTCTCGCTCTCGATCAAGCGGGTCGAGGGCCAGGTCCTGCCGCGTCGCACCGAAGGTGTGACGGATGCGGGCGACCTCGAGGACATGCCCGAGCTGGGTCTGTCGGAGGACGTCTTCGCCGAGACGCCCTCGCCGGCGGACGACGCGGCTGCGGACGCCGAGGCGGCTGCCGCTGCGGAGGCCGCGGAGGCCCCGGAGGCCGACGTCGCCGCCGAGTCGGAGGTCGCCGAGAGCCCCGCGGTCGAAGAGACCCCCGAGGCTGCCGCCGAGACCGAGGCCGAAGCTCCCGCCGAGGAGCCCGAGCCCACGCAGGAGTAGTGACCGCGCCACCGCCGTTCGTCGGGCTGACGGGCGGCATCGGCGCGGGCAAGTCGGAGGCGTTGGCCGCGCTGAGCCGTCTCGGCGCGGCGACGATCTCCACCGACCAGGTCGTCCACGACCTGTATGAGGACCCGTCGGTTCGCGATGCCGTCGTGAACCGGTGGGGGCCGTCGGTCGTGGCCGATGGGCGCGTCGACCGGCGCGCGGTCGCGAAGTTCGCCTTCGCCAGCGATGATGAGCGTGGCTGGCTGGAGGGACTGCTGTGGCCGCTGGTCGGGCAGCGGGTCGCCGAGTGGCGCGCGGCCCCACGTGATCCGGCGCCGCTCGCGCTGGTCGTCGAGACGCCCCTGCTCTTCGAGGCAGGGCTCGAAGGCAACTACGACGCGACGATCGCGATCGTGGCCGACGAGGCGGTGCGCGCCGCTCGCGCCGGTGCCCGGGGCCACGCGGCCCTGGACGAACGCACAGCCCGGCAGCTCTCACAGGGTGAAAAAGCGGCCCGAGCGACCTACGTTGTAGAGAACTCCGGCAGTTTGCGCGATTTGGAGCAGGAGCTGTCGGGGGTTCTTGCGAAGCTGAACCCATAGATGTCTGCGCAGCCTGCGACCAGAGCCCGATCTCGTCCGGCGCCTCGGGGGCGCCGTGTCTCACGTGCCCGCGTGTGGAAGCGGCGGCTCTACCTCATGCTGGGCTTCCTCGTGATCGGCGTCGCCGTGATGAGCCTCGTCAAGCCGGCCGACCAGGTCGTGCGCGAGATCCAGCTCCCGCTCCGCCACGAGGACATCATCCGCCAGCAGGCGGCCGACAAGGGCGTCGACGCGTCCTTGATCGCGGCCGTCATATACACCGAGTCGCGCTTCCGCAACCAGACGTCCCCGGTCGGCGCCACGGGCCTGATGCAGCTCATGCCGGACACCGCCGACTACATCGCCCACAAGTCCGGCGGCACCCAGTTCACGCAGACCGACCTGGCTACGCCCCAGATCAACATCGCCTACGGCACCTGGTACCTGCGCTACCTGCTCGACAAGTACAAGGGCAACACCATCCTCACCTTGGCCGCTTACAACGGCGGTGAGGGCAAGGTCGACGAGTGGCGAGCGGTCGCCGCCGCCCGCGGCGAGAAGTTCCGCGTGGCGTCGCACGTGCCCTTCAAGGAGACCCGCGACTACGTGACCCGGGTCCTCAGCGCACGCAAGGAGTACCGCGCGCACCACGCCGCCGAGCTCGGCCTCAACTAGCTCGACGCTCGACGCTCCAGCCGCGTTGCCGGAGCGCCGCGTCGCGGCGCGCGTCCTCCCGGCGCGTCGCCTGGCGCCGGTGACCGTGGCCGTCGACCTCGACCACGCGCTGCTCGTCGGGCCAGTGGAAGTCGACCTCGATCCTCGTGTTGACCAGCGGCTCGACCAGTTGGCCTTCGAGGAACGCGTCCTCCTTCGCGCTGCGGGTGCCGGCTGAGCCGTCGGCGTGAAGCTCGAGTGCCCGTTTGAGCTTCCCGAGCCCGCGCCGCCCCCGCGCGCGGTCCATGGCCGCGTGCGTGGCGCGCTCGCTGAAGATGCGCCTGAACTCGGCCTCATGGATGACGTATGCGAGCTGATGGGCCGTAAGGACGTCGGTGAGGTCGACGAGCATCCGCGCGACGTTGGTCACGGGTATGCCACGCCAGACCGTCACATCTCGCGCGTCGAGGTGCGTGGTGCGGTGGACGTCGACCCCGTCGGGCGCGTGCTTGGAGACGGTCACGACGCTGGTGAGGCAGACGGGCCAACGCGACACCTTCCAGTGGGCTGCGGCCGAGAGGTGGCTCAGGGCGGCGTTCGCGCCGGACGCGAGCACCGCGGCGAGCCAAATCCCCTCGCGCGAGAGCCCAGCGTGCCCGACGGCGTAGACGCCGCGGTGAACGCGGTGCAGCCGCCCCTCGCGGACGCGCCGTCGGACGGTCGCCTCGCTGTACCAGGCGAGGAGCTGCGCGATCGTCACGATCCCGTGCTGCCGGCCGGCGATCGTGGCGATCTCCACCTCCGGCGAGGGGATTCGCCGATCTAGCGTCACCTGTCGTCGGTTATTCGGCACCAACCCGGACTCTCTCGCGTTCGGGTGAACGGATCTACACGCCTTCGCCAAGGATGTGTGCCAAAAGACGCGCGGAATACGCGCGAGCGACGAGGCGTCTCACGAGGCGTGGACACCATCGCCCCGGGCACCGCGCTCGCTGGATACCGCATCGAGTCCCTCGCCGGTCGTGGCGGCATGGGCGTCGTCTATCGCGCTACGCAGGTCGCGCTCGGCCGGCCGGTGGCGCTCAAGCTGCTGACGGCGGAGCTCGCCGACGACGAGGGGTTCCGCGCACGCTTCCGGCGCGAGTGGGAGACCGCGGCGGCGATCGACCATCCGAACGTGATTCCGCTGTACGAAGCGGGCGCGTCCGAGGACGGGCAGCTGTTCATCGCGATGCGGTTCGTCGAGGGCGTCGACCTCGCGTACCTGAGCGCGGACGGGCCGATGGGCGCCGAGCGCGCGGTGCGGCTGGTGGCGCAGATCGCGGCGGCGCTCGACGCGGCGCACGCCCGCGGGCTCGTGCACCGGGACGTCAAGCCGGCCAACGTGCTCGTCGGGCCGGGCGACCATGTGTACCTGACCGACTTCGGCCTCTCCCGCGAGGCGACGCAGACCCGGCTGACCCGTACCGGCCTGTTCGTCGGCTCGACCGACTACGCCGCGCCCGAGCAGGTCCGCGGCGAGGCGACCGACGCCCGCACCGACGTCTACGCGCTCGGCTGCGTGCTCTTCCAGCTCCTGACGGGCGGCGTCCCGTTCGCGCGCAGCGGCGACATGGCGAAGATGTACGCCCACATCACCGAGCCGCCGCCGCTCGTCAGCGACACGCGGCCGGACCTCCCGGAGCTGGACGCGATCGTCGAGCGTGCGATGGCCAAGGCCCCCGAGGACCGCTTCCAGTCGGCGGGCGCCCTCGCGGCCGCCGCCACCGCGGCCGTCCACGGCGGCACGTCCCGCCCCGGCTGGGACACCGCGCCGGTCGGCCTCGCCGCGCTCACCCCTTCGGCGGCCCGTCCGCTCGGCTCGACCGCCGGCTGGGCGGCCGGCCCGAGCCGGGCGACGAGCGCCGCCGTGGCGCCGATCCCGGCGGGCTTGGGCGAGCCCGCCGGGACCAGCGCGCCCCTCGCGGACGTGCCCGGCTCGCGCGCGCCGGCGAACGACGACCTCGCCCGCGCCGCGGCCGCCTGGGACGAGGCCGCGTACGGAGCGGCGGCCGCCCGCGCGATGGAGCGCGGCACGGCGCTGCCCGAGCCGGCGCCCCCGGTGTCGCGGATCGCGCCGGCGGACGATTCGCTGGCCGGTGCCGCGCTGGGGCGGTCGGCCCGTGCTGCGGCCGCGGTGTCGCGGATCGCGCCGGCGGACGATTCGCTGGCCGGTGCCGCGCTGGGGCGGCCGGCCCCTGCTGCGGCCGCGGTGTCGCGGGTCCCGGCCGCCGACGATTCGCTGGCCGGTGCCGCGTCGCGGTCGGCCGCCGACGACTCGTCGGCGCCGTCCGGCCGCGATCTCAGTGCGGTGACTAAAACGAGGCGTTCGTCGCGCATCATCGTCGGCGCTGCGCTGCCGCTCGTGCTGCTGGTCGGGATCGTGGTCGCCACCGTCGTCGCGGTCACGGCCGGCGACGACGCGTCGCGCGCGGCCGCGGTCGGCGCGGCCACCGCCACCGCCACCGCCACGGCGAGTCCGACCCCGGCGCCCGCGGCCGCCGTCGAGACGATCGCCGTCGGGCAGCGCCCTGACGGCGTCGCGGTGTCGCGGGGTGAGGTGTTCGTCGCCAACCACGGCGGCGGCTCGCTCTCCACGATCGACCCCGAGACGAACGCCGCGAGCGCGCCGGTCGCGGTCGGCACGCGGCCCGATCACGTGGCGGCCGGCAAGGGCGTCGTGTGGGCCGGCGTCGCGGGCGAGGACCGGATCGCGCGCTTCGAGGACGGCAAGCGCACGGCGAGCGTCGCCGTCGGCGATCGGCCCGAGGCGATCGCGCTCGGCAAGCAGCTGCTGTGGGTCGCCAACCGCAACGACGGCACGGTGAACCGGGTCGATCGGGCGGAGGCCGCGCTCGTCGGCGGCCCGATCGGGGTCGGCCGCGAACCGGCGGGCATCTTCGTCGGCCCCCGGTTCGTGTGGGTGACCAACGCGAAGGACGGCACCGTGAACCGGATCGATCCGAGCACCGCGCAGGTCGTCGGCGGCCCCATCCGCGTCGGGGCGAACCCGCGCGGCGTGGTCGAGACGACCACCGCGACGTGGGTCGCGAACGCCGACGACGGCACCGTCACGCGACTCGACCGCCGGACCGGGAAGGTCATCGACACGATCACGGTCGGCTCACAGCCGCGTGAGCTCGCGCACGGGTTCGGCAGCGTGTGGGTGACCAACCACGACGACAACACCGTGACGCGCATCGACGAGCGGACCGGGCGGATCGAGGGCGCGCCGATCCCCGTGGGCGAGGGGCCGCTCGGAATCGCGGCGGGCGCGGGCGCCGTCTGGGTGGCCGACCACGAATCCTCCACCGTGACCCGCATCCGGCCGTAGCGCCGGGCGGCGGTCACCACAGGCGTCTTCGACGATCCCGCCAGGGCCGGAATACGCCTGAGCCCGCCGGCGTCTAAGCCGGCATGAAGCCGAAACTCCTCCTCCCGCTCGCGGCCGCGGCGCTGGTCCTCGGAGCGCCCGCAGCGGCCAACGCCGCCGTCACGCTCCAGGCCGCGCCCGGCACGCTGACGATCACCGGCGACGGCGCCGACGACAACGTGATCCTCGCGGTCAACGCCCAGGGCCAGCTCACCCACAACTTCGGGGCCACCAACGGCTTCTCCGACAACACCGACTTCGACGCGACCCAGCCGAACGCGCAGCCGATCGTCAGCGGGACGGTCGGCGTGGTGGCCAACCTCGGCGGCGGCAACGACGCCATCAACCTCTCCGCCGCGGACCTGAACAACTCGACGCTCAACGGCGAGGCCGGCGACGACATCATCGTCGGCTCCGACAACGCCGACGCGATCAGCGGCGGCGACGGCAACGACCGCATCACCGGCTTCCGCGGCGGCGACACGATCAACGGCGACGCCGGCAACGACGTGATGATCTGGAACAACGGCGACGGCACCGACTCGAACACGGGCGGCGGCGGCGTCGACGAGACCCAGGTCAACGCGAGTCAGGTGACGGACGGCATGACCGTCAAGGCCACGCCGACCGGCTTCCGCTTCGACCGCATCACCGCCGTCACGTTCGGCATCGACATCACCGACGTCGACCGGCTCGCGATCAACGGCTTCGGCGGCAACGACACGCTGGTCACCGACCCGGGCGTGTCGCTGCCGATGGCGATCGACGGCGGCTCCGGCGACGACGTGATCACCACCGGCGACGGCGCCGATGTCGTCAACGGTGGCGACGGCAACGACACGCTCAACGGCGCGGGCGGCGGCGACCGCCTGATCGGCGACCGCGGCGGCGACACGTTCAATGGCGGCGAGGGCGACGACACCACCGTCTGGAACAACGGCGACGGCTCGGACCTGATGAACGGCGACAACGGCGTCGACCGCGTCGAGGTCAACCTCAGCGGCGCGGACGAGGTCTCCACGATCAGGCCCGAGAACGGCCGTGTCCGCTACGACCGCCTGACCCAGGTCGCGTTCAACCTCAGCATCGCCGGCGCCGAGTTCTTCGAGCTCAACGCGCTCGGCGGCAACGACACGCTGACCGCCTCGCCCGGCACCGGCCTGCCGATCGTCGCGGACGGCGGCGCCGGCGACGACGTCTTCAACGTGCGCGACGCCGCCGCGGGCCATTTCTTCGGCGGCTCCGGCACCGACCGCGCGGTCGTCGACGCCGTGGACACGACGGTCGACGTCGAGTCCGTCGACGCGCCGAAGCCCGCCCCGGCACCGTCGCCCGGCGCCGGCAAGGTCGTCGGCAAGACCGCCAAGGTCAAGCGGGGCGCCGCCGCCGTCAAGCTCAGCTGCCCCGCCGGCAGCGCGGGCTGCACGGGCACCGTGACCCTCACGCTCAAGGCGAAGCGGATCGGCCGCGC
This sequence comes from Solirubrobacter pauli, assembly GCF_003633755.1. Taxonomy (GTDB): domain Bacteria; phylum Actinomycetota; class Thermoleophilia; order Solirubrobacterales; family Solirubrobacteraceae; genus Solirubrobacter; species Solirubrobacter pauli. Next base: position 578,091 of record NZ_RBIL01000002.1, read on the forward strand.
CGCCTACACGCTGAAGGCGGGCGAGACGAAGACGATCAAGGTGAAGGTCTCCAAGAAGCCGTCCAAGCGCAAGCCGCTCAGCGTCAACGCCCGCGTCTCGAGCGCGGCCGGGAAGGACGTGCAGGCGAAGCTCAAGCTGGTGCTTTGATGTAGCGCATGCAGGATCTGGACCGCCGCGGACTGGCCACCCTCGCAGGTGGCCACGCCGCGGCGGATCTGTGCCAGGGGTCGATCCCGGCCCTGATCCCGTTCTTGGTCTCGCAGCGCGGCTACTCGTTCGGCGCCGCGGGCGCGCTGCTCCTGGTGGTCACGATCGGCTCCTCGATCATCCAGCCGGTGTTTGGCGCGCTCAGCGACCGCCTCCAGCTCGCGTGGCTGATGCCGGTCGGCGTCGCGCTCGCCGCGGTCGGGATCGCGGGCGCCGGGGTGGCGGACAGCTTCGCGCTCACCTGCGTGCTGGTCGGGCTCGGCGGCCTCGGGGTCGCCGCCTTCCACCCGGAGGGCGCGCGGTACGCGAACTACGCCTCGGGCTCGCGCCGCGGCACCGGGATGAGCCTGTTCAGCGTCGGCGGGAACACCGGCTTCGCGCTCGCGCCCGTCCTGATCACGCCCGCCGTGCTCGCGGTCGGCCTCAACGGCACGCTGATCGTGGCCGTGCTGCCAGCGGTCGCGGCGGTGCTCCTGGCCTTCGAGCTGCCGCACCTGAAGGCGCGCAGCGCCTCGGCCGCGCAGAAGGTCGCGGCCGGGAAGGCCGACCACTCAAGCGACCAGTGGGGCGCCTTCAGCACGCTGGCCGGCGTCGTCTCGATCCGCTCCGGGATCTACTTCGGCCTGCAGTCGTTCGCACCCCTGTGGCTCATCCACACCTACGGGTTCAGCGAGGCGAGCGGTAACACGGCGCTCGCCGCGATGCTGTTCGCGGGTGCGGTCGGGACGCTCGTCGGCGGCCGGCTCGTCGACCGGATCGGGCGCCGCAAGGTGCTGGTCGGCTCGATCGTCGCCCAGATCCCGCTGCTGACGGCGTTCATGGTCGCGCCGAACGGCGTCGTCGCCGGGATCGTGCTGGCCGGGATCGGCTTCGTGACCGTGATGTCGTTCAGCGTGTCCGTGGTGATGGGGCAGGAGTACCTGCCGAGCCGGCTGGGGATCGCGTCCGGCGTCACGCTCGGGTTCTCGATCGGCGTCGGCGGCGTGTTCGCGGCGCTGTTCGGCACGGTCGCCGACCACGCTGGGCTCGAGACCGTGATGTGGATCGTCGCGGCGCTGCCGCTCGCGGGGCTGGCGCTCGCGCTCACGTTGCCGCTGACCGCGATGGAAGCGCGGATCAGCCGCCCAACACCCGCTGCGACAGCCAGAACAGGCCGATAGCGGCGGCGGCGGACCCCGCCGACGCGTGCGCGAGCTTGGACCACTCGAAGCGGCGCGACCACAGCAGCAGCGGGAACACGACGGCGATGATCAGCGCTTGCCCGACCTCGATGCCGACGTTGAACCCGATCAGGGCGCTGACGATCGGCGTGCCGCCCGGGAACGTCACCGCGCCCGCGAACCCGAGCCCGTGCAGGAGGCCGAACAGGAACACGACGATCAGCTTGCGGTCGTTCTCCACGCCCAGCACCTGCATCGCCGCCACGTAGACGATCGACGCGGCGATCAGCGGCTCGACGACCTCGCTCGGGGCGTCGACCACGCCGAGGACCGCGAGCGCGAGCGTCACGGAGTGCGCGACGGTGAACGTCGTGCCGAGCTTGACCACGTCGCGGAAGGTCTTCGCGCCCAGCAGCAGGATCACGAGGAAGACGACGTGGTCCCAGCCTCCCACGATGTGCTCGACGCCCTCCTCGACGAAGTGCAGGAAGGACGGCGGGTCGTCGGCGCGCAGCACCAGGTTGTCCGGGTCGAACAGGAACGTGCCCGTCTGGCCGCCGAGCTCGAAGCGCGCGAGGCTCTCGTTCGGGACGGCGTTGCGGACCGCGAACGGCCCCGACGCGCTCTCGCAGTCGTAGGCGAGCACGAGCCGCAGGTAGGCGACGCCGCCGCGCCGCTCCGGCGAGAAGCCCTTCAGCGCGCCGGCACAGCGGACGCCGTCGCTGGAGACGCGCACCCGGGGCAGCAGGTAGGCGGACAACGCCGCCTGGTCCTTGCCGTCGGCCAGCGTGTACAGCGCCTCCTCCTCGAGCCCGAGCACGTAGTCGACCCGGTGCCCGTCCTGCACGATGTCGTGGTAGCCCTGCGTCGTGAAGTGCGCCGAGGCGCTGGACGGGAAGAGCAGCACCAGGGCGGCGAGCAACAGGAGGCGTTTCATGGCGGCCCGCAGTTGATCACCTGATCGGCCGGACGGCTGTTACCGAGTTGATAATCCCATCTCGCGTTCACACGATGCTCACGAGTTGCCGTTCGGCGGAGGCTGGACTGGGGCATCGTCATGCGCCCTCACGTCCTTCTCATCGCCGTCGCCGCGCTCGTCCTGGCGGGCTGCGGAGCCACCAACTCGTCCTCCGACGGCGGCTCGCCGCGGGCGGCGACGGCGGGTGCGGACACCGTCCGCGTCGCCGTCGGCCAGCGCGCGGGCAACCTGGACCCGCACGACTACGCCGGGCAGTTCTACGTCCAGGACCTGCTGTTCGAGGGGCTGGTCAAGTACGCGAAGGACGGCGAGATCGAGCCCGGCCTGGCCGAGTCGTGGGAGGTCGCCGAGGACGGCACGACGTACACCTTCACGCTGCGGGAAGGCGTGACCTTCACCGACGGCACGCCGGTCGACGCGGCCGCGGTCGAGTGGAACTTCAAGCGCTGGGCCGGCAAGGAGGACACCGAGTGGCTCGGCCTGTCACGCGCCTTCAAGGCGATGAAGGTCGTGGACGTGCGGACGTTCGCGCTCGAGCTGTCGCAGCCGTACCCGCCGGCGCTGCAGGAGCTCGCCTACGTCCGTCCGGTGCGGCTGCTGAGCCCGAAGTCGGTCGACGCCGAGGGCCTGTACGTCAAGCCGGTCGGCACGGGCCCGTGGGTGCTCGAGCACTCCGACCGCAACGGCGCCGCGTTCACGCGCAACGAACGCTACTGGGGCGACAAGCCCTCACATGCCCGGCTCGAGCTGGACGTCATCCCGGACGCGCAGACGCGCCTGAGCGCCCTGCGCGCGGGTGACGTGGACGTCATCGGCGGCGAGTTCACCGCGCCGCTGACGCCGCGCAACGCGCTCGCGCTGAGGAAGGCCTCGAACGTGAAGCTCGTCACCGAGACCGGCACGGGCACGCTCATCCTCGGCTTCAACGAGGCCAAGGCGCCGTTCGACGACCAGCGCCTGCGCGCGGCGGTCAACAAGATGATCGACCGCAAGGCGATCGCCAAGGCCCTGTACTTCGGCTTCGGCGAGCCCGCCGGCAACCTGTTCCCGGATTCGGTCCCGCTGTCCGGCGCGCGGCAGGCGATCCCGCCGGTGGACAAGGCCGCGGCCGCTGCGCTGGTCAAGGAGGCCGGCTACGGGCCCGAGAAGCCGCTGAAGGTCACGCTGCTCACGTCCGAGGACGCGATCCCCGGCGGTCGCGCGATGGGCGAGGTGATCCAGAGCGCGCTGAAGGAGATCGGCATCGCGGTCGAGGTCCGGCTCGTGGACCACGCGACGCGCCACAAGGAGATCGCCAAGCGCGCCTACGACCTCGCGTTCTACGCCACCTACGCCGCGCCCTACGACCCGTACGGCTCGTTCGGCGCGGTGTTCGACAGCCGCACGGAGATCGGCGTCGACGGGAAGATCTTCATGGACGCGAAGACGCTGGATCCGCTGATCGACACGGCGTTCGCGGCCACCGGCGACGAGCGCGAGCCCGCGTTCGAGGCGATCTACACCTACCTGCGCGAGCAGGAGGCGTTCGTCCCGCTCGTGTACACGCAGCGGATCTGGGCGCACGGCGACGACGTGGCCCAGCTGAGGCTGCCCGCGACCGAGTACGAGCTGCCGGTCCGCTGATGGCGCGCTTCATCGCCCGCCGGATCGCGACCGCGGTGCTGGTGCTCGCGGTCGCATCCGTCGCCGTCTTCACCCTGGTGACGCTCGCCCCGGGCGATCCCGCGCAGATCGTCGCCGAGCGGCGCTCGTTCGGCGCCGACCGCGAGATGGTGGAGCGCGTCCGCGCGGAGCTCGGCCTGGACCGTCCGCTGCCGGTCCGCTACCTCGACTGGCTGGGGGACGTCGCCCGCGGCGACCTGGGCACGTCGCTGCGCACCAACGGCGAGATCTGGGCCGAGCTGCGCGAGCGCACGCCGACGACCGCCCTGCTCGTGATCGGGGCCACGCTCTTCGCCCTGCTCGCGGGCGCCGGCGCGGGCGTGCTGGGCGCGCTCTTCCCGAGCGGCCTGCACGACCGGCTCTCGCGCGCCACCGCGCTCGCCGCGGTCTCGATCCCCAGCTTCTACCTCGGCGCGCTGCTCGTGCTGCTGTTCGCGGTCACGCTGCGGTGGCTGCCGGCGGAGGGCGTGAGCGGGCCCAGCTCGTGGCTGCTGCCGTGCGTCACGCTCGGCCTGGCGAGCGGCGCCGTGCTCTCGCGCGTGGTCCGCGTCGGACTGGCCGAGGCCGTGTCGTCGCGCTACGTCACCACGGCGATCAGCCGCGGTCGCTCGCGCCGCCGGACCGTCCTGCGCGACGCGCTGCCCAACGTCGCCGTGCCGACGCTGACCGCGCTCGCCACGCAGGTCGGCGTGATCATCACCGGTGCGATCGTCGTGGAGGCCGTGTTCTCGTGGCAGGGCGCGGCGATCTACTTCCTCGAGGCGGTCAAGTTCCGCGACTTCCCGGTGTTGCAGGCGTGGCTGCTGCTGTTCGCCGCGCTGTTCGTGACCATCAACACGGTCGTGGACATCGCCACGCGGGCGATCGACCCGCGGCTGCGGCGCGCGGTCGCGGAGGGGCTGGCGTGAGAGGCGTGCTGGTGATCGTGGCGAGCTTCGCCCTGCTCGCGCTGCTCGGGCCTGAGCTGGCGCCGTACGCGCCGGACCACACGGACCTCGACGCGGTGCTCGAAGGGCCGAGCGCGGCGCACCTACTCGGCACCGACGACCTCGGGCGCGACACGCTCTCGCGGCTGCTGCACGCCGCGCGCACGTCGCTAACTGCGGTCGCGCTCGTGCTGGCCGGGGCGCTGGGCTTCGGCGTGCTGGTCGGCTCGATCGCCGCCCTGCGCGGCGGGATCGTCGACGAGGTGCTGATGCGCATCACCGACGTCGCGCTGGCGATCCCGAACCTGGTGACCGCGCTCGCGATCCTCGGCTTCCTCGGTCCGGGCGTGACCAACATGGTGCTGGCCCTGATGCTGGCCGCGTGGCCCGCCTACGCACGGCTCTCGCGCACGCTGATCGTCTCCGTCCATCGCCGGCCGTACATCGAGGCCGTCCAGCTGATGGGCGCGCGGCGCAGTTGGATCCTGCGCAAGCACCTGATCCCGGCGGCGCTCGGGCCGGTGCTCGTCTACGCGACCGCGGACGCGGGGTTCATCGTCGTCTCGGTCGCCACGCTCAGCTTCCTCGGCCTGGGGGTGCAGCCGCCGACGCCCGAGTGGGGGCAGATGCTCGTCGCCGGGCTGCCGTTCATGGAGACGAGCCCCGGTCTCGTGATCTTCCCGGGGCTGGCGCTCACCCTGCTCGTCATCGGCTTCAACCTCGCGGGGGAGCGCGTGGCGCTGGACCGCGTGCCGCGTCCGCTCTCCCGGCGCCGGCTCGTCCGCCGGCGCGCGGAGGCGCTGGCGTGACCCTCGTCGCCGACCACCTGACGGTCCGGCTGTACCCGGCGCGCGGCGCGGTGCACGCGGTCGACGACGTGTCCTGGCGCCTGGAGCCGGGGCGCACGCTGGCGATCGTGGGGGAGAGCGGCTCCGGCAAGACCGTGATGTCGCTCGCGCCGCTCGGCCTGCTCCCGCCGGGCGTGAGCGCGGACATCGGCGGCAGCGTCACGCTCGACGGCGCCCCGCCGGTGCTCGGGAGCGACGTCGGGGTGGTCTTCCAGGACCCGCCGAGCGCGCTCAACCCACTCCGACGCGTCGGCGCGCAGGTCGTCGACGCCGCGCGGCTGCCGCGCCGGGCCCGCCGGGCCCGCGCGATCGAGCTGCTCGACCTCGTCGGGCTCCCGGACCCGGCGCGGGCCGCGGACGTCTACCCGCACGAGCTGTCGGGCGGCATGCTCCAGCGGGCGATGATCGCGGGCGCCTTGGCCGGCGAGCCGCGGGTGCTGATCGCCGACGAGCCGACGACCGCGCTCGACGCGAGCATGCAGGAGCAGGTCCTGGACGTGCTCGCCGACCTGCAGCGGCGGCTCGGCCTCGCGCTGCTGCTGATCACGCACGACATCGGCGTGGTCGCCCGGATGGCCGACGACGTGGCCGTGATGTACGCCGGCCGGATCGTCGAGCAGGGCCCGGCGACCCGCGTCCTCGACGCGCCCGAGCACCCGTACACGCAGGGCCTGCTCGCCGCGGTCCCGACGGCGGACGCCGCGCCCGGCACCCGCTTCGTCGGGCTCGACGGCGCGCCGCCCGACCTGACGACGCGGATCGCGGGCTGCGCCTTCGCGCCGCGCTGCCCGCTCGCCGTCGACCGCTGCACGGCCGAGCGGCCCGAGCTGGTCGACGGCGTCTCCTGCCACGTGAGGACCCATGCTCGTAGTCGATGACGTCCGTGTGCGCTTCGGCGCGGTGACCGCGGTCGACGGCGTGTCGCTCACGCTCGCGCCCGGGGAGATCCTCGGGCTCGTCGGCGACTCGGGCTGTGGCAAGACGACGCTCGCGCGCGTCATCGTCGGGCTCGAGCGTCCGCAGTCCGGCCGCGTCTTCCTCGACGGCGAGGAGCTGCTCCCGCGTCGCCGCGCGTTGCGCCGGCGCGTGCAGCTCGTGTTCCAGGACCCGGAGTCGTCGCTCAGCCCGCGCTGGACGATCGGGAGGACGCTGGAGGAGCCGCTGCAGCTGGCGGGCCTGGGCAACCGCGCCGAGCGCGTGGCCCGCGTCGGCGAGCTGCTCGAGCTCGTCGGGCTGCCGCAGGCGTTCGCCGCGCGCCACCCGCGCGCGCTCAGCGGCGGTCAACGCCAGCGGATCGGCATCGCCCGCGCGCTCGCCTCGGCGCCCGACGTGCTCGTCTGCGACGAGCCGGTCTCCTCGCTCGACGTGTCCGTCCGCGCGCAGGTGATGAACGTGCTGCTCGAGCTGCGCGACGAGCTCGGGCTCAGCGTTCTGCTGATCGCGCACGACGCGGTGCTGGTGCACCAGGCGTCCGACCGAGTGCTCGCCATGCGAGCGGGAGCGCTGCTGCCAGGCTGATCACGAGCGCCTCGGCGGCGACGACGCCGAGGGCGAAGCCGAGGAGCGCGTCGCCGGTGGGCACCTGGACGGCGAGCGCGAGGCCGTGCGCGAGCGCGAGCGCGAACACCGCCCAGAGCTGCGCGCGGCCGGAGATCCCCAGCACCGGCAGCGCGGCGACCGCGACGACCGAGGCGACGGTCACCAGCTCGATCGTCCGCTCGGGCACGTTCACGACGCCCTCGACGGCCAGCACCAGCGCCAGCAGCGTCGCCGCGACGGCACTCCCGGCGAGCAGGGCGAGCTCGCGCCCGGTGCGCGCCCCGAGCAGGAGGATGGCGAGGAACAGCACGTGCTCCCACCCGGTCACGAGGCTCTCGAAGCCGTCGCGCACCCAGCGCGGGAACTTCGGGCTCGTCGACTCCAGCAGCGTGTGGTCGGCGTCGAAGCGGAACATGCCGCTGGCGCCGCCGAGCGCGTAGTCGGTGGCGCTGGCGACGAGCGTCTCGTTGATCACGGCGAACGTGCCGGCCTCCTGCGGGCACGAGAAGCGCATCTCCACGCGCGCATACGGCTCCACGCCGTCGCGGCGCACGGGCGTCGCCTCGTGCATGCCGCCCGGGCAGGACTCCGCGTCGACCGAGAGCCGCAGGTTGTTCGCCAGGTAGCCGGCGATCTCTTCCTTGGTCTCGCCACCGGCCAGGCTGGTGAGCTCCTCGCCCGGGATGCCGAGCACCCAGGAGATCCGAGTGCCGTCCTGACGGATCTCGGCCACGCCGGGCCGGTCCACCGCCGCGGCGGCGGTCGCGTGGAGGAGCAGGGCGAGCAGCAGGGCGATGACGGCGGGTCTCATGACGGCCGCCACTCTCTCAGCGGGTCGTGATCGTCCTGTTACCGGGTCGTGACGTCACGAGTCCGTAACGGGCTCAGAGTTCTCTCACGAAAGACTCGCCGCGGTCACACCGAACGATCACCCAAGGAGGGTCATGAACGCACCGGTTGCACACCGGGCGCTTCTCGGCGCCGCGCTCACCGCGGCGCTGTTCGCGGCAGGCATCAACGTCGCGCAGTCTCAGAGCGAACCGACCCCGGCCTACCCGGCCGCGGAGAAGCACAAGCCGACCACGCTGGCGGACCGCATCGTGCTCACGCACGAGGCCGACCCGTCGAACTCGCAGTCGGTCACGTGGCGTACGGACACGACCGTCAAGACCGCTCAGGCGCAGATCGCGAAGTCCGCCGGGGGGCCGGGCTTCAAGTCGAGCGCGACGACGGTCCTCGCCACGCGCAACGTCCAGCAGACCTCGAGCCTTGGTGCCGAGACCGTGTTCCACACGGTGCGGTTCACGGGCCTCGAGCCGAAGACGCAGTACCTCTACCGTCTCGGCGACGGCACGAACTGGAGCGAGTGGTACGAGTTCGAGACCGCTGCGGCCACGGCCGAGCCGTTCTCGTTCGTCTACTACGGCGACGCGCAGAACGACATCCAGGAGCACTGGAGCCGCCTCGTCCGCAAGTCCTACATGGACGCGCCGGAGGCCAAGCTCTTCGTCCACGCCGGCGACCTCGTCGACACGTCGAACAACGACGGCCAGTGGGGCGAGTGGTTCAAGGCCGCGGGCTTCGTGAACGGCATGAAGCCGTCGATCGCCGTGCCCGGCAACCACGAGTACTCCGGCACGACGCTGGCGCCGTACTGGCGCACGCAGTTCGCGTTCCCGGACAACGGCCCGACGCAGGGCACGCCCGCCGTCATCGACGCGCTCAAGGGCACCGTGTTCTACACGGACTACCAGGGCGTGCGCTTCATCGCGCTCAACTCGAACGTCTCGGCCGTGGCCTCCGCGCTGCGCCCGGAGTTCCTCGAGATCCAGCGCGCCTGGCTCGAGAGCGTGCTGCAGAACAACCCGAACAAGTGGACGGTCGCGACCTTCCACCACCCGATGTTCTCGACGGCCGAAGGCCGGAACAACCCGTCCCAGCGCGCTTCGTGGCTGCCGGTGTTCGAGAAGTACGGCGTCGACCTGGTCCTCCAGGGCCACGACCACTCCTACGGCCGCGGCAACATGGCCGAGGGCACCACGACCCAGACCGGCACGTCGATCTACGTCGTCTCCGTCTCCGGGCCGAAGATGTACGAGGCCAACGATCTCAACTGGACGTCCAACGGCGCCATCGCCAAGAAGATCGGCATGAACACCCAGCTGTTCCAGGTGATCTCCGTCGACGGCGAGACGCTCAAGTACAAGTCCAAGGACGCCACGGGCAAGCTCTACGACGACTTCACGATCTCCAAGCCGGCCACCGGCCCGAAGGTGATCACGGAGAACCTCGAGAGCACCAAGCCCGCCAACGTCGGCGGCTCGGTCCCGAACACGCTCTCGCTCTCGCTGGGCACGCCCGGCACGCTCGGCGCCTTCATCCCAGGGGTCGGCAAGAGCTACGAGGCCACCACCGAGGTCACGGTCACCAGCACCGCGGCCGAGGCCACGCTGTCCGTCGTCGACCCGTCGACGAACCAGCCGGGCAAGCTCGTCAACGGCACGTTCGCGCTCGCGCAGCCGCTCGAGGCGGCCGTGAACGGCGCCTTCGCCCCGGTCACGGGCACGCCGTCCGCGCTGCACACCTGGGCCGGGCCGGTCGCCAACGACAAGCTCAACCTGCAGTTCAAGCAGACCATCGGCGCCGACGAGGCGCTGCGCACCGGCTCCTACTCGAAGCCGCTGACGCTGACGCTCTCGACGACGACCCCGTAGTCGCCGTCTCGGGCGGGCCCGCCCCTGCGTGGGGCGGGCCCGTCGCGGGCGTTCAGACGCGCACGGCGGCGCGCCGCCGCTGCGCCGCGGCCACGAGGTGGGTGAGGGCCGGGCGCACCTCGGCCCAGCCGCGGGTCTTCAGGCCACAGTCCGGGTTCACCCACAGCCGCTCGCGCCCGACCCGCCGCTCGGCGAGCTCCAGCAGGCGCTCGAGCTCCTCGACGGACGGGATCCGGGGCGAGTGGATGTCGTACAGGCCCGGCCCGATCTCGTTCGGGTAGTCGAGCTCGCCGGCGAACGCGTCGAGCACCTCCATGTCCGAGCGGGAGGCCTCGATCGACAGCACGTCGGCGTCCAGGCGCACGATGTGCTCCATCATCTCGTTGAACTCCGAGTAGCACATGTGGGTGTGGATCTGGGTGTCCGGCCGGGCGGTCGCGACCGTCAGCCGGAAGGCGTCGACGGCCCAGCGGACGTAGGCGTCCTGGTCCGCGCGCCGGAGCGGCAGGCCCTCACGGAGCGCGGCCTCGTCGACCTGGATCGCGAACGCGCCGGCGGCCTCGAGGTCGCGGACCTCGTCCTGGATCGCGAGCGCGAGCTGCGTGCACGTCTCCCCGCGCGGCTGGTCGTCGCGCACGAACGACCACTGCAGGATCGTCACCGGGCCGGTGAGCATGCCCTTCATCGGCTTCTCGGTCAGGGACTGCGCGTGCTGCCACCAGCGGACGGTCATCGGCTGCGGGCGCGAGACGTCGCCGTACAGGATCGGTGGCTTCACGCAGCGCGATCCGTACGACTGCACCCAGCCGAACCGCGAGAACGCGAACCCGTCCAGCTGCTCGCCGAAGTACTCGACCATGTCGTTGCGCTCGGGCTCGCCGTGGACGAGCACGTCCAGGCCGACCTGCTCCTGGTGGCTGACGACCTCGGCGATCTGCGCGCGCAGGAAGCGCTCGTAGGCCTCCGGCGCGAGCGTGCCGGCCTTCAGGTCACGCCGCGCGGCCCGGATCTCCGGCGTCTGCGGGAACGAGCCGATCGTGGTCGTGGGCAGCTCGGGCAGCGGGACCCGCGCGCGCTGCGCGGCGTGGCGCTCCGGGAAGGGCGCGCTGCGGGCGTAGTCGGCGGGGGAGAGACCCCCGGCGCGCCCGCGGACGGCCGGGTCGTTGGTGTGACCGGACGTGCGCCGGGCGCTGACGACGGCACGCGCGGGGGCGAGCAGCGCGTCGCGGTCGCCGTCGAGCGCGGCCGCCAGCGTGCGCAGCTCGGCGAGCTTCTCGTCGCGGAACGCGAGCCACGGGCGGATCTCCGCGTCCAGCCCGGTCTCACGCGCGGCCGAGTAGGGCACGTGCAGCAGCGAGCACGACGGCGCGACCGTCACGCGGTCGGTGCCGAGGGCGGCGACCGCGGCGTCGATGCGCTCCAGCGCGACGTCCAGGTCGGCCGCCCACACGTTGCGGCCGTCGATCACGCCGAGCGAGAGCCGCCCGGTGACGGCGCGCAGCGCGGCGCCGAGCTGCTGCGGGGCCCGCACGAGGTCGAGGTGCAGCTCGGCCGCGGGCAGCGTGAAGACGACCGGGTCCGCCGGGGCGAAGTAGGTCGCGAGGCAGAGGTCGATCGGTGCCCTGGTGAGCTCGGCGAACGCCTCGGCGTACTCGGCCGCCGGGACGTCGTCGAGCGCGAGGCCGGGCTCGTCGAGCTGGACCTCGGTCGCGCCGGCGGCGGCGAGCTCGCGCAGCAGCTCCGCGTAGACCGGGACGAGCGCGGAGAGCGGCGGCTTCGTGCCCTTCGACAGCCGCAGGAACGTGTACGGGCCGATCACGACCGGCCGCGTCATGAGGCCCAGCGCGGCGGCCTCGCGCAGCGGGCCGGTCCAGTGCTCGGCACGCAGCGCGAAGGGCTGGTCGGCGCGCAGCTCGGGCACGAGGTAGTGGTAGTTCGTGTCGAACCACTTCGTCATCTCCAGCGGCGGCCGCGTCGCGGTGCCGCGGGCGTGGGCGAAGTAGTCCTCCAGCGTCTCGCCGTCGACCACGCCGAGCGCCCACGCGGTGTCGAGCATCTGGTCGTAGAAGCTGAAGTCGCCGGACGGGACGACGTCGATCCCGGCCGCGGCGGCCTGCTCCCAGCCCGCGCGGCGCAGCTCGCGCGCCGTCGCCTCCAGCGCCTCGGCGTCGTCGCGGCCGGCCCAGAAGGCCTCCAGCGCGAACTTCAGCTCGCGGTCGGGCCCCACGCGCGGTAGCCCGAGAACGGCAGTACGTGCCATGAAGATCCTGCTCCTGATGATCCGAGCGGCCCATGCTCGCGAGGCCGCGGTTGTCGGTGCCCCGGTCGGGGCGGAGTCGACAGGTCTTCGGGCTTGGACGCGATCGAGGCGGCCGCCTTCCCAGGCATGTGCCCAGTGGCGTGTGGCCGCGTCGCACGTCCCCACCGCTGCGCGCCAGCTCCGGATTCTGAACCGGATTCCCTGACCCGTTGCTTCGGGTGCGATCGACTCCGGGGCGAAGCCTACCGGCTAGGCTGGGTTGCATGACGCAACGCGCCCGCACGTTCACCTGGGCCGATCCGATGGCCACGGCGCAGGCCGCGGCCGAGCTGCCCGGGATCGACGCCATCCGCAAGATCGCCGCGGGCGAGCTGCCACCCCCGCCGATCGCGTCGCTGCTGGACTTCGAGATCGCGCTGGTGGAGCCGGGGCGCGTCGTCTTCGCGGTCGAGCCGACGGAGTGGATGTACAACCCGATCGGGTCGGTGCACGGCGGCGTCGCGGCCACGCTGCTGGACTCGGCGCTCGGGTGCGCGATCCACACGATGCTCGCGGCGGGGCAGCGCTACACGACGACCGATCTCCAGGTCCGCTACCTGCGCGCGATGAGCGACCGCACCGGCCGGGTGCTGGCGGACGCGAAGGTCGTGCACGTCGGGCGCAAGCTGGCGACCGCCGAGGGACGCCTGTACGCGGAGGGCGACGATGAGCGACTGTTCGCGCACGGGACCACCAGCTGCTTGATCCTCTGAGAACCGTTTCCGCGTCCGGTGGCAATGAGCGGGCAGTGTTGTCCACGCTCGAAAGACCGGACGCGAGGCTGATCGCCGCGTCCCTGACGGACCCGGCCGCGTTCGCCGCCGTGTTCGACCGCCACTGGGCGGCCATCCACCGCTACTGCACGAGCCGGGCACCGTCGGTGGGGGAGGACCTCGCCGCGGAGACGTTCCGGATCGCGTTCGACGAGCGCGCCAAGTACGACCCGCGCTACGACGACGCCCGGCCCTGGCTGTACGGCATCGCCACGAACCTGCTGCGGCGGTTCTTCCGCGACGCCGCCCGTGCCTCGGCACCCCCGGTCACCCGTGAGGGCGGCTTCGAGGACGCGGCGCTCGGCCGCGTCGAAGCCGCCGCGCTCGGCCCCGCCCTGGCCGCCGCGTTGGCGACGGTCGCTCCCGCCGACCGCGACGCCTTGCTCCTGCACGCCTGGGCGGAGCTCACCTACACCGAGATCGCCCACGCGACCGGCGTGCCCGTCGGCACCGTCCGGTCCCGCATCCACCGCGCCCGCACCCTGCTGCGCACCCACCTCGAGAGGACCCGCGATGAACGAGCTTGAGTGGCTGAAGGAGGCCCAGCCGGCCGTGCCCGAGCCGGACACCGCGACCGCACGCGCCGCGCTGCTCGCGCACATGGCCGCACGGCCGGAGGAGACCGCCAAGCCCGGCCACGCCGCGCCGGGCCGCGAGCTTGACAGCGCCGCCCCGGGCCGCGCGTTCGCCGACGCCGCCCCCGGCCGCCCCGCGGCCGCCGACGACGACGCCTACGCCGCGCTGCGCCGCCGTGCGGCGGCCGAGCTCGGCGACACCGCGCCGCGCGCCTCCCGGCCGCGCCGGCCGCGGCTGGGCCGCCGCGAGCGTCGCGCCGAGGCCGCGCGGGCCCGTCGCGCGGCCTGGCGCCCGCGGCTCGCGTTCGCCTCGGCCGCGGTGCTGGTGGCCGCGACGCTCGCGGTCGCCTGGCCGAACACGGACGCGCCGAACGAGCGGTTCGCGGCGCCCGTCACGCCCGCACCGGTCGTCGAGGCGCCGCTCGTGCGGCTCTCGCAGGAGATCGCGCAGGAGCCGGACCCCAAGGGCGACGCCACGCTCGTGATCCGCACCCAGCGGTACCCGGACGACGACCCGGTCCCGGGCTACGACCTGTACCTCGACGACGGCCGCTACTACTACGGCTCGACGAAGGAGGAGCTGAAGGTGTCCGGGCTCACCAGCGACAGCTTCCAGGGACCGCTGATGGAGGCGGCGATCAAGGCCACCGACCTGCCCGCCGACAAGGCACGCCGTGAGATGGACCTGGCGCTCAGCCCCAACGCCCCGAAGGTCAGCCGCTCGGTCGAGTCCAACCACGTCTGGACGGCCTCGATGGACGCCTTGCTGGCCGGCGCCGGGCGCAAGGACGTCCGCGCGGGCGTGATGAGGCTGCTCGCCACGATCGACACGCTGAAGACCCGCGAGGAGGGCAAGCTGCTCAAGCTCACCTCCACCGACTTCCCCGACGGCTACGCCGAGAGCCTGTACATCGACGCCGAGACCGGCATCCCGCAGAAGTTCGAGGGTGGGGTCCCCGGCAAGGAGCCGGACGTCCGCATCGACTACGACGTCAAGCGGGTCACGGCCGCTAACTGGGCCGACGCGGCGGCAAAGGCCGCCGACGATCAAGCGCCGGCCGCGGATGCGCCTCGCCGGACGGATCAGGCGCCTCCGGCCCGTCGTCCGTAGCCGGCTGACGCTCGTCGCGCGCGGCCGCCTCGGCCGCGCGCTCCGCGTCCTCGGAGCGTCCAACGACGAAGAACACCATCGACACGGCGATCACCGACGCGATGCCGACGAGCGACAGGGCGATGCCCTCGCCGGCCGTCGAATCGCTCCACAGCACCCAGACGACGATCCCGGCGATGACCATCGCGACCGTCGTTGCGACCAAGGCACGCATGGACTGAGCATAATCGGCCGCATGTCCGAGCCGGCCTGGTGGCAGCGGGGCGCCATCTACCAGATCTATCCGCGTTCGTTCGCGGACTCCAACGGCGACGGGGTGGGGGACCTCAAGGGCATCACGTCCAAGCTGGACCACCTCGCCGCCCTCCAGGTCGAGGGGATCTGGCTGAGCCCGATCTTCCCCTCGCCGATGGCCGACTTCGGCTACGACGTCGCCGACTACTGCGACGTCGACCCGGTGTTCGGCACGCTCGCCGACCTGGACGAGCTGATCGCCGAGGCCCACGGCCGCGGCATCAAGCTCATCCTCGACTGGGTCCCGAACCACAGCTCCAACCGGCACCCGTGGTTCCTGGAGTCGCGGAGCTCGAAGGACAACCCCAAGCGCGACTGGTACGTCTGGCGCGACGAGCCCAACGACTGGATGTCGGTGTTCACCGCGTGCGGCCCCGCCTGGACGTTCGACGAGACCACGCAGCAGTACTACCTGCACAGCTTCATGCCCGAGCAACCCGACCTCAACTGGGACAACCCCGAGGTCGAACGCGCGATGCACGACGTGATCCGCTTCTGGATGGACCGCGGCGTGGACGGCCTGCGCCTGGACGCGATCGCCAAGATCGCCAAGGACCCGCTGCTGCGCGACCACGTCGGCTCGCACCGCCGCCACGACGAGGACTGGGAGTCGATCCACGAGCGGCTGCGCGGCATCCGCAAGGTCGTCGACGAGTACGAGGACCGGATGATCGTGGGGGAGGTGGCGCTCGACGACCTGCACCGCGTCGTCGCCTACCTCGAGTACGGCGACCAGCTGCACATGGCGCACAACTTCGTCTTCATCGACCAGCCGTGGGACGCGGAGGCGTACGCCACCTCGATCGCCGACTTCGAGCGGCTGGCCGAAGATCACGCCTGGCCGGCGTGGTTCCTCGCCAACCACGACAACCACCGCCCGCGCAGCCGCTTCGACCACGACGGCCTCGGCGCCCCGCGCGCACGGGCCATCCTCGTGATGCTCTACGCGCTCAAGGGCACGCCGTTCATCTACCAGGGCGAGGAGCTCGCCCTGCCCGACGCGCAGATCCCGCCCGACCGCGTCGTCGACGTCGACGGCCGCGACCCCGAGCGCGCGCCGATCCCGTGGACCCCGGACGCGCCCGGCTACGGCTTCACCACGGCGGACGACGCCTGGCTGCCGTTCGTCGACGACGCCGCCACGCTGAACGCGCAGGCCCAGGCCGACGACCCGGCGTCCACGCTGAACCTGACGAAGGCGCTGGCGAGGCTGCGCCCGCAGCTCACCGGCGAGCAGGCGCCCTACGACGCCGGCCCGGGCATCGTCGCCTGGACGCGCGACGACACGTACCTGGTCGCGGTCAACTTCACCGCCGACGAGGTCCCGTTCGCCGTCGACGGGACGCTCGTGCTCAGCAGCGACCCGGCCAGGCAGGCGGAGAGCGCCTCGCTGGGACCCAGCGAGGCGCTCATCCTGCGACTACGCCGCTGAGACGTTGTTGCCGGACTCGGCGTCGAAGAAGTGCAGCTTGGTGGCGTCGACCCAGACCTCGGTCTCCTCGCCCACCCGCACCTTGGACTCGGCGTCGAGCCGGGCGACGACCACCGCGCCCTGATCCGAGAGCTCGGCCACGCCGCCCGCGTCGGCCATCAGGTCGTCGACCTGCGAGGACTCGATGGTGTTGTCGCCCGCGCTGAAGTGCACGTAGTACTCGGCGCCCATCGCCTCGACCAGGTCGAACTTGGTCTTGAACGTGGTGCCGCGGGCGCGCTGGTCGGTGCCCACGTGGCGTGCGTCCTCGAAGTCCTCGGGGCGCACGCCCGCGATCAGCTGCTTGCCCGGCTCCACGCGGCCGATCCGGTCGGCGATCTCCTGCGGGAGCTTGACGTCGACCATCGGCAGCTTCGCGACCCCGTTGTCGATCGTCGCCGGCAGGAAGTTCATGCCCGGCGAACCGATGAACCCGGCCACGAAGAGGTTGCGCGGCGTGTTGTAGAGCTCCATCGGCGAGGCCACCTGCTGGAGCTCGCCGTGCAGCATGATCGCCACGCGGTCGCCCAGCGTCATGGCCTCGGTCTGGTCGTGGGTGACGTAGACCGTGGTGGTGTTCAGGCGGTGCTGGATGCGCGCCACCTCGGCCCGCATCTGCACGCGCAGCTTCGCGTCCAGGTTCGACAGCGGCTCGTCCATCAGGAACGCCTTCGGGTTGCGCACGATCGCGCGGCCCATGGCCACGCGCTGG
Organism: Solirubrobacter pauli; assembly: GCF_003633755.1. GTDB lineage: Bacteria > Actinomycetota > Thermoleophilia > Solirubrobacterales > Solirubrobacteraceae > Solirubrobacter > Solirubrobacter pauli. Next base: position 595,362 of record NZ_RBIL01000002.1, read on the forward strand.
CGCTGGCCGCCGGACAGGTTCGCCGGCTTGCGCTCGAGGTGGTTCTGCAGGTCGAGGATCTCGGCCGCCTCGTTGACCTTGGCGTCGATCTCCTCCTTCGGCCGCTTCGCCAGCTTCAGCGCGAACGCGATGTTGTCGCGCACGGTCATGTGCGGATACAGCGCGTAGGACTGGAACACCATCGCGATGTCGCGGTCGCGCGGCGCCTTCTTGTTGACGACCTCGCCGCCGATCCGCAGCTCGCCGGACGAGATGTCCTCGAGCCCCGCGATCATGTTCAACGCGGTCGACTTCCCGCAGCCCGACGGGCCGACGAGGATCATGAACTCGCCGTCGGCGATCTCGAGGTTGAGGTCCTTCACGGCCGTGTAGCCGTCCGAGTACGTCTTGGAGACGTGGTCGAGAACGATGTCAGCCATCTGGATTACCCCTTGACCGCGCCGGACGTCAGGCCGGACACGATTCGCCGCTGGAAGATCAGGACCATGATCAGGATCGGGATGGTCACGACCACCGCGCCGGCGGCGATCGCTCCCGAGGGATCGGTGAACTGCGAGGCGCCGCGGAAGAACGACAGCGCGACCGGAGCGGTGCGCGCGGCGTCGGTGGACGTCAGCACGTTCGCGAACAGGAAGTCGTTCCAGGCCGCGATGAAGGCCAGGATGCCCGCCGTGAACACGCCCGGCATGGCCAACGGCAGGATCACGCGCCGGAAGGCCTGCATGCCGGTCGCGCCGTCCATCTGCGCGGCTTTCTCCAGATCCCAGGGGATCTCTCTGAAGAACGCCGAGAGCGTGTAGATCGACAACGGCAGCGCGAACGACAGGTAGGGCAGGATCAGGCCGGGCCACGTGTCGTAGAGGCCGACCACCCGCCAGACGTTGAACAGACCGCCGACGACCGAGATCGCCGGGAACATCGAGACGGCCAGCGCGCCGGCCAGGATCAGCGTCTTGCCCGGGAACTCCAGGCGGGTGATCGCGTAGGCCGCCATCGAGGCGAAGGCGAGCGCGAGCACGGTCGTGATCAGCGCGATGCCGATCGAGTTCAGCAGCGCGCGGTTGAAGCCGAGACCCTCCTCGAACACGGCGCTGTAGTTGTCGAACGTGACGTCCGACGGGAAGAAGCTCTGGTCGCCGATCGTCTCCGGCGTCTTGAGCGACGGCGACAGGATCCACGCGACGGGGATCAGCGCGTAGAAGAGGACGACGACGGTGCCGATCGCCCAGAGGATCTTCTGGTTGCGGGTGTACTGGTCCATGACCCGTTACCTCCTCTCCGGGCTCGCGCCCAGGAACCGGAAGAAGATGAACGCGATGATCATCACGCAGACGAAGATCAGGATCGAGACGGCGGAGCCGAGACCCAGGTTGAGGCGGTTGACCAGCTGCTCGTAGCCCAGCAGCGACACCGACTGCGTGTCGTTGGCGCCACGGGTGATGATGAACAGCGAGTCATAGATCCGGAACGCGTCGAGCGTGCGGAACAGCACCGCGACCATCAACGCGGGCTTGATCAGCGGCAGCGTGATCTTCACGAAGCGCTGCCAGGCGGTCGCGCCGTCCATCTTCGCGGCCTTGTAGAGGTCGTCCGGGATCAGGGCCAGGCCGCCGAGCAGCAGCAGGGCGATGAACGGCGTCGTCTTCCAGACCTCCGCCGTGATGATCACGAACATCGACCCCCAGTGGGTCGTCAGCGGCGGCGTGTCGAGGTTGAACAGCGCGACCGCGAAGCCCGTCGCCGGGTCGAAGGCCAGGCGCCACGCGAACGCGGCGACCACCGTGACCGCGCCGTAGGGCACGAGCACGGACGCGCGGATCGCCGTGCGGGCGAAGATCGCGCGGTACATGGCCTGCGCGATCAGCATGCCGAGGACGAGCTCGAGGACCACGGAGACGACCGTGATCAGCATGGTGTTGCCGAAGGCGTTCCACCAGGTGCTCGAGCTGAGCACCGCGCTGTAGTTGGAGAACCCGACGAACTCGCCCGCGTCCGGGAACCGCAGGTCCTCACGCCGGAGCGAGAGCCAGAAGGCGTAGAGGATCGGGAACCCGGCGACGAGCATCATCACCAGGACGGCGGGTGCGCAGAGGATGTACGCGAGCTTGCGCTCGGCCTTGGCGCGATCGGTCAGACCTGAGTGCTGGGTGGCCGGAGCGGGGCTCTGGCTGGACTGAGCGGCGACGGCCATCAGTACATGCCTCCGTCAGCGAGGGTCTTGAGCCGGTCACGCAGCGTGTCGATCGACTTCTGCGGGTCGATCGAGGCCGGCGGGTGCAGGGAGTCCTGGATCGCGAGCGTCACGTCCGAGTAGGACGGGGTCGGCGGGCGCACCACGGAGTCCTTGAGCTGCTCTCGGAGCAGGTCGGCGAACGGGTAGACCTTCCGGACCTCCGCGTCGTCGTAGACCGCGTTCATGACGGGCGGCAGGCCTTCCTTGATGGCCTCCTGGCGCTGCCACTTCTCGCTCGTCATGCACAGCGCGGCCTCGGTGGCGAGCTTCGGGTTCTTGCCCGTCTTCGGGATGCCCAGGTTGGCACCGCCGATCGAGACCTTGCTCGGCTCGCCCTTGTTGACCCCCGGCCACCGGGCGTAGCCCATGTTCTTGAAGACCTTCGCCGTGACCTCGGACGTCTCGGCGTCCGCGCGGGCGGCGGCGTAGACGTACGGCCAGTTGAGCAGGAACGCGCCCTTGCCGGCTTCGAACGCGAGGCGGGCGGGGTCCTCCTGCGCGGTGGACAGGGACGGGTCGGCGCGGCCGGAGCGGGCGACGTCGCGGATGATCGTCGCGGCCTTCACCGCGGCCTCGTTCAGGACGGGCTCGCCTTCCTCGTTGACGATCTCCCCGCCCGCGGAGGCGACGAGGTTGTTGAACCAGACGACGTAGCCCTCGTACTTCTGCCCCTGCTCGAGGATGTTGCCCTCGCCCGGCGGCAGCTTCTTGGCCATCGCGATCATCTCGTCCCAGGTCTCGGGCGGCTTGGGCACGAGGTCCTTGCGGTACCAGAGCAGCTGGACGTTCGTGTTCGTCGGGATGCCGTAGACCTTGTCCTTCCAGGTCACCGACTGCGCCGGACCCTCGAGGACGTCCTGCAGCGCGTCTTCCTTCTGCGCGCCCGTCATCTCGGTCAGCCATCCCGCCTCGGCGAACTCCGGCGTGTAGATGGTGTCCATGTTGATGATGTCCATGTTCTTGTCGCCCGCGGCGAGACGGCGCACGAACAGCTCGCGCGTCGCGTCTGCGCTGTTGGCGACGGGGAACATGGCGATCTTGTACTTGCCGCCTGACTGCTGGCTGCATTCCTTCGCGGCCGCGACGTTGGTACCACCCGGATCGAGCGGTCCGACGTAGTTCAAGGTGACCGTGCCGCCATCGGAGCCTCCGCACCCCGCGACGACGATGGCGCAAGCGGCGGCTGCGACAGCCGCTACGCCTGGACCCGCACGCCTCATGTCTCTCCTCTCCCCCAAGACCGGCGGAGGAGCCTCCGCCGTCTCCTACGACGAGGTTTCAGCAGCTTGCGCTGCCCCCTACTTGCTACGCGAGGGGGGTGTACCCCCAACCTGTGGCATTCGCAACTTGTGTCCTACGAACCGGTGCTCCCCTTGCACCCGAATGGGCTATGAACGTCATGTAATCAGCCCGTGGAACTGCGCGCGCCGGACGGCTTCGGTGCGGTTGTGGGCGTCGAGCTTGCGGTACGCGCTGCTCGCGTGCTGCTTGATCGTGTTCGGCGAGAGCTTGAGGTCCAGCGCGATCTGATCGTTGGTCTCGCCCTTGGCGATCATCGTCAGGACCTGCTCCTCGCGCATGGTGAGCCGGGGCACGTCGCCGCTCAGCTCGGGCGGTGCCAGGCCGAGGCCCAGGCCCGCGAGGCGCACCGCGGCGACGATGTCCTCGATGCCCCACGACTTCGAGACGAAGCCGCAGGCGCGCACCGTGTGCAGCAGGCGGGCGGGGACCGACGGGCGCTCGGTCATCACGACGAGCCGGCTCGCGGGCGAGGCCTCCTGGAGGTCGTGGAACTCCGCGCCGTCGGCCAGCGTGCCGTCGACCAGGATCACGTGCGGCGTGTAGCGCGCGGCGAGGCGGTTGGCCTGGGGGAGGTCGTTGGCCTGCAGGCAGCGCTCGACCCACGGCTGCTGCGTCAGCGCGCTGCGCAGGCCCCACGTGATCAGCTCGTGGGGATCCACCGCCAGCAGACGCACGCTCGCCGTCATCGCATCGTCACCACACCGGACCTCCTCATGTAACCGGTTTCATGCGACTCCATCATCGCGGGAGATCGTTGTCAAGCGTGTGGCCTCGCGTTCGCTTGCGGGCGGCTTTAGGCTGCTGGGCCGATGGGGACGACGCGGGGCCGCGGGCCCACGATCCGGGATGTGGCGCGTCGGGCCGGCGTGAGCGCGGCGACGGTGTCCCGCGTGCTCAACGACAGCCCGCTGGTGGTCGAGCCCACGCGCGCGCGTGTGCGCGCGGCCGTGGATGAGCTCGGCTACCGGCTCAACGCGACCGCGCGGACGCTGTCCCTGGGGCGCGCGACCGCCGTGGGCGTCGTGGTGCCGTTCTTCACGACCCATTCGGTGATCGAGCGGCTGCGCGGCGTGGTCGCGCGGCTCTCGGGCGGCGGGGCACGCGCGTACGACCTGCTGCTGTTCGACATCGAGGCGCCCGAGCAGCGCGCGGACGCGATGCGCGACCTCGCCGACCGCCACCGCGTCGCCGGCCTGCTCGTGGTGTCGCTGCCGATCTTCGACGACGAGATCGACGCCCTCCAGCGTGACGACCTGCCGGCCGTGCTGCTGGACGTGGCTCACCCGCGACTTCCCGGCGTCGTCGTGGACAACGTTCGCGGCGGCGAGTTGGCCGCCGAGCACCTGCTCGCGAAGGGGCACAGCCGCATCGGATTCGTGGGAGATCATCCCACCAACGCCTACGGATTCACGTCCTCCGAGGATCGAAGGCGCGGATTCAGTGGTGCGCTTGATCGCGCCGGAATCCGGCTCGACCCGCGGCTCGAGCGCTACGGCGTGCCCGACCGCGACGAGGCCGACGTGCTGACCCGCTCGCTGCTCCAGCAGCCGTCCCCGCCGACCGCGATCTTCGCCACGTCCGACCTGCAGGCCATCGGCGTCCTGCGCGCGTGCGAGGCGCTGGGTGCGCGGGTGCCCGACGACGTCGCGGTGATCGGCTTCGACGACGTCGACCTGGCCGAGATCGTCGGGCTGACCACGATCCGCCAGCCGCTGCGCGAGAGCGGCGAGCTGGCCGCCGACCTGCTGGTCGCCGCGATCGAGCACGGCGTGCACGACCCGGTCCAGGCGGTGCAGGAGCTGACGGTCGTGGAGCGGCGGACGACATGATCGACGACCTGCTCTCACCCGACGGCTGGGTCTACGCCTCCTCCGGCACAGGCCGCTTCCACTGCCTGTTCGGCCGCGACTCGCTGATCACCGCGCTGCAGCTGCTGCCGGTGCGCCCGGAGGTGGCGCGCGCGACGCTGTCCGCGCTGGCCGCCCGGCAGGGCACGCGGCTGGACCCGCTGACGCTCGAGGAGCCGGGCAAGATCGGCCACGAGTTCCGCGCCGCGCCGCCGCCCTCGTTCGTGGAGGCGGGCTGGCCGGACGGCGGCCCGTTCGCCTACTACGGCACCGCCGACGCGACCTGCTGGTTCCTCGTGCTCAGCCGCGCCGTGGGGGAGTGGGGCCCGGCGGCCCGCGCCGCCGCCGACTGGCTGGCGCGCGTCCTCGACGCCGGCGGCGGGCTCGTCCGCCACGTCCCGGGCGAGTTCGGCCTCTCCCAGCAGGGCTGGCGCGACACGATCGACGCGGCCGCCGACGAGAACGGCGGCGGGTTCCTGCGCGCCGACGGCACGAACCCGGCGCCACCGCTGGCCGACGTCGACACGCAGGCCGTGGCCGTCGCCGCCCTGCGCGCCACGTCCGCCGCGACGGGCGACCCGGCCTGGGCCCGCCGCCTCGAGGACCTGCGGTCGCGCCTCTCCGCGCTGCCGCTCGAGACGATGGCCGTCGAGGCCGGCGACGGCCCAGCGCGCCCGGGCGAGGCGTCGCCGCTGTGCGACGCGGCGCCGGCCGGCCCGTCGCCCGCCGCCGGCGCCGACCTGCGCATGGCCGGCTCGTCGCCCGCCGCGGGCCTGCCGCCCGGCGCCGATGTCGTCGTGCCCGGCGCCGGGTCCCAGCTCGGCTGGCTGCTGTGGGCCGACGCCGTCCACGAGCCGGCGCGGTACGCCGAGCGGCTCTGCGCACCGGACGTGCTCACGGACTTCGGGCTGCGCACGCTCGCGGCGACCGACCGGAACTTCCGCGCCGACGCGTACCACCGTGGGTCGGTGTGGCCGTTCGACTCCTGGCTGGGCTGGGGCGGGCTGCGCGCGGCGGGCTACGCCGCGGAGGCCGAGCGCGTCCGCACCGGCGTCCTCGCCGCGCTCGACCGGCTCGGCAGCCCGCACGAGCTGTACGCGGTCACGGACGACGGCGTCGCGCCGATCGCGTCCTCGAACGCGGTCCAGGCCTGGACGGTCGGCGCGCGGGTCGCCCTCGAGCGCGACTGGGACGGCCGTGCGGGTCATCTGGGCTGACGAGCCCGGGCCGTTCACCGCGAAGCTGCTGTTCCGGGTCGGGGCGCACGACGGTCTCACGCTCGCGCCGCTGCGGGTCGTCGAGCGCGCGTTCTGGGACGTCACGCGTCCGGCGGGCGAGTCGTCCGCGGGGCGGCTGTTCACGAGCTGGCAGGCCGAGGGCGATCGCGAGGAGGTGTTGACGCACCTGGAGCTCGTCGCCGCCGTCTTGGCGGAGATGCCGTACCCCACGCGCGGCACGGAACGCAGCCCGAGCTTCCTCGACCGGCTCCTGCACGCCCGGTTCGAGGCGCCGGCGGAGATCGCGGGCGACGGCTGGTTCACGCGCGGCAACGCGGCCGTCTGGATGAGCGGCGAGCCGCCCGCGGACTTCGCGCTACCGCTGCCCGACGGCCCGCGCAAGCCGGTCGCGCCGATCCGCCCGCGCGCCGTCCCGCTCCGCGTCGAGGGCGGGTTCGCCGCGGTCAGCGCCGTCGCCGACTGGTCGCCGGCGACGCGCGTGGCCGTCGAGCTGCTGCGCGCCCGGCTGGGCCGCGCGCTGCCGTGGCCCGCACTCGTCGCCGAGGGCGTCGCCACACGCCTCGACATCCGCCTCGCGCACGTCTTCGTCGGCTGCCACTGCCCGCCGCGCGCCTCCCGATACGTCCACGAACGGCTGCAGGAGGTGCTCGCCGCGCCGCCGACCGCACCGGAGCTCGCGGACCAGCGCGAGCCCGCCCCGCGCGGGCTCGAGCGGCTCGACCACGAGGCCCGGCACGCCCTGCTCGGCCTCCCTCCACGGACCGATGCGGCGGGCGTCGACGCGGTCGCCGCGGTGCTGGAAGCGGTGCGCGACACGGCGCTCGTGCTCTCGCCGGTTTAGGACACCCGGCGTCCGCAACGGCCTCTATCGTCTATGGGTGATGCCGCCGTTCAAGCTTGATGCCGTCTACTCCCCGACTGCCGATCAGCCGAAGGCGATCGAAGCCCTGGCGAAGGGCATCGAACGCGGCGACAACGGCCTGACGCTGCTGGGCGCCACCGGCACGGGCAAGACGATGACGATGGCCGCGACGATCGAGGCCGTCCAGCGGCCGGCGCTCGTCATGGCGCACAACAAGACGCTCGCGGCGCAGCTCTGCAACGAGTTCCGGACGTACTTCCCGCACAACTCGGTCGAGTACTTCGTCTCGTACTACGACTACTACCAGCCCGAGGCGTACGTCCCGTCGAAGGACCTGTACATCGAGAAGGACTCGGCGATCAACCAGGAGATCGACCGGCTGCGGCATGCCGCCACCGCCTCCTTGTTCGCCCGCCGCGACGTCATCATCGTCGCCTCGGTGTCCTGCATCTTCGGCCTCGGCTCGCCGGAGACCTACAACGAGAACTGCCAGGTCATCGTCAAGGGCGACTACGTGGACCGCGACGAGCTCCTGCGCAAGCTCGTGCACCTGCAGTACAACCGCAACGACACCGCGCTCGGCCGCGGCACGTTCCGCGTGCGCGGGGACACGCTGGAGGTCTTCCCGGCCTACGAGGAGACCGCGTTCCGGGCGCTGCTGTTCGGCGACGAGGTCGAGCGGCTGCAGCACTTCGACCCGCTGACGGGCGAGATCATCAAGGACGACCTCGAGCACGTGGCGATCTGGCCGGCCACGCATTACAACGTCAAGGAAGGCACGATGGACCGCGCCGTGGCCGAGATCGGCCACGAGCTCAACGAGCGGTGCAAGACCCTGGAGGCCGAGGGCAAGCTCCTGGAGTCGCACCGCCTGCGCCAGCGCACGCAGTACGACATGGAGATGCTCAAGGAGGTCGGCTTCTGCTCGGGCATCGAGAACTACTCGCGGATCCTGGACGGCCGGATGCCCGGCTCGCGGCCGTACTGCCTGATCGACTACTTCCCCAAGGACTTCGTCTGCTTCATCGACGAGTCGCACCAGACCGTGCCGCAGATCGGCGCGATGTTCGAGGGCGACCGCTCGCGCAAGACGACGCTCGTGGACTACGGCTTCCGCCTCCCGAGCGCGATGGACAACCGCCCGCAGACGTTCGACGAGTGGCTGTCGATCACGCCGCAGATCGTCTATGTCAGCGCCACACCCGGCCCGTACGAGCGTGAGCACTCGCAGACGGTCGTCGAGCAGATCGTCCGCCCGACGGGCATCATCGACCCCGAGGTCGACGTCCGCGAGACGAAGAACCAGATCGACGACCTGATGGGCGAGATCCGCACGCGCGTCGAGAAGAACGAGCGCGTGCTGGTGACGACGCTGACCAAGAAGATGTCCGAGGACCTCACGGACTACCTGCTGGAGATGGGCTTCCGGGTGCGCTACCTGCACTCGGAGGTGGACACGCTGGAGCGCATCCAGATCATCCGCCAGCTCCGCCTCGGCGAGTACGACGTGCTCGTCGGCGTCAACCTGCTGCGCGAGGGCCTGGACCTGCCGGAGGTCACGCTGGTCGCGATCCTGGACGCCGACAAGGAGGGCTTCCTCCGCGGCGAGACGTCGCTCATCCAGACGATCGGCCGCGCCGCCCGCAACATCGAGGGCAAGGTCATCATGTACGCGGACAAGGAGTCCGCGGCGATGCGCAAGGCGCTCGACGAGACCGACCGCCGCCGCGGCATCCAGATCGCGTACAACGAGAAGCACGGCATCACGCCGGAGACGATCGTCAAGGGCATCTCGGACATCACCGAGTTCCTCACGTCGGGCGAGTCGAAGGTCCCGAAGAAGCGCCGCCGCAAGGGCGAGAAGACGTCGGACATGTCGGCGCCCGAGCTGGAGAAGATGATGCGCGAGCTCGAGGAGGAGATGCTCGCGGCCGCCGAGGAGCTGCGCTTCGAGTACGCGGCCAAGCTCCGCGACGAGATCCGCGACCTGCGGCGCGACCTAGACGCGGCCACTGCGTCGGCCGACTGAAGCCGAAGGTGGGGACATCCCCGCCGCCCCACCCCGATCATCCGACCTGACTTGGCTCTGGGCCGCCTACGCGGTCTCGACGTTCGGCACGTTCTTCGCCTTCGACGCCTTCCCGCTGATCGCGATCCTCGTGCTGGACGCCGGGCCCGCGGCGGTCTCGGCGCTCGCCTCGGCGGGCCTGGCCGTGGGCGCGCTGCTGGCGATCCCGCTCGGCCCGTGGGTCGAGTTCCGGCTCAAGCGGCCGGTGATGATCGGGATGGACGTCGTGCGCTGCGCCGCCTTCCTGAGCGTGCCGGTGGCGATCTGGCTGGGCTGGCTGACGTTCACGCAGCTCGTCGCCGTGTCGGTCGTCGTCGCCACGTGCGGGATCGCGTTCCGCGCGGCGAGCGGCGCCTATCTGAAGGCGCTCGTCCCGCGCGAGGAGCTGCTGCGCGCGAACGCCCGCTTCGAGTCGACCACCTGGACCGCGACGATCCTGGGCCCGCCGCTGGGCGGCGCCGCGATCGGCCTGCTCGGCCCGGCGACGACGGTCGTCGCGAACGCGGCGAGCTTCGCGCTGTCCGCGCTGAGCCTGCGCGCGATCCGCCACGAGGAGCCGGCGCCGGCGCGGCGGGATCCGTCGCCGGTGGGGGAGGCCGGCGCCGGGCGAGTGGCGATCACCGCAGGGGCGGCCCCGCGCCGCGCGGCGCGCGCCCGGATCGCGGACGTCGCGGCCGGCTGGCGCTTCATCCTCGCCGACCGCACGCTGCGGCCGCTGTTCTTGAACACGCTGCTCGTCAACGGGCTGATCATGGCCACCGCGCCGCTGATGGCGGTGCTGATGCTCGGCGAGCTCGGGTTCTCGCCGTTCGCCTACGCGGTCGCGTTCGGCGTGCCGTGCGCCGGCGGGCTGGTCGGCGCCCGGCTCTCGCGGCGCTGGTCCGGCCGGGGCGCGCTGCTCGTCGCGGGCACGCTGCGCGCGTGCTTCTGCCTGCCGCTCGCGTTCGTCATGCCCGGCGCCGCGGGTCTCGTGCTCGTCCTCGCCACCCAGTTCGCGCTGCTGGTCGCGATCGGCCTGTTCAACCCGCTGTTCGCGACGCTGCGGCTGCGGCTCACGCCCGACGACCGCGTCGCGCGCGTGCTCGCGGCCTGGACGGTCACGAGCAGCCTGACGACCGCCGCGCTGACCGCGTCCTGGGGCGTGCTCGCGCACCTGACGAGCCTGCGCTTCGCCGTCGGCGCCGCCGGTGTGCTGATGCTCGCGACGCCGCTGCTCCTACTCGGTCTCCGCGAACTCCCAGATCGCGATCGCGAGCATGCCCAGCCCGAGGACGGCGATCATCAGCACCTCGAGGCCGACGGGCACGTGCCAGCCGAACCAGGTCACGCCGGGGACGTCGATGTCGAGGTGCCCGAGCACGAGCTTGCGCATCGGGTCGACGGCGTAGGTGATCGGATCGAGCCGGTTCAGGACGGCGAGCCAGCCCGGCAGGTTCGCCACCGGGAACAGCGCGCCGGAGATGAAGAACATCGGCATCACGATCATCTGCGTGAGCCGCATGAACGACGGCATCTGCTTGATGCGCGCGGCGAGCATCACCCCGAACGCGGTCATCGCGAACGCCAGCAGCAGCATCAGGCCGAAGACGCCGAGGATCACGGGCACGCTGTACGGCACGTCCACGAGCGGCATCAGCACGATCAGGATCACGCCCTGCAGCGAGGCGACGGTCGCGCCGCCGAGGCACTTGCCGACGACGATCGATGACCGTCGCACCGGCGCGACGAGCATCTCGCGCAGGAAGCCGAACTCGCGGTCCCAGACGATCGTCGCCGCGCTGAAGATCGCGGTGAACATCACCGAGACGCACAGGATGCCGGGGTAGATGAACGTGCGCAGGTCCACGCCACCGGTGCTTGCGCCCGTCACCGAGCTCAGCCCCGAGCCGAGCACGAACAGGAACAGGAGCGGCTGGACGAGCGACGTGACCATGCCGAGCCGGTCTTTGCGGAACCGGATCAGCTCGCGCAGCCAGACGATCTTCACGGCGCGCAGCTCGTTGCGGTAGGAGCGCTCCGGCACCACGACCCGGACGACGTCGAGCGTGCTCATCGGCCCGCCACCATGCGCATGATCATCCGGTTCGCGTTGGGGGCGGCCTCCGCGTCGCGGATCGTCTTGCCGGTGAAGCTCATGAACACGTCGTCGAGGCTGGGCCGCGACACGCTCACGGAGGTGATCGGCACCTCGAGCTCCGCGAACAGCCGCGGGATGAACTGGGCGCCTTCGGGGACGTAGAACGCGATGCCGCCCTCCGAGCGGGTGGCGTCGTACTCGGCCAGCGCCTTCAGCGCCGCCTCGTCGTCCTCGGTCTCGATCCGGATCCGGTCCGCCCCGACCTGCGCCTTCAGCGCGGCCGGCGTGTCCAGCGCGACGATCTGCCCCTGGTCCATGATCGCGATCCGGTCGCAGAACTCGGCCTCGTCCATGTAGTGCGTGGTCATGAAGATCGTGATCTCCTCGCGCTCGCGCAGCTCGTGGATGTAGCGCCAGATCGACGAGCGCGTCTGCGGGTCCAGGCCGATCGTCGGCTCGTCGAGGAACAGCACGCGCGGCGAGTGCATGAGCCCGCGGGCGATCTCCAGCCGCCGCCGCATGCCGCCGCTGAACGTCTTGACCTCGCCGCCGCGCCGGTCGATCAGCCCGACCATCGTCAGGACCTGCTCCATCCGCGGCGCGACGAGCGCCGACGGCACGCCGTACAGCTCGGCGTGCAGCCGCAGGTTCTGCTCGGCGGTGAGGTGGCCGTCCAGCGTCGGGTCCTGGAACACCAGCCCGATGTGGCGGCGGACGTCGTCACGCTCGCGAGCCACGTCGTGGCCCGCCACCGTCGCGCTGCCGCTCGTGGGCCGCAGCAGCGTGCAGAGCATGTTGATCGTGGTGGTCTTGCCGGCGCCGTTGGGTCCGAGGAACCCGAACACCTCGCCGGGGGCGACGGAGAACGAGACGCCGCGCACGGCCTCGACGTCCCCGAACGCCTTCCGCAGGTCGTTGACTTCGATCATGTCGCTGTAAACATACAGCGACTGTAAGAAGCTAGGATGAGAACCCGGATGGAAGGACTGCGTGAGCGCAAGAAGCGCCAGACCCAGGAGGCGATCGCCGCCGCGGCGATGCAGCTGTTCCAGGCCCACGGGTTCGACGCGGTGACCGTCGCGGACGTCGCGCGCGCCGCCGACGTGGCCGAGAAGACGGTCTTCAACCACTTCCCGACCAAGGAGGACCTGGTCTTCTTCCGCTCGGAGGACCGGCTCGCGGCGCAGGTCGAGGCGATTCGGAATCGTCCGCCCGGCACCTCGATCAGCCAGGTCTTCGAGGCGCACACGCTGGAGATGCTGGCCCGCATCGAGTCGGGCCAGTTCGAGCGGATGATGGCCACGCCGCGGCTCGTGCGCGGGAGCCCGGCGCTCCAGGCGCGGCTGCTCACCTATTGGGAGCAGGAGGCGCACGCGCTGACGCTGGCGGTCGGCGAGGACGACGACGTGGTCGCCGCGACGGCCGTGCGCGCGCTCGCCTGGGCGCACCGGTCGATCTTCCGCGTCGCGATGCGGCGCCTGCTCGCGGGCGAGCATCCGGCGATGGTCGCCGCCGAGCTGCGGCTGGAGACGCGCCGGGTGTACTCGCGCCTGGAGCGCGGTCTGGCAGGCTTCGGCACCTGATGTACCGGCTGACGTTCTCCGGCGACGAGGATCTGCTCGACGTCGTCCTCCCGCTGCTGCCGGCGGGCGTGCACGCCGACGGCGACGACTTCGTCGCGTTCTCCGGCGCCCCGTTCCCGCCCGCCGTGCTCCAAGCGACCGGCGGTGCGGTCGACGAGGTCCCCGCCGACTGGCGTCACCGCCAGGTCGGCAGCGGCGTGGTGATCAGCGGCGTCGTCTCGATCCGAGCGCCGTTCGAGCGGGCGTCGGGCGCGCCGATCGACGTGGTGGTCGAGCGGCGTGGGAGCGCCTTCGGCTCGGGCTCGCACCCGACGACCCAGATGTGCGTGGCGCTGCTGCTCGAGCTCGAACCCGGTGGCGGCGTGGCCGACCTCGGGTGCGGCGTCGGCACGCTCGCGATCGTGGCCGCGAAGCTCGGCTGGGCGCCGGTCGTCGGCGTGGATCGCGTGCCGGTGGCGATCGAGGTCGCGCGCGAGAACGTCGAGCGCAACGGGGTGCAGGTGGACGTCGCGGTCGCCGATCTCGCGGTCGACGACGTTCCACTCGCCGAGGTGCTGCTCGTCAACGCGCCGCCGCCCGTGCACGAGCGCGTGGCCGGGGCGCTCACGGAGCAGGTCCGCCACGTGATCGTCTCCGGCATCGTCTCGCACGAGGTCGAGGACGTGGTCAAGCGCTACGGCGAGCGCGGCTTCAAGGTCGCCAAGGCCCTGGGAACGGAGGACGAGTGGATCGCGCTGCGGCTGAGCTGCTGAGCCCCGACCGGGCGGCGACCGAGGGCGCCGCGCTCGGCCAGCTCGCGTGCGAGCTCCAGGACGGCGGGCTGCTGATCACGGCCTCGCGCCTGGTCGAGTTCGGCGCGCGGGCGGCGATCCTGCTGGCGCCCGGGCTCTTCCGGCTCGACCTCACGCCGCAGGAGGAGACGCTCGGCCTGTACCCGCGCGTGCTCGGCGGCTGGGAGGTCGACTGGCGCGCGGCGGAGGAGTCCTGGGACGGCTACCGCGACGCGTCCGGCCCGGCGCCGATCGAGCTTCACGGGACGTTCGGCGAGGAGTACACGGCGTGGATCCACGTGCTCAGCTTCACCGAGCGGGACGCCCTGGCCACGCACTTCGTGGCCAAGGCGGAGATCCGCGCCGTGGGGGCGTAGTGGACGTCGACGCGCTGCTGGAGTGGTACGAGCGGGTGCGCAGGCCGCTGCCCTGGCGGGAGACGCGTGACCCGTACGCGCTGCTGGTGAGCGAGGTGATGCTCCAGCAGACGCAGGCGCTGCGGGTGGTGCCGTACTACGAGCGGTGGCTCGACGAGCTGCCCACGGCGCGCGCGTTGGCGGAGGCGCCGACGCGGCTCGTCCTGGAGCTCTGGTCCGGGCTGGGCTACAACCGGCGCGCGCTCGCGCTCCAGCGGGCAGCCGTGCACGTCTCCGAGCACGGCTGGCCGTCCGATCTCACGGAGCTTCCCGGCGTCGGTCCGTACACCGCCGCCGCGGTGGGCTCGTTCGCGTGGGACCGCCAGGAGGCCGCGGTCGACACGAACGTCAAACGGGTGCTCACCCGTCGCGAGGGCCTGGAGGTGGACGTCAGCGCGCGCGCGAACGAGCTGCTGCCGGCGGGGCGCGCCGCTCCGTTCAACCAGGCGATGATGGAGCTGGGCGCCACCGTGTGCCGCCCTCGCGGTCCCGACTGCGCGCAGTGCCCGGTCGAGCGGGGCTGCCTTCGCCTCGTGGTGGCGCCCGCGCGTCGCGCCAAGCCGGAGAAGTTCGAGGAGAGCGACCGCTACGCGCGCGGTCGCATCGTGGCTGCGCTGCTCGCCGGCGAGCCGGTGCCGTTCTCCGGCGAGCGGCGCGAGCGGGCGCTGACCGGGCTCGAGCGGGACGGGCTGATCGTCCGCGATGCGACTGGACACCCGCGACTGCCGTGAAATGCGGCCACGCCTCCTATCCTGACCGGTCGTGGATCGCGACCTGATCCAGCGCCGCGACTTTCCGACCGGTCGCCGGGGCTACGACCCAGCCGCAGTGGATGAGCACCTGCGCCAGGTCGCCGACGCGTTCGAGACCAACTCGCACCCGCCCGCGCCGACGCTCGCCAGCTCCACGTCCGAGCAGGTGCGCGAGATCCTCGAAGCGGCCGAGCGAAGCGTCTCCCAGGTGCGCGCGACCGCGCAGCGCGAGGCGTCCGACCATGTCGCGCAGGTCCAGGACGCCACGGCGGGCATGCTGTCCAAGCTGAACGAGCTCGAGTCCGAGCTGGGACGCCTGCTGTCGGCGCTGCGGGCGTCCGGTGAGCGCCTGGCCGAAGGGCTCGAGCAGCTGCAGGCCGAGGTCGGCGGCGTGCCGGCGGCGCCGGTCCCGTCGTCCCCGGACCCCACACCGGCCCCCGCGCCCGTCTCGTCGCTTCCGAACGACGAGGCCGGCGCCCGCCTCATCGCGCTCAACATGGCCCTGGGCGGAAGCCCGCGCGAGGAGACCGCCGCGTATCTCGCGGAGCACTTCGAGCTGACCGACCCCGAGGCGCTGCTCGACGACGTCTACGCCAGGGCAGGTCGATGAAAGAGCTCGAGGAACTCCGCCGCCGCGCGCGGGACATGGCTGATCTGAACGGGATCGGCGGCCTGCTGCTGTGGGACCAGAACACGATGATGCCGCCGGGCGGGGCGGGCGCCCGGGCCGACCAGTTCGAGGCGCTGGAGCGGATCCTGCACTCGCAGATGACCGATCCCGGCCTCGCGCGCGTGCTCGACGCGCTGGAGCCGTGGGCGGCGTCCGAGGACCCCGACTCCGACGACGTGCGGCTGATCGCCGCGCTCCGGCGGGACCACGAGAAGGCCGTGCGGGTGCCGACCGAGCTGGCGGCCGCGATGTCGCTGGCCGCCGCGCACGCGCAGCAGGCCTGGCTGGAGGCGCGGGAGAAGGACGACTACCGCCACTTCGCGCCGTCGCTCGAGCGGATCATGGAGCTCCAGCACCGCTACATCGCGTGCTTCGACGGCACGGGCACGTTCGCGCACCCGTACGACGTCCTGCTCGACGACTACGAGCCCGGGCTGACGACCGCCGAGGTCCGCACGCTGTTCTCGGTGCTCCAGGACGAGCTCGTCCCGCTCGTCACGGCGGCGGCCGCGGCGGGGGAGGACGGACGCGTGTTCCCCGGCCACTACCCGGTCGAGGACCAGCAGCGTTTCGCGCAGGCGCTCCTCGGTGCCGTCGGCTATGACCCCGAGCACTGGCGGCTGGATCCGTCGGTGCACCCGTTCGCTCGCTCGCTCGCGCACACGGACGTGCGGCTGACGACGCGCTGGGAGCCGGACGACCTCGCGATGTCGTTCTACTCCTGCCTGCACGAGTTCGGGCACGGGCTCTACGAGGCGCAGATGAGCCCGACGCACTACCGGACGACGCTCGGCGACGCCGCCGGGCTCGGCACCCACGAGTCGCAGAGCCGGCTCTGGGAGAACCTGGTCGGGCGCGGGAAGCCGTTCATGGAGTGGGTGCTGCCGGTGTTGCGCGAGCACCTCGGCGGGGCGTTCGCGGCGCAGGAGCCGTCGGATCTGTATCGCGCGGTCAACCAGGTCCGGCTGTCGCTGATCCGCATCGAGGCGGACGAGACGACCTACAACCTGCACATCGCGCTGCGCTTCGAGCTCGAGCTGGCGCTCGTCGAGGGGCGGCTCTCGGTCGCCGACCTGCCCGACGCCTGGAACGAGGCGACGCACCGGCTGCTCGGCCTGGACACGCCGTCGATCGGCGAGGGCGTCCTGCAGGACATCCACTGGGGCGCCGGGATGATCGGCTACTTCCCGACGTACACGATCGGCAACCTGATGGCCGCGCAGCTGTGGGACGGGCTGCGGAGCGACGTGCCGGACGTCGAAGCGGCGATCGCGGTGGGTGACTTCGCTCCGCTTCGCGAGTGGTTGCGCGACAACATCCACCGTCACGGCCGCAAGTTCGCGTCGCGTGAGCTGCTGCGGCGGGCGACGGGCGAAGAGCTCAGCGTGGAGCCGTTCCTCGCCTACCTGGAGGGGAAGCTGCTGGACGCCGGTTTGCTGACCGCCCCGGTACGCGTTCCCCGCACCTAGCGAACATCTGTTCGGAAAGTCCGTCCGGGCGCGGCCTAGACTGGGAGGCGGTCTTATGTCGAGCCGTCAGAACTCCATCGTCGTCTCCGGCGCCCGCGAGCACAACCTCAAGGACGTTACCGTCGAGCTGCCGCGAGACTCGCTCGTGGTCATCACCGGCCTGTCCGGCTCGGGGAAGTCCTCCTTGGCCTTCGACACCATCTACGCCGAGGGGCAGCGGCGCTACGTGGAGTCGCTGAGCGCGTACGCGCGGCAGTTCCTGGGGCAGATGGACAAGCCGGACGTGGACTCGATCGAGGGCCTGTCACCGGCGATCTCGATCGACCAGAAGACCACGTCGCGCAACCCGCGGTCGACGGTCGGCACGGTCACGGAGATCTACGACTACCTGCGCCTGCTGTGGGCGCGGGTCGGCAAGCCGCACTGCTTCAACTGCGGCCGGCCGATCGCCGCCCAGTCGGCGGAGCAGATCATCGACCAGATCATGGGCATGGAAGAGGGCACCCGCTTCATGGTCATGGCGCCGATCGTGCGCGGCCGCAAGGGCGAGTACGGCAAGCAGCTGGCCGAGCTGCGGTCCGAGGGCTTCACGCGCGTGAAGGTGGACGGCGAGCTGCGCCAGCTCGAGGACGAGATCGTGCTGGACAAGAAGTTCAAGCACGACATCTCGGTCGTCGTGGACCGCCTGGTGATGCGCGGCGACCTGCGCAAGCGCCTGGCCGACTCGGTGGAGACGGCGGTGACGCTGGCGGACGGCATCCTCGAGGTGGAGACGGTCCCGCGCGAGGGCGAGGGCGAGGTCTTCACGTACAGCGAGCGCTTTGCGTGCCTGCACTGCGGCATCTCGATGCCGGAGCTGGAGCCGCGCTCGTTCTCCTTCAACGCGCCGCACGGCGCCTGCCCGCGCTGCACGGGCCTGGGCTCGATGATGGAGATCGACCCGGAGCTCGTGGTGCCGGATCCGTCGTTGTCGATCAACGAGGGCGCGATCCTGCCGTGGGCGTCGGGCGCGACGGGCTACTACGAGCAGATCACGGCGGCGATCTCCGAGCGGTACGAGGTCGACGTCGACCTGCCGTGGGAGGAGCTGCCCGAGGACCAGCAGAACCTGTTCCTGTACGGCACGAACGGCGACAAGCTCTACGTCTCCTACCGCAACCGGATGGGGCGCAAGCGCTCGTACATGACGACGTTCGAGGGCATCGTCCCGAACCTCGAGCGGCGGTACAAGGAGACGGACTCCGACTGGTCTCGCGAGAAGATCGAGGAGTACATGTCGATGCGGCCTTGCCCGGAGTGCAAGGGCGCGCGGCTGCGGCCCGAGTCACGGGCGGTCAAGGTCGGCGGCCTGCCGATCAACGAGTTCACGGCGATGAGCGCCAAGCGCGCGATCGAGTGGATGGACGCGCTCGAGCTCTCGAACCAGGACCGCGCGATCGCGCGGTTGATCCTGCGCGAGATCGACGAGCGGCTGCGGTTCCTGGACAACGTCGGCGTCGGCTACCTGTCGATGGAGCGTGCGTCGTCGACGCTGTCGGGCGGCGAGGCGCAGCGGATCCGGCTGGCGACGCAGATCGGCTCTTCGCTGGTGGGCGTGCTCTACATCCTCGACGAGCCGTCGATCGGGTTGCATCAGCGCGACAACGAGCGGCTGATCGCGACGCTGGAGCGTCTGCGCGACCTCGGCAACACCGTCCTGGTGGTCGAGCACGACGAGGGCACGATGCGCGCGGCCGACTGGGTGCTGGACATGGGCCCGGGCGCCGGCGAGCACGGCGGCCACGTCGTCGCGCAGGGCACGGCCGAGCAGATCATGCAGGTGGAGGACTCGCTGACCGGCCAGTTCCTCTCGGGCACGCGCAAGATCGAGGCGCCGGGGGCGCGGCGCAAGCCGACGAACTACGTCGAGGTCGTCGGCGCGTCGCAGAACAACCTCAAGAACGTCACCGTGAAGGTGCCGCTGGGCGTGTTCTGCGCGGTGACGGGCGTGTCGGGCTCCGGCAAGTCCACGCTGATCAACGAGATCCTCTACAAGGCCGTCGCGAACAAGCTCAACCGGGCGCGCATGCGGCCCGGCGCGCACAAGCGCATCAAGGGCCTCGAGCACCTGGACAAGATCATCCAGGTCGACCAGTCGCCGATCGGCCGCACGCCGCGGTCGAACCCGGCCACCTACATCGGCCTGTTCGACCAGATCCGCGACCTGTTCTCCAAGACGCAGGAGTCGCGCGCCCGGGGCTACAAGGCGGGCCGCTTCTCGTTCAACGTCAAGGGCGGCCGCTGCGAGGTCTGCAAGGGCGATGGCCAGATCAAGATCGAGATGCACTTCCTGCCGGACATCTACGTCCCGTGCGAGCAGTGCCACGGCAAGCGCTACAACCGCGAGACCCTCGACATCCGCTTCAAGGGCAAGACGATCGCGGACGTCCTCGACATGCCGGTCGAAGAGGCGCTCGAGTTCTTCGCGCACATCCCGAAGATCAAGCGCCGCCTCCAGACCCTGCACGACGTCGGCCTGGACTACATGCGCCTCGGCCAGCCGGCCACGACCCTCTCGGGCGGCGAGGCCCAGCGCATCAAGCTGGCGAGCGAGCTCGCGAAGGTCGCCACCGGCCGCACCCTCTACATTCTCGACGAGCCCACCACCGGCCTGCACTTCGCGGACATCCAGAAGCTGTTGGAGGTGCTCCAGCGCCTCGTCGACCAGGGCAACTCCGTGGTCGTGATCGAGCACAACCTGGACGTCATCAAGACCGCCGACCGCCTCATCGACATGGGCCCCGAAGGCGGCGAGGAGGGCGGCACCCTCATGGGCGCCGGCACCCCGGAGGAGATCGCCGCGATCGAGGAGTCCCACACGGGCCGCTTCCTCCGAGACCTCACCACGCCGGCGGCGAAGCCCAAGGCCCGCAAGCCACGGGCCCGCAAGGTCCCCGCGGCCGCGTAGCCCTGCGCCGCCCACAGGGGCGGCGCGCCTCGCCCTTGCCGCGGCGCTCAGCGCGGGTGGCGCGCGTCGGGCCCGCTGCGGGTCGGGGAGCACACCGTCGGGCGTCGCGTCAAGCAACTCGCGCTTCGCGGCGAGCCGCTTGACCCGCCGGGCGCCGGTGCGCTCTTGTGCGGGTGAGCGGCTCCGCCGGATTGCGCCCGGGCGCGGGCCGCGCGCGTGTCTCGTGGGCGGGGTTGCCACGCGAGCGTTCAGTTGGACAACCAGAGGTTGACTAAGCCATCGCTCGCGTGGCGTGGCGTGGCGTGGCGTGGCGTGGCGTTCCGTTCGGGTGGCGGGCGGCGGGCTTTCGTCGCGTCGGGGAGCACACCGTCGGGCGTCGCGGCCGGTGCGCTCTTGTGCGGGTGAGCGGCTGCGCCGGATTGCG
The DNA here is from genome assembly GCF_003633755.1 of Solirubrobacter pauli. Taxonomy (GTDB): domain Bacteria; phylum Actinomycetota; class Thermoleophilia; order Solirubrobacterales; family Solirubrobacteraceae; genus Solirubrobacter; species Solirubrobacter pauli. The sequence continues at coordinate 616,020 of NZ_RBIL01000002.1, forward strand.
CCCGGGCGCGGGCCGCGCGCTCGTCCCGTGAGCCGGGTTGGCCACGCGAGCGTCCACTGGTTCGGCTCTGGCGCGGATAACTGGACGTTCGCGTGGCGTGGCGCTCCGGGCCCGCGCGGGGGCTCGCCGGCCCCAGCCGGCCTGACCAGCCCAGAGCACGCCGGCCGCGGCGGGTCAAGCGGCTCGTGACGACCGCCGCGCAGCGCCCCGAGGCCGGGGCACGAGGTGCTTGACGCGACGCCCGACGGTGTGCTCCCCGAACGCGGCGAGGAAGCCGAGCGCGTCGCGCGCTGAGCGCCACGGCGCCCGCTCCGCTCCGCCGCGCAGCGTCTCGGCGCCCGACGCCGCGGGGCGCAGCGTCTCGGCGCCCGCCCCGCCGCGCGGCGCAGCGTCTCGGCGCCCGCCGCGCGGCGCCACGGCGCCCGGCCGTCCGCGCCGCGCCGCGCCGCGCCGCGCCGCGCCGTCTCAGCCGACCAGCACCGCCGGCTCCGCCTCGACCGCCGGCGCTTCGCGCGTTGCCGGGGCCCGGCGCAGCACCACGATCGCCAGGATGAGGGCCGCCGCCGCGAGGGCCGCGGCGATCATGAAGGCCGCGTTGTAGCCGGCGATGAGGGAGGCCGGGTCGGTCGCGCCTCCGGACTCGTTGGCGGCGACCGTGGCCAGGATGGCGATGCCGAAGGCGCCGCCGACCTGCTGGGTGGTGTTGACGAGGCCCGAGGCGAGGCCGGAGTCCTCGGGGGCGACGCCGGACATGGCGAGGGTCATCAGCGAGGGGAAGATCAGGCCGACGCCGACGCCCATCAGGAGCAGGGCGGGGAGCACGTCGATCCAGTAGTTGCCGTCGACGCCCGCCTGGCCGAGGAGGGCGAGGCCGGCGGCCATCAGGGCCAGGGCCGGCAGCAGCACGAGCCGGGCGCCGTAGCGCGTGATCAGCCGGGCGGAGACGCTGAGCGAGAGCGCGCCGATGGCCACGGAGATCGGGAGGAAGGACGCGCCGGTCTCGAACGCGTTGTAGCCGAGGACGCGCTGCAGGTACAGGACCGCGAGGAAGGACATGCCGAGCATGCCGGCCACCGCGACGAGCAGGATGAGGTTCGCGCCGACGACGTCGCGCGACTTGAGCACGCCGAGCCGCAGCAGCGGCTTCTCGGCGGTGGCCTGGCGGGCGACGAACAGCGCCAGCAGGCCGACCGCGATGCCGCCGAGCAGCCAGGACTCGGCGTCGACGATGGTGTACACGGCGAGCATCAGGGCGGCGGTGACCAGCACCGCGCCGGGGACGTCGGCACCGGCGCGCAGGCCGAGGCCCGGCTCACGGGCCAGCAGCGGCCGCGCCAGCAGGAACGCGGCGATGCCGATCGGCACGTTGACGATGAAGATCCAGTGCCAGCTCAGCAGCTGGGTGAGCACACCGCCCATGAGCAGGCCGATCGAGGCGCCCGCGCTGCCGACGAACGAGAAGATCGCGATCGCCTTCGCCTGCTCGCCCGGCTGGGGGAACATGGTCACGATCATCCCGAGGATCACCGCGGAGCCCAGTGCGCCACCGACGCCCTGGAGGAATCGTGCCGCGATCAGCTGGCCCGGCGTCTCCGCCAGCCCGCACAGCAGCGAGGCGAACGTGAACAAGGCCAACCCGGCGAGGAACACCTGCCGGCGGCCGACGAGATCGCCGACTCGGCCGGCGAGCAGCAGCAGGCCGCCGAACGCGATCAGGTACGCGTTGATCACCCAGGCCAGACCGCCGGAGGAGAGCTCGAGATCAGTCTGGATGACCGGCAGGGCCACGTTCACGATCGTCGAGTCCAAGACGATCATCAAGAAGCCCACGCACAGGACGACGAGGGCGAACCAGCGGTTCTCGGGACGCAGAGCGAATCGGTCGGTCATAGACCGAACCGTAGCAAATGATCCCGTAGTAGACGATCTAGTTCAGGATGACCTGGGTCGTCGAACCGTGGTCTGGCACACGGCGGGCTTCGACAGCCGCCCGTCCATCAGGCCTTGGAGCGCGCCGACGAACGCGTCGCGCTGGTCCTCGGGCAGTGACTGGAGCACGTCCGCGTACAGCCCGGCGATGATCGCGTCGCCCTGCTCGACCAGCTCGGCGCCCTTCTCCGTCACGGCGATGATCCGCGCGCGCCGGTCGGTGGGGGAGGGCCGGCGCTCGGCCAGCTCGGCCTGCTCGAGCGCGTCCATCGTGACGACCATGGTCGTCTTGTCGAGCGCGCACTGGTCGGCGAGCTCCTTCTGCGTGAACTCGCCGTGCACCGCGCGGGAGAGGATGCAGTGCATGCGCGGCGTCACGCCGATCGCCTCGAGCGCCGCGGTCATCTCGGTCTGCAGGGCGTGTGCGGCCTGCGACAGGAGGAAGATGAGGTCGACGCGTTCGCTTGCTACAGCCACACTGCAACCGTAGCAAGAACGATCCGCCGCAAAACCATCTTGCGGCGGATCGGTCGGTACTGCACCTAGTTAGCCACCGAAGCGGCCGCGCAACGCCTGGACGTTGGCGACGTAGCGCTTGGTGTCGTCGAACACGCCGCGCGAGCGGAGCGCCCCGAGGCCCTGGTAGTAGGCGGCGATGGCCGCGCTCTCGTCCCCGCCGGTCTGGTTGAGCAGCTGCCTGAGGTACAGCACGCCGGCGGTCACGTTGTCGTGCGCGGAGTTCGGGTTCAACTCACGCTGCGCGAGGTTCTGCTGCACGTAGTCCCACGTGCCGGGCATGACCTGCATGACGCCGCGCGCGTTCGCGGAGGAGACCATCGCGTTGTTGAAGCCGCTCTCCTGGTAGGCGATCGCGGTCGCCAGCGAGGGCGACACGCCGTGCTGGGAGGCGACCGACTGCACGTCGGTGGCGCCCACGCGCGTGGCGGTGGGCTCGGGCGCAGCGGCCGGGACGATGTGCTTGGCCGGCTCGGGCTGAGACGCACGCGCGGGCGCCGGCGCGCCCGTCGGGAGCTTGAGCACCGTGCCCGCGAGCAGCACCCCACTGGGGTCGAGGCCGTTCATCGCCGCCATGTCGCCGACCGACACGCCCGACGAGGCGGCCAGGCCGGACAGGGTGTCGCCGGGCCGGACGGTGTAGCCGCCCAACGGCTTGGGCGCCGACGGGGCGGCGGCCGGCGCGGCCGGGGCCGCAGCCGCGGCCGGGGCTGAGGCCGGAGCCGAGCCCACGAGCCCGGCCGACTGGAGGGCCGCGTAGCCCTCGACGGTGGACGGCACCTGGATCGTCGAGCCCAGCACGACCTGCGAGCTCTCCGACAGGCCGTTGAAGGCCGCCACGGTGCGCGTGGTCAGGTTGTTGGCCGCCGCGATCGACCAGAGCGTCTCGCCGGGCTGCACGACATGCGGCACGGCGGCGATGGAAGGAGCGGTGAAAAGAAGCGCGAATACGACGGCGTACAGCGGAGCGAGCCGCAAGGTACATGCCTCCTGCTTAGGGGTGTGACTCCACCGAGGCTTGCCCTTCGGCTCTCACCAAACAAGCACTGCGCGCGGGCTTACGTCCCCCTGCATAGGATCTTCCCGCGTGGATGACCTCAAGCTGTGGGCCCAGAAATGGCGCTGGTACCAGCGCAACGCGCTGCCCTGGAACCGCGCGCGCATCCACTACGAGCTGGCCAAGCGGCGCTCGTTCGCGAAGTGGCCTCTCCACGGCGAGGTCCTCGAGCTGTTCGCGGAAGGTCGTCTCACGCTCGGCGAGCACGTCGTCCTGGAGCCGAATGTGTGGCTCACCGGGACCGGCCACATCCACATCGGCGGGGGCAGCTTCCTCAACCTCGGCGTGCAGGTGGCGGCGATCGACCGGGTCACGATCGGCGAGCACTGCATGTTCGCCAACGGCTGCCTGATCACCGACGCCAACCACCGCTTCGACGACCCGGGACGGCCCGTCCCGTGGCAGGGCTTCACGTCCAAGGGCCCGACAACCGTGGGTGACAACGTCTGGTGCGGCGCGAACGTCGTGATCACGTCCGGCGTCACCATCGGCGAGCGCTGCGTCATCGGCGCCAACAGCGTCGTGACCAGCGACATCCCGCCGTTCAGCGTCGCGGCCGGAGCACCCGCGAAGGTGCTCCGGACGATCACCTACTAGCCGCCCTTGGTGAGCATGATCTGGATCGCGAACACGAAGCCGGCGATGAACAGCGCGAACGCCGCCAGGGCCATCGCCGCCCAGGCGATCCGCACGCCGCCGCGCGAGTCCACGTAGCGGGCCAGCCCGAGCACGACGAACGAGAAGATCGCCGTGATCCCGACGCCCGCCAGCAGCGAGACCCAGATCACCTCGACGATCTGACCGAGCTCCACGACGGCGAGCATCAGGCCGGCACCGCCTCGGCGGACGAGCGCCGCGCCTTGTGCGCGAAGAACGCCGCCAGCGCCAGCAACAGCACCGTCGCGACGACGATCGGCCCGACCGAGCCGTCACCGAAGATGCTGACCACGGCGTAGGTCACCGCGCCGACCGCGGCCGAGCACGGCAAGGTCAGGATCCAGGCCACCACGATGTTGCCCGCGACACCCCAGCGGACGGCCGAGACGCGCTTGGCCGCGCCCGCGCCCATGATCGCGCCGGACATCACGTGCGTCGTGGACAGCGGGAAGCCGACGTGCGAGGCGGACAGGATCACGGCGGCACCGGCGCCCTGGGAGGCGAAGCCCTGCGCCGGGTCCATCTTGATGATCCGCGAGCCCATCGTGCGGACGATCCGCCAGCCGCCGAAGTAGGTCCCGAGCGCGATCGCCGTGGCGGCGGAGACGACGACCCAGATCGGGATGTCGGCGTCCGCGCTCATGTTCCCGTTGGCGACGAGCGCGAGGAAGATGATGCCCATGGTCTTCTGGGCGTCGTTGGTGCCGTGCGAGAGCGAGAACAGCGCGCTGGAGGCGAGCTGACCCAGCCGGAACCCGCGCGAGACGACGCCGGGCTTCTGGCGCCCGACGATCCGGTACGCGACGAGGATGGCCAGGCCGGCGGCGAGCATGGCCAGGACCGGGGCGACGAGCGCCGGCACGGCGACCTTCTCGACCAGCCCGTCCCAGAGGACGGCGGACGAGCCCTGGGCCGCGAGCGTCGCGCCCACCATGCCGCCGATCAGGGCGTGCGAGGACGACGACGGCAAGCCTCTCCACCAAGTCAGCAGGTTCCAGGCGATCGCGCCGATGAGCCCCGCGAACACGGTCAGCAGCGTGATCGAGGCGGCGTCGACGATGCCCTTGGCGATCGTCGCGGCCACGGCCAGCGACAGGAACGCGCCGACGAAGTTGAGCCCCGCGGCCATGATCACGGCCAGCTTCGGGGCCATCGCGCGGGTCGAGACGGAGGTCGCGATCGAGTTCGCGGTGTCGTGGAACCCGTTGGTGAAGTCGAACGCGAGCGCCGTCGCGACGACGATCCACAAGACGATGTCGGAGTGCACTGCGCTAGCGGTTCTTGATGATGATGCCTTCGAGCGTGTTGACCGCCCGCTCCGTGGCGTCGATCGCCTCCTCGAGGCGCTCGAAGATGTCCTTCCAGCGAATGACCATCATCGGGTCGATCCCGCGCTCGAACAGCGACGCGACGCCTTCGCGGAAGATCCGGTCGCCCTCGTTCTCGAGCCGGTTGACCTCCACCGTGTAGTGGTGGATGTCCTTCAGCGTCCGCAAGCGCGGCATCGCCTCGCTGATCTGGCGCGTGGCGTCGCGGAGCACGGCGGCCATGCGCTCAGCCTGCTCCATCGGCGCCTCGATGCGGTACAGCCCGAGGAAGTCCGCGACCTCCTCGATGAAGTCGACGATGTCGTCCAGCGCTGACGCGAGGGCGATGATGTCCTCGCGGTCGAACGGCGTGACGAACGTGTGGTTCAGCCGCTGGATGATGTCGTGCGTGATCCGGTCGCCCTCCTGCTCGCAGATCACCATGTCGCGCATGGCGGTGGCATTGTCGGGCCACTCGTCGATGATCGTCACCAGGAGCTCGGCGGCGCGCACGGAATTGCTCGCCGCCTCCTCGAAGAGGTCGAAGAACTCCCGTTCCTTGGACGCGAACAGCTGTGTCAACCGGCTCATCGCGCGCCAGTGTATGTGAAGGCCTTGTTATCAGCCCACGTGCGTGTGCCCGGCGGCTGGGAGATCCGCACGGAAACGCTCCAATTCCTCGGGCGCGATGTTGTAGGTGTGCTCGGGGCCGGGGAAGGTCCGGGCACGCACTTCGTCGGCGTAGGCGTCGACGCCACGCCGCATCTCGGCCTTCACGGCCCCGAAGCGCTTGGCGAACTTCGGCTGGAAGTCGTCGTGGATCGCCAGCAGGTCGTGCAGGACCAGGACCTGGCCGTCCGTGCTGGCGCCGGCGCCGATCCCGATGATCGGGATCTCCATGTAGGGCATGATCGCGTCCGTCACGTCCGCGGGGATCGCCTCGAAGACGATGCTGAAGGCGCCAGCCTCCTGCAGCGCGAGCGCGTCGTCGAGCACGGCGCGGGCGCGAGCCGCGGTGCGGCCTTGGGCGCGGTAGCCGCCGAGCATGGTGGCCGTCTGCGGCGTGAGCCCGACATGGCCCATCACCGGCACTCCGGCACGCACGATGGCGCGTGCCCGCTCGGCCGACGTGCCGCCGCCTTCGAGCTTGACGGCGTCGCAGCCCGCTTCCTTGACGAACCGGTGCGCGGTCTCGATCGCCTGCGCGTCGCTGGCCTCGTAGGAGCCGAACGGCAGGTCACCGACGAGCAGCGGGGTCTTGAGCCCGCGCCGGACCGCCCGCGTGAGCATCAGCAGCTCGTCGACGGTCACCGGCACGGTGTCCGGGTACCCGAGCACGTTGTTGGCGGCGCTGTCACCAACGAGGACGACGTCGACGCCGGCTTCCTCGACCACGAGCGCGCTCGGGTGGTCGTAGGCCGTGATCATCACGATCGGCTCGCCCAGCGCGCGCATCTCGGCGAGCTTGGTGAGCGTGATCCGCTTGCGGTTCGGATCCTTGGGCGGGGTGGACATGTGGTTCCTCCTGGGAGTGGTTGACGCCTGGGATCAGGTCGCCACCGGAGCCGGAACGGGTTCCAGCACGAGGTTGTCAATCAGTCTGACGGGTCCGACGCGTGCCGCGACCGCGATCAGCGCGGGAGCGGCGATCGTGGTCAGCGGGGTGAAGCTCAGCGGGTCGACGATCGCGAGGTACTCCGGGTCGTCGAGGTGTGCGAGCGCGACGGCTCGGACACGCTCGGCGTCCCGCTCTCCGCCGGCGACGGCGTCGCGCGCGGCGAACAGCGCGCGGGAGAGCTGCAGCGCGTCCTGGCGCTCCTCGGGGCTCAGCCGGACGTTGCGGGAGCTCATCGCGAGGCCGTCCGGCTCGCGGACGGTCGGCAGGACCTCGATCTTGGACGGGATGTCGAGGTCGCGGACCATCCGCTTCACGACCGCGACCTGCTGCGCGTCCTTCTGGCCGAAGTAGGCCGCGTCGGGCGAGACGATGTTCAGGAGCTTGCACACGACGGTGCAGACGCCGGCGAAGTGGCCCGGCCCGCGTTCGGCGCCTTCGAGGACCTCCGACAGGCCCCCGACGCTGACCGTCGTCGCGAAGCCGTCGGGGTAGATCTCGGAGGTCGGCGGCGCGAACAGCACGTCGACGCCCAGCTCGGACGCCTCGACCGCGTCGTTGGCCTCGCTGCGCGGGTAGTTCTCGAGATCGCGGGCGTCGTTGAACTGGGTCGGGTTGACGAACAGGCTGACGACGACCGCGTCCTGCTCGTCCTTGGCCGCCCGCATCAGCGAGTGGTGCCCGGCGTGGAAGGCGCCCATCGTCGGCACCAGGCCGACGGACCGGTTCTCGGCGCGCAGGTTGCCGAGCCAGGCGCGCATCTCGGGGACGGTCCGGATCGTTCTCATGCCCAGCCTTTCCTACCCGCCACGGCGCGGGTGACCTCCGCCAACTCGGTCCAGACGGGCAAGAGCTCGGGCGTCCGCTCCGCGATCACCGCGCGGTGGCGCTCGACCGTGCCCTCGTCACCGCGGGCGATCGGGCCGGTCAGCGCGGCCTCCGGACCGATCTCCGCCCACTGGCGCGCGGTGGCCAGGACGAGCGGGGCGAGCTGCTGCCGGCTGATCCCCGCGGTGGCGGCCAGGCGCTCGGCACAGGCCTCCAGCGCCACCAGGAAGTTCGCGGCGATCGCGCCGGCCGCGTGGTAGGCGACGCGGTCCTCGGCGGGAACGCGGGTGACGAGCAGGCCGAGGCGGTCGGCGAGGGCGTAGGCGGTGTCGAGCGCGCGCTCGGAGGTGCCGTCGACGGCCCCGCCCGCGCCGCGCAGGATGCCGGGCTCGCTGCCGGGCGGCGTGGACATCATCGGGTGCAGGCTGAAGCCCTCACGCGCGCCGAACACGTCCAGGCCGGTCGCGCCGGAGACGTGGCCGAGCAGCGGCCCCGCCGGCATCGTGGCGGCGACCGAGGCGATCGCGCCGTCGGGCACGGCGAGGAGCAGCACGTCGACGTCGGCCGGGACGGCGTCGGCGCGGCTGAGCGCGGGCGCCCCGAGCGCGGCGGCCAGCACCGTGCCCATTCGCCCCGCGCCGACCACCGCGCAGGAGATTCTTGTCGCGGAAGATGCGGGCATTCACCACCGATTCTGCCGTGCGCGGCGTTACGGTGGATTCATGTCCAGCGCTTCGGAGCGGCGCGAGGAGCTCAAAGCCGTCTTCCACCAGGCCCAGTCCTGCGTGAAGTGCCCGCAACTGGCCGCGGGCCGCACGACGGTGGTCTTCGGCTCCGGCAACGCCGACGCGGACCTGATGTTCGTCGGCGAGGCGCCGGGGGCGAACGAGGACAAGCAGGGCGTGCCGTTCGTCGGCCAGGCCGGCAAGCTGCTCGACCAGCTGCTGAGCGAGATCGGCCTGACGCGACCGGACGTGTTCGTGGTCAACACGCTCAAGTGCCGCCCGCCGGGCAACCGCGACCCGCTCCCGCAGGAGCTCGACAACTGCCAGGACTACCTGTACCGCCAGCTCGAGCTGATCGAGCCGAAGGTCGTCTGCACGCTCGGCAACTTCGCGACGAAGCTCCTGCGCGGCGACCCGACCGGGATCACGCGGCTGCACGGGCGCGAGGAAGAGCGGCTGATCGGCCCCCGGCGCGTGCGGCTGTACCCGATCTACCACCCGGCGGCGGCGCTCTACACCCGCTCGATGCTGGACATCCTGCGAGCCGACTTCCACCGCCTTCCCGAGCTGCTGGCGCTCCCATCGTTGGAGCAGCCGGAGCCGGAGCCGGTCGTGCCCGAGGTCGAGCCCGAGCCCGAGCCCGTCATCCCCGAGCCGGACCTCGTGTACGACGAGCAGCTGGGGCTCTTCTAAGCGGCTTGGCTGGCTTTCGCCGCGGCGTGCTCGTCGGCGGTGATGGCGTACCGCTCGTGGTCGCGCCACTGGCCGCCGATCAGCAGATAGCGCGGTGAGAAGCCCTCGAGGCGGAAGCCGGCCCCACGGGCGAGTGCGATCGAGGGCGCGTTGCCGGGCTGGATGTTCGCCTCGACCCGGTGCAGGCCGAGCGGGCCGAACGAGTGGTCGAGGATCTGCTCGAGCGCCTCGCGCATCAGGCCCTGGCCGGCGTGGCGCTCGGCGGCGTAGTAGCCCAGATACGCCGACTGGAAGGCGCCGCGGACGATCTGGGAGATGGTGAAGACGCCTGCGATCTCATCGTTGTCGGTGCGGCAGGCGAGCAGGCAGAGGAAGTCCTCGCGGCGCGAGCGGCCGTAGAGCTCGTCGAACTGGTCGGCGCGCTCGGGCGGGTACGTCCACGGGCGGTGCAGGCGATGGCTCTCGCGGGCGAGCGCCAGGAACTCCCGCCGGTCCTCGCGCTCGAGCACGCGCAGGCGCACGCGCGCGCCGGGCGGCGGGTCGGCGGGGGCGATGTCCGAGGGACGGACGACCTCTCCGGGACGGCGACGAAGCACTGGCCTCTTCATGCGGCTGCCTATCAAAGCGCACGCCGGAATACAGTGCGAGCGATGCGGCGTTCGATGGTGGTCCTCCCGGTTATTGGCATGACGTTCCTCGGCTGTGCCGCGGCGAGCCAGTACAAGTTCGCCTGCACCCGCGGCGTCTGCGACGTCGAGACCTCCGGGCCGGCCACGCTGGACTTCGAGCAGGAGTTCGGCGAGACGCTCGAGGTCGTCGAGACCAAGGACGGGCGCGTGACCCTGAAGTCCGGCACCGCCCGCCAGGCCTTCAAGATGGGCGAGTCCGGCACGATCGGGCCGCTGAAGGTCGCCGTCAAGAACATCAAGGGCGAGCTCGCCGTCTTCACCGTCCAGGAGTGAGGCCGCTCGCGATCGACGCGCGCGCCGCGGCGCGCCCTGAGCTCGGCGGCGTGGAACGCTGGGCGCGCGAGCTGTGCGCGCGCCTGCCCTACACGATCCACCGCCCGCCGCCCGCGTTGGTGCACCGCGCGGGGCACGCCTGGGAGCAGGCGGTCCTGCCCGTCCTGAGCGCCCGGGCACCCGCGCTGCTGTGCCCGGCGAACCTCGCGCCGCTGGCGGCGCGCAACGTGGTCGTCGTCATCCACGACGCCGCTCCGCTGCGCCACCCGGGCTGGTACTCGAACGCCTACGCCGCGTTCCAGCGCCGCGTCCTGCCGCTGATCGCCCGGCGAGCCCGCGCCGTGATCACGGTCAGCGAGTTCTCGCGGGACGAGCTCCGCGACCTGCTCGACGTGGACGCCTCGGTCGTCTACGGCGGTGTCGACCCGCGCTTCGTCCCGGGGGAGAAGGCCGATCGCCCGTACGTCCTGTGCGTCGCCTCGCACACGGCGCGCAAGAACCTCCGGGCGTTGCTGCCCGCGGCGCGTGCCCTGGCGGCGGAGGGCATCGAGCTGCGCGTCGCCGGTGGTCACCGGCCGCAGTTCGCGGCCGAGGACGGCCTGGAGAGCCTCACGCTGCTCGGGGCCGTGCCGGACGCCGAGCTGCCGGCGCTCTACGCGGGCGCGGCGGCGTTCGTCCTGCCGTCCGTCTACGAGGGCTTCGGCCTTCCGGTCCTCGAGGCGATGGCCGCGGGCACGCCGGTCATCGCGTCCAACGTCACCGCGCTGCCCGAGACGGCGGGGGGCGCGGCGCGTCTGGTGCCGCCTGACGCCGAGGCGCTGCGGGACGCGCTGCTGTCACTCCTGGGCGATTCGGCGGAGCAGGCGCGGCTGCGTGAGTTGGGCCTGGAGCGGGCGCGGGCGTTCACGTGGGAGCGCACGGCGTCCGAGGTCGACCGCGTGGTGCGCACGAGCATCGCGCGCGGCTGACGCGGCGCGCTCGTCCGCGGGACGAGTCGTCAGTTGATGTCGAATAGCGACACCAAGTGACGGATGGCCGGAGCGAGTGGTCGATCTCGCACTCAGCCCGCGGCCAGCGCCCGCCGCAGCGGCGCGGGCACCCGCAGCGCGTGCAGGCGCGGCACCGGCGCCGGCTCGCTCGGCGAGACGCACTCCTCGGCCACGACGGCGTAGGCCGCCTGGACCACGCGGGGGTCGAAGCGCGTGCCCGCCGCGTTCTCGAGCTCGACGAGGGCGTCGGCGTGGGAGAGCTCAGGGCCGCCCTTGGCGGTCAGGGCCGACCACGTGTCGGCGACGGCGACGATGCGTGACGCGATCGGCGTGACGGCGCCGCGGAGGCCCGCCGGGCCGCCGCCGCCGTTCCACCACTCGCCGACGTGACCGGCCTCCCACGAGGCGCGGGACGGATCGCGGAGGGTCTGGCGGGCGTAGGCGATCGGGTCGCCGGCCTCGGCGCGGCGGGCGAAGGCCAGCTCGGTCACCCGGGCCAGGTGGCGGCGCTCGGCGCGGTCCAACCCGAGGTGCAGCGCGAGGGCGTGCGAGTACCGGCGGGTGGCGACCAGCGGCTCCAACGCCGCGACGGGGCGGGTGCGGGCGGCGAGCATCAGCGCGGTCTGCGGGAGCACGGCGATGAGCGCGAACATGGCCAGCGCGAGGATCCCGAGTGGGGGATAGAGCGCGGTGGTGACCGCGGCGAGCGTGACCATGACCACGGTGGCGGGCACCGGGTCGGCCACGATGCGGGGCACCGCGGACCAGGGGTGGCCGAGGAAGAGCGGGATGTACAGCGCCGGGCCGACGGAGACCTGGACGACGAACATGACCATGCCGGTGACCAGGACCCAGGGCAGGGCTTCCACGCCCAGCGTGGCGGCGGACACGCCGGCGAGCGACAGCACGGCGGCACCGGCCAGCGCTTCCCAGCCGAAGGCGGCGACGTTCGCGAGGTTGCCCTGGCGGACGATCGTCTCCCCGCGTATGAGGCCGCCGATCACGATCGGGACGACCGCGACCAGGAAGGCCGGCAGCGGCCCGAGCAGCACGAGCGCGATGAGCACGAGCTCGAGTGCCGCGTCGAACGACAGACCGCTGGGAAGCTTGATCTCGGTCACGTCGGCGATCACCGCCAGCGCGAGCAGGACGAGCAGCAGCACCGGCTGGTCCCAGCGCGAGGGCGGGGCGAGCCAGACGAAGGCGGGCACGAGGGCGGCCGCAGCCGCGCCGTGGATCGCCAGTGCGACTCTCGGGTGTGAAGCCGAAGGCATCGACACGATTGCGCGCAAGCGTATACGCCACGGAGGCGGTCGAGCCGTGCGGATTGGTAGGTGTGTGGGCCGCGCGTGTAAGCGCGGGGACAGTCAATGCCCTAGCACTTGATGTGGCCCATGACCCCTCCCTCGTCTCGATCCCCCGAATAGCGCCAACGCGCCGTAAGTCGGAAGGTACTCATCGGGGCCTGCGCGCCGTATTCGGGTGTGGTACGCGCGCGGACAAAACCAACGCGCCGACGGCGGGCACGACGCCGGCCAGAGCGCACGCCGCCGCGAGCCAGAACCCGGCGCGGGGTCCCGACGACTGCGCCAGGGCCCCGGCGGCCGCGGCACCCAGCGCCAATCCGCCGTTGTTCACGGTCACCAACCACCCGAACGTGCGCGTGCCCGACCCCTTCGGCGCCAAACGGCCGACGAGCAGGTAGAGCGCCGCGAACAGCGCGCCCAGCGCCAACCCGGGCACGACCAGCACGACACCGAGGAGCACGAGGTGCGTCGTGACCAGCGTCGCCGCCGCGAGCCCGCCCGCCAGCACCGCCTGCATCGCCAGCACCCGCCGCTCCGGCGCCCCGAGCAGCAGCCGCCCCGCCAGCAACGAGCCCGCCACCGTCCCGACGGCCATCGTCGCCTCGATCGCCCCCGCGGCGGCCGGGTGCCCCTGCTCGGTCGCCGCCGCCGGGATCGCGATGTCGAGCGCTCCCAGCGCGGCCGCGGTGGGCAGGAAGGCGACGAAGACCAGCCACAGCGACGCCGGCAGCGGCGTCGAGGGTGACGCGCGCGAGCCCGGGGTCCGCGCCAGCGACGTCCGGCCCGCGGCCACCGCACCCACGAGCAGTGCGACCGCGCACACGCTCAGGGCCAGCCCCGGCGACCCGACGAGCACCAGCACCGAGACGATCAAGGGGGAGACGATCAGCGCCGACTCCTCGCCGGCCGCGTCCAAGGCATGGACCCGCTGCTGCAGCTGGCCCCGGTCCGGCAGCCCACTCCAGACCGACCGCGCGAACGGACCCAGCGGCGGAGCGAACAACCCCGCCAGACCGGCCGACAGCACGAACGTCCACGTGGGCGCATCGGCGGCCCCCGCGGCGACCAACAGCGCGACCGCCCCCGCGCTGGCGACCGCCAACGCGCCCAATGTCGCCGGCCCGTGCCGGTCGACGAGCCGGCCTCGCGCGGGAGCGAGGGCCGTGGTGAGCGCGAACGCCGCGATCATCGCGCCGGTGACCGCGATCGAGTCCGTCTCGGCCGCGGCGAACAGGACGAACCCGAGGCCGAGGGCGTTGAACGCGAAACGACCGCAGAGCGAAGCGAGCAGCAGATCTCGGATCGGCCGCTCTGCTAGGACAGCGCCGTAGCCCCCGCTGGTGTCCCGCACGCCGCCGTAAGCGTACGCCTACGTCCGGCAGCGCCGTGCGTCGCCCAGGGCCTTCGAGCAGCCCTGGAGCCGGCGCGCTTCCCGGCGGAAGACGGAGAGCGCCGGAGCGTCGTGAAGCACTCCGTTCCGGAGTCGTCGGAGCCCGCTGTAGTCGAAGCCGCTGTCGGTGATCCCCTCGACGGAGAGCCACGTGTACCAGTACAGGCGCTCCACCCCCAGCGCCTTGCGCTCCTTCGCGAACAGCTTGAGCGCGGCCGCGAGCCGCGACGCCTGCCCGGCGTCCGTGGTCGCGAAGTCCCCGCCCTCCGCCTTCGCCTTGCCCGCGGAGGCCGGCCACGACAGCTCGGTCACCCAGATCGGCATCTTGCGGTCCTTGCGGCGCTCCATCACGCGCCGGACGATCTTCACGACCCGCACCGTGTTCTTGACCTTGCCGGTGTAGGGGTGCAGCGTGACCACGTCGAACGCGCCGCGCGCGCCCGCCTTGTAGATCGACTCGAGCGCCTTCCAGCTCTCGTTCGGAAGACCGGCCAGCACGGTCTTGGACCCCGGGTCGGCCGCCTTGAGCGCCTTGTCGGCGGTTTTGAGCAGGGCGACGTACGACGGCGCCCATGGCGCCACGTTCCAGTACCGGGTCAGGTTCGGCTCGTTCCAGATCTGCCATGCGCGGATCGGTTGCTTGGACACCTCCGGGTGCTCGATCCACAAAGACCCGCTGGGCCCGTAGCGTGTGACGAGCGCGGCCAGGAGGCGGGCGAAGTCGGCGTTGTCGCGCGGGGGAGACGCGAGGTCACCCGGGTTGCGCGCCGCCCACTCGGGCGTGCCCTGGATCACCGGCAGGACGCTGAGCCCACGCTGGGCCGCGGCGAGGACGAGCTGATCCTTGAGGCCGAAGTCGTACTGGCCGGGCGCGCGCTCGATCGCGCTCCAGTAGAAGGCGGTGCGCACCGCCTCGACGCCGCTGCCGGCCATCCGGTCCCACTCCGCCGGGCCCTGCGGGTAGGCGGGGTCGTTGAGCGGGCCGTCCGCCACCACGCCGAGCCACCCGCGCGGCACCTGGCGCTTGGCGGCGTTCGCGGTCGCGGGGACCAGAAGGGCAAGAAGCAGGGCGAATGTGACGGTTACGCGCATGAAGGCACGTAGGATGGCGCGTTCATGCCTCGCGTCGCCCTGATTCACGACTTCCTCCTTGACGTGCGCGGCGCCGAGCGCGTCTTCGCCGCCATCTGCGACGCCTGGCCGGACGCCGACGTCTTCACCGCCGTCTATGACGAGAAGGGCACCGAGGGGCGCTTCGCGCATCGCCACCCGCAGGCGTCGTTCCTGCAGAAGCTGCGGCCCACGTCCCGCACCTTCCGTCCGCTGCTGCCGTTCTACCCGCACGCGATCGAGTCGCTGGACCTGCGCGGCTACGACATCGTCGTCTCCAGCTCGAGCGCCTGGGCGCACGGCGTGCTCATCGACCCCGGGGCCGTCCACGTCTCGTACTGCCACAACCCGTTCCGCTACGCGTGGTCCGAGCGCGAGGCCACGCTCGCCGCGCGCAGCCCGCTCACGCGCCCGGCCCTGCGGATGCTGCTCTCGCGCTGGCGTCAGTGGGACTGGATCGCGGCCCAGCGCGTGGACGCCTACGTCGCCAACTCCGCGATCACGCAGAAGCGGATCAAGCGCTACTTCGGGCGCGACTCGTCGATCCTGCACCCGCCCGTGGAGCTCTCGCGCTTCTACCCGGGCGCGGTCGGCGACCACTACCTGGTGCTGGCCGAGCTGATGCCGCACAAGCGCATCGACGTGGCCGTGAAGGCGTTCAACGCGCTCGAGCGCCCGCTCGTCGTGGTGGGGGACGGACCTGAGCACCGGCGGCTGAAGCGCCTGGCCGGCCCGACCGTGCGGCTCACGGGCCGCATCTCCGACGACGAGGTGGCCGACCTGCTGCGCACCTCGCAGGCGCTCGTGGTCACCGCCGAGGAGGAGTTCGGGATCGCCGCGGTCGAGTCGCTGGCGAGCGGACGGCCGGTCGTCGGGCTCCGTGCCGGGGGCGTTCTGGAGACCGTCGAGGAGGGCGTGACGGGTGCGTTCTACGACGACGCGGACGATCCGCGCTCGCTCGCGAAGGCCGTCGCGGGCTTCGATGTGGCGCGTGTGGAGTCATCCATGTGTGTGAGATCCGCACATAGATTTGGTGCCGAACGTTTCAAGGAGCGGCTGCGGACGATCGTTGCCGAAACCGCCGCAAACGGCCGTACAGCGCCAGAAATCGACCGTCCGGTCGGCGGATTGCTGCCCCTCAGGGCGGCGCGGCGCGGCGCGGATTCGATGAGGAGCCGTTAAATCTCTCCCCGGCCTGGGGACAATCAGCGTAACCCTGTGGCATTCTTCGGGTTGTCTGTTGTGCGCGGGCCAACGCCTGCGCCCTGATTTCGCCGCAACGGTCACAAGCTTAGCGGCATGGTCAGGACCTCTCCGGGGGGACGGCCGTGGACACACGGGGTTGTCCCACCAAAAGAGAAGAAGAGCCGCCGGGATCGGTGACGTTTCACGGGCCTCGGCAAGGTGGTTGCAGAAACAAGTAACTTGGCCTATAATCCCTACTGCCCCAGTAGGGCTTTGAACTGACTTTGGAAGGACCCCAAACTGAGCACCATCACCGACACCCCACGCCGACGCGACGCTGAGCACGAGGTTGACCCGACCCTCGACTCGCTGCAGCTGCTCCTGCGTGAGGCTGGCCGGTACCCGCTGCTCAAGCCGAGTGAGGAGATCGAACTCGCCAAGCGGATCGAGCGCGGAGACCTGGCAGCCAAGGAACGCATGATCAACTCCAACCTCCGACTGGTCGTCGCCAACGCGCGGCGCTATCAGGGCCAGGGCCTCGCCCTCGGTGACCTGATCCAGGAGGGCATGTTGGGCCTGATCCGCGCGGTCGAGAAGTTCGACTGGCGCAAGGGCTTCCGCTTCTCGACCTACGCGACGCTCTGGATCCGCCAGGCGATTCAGCGTGGCCTCGAGAACACGAGCCGCACGATCCGCCTCCCCGTCCACGTGGCCCAGCGTTCGCGCAAGGTCGGCCGCATCGAGCGCGAGCTCACCACTCGCCTCGGTCACGAGCCGTCGGACGAGGAGATCGCGTCCGCTGCGGACCTGCCGCTCGAGGACGTCATCGAGATCCGCAAGGCCGACCGCGCCGTGGTCAGCCTCGACAAGCCGGTCGGCGACGATGGCGACACCGCCTTCGGCGACCTCCTGGCCATCGAGACGCCGGCCGTGGACGAAGAGGTCCACGAGGCGCTGAAGTCCGAGACGCTCCTGAACGCCATCGCCGAGCTCCCCGAGCCCGAGCGTGACGTGATCGAGATGCGCTTCGGCGCGGGCGACCGTGAGCCCCAGACGCTGTCGCAGGCCGGCCGCAAGCTCGGCGTGTCGACGGAGCGCGCGCGCCAGATCGAGGAGCGCGCCCTCAAGCGCCTCTCGCAGCGCCCGGAGCTCGTCGCTCTGCGCGAAGCGGCGTAAGCCAGCATCACCGTCGTAGCTTCAAGGCCGCCGCGAGCTGTTCACGCTCGCGGCGGCCTTTGTACGTTCTGAGGGCGAACGTGAGGATCTGGGCGGCGTCGTCCAGACGTGCCGGGCCGCTGCCCAACCGCCGCTGGATCACGTCGTGGCGGTTCTGCGCCAGCTGCGCGAAGGGCTCGCTCGTGACGCTGTGACCACCCGTGTGGGTGAGCGACAGGTCGGTGTGCAGGTACGTCTTGAGGCCCTGCTGGCGCGCGCGCAGGCACAGCTCCATGTCCTCGGCGAACAGGTGGATGCGCTCGTCGAAGTGGATCAGCTGCGTCGGCCCGGCCAGCGCCGCCGCGATCGCCCAGCCGACGGTGCGCGGCCGGTCGGCCTTGTACGGCTCCGCGCGGACCTCGAGCGCGCGTGGCAGGCGGGGGAGCGCCGCGGGCAGGAACGCGCCGAGCGTGCCGGGGAGCGGGTGCGCGCTTCTTTGGACGGAGCCGTCCTCGTTGAGCAGGCGCGGGGCGTGCAGGCCTGGGAGGCTCGCTCGTCGGGCGAGCTCCGGGAGCACGCGCGCGTGGTCGATCGTGTCCGGGTTGAGCAGGACCGTGACCGGTTGCGTGACGTGTCGGAGACCGGCGTTGTTGGCGGCGCCGTAGCCGGGGTTGTCGCGGCGCTCGATGACCGTTGCGCCGTGCTCAGCGGCGAGCTGCGCGCCGCCGTCGTCGGGCCCGACGTCGACGACGACGAGCTGCGGCGCGTCCAGGGTCGGGAGCAGTCGCGCGAGGTGCGCGCGACTGCGGTGCAGGACGATGACGGCAGCCCAGCTCAAACGGTCACGTCGGCCGGCGGGCGCGTCGGCACGGCAAGGTCGTCCAGGGCGGCGGCGAGCCGGGCGACGCTCACGCGCACGTCGAACTGCTCGGCACGCGCCCGTGGGTTGCCGGGATCGTCGAGGGCGCGGCGGATCTGCGCGACGGCAGCGTCGGCGTCTCCGGGCTCGTACAGCCCGGTCTCCAGGATCTCGAGCGGTCCCCCCGCGGCGGGCGCGACGACGGGCCTCCCGGCCGCGAGCGCCTCGATCAGCACCATCCCGTACGGCTCCCGGTCGGCGCAGTGCAGCAGCAGGTGATGCTCGTGCAGGGCCGTGGACATGTCGACCCGGCCGGCGAACGTGACGTTGGGCGGCGGATCGAGGTCTGGCATGGGATCGCCCGGCAGCGGCTCGCCCGCGAAGGTGATGTGCAGCTCGGGCATCCGCCGCGCGATCTCCACCGCGAGATCCGGCCGCTTCCAGCCGACGAGCGCGCCCGCGACGAGCGCCCTCGGCGGCCCGTCCGGCAACGGGGTGGGGGTGAAGCGGGTCAGGTCCACGCCGGGGTGCAGGATGGTGGCGGGCAGTTTGAGCTCGTCCGCGATCGCCTGGCTCGCCGCGACCACGACGTGCGCGCGCCTCGTGGTGGCGCGGACGGCGCCGCGCAACGCGGGTGCGTCGAACAGGTCGTGATGCACGGCGACGCGCTGGGTGTCGGGCACCGCGGCGGCCGCCATGACCGCCTTCGCACCCCATGCGACGAGCGTCCGCGGCTTGAGCTTCGTCAGCTCGTACGTCAGCCCGAGCGTCCCGCCCGCGCTCTTGCGGAGTCCCCGGTCCTTCAGCGGGACGTGCTCGATCCCGGCAGCGTGCAGCTCGTCCGCGAGTGGCCCGGGCGGGCACGCCACGCGGAGCGGCCGGTCCAGCCGCGTGACGCAGTCGAGCAGCACGCGCTCGGCGCCGCCGAGGACGCCGGAATAGCTCGCGAAGAGGATCTTGTCGGCGCCCACGGGCGCCAAAGCATGGCGACTGCCGCTAGCCGATGCGGCTGGCGAGCTCGTCGAGCCCGAGGAAGTAGCGGCCGTGCGTGCGCCGCAGATCTTCTTCCGAGGCTGCGCTGAGGGCGACAACTTCGACGTCCTTACGACCCCGCATCTCAGCTTCGGCGCGGAAACGCCCCTGCATGGCTGAGCTTGCCGACTCGAATTGCTCGAGTCGAATCAACTCCCCGGCAGTGCGGTCATAGACGACGAGGAAGTGACTCACGAGGTTGATGGTAGTCGGCAGCGCCATGTCACACCAACCGCTCGATCAACCCTCGTTGTCGGTGGAGGCTGGCGGCGATATCTCGCCGATACCCCACCAGCGACGCATTCGCTGGATCTATCGCCTCGATCTGCTCGACCGCTCCAATCATGCCTGCAACCGCATCAGCCGCGCCGACCAGCAGTCTTGCGACTTCGGTCTCTGGAGGCTGCCCGTAGCGAATGTCTCGCCCAACACGGTCGGCGAGCTTCTCGAACATGTCGGCCCACTCGTGCTGCCAGCGCGTTCGGACTTGGATCTCCACCGCCATGTCCTCCGGGAACACGATCACGTGGACAGCGCGATAGCCGTGCGAGGGGCTCTCGCGACGATCGATCACCTTCGGCTCGCGTGCCTCGTCCCCGAACAGCTTGATCAACTCACTGACGAGCGCGTCCTGAGCGTTGCGGTCGCGGTCCACCACGATCCGCATGCCGGCGAGGTCGTGGATGCTCTTGAGCCACGAGCCGCCGTGGCGCTCGAGCTTCTCGAGGATTGTTCCAGTGTTCTTGACGCGCGACGTCGGCGCGACGTCGATCGCGTCCCGGACGCGAGTCAGCGTCGCTGTCAGGACGTCGTCGTACGCCTCGAGCAGCTGATGAAGCTCGGTGATGTCGGCGTCGGCCGGGTCGTCTCGCGCGATCAAGCGTCCGCCTAGTCGCTCGATGTGGGATCGCGAGAAGGGCAGTGGCACGACCAGCCAGTCTGCCAACGGGTCCGGATGCGCGACTAGCATCGCTGGACAGATGGCTCCGCGCCGCGTTCCGGACCCGCCCGGCCTGCGTGCGCGCACGGCTCGTGGCGGCGTGGTCAACGCCGCGTTCCTGTCCGGGGCGGAGCTGCTGGTGCTGGCGCAGGGCCTGCTGGCGACGGCGCTGCTGGGGCCGGACGCGATCGGCCTGTACGGGATCGTGACGACGACGGCGATGACGATCGTCGCGCTGCGGCGGGTCGGGATCGACGAGGCGTTCGTCCAGACGGCCGTCGACGACGAGGAGGCCGAGTTCCAGCGGGCCATGACGGTGGAATTGGCGCTCGGGGTGATCGGGGCGGTGGCCGTCGCGGCGCTCGCGCCGGTGCTGGCGGCGGCGTACGACGACTCGCGGCTGCTCGGGCTGACGCTGGCCGTGACGTACCTGCCGGTGGCGTTCGCGCTGCAGGCGCCGCAGTGGGTGTTCTTCAAGCGCATGGAGTACGTGCGGTTGCGCGTGCTGCAGGCGATCGTGCCGCTCGGGACGGTCGCGGTGGCCGTGCCGTTGCTGCTCGCCGGGGTGGGCGTGTGGTCGCTCGTGATCGGGCCGTTCGTGGGGAACCTGGCCGCGATCGTCGCCGCCTGGCGGGCCTCGCCGTACGCGCTGAAGCTGCGGCCCGACCGGGCGGCGGCGCGGCGCTACCTGCGGTTCTCCTGGCCGGTGTTCGTCACGTCGCTCGTCGCGCTGCTCGTCGCGCAGGGGCAGCTGGCGGTGTTCGGGCTGCGGGACGGGATCGTCGCCGTCGGCTTCATCTCGCTCGCCGCGACGCTGACCCGGTACGCCGACCGCGCCGACCAGATCCTCGCGACCACGATCTACCCGGCGATCGTGCGCGTCCGCGACCGCGTCGACGTGCTCGAAGAGCTCTTCGAGAAGGCGAACCGGCTCACGCTCATGTGGGCCTTCCCGTTCGGTGCCGGGCTCGCGCTGTTCGGCGCCGACCTGATCGTGTTCGTGCTGGGCGACGACTGGCGCGGCGCGATCGTCCTGCTCGGCGGGCTGGCGGTCGCCGTCGCCCTGCAGCAGGTCGGCTACTCGTGGTTCGCCTTCTACCGCGCCCGCGGCGAGTCGTGGCCGCAGGCGGTCGAGTCGCTGGCGTTCGGCGCGGCCTTCGCGGCGCTGGCCATTCCCGGCACGCTGCTCTGGGACGAGTGGGGCTTCGTGATCGGCCGCGTCGCCTGCACGCTGTGCGTCCTGGCCGTGCGCGCGGTCTACGTCCGCCGCCTGCTGCCGGGCGCGCGCATGGCGTGGATGGCCGTGCGCGCGGCCGTGCCCGTCGCGCTCGCGACGCTCCCGGTCGTGGCCCTGCGCCTCGCGCTGTGGGGCGGCGAGCGGCCGCTCTGGCAGGCGCTGCTCGAGCTGGCGCTGTGGCTCGGCGCGCTGGCGGCCGTGACCCGCCGCCTCGAAGGCGACCTGCTGGGCGAGCTGCGCGGCTACCTGAGGCGCAGCGCGTGAGCGAGCCGGCGACGCGCGACGGTCGCGTGCGGGTCGCGCTGCTGTGGCTCGCCGCGGCCGTCATCAGCGGCTTCACCGCGCGCCGGTATCTGGGGCCGCTCGACGAGGGCGTGCTGATGCAAGCCGCCGCCCGGATGGCGGACGGGCAGTGGCCGTGGCGTGACTTCGGTTGGTCCTACGGGCCGGGGCAGCCGCTGGCCGTGCTGGGGCTCGGCGACTCGCTGTTGTCGTGGCGCGTGCTCCGCGTGGCCGCCGACGCCACCGTGGCGGTCCTGATCTGGGCGCTCGTGCGGGACGTCCGGCCGCGCTGGGCGCTGCCCGCGTGGCTGGCGGCGGCGGTGACGGCCGCGCAGCCGACGAGCGCGAACCCGACCGCGCCCGCCCTCGCGTTCTCGCTCGGCGCCGTCTACCTCGCCACCCGGGGCCGTCCGGCGTGGGCGGGCGCGCTCGCGGGGCTGGCCGCCTTCTGGCGGCCGGACATGGGCGCGATCGCCGCGCTGGCCGCGGCGGCCGTACTCGTCCTGGGGGACCGCCGTGAAGGTGCGGCGCGACGCCGTGATGCAGCCGCGACGGCCAGCCAGGGCGGCGACACCGGCGAGGGCGCGCCTGCGGCCGGACTCTCGAGCGCGGCGCGCGGGCGGGCAGCGGCGGCCGGGCGCTGGCGCGGCGCGGGTCTCGTACTGGTCAGCGCCGCCGTGGTCGGGCTGGCGCTGTACGCGCCGTTTCTGGTCGCGGCCGGGCCCGGCCGGGTGTGGGACGCGCTCGTCGTGCAGGCCACGCGGGACGGGGAGTACTGGCGGCTGCCGTTCCCGGACGGGTTCCCGGGTGGGGACACGAAGGACTTCCTGGCGTGGCTGGCGCCGTACGGGGCGCTGGTCGTGCTGGCGGTCGCGGCGTTCCAGCGGCGGGGCGTGGGACTGGTCGTGCTCGGCGCGGGCGCGGCGGTCTACTTCCTCTCGCGCGCGGATCTGGAGCATGCGCAGGGGCTGCTGGTGCTCGCGGCCGGGCTCGCGGCGCTGATCCGGCCGCGCGTCCTGGGGGCGGCGCTGCTCGCGGTCCTGATCCTGGTCGGCGTCGGGAACCGGGCCTCCGCGCTGCTCAGGCCGCCGGAGCTCGCGACCTTCGAGCACGTGCGCGTCCCGCCGGCGGAAGCAGCGGCGCTGACCAAGACGGTCGCGCTCGTCCAGCGGCTCGTCCCACCGGGTGAGCCGATCTACGTCGCGCCGCGGCGCAGCGACCTGGTGTCGTTCTCCAACCCGCTGCTGCACCGGCTGGTGGACCGACCGAACGTGCTCCGGCGCGACGTGCTCCTGCAGGCCAAGCCGGACGAGCAGCAGGCGATCGTGGCCAAGCTGCGCGCGACCCGGCCGCGGGTGATCATCCGCTGGACCGATCCGGCTTCGGCGGCGCCGGAGCCCAACCGCCGCGGCCGGCCGAGCGGGTCGCGCGCCCTCGACGACTACATCGACGGCGCGTACGTCCTGCGGGCGCGCTACGGGTACTACGACGTGCTGGCGTCGCGCTCGATCGCCTCGCGGTAGAGATCCGCGAAGGGGCGCTCGCCGTCCGCGCCGAACGCCTTGCCGACGCCCGGCGAGGACATCGTCAGCGTCGCGCCCGTGCTGAGGTGCTCGGCGATCTCCGGGAAGTGCATGGTGGAGACCAGCAGCACACGCGCCGGCTCGCTGCCGGCGGCCACCCGGTGGGCGCCATCGGGTCCACGCGGGAACGCGACCACGGCGCCGGGCACGAGCTCGCGCTCCCCGTCGGGCGTGCGCAGCCGCGGTCGCCCCGACAGGACGATCAGCAGCTCCTCGTTGCCGTGATGCACGTGATACGGCGAGACGGCGACCCCGGGCTCGAGCTCGTAGACGGTCGCGCCGAGCTCGGTCGCGCCCGCGGCGGCTCCGACCATCTGGCCGCGCACGCCCGGAGGCGTGCCGTCCTGCCACTCCGGCTCGAAGACGTTCGGGTCACCGGTCATGAGCCGCGATACTGACAGGGAATGGCCGTCCGGATCCTCGTCGCCGCCCTCGCGCTCGCCCTCGCCGGGTTCCTCGTCGTGCAGGAGCGAGGTGCGCGCGCGGCCGACCGGATCACCGGCGCCGCGCTCGCCGATCCCAACCCGCAGCGGCTCGCCGAGGCCACGGCCGACCTGAGCACCGCACGGCGCTGGAACCCGGAGACGACGCCCGCGCTGGACCTTGCGATTGCCGAGGCCCGCGCGGGCCGCTACGCGCAGGCGGGCGCGCGGATCGTCGCCGTGACGCGGGAGGAGCCCGAGAACGCGCGCGCGTTCCAGCTGCTGTGCAGCGTCGCCAAGCGCTACGACTCGGACTTGGCCGCCACGGCCTGCGCCCGGGGGCGCGTCCTGGCGCCGCCGGTCGGCTCCTTGAAGCGCAGCAGCGGCCGCTCGACCAGGTAGTACGAGGCCGCCGCGCAGGCGGTCGCCGCGGCGATCACGAGCGCCGTGTAGAGCACCATCCCCGCCACCGGCGGCCACACGCGCGTGTCCAGGAACGCGAACACGAACGGCTGGTGGTAGAGGAAGATCCCGTAGGAGACGAGGCCCAGCCACGCCAGGACAGGGGTCGAGAGCAGCATCGCGGGCAGCGAGCGGCGGCCGTCGTGGAAGACCATCGGCGCGACGAGGAAGAACGCCATCGCCCCGTACAGCACGTGCTTGAGCTGCAGGCTCGCGTTGCTGATGTCCGGCGAGAACGGATCGCGCGGCATGCCGATCGCCCACGCGGCGAGCGTCAGGCACGCGAAGGCGAGGAGCCAGCACACCAGCGCGTGATCAGCGGCGAACCGCACCGCCCGCGACTGGACGCCCCACGCGCTCGTCACCGCCAGCACGAGCCCGCCGGTGAACCACAGCCACGTGCCCGGCAGCTGGTTGCCGAACACGCCGTGGGGATCGACCGCGACCACGATCGTGCGCACGAGGATCGCCACGACGGCGCCCGCGAGCAGGAGCAGCAGCTCGCCCTTCGCCTGCGCGTCACGGTCGCGCTTGCCCAGCAGACGCGCCATCAGCCCGGCGTAGAGCGGCAGCAGCACGTAGAACGCGGCCTCCACCGACAGGCTCCAGGCGACGCCGATGCCCTGGATGATCGTGTCCTCGCTCCAGCTCTGCAGCAGCCCCCAGTACACCCACCACTGGTCGCCGAACAGGCCCGGGTTGTGGTCGGGGTCGAGCAGGCCGAGCGCGAGCACCGCGACCCAGTAGGCCGGCAGGATCCGCAGCGCCCGCCGCCGCGCGTAGCGCCACACCTTCACGGGCGGGCGCCCGTCGAGCCGCGCGCGGACGAACGGCCGGTACAGCAGGAACGCCGACAGCACGAAGAAGATCGCGACGCCGCTGTCCATCCGGGCCGTCCAGGCCCCGAGGAACTCGCCGGCGTTGAAGCCGCCGAGCTGCGTCGTGTGCGTGACGACGACGAACAGCGCCGCGACCGCGCGCAGCGGGTCCAGCAGCGGGAAGCGCGGGTTGCCGGGCGGCGGGGTGACGGCCTGAGGCGGCACGGCCTGCGGAGCTTATTCCGCCTCGGCGAGCAGCTTCGCCGCCAGCAGCAGCGCCGTGAGGCTGAGCGCCGGAAGCTCCCAGTCCCAGTCGAGGCCCGCGTGCAACGCGAACACGACCAGCGCGGCGACGATCGCGGGGTCGGCGCCCCGCCGTCGTGCGGCGCCGACGATCCCGCCGAGGAACGCCGCGAGCGCGACCAGGCCGACGATGCCCAGCTCGGCGGCGGTCTCCAGGTAGAGCGAATGGGCGTCCTTGACGCCCTCTGCGATGTCGCGCCGCTGGAGCCACTCGACGGCGAAGCCGCCCGACCCGACGCCCTGCAGCGGATGCGCGGCGAACACGTTCACCGCGACCTCCCAGTAGGCGTAGCGATTGCTCTGCACGCTCACGAGCCGGCCGGCCTCGGTCGATCCGGCCGCGCCCTGGCTTCCGCTCGTGGCGACGGCGATCACCGTGCCGGCCAAGAGAGCGACGAGCGCCGCGGTGGCGAGCGGCCGAAGGCGGGGAACAGGGGTGTCGTCAGCGCGGACGGCGACGCCGGCGAGCGCTGACAGAATCGCGATGACGAAGCTCATCAGCAGGCCTTGAGCCGTCGAACCGTCGACGTCCTGCACGCCGGGCAGCGCGAGCGCCGCGGCACTGGCGAGGCCGGCGGCCAGCGCCACCGTCAGCGCCGCGCGCAGCCCCGCGCGGGTCGGCTGCAACGCGACGAGCACGGCGAGACCGGCCAGCCCGGCGCCGATCGCCCCGCGCGACAGCGTGAGATAGAGGTCCAGGCCGAGGATCGGCGCTGCGGCCGCCGCCAGCCGGTGCCCGCGCGCGGCGAGGCCGGCGGCCAGCACGAGCCCGATCGCCGCCAGCGCGCCCTGCCCGTTCCAGTAGGTGAGCGGATGCGCCAGGCGGTCCCCGGCGGACGGCAGCGCGTCCAACGTGAAGATGGACGGCAGGAGGCGCTCGGAGAGCCCGTAGGCGGCGGTGGCGACGATCGTCGCCAGCAGCGCGGGCTCGACCCAGCGGACGCCGCGCAGCAGCGCGATCCCGGCAGCGAACGCGGCCGTGTAGAGGGTCAGCCGCTCGAAGTCGGCGAACGCCGGACCCTGCACCGGCACCCAGAGCAGGCTCAGCCCGGTCCAGGCGGTCAGCGCCGCGAGGCCGCCCAGGGCGACCCGGCCGTGGCGCGAGCGGGGGAGGGGCCGTTCGGCGACGAACGCCGCCAGCGCGAGCAGGACGCACGCGAGGATCGCCACCCGCACGCGTGTGACCCCGAAGTAGCCGCCCCGCCCGAAGGCCAGCAGCGCGGGAAGCGCGAGCAGCGCTGCGGCGGCGAAACGGGGCATCCGAGGCGCGGAGGGTATCCGTCCTCGCCGACGGCCCGCATATGCTCACCCGCCTCGTGTCCCGAGGTCGGCTCCTTCCCGCTGCGCTGGCGGCGCTCGCGCTGCTCATCTCGCTGCTGCAGCGGCCCGGCGACGCGTCGTCGGACACGAAGATCGACCTGCACGTCGATCCCGCCGGATTCCTGGGTGACGTGGCGTCCGCGTGGTCCTCGACGGGGGATCTCGGGCACGTGCAGGGCGGCCAGTACGGCGGCTACCTGTTCCCGATGGGGCCGTTCTTCGCGCTCGGGCATGCGTTGGGCGGCGCACCCTGGCTGGTGCAGCGGCTGTGGCTGGCGCTGATCCTCGCGCTCGCGGCGTGGGGCGCCGTGCGGCTGATGGACGAGCTCGTCGGCCCCCAGCGCGGGCTGCCGCACGTGGTCGCGGGGCTGCTGTTCCTGCTGAACCCATACGTGGTCGTGTTCACGGCGCGCACGTCGATCACGCTGCTCGGCTACGCGGCGCTGCCGTGGCTGCTGGTGGCCGTCCGGCGCGGCCTGATCACGCCCGGGTGGCGCTGGCCGGCGGCGTTCGCGTTGATCGTCACGGCGTCCGGCGGCGGCGTGAACGCGGCCGTGACCGCGTGGGTCCTGCTCGGGCCGGTGCTGCTCGGCGCGTACCTGTGGTGGACCGGGGCGACCGGTCCACGCGCGTTGTGGGGCTTCGGCTGGCGCACGACCCTGGCGACCGCGTTCGCGTCCGCCTGGTGGGTGATGCCGCTGCTGGTGCAGTCGCGCTACGGCGTCGACTTCCTGCGGTTCACCGAGCAGCCCGGGACGATCTGGTCGACGACATCGCTGCCGGAGTCGCTGCGGCTCATGGGCTACTGGATCTCGTACCTGGGCGTGGGGTACGGGGGAGAGCTGCGGCCGTACTTCGGGGACGGCGCCGTGCTGCTGTTCGCGCTGCCGGTGGTGCTGGCCGGGACGCTCGTGCCCGCACTGGCGCTGGCGAGCTTCGCGATCACGCGCCGCCACCCGTTCGCGCCCTTCGCCCTCGGGCTCGTGCTGATCGGCCTGATCGTCATGACGGTCGGCTTCCCGGAGGGGACACCGCTCCGAAAAGCGTCGAACTTCACGTACAACAACTTCGTACCGATCCAGTTCCTGCGCACGACCTACAAGGCGGGGCCGCTCGTCGCGCTGGGCGTCGCGCTGCTGGCCGGATTCGCAGCGACCAAACCCCGTGCGGTCGTGTTCGTGGCGCTCGCGCTCGTCGCCTGCTGGCCGCTCACGCGCGGCCGCGCGCTCGACGACCAGCTGCTGTGGGAGCGGATCCCGTCGACCTGGGTCGACGCGGCCGCCCACGTGGACGCCAACGCGGGTGACGGCCGCGCGGTCGTGCTCCCGGGCCAGCTGTACGCGTACTACCGCTGGGGCGGCACGATCGACCCGATCCTGCCGACGCTGGCGGACAAGCCCGTGGCCGTCCGCAACGCGGTCGGCTACTCCGACCTCCACGCCACGGACCTGCTGTGGACGGTCGACGCGCTCGTCCAGCAGCGCCGCGCCGTCCCCGGGCAGCTGGACCCGCTGCTCGACCTGCTCGGCGCGCGCGTCGTGCTCGCCGGCGCCGACGACGACCGCTCGCGCAGTGGCGCCGCCCCGGCCGCGGAAGCCGCGGACGTGCTCGACCAGCTCGGCGAGCCCGACGCCGCCTGGGGTGAGCCGCGGGACCGCCCGCGCGCGGCCGGCACCCTCGGCGAGCCACGCCCGCTGCCCGCGGTGCGCGCGTGGAACCGCCCGGACGCGCCCGGGCTCGTCCGGATCGAGCCGGAACGCCCGTCGCTGGTGGTCGACGGCTCGGCCGAGGGCCTCGCCGCGCTGGCCGCGTTCGAGGGCGCCGGGGCGAGCCTCGCGGGCGGCGGGCTCGCGTACGCCGCCGACCTCGCGCCCGACGCGATCGCCGGCGCGTCCGAGGTCGTGATCACCGACTCGAACCGGCGGCGGGTGCTCGTGCCGTCGCGGCTCGCGCAGAACGCCGGGCCCGTCCTGGCGGCGACCGAGGAGCCGTCGGTGGACGCGGCGGTGCTCAACCCGTTCCCGGACCGGGGCGCGGCCGCGCAGACCGTCGCCGTCTACGAGGGGATCGACGCGGTGACCGCGCCGTCCTCGCCCGGGTTCCCGCAGTTCCCGGAGAACCGACCGTACGCGGCGCTCGACGGGAACACCGCGACGCACTGGCAGGCCGACCGCGCGCTCACGCCGGACCGGCACACGCTGTCGATCGAGTTCACCACGGCGCGTGACGTGAAGACCGTCGAGCTGCTGCCGGTCAACGACCGTCGGGCGACGGTCACCGCGGTCGAGGTGCAGGGGCGGCGCTTCGCCGTCACGCCCGGGTGGAACCGGCTCGAGGTCGGGCTGCGAGACGTGAAGACGCTGACGGTGCGGATCGCCGGCGTGCGCAAGCCCGCCGACGCCACTGCGGGCGCCGGCGGCATCCGCGAGCTGCGGATCGCGGGGCTGCAGGCGCGGGAGGCGTTGCGCGTGCCGACGGTCGCGGAGCGGGCGCTCGCCGGCACGGACGCCGCGCTGACGTACCTCTTCCAACGCACGACCGGCGACGACCCGTTCCGCCGCACGCCCAAGCGCGGCCCGTCCGGTGCCGCGCTCGTGCGCGATCGCCAGGACGCCGAGGCCGGCCTCACCCGCGTCTTCGCGCCGCCCGGCGCGCGCTCGTGGACGCTTGACGGCTGGGCGAGCCCCGGCGCGTCCGCGCCCGACGAGGCCTTCGACCGGCTCGTCGGCATGCCGGGGACGTTCCGCAGCTCCGGCCGCTTCGAGGGGCGCCCCGAGCACCGGGCGTCGAGCGCGTTCGACGGCCTCGCGCGACCGTGGCTCGGCGCCTGGCTCGAAGGCCGGCCGGCGTGGATCGAGTGGGTCACCGAGCGGCGGACGGTGCGCCGGCTGACGCTCGACCCGGTCGACGGCGTCCGTCGCCCGACGAGCGTGCGGCTGATCGTCGACGGCACCGCCTCACCACCGCTGGAGGTCACGGGCGGGGTCGTCGAACTGCCGCGTCCAGTCACGGGCAGCCGGTTCCGGCTCCAGATCCTGCGCGCGGTCGGCGACACGCCCGCCGCGCGCGAGCGCCGC
The DNA here is from genome assembly GCF_003633755.1 of Solirubrobacter pauli. Taxonomy (GTDB): domain Bacteria; phylum Actinomycetota; class Thermoleophilia; order Solirubrobacterales; family Solirubrobacteraceae; genus Solirubrobacter; species Solirubrobacter pauli. Next base: position 645,780 of record NZ_RBIL01000002.1, read on the forward strand.
GCGGTCGGGATCGCGGAGATCCGCGGGGCGGGCGTCACGGTCGAGCCGCGCCTCGCCGGCCCGCTGCCGGAGGACTGCGTGCTGGCCGGCACGGTCGGTGGTCGACCGATCCGGCTCCGGGCGGCCGGCACGATCCAGGACCTCGACGCCGGCCGCCCGGTCCGCGTCAACGGCTGCGACACCGTGGCGCTCCCCGCGGGCGAGACCCGCCTCGAGCTCCCCGCGGGCGTGCTCGCGCCGTACCTGCTGCGCCTGCGGTCCGGGTCGAGCGCCGCCGCCGCGGCGCCGGGGCGCGTCGTCGATGCGGGCAGAGCCGGCCACGACGGCAGCCGCACGGACGTGCGCGTGGCGCTCGACGCGCCCGCCCGCCTCGTGCTCGCGGAGAGCTACAACCCGGGCCGCCGGGCCACCTGCGACGGCGTGGACCTCGGTCCGCCGGAGCTCGGCGCCGCGTTCGGCACCGCCTGGCGCGTCCCGGCGACCTGCGAGCACGTCGAGATCGCGTTCGCGCCCAACCGCACGGTGAAGGCGGGCTACGCCGTGTCGCTCGTCGCCATCGTCCCGCTCCTGCTCGTGCTGCTGCGCCGCCGCGGGCCCACCCCGCAGGTCGTTCCGCCGCAGCCGCAGGACGAGACGCCCACACCGCGGTTCTCCGCCCGGCGCGCCGCGCTGGTCGCCGTGCCGGCCGCGCTGGCGCTCGGGTTCGTCTTCGCCGCCCGCGCGACGCCGCTGTTCGCCGTGCTCGTCTTCCTCGTGCTCTACCGCGGGACCGGCGCCAAGCCGCTGGCCGCGGCGGGCGGCGCCATCCTCGCGGTCGCGGTTCCGCTGCTGACGCTGCTCATCCGGCCCGAGAACCGTGGCGGGTTCAACCCCGAGTACCCGGCCGACCGGATCGTCGTCCACTGGGTCGCCGTCGCCGGCGTCACGTTGCTGCTGCTGGCCCTGGCGCGGGTACTCAGTAGGGCCAGCGCGCGTCGGGGTCGAGCCCCAGACGCTCCGCCCAGCGCCGCCGCCCCGCCACGACCAGCACCTTGATCGCCACGTTGCGGGCGAACCACGGCAGCTCGGCCAGGTGGCGAGCGACGTCGCGTGCGCGCTCGCCCGCGGTCGGCGCGTCCACGCGGCGCTCGTACTCGGCGAGGCTGCGCGACCGGCCGACGTAGCGCCAGCGCGCAGAGCCCGCGCACTCGGCCAGCAGGGCGAGGGTCACGCCGATCGACGAGAACGAGTCGTGCACGAGCATCACGCCGCCCGGCGCGACCCGGCGGCCCCAGTCCCGCAGATCCTCGCGCGCGGGCCCGAAGCGGTGCGCGCCGTCGACGAACAGCAGGGACAGCGGGCCGGTCACGTCACCGTGCGCGTCGGCTGAGAACGAGCGGACGTGGCGCACGCGGTCGGCCACGCCGAAGCGCGCCAGGTTGGCGTGGAAGACCTCGAAGTCCGAGTCGCCGCGGGCGGCGTCGGCCTCGATCTCCTGCGGCCCGCGGTCGGAGCCGGCGTGCGGGTCGATCGCGACCACCGAGCCGGCGGCCCGCGCCAGCACGACCGCCGAGCGGCCCCGGAACGACCCGATCTCGACGACGGCGCCGGCGGGCCGCGGCCGTGCGCCGGCCGCGGCGAGCCGGGCGATCTGGTCGGAGCTGAGCCAGCCCTCCTCGGGAAGATCAGTCAATCGCGGCCACCGTGCGCCGGCCGGGCAGCAGGCCGATCGCCAGGACCGAGAGCGCCGCCGCGGCCTGCAGGCCGAGGACGATCGCCGCGAAGGTGACCAGCGACTCGATGCCGAGCCCGCCCAGCAGCGCGATCTCGGCCACCGCGACCGCGGCCAGCGCGGGCAGGAACGACACGCGGCCCAGCGCGAGCATGTACTGCACCGCCAGGTAGCCGATGGCCAGCAGCGTCATCGCGCAGCCGAGCACGAACAGCGCATCCGCGGCGACCACGGTCTCCGGCCCGAACGCGAGCCGCAGGACCGTCGCGGGGGCGATCGCGTAGACGATCAGCATCGGCACCGCCACGGCGCCGACCACCGCGAGCGCCCGCGCCAGCACCGGCCGCGGGTCGCGACCGTCGCGCGCGGCGCGCGTCGCCTCCGGCAGCAGGTACAGCCCGATCCCGATCGCCACCCACACGACCGCCTTGGCAGCCACGGCGGCCGCGGCGTACGCGCCGGCGGCGTCGCCGCCGATCTGGCGCTTGACCATGATCACGTCGACGTTCTGCAGCATCGCGATCAGCAGCAGGCCGACCACGGCGGGCCAGGCGCCGCCGACGAGGTCGAGGAGGCGACGCGGCGCGAACCGGTCCGCGGACAGCGGGAAGCGGTGCCGGCCGACCCACCACAGGCCGAGCGCGGTCGCCAGGAGCGCCAGCGGCGTGCCCAGGTAGGCGCCCGTCACGCCGAGCCCGGCGACGAACAGCAGGATCCCGAAGCCGACGCGCCCGGCCGACTCGAAGACCACCGACCACGCGACCGGCTTGTAGGCGTGCACGCCCTGCAGCGCGCCGCGTTCGACGGAGAGGAGCAGCCACAGCGCCCCGGTGGGCAGCGTCGCGGCGGCGGCCCATACCTCGTCGACCGAGATCAGGTCGGCGATCTGCTGGCGCAGGAGGACTGCCGCGACGGCCACCCCGAGCGCGGTCATCAGCAGCCGCCGGCGCCAGACCCAGAGCGTCGCGGACATCTGCTCGGGCGAGCCGAGCCGCCCGAGCGCGACCTCGCGTGCCACCGCCACCTGCAGCGCGGAGCCCGGCACCGCGAGGATCACGAAGGTCGAGATGACGGCCGCGAGCGACCCGTAGTCCTCGGCGCCCAGCAGGCGGGCGAACAGCACGGTGAAGACGACCGCGAACGCGTTGTTGACCATCGTGGCCGCGGCCATGCCGACGGCCTTCAAGGTCTCGCTGCGCGAGAGCTGCGTGCGCACCTTCACCGGCTCACGCTCGCGCGCGGCCTCGAGCACGTCCAAGGTCTCCTGCGCCGTGCGCGCCCACGTGAAGCGGGCGGCGCGCTCCTGGGCGGCGGCGCCCATCCGCTGGCGCAGCCCGGGCTCCTCGACGAGCCGGCGCACGTTCGTCACCAGGCCCTCGACGTCGTCGGCGAGCAGGCCGGTCTCGCCGTCCACGATCGACTCCGGGAGCCCGCCGACCGCGAGCGCCGCGCTCGGCGTGCCGCAGGTCGCGGCCTCCATCACGGTCAGGCACCAGCCTTCGGCGGACGAGGCCGTGAGGTTCACCCACGCCGTCGCGTACAGGGACGCCTTTACGTCTTCACTGACGTGGCCATGGAGGATCACGCGGTCGCCGAGCCCGCGGCGCGCGATCTCCGCCTCGAGGTCCGGGCGATGGTCGCCCTCGCCGGCGACGTCGAGCACGGCGCCCGGGATGCCCTCGAGCACGTCGAGCAGCAGCTCGATCCGCTTGTAGCGCTTGAGCCGCCCGAGGTACAAGAGCCGCGGCGTCTCCGAGCGCGGCGGGAGCTCCTGCTCGAACGGCACGACGCCCAGGTAGCCGACGTGCACGTCCTCCGCGGGGACGCCCAGCGCGACGATGTCCGCCTTCGCCGACTCCGAGATCGTCAAGAACGGCGAGGAGCCGCCGTACAGGAGCTTCAACGGCGCCGTCTCGAGCGCCAGGGCGGCCACCGCGCCGACCCGGCCGAGCTCGGTGACGTAGTGATCGCGGTGGATGTGGTGCACGAGCGTCACGCGCGGCTTGCCCGACAGCCACAGCGGCGTGAGGAAGGCGATCCCGTTCACCACCTCGAGCACGACGTCGGCGTCGCGCGCGAGCCCGCGCCGGACAGCCCATGCCGCGCGCGCGAACACCGTGCGCCGCGAGCCCATGTGGTGCAGCTCGAGCCCTTCGGCGGGCGTCGAGACGCGCTCGGCACCGTCGTACGTGCCGGCCACGACCGTGACCTTGTGGCCCCATTCCAACCAGTACGCCACCTGACCGAAGAGGTTCGCGCCCGTGCCGCCGCCCTGCGGGTGCGTCCAGTCGCGATCGGTCAGCAACAGAATGTGGGCCATCGCGGGAGGACCGTAGCCGATGCACCGGTCTACACTGGCCCGCTCATGTCGCTCCGTCACGCCATGACCATCGCCGCTGCCGCGATCGCGCTCGCGCCCGCGTCCGCCTTCGCCCAGGGCGCCGGTGACGACCAGTACAACGATCCGTTCGGGGACGAGGAGTCGCAGGAGGCCACGCCGGCGCCGACGGCCCAGGCCCCCGCGCCGACCGCCACGCCCGGGCCCGCCACGCCGTCGCAGGCCACGCCCGTGCCGTCGGGCCCGCAGGCCACCGCGACGCCCGCGCCGGGCGGGCCGAGCCTCCCGTACACGGGGATCGACGGCTGGCCGATCGCCATCGGAGGAGCGCTTCTGCTTGGCTCCGGCCTCGCGTTGCGGGCGCGCCTCCGTGACACGGTCTGAGCTGACCGCCGGACCGGAGGCCACCGAGCAGGCCGGCGCGCAGCTGGCGCGGACGCTCGCGCCCGGCGACGTCGTGCTGGTGTCAGGTGATCTGGGCGCGGGGAAGACGACGTTCGTGCGCGGCGCGCTCCGCAGTCTCGGGGTCGAAGGACCGATCACGTCGCCGACGTTCGTGGTCGGCCATCAGCACGAGGGCACGAGCGGCCCGCTTTCGCATCTGGATCTCTATAGGCTCGCGGGCATGACGGGTGAGGATCCTGGACTGCTCGACCCGTTCTTCGCGGACGACGCGATCGTGTTCATCGAGTGGCCAGAGCAGGCGATGGACGCGTTCCCGCCGGAGCGCGTCAAGCACCGCGTGCGCCTCGCGCACGCGGGCGGGGACCAGCGCCGGATCGAGGTGGAGTCGTGACGGGAGGCGCGATCGTCGGCATCGACACGTCGACCAAGGCGACCTCCGTCGCGGTCGTGGTGCCGGGCGGACGCGAGGTCGAGCGCCGCGACGACCCGCTGCCCAACGAGCAGCCGCGCCACGCGGAGGTCCTGCAGCCGCTGATCGAGCGCGCGCTCGAGCAGGCGGCGACGTCGTGGGACGAGGTGACCCGGATCTGCGTCGGCGTCGGCCCCGGCGGGTTCACCGGGCTCCGGCTCGGCATCTCGACCGCGCGGGCGCTCGCGCAGGGGCACGACGTCGAGGTCGTCGGCGTGTCGAGCCTCGAGGCCCTGGCTCGCGGGGTCGAGCTGGCGAGCCCCAAGGAGCTCGACCTGCCCGGCCATCCCGAGGTCGCCGGTCCGGTCCTGGCCGTGATCGACGCGCGCCGCGGCGAGGTGTTCGCCGCGATCTACCGCCATCACCGCACCACGATGGAGCCCGGGGTCTTCCCGCCGGCGGAGCTCGCCGAGCGCGTCGCGGCCCGGCGCGAGTGGGGGCGGAGCCCGATGCTGGGCGTCGGCGACGGAGCGGTACGCTTCAGGGCGGAGCTCGAACGGGCCGGAGTGGCGGTGCCGTCCGACGGCTCCCGCGCCCACCGCGTCAGCGCCTTGATGGTGTGTCGGCTGGGACGTGCGCGAGATGCCGTCGATCGCGACGCCCTGCTCCCGGAATACCACCGAGAGCCGGACGCCGTCCCGCCTTCACCACCTCAGTGACCGCACCCCCAGCCGCCGCGATCGAAGTCCGCCGCCTCACCTACGCCGACCTGCCGCAGGTCGTGGCGATCGAGCGCCGAGCGTTCACGTCGCCGTGGTCGCTGGCGATGTTCGTGCTGGAGCTGTCGAAGCCCACGGGGATCTGCCTGGCGGCCGAGCTGCCGTCGTCCGGCCCTGAGCCGGAGCTCGGTGGGTACCTGATCTGCTCGCGCTACGACACGGTCTGGCACGTGATGAACGTGGCCGTGGACACCACCCAGCGGCGCCGCGGCATCGCGACCGCGATGATCGAGTCGCTGCTCTCGCGCGTGGAGCGCGACGCGCAGCTGACGCTCGAGGTCCGCAAGAGCAACGCGGGCGCGATCCGGCTGTACGAGGGCTTCGGCTTTAGGTCCGCCGGGGTGAGAAGGCGCTATTACGCAGACAACGGCGAGGACGCGCTGATCATGTGGCGGACGCCCGCCACGCTGCGTGGTTCTCTGGAAGACGTACCTGGAACATGATCCTGGCCATAGAAACGAGCTGCGACGACACGTGCGCCGCCGTCGTCACGCGCGACGGTGAGATCCGCTCGAACGTCGTCTCCTCCCAAGGCGTGCACGCGCGCTTCGGCGGCGTCGTGCCCGAGTGGGCCTCCCGCCATCACCTCGAGTTGGTGAACCTGGTCGTCGACCAGGCGATGGAAGGCTCCGACTGGGACGACGTCGAGGCGGTCGCCGTCACCCAGGGCCCTGGCCTGGTGGGCGCGCTGCTGATCGGCGTGGCCACCGCGAAGGGGCTGGCCGCCTCGCGCCGGCTGCCGCTGATCCCGGTCAACCACCTGCAGGGCCACGTCGCCGCGAACTTCCTCGGCGGCTTCGAGCCGCCGTTCCTGTGCCTGGTCGCCAGCGGCGGGCACACGTTCCTCGCGCGGGTGACCGACCACGCGGGCTACGAGACGCTCGGCCAGACGCTCGACGACGCCGCCGGCGAGGCGTTCGACAAGGGCGCGCGGCTGCTCGGCCTCGGCTACCCGGGCGGGCCGGCGCTGTCCAAGCTGGCGCTCGAGGGCGACCCGACCGCCTTCAAGTTCCCGACCGCCGCGAAGGTCGCCGGCTACGACTTCTCGTTCGCGGGCCTGAAGACCGCGCTCCTGTACAAGGTGCGCGAGCTGGGCGACGACGCCCAGCGCCTGAAGGCCGATCTGGCCGCCTCCTACGAGCACGCGATCGTCGAGGCCCTGATCCTGCGCATCACGCGTGCCCTCGAGCACGAGGCCGACCCGCGGATCGCGATCGGCGGCGGCGTCGCCGCGAACCGCCTGCTGCGCGAGCGCGCCCAGTCGCTCGGCGTCCCCGTCCACGTCCCGCCGCACGCGTTGTGCACGGACAACGCGGCGATGATCGCCTCGGCGGCCCGCTACCTCGAGCCGACGCCGTACCCGGACTACCTGGCGCTGGACGCCTACGCGACCAAACGCGCCGCCTGACGTGGCGGAGGGCGACGAGGGGCGGCACACGGACGCGGCCGCGGGCGGCGAGCCCGCGCCGGGCGGCGCAGCCCCGGGTGGCAAGCCGCCGGCGGCCGGCGGCGAGGCCGCGGCGCCCGGCGGGCCCGCCTTGCCGGGCGGGCCCGGGGGCCTCCTGGCGCGGCTGCGGCGCGCGCCCAAGGCCGTCCTCGCCGGCGGGGCGGTCGTGCTCGTCGCGCTCGTCGTCCTCGTCGTGGCGCTGCTCTCGGGCGGTGCCGGGCCGCTCCCGGACGTGACCCCGCCCAAGGCGGCCTCGCTGGCCGATCCCGTGCCGTACGACGGGCGGTCGCCGATCCAGGCGCGCAGCGGCGAGCAGCGGGTGCTCGTGGAGTTCGACCGGCCCGCGCTCGGGAAGCGCGAGAACGCACGCACGATGGGCGCCGAGGCGCAACGTGACTACGTGGACGAGCTCAAGCGCGAGGCGACTACGACGCGGTCGGCGCTGCAGGCCAACGGGGTCGTGCTGCGGGACGTCGTCGCCTTCTACCGGGTGTGGAACGGGTTCGCGGCGACGGTGCGCACGCGCGATCTGCCCAAGCTCGCGGCCCGGCGGCTCAACGTGCGGACCGTCCGGCGCGCCTATCCGGCGTCCGGCGAGCCCGTGTCGGTGCCGGACAAGCCGAGCCTCAAGCGGGCCGGGCTGGGCGGCCAGGCACCGATCGCCGTGCTCGACACGGGCGTCGACGCCGGTGCGCTGGCCGGGCACGCGGACCCGGGCTACGACGCGGTCGAGCGCGACCGCGACCCCGCGCCCGGCACGGATCCGAGCGGCGAGAAGCGCAAGGAGACGAGTGGCACCGCGCTCGCGAGCATCCTCGCGGCGGCGGGGGAGCGGGTGATGCCGATCCGCGTCGCCAGCCTGCGCGCGGACGGCGGCACGGTCACCGCCGAGACCACGACGGACCAGATCATCGCCGGGCTCGAGCACGCCGTGGACCCCAACGGCGACCGGGACACCTCCGACCACGTCCCGGTGGCGCTGGTCGGCGTCAACGCGCCCTACGCGGGCTTCAGCGACACGCCTGAGGCGCAGGCGGTCGAAGGCGCCGCCGGCCTGGGCACGCTGACCATCGCGCCCGCCGGCAACGAGGGCGCGGCCAAGCCGGGGAGCGGCACGGTCGGCTCGCCGGCGTCGGCTCCCCAGGCGCTCGCGGTCGGCGCCCTCGCCGGCCCGGAGCCCGCCGCGCGGACGGAGCTCGACGCCGACGGCACGAAGCTCGACGCGGCGATGCTCGCCGGCACGCCGCCGCGCGACGGCACGACCGCCGGCCCGATCGACGACACGAGCGCCGAGGCGCTCACCGCGGTCGCCACGCGCCTCCGGGGCAAGGTCGTGATCGTCAAGGCCAACGAGAACCCGGCGGCTCAGGCGGCGGCCGTGGCCGCGGCCGGAGCGCGCGCGGTCGTCCTCGCGATGACCGATGACGGAGAACCACTTCCCGCCATCTCCGCCGGCCGCGCCGCCGCGCCCGTGATCGGCGTCACCGGCGAGGCCGCGGAGGCGCTCCTCGACGCCGAGCCGGGCAAGCCGATCACGTTCGGCACGCCCAAGCGCGGCCCGCGCGGCGAGACCGAGACGACGCGCGCCTCCACGTTCACGGCCCAGGGCCCGTCCGCGGGCGGCCTGCCGAAGCCCGACCTGGCGGCGCCGGGCAGCGCGCTGACCGCCGTCGGGGTCAGCGGTGGGACCGCGGTCGCGGCCGCCAACGTCGCCATCCAGGCCGCCCGCCTGAGCCGCGCCCGCCCCGAGCTCACCCCCGAGCAGCTCCGCGCGACCCTGATCGCCGCCGGCCAGCCGCACGACCTGCCGCCGGACCGGGCGGGCGCGGGCGTCGTCGCCGAGCCGACGTCCGGCGTCACCGCCGACCCGCCGACGGCCGAGTCCGGCCCGCTGGACCCGGTGACGATCGAGCTGAACGCCGCCAACACGACGCCGGTGACGCTGACCGCGACCGGTGGCGCCGTCCCCACCCCGAACGCGCTCACGCTCACCCCGGGTGCGCCCGCGGCGATCAACATCCGCCTGCCCAAGCCCGGCACCACGACCGGGCGGCTGGAGGCGCGCAACGGGAACGCCGTCGTCGCCAGCGTCCCGTGGCTGATCCACCCCGACGACGTCGAGCCGATCGCCGTGGGGGAGCCGAAGATCGACCGCGGCGGCCGCCGCGTGCGCTTCACGCTCGGCCGCTTCCAGCGTGGCCCGCAGACCGAGGTCCAGGTCGCCGAGAAGCTGATCCTCGACCTCGTCGACGGCGACGGCAAGCCCCGGCGCACCCTGACGTTCCGCGGGGGCGCGCGGGAGCTGATGCCCGCCGAGTACGCCTACACGCTGCCCGCCGGCACCCGCGACGGCCTCACGTTCCGCATCCGCGCCTGGGCGCCGAACCAGGACGAGCCGACGACCCGGACCGCCCGATGATCGTCACGCTCTACGGCCGCCCGGGCTGCCATCTGTGCGAAGCAGCACGCGAAGCGCTCCTGCGCGTGCAGGCGAGCGCGCCCTTCGAGCTCGACGAGATCGACATCGAGACCGACGACGAGCTCCACAAGCGCTATCTGGAGCGCATTCCCGTCATCACGCTCGACGGGGAGCATCTGTTCGACTACGAGGTCGACGAGCAGGCCCTGTTGCAGCGCATTGTCTATCGTGAGGGAAGATGAGTTTCGGCGACGTCGCCACGAAGGCCGGCGGCGGCGGCTTACCCCCGAACGATGGGCTCGGACCACTGTCCGACCGCCTCTCGCTCGGCGTGGCCGCCCGCCTCTCCCGCTATCTCCAAGTCCTTACCCAAGCCCGGAAGATGGGTAAGGAGACGATTTCCTCACAGGAGCTCTCGGAGTACACGCACGTCAACTCGACGCAGATCAGGCGTGACCTCTCCGGGTTCGGCAAGTTCGGCAAGCGGGGGGTCGGCTACAACGTCGACAGCCTCGTCAGCCAGATCCGCAAGATCCTGCGGACGAGCGGCCAGCACAACATCGCGCTCTTCGGCGCGGGCCATCTCGGCAAGGCGATCGCGTCCAGCGACATCTTCGCCGACCACGGCTTCCGCGTCGTGGCCGTCTTCGACCAGGATCCGGGCAAGATCGGCGAGCAGGTCGGCCCCGCCACGGTCCGCCACGTCGACGACCTGCGCTCCGTCGTGGACGAGGAGGACATCGTCGTCGGCGTCCTCGCGGTGCCCACGGCCGCCGCGCAGGAGCTCGCGGACAAGCTCGTCGACGCGGGCGTGAAGATCATCTTCAACTACTCCGAGGCCCTCTTGCAGGTGCCTCCGGAGGTGACGGTCCATACTTCGAGCCCGGCCGTCGATCTTCTGTACGCGCTGTACTTCTACCTGACCTGAGCCCTGATGGATCTGAACGCGGCACGCGAGCTCTTCGAGACCTCGCAGGACTTGACGGTGGGCATCGAGGAGGAGTGGGCGATCATCGACCCGCAGACCCTCGAGCTCGTCCCGAAGTACGAGGCGCTGCGCGCCGACGGTGACCAGGACGACGTCCTGCGCGAAGCGATCTCGGGCGAGCTGATCTCGTCGGAGATCGAGATCCGGTCGGGTCGCGGGGAGGACGTCCAGCACGCGCTGCAGCTGCAGCGCGAGGCCCGCCGGCGGCTGTTCGCGCTCGCGGACCGGCACGGCGTCGGGCTCGCGTCCACGGGCACGCACCCGCTCAGCGACTACCGCGACCAGCACATCATCGACACCGAGCACTACCGCCGCGTCCAGGACGGGCTGCAGTACGTGGCCCGGCGCAACAACACGTTCGCGCTGCAGGTCCACATCGGCGTCAACGGGCCCGACCGCGCGATCCAGGCGTGCGACCGCCTGCGCCCGGTGCTGCCGATGCTGCTCGCGATCAGCGCCAACTCGCCGTTCGTCGACGGCCAGGACTCCGGCCTGCACACGGCGCGCACGCAGACGTTCACGAAGTCGTTCCCGCGTTGTGGCGTCCCGGATCCGTTCGAGACGTGGGGCAACTGGCAGGACTACGTCGAGCTGCTGCTGCGCACGAACTCGATCGTCGAGTTCACCCAGCTCTGGTGGTCCGTGCGCGCGCACCACTCCTACGGCACGATCGAGGTCCGGATCTGCGACGCGCAGACCACCGGCCCGGAGGCCGACGGCCTGATCCAGCTGATCGTGGCCTGCGTCGCCCAGGCGCTGCGCGAGATCGACGCGGGCGAGGTCCCGCCGGCGGTCCCCGGCCGCCTGATCGAGGAGAACATGTGGCGGGCCATCCGCTACGGGCAGGACGGGCACCTGCTCGACCTCGAGGCGCCGAGGATCGAGGAGTACCCGGCCGCCGAGGCCGTGGACCGGCTGAAGGCGTGGACGGGCGTCGACGTCGCCCTTCCCGAGCTCAACGGCGCCCAGCGCCAGCGCCGCCTGATCGACGGCGGCGCGTCGCCCTACGAAGTGTTCAAGGTGTGCGTGGACGAGACGCGCGCGACGTATCCCTCTGAGGAGAAGATCGCATGACTCAGCCGCCCCCTCGCGAGTTCACCGACGAGGAGATCCGCCAGATCGAGGCGGAGATGGACAAGCTGCAGGTGGAGGACGTCCTCCTGCAGACGCTCGTGACGCTGATCAACCTCGGCGCCCGCAAGGCCGGCCTGGCGGCGCCTCCCGGCGAGGAGCCGGCCGGGCGTGACCTCGGCCAGACCAAGCAGGCGATCGACGGCGCCCGCGCGCTGTTCGGCCTGCTGGAGGCCGAGCACGGCGAGCAGCTCGCGCCGATCAAGGACGCGCTCTCGCGCCTGCAGATGGCGTACGTGCAGCTTTCGGGTGGCACGCAGGAGGCCTCACCGTCAGCGCCCGAACCGGAGAAGCCCGAAGGAGCCGGTCCGGCGCAGTCCTCCGGTCGACTCTGGGTGCCCGGTCAGTAGTTCCGCCGACATCCCGGTGTAGACTCCCGCTCCGCTGATACGGCGGCCCCTACGGGCCGTCGTTTTCGCGTTCCAGAGGAGAGAGAAGGAGAGGGGTTAGGTTGTCTGACTTTCTGTCTGACCACGGCGTGCTCGTCGCGGTGGTGTGCGCGTTGCTCGCCGTCGTGTACGGCGTGGTGACGACGAGACAGCTGCTCGCGTTGTCTCCCGGCAACGAGGTGATGCAGCGGCTGTCCGCTGCCGTGCAGGAGGGCGCGCAGGCCTACCTCCGCCGCCAGTACACGACGATCGGCATCGTTGGCGTCGTGCTGTTCGTCGCGCTGCTGTTCCTGCAGGACATCGAGGTGGCGATCGGCTTCGCGGTCGGTGGTCTGCTCTCCGCGGCGGCCGGCTTCATCGGCATGAACGTGTCCGTGCGCTCCAACGCCCGCGTGGCGGAAGCGGCGCGCGGCGGCATCGGCCCGGCGCTCAACGTCGCGTTCCGCGGCGGTGCCGTGACCGGCATGCTCGTCGTCGGCCTGGCGCTGCTCGGCGTCGCCGGCTACTACGGCATCCTCACCTGGGGCTTCGACGTGGAGACCGACGAGGCGGTCGACGCGCTCGTCGGCCTCGGCTTCGGCGGCTCGCTGATCTCCGTCTTCGCCCGTCTGGGCGGCGGCATCTTCACCAAGGGCGCCGACGTCGGCGCCGACATCGTCGGCAAGATCGAAGCCGGCATCCCGGAGGACGACCCGCGCAACCCGGCCGTGATCGCCGACAACGTGGGCGACAACGTCGGCGACTGCGCCGGCATGGCCGCGGACCTCTTCGAGACCTACGCGGTCACCGCGGTGGCCGTGATGCTCCTCGGCGCGCTGCAGTTCGAGGGCAACACGGACGTCGTGCTGTACCCGCTGCTGCTCGGCGGCGTGTCGATCATCGGCTCGATCATCGGCACCTACGCGGTGCGCGGCGACAACGTCGAGCGCGCGCTCTACCTGGGCCTGATCGTCGCGGGCATCATCTCCGCGATCCTGATCTATCCCATCACCGCGTGGCTGATGGACGACCTGGGCGACATCTCCTCCACGGACGTCTACCTGTGCGCGCTGATCGGCCTCGCGGTCACCGCGGCGCTGTTCGTGATCACGGACTACTACACGTCGACCCGGTTCAACCCGGTCCGCTCGACCGCCCGCGCCTCGGTCACCGGCCACGCGACGAACATCATCCAGGGCCTCGCGCAGGGCCTGCAGGCGACCGCCGCCCCGGCGCTCGTGATCGTCCTCGGCATCTGGGGCGCGTCCGAGCTGGCCGGCACGTTCGGCGTCGGCATCGCGGTGATGGCGCAGCTCTCGCTGTGCGGCGTGATCGTCGCGCTCGACGCGTTCGGCCCGATCACCGACAACGCGGGCGGCATCGCCGAGATGGCGAACATGCCCGAGGAGGTCCGCAACATCACGGACCCGCTCGACGCGGTCGGCAACACGACGAAGGCCGTGACCAAGGGCTACGCGATCGGCTCGGCGGCGCTCGCGGCGCTCGTGCTGTTCGCGGCGTTCAAGATCGAGCTGCAGCGTGAGCTCGGCGTCGACAACGTCACGTTCAGCCTCGACGACCCGCTCGTGCTCATGGGCCTGATCGTCGGCGGCCTGATGGTCTGCCTGTTCGCGGCGCTCTCGATGGAGGCCGTCGGCCGCGCGGGCAGCGCGGTCGTGGAGGAGGTCCGCCGTCAGTTCCGCGAGAAGCCGGGCATCATGGACGGCACCGAGGAGCCCGAGTACGGCCAGTGCGTGGACATCGTGACCCGCGCGGCCCAGCGCGAGATGATCATCCCGTCGCTGATCCCGATCGTCTTCACGCTGATCGTCGGCCTCCTCAGCTACGAGATGCTCGGCGGCCTGCTGATCGGCGTGATCGTCGTCGGCCTGTTCTTCGCCGTGATGATGACGTCCGGCGGTGGCGCGTGGGACAACGCCAAGAAGCTCATCGAGGACGGCGAGTTCGGCGGCAAGGGCTCTGACGCCCACGCTGCGTCGGTCACCGGCGATACGGTCGGCGACCCGTTCAAGGACACCGCCGGTCCCGCGATCAACCCGATGATCAAGGTGGCGAACATCGTCGCCCTGCTGATCATCCCGCTGATCGCGTAGACGCGTGTGACGCGCCCCCGCTCCACGCGGGGGCGTGTCCCTCTACGTCAGCTGGAAGCGGTGGACGAGCTGGTTGAGGTGCTCGGCCGTCGCCGCCAGCGACTGCGCGGACGCGGCGATCTCCTGCGCGGCGGCGCTCGTCTCCTGCGTGGAAGCGGACACCTGCTCGGCGGCGGCGCTGGACGTCTCCGAGACGTCGGCGACGCCGATGATGTCGGTCTCGGCGCGGGTGGTCCCGGCGCTGATCTCGTCCACGGCGGCCGCGATCGACGCGACCTGGTCGGTGACATCGGCGACGCTGAGGCCGATCTGCTCGAACGCCTCGCGCGTGTGCTCGACGGTGGCGACGCCGCCCTGCGTGCGCTGGGCGCCGTCGGCGACGACCGCGACGACGTTGCGCGTGTCGGTCTGGATCTCCTCGACGAGGCCGGCGATCGTCTGCGCTGCGGTCTGCGACTCCTCCGCCAGCTTGCGCACCTCCTCGGCGACGACCGCGAAGCCCTTGCCCTGCTCGCCGGCGCGGGCGGCCTCGATGGCGGCGTTCAGCGCCAGCAGGTTGGTCTGCTCGGAGATGCCGGCGATCGCGTCGACGATGCCGCCGATGCGCTCGGACTTTGCGCTCAGCGCGCTGATGGCGTCACCGACGGCGCTGGAGGAGGACGCGAGGTCGCGCATCGCGTCCGTCGCGGTCCTGGCGGCCTCGACGCCTTCGACGGCGACCCGGCGGGCCAGCTCGGCGGCCTCGGCGGTGGCGGTGGCGGTGCCGGCGCTGGTCGCGGCGGCGCGGGCGGCGTCCTGGACGGCGCTGCGCGTGGACTCGACCATCTTGACCTGGCGCTCCGCGCCGTGGGCGACCTCGGTGACGGCGGCGGCGATCTCGCCGACCGCGCGGCCGGTCTGCTCGGACGTGGCGGCCATCTCCTGGGAGGCGGCCGAGACGACCTCGGCCTGGCGCGACAGCTCGCCGATCACCTCGTGGAGGTTCTTGACGAGCGTGTCGAAGGCGTTGCCGAGCCGGTCCTGCGGGCCGCGGGGCCGGACGGTGGCGGTGAGGTCGCCGGCGGCGAGCCGGTCGGCGACCGCGGCCATCTCGTCGAGGTACGCGACCATGCGGGTGAAGGCGGCGCCGGTGTCCCCGAACTCGTCGTTGCTGGTGATGGTCACGTCCTGCTGGACGTCGCCCTCGGCGATGCCCTCGGCGGCGGTGCGCATCTTCTGGGCGTTGCCCGTGAGGGCGCGCGCGATCAGGAAGGCGAGCGCGCCGGCGATCAGCGCGGCGGCGGCGAGCAGCAGCCAGATCGTGCGGTCGGCGACCTTGGCGGTGTGCTGGGCGGCCTTGACGGCGGCCTCGCCGAGGCGCGCGTTGTGCGCGTTCCACTTGGCGGTGGCGGCGTCGAGCGCCTTGAGCTCGTCCTGGGACTCGAGCAGCAGCTGCTCGGCCTGGGCGATGCGGCCGGCCTGGACGTCTTCGACGAACGTGCCCGAGGCCCTCGTGACGGCGTCCCAGGCGGCGTGGGCCTGGGCGTAGAGGTCGCGCTCCTCGGCGTCCGTGAGGGTGGCCTGGGCTTCGGCGAGCAGCTCGTCGGCCTTGGCCCGGTACGCGTTGAGCTCGGTGATCGAGTCGGCCCGCTCAGCGGGCGTGGCGATCACGAGGTGGTTCTGGACGCGCCGGTAATCCGCGGCCGTCGCGCGCACCGCGCTCGTGAGCGTGGCGCTCGCCAGGCTCTCCTCGCCGAGGTACGTCGCTCGGTCGTCGACCGCGCCGAGCTGGTGGATGGCCGCCAGCCCGAGCACGAACATGAGCGCGATCACGGCACCGAAGGCACCGAACAGCTTGGCACGGACTGGGAAGCGCATGTCCCGTCAATCGGTCGATCCGTTGAGCGAACGATGTTCCCCAACTGACACTTCTCATGTTGGCGAGCGCTTTACGTAAAGAGTGACGCTAGGCAAGGATCGCTTCATGAGTGGTCATGACCGTCGCGAACTCGCCGTGGAGGTTCGTGGCCGTCGCGTGGGAGAGTTGGTCGGCGTTCAGGTCGCCGCGGTCGAACGTGTGCGTGGCGTCCAAGACGAAGCGCACGTCGTAGCCGAGGTTCCCGCCCATCCGCGCGGTCGTCTCGCAGCAGTGGTTGGTCGTGATGCCGCAGATGAAGAGCTGGCTGACGTTGCGCTCCTGCAGCCACCCGTGCAGGTCCGGCTCGCCGTAGAAGCACGAGTTCGTGTGCTTGGTGATGAGGACGTCGGGCTCGCCGGTGATCACGTCCTTGAAGTCGTTGCCGTCCTGGCCCGGCCGGAGCGGGGACCGCTCCTCGGTCGAGTCGTGGCGGATGAACACGACGGGCCCCTGCGAGGCGCGCCAGTGCTCGAGCAGCCGGCCGATGTTCGCCTCGGCCTCGGGGTTGTTGCGCGGACCCCAGTAGCCCGCGTCGTCGAAGCCCTTCTGCACGTCCACGACGAGCAGGGCGGCAGAATCAGCAGCACTCATGGCTCACATGTTGCCCGAGCCGTTGCCCCACTGGCCCTATCGGTTGACCTGATCGACATGTAGGTTCGCCGCGACGTGGCGGAGGCAGCCGAGCGCGAACCCCAAGTCGAATCTGCCGTCCCGACGTCCGCGGGGCCGGCGCCCGCCTTCTCCGGTGGCGCCTCCGACCTCGCCGGAGCGGGCCATTCGCGCCCCCCGATGTCCCGCGGCACCGTCATGCGCCTGCAAGGCAGCGCCGGCAACGCCGCCGTCTCCGGCCTGATCGACGGCGCCCGCCGCGCCGACTCCGCGGTTCGCACGGTGACCCTCCCGGCCCCGGGCGACGCCGAGCTGATGCGAGCGATCGTCGCCCGCGCGCCGTCCACCTTGACCGAAGACCGCCCGATCGTCGCGCCCGAGGAGGACAAGCCGGCCGAACGGTCCCCGGACAGCGAGTCGGAGGCCGCGGGTCCGTCGGACGCGGCACAGGACGCCGGGTCGACGGGCGCGAGAGCCGCAAGCGAGACGACGCAAGGCGCGCACGGCGTCGGCGAGACGGGGCAGGTCGCGTTCGCCGGCGGCGAGTCCGCGGCGGCAGACGCCGCCGGCGCGGCCCAGGGCGCGTCGGCAGGTGGCGCAGCCGGCGCGCCCACAGCGAGCGCGGTCGCGCAGGACGCGCTTGCGAGCCGCGAGGCGACCACGACGGGTCCGTCGGGCGAGACGGAAGGGGCGCCGACGAGCCTCGCCGGAGCGGCCCCGCAGGACGAAGCAGGCACGGCGAGTGCGGAGCAGGGCGCGCGTGCGAGCGGCGCGGCGGGCCTTGCCGGGGCGGCGGTGCAGGGCGCGCTTGCGGGTGGTGACTCGGCGACGACGGACGTGCTGGGCGCCGCGGGTGCGGCGCAGGGCGCGCTGGCAGGGGGCGCGGCGGCTCAAGCAACGCTTGCCGGTGGTGAGTTGGCGGCAGCGGGCGGCGCTCCCGGTGTGGCCGGGGCGACGCTGCCGGCCGGGGAGCTTCTCGGTGGGGCGGCGGCTTCCGGTGTGGCCGGGGCGACGCCACCGGCCGGCGAGGCTGCCGTTGCGGGTGCGGGCGGGCCCGGGATCGAAGCGTTGGCCGGTGCGGCCGGGGGCGAGGTGGCGGCGGCGCCCGGTGCGGCGGTTGCCGCGGCTGGCGGTGGGGCGGCCGGGCCGGTGTCCGTGCTCGGGAACGTCGGCGCGATCGCCGGGGGGATGGGTGGGATCGCTTCGGCCGTCACGGGTGGGCTCGCGGCGGCGACGCCCGGCGTGGCGCCGGTGGCGAGCGGTCCGGTCGGCGCGCCCGAGGCGGGCGGGGCGGCCGGCGGCGGCGAGAGCGAAGGCGCCGCGGCGGAAGGGCCGTCGGAGGATGAGCTCACCGCGATCGACGAGCAACTCGCCGCCGGGCCGCAGCCGGAAGCGGATGCACCGGAGGCGGTGGCGGCGGAGTCCGTGGCGGCCCCGACGGCGGAGCCCGCGGCGACGCCCGCCGTGCAGGACACGCCCGAGGCCGTCGTGGAAGGCCCGGAGCCCGCGCCCGCGGCGATGGCCGAGGCGGCGGTGCCGTCGTCGCTGGAAGAGGTCGTCGCGGCCGAGGCGTCCGTGGCCTCGGTGCCCGAGACCGAGATGGTCGCCGAGCCGAGCGCCGAGGAGCAGTCCACGACCGCGGCGGCCGAAGCGGAGGAGGCCGGAGCCGACACGCTGAGCGAAGGCGGCGGCGAGGCGGTCCTCGCGCGCGCGGCGACGACCGAGGTGCTCGCCCCGCCGACCGAGGACCTGACGGCCGAGCCGGACGAGGAGCCCGCGGTCGACCCGGCGGCGATCTCCGCGGACGCGCAGGGCGAGATGGAGGCGCTCGGCGCCTCCGGCGGCGGGGAGGTCACCGGCGGTGGCGGTGGCGGTGGCGGGGGAGGCGGCGGCGCCGTCGAGGCCGAGCCGGAGCAGCCCGCGCCCGACGTCAGCAACGCGGACCCCGCCCAGGCGGTCGCGCAAGCGGCGAGCCTCAAGCCCGCGCAGATGCTGGAGACGCTGGGCGGCGCGGAGAAGGCCGCCGCCAACCACGTCACCAAGGAGCACGAGAAGCTCGCGGCGCAGCCGCCCGAGCTCGAGGCGGGCGGCGGTCCCGACGCGCCCGCGGCCGACGAGAAGCACGTCAGCACGCCGCCGAGCCGACCCAGCACCCCCAAGGCGGCGGAGAAGACCGGCGGCGCGCCCGAGAAGCCCGCGCCCACGCCCGCGCCGCCCGCGAAAGCGCCGCTGCCGGCCGGTCCGACGCTCAAGCCCGACGAGAAGGGCAACGTCGCCGAGGGTGACGGAGCCAAGATCAAGGCCGCGATCGAGGCGCTGCCGATCACCGACGGCGCGGTCACCGTCCCGCAGATCAGCACGCCCAAGCTGAGCCTCACCGGCGCGGCGGACCCCGGCCAGATGGCCGAGCAGAAGCAGCACCTGGACCAGACGGTGGGCAAGGCCACGGCCCAGGGCGCGCAGGAGGCCAACGAGCCCGCGGGCGAGAACGACCTCGCGCCGACCGTCAAGGCCGAGAAGATCAAGGCCGAGATCCCCGCCGGAGCAGCGCAGGCCGCGCCGGGCGCAGCCGGCCCGGGTGCCGACGACGACGTGGCCAGCATCGTCGCCGAGCAGGAGCAGGGCCCGGCGCTGAAGGCCGCAGCGTCCCAGGCCGCCTCACGGATCGACGCCGAGAAGCAGCAGCACGCCGCCAAGTCCGCCCAGACCAAGGCCGCGGCGCTCGAGGAGGCGCAAGCCGAGGAGGCCAAGGGCAAGGCCGACCAGATCGCCGAGCACGCCGCCGCCAAGGCCGGCGTCTCCCAGGCTCGACAGGACTGGACCGCGGACCAGAAGCAGCAGGCCGACGCCGCCAAGCTCGAGGCCACCGGCGCGGTCGGCGAGGCGCAGACCGCCATCCAGTCCGAGAAGACCAGGGCCGAGGCCGACGCGATCAAGCACGTCGAAGCCGGCCGCAAGGAGGCCGAGGACCACAAGCGCAAGGGCGACGAGGAGGCTAAGGCCGAGAAGGACAAGGCCAAGCAGGAAGAGGGTGGCGGCGGCTTCTTCGGCTGGGTCGCGTCCAAGGCCAAGGCGCTCTACGACAAGGTCAAAGACGGCATCACCGCGGTCTTCAACAAGGTCCGCAGCGCGATCACCACGGCCATCAACAAGGCCAAGGAGCTCGCGCACAGCGTCATCGACCGCGCGGTCAAGTTCGTCGCCGACAAGGTCAAGGCCGTCGCGGGCAAGCTGCTCGCGATCGGCGACAAGCTGATCCCCGGCTTCGCGGCCGCCCGCCAGAAGTTCGGCAAGTGGATCAAGGACCGCGTCAAGCAGGCCGTCACGGCGCTGAACAAGATCGTCACGGCGGTCAAGGACGGCATCAAGAAGGTCATGACCGCGGTCGGCAACGCCCTCAAGCAGGGCCTGGACCTGCTCAAGAAGGGCATCAGCGCCGCGATCGACGCCGTCAAGAGCGTCGTCAAGGCCGCGATCGAGAAGGCCAAGGCCGCGATCGCCGCCCTCGGTCAGTTCGCGTCGATCATCAAGGACATCGCGTCCAACCCGGGCCAGTGGCTCAGCAACCTGGGCGCGAGCGTCGTCGACGGCATCAAGAACCACCTCTGGGTCGCGCTCAAGACCGCCGTCCAGGGCTGGTTCAACGAGAAGCTGGAGTCGCTGCTCGGGCTTGGCAAGAGCGTCATGAGCCTGCTCACCAAGGGCGGGATCTCGATGGCGCAGGTCGGCAAGATGGCCTTCGAGGCGCTCAAGGCCGCGATCCCGCCCGCGCTCATCGCGCTGCTCGTCGAGCGCCTCGTCTCCATGATCGTCCCCGCCGCGGGCGCGGTGATGGCGGTCGTCCAGGGCCTGATGGCCGCCTGGGGCGCGATCCAGAAGATCCTCGCCGCGATCGACCGCTTCATCGCCTTCCTGAAGGCCGTCAAGTCCGGCAACGCAGGCCCGGCCTTCGCGAACGCGCTCGCCGCGGCCGCCGTCGCGGTGATCGAGTTCGTCAGCCAGTTCCTGCTGCGCAAGATCGCCGGCGCCGCCGCCAAGGTCGCGGGCAAGATCAAGGCGATCGCCCAGAAGATCGGCAAGAAGCTGATGACGGCCATGAAGAAGGTCGGCAAGAAGCTCAAGGGCGGCCTGAAGAAGATCAAGCGCGGCGTCACGAAGGCCAAGGACAAGGTCTTCGGCAAGAAGCAGAAGAAGACCGACGAGGAGAAGAAGCAGGACAAGCAGGACCGGCTCGACAAGGCCGCCGCGGCGCTGCGTCCGAAGATCGCCGCGCTCATGGCCAAGGGCACGACGGGCCTGTTCCTCAAGGGCCGGCTGCTCGCGTGGCGGCTCATGTACCGCCTCTCCAAGCTCGAGGCCAAGAAGGGCGGCAACAGCGTCCAGATCGTCGCGACCGTCAACCCCTTCGCCGAGATCGGCCAGGGCACGGAGCTCAACGGCGAGCGCCTGCGCCAGCTCGCGCACAAGGTCGCTGAGCGCCTCCTGCAGCGCGACGACGTGATCGCCGCCGCCGAGCGCATCCGCAAGAACTGGGAGGAACGGCCGGGCACGGACACCGACATCGAGGCGGGCGTCGGCTACATGGGTGGCACCAAGGCCCACCAGCAGCGCCCGGCGCAGCCGTGGGGCCACAAGGAGTACTACCGGACCGGTGAAGACCGCCACCGGATCGGCGAGCAGCAGAAGGCCGGCGCGACGAACCAGTTCGTCGACAAGATCGGCAGCTACCCCGAGATGGCCGACGCGATCAAGGCCTCCGGCATGTCCGACACCCGCTTCGCCCTCATGATCCGCAGCTACGCGGCCACCGGCAAGCTGCCCGAGGGCCTGTCAACGCAGCACGGCGACATGGTCGCCCAGATGGCGTACCTGATGTTCGTGCGCGAGTCCCACCGCAACCAGGGCAACGTCGCCATGGGCCCGATGACGCTGGACCTGATCCGCAGCGGCAACATGACCTTCGACGAGGCCTTCAAGGCGTTCGAGCCGACCGAGGAAGGCGGCCAGCCGACCAAGCCGATGGGCCGCGGGGCGTACCCGATGTCCGGCATCGGCGCCCCGGCGGCCGAGCGCGGGCTCGCGTTCGAGGAAGACCGCCCGATGATCGGCAAGAGCAAGGGCAAGGTCGAGAACCGGCGCGAGCTCCAGCGCCGCGAGGTCGAGCTCGTCAGCCGCTGGGTGACGGCGCAGATCAAGGCCGAGGGCGGCGCGATCGCCGCCAACGAGACGGCGATCGCCGAGAAGATCGAGCAGATGGTTCTCGGCTTCTACAAGATGAAATAGAAGGACATGGCCAAGAAACGCATCGCCCTAGACCCGAAGGTCAGCTCCGACGACGTCGACAACGCCGCCTGGGAGCTGGACTGGCCGATGGTCGCCACGCTCGAGAAGACCGAGGACCGGCCCAAGCAGGACGTCTACCGCGGGGACGAGGACGACACGCGCGTCTACCTCATCCACGACGACGCCCTCCAGCTCCGCTACCTCTACATCGACGGCCCCAGCGCCGAGAAGGTGGCCAAGGACGCCGCGGGCGAGCTGGACACCGTGAGCGCGAAGGACGCGGAGCAGCGCTTCAAGGCTGCCGGTAGCGCCGACGACCGCGCCACCGCGATCCTCCTGCTGGGCGTGGCGAGCGATGACGGGACGTTGCCTGGAGCGCTCGAGCAGGCGACCGAGGACGAGGCGAAGAGCGTCCGCCGCGCCGCCGTGATCGCGCTCGGACTGGTCGAGAGCTCCGCGGCGAAGCAGCGCCTGAAGGCGATCGCCGAGGGAGATGAGGACGAGGTCGTGCGCGGTGACGCCGAGGCGACCTTGAGGGAACTCGGCTGAGTCGTAACGCGCCGTCAATGGGCGCGCGCACCCATCTCCCTAGAATCGCCCGCGGCATATGGCAAGACGCCGACTAGAAGGACTGGAACGAGTCCTGGGGGTCAACGCCCTCTTCTCGACCGCTTACGGGAACGTCGGCTCCTCCATCTATTACGCGCTCGGCCTCGTGGCCGCGCTGGCGCTCGGCCTCACGCCGATCGTCTTCCTGATCACCGGCATCTTCTTCCTGTGCACGGCCGCCACGTACGCCGAGGCGACCGCGATGTACCCGGAGGCCGGCGGCTCCTCGAGCTTCGCGCGCCGCGCGTTCAACGAGTTCTGGTCGTTCTTCGCCGCCTGGGGCCAGATGCTCAACTACGTGGTGACGGTCGCGATCTCCGCGTTCTTCGTCCCGCACTACCTCGGCAGCGCGTTCGGGTGGGAGGCGCTGCGCCACTCGCCCGGGGACATCATCGCCGGTGCGGTGATCATCGCGCTGCTGTCGCTGATCAACGTCGTCGGCGTCAAGGAGTCCGCCGGGCTGAACATCGCGCTCGCGGTCGTGGACTTCCTCACGCAGGTGCTGCTCGTGGTGGTCGGCGCGGCGCTCGTGCTGGGCGCTGATCCGGGCCAGCTGATCGACAACGTCGAGCTCGGCGTGGCACCGACCTGGAAGGACTTCATCCTCGCGATCCCGATCGGCATGATCGCCTACACGGGCATCGAGACGATCTCGAACATGGCCGAGGAGGCCAAGGACGAGATCAAGACGATCCCGGCCGCGATCAAGCGCGTGGCGATCGCGGTGTTCGCCATCTACTTCACGCTCCCCGCGGTGGCGCTCGTGGCGCTGCCGGTGACGCAGGACCCGGTGACGGGCGAGTACTCGACGCTGCTCGGCCTGTCCGAGGAGGAGGGCGGCTTCGCGGGCGACCCGATCGCGGGCGTGGTCGCGAACCTGAACCTCGGCGCGTTCCAGACCCCGGCCGAGGTCTACGTCGGCATCCTCGCCGCCACGATCCTCTTCCTGGCGACGAACGCGGGGCTGATCGGCGTGAGCCGCCTCGTGTACTCGATGGGCATCCACCGCCAACTGCCGGACCGGCTCCGGCAGCTGCACCCGAAGTACCGGACGCCGTGGATCGGCATCCTGCTGTTCGGCTTCCTCGCGATCCTGATCACGTTGCCGGGCCAGGCGGCCTTCCTCGGGAACCTGTACGCCTTCGGGGCGATGCTGTCGTTCACGATCGCCCACTCGGCGATCATCCGGCTGCGGATCAAACGGCCGGACCTGCCCCGGCCGTACCGCGCGCCCGGCAACTGGAACTTCCGCGGCCACGACCTGCCGCTGTTCGCCTTCCTCGGCTGGTTCGGCACGTTCTCCGCGCTCGTCGTGACGATCGCCCTGCACCCGGACGTGGCGATCACGGGCGTCGTGTGGCTCTCGCTCGGCGTCGTGGTCTACCTGCTGTACCGCCGCTCGCAGGGGCTGGACCTGATCTCCACGCACAAGGTCGCGATCCCGCAGCCGGTCGTCGATCACGAGGCCGAGTACGACTCCGTGCTCGTCCCGCTCAGCGACGGCTACGACGAGTCCGTGATCGCCACGGCCGCCAAGCTCGCGGCCCGCAAGCGGCGCGGCATCCACGTGCTCGCGCTCGTGACCGTGCCGAGCGCGCTGAAGATCGACGCGGCGATGCCGGAGGCGACCGCCGGCGCCGAGACGCTGATCGAGCAGGCGCGCCTGCAAGCTGGCGCGCGCGTGAGCGGCCACGTCGAGCGCGTGCGCCCCGGCCAGGCCGGCCGGCGGATCATCGAGGAGGCGACCGACATGCGCGCGGCCGCGATCGTGATGCCGCTGCCGCGGCGGATCAACGGCGCGTCCGTGTTCGGCAAGACCCTCGAGACGGTGCTCGCCGAGCGGCCGTGCCGGGTGATCATCGAGTCCTCGCCATCCGAGCACCGGCACCAGGAGCTGATCTTGTGAAGGCGCTGCGCGGCTACGTGCTGCCCGCGCTGATGATCCTCATCGGCGTCGGTTTGATCGTGAGGACGATCCTTGGCGGTGGCGGGCCGGTCGCGTTCGGGTTGATCGTCGGTGTGCTGTTCATCGCCGCGGGCGCATGCCGCATCTACGTCGAGCGGGGGCTGCGATGAAGGTCAAGCAGCCGTCGCTGCGCAAGCAGCTCGGCTCGCCCGCGCTGTTCGGGATCGTCCAGGGGTTCATCGCGGCCTCGATCTACTTCTCGATCGGGCTCGTGGCCGAGCGGGCGCTCGGGCTCACGTGGGCGGTCTTCCTCGTGGGCGGGCTGCTGTTCGCGTTCATCGTCCCGGTGTACGTCGAGGGCGCCTCGCTGCACCAGGAGCGTGGCGGCGCGACCGTCATCGCCCGCCACGGCTTCAACGAGCTCGTGTCGTTCATCGCGGGCTGGGCGATCTGCCTGGACTACCTGATCCTCGTGGCGCTGTGCGCGTTCGCCGCCACGGACTACCTCGGGCTGTTCTGGAGCGAGTTCAGCGACGGCCTGACGGAGTTCCTGATCGGCGCGGCGATCGTGCTGGTGGTCGCGCTGCTGGCGATCCGCGGCGGCGGGCCCAAGCGTTTCGAGCGCGCGGCCGTGCTCGTGCTCGGCGACCTCGTGCTGCAGCTGCTCGTGGTCGTGCTCGGCCTGGCGCTGCTGTTCGAGCCCGACGTGCTCTTCAACCCGGCCGCGGTGGCCGGCACGCCGTCGCTCGAGGACGTCGTGTTCGCGTTCCCGCTCGTCCTGGTGGCGTTCAGCGGCATCGACGCGTCCTCCGGGCTCGCCGGGCAGGTGAAGATCGGCCGCGCCGGCCTGCGGCGGCTGATCGGCGTCCGCCTGCTCGCGTCGCTCGTGCCGTACCTCGGGATCGCGCTGGTGGCGTCGTCGGTGCTGCCCCAGACGGGCGGCCGCTGGGTCGAGGCGCCGCTGCTCGGCGTGGCGAACGCGTTCGAGCAGGCGTGGATCCGCGAGCCGCTGCAGTACCTGATCGCGATCTCGGCCGTGCTGATCTTCGTCAGCGCGGCACAGGCCGCGATGCTCGGGCTCTCGCGGCTCGGCTACGCGCTGTCCGTCAACCGGCAGATCCCGTCCGCCTTCGGCTCGCTGCATCCCACCCGCGCCACGCCGGTGGGGATCATCGTCTTCGGCGCGGTCACCGCGATCGCGCTGCTGATCCCAGCCGACCTCGAGTTCCTGGCGGCGATCTGCGCGTTCGGCGCGACGCTCGCGTTCATGATCGTCGGGCTGTCGGTGATCCGCCTGCGCTACCGCGAGCCCGATCGCGACCGGCCCTACAAGATGCCGCTCAACGTGCCGTTCCGCGGCGGCGAGCTCCCGCTGCCGGCGATCGGCTGCGTCGGCCTGTCGGGCGTGGCCCTGGTCGCGCTCCTCGTCGAGCACGGGGCGGCCCGTTGGGTCGGCGTCGTCTGGATGCTCGCCGGGGTATCGCTCTACCTCGGGTACCGGATCTCGCAGGGGAAGGACGTCTTCAAGCGCGTCACCGTGCCGGAGTCGGCGCTGACGCGGCGCCGGGCCCGCGAGGTGGAGTTCGGCTCGATCCTCGTCCCGGTGCTCGGCACGCCGCTCGACGACGACATCATGCAGACGGCCGGCCGGCTCGCGGCCGAGGAGAGCGACGACGAGGCCGGTGCCGTGATCGAGGCGATCTGGGTCTTCGAGGTGCCGATGACGCTCGCGCTCGACGCACGCGTACCCGACGCCGAGCTCAAGCGCGCCCGGGCGGCGCTCAAGCGGGCGAAGGCCGTCGGCGAGGAGTACGAGGGCGTCGAGGTCGCGACGGCGGTGGTGCGGGCGCGCAAGGCGGGCGCGGCGATCGTCAAGGAGGCCAAGCGCCGCGGCGTGGAGGCGGTCGTGCTCGCGGCCGAGGAGCCGACCCGCGTGGGCGGCGGCCTGCGCCTGGGCGGCAAGCCCGGCCTGCACGACACGAGCGTGGGGGAGACGACCCGCTACGTGATCAACAAGGCGACCTGCCGCGTGATCCTCACCGCACCGCCCGCGGCACGCACGCTGGACCCGATGGGTCCGCAGCCGGTGGAGGCGCCGCTGCCGCTCGGACACGCCCACGGCGTGTCCGAAGATGAGCCTGCCCGCTAGGGTTTCGACCGTGTTCGTTCTCGTGGTCGGAGCAGGGCGCGTCGGCGCGGCCCTCGCGACGTCGGCTTTGGGCCGCGGTCATACGGTGTCAGTCCTGGATGAGGATCCGCTCTCGCACGAGCGGCTGGACGTCGAGCTCGGCTCGTCCTGGGAGGAAGCGGGAGGCCGCTTCACGATCGGGACGGCGATGGAGATCGACGCGCTGATCGAAGCCGGCGTCGAGGAGGCGGACGTGTTCATCGCCTCCACCAACGGCGACAACACCAACCTGGTGGTCGCGCAGATCGCGCAGCGGCGCTTCAAGGTCGACCGGGTGATCGCCCGTGTGCTCGACCCGCGTCGCGCGGCGTGGTACCAGGAGCAGGGGCTGCACACCATCTGCCCGACCCAGATCGCGATCGAGCAGCTGCAGCAGGCGGCGCTGGGTGAGGTCGTCTGATGGAGGAAGGGCTCTACGTCATCATCGCGGGCGCCGGCAAGGTCGGCTGGAACCTCGCCCGCGAGCTGCTCGAGAAGGGGCACGAGGTCACCTGCGTCGAGCAGGACCGCCGCCGGTACCTGACGGTCGAGCAGGAGCTCGAGCACGCCGTCCAGTACGGCGACGCGACCGAGCTGTGGGTGCTCGAACGCGCCGGGATCCAGCGCGCGGACCTGGTCGTGGCCGTCACCGGCGACGACGAGGACAACCTGCTGATCTGCCAGGTCGCCAAGGAGAAGTACCTCTGCGAGCGGATCATCGCCCGCGTCAACAACCCCCGCAACCTGGACCACTTCAAGCTGCTCGGCATCCAGCCGGCGGTGAGCGCGACCGACCTGATCCTGCGCCTGATCGAGCACGAGGTGCCGCGCTACGGCCTCGTGCACCTGCTGGACCTGCCGGAGGAGCGGCTCGAGATCATCGAGCTCGTCGTCTCCGCAACGGCGCCTGCAGCCGGGCAGCAGATCCAAGACCTGGGGCTGCCGGACGGAGCACTCGTGATTTCGGTGCTTCGCGGCGGGTCGGGCTTCGTGCCCAAGGCTGACACCGTGGTCGAGGCCGGTGACGAGGTCCTCGTCGTGCTCGATCCGGGCATCGAGCAGGACATCACCGACTTGTTCGTCGGTGACAACCCGCGCAATTGACACGGCGTTTGCCGTAGGATTCGCAACAAGACGCACCTCGACGCCGCCAGAGCGCTACCCCGCGCTCGCCTGCGAACAAAGGGCACCCCTCCGCCCTGGGCCCAGTGGGCATGGGCGGCGCGAGCGGCCAGCGGCCCGTCCCCCCGGGGACGGGCCGCCCCGCCGACTCTTCTCTAAGCCGTGTGGCGCTGGAAGGCCATGCTGCTGTGGTCGTCCACCGGACGCTGACGCGCCTCCGGCGGGTCGCCCAGGAGCAGCCAGCCGCCGTCCGGGCGGCGCTCGACCTCACCGCGGGCGATCAGCTGACCCAGCGCGGTGGTGACGGACGGGCGACGGGCGCCGACCATGCCGGCGAGCGTGCGGTGCGGCAGGCGCAGCGAGACGACGACGCCGCCCGGGGCGACGCGGCCCCAGCGCTCGGCGAGGCACCAGAGGAGGGCCAGCAGCCGGTCGTCCACACGGGTGAGGTGGGCGATGGCCTGCATGACCACGAGCCGCTCGGCGCGCCGCGCGGCCCGCTCCACGAGCGACGCGAAGATCTCCGGCCACTGCGCCGCGCGGACGGCGAGCGCCTGGTCGATCACGGCGAGCCGGACCTGGCTCAGCGCGCTCCACTCGACGGTGCGCGGGAGCAGGACCTCGGCGTCCCGGTCCTCCCAGGCCCGCAGCAGGTCGCCCGGGCCGAGCAGCTCGGCGCACGGGTGATCACCGACGATCGCCTCGCGGACCAGTAAGCCGTCGAGCACGAGGAGACCGATCGGGTTCGTCCCGCCGGCCAACGCACGAGCCGGCGACCATGGGCCGCGTGGCACGTCGATCGAGCGCGCGAACAATCGCTGGCTGACCTCGCGCACGCGACGCGGGTCCAGCCCGCGAGCGAGCTCGGGGTCTGCTTCCAACAGCTGAACTGAGCCGTTCCCGGCGTCTGGCATGCGAGCGAAGTTCCTCGTCGATCGCGCGGGAGCGGCTGCCCCCGCTAGGCCGAGCTTCAATGTAGCGCCGAGAATACCTGCGCGGAAGCCGTTTGGCGGTGTCGTTGCCGTAACCGCGCTCCGAGCTTCCTATACTGATCGCCGCGCACCCGTTGCCGGGTGGTGTAATTGGCAACACGCCAGATTCTGGCTCTGGTATTTGGGGTTCGAGTCCCTGCCCGGCAGTACGAGACGGCCCCGAGAGGGGCCGTTCGTCGTTAAGGAGTCGAACCCGATCTGGGAGCGACCGGTCCGGTACGGTCCCGCGCCGTGCTCCTGACCCTCTCGACCACGCACCGGCCCGCCACCGACCTCGGGTTCCTGCTGCACAAGCACCCCGACCGGGTGCAGGCGTTCCGGCTCCCGTTCGGCACCGCGCACGTCTTCTACCCGGAGGCGACCGAGGAGCGCTGCACGGCCGCACTGGTGCTCGAGATCGATCCGGTCGGCCTGACGCGTCGCGGCAAGAGCGCGTTCGCGCTGGCCGACTACGTCAACGACCGGCCGTACGTGGCGTCCTCGCTGCTCAGCGTGGCGCTCGTGTCCGTCTTCAAGAGCGCGCTGGACGGCCGCAGCCCCGAGCTCGCCGCGACGGCGATCCCGCTGGTGGCCGAGCTGCCGGCCGTGCCCGCCCGCGGCGGGGAGGACCTCGTGCGGCGCCTGTTCGAGCCGCTCGGCTACGCGGTCGACGTGCGCGACATCGGCAGCCGGCGCCACGTCGGGCTCGTGCTCACCGCCACGACGAGGCTCTCGGCGCTCCTGACCCACCTCTACGTGCTCCTGCCGGTCCTCGACGACGAGAAGCACTACTGGGTCGACGAGGCCGAGATCGAGAAGCTGATGCGCCGTGGCGAAGGCTGGCTACCGCAGCACCCGGAGCGCGCGCTGATCACACGTCGTTACCTCAAGCACGAGCAGCGCCTGGTCTTCGGAGCGCTGCAGGCGCTGGACGAGGCCCAGCCGGAGGCGGCGACCGACGAGAAGGAGGAGGCGCTCGAGCGTCCCGTGTCCCTGCGCGACCAGCGGCTGGGGACGGTCCAGGCCGTGCTCAAGGCGACGGGCGCGAGGCGCGTGCTGGACCTCGGCTGCGGCGCGGGCGCGCTGCTCGAGCGCCTCGCGAAGGACGGCTACGTCCAGCTCACCGGCGCCGACGTGTCGGCCCGCGCGCTGGAGATCGCCGGGCGACGACTGCGCGACGCGCGCAACGTGACGCTGCTGCACAGCCCGCTCACCTACCGGGACAAGCGCTTCCGCGGCTACGACGCGGCCGCGCTCGTCGAGGTGGTCGAGCACCTGGACCCGCCGCGGCTGCGTGCGCTCGAGCGCAACGTCTTCGGCTCCGCGCAGCCGCCGACCGTGGTCGTGACGACGCCCAACCGCGAGTACAACCGGCTGTGGGAGACGCTGCCCGCCGGGGAGATGCGCCACGCCGACCACCGGTTCGAGTGGACGCGCGCGGAGTTCGCCGCCTGGGCGGCCCAGATCACGGAGACGTACGGCTACGGCGTCCGCTTCCTGCCGGTCGGGCCCGAAGACCCCGAGGCGGGCCCACCCACCCAGATGGCGGTGTTCGAGCGATGAAGATCGAGCTGGGCGAGCCCTGCCTCGTCGTGCTGATGGGCGCCAGCGGCTCCGGCAAGAGCACGTTCGCCGCGCGGCACTTCCTGCCGACCGAGACCGTGAGCAGCGACTTCTGCCGCTCGCTCGTGGCCGACGACGCCAACGACCAGTCGGCGTCGCAGGACGCGTTCGCGGTGCTGCACGAGATCGCGGGCCGGCGCCTCAAGCGCGGCCGGCTGACCGTGATCGACGCCACCAACGTCCAGAAGGAGGCCCGCGCGCCGCTCGTGCAGCTGGCACGCGACCACGACCTGTTCGCGACCGCGATCGTCCTCGACGTGCCCGAGAGCGTCTGCCAGGCGCGCAACGCCACGCGGCCGGACCGCGACTTCGGCGAGCACGTGATCCGCCGCCAGTCGCGCGAGCTGCGGCGCTCGCTGCGCTTCCTGCAGCGCGAGGGCTTCCGGCACGTGCACGTCGTCAAGGAGGGCGCGGAGGTCGAGATCGTCCGCGCGCCGCTGTGGACGAACCGCAGCGTGGAGCAGGGCCCGTTCGACATCGTCGGCGACATCCACGGCTGCCGTGAGGAGCTCGACGCGCTCCTGACCCGGCTGGGCTACGGCGAGGCGGGGCATCCCGAGGGACGTCGGCTCGTGTTCGTCGGCGACTACGTGGACCGCGGGCCCGACACGCCCGGCGTGCTGCGCCGCGTGATGGACCTGCAGGCCAAGGGGGCGGCGATCTGCCTGCCCGGCAACCACGACTTCAAGCTCGCGCGCAAGCTCGGCGGGCGCGACGTGCGGATCACGCACGGGCTCGCCGAATCGCTCGAGCAGCTCGAGGCCGACCCGGTGGACGGCGCCCTGGACTTCCTGAAGGGCATGACGAGCCACGCCGTGCTCGACGGCGGGCGGCTGGTCGTCGCCCACGCCGGCATGCCCGAGCGCTACCAGGGCCGCAGCTCGCGTCGCGTGCGCGAGTTCGCCCTCTACGGCGACACGACGGGCGAGACCGACGAGCTCGGCCTGCCGGTCCGCCTGGACTGGGCAGCGGACTACCGCGGTAACGCGACCGTGGTCTACGGGCACACGCCGGTCGCCGCGCCCGAGTGGCACAACCACACGATCAACATCGACACGGGCTGCGTCTTCGGCGGTGCGCTGACGGCGCTGCGCTGGCCCGAGCGCGAGCTGGTGAGCGTGCCCGCGGCGCGCGAGTACTACGCGCCCGCCCGGCCGCTCACGCCGCTCGAGGAGCGCCCCGACCAGCTGCTCGACCTCGACGACATCGCCGGCAAGCGGATCGTCCAGACCCGCTTCGCGCGGACGGTCACCGTGCGCGAGGAGTCGGCGGCGGGCGCGATGGAGGTGATGAGCCGGTTCGCGATCGACCCACGCTGGCTCGTCTACCTGCCGCCGACGATGGCGCCGACGGCCACGTCGCAGCGGCCGGACGCGCTCGAGTACCCGAGCGAGGCGTTCGCCGAGTACCGGGCTGAGGGCCTCGGGAGCGTGATCTGCGAGGAGAAGCACATGGGCTCGCGCGCGATCGCGGTCGTGTGCCGGGAGGAGTCCGTGGCGAAGGCCCGCTTCGGCGGCGACGGCACCGGCGCGCTGTACACGCGCACGGGGCGCCCGTTCCTCGACGACGCCGAGCCCGCGCTCGCCCGGATCCGCGCCGCCGCGGACCGCGCGGGCCTGTGGGAGTCGCTCGCGAGCGACTGGTTCGTGCTCGACTGCGAGCTGCTGCCGTGGTCGGCCAAGGCACAGGAGCTGATCGAGCGCCAGTACGCGCCGGTGGGCGCGGCGGGGACGGCGGCGCTGGCCGCGACGACCGAGACGCTGCGGACGGCCGCCGCCCGTGGCCTGGACGTGGCCGCGCTGCTGGAGCGCACGGCGGGTCGCGCCGCGCGCGTCGGCGGCTACGTGGACGCCTACCGCCGCTACAACTGGCCCGTCGCCGGGCTCGAGGACCTGCGGCTGGCGCCGTTCCACGTGCTCGCCGCCGAGTCGGGCGCGTTCGCCGAGCGCGACCACGGGTGGCACCTGGAGCTGTGCGACGCGCTCGTCGCCGCCGATCCGGACTGGATCCGGCGCACCGAGCGGCGTGTCGTCGACCTCACCGACCCCGCGAGCGAGGCCGCCGCCACCGCCTGGTGGGAGGAGCTGACCGCGGGCGGCGGCGAGGGCATGGTGGTCAAGCCGCACGCGTTCACCGCGCGCGGCCGGCGCGGGATGGCGCAGCCGGGCATCAAGTGCCGCGGCCGCGAGTACCTGCGGATCATCTACGGCCCCGAGTACGACGCTCCCGACCAGATCGGCCGGCTGCGCTCACGTGGCCTGGGCCGCAAGCGCAGCCTGGCCTCGCGCGAGTTCGCGCTCGGCATCGAGGCGCTGGAGCGCTTCGTGCGCGGCGAGCCGCTCTACCGCGTGCACGAGTGCGTGTTCGCGGTGCTCGCGCTGGAGTCCGAGCCGGTCGATCCGCGCCTCTAACCGCCGCTTTACCGCGAGGAAACCGGCTGAGCCGAAAGTGCCGCCCATGAAGAAGATCAAGGTCATCGCGACCACCACCGCCCTGACGCTCCCGATCCTGCTGCCGACCATGGCGCAGGCCAAGGCCTCCTGGACCTAGAGCATGCCCTGGTCTCGTAGCCGCTAGGCCGCGGCCTGCTCGCGCCAGTCCTCGTGGAGGCGCCAGTAGTGCCCACCCGCCGCCAGGAGCTCGGCATGCGTGCCCTGCTCCACGATCCGCCCGTGCTCCATGACCACGATCTGGCCCGCCCGCTCGATCGTGGAGAGCCGGTGCGCGATGACGATCGCCGTCCGGCCTGCGAGCAGCCGCCGCAGGCCGGCTTCGATCTTGGACTCGGTGTGGACGTCGACGTTGGACGTGGCCTCGTCGAGGACGAGGATCCGCGGATCGGCGACCAGCGCCCGCGCGAACGCGACGAGCTGCCGCTGCCCCGCCGAGAGCTGGACGCCGCGCTCGCCGACCGGCGTGTCGTAGCCGTGTTCCAGCCCGGCGATGAAGTCGTCGGCACCCACGGCCGCGGCCGCCGCCCGCACTTCCTCGGCTGACGCGTCGGGGCGCCCGAACGCGATGTTGTCGGCGATCGTGCCGCTGAACAGGAACGCCTCCTGCGGCACGATCCCCATCTGCGAGCGCAGCGAGGCGGCGGTGACGTCGCGCAGGTCGTGGCCGTCCACGCGCACGCTGCCGCTCGTCGGGTCGTAGAAGCGGGCGACGAGCTTGGCGAACGTCGACTTGCCGGCGCCGGTCGTGCCGACGAGCGCGACGGTCTGGCCGGGCGGGACCGTCAGCGTCACGTCGCGCAGCGCGTAGGCATCGCCGCCGTAGGAGAAGGAGACGTCGTCGAGGACGATCTCGCCGCGCAGGCGGGGCAGGACGGTCGCGTGCGGCGCGTCCGCGAGGTCGGGCTCCTCGTCGAGCAGCTCGAAGATCTTGTCCAGCGCCGCCATCCCCGCCTGGTAGGTCGTGTACAGCTGGCTGAGCTGTTGGATCGGGTCGAAGAAGTTGTTCAGCGCCGCGAGGAAGGCGACGAGCACGCCGATCGTGATCTCGCCGTTGAGCGCCTGGACGCCGCCGTAGAACAGGATCCCGGCGGTGGCGACGGCCGACAGCAGCTCCACGCCCGGGAAGTACGCGGCGTTGAGGTTGACCGTCTTCATGTTCGCGCCGCGGTTCTCCTCGTTGAGCTCCTCGAAGCGGCGCAGGTGGCGCGGCTCCTGCGCGAACGTCCGCACGACGCGGATGCCCGACAGCGTCTCCTGCAGGTAGGCGGTGATCGCCGCGACCTTCTCGCGCGTGGCCCGGTAGGCGTCCGCGGAGATGATCCGGAACGCGAACGACGCGATGCCGAGCACGGGGAAGACGGTGTAGGTGATCAGCGCGAGCTCGGGGTCGAGCGCGAACAGGATCGCGGCGGTGCCGATCAGGGTCAGCGAGGAGCCGAACAAGGTCACGATCCCGTCGCTGACGAGCGTGTCCAGCGCCTCAACGTCATTGGACATGCGCGAGATCAGCACGCCGGCGCGCCGGCGCGAGTAGAAGCCGACCGACATGCCCTGCAGGTGCTGGAACAGCTGGATCCGCAGGTCCTGCAGCGCTCGCTGGCCGATCCAGCCGACGAGGTAGGTCTGCGCGTAGGTCGCGGCCCAGTAGGCGACCGCGGACACGAGGAACGCGACGACGATCCACGTCAGCGCGGCCATGTCCTTCGGGACGATGCCGCTGTCGATCGCGAGCTTGGCCAGCGGCGGCGGCGCCAGGGCCGCGGCGGTGGCGATGATCAGCGACAGGAACATCAGCGCCACGCGCCCGCGGTACGGCGACAGCAGCACGATCAGGCCGCGCAGCTTGCGGGCGCGGCCGGACGTGGCGCGCCAGCGCCGGATCAGATCGTCGCGACGCGTCACAGCCCCGCCACCTTCGCCTCGTTCAGGCACACCTGGTCGACGAGGCCCTTGGTCGCGATCTCGTGGTAGAGCGGCGAGCGCGTGAGCAGCTCCTCGTGCGAGCCGCGCGCGACGACGCGGCCCTTCTCGAGCACGACGATGTCGTCGGCGAGCGCGATCGTCGAGAGGCGGTGGGCGATCACGAACGTGGTGCGGCCCTCCATCGCCTCGCGTAGGGCGGCCTTGATCTCGCGCTCGGTCGTGGCGTCCACCGACGAGGTGGCGTCGTCGAGGATGAGGATGCGCGGGTCGGCGAGCAGCGCGCGGCCGATCGCGATCCGCTGGCGCTGGCCGCCGCTGAGGGTCAGGCCGCGCTCGCCCACGCGGGTGTCGTAGCCGTCGGGCAGCTCGTCGATGAAGCCGGCGGCCTGGGCGCGCTCGGCGGCGTGCCGGATCTCGTCGAGCGTCGCGTCCGGTCGCCCGTAGGCGATGTTGCCCGCGACGGTGTCGCTGAACAGGAACGGGTCGTCGTCCACGACCGCGATCTCGCGGCGGAGGGAGACGAGGTCGACGTCGCGCACGTCGGCGCCGTCGATCCGCACGGAGCCGCTCGTCGGGTCGTACAGGCGCGAGAGGAGCTGGACGAGGGTCGTCTTGCCCGAGCCGGTGGCGCCGACGAGCGCGACCGTGGAACCCGGCTCCACCTCCAGGCTGACGTCGCGCAGGGCGTCGGGGCCGGAGCCGTAGCCGAACGTGACGTCGCGCAGCTCGACCCGGCCGTTGCCGGCGGGGAGCGGCGACGCGCCGCTGACGATCGTCGGCTCACGGTCGAGGATCTCGAACAGGCGGGCGCCGGACGCGCTCGCGCGCTGGGCGAGGCCGAGCGCGACGCCGAGCATCCGCATCGGGCCGATCAACATCAGCAGGTACGTGTAGAACGCGGTGAAGTCGCCGAGCGTCAGCGTCCCGTTCATCACCTGGCGGCCGCCGACGAGCAGGATCACGGCCAGGCCGAGCTGCGGTAGGAAGGCGAGGAACGGGTTGTAGAAGGCGCGCAGCCGCGTCGCGATCATCGACTGGTCGAACACGCGCGCGACGTTGCCGCGGAACCGGGTGAGCTGGCGCGGCTCGGCGGCGAACGCCTTCACGACGCGCACGCCGGAGATGTTCTCCTCGACGTCCGCCGTGACCTCGGCGATCCGCTGCTGGACCTCCTGCAGGGCGGGGCGCGAGCGGCGGCCGTAGCGCGTGGCGACGACGACCACGAACGGGACGGGGATGAGCGCGAGCGCGGCGAGCCCGGGGGAGAGGATGAACATCGCGACCGCGCCGAGCAGGATCGTCAGCGCCGACTGCAGGATGAAGACGAGGCCGTAGCCGAGGAAGAAGCGCACCGAGGACAGGTCGACGGTCGCGCGCGACATCAGCTGGCCGGTCTGCTGGCCGGCGAAGAAGCCGAGCTCCAGCTTCTGCAGGTGGCTGTACAGGAGCGTGCGCAGGTCGTACTCGATCGCGAGCGAGACGCGCCCGGCGACCAGCCGGCGGGCGACGGACAGCGCCAGGCGCCCGACCGCCACCACGACGACGGCGATCGCGAGGTTGCGCAGGCCGTCGCGGTCCTTCGCCTCGATCTGGTCGACGGCGCGGCCCGTCAGCCACGGGATCGCGACGGTGCAGACCATCGCGGCCGCCGCGAGCACGAGCGACCAGATGACACCCGACTTGTACGGGCGCAGGAAACCGAGGAGTCGACCAAAGGTGTGCACGCAACTAACAGGGTAGGCGGAGGGTCGCCCGAGTTCTGTGCGCAGTTGGTCTTAGGACTTCCGTAAGATCGCGCCTCGCATGACTTCTGACCCGATCGCTCTCCGCAACCGGTTCGCCTACGTCAAGGGCGCGTGGGACGAGAACCTGCGCGGCGTCAAGATTCCTCCGCTGGGCGAAGGCACGGCCGAGGAGAAGATCGAGCGGCTGGAGCTCGCGCTCGTGGACGAGATGCGCAACCGCGCCACGCCCGAGAGCGCCGAGCAGGTCGCCGACGCCATGTGGGGCCTGGTGCACGCCCGCCCGGACAGTGACCCCGTCAAGCAGCGGGTCACCCAGCATCACGAGGAGCTGGCGAAGCTCGGCCATCGCAAGATCTGAACCCGGGGCACTGCAGGACCGGCAGCCGTGGGTACTTCGTGTAGCCGGGTTCACCCGCGAGTCCGCGTTCGCACAGGCTGAACACGGACCCGCGCGTATTTCGGATCACGCGCTGGTGGGTGCAGTGACCGCAGAGGCCGAACGGCGCGTTCACGAGAGCGCGCGCTGGAGCGCGAGCACCCGGGAAGCGGACGTCCGCACGCGCTCGCGGAAAGCCTTCGAGCGCTGCGCCTCCGCCACCAGCGCCCGGAACGCGCGCAGCCACGACTGCTGGCCGGTGGTGAGCACGATGTCGTTGCCGGCCTTGACCGACCGCACGGCGATCTCCTCCGTCTCGCCGGTGGCGCGGACCGCCGCCGCCTCGATCGAGTCCGTGATGATCACCCCCTGGTACTTGAGCTGCTTGCGCAGCAGCCCGTCGAGCACCTTGGGCGACTGCGCGGCGATCCGGCTGGCGTCCAGCCGCGGGTAGCGCGCGTTCGAGCTCATGATCAGCGGCACCTTGGCCGCGATCGCCGCCTTGAACGGCTCCAGGTCCTTGGCCGTCGGCCCGCCCGCGATGCTGGCCGACCCCTGATCCGTGTTCGTGGCCGTCCCGCCGAGCCCGGGGAAGTGCTTCGCGGTCGCCGCGACGCCGCCGGCCCGCCAGCCCTCGATCGCCGCCTTCGTGGCTCGCGCCGCGGTGGTCGCGTCGGTGGAGAACGCGCGCCCGCCCATGGCCGCGTTCGGGACGCTCGGCACGTCTGCGACCGGCGCGAGCGTGACGTTCAGCCCGTGCGCCTTCAGCACCTGCGCGGCGGCCTTCGCGTCCCGGCCCGGCACCTGCCGCGCCTGCCCGACCTGCGGCGGCGCCCACTTCAGGTTGCGGATGTCCCCGCCTTCCTGGTCCGTGCAGATGATCGGCGTGACGTCCCCGCTCGCCTTCCGCAACGACCGCGTCAGCCGCTTGAGCTGCGCCGCGTCCGTGATGTTGTCCCCGAACAGGATCGCACCGGACGTCCACCGGTTCTTCAGCGCGTCCTTGACGTACCTGGGCGCGGTCGTCCCCTGGAACCGCAGCACCACCAGCTGCCCCACCTGCTGCTTGAGGCTGAGCTCGTCGACGGGGTCCTTGTCCGGCGCCACGGTCGCGTCGGGCGTGGCGACGGGCTCGGGCGTGCCGACCACCTCGGAGACCTCACGCGGCGTGGGCGCCTCGTCGCTGCCGCCGGCGCCGATGGCCGCGCCGGTGACGAGCGCGAGCGCGGCGGCGGAGAGCACCGCCGCGCGGCGGCGGCGAACGACGGGCGGCGACGGCACGGCCGATCAGGCTAGCCGCCGCGCGCGGCCTTCCACGCGCGGTACTCCGCCCGCATGCACGCACCGCACGGTCGGTAGCCCGCCGCCACGGCCGTCGCCTCGTCGGCGAAGAACACGCGGAACTTCGGCTCGAACCCGCGGCGGAGGAAGGACAGCGCCACGCCGCAGTCCAGGCGGCCGTAGACCTTCTGGCGGGAGTGGCCGCCGAGCAGGCCGGGCGTCGTGCTTTCGTAGGGCACGCCGTCCGGCCCGAGCAGCCGGTACGTCTCAGTCGTCTTGCGGGGTCTTGAACTCGCCACCGTCGATCAGCTCGATCCTGTATCCGTCCGGGTCCTGGACGAAGCAGATGCGGCCGATCTCGGGGCGTCCTCCAGGGGCGAAGGGCGGCTTCTCGGGCTCGACGCCGATCTTCGCCAGCTCTTCCAACAACGCGTCGAGGTCGTCGACCGTGAGGGCGATGTGGTTGTAGCCGTCGCCGAGGTCGTAGGGCTCTTCGCGGCCGATGTTGACCGTGAGCTCGAGGGTGTCCGAGTCACCCGGGAGGCCCATGTAGATGTTGTAGGCCGTCTCGAACTGGAGCTTGCCGCGACGCTCGTAGCCGAGGGCCTCGTAGAAGGCGACCGAGGCGTCCGGATCGAGCACCCGCACGCACGTGTGGACATAGCGCTTGGACATCGCGCCGAACCCTACGCCACACGGGGTTGAAAACGCCCGAAGGGGGGCACTGTCAGCTTCGAGACATGCTCGAGAGAGGAGCAGGCATGCAGGGTTTCGGCCTCATGATCGAGGAGCTGGACGCTGGTGCGGTGCGGATCGCGCTGCGGGGGGAACTGGATCTCGCGCACGCGTACACGTTCGACGAGGAGCTGCGGCGCGTCGAGGACATGCGGCCGACGACCGTCGTGCTCGACCTGCGCAAGCTCACCTTCCTGGATTCGTGCGGGCTCGCGCGGCTCCTGGCGGCCCGGCGGCGCGCCCGCCGCTCCGGCCACCGGCTGCTGCTGGTGCGCGGGCCGGCGACGATTCAGCGGCTGTTCGCGCTGTCCGCGGTCGATGAGGCGTTCGAGATGGTGAGCGAGCTGCCGGAGGCGCTCACGGCAGCCAGCGGTCACCCGCCGGCGTGACGACCAGCTCGTGGGTGTAGGCGCGGGGCGACTGCCCCGCCAGGTACTCCACGGCCCGGGCGATCTGCGC
This sequence comes from Solirubrobacter pauli, assembly GCF_003633755.1. GTDB lineage: Bacteria > Actinomycetota > Thermoleophilia > Solirubrobacterales > Solirubrobacteraceae > Solirubrobacter > Solirubrobacter pauli. The sequence continues at coordinate 685,048 of NZ_RBIL01000002.1, forward strand.
CTGGTCGGCGGTCTCGTTCTCGTCGCGCCCCGCGGTCATCGCGGCGGTCTTGGGGGAGTCGATCGTCGCGTCGACGACCAGCAGCGCCACGTGCACGCCGTCCTCGCGCAGCTCCTGCGCCGCGGCGTGGACCAGCGCCTTCGTCGCGTGCGCACCCGCCGCCCACAGCCCCCGGCCGGCCATCGCGCGCCGCGCGCTCCCGCCCGTCACCTGGATCAGCGTCTTCGCGCCCACGCGCACGCCCTCGCTCAGGAACACGAACGCCTGCTCGGCGACGGCACCCGTCCAGCCGCGGAAGTCCTCGACGCTCGCCTCGCGCAGCGTGCCGCCGCCGAACGGCCCAGGCTTGGTCGGCCGCGCCGCGGACACCGCGTTGACGATCACGTCGATCGGGCCGAGCTCGGCGCGGGCACGCTCCAATGCCGCCCGCAGCGACGCCGGGTCGGACGCGTCGGCCTCCAGCGGCAGCCCGCCCGCGGCCCGGACGGTCTCCAGCGTCTCCGCCGACCGCGCGACCGCCGCGCCCTGCCAGCCGTTGGACAGGTGGTGCGAGAGGATCGCGCCACCGAGATTGCGGGCGCCGAGCACGACGATCGAAGGCATCAGCGCATCCTCGCAAACCGGAACTGCGCGACCACGATGCCCGCCACGACCAGCATCGCGCCGAACACCGCCAGCGCCGTCACCGGCTCGTCGCGGAAGATCGCCCCCAGGGCCAACGCCCCGAACGGGATGATCATCGAGATGAACGACGTCGTCACCGCCGGCAGCTCGCGCAGCAGGATCGTCAGCGTCACGAACGTGAAGCCGGTGCCGAGCACGGCAAGGTAGAGGATCGAGCCGATCGACGCCGCCGACCACTCGGTGGCGCCCCAGTCCTCGGTCGGAGCGCTCACCGCCAGCAGCAGCACGCCGCCGGTGATCATCGCCCAGCCGTTCATCACCAGCGCATCGAGCCCTTCGCTCCGCTTCTTGATCGCGATGTTCCCGATCGCCGACGCGATCGGCGAGCAGACCACGGCCAGCGCGGCGAGCGCCGTGTGCTCACCCGTGCCGAGGTCCAGCGACTCGCTGAACGCCAGCACCAGCCCGCTCAGCGCGATCAGCACGCCCACGATCAGCCGTGGCCGCAAGGGCTCGTTCGGCAGGAAGATCGCCGCCAGCAGCGCCACGTAGAGCGGCAGCACGCCGAACAGGACCGCCGCCAGGCCGGAGGTCACGTACTGCTCGGCCCAGTAGATGAGCCCGTAGCACGTCGCGAACGGCAGCACGCCCACGAGCGCCGACAGCAAAAAGTCCGTGCGCAGCGAGCGCCCGAGCGCGACGGCGGCGACGAGCACGCCGACGCCCGCCAGCGAGAACCGGATCCCGGCCCCGAAGAACGGGGCGACATCCTCCAACCCGACCGCGATCACGACCCACGTGCTCGACCACACGAGGACCAAGGCGGCGTACAGCGTCCAGACCAAAGCGCGCGACATCGGCGCGAGAGGGTATGACTCTGCTCGTGAGAGTCGCCCTGATGATCGAAGGCCAAGAAGACGTGACCTGGGAGGACTGGGTCGCGCTGGCCGATGCCTGCGAGCGCTCCGGGATCGAAGCGCTGTTCCGGTCCGACCACTACCTGAGCGTGATGGGGGAGGGCGAGCGCGGCGCGCTCGACGCCTGGGCCGTCATCAACGCGCTCGCCGCCCGGACCACGACGTTGCGCCTCGGCACGATGGTCTCGCCGACGAGCTTCCGCCACCCGTCGGTGCTCGCGCGGCTCGCGATCGCCGCCGACCACGTGTCCGGCGGCCGGATCGAGCTCGGGATGGGCACGGGCTGGAGCGAGGTCGAGCACACCGCGTCCGGCTTCCCGTTCCTGTCGATGAAGGAGCGCATGGACGTGCTGGAGGAGCAGCTCGAGATCGTCCACGACGGCTACTTCGGTGATGGTGAGGCGTTCAGCTTCAAGGGCGAGCACTACGAGCTGACCGACCTCAAGGCCCGCCCGCGCCCGGTGCAGACGCCGCACCCGCCGCTGATCATGGGCGGCGCCGCCGGGCCGCGCGCCGCGCGCCTCGCCGCCCGTTACGCCGACGAGTACAACACGGTGATGCCGACGCTCGACGAGATCCGCGAGCGCAAGGCCAACATCGATGCGGCGTGCGCGAAGGCCGGCCGCGAGCCGATCCCGTTCACGGTCATGACCGCGGCGTCCGTCGGCAAGGACCACCCGGACGCCACGGAGACGTGGATCAACGGGTCCGTGGAGCAGGTCAAGCAGCGGTTGGCCGAGCTCGAGCAGGCGGGCGTGTCCGGCGTCTACCTGCAGATGCAGGACCACCGCGATATCGCGATGGTCGAGCTGATCGGCCGGGAATTGGCATGAGCGACGACGACGACTGGACCGGCGAGCCGCCGGAGGGCCGCTACACGCGGGACCGGGCCAAGCCCGACCACTGGGCCAAGCAGTGGCAGGGTGGCGCGATCACCGGCGGGGTCATCCTGCTGCTGTTGCTCGTGGTGGTGCTGATCCTGCTGCTCGGCTGACGTTCGCCCGCTCGGCCGTCTGCGTGATCGCGCCGATGATCTGCGGCCACGCGCCGCGCGGCAGGCCGTGGCCCATGCCGTTGATCTCCACGAGCGTCGCGCCGGGGATCGCCCGCGCCGTGGCCCGCCCGCCCGAGGGCCGGACGAGCCGGTCCTCGGCGCCGTGGATGACGGTCGCGGGGACCTTGAGCTTGCGCAGCTCCGGCGCCCGGTCGGGGTCGGCGACGATCGCGCCCAGCTGACGGGACGAGCCGCGCGGGTTGTGCCCGCGGTCGTAGGCACGCGTGGCGATGTCGCGCAGGTCCTCGACGTCGGGCTCCCAGCCCGTGCCGCCGAGCTTGGTGAACATCTGCACGCCGTGCTCGATGTACTTCTCGCGCTCCTTCGGGGCGGGGCGCAGCAGCACCGCGTACATCGTCAGCGCCGGCTGGCCGTGCCAGAAGTCGCCGGAGTTGGACATGATCGACACGAGCGAGAGCGTGCGTTCGGGGTGCTCGATCGCGACGCGCTGGGCGATCATGCCGCCCATCGAGGCGCCGACGATGTGCGCCCGCTCGATCCCGAGGTGGTCGAGCACGCCGACGCTGTCGCGCGCCATGTCGCTGAGCGTGTAGGCCGCGGCGCTCCGCGAGCGCAGGGCGAGCTGCTTGAGCGTCGGCACCGGAAGGTCGTCCAGTCGCGAGGAGCGGCCGATGTCGCGGTTGTCGTGCCGGATGACGAAGTAGCCGCGGGCCGCGAGCTGCTCGCAGAAGTCCTCGTGCCAGGCCAGCATCTGCGTGCCGAGGCCCATGATCAGCAGCATCGCGGGGTCCGACGGGTCCCCGAACGTCTCGTAGCAGATGTCGATCTCGCCCACCCTGGCGAACGCTTCGGCCATCTGCCCAAAGCTACCCAAAGATGTTGGCGTCCGGTGAAGGCGCCGCCGAATCTCACAGATCGCGCGTGAGGATGCCGCGCCGATGAGGCTCCTCACGACGACCCTTGCCCTTGCGCTCGCGCTGCCCGCGACCGCGATGGCCCAGACCCCAGCGCTGGCGACGGACTACCGCGCGCACGGCGACGATGCCCGCATCCTCGTCGCCGCCCACCGCGGCTACTGGCGCGGCGCGCCCGAGAACTCCCTGCCCGCGTTCGAGCAGGCGATCAGCCACGGCGCGGACATGATCGAGCTCGACGTCATGCGCACGTCCGACGGCCAGCTCGTGCTGATGCACGACACGACCGTCGACCGCACGACCGACGGCACCGGCTCGGTCGCGTCCAAGACGCTCGAGCAGATCAAGGCGCTGCGGCTCAAGAAGGGCTTGGGCGGCGCGCAGGCCGAGGTCACCGGCGAGCGGATCCCCACGCTCAAGGAAGCGCTGCGGCTGATCGACAACCGCGCGCTGATCAACCTCGACAAGGCGTGGGCCTACCGCGACCAGATCCTGCAGGAGCTGATCGAGACCGGCACGGTCGAGACGGCGGTGTTCAAGTCCAACGCGCCGGTTGCCGACGTGCAGACCTTCCGCGCCAAGGACCCGCGGATCCTCTACTCGCACATCGTCGAGGACGGCAACGCAGCGTCGCTGAACGGCTTCGGCACCAACCCGCCGGACTCGTACGAGATCGTCTTCGACCGCCTCACGGACGCGCAGATCCAGCCCGCCGCGGTCGCCGCCGCGAAGCGGCAGAGCCGCATCTTCATCAACACCATGTGGTACGGGCTCGCCGGCCGCTACACGGACGAGGCGTCGCTGATCGATCCCGCCCGCGGCTGGAAGCCGGTCATCGAGCGTCACCTGGCCGACGTGATCCAGACCGACAACGTCGACGACCTCAAGCGCTACCTGCGCGGCATCGACGTGACCCGCCCGGCCGACCCGGCCAACGCGATCCGCGTCCAGGGCGAGGACTACTCGACCGACGGCAAGGGCGTCGGCTACGCGGACACCGAGGACGCCAACCAGGGAGGCACCGTGTACCGCCCGGCCGAGGGCGTCGACGTCTGCGACCAGCAGGGCGCGCTCGTGGTCTGCTGGATCCGCGGCGGCGAGTGGCTCAAGTACGACATCGAGGTCACCCGGCCGGGCGCGTACCGCGTGTCGGGGCGCTTCAGCAGCCCCTACCGTCCCGCCGGAAAGATCACGCTCGAGCTGCCCGGCCGCTCGCAGACGGTCGACATCGCCTCGACGACGTCGCACGACGCGTTCATGGCGCAGGAGCTGATCCCGTCGGTCGAGCTGCCCGCGGGCAAGCTCTCCTACTACGTGCGCGTCGACCCGGCCGCGTACCAGAACTTCAACCTCGACTACCTGCAGTTCGACCGCATCACCGATGAGGAGACCGCGCAGCAGCCCGCACTCGTCGGCGGCGTCGTCGCGGGCACGCTGGCGCTGACGCTGGGCACGCCGCCGGCGTTCGGCGTCTTCCAGCCGGCGGTCGACCGCGACTACACGGCCTCCACGACCGCGCGCGTGATCTCGAGCGCGATGGACACGACGCTGTCGGTCAAGGGTGGCAAGTTGGCCAACGGCGAGCACGCGCTGGCCGAGCCGATCGGCGTGCGCGCCGACAACGCCGACTACACGCCGCTGACCGCGCCCGTCGCGCTCAAGACCTGGGACAAGCCGGTGATCACCGACGAGGTGCCGCTCGGCTTCCGTCAGCGCATCGGCGCCGCCGAGCCGCTCCGAACCGGGGCGTACACGACGACGCTGACGTTCACGCTGACGACGACGGCGCCCTAGGCGCTAGGCGCTGAGGCCGACGGGGCACGACACGCCCGTGCCCCCGAGGCCGCAGTAGCCGTTCGGCACCTTGGCCAGGTACTGCTGGTGGACGTCGTCGGACTCGTAGTAGAAGGTGTCCAGCGGCGCGATCTCGGTCGCGATCGGGCCGTAGCCCGCCTCGCGCAGGCGCGCCTCGAACGTCTCCTTGGTGGCCGCGGCGATCTCGGCCTGCTCGGGCGTCGTGGTGTAGATCGCCGAGCGGTACTGGGTGCCCACGTCGTTGCCCTGGCGCATGGCCTGGGTCGGGTCGTGGTTCTCCCAGAAGGTCTTCAGGATCTCCTCGTAGGAGATCTTCTCGGGGTCGAAGACCACCAGGACGGCCTCGGTGTGGCCGGTCTTGGCGGTGCAGACCTCCTCGTAGGTGGGGTTCGGCGTGAAGCCGCCCGCGTAGCCCACCGCGGTCGTGTACACGCCGGGCGTCTGCCAGAACGTGCGCTCGGCGCCCCAGTAGCAGCCCATGCCGACGACGGCGGTCTGGTAGCCGTCGGGGAACGGGCCCTGCAGCGGGGTGCCGAGGACGAAGTGCGTGCTGGGAACCGGCCGCGGCTCGGAGCGACCGGGGAGCGCCTTCTCGCGCTCGACCATCTTGGTCTTGGAAGCGAAGTCGAAAAGCATGTACTTGTCAGTCCGGTGAGGCCCCGATTTGTTACAGGCCTTCTTCTTCCTCTTCTTCGCCGCCGGTCATGGCTTCGAGGAGCTCCAGCGCGGCGGCCTGGGCGGGGGTGACGAGCACCTCGCCGCCGACGTCCTCGAGCTGCGGGAAGAAGCTGGCGTGCACGGCGACCTCGTCGCCGCCGGCGTCCTCGAGCACGATCACGGCTCGGCCCTGGCCTTCGCCGGCGTCGCCTTCACCACCTCCGACCGCTGCGCCGGCCGCGGTGAGCACCGCGACCGCCAGGTCGTGCCAATGCGAGAGCGCGTCCTGGCGCTCCGCATCGGTCATCTGCTCAAGGTGATGGCGATTGCGCTCGGCGAGCGCGGCGACCGCAGCCCCGAGCGGGGCATCGGCCAAGAGGTCGTCGACAGAGGACACCCACCCAGTATGGCGCGGACGCTAGGTTCCGACGCATGGCTCGCCTCGGACTCGGAACCGCCGCCCTCGGGCGTCCCGGCTATCTCAACCTCGGCCACGGCGCGGAGCTCGGCGAGGACCGGAGCGTGGCCGCCCTGCGCGCCCGCACGCACGAGGTGCTCGACTTCGCCTACGAGGCCGGGATCCGGGACTTCGACACCGCTCGGTCGTACGGTCGCGGCGAGGAGTTCCTGGGGGAGTGGCTGCGGTCGCGCAGCCCCGAGGGGGTGACGATCTCCTCCAAGTGGGGCTACGTCTACACCGCCGGCTGGGAGGTGGCTGCAGACCCGCCGGAGGTCAAGCACCACGACGTCGAGACGTTCAAGCGCCAGCTCGAGGAGACACGCGCGAACCTCGGCGACTGGCTGGACCTCTACCAGATCCACTCGGCCACGCGGGAGAGCGGCGTGCTGACCAACGACGCCGTGCTGTCGGCCATGGTCGAGTCGGGCGTCCCGCTCGGGCTCTCCGTCTCCGGCACGAGCCAGGCGGAGACGATCGACGCCGCCGCGAAGCTCGGGATCTTCACCGCCGTCCAGGCCACCTGGAACCTGCACGAGCGCGCCGCGGGTGACGCGCTGGCCCGCTCCGGGCTGAAGGTGATCGTCAAGGAAGGCCTCGCGAACGGGCGCCTGGCGGCGCGCGACGCGCAGGCGCTGGCCGTCGCGCTCGCCCAGCCGTGGGCGGACGTGGTCCTGTCGGGCGCGGCGTCGATCGAGGTGCTGCGGTCGAACCTGCGAGCCCTGGAGACCGAGCCGGTCGACGAGCCCGGCCTGGCCGAGGACAGCGACGCCTACTGGGCGCTGCGCTCCTCGCTCGCCTGGAACTGAATCCGCTCGCGCAAGGCGTCGCCGCGGCCGGCCGACACGGCGCGGGCGATCCGCTCCGGCGTCATCTCGACGCCCTCGCGCGCCGCGAGCTCGGCGAGCTCCTGGCGTTCCTCGCTCTCGCGCGCGGCCTTCAGGAACAGCCAGCCGAACAGCAGGATCGTCACGATCGACCCCTCGATCATCATGATCGCGCCCGCCGCCGACTGGTCGTTGGCGGCGGTGATGCCCCACTCGGCCTGGCCGCGCGCGTACTGCGGGTACAGCACGCCGCTGGACCAGAACAGCGCGTTGGCGAGCACGCTCTGGATCAGGCGGATGGCGACGATGTAGCCGATCTTCCAGCCGTTGCCGAACCACGCGGGCTTCGGGAGCGGCCCGAGCAGCGCCATCCACATGGCGATGCCGAAGCTCACGAACAGCATGTGCTGGAGCGCGTGGACGGTGTCGTTGGCCACCGCGCCCTGGTACAGCACGGGGAGGTGCCAGACGTAGAAGTTCGCCGTCCACGCGACGAGGGCGACCACCGGGTGGCCGAATATCCGCAGCCACGGGATCGCGCGCAGCAGCGGGGCGAGCACCGGGCCGGTCAGGCCGAGCACGATCAGCAGCGCGCCGAGGTCGGCGATCAGCAGGTGCTCGAGCATGTGCGCCCAGAACAGCTCCTCCGACAGGCTCGCGAGCGGCGAGGAGAGCGTGAGCGCCATCAGCACCAGGCCGCCGTAGAAGCACCACTGGCGCCACCCGGGCGTGTTGACCACCCGGTTGCGCTGCCAGTAGAGGAAGCCGAAGACCAGCATCGGCAGCAGTTGCAGTGGTGCGAGCTCGATCCCCATCCGACCGATACCGTTGCACGCCATGTCCAGCCGTGAGACGCCGCCCTACCGCGCCGACCACGTCGGCAGCCTGCTCCGCCCGCCTGAGCTGCTTCAGGCGCGCGAGGACTTCAGCAACGGCAAGATCGACGCCGACGAGCTGCGCGGGGTGGAGGACGCCGCCATCCGCGACGCGGTGAAGCTCCAGGAGGACGTGGGGTTGAGGTCCGCCACGGACGGCGAGTTCCGCCGCGCGACGTGGCACATGGACTTCATCTACTCGCTCGGCGGCGTGCAGAAGACGCCGGGCCAGCTGAAGGTCAAGTTCCACAACGCGGACGGCGACATCGAGTGGACGCCCGCCGCGATGCACGTGGACTCGAAGATCACGCTCGAGAAGCCGATCTTCGCCGACCACTTCGAGTTCCTGCAGTCGGCGGTGACCAGCGCGACGCCGAAGCTCACGATCCCGTCGCCGAGCATGGTCCACTACCGCGGCGGCCGCGCGGCGATCGAGGAGTCCGTCTACCCGGACATGGACCAGTTCTGGTCCGACCTCACCGCCGCCTACGCGGACGAGGTGCGCGCGCTCCACGACCTCGGCTGCCGCTACCTGCAGTTCGACGACACGAGCCTCGCCTACCTCAACGACCCCAACCAGCGCGCCGAGATGGCGGCCAAGGGCGACGACGCCGAGCACCTGCACGAGGCCTATATCCGGCACATCAACGAGGCGCTGGCCGGCCGCCCGGAGGACATGGCGATCACGACGCACATGTGCCGCGGGAACTTCCGCTCGAGCTGGGTGGCCGAGGGCGGCTACGACTTCGTCGCCGAGGCCCTGTTCAACGAGCTCGACGTCGACGGCTTCTTCATGGAGTGGGACGACGCGCGCTCGGGCGGCTTCGAGCCGCTGCGCTTCCTGCCCAAGGGCAAGGTGGTCGTGCTCGGCCTGGTGACCACCAAGTCCGGCGAGCTGGAGACCAAGGACCTGCTCAAACGCCGGATCGAGGAGGCGACGCGGTACGTCGACCTCGACCAGCTGTGCATCTCGCCGCAGTGCGGCTTCTCCTCGACGGTCGAGGGCAACGCGCTCACCGTCGAGCAGGAGGTCGACAAGCTCCGGCTCGTCGTCGAGACGGCCGACGAGGTCTGGGGATAACGACAGTGTTCCGGCGTCGCCCGCCGCTCCTGCTCGGGGTCGCGGCGGCGGCGCTCGGCGTGGCTCTGACCACGCTGGTGCTGTTCGCGCTGCGCGACGTGGCGCCCGTCGTCTCGCTCGGCGTCGTGTACCTCATCGCGGTGCTGGTGATCGCGTCGGTGTGGGGCGCGTGGCTCGGCCTCGCCACGGCGGTCGCGAGCGCGCTCGCGTTCAACTTCTTCCACATCCCGCCGACCGGGCGCTTCACGATCACCGGCGGCGAGAACTGGGTCGCGTTGATCGTGTTCTTCGGCGCGGCCGTGCTCGCGTCATCGCTGACCGAGCTGGCGCGGCGGCGGACGGTCGAGGCCGAGGAGCGCCGCCAGGAGGCCGACCTGAGCGCCGAGATGGCGCGGCTGCTGCTGCGCGGCGGGCGGCTGGAGGAGGCGCTGCCGGCCGTGGCCGAGCGGCTCGCGCGGGCGCTGAGCGCCCCGAGCGCGTCGATCGTCGCCCGCGCCGAGCCCGGCGGGACGTTCCCGCTCCGTGAGGGCCCGCGCCAGATCGGCACGCTCACCGTCGACGCTCCCGAGCCGGTGCTGCGGCGCATCCAGGTGCGGATCGTCCCCGCGCTGGAAGCGCTGCTGGCCGCCGCGCTCGAGCGCGACGCGCTGATGGCGGATGCGGTGGAGACGGCGGCGCTGCGCCGGTCGGACGTGATCAAGACCGCGCTGCTGCGCTCGGTCAGCCACGACCTGCGCTCACCGCTGACGGCGATCCTGACGAGCGCCGAGGCGCTCAAGCTCGCGCCGGAGGAGCGGGTCGAGCTGGCCGAGGCGATCACCGAGGAGGCCACGCGCCTCAGCCGGCTGATCGACAACCTGCTCGACCTGTCGCGGCTGGAGGCGGGCGCCGCCGAGGCCCGCCCCGAGTGGTCGTCGATCGAGGAGGTGCTCGGCGCCGCGATCGAGGACGTCCCCGGCGGCGACTTCAAGCTCACCCTCGACGACGACCTCCCGCCCGTCAAGGCGGACGCCGCCCAGCTCGAGCGGGCGTTCGCGAACCTGCTGGAGAACGCCCAGCGCCACTCCGGCGGCCACCCGGTCTCCGTCCGCGCCCGGGACGTGGGCGGCCGCATCCTGGTCCGGGTCGTCGACCGCGGACCAGGCGTGCCGAAAGCGCATCAGGAGCGGATCTTCGAGCCCTTCTACCGCTCGGGCTCGCGCGGCTCCGGCCTCGGCCTGGCGATCGTGCGCGGCTTCGTCGAGGCCAACGGGGGCCGCGTCTGGGTCGAGTCGCTGCCCGACCAGGCGACGTCGTTCGTGGTCGAGCTGCCGGTCACGCACCCATGAGGTTGTGGACGACCAGGTCGATCAGCTTGATGCCGGCGAACGGGGCGACGAGCCCGCCGAGGCCGTAGATCAGCAGGTTCCGGCGCAGCAGCGCGGTGGCGCCGACCGCCTTGTACTTGACGCCGCGCAGGGCGATCGGGACGAGCAGCGGGATGATCACCGCGTTGAAGGCGATCGCGCTGATGATCGCCGACTGCGGGGTTCCGAGGTCCATCAGGTTCAGCCGCGCGAGCGGCCCCTCGCTCTCGCCCGCCGCCGCGTAGGTGGAGACGAAGATCGCGGGCAGGATCGCGAAGTACTTGGCGATGTCGTTGGCGATGCTGAACGTCGTCAGCGCGCCGCGGGTGATCAGCAGCTGCTTGCCGACCTCGACGATCTCGATCAGCTTCGTCGGGTTGGAGTCCAGGTCGACCATGTTCCCGGCCTCGCGCGCGGCCTGGGTGCCGGTGTTCATCGTCACGCCGACGTCCGCCTGGGCGAGCGCGGGCGCGTCGTTGGTGCCGTCGCCGGTCATGGCCACGAGCCGGCCGTGCGCCTGCTCGTCCTGGATCAGCTGCAGCTTGCGCTCCGGCGTGGCCTCCGCCAGGAAGTCGTCGACGCCCGCCTCCTCGGCGATCTTGGCCGCGGTCAGCTGGTTGTCGCCGGTGACCATGATCGTGCGGATGCCCATCGCGCGCAGCTGCTCGAAGCGGGCGCGCATGCCCTCCTTCACCGTGTCCTTGAGGTGGATCACGCCGAGCACCTGCGCGTCACGGGCCACGGCCAGCGGCGTCCCGCCGTCACGGGCGATGCGGTCGAGCGTCGGCTGCAGCTCGTGCGGCGCCTGGCCGCCCTCGCCCTCGACGAAGCGGATGATCGCCTCGCCGGCGCCCTTGCGCAGCCGCGAGCCGTCGTGGTCGATGCCGCTCATGCGCGTCTGGGCGGTGAACGGGACGAACTCGTGCCGGCCCAGGTCGCGCTCGCGGAGGCCATAGCGCTTGGCCAGCACGACGATGCTGCGGCCCTCCGGGGTCTCGTCGGCGAGCGACGCGAGCTGCGCCGCCTCCGCCAGCTCGACCTCCTCGACGCCCGGCATCGGCACGAACTCGGCCGCCTGCCGGTTGCCGAGCGTGATCGTGCCGGTCTTGTCGAGCAGGAGCACGTCGACGTCACCGCTGGCCTCGACCGCCCGGCCGCTGAGCGCGAGCACGTTCCGGCGTACGAGCCGGTCCATCCCCGCGATGCCGATGGCCGACAGCAGCGCGCCGATCGTCGTCGGGATCAGCGCCACCAGCAGCGCGATCAGCGTCGTCACCGAGACGCCGGTGCCGGCGAAGTCCGCGAACGGCCGCAGCGCGACCACGACGGCCAGGAACACGAGCGTGAGACCGCTGAGCAGGATGTTGAGCGCGATCTCGTTCGGCGTCTTGCGCCGCTCGGCGCCCTCGACGAGGTTGATCATCCGGTCCAGGAACGACTTGCCGGGCTCCTGCGTGATCTCGACCACGATCCGGTCCGACAGCACGCGCGTGCCGCCCGTCACCGCCGACCGGTCACCGCCGGACTCGCGGATCACCGGCGCGGACTCGCCCGTGATCGCCGACTCGTCCACGGAGGCGATGCCGTCGATCACGGTGCCGTCCCCGGGGATCACCTCGCCGGCCTCGACCACGACGACGTCCCCACGGGTCAGCTCGCTCGCGGCCACCTCGCGGCCGTCCGCGAGCCGCGCGGTGGTGGTGGTCCGCATCGCCCGCAGCGACGCGGCCTGGGCACGGCCGCGCCCTTCGGCGAGCGCCTCCGCGAGGTTCGCGAAGAGCACGGTCAGCCACAGCCAGACCGCGATCGTGACGGTGAACCAGCGCGGGTCGCCCTCGCCGCCGGCGACGGCGGCGACCGTGGTCACGACCGCGCCGACCTCGACGACGAACATGACCGGGTTGCGCAGCTGCACACGTGGGTCGAGCTTCTTGACCGCCTCGAGCACGACGGCGGGGGAGACCCGCGCCGCGCGGCGCTGCCGCGGCGGGGTCACGGGAGGAGTGGCGACGGCGGTCATCGGTCAAGCGCCTCGTTGAGCTCGGTGGTGTTGACGTTCCCGCCGTCGCCGACCAGCGCGAGCACACGCGCGGCCGGGACGTCGCGGACGCGCGCGATCCGGCGCGCCTGGATGACGGCGTTCGCGTGCGAGATGTCCGGGTCGACGCCGGACGCCGAGTTGGTGACGGCGTCCATCGGCGGCTCGGCGCCGTTCATGCGCCGGTAGGCCGCCACCTGGTCGCGGTAGAAGTACGCGGCCGTGGACGAGTTGGGGCCGCGGTTCGCGAACGCGGTCGCGTCGGCGCTGTAGCCCGTCTGCGACGGGCGCGGCTGGAAGTACCGCGGATCGCCGACATGGGCCTTGGAGGCGAGGACGACCGCGCGCGTGGGGAGCACCTGCACGAGCCCCGTGATCACGAGCGGATACACGAGTCCCAGCAGCGCGGTGGACGCCAGCACGGCGACGAGGGAGGAGATCAGGATGCGCTTCATCAGAAGAGTTGGGTGGTCAAGCCCTGGACCACGGGTCCGAGGAGCAGGGCGGGGAGGAAGGTGAGGGCGCCGACGATCACGACCGTGCCGGTGATGAGCACGGCGAACGTGGGCGTGTCGGTGCGCATGGTCCCGAGGCCGGCGGGCGCGACCCGCTTGGTGGCGAGCGCGCCGGCCACGGCGAGCGTGAGCACGATCGGCGCGAAGCGGCCGACGAGCATCACGAGGCCACCGAGCAGGTCGGCGAACGTCAGCCCGGTGTAGCCGGCGAAGGCCGAGCCGTTGTTGTTGGCCTGCGAGAGGTAGGCGTAGAGCGACTCGGAGAAGCCCTGCGGGCCCGCGGCGAAGATCGACGCCTGCCCGTGGTCGGTGGCGGTGGCGATGCCGGTCGCGACGAGCACGAGCAGCGGCGTGACGAGCAGCGAGGCGACGATCAGCTTGATCTCGCGCGCCTCGAGCTTCTTGCCCAGGTACTCGGGCGTGCGCCCGACCATCAGCCCGCCGATGAAGACGGCGAGCAGGACGTAGAAGAGCATCGTGTACAGGCCGGTGCCGACGCCGCCGAAGACGGACTCGCCGTAGGCCATGTTCGCCATCGGCACGAGGCCGCCGATGCCGGTCAGCGACTCGAGCGCGGCGTTCACCGCGCCGGTCGAGGTGGCGGTCGTGACCACGCTCCAGAGCGCGGAGCCGGCGGTGCCGAAGCGCAGCTCCTTGCCCTCGAGGTTCGCGCCGGTGAGGCCCGCCGCCTGCTGGGCGGGCGTCGCGTGCGACTCGGCCAGGGCGATCACCACGACGCTCACCGCGAACAGCGCGAACATCACGCCGAAGATCGTCCAGCCCTGGCGCTGGGAGCCGACCATGCGGCCGTACGTGTAGGTGAGCGACGCCGGGATGGCGAGCATCGCCAGCATCTCGAGGACGTTGGTGAACCCGTTCGGGTTCTCGAACGGCATCGCCGAGTTCACGTTGAAGAACCCGCCGCCGTTCGTGCCGAGGACCTTGATGATCTCTTGCGAGGCGACCGGGAAGTCGAGCGACTGCAGGACGCCCTGCGAGGCGAGCACGAGCGCGCCGACGACGCTGATCGGCAGCAGCACGCGCAGCACGGCCCGGGTCAGGTCCTCGAAGAAGTTGCCCAGCGGCCGGCCCGCGATCCCGCGGATCAGCACGACCGCCACGATGAGCCCGACGGCGGCGCTGACGAAGTTCTGCACCGCCAGCCCGACCATCTGGATGAATCCCGTGAGCGTGGTCTCGCCCGCGTAGTACTGCCAGTTCGTGTTGGTCACGAACGAGGAGCTGGTGTTGAACGCCAGGTCCCACGGCATCCGTGCCCGCAGCACCCCGTACAGGAGCAGCCACGAGAGCAGCGAGAACGTGACCACGCTGGCCGCGTACTGCTTCCAGGTCTGCGGGCGGCGCGCCTCGTACGTGAAGACGCGCGCCAGGTAGCCGCCCAGCAGCGGCACGAGCGCCACCAGCACGGCGCAGAAGACGATGATCTGGGCCCAACCCGCGGCGGTCATATCCGGTCCACCAGCGCGATCAGGCCGTAGAGCGCGAGGAAGGCCAGCAGGGCCAGCGCGACGGCGACGAAATCCATGGCTCGCAGCGTGGATCCGGCCCGATCAAGGACCCATACAGGTTCGCGGCCGCCGCGTACAGATTCCGTAAAGGCGCGTGGTCGAGGGACCTGCGCGCCGCGAGCGGCTCCTTCAGGGTCGCGTAGGGTTCGCGTCGATGGATGACGCCGAGTTCGAGACCTGGGGCCGCGCGGCCGTCGACCGCGCGGCCGAGCTGCTGGCCGCGGAGATCCCCGGCGCGCAGCTGACCAAGACCGCCCGCCGGTCACGCAACGGGCGCGGGTACATCCAGCGCTACGTGACGTTCAAGCACCCGACGCTGCCGGCCGACCGCGCGGTGTGGCTGTACGCGGCGCCCGCCGGGCACGCCTACGACTTCCGGCCCCCGCACGCCCGGCTGGGCGCCGGGCTGCTCCAGGACAAGGACGAGGAGCTGGACTCCAACCGGTTCGCGTCCGGCATGACCAAGGCGTTCCCGTGGGCGTGGAAGATCCACCTCGAGACCAAGTACGAGGGGTACCGGCTCTCCGTGAAGGTCGACCCGGACGCCGACGCGCCCGAGGACCGCGCCGCCGAGCTGGCCGCCGAGGTGCTGCGCGGGCTGCGCAACGCGGAGCTGCTCTAAGCGGCGAACCGGTAGCCGACGCCGGGGTCGGTGTGGATGTAGCGCGCGCCGATCTTGCGCCGCAGGTTGGACATGTGCACGCGCAGCACCTGCACGTCGTCGGCGTACTCCGGCCCCCACACCTCGACCAGCAGCGTGCGGTGGGTGAGCAGCCGCCCGCGACGGGAGGCCATCGCCGCGAGCAGGTTGAACTCGATCGGGGTGAGGTGGACACCGGTGCCGTCGACCGCGACGGTGTGCGCGGCCAGATCCAGGCGCAGCCCGTCGGCCTCGATCACCGGCTCGGCGGTGCCGGGCGCGGCGCGGCGCAGCGCCGCCTCCAGGCGGGCGACCAGCTCACGCGGGCCGAACGGCTTGGTCACGTAGTCGTCGGCGCCGGCGGCGAGCGCGCGGACCTTCTCGTCCTCCTCGCCGACCGCGCTCAGCACGATGATCGGGATCTGCGTCCAGGCGCGCAGCTCGCGCGTGACCTCGACGCCGTCGCGGTCGGGCAGGACGAGGTCGATGATCGCGGCCCGCGGCGGCTTCAGGGCGGCCTGGTCGAGCGCCTCCTCGGCCGTGGAAGCTGCTGTCACCTCGAAGCCCGCCTCGCGCAGGATGATGCGCAGGGCGCGCAGGATCTGGGGCTCGTCGTCGACGACGAGCACGCGCGGGCGGTCGTTCATGCCAGGCTCCAGCCTACGGATGGCGGGCCACTACAAGATCTTCCTGGGCATGGCGGCGGGGGTCGGCAAGACCCACCGGATGCTGTCGGAGGCCCAGGCGCAGGCGCAGGCCGGGCGTGACGTCGTCGTCGGGCTGCTGGAGACGCACAACCGGGCGGACACGCAGGCCATGGCCGAAGGGCTCGAGCTGCTCCCGCGCCGGCGCGTGGCCTACCGCGACGTGCGGTTGGAGGAGATGGACCTGCCGGGGATCCTCGCTCGCGCGCCGGAGCTGTGCCTGATCGACGAGCTCGCGCACACCAACGCGCCCGGCGTCGAGCATCCGAAGCGCTACGACGACATCGCCGACGTGCGCGCCGCGGGCATCGACGTGTACTCCACCGTCAACGTCCAGCACCTGGAGTCGCTCAACGACCAGGTGGCGGAGCTCACGGGCGTGCGCGTGCGCGAGACCGTCCCCGACGAGGAGCTGGCCAAGGCCGACGAGGTGGTGCTGATCGACCTGCCACCCGAGGACCTGGTGGCGCGGCTGCGCGACGGCAAGGTCTACGACGCCGCGCGCGTGCCGGCCGCGCTGAATGGCTTCTTCCGCGTCGAGAACCTGCGCGCGCTGCGCGAGGTGGCGCTGCGCCAGGTCGCGGAGACGGTGGAGGCTCGGCGCGTCGACGCGCCGCCGATCGCCGAGCGGCTGCTGGCGTTCGTGAGCCTGGACGAGGCGGGGGAGCGGGTCGTGCGGCGGGCCGCCCGGTCGGCGGCGCGGCTGGGCGGCGTGCTCGACGTGCTGGTGGTGCGCGACCCGGAGTCGGAGGCGACCGCCGAGGAGCGCGCCCGGCTGGAGGCACTGCGGCGGCTGGCGGCGATGGTCGGCGCGCACCTGCTCGTGGACGAGGGTGCCGACCAGGTCGCGGTGCTCCAGCGCGTCGCCCGCGAGCGCGGGACGACCTACGTGCTCGTCGGCCCGCCGCCCGCCCGCCGCGGCCTGGCCCGCCTCGGCGAGCCCCAGGTGCTGCAGATCCTGCGCGCGCTCCCGAACGTCGACGTGCGGATCGTGGCGCGTCGCGACGCGTGACGGTGGGCAAGCTCAGGGGCATATGTCGCGACTGCAAGTGATCCTCGCCAGCACTCGTCCGGGTCGGGTCGGGCTGCCGGTCTTCAACTGGTTCGTCGAGCGCGCCGAGCGCCACAGCGCCTTCGAGGCGGTCGACGGCGTCGACCTCGCGGAGCTCGGCCTCCCGTTCATGGACGAGCCCAACCATCCCCGGCTGCGCCGCTACGAGCACCAGCACACGAAGGACTGGAGCGCCCGCGTCGAGGCGGCGGACGCGTTCGTCTTCGTCACGCCCGAGTACAACCACAGCTACAGCGCGCCGCTCAAGAACGCGATCGACTTCCTGCACAACGAGTGGGCCTACAAGCCGGTCGGGTTCGCGAGCTACGGCGGGATCGCGGCCGGCACGCGCGCGTTGCAGGCGCTCAAGCCCGTGGTCGCCGCGCTGCGGATGACGCCGGTCGTCGAGGCCGTGAACATCCCGTTCGTCGGGCAGTTCATCGACGAGGACGAGCAGTTCCGCCCGAACGACGTCCTCGATCAGGCGGCGGAGGCGATGCTGTCCGAGCTGTCGCGCGTCGAGTCGGCCCTGCGGCCGCTGCGGACACCCGCGAGCGCGACGACCTCGGCCTGAGGCTCGAGGCCGAGGAGGATCTCCTCGGTCGGCAGCTCGTCCGGCGCGCCGACGACCAGCTCGGCGGCGCGCATCAGGTCCACGGCCGTCGAGCGGACGCTCTCGCCGAGCGCGTCGGTGCCGGCGTTCGCGGCGGCGCGCGCGGCGTGCTCGCGGGCGAGCGCCGCGCGGGCGGGCTCGTCGTAGGCGGCGGCCAGGTCCCAGACCGCGCGCGCGAGGTCGGTCACGGACGCGGCGGCGCCGACGGGCGCGGTGCCCGAGCGCAGCGCCCGGTGCGCGTGGCGTGCGAGCACGCGCGTGTTGCGCACGGCGAGGTCCAGCTGCTCGAGCGAGCGCCCGTAGCGCTCCACCGGTTCGCGCTCGGCGAAGCGCGTCGGCGCGGTGCGGACGGTCTCGCGGCCCATCTCCAGGGCGTCGTCGAGCGCGTCCAGCAGGCCGTCGATCGAGCGGGCCTGCGTGAGCGCAGCCTCGGCCTTGTCGGCGTCGTCGGCGGCGAGCGCGGTGGCGACCCGCTCCAGCGACTGCCCGAGCGCGGCCATGACCGCCTGGCCCGCACGGCCGACGTGCAGGATCGCCTTCGGCGGGAACACGACCACCACGGCCAGCGCCACGAGGCCGCCGATGACCGCCTCGAGGATGCGGTTGGGCGCGTTCGTGCCGCCGATCATCAGCAGCAGCATCGCCGAGACGGCGGACTCGCCGATGACCAGGTCCGAGCCGTTGAACAGGACGGCGACCGACATCGCCACGACCACGAGCATCGCCAGTTGCCACGGCCCGGTGCCGATCAGGTGCACGAGCACCGCCGACAGGGTGAGGCCGAGCACGACGCCGGCGATCAGGTGCAGCGCGCGCTGGCCATGCTGGCCGTGCGTGGCGCCGATGGCGATCACGGTCGCGATGCACGCGAAGACGGGCTGGGGGTCCGGGAGCAGCCACGCGCACAGGTACCACGCGGCCAGCGCGGCGAGCGCGGTCTGGCCGATCGCGAGGGAGCGCGAGGCGAGGCGACGGTGGGCGAGACGGAGGGCAGTCATACGAACTACTCACGTTGTATCTCGGCAGCGTGCGAGGCTTCCTCAAGTGCGCGTCATCGACACACATCTTCACATCGTCGACCCGCGCTTCCCGCTCGTCCCGAACCAGGGCTACCTGCCGGATCCGTTCACGGTCGACGACTACCGGGCGCGCTTCGACGCCGCCGGCGGCGCGGTCGTCTCCGGCTCCTTCCAGGCCCATGACCAGACCTACCTGGTGGATGCGCTCGCGCGGCTCGGGCCCACGTTCGTCGGCGTGGCGCAGGTGCCGCCCACGATCGCCGACGACGAGGTGCTGGCGTTGCGGGACGCGGGCGTGCGGGCGTTCCGCGCGAACCTGCACCGCGGGACGGCGCCGGACGGCCTCCCGCAGCTGGCCGCGCGGCTGCACGCGCTGGCGGGCTGGCACCTGGAGGTCTACGGGGATCCGCGGACGCTGCCGTCCGGCCTCGACCCGGCGCGGCTGGTGATCGACCACCTGGGCATGACCGCGGACGCGCTGCCCGAGCTCCTGCGGCTGGTGGAGCGGGGCGCGCGGGTGAAGGCGACGCGCTTCGGGGCGCTGGCGCTGGACGTCGCCGCGACCATGCGCGCGATCGTCGCCGTGAACCCGGGCGCGCTGCTGTTCGGCACCGACCTGCCCGGCACGCGCGCGCCGCGCCCGTTCGCGATGGACGACCTCGAGCTGGTGTTGCAGATCGGCGGGGAACGCGCGATCTTCACGAACGCGCAGGAAACCTATCGCCTGTGATCGGGGTCACTCAAACGTATGACGGATAGGTCGAACCGACAGAGGGATGCCCCTCCGGACCCGTCTTCTCGTGCAGATCCTCCCACTCGTCGCGCTCGCGGTCGCCGCGCTCACCGTGACCGCGATCGTCGTCGCCGGCCGGCACCAGAAGGACGCCGTCTACGGCGAGATGCAGCAGCTGATCGACCGGCAGGCGCAGGTCTTCGAGACGCAGGCCGCCGCCGGCATGACCACCGCCCGCGACCTCGCGGCGACGCTCGAGGGCGATCCGCGGCACGACCGCGCGGCCAGCGGCAAGATCGTCACGCGGATGGCCGAGCGCCATCCCGAGCTGTACGCGACGTGGGTGGCGTTCGCGCCCGACGCCTACGACGGGCGGGACCGCGCGTTCGCCGGCGTCGAGCCGCACAGCGACGTGCGCGGCCAGTTCGCGCTCTGGGCCAACCGGCCCGGGGGCGACGTCGTGCCGAGCGCGTTCACCGACACGGACGCGGACTCGCCGTGGACGGACGAGGACTACTACAAGGTGCCGCTCACGGAGGACCGCGAGTTCATCCCGGAGCCCTACCTCGACACGGGCGTGATGATGACCAGCTACACCGTGCCGATCCGCCGCGCGGGCAAGCCGATCGGCGTCGCCGGCGTGGACGTCACGCTCGCGTCGCTGGACGCGCAGACGCGCGCGGTCAGGGTGCTCGACAGCGGCTATGCGTTCGTGACCGCGAAGTCGGGCCTGCTGGTGTCGTTCCCGGCGCGCAAGGGCTGGGCGGGCAAGAAGACGCTGAAGGTGGCCGCGGGGGAGGCGAAGGATCCGGCGAGCGGCCGTGACGTCGTCGTCTTCACCGCGCCGATCAAGACCGGAGGCTGGACGTTCGCCGCGGTCGCGCCCAAGGACGAGATCCTCGCGTCGATCCACGCGCTGCGCACCACGCTCGCGCTGATCGGCCTGGCCGCGCTGCTCGTCATCGGCGGTGCGTTGGTGCTCGTCGCGCGCCGGATCGCCCAGCCGGTGCGCGAGGTCGCCGAGGCGGCGGAGCGCGTCGCCGCCGGCGAGCTCGACGTCGTCACCGCCCGCGGCGACGACGAGGTGGGCCGCATGGGCGCCGCCTTCACGTCGATGGCGGGGTCGCTGCGTCAGCAGGCCGAGGTGGCGAGCGCGATCGCTCGTGGCGACCTCACCCGCGCCGTCGAGCCGCGCTCCGAGCGCGACACGCTCGGCCTGGCCCTGCGCGACATGGGCGAGCGGCTGCGCGCGATGGTCGGCGAGCTCTCGGGCGCCGCGGGCACGCTGAGCGCGGCCTCGGGCCAGCTCGCGACGACCTCCACCGAGGCGGGGCGCGCCGTGGACGAGATCGCCGAGGCGGTCACCGACGTCGCCGCCGGCGCTGAGCGCCAGGTGCGCGTGGTCGAGGCGGTCCGCCGGTCCGGTGAGGACGTCAGCGAGGCGGCCCGCACGGGCGCCGCCCACGCCGAGGGCACCGTCCTGGCGGCGGCGCGAGCGCGTGGCGTGGCCGAGTCCGGCGCCGAGGCGGCGGCCGACGCGAGCGCGGCGATGGACGCGGTCCGCGCGGCCGTCGAGGAGGCGACGAGCGCGATCCGCGACCTCGGCGCCCGCTCCGAGCGGATCGGCGGCATCGCCGCGACGATCACCGGCATCGCCGAGCAGACGAACCTGCTGGCGCTCAACGCCGCCATCGAGGCCGCGCGCGCGGGCGAGTCCGGCAAGGGCTTCGCGGTCGTCGCCGACGAGGTCCGCGGCCTGGCCGAGGAGGCGCAGACCGCCGCCGGCGGCGTCGCGGCCATCATCGCCGAGATCCAGGCCGAGACCACCCGCACGAGCGCGCTCGTCGAGGAGGGCGCACGGCGCTCGGACGACGGCGTGGCGATCGTGCGCGAGGCGGCGGGCGCGTTCGCCGCGATCCGCGAGGGGATCGGCGACGTCGACCGCCAGGCCGAGCAGATCGCCGCCGCGATCGCGTCCGTCGAGCGCTCCGCCGCGACGATGGGCAGGGACCTGTCCGAGGTCGCCTCGGTCGCCGAGTCCTCGTCGGCCTCGACGCAGGAGGTCTCCGCGTCCGCGCAGCAGACGAGCGCGTCGGCGCAGGAGATCGCCGCCGCGGCGCACGACCTGGCCCGCCAGGCCGAGCGCCTCGACGAGCTCGTGGGGCAGTTCACGCTTGCGTAACCTCGCGGCATGGTCCGCGAGATCCAACCGGGTGAGTCCCACATCGCCGCCGCCGCGCTCATCGAGCTGCGCACGCACTTCGAGAGCGTGGAGGCGCTCACGGCCCGCATCGACCTGCAGCGTGCCAACGGCTACCGGATCGCCGCGTCGCTCAACGGTGACGAGGCGGCCGCGGTGGCCGGGTTCCGCGTGCTGGAGACGACGTTCGCCGGGCGGATGCTCTACGTCGACGACCTCGTCGCCCTCCCGCGGTACCGTCGCCGCGGGCACGCCGACGCCGTGATGACGTGGGTGCTGGAGGAGGCCGGACGGCTCGGCTGCGACCAGCTGCACCTGGACTCGGGCGTCGGGCTCGACCGTGAGGACGCGCACCGGTTCTACTTCAACCACGGGATGCGGATCGCGTCGTACCACTTCTCCCGCGCGGTGCAGCGGTGATCGGCACCGCGCGGCGCCGGCGCGACGGCGACGCGAAGGTGCGCGGCGCGACGCGCTACGTCGGGGACATGCCGGCGCACGGCCTGCTGCACGCGCGGCCGGTGCTGGCGGCGGACGCGCATGCGCGCCTGCTGGCCATCGACACGGACGCGGCGCTGGCCGTCCCGGGCGTCGTCGCGGTGCTCACGCACGCCGACCTGCCGCTGGCCGGCGGCTCCGGTCGCGCCGCCGAGCCGCTCGCGCGCGAGGAGATCGTCTGGGCGGGCCAGCCCGTCGCGCTCGTGGTCGCCGAGACCGAGGCCGCCGCGGGGGACGCCGCGGCGCTCGTCGACGTGGACACCGAGTGGCTCGAGCCGGTGCTCGACCTCGAGGCCGCGCTCGCCGACGGCGCCCCGGCCGCCCGTCTGACCGAGCGGGCGGGGGAGGACGAGAGCGCCGCGAGCGCGCACGGCGGCAGCGAGGGCGGGACCGAGGCGGCGGGCGGTGGCTCGCCCAACGTCGCGACCCGCCAGCGGCTCCAGCGCGGCGACGTGGACGCCGGGCTCGCCGCGGCCGACCATGTCGTGCGCGGGCGCTTTCGGACGAGCTGGGTCCATCAGGCCTACCTGGAGCCGCAGTCGACGCTCGCCTGGGTCGACCCCGACGGCACGCTCGTCGTGCACTCGAGCACGCAGGGCGCGTTCATGGTGCGGCAGGGGCTGGCGAGCACGTTCGGGCTGCCGATGGAGCGGGTCCGCGTGCAGGCCGCGCCGCTCGGGGGCGCGTTCGGCGGCAAGCTGATGATCGCCGAGCCGCTGGCGGCCGCGGCGGCGCTCACGCTCCGGCGCCCGGTGCGGATCGTGTTCAGCCGCACGGAGGAGTTCGCGGCGGGCAACCCGGCGCCCGGGCAGCTGATCGACCTCGAGCTCGGCGCCATGCGCGACGGCGCGCTGGCCGCGATCCGGGGGCGGGTGGTCGGCGATCGGGGCGGGCTCGGCGACATGGGTGTCGAGGCGTTGAGCACGTTGCTCGCGGCCGGTCCGTACCGCTGGCCCGCGCACGACCTGACCGCGGTCGGCGTGACGACCAACCGCGTCAGCCCCGGCGCGTACCGGGCGCCCGGCGCGCCGCCCGCGGCCTTCGCGGTCGAGACGCTCCTCGACGAGCTCGCGCAGGCGCTGGACCTCGACCCGATCGCGCTGCGCCTGAAGAACGTGCTGGTGGCCGGCGACCGTGGGCTCGACGGCCAGGAGATCAAGGTCATCGGCGCGCGCGAGTGCCTCGCGCGTCTCGAAAAGCATCCGCTGTACGTCAAGCGGGACGAGCTACCGGAGGGTGAGGGCGTCGGACTGGCGCTCGGCTTCTGGCCGGGGGGTCTGGAGCCCGCAGCCGCGATCTGCAAGCTCGACGCCGACGGCCGGCTCACCGTCGTCACCGCCGCCGCCGACATGAGCGGCATCGAGAACGCGTTCATCGCGATCGCGGCCGCGGCGTTCGGGCTACCCGAGGAGCGCGTCCGCGTCACCACCGGCGACACCGGCTCGGCGCCCTACGGCGGCGTCGCCGGCGGCAGCAAGGTCACGTACACGTACGGGCGCGCGGTCGAGCGCGCGGCCGAACAGGCACGCGAGCGGCTGCTCGACGTCGCCGCGTCCGAGCTGGAGATCGCGCCCGAGGACCTCGAGGTGGCCGACGGCGAGGTACGCCCGGTCGGCACGCCCGGCCGTGCGATCGCGATCGCCGACCTCGCGGCCAAGGTCTACACGTTCGGCGGCCGGCACCGCCCGATCGAGGGCTACGGATCGACCGCGCAGGTCAGCCGCGCTCCCGGCGCCGCCGCGCACCTCAGCCACGTCCGGGTGGACCGCGAGACCGGCGAGATCCGCTTGCTCGCGCACGTGATCGCGCAGGACGTCGGCAAGGCGCTGAACCCGGCGCTCGTCGAAGGCCAGATGCACGGCGGCACGGCGCAGGGCATCGGCTGGGCGCTGCTCGAGGAGCTCGGGCACACCGACGAGGGCCAGTTGCAAGGCGCCACGTTCGCCGAGTACGCGGTCCCGAGCACCGACCAGGTGCCGGAGATCGAGGCGCTGCTCGTGGAGGTGCCGGCGCCCGACGGCCCGTTCGGCGCCAAGGGCGTGGGGGAGCCACCGGTGTGCGCCGTGCCCGCCGCGATCGCCAACGCCGTCGCGGCCGCGGCGGAGATCCGGCCTGGCGTGTTGCCGATGACTTCCGCGCGGGTATGGGCGCTACTCCAGAATGCTCCGGTTGTTAGATAGTCCCGTGAAGTCCCGCCTGCTGATCTGCTTCGCGCTGCTGCTCGCCGCGCTGCCGCCCACCGCCGCACAAGCGGTCGAACCCGACGGTGCGCTCATCCGCTCCGCCGCGAACAACAACTGGACCTACCGGATCGTCGGTGGCGCGCCCGTGCGGATCTTCAGCTGCACGCCGTTCAACGCGTGCGAGGGCCGCAAGGACGTCCCCAACCTCGCCGGCTACGCCCAGTTCCCGAAGAACGGCGCGATGATGCGCACCGACGACGGCGCGGTCTACCGCTTCGCCGGCGGCGCCCCGCTGTGGGTCACGAGCTGCACCTACGCGCCGTGCACCCCGCGCAGCGAGGTCAACCTGGACTCGCTCAAGGACACCGCGCACGTGCGCGCGATGCCGGCGGACGGGACCGTCGTCCGCAACGTCACCGACGGCGGCTTCTACCGGTTCGCGGGCGGCGCGCCGCTGCTCGTGCGCTGCGACATGGGGCCGAACTGCGTCGGCCCGCCGCTGACCGACGGCAGGTCGATGGCGGCGATGGGCACGCATCCCGCCGGAACCGCGCGGATGCGCCAGTACCCGGCCAACGGCACGGTCGTGGTCAACGGCGACGACAACGCCACCTACCGCTTCGCGGGCGGCGCGCCGCTGCCCGTCGGGCCGGTCACCACCGCCAAGCAGATCATCGACGCGCGCACGTTCGTCCAGCAGGGCACCGCCACCGCGACGCTGCCGCACATGAAGGCCTTCCCGGACGACAACACGTTCCTGACGACCGGCAGCGCCTGGTGGCGCGTCGCCGGCGGCGCGGCCGTCGCGCTGACCAACTGCAGCGTGCTCGCGAACTGCGCCGGCGCGGTCGCGGTCGACCCCGGCACGATCTCCAGCAACGGCGCCGGGCGGCTGCTGCCCGTGCCGCGCGACGGCACGGTCCTGCGCGGCGTGCCGTCCAACGTGCTGTGGGAGATCGTCTCGGGCCAGCGCCGGCAGACGTTCGTCAACGTCCCGGGCGTGTCGGTCGACGACGGCGCGATCGGCCTCATCCCGGTGCCGGCCGGCCCGGCGCCGGTGGTGCTTCCGCCCGCGTTCAAGCCGTCGATCTCGAGCGGCTACAAGGTCTTCCGCCGCTACACGCGGTTCACGTCGCTGAAGGTCGGCGCCGCGCCGGCGGGGTCGGTCGTGACCGTGAACTGCAGCGGCAAGCGCAAGGGCTGCCCGTTCAAGAAGCAGAAGTACTACAAGCTCAAGGGCTCGTCGCTGAACGTCTACGCGCGCTGGTTCAAGAAGGCCAAGCTCAAGAGCGGCGCGACCGTCACCGTCCGCGTCTCCAGCCCCGCCGGTGAGCGCAAGCAGATGGTGTTCAAGATCCGCTCGCGCAAGCTGCCGGTCCGCACCACGCGGTGCGCGGCCGCGGGCGGCAAGCTCGGGAAGTGCGCGTCGTGATCCGCGCGGCCCTGGCCGCGCTGGCGGTGCTGCTCGTCGTGCCCACGGTCGCCCTGGCCGACGGCGAGTTCGTGCAGGTCAACGGCGATCCGAGCGGCAAGGTCTACCGGATCGTCGGCAGCGCGCCGCTGTGGATCGGCCCGGGGGTCTGCGCGGCCGCCAACTGCTACCAGGGGATCACGTACGTGAACGACCTGAGCGCCTATCGCCAGACCCCGGCCGACGGCGCGCTCACCTACGGCGGCAGCGACGGCGCCACCTATGGCACGTACCGCTGGGCGGGCGGCGCGCCGCTGTGGATCTCGAGCTGCGGCTACGGACCCGGCTGCGGCGCGCAGATCCTGATCGACGACACCGCCTACGGCGACACCCCGCACGTGCGCCAGTTCCCGGCAGACGGCACCGTGGTGCGCAACGTCACCGACGGCGCGGCGTACCGGTTCGCCGGCGGAGCCCCGCTGCTCGTGCGCTGCGACCTCGGCCCGGGCTGCGCCGATCCGACTCAGGTCGACGGTGGCACCTTCGAGCGGCTCGGCTCCTTCAACGGGCCCAAGCACATGCGCTCGTACCCGGCCGACGGCACGACCGTGCAGAACATCGAGGACGGCGTGTTCTACCGGTTCGCGGGCAACACCCTGCTGCCGCTGTCCGGTTGCGCGGGCTGCTCGGCCGTGATGATCGACGGCCTGACGTTGCGGCTCGCGGGCACCGGAACGCCGACCCAGCCGCACATCGCGGCCGCGCCCGCCGAGGGCACGTTCCTGGCGACCGAGTCGCACACCTACCGTGTCGCCGGCGGCGCGGCGGTGCAGCTCACCGACTGCGCGCAGCTCGGCGGTTGCAAGGGCGCCGTCACGGTCGACTCCGGCACGATCGCCTCGCTCGGCGGTGGCCGCCTGCTCGCGACGCCCAAGGACGGCACGGTGCTGCGCGGGCTGCCATCCAAGCGCACGTGGGAGATCGTCGGCGGCAAGCGGCGTGAGACGTTCATCGCCGGCGTCGGCGGCATCGAGGTCGACGACGGCGCGATCGACCTGATCACGATCGACGCGCCGCCGCCGCCCCCACCGCCGGCGCCCGCGCCGTTCAAGCCGTCGATCTCCAGCGGCTACAAGGTCTTCCGCACGTACACGCGGTTCACCTCGCTCAAGGTCAAGGACGCGCCGGCCGGCTCGGTGGTCACCGTGAACTGCAGCGGCAAGCGCAAGGGCTGCCCGTTCAAGAAGCAGAAGTACTACAAGCTCAAGGGCTCGTCGCTGAACGTCTACGCGCGCTGGTTCAAGAAGGCCAAGCTCAAGAGTGGCGCGACCGTCACCGTCCGCGTCTCCAGCCCGACCGGCGCGCGCAAGCAGATGGTGTTCAAGATCCGGTCGCGCAAGCTGCCGGTGCGCACCACGCGCTGCTCGTCGCCGGGCGCGAAGCTGGCCCGCTGCACGACCTAAAGGCCCTGGGCCTTTAGGTTCTCGAGCTCCTGGAGGGCGTGCGCGGCGCCCTCCAAGAAGCTCCAGGCGTCGTCGATCTGCTCGCGGTCGCCGACGATGCCGAAGTCCACGCGGTTCTTGTACGAGACGACCGTGATGTTCAGCCCGACGCCGTCGACGATCACGCTCAGCGGGTAGTTCGCGGTCAGCTCCGCACCCGCGCAGTACAGCGAGCTGCGCGGGCCCGGGACGTTGGAGATCACCAGGTTCAGCGGCGGGCGCGTGCGGCTGAGGATGTCGACCGTGTTGCGCGCGGCCAGCGAGGCGACCGCCGGCGGGATGAACGCGGTCGCGTCGGTGAGCAGCGAGGCGGGCAGGGCGCTGTGGCGCTCCTTGGCGCTGCGCAGCAGCTCGTGGGTGCGCCGCAGGCGCTGCTCCGGGTCGGGCTCGTTGGTCGGGATCGGCACGACCATCATCGAGATCCGGTTGCCCCACGTGCCGCGCTCGTCACGACGGCGGACGGACATCGGGATCATCGCCACCAGCGGGTCCTCGGGCAGCGCGTCCCGCTCCTGCAGCCACTCGCGCACGGCGCCGGCGCACAGCGTCACCACCACGTCGTTGACCGTCACGCCGAACTCGCGCCGGATCTGCCGCACCGAGTCGAGCGAGAGCGAGCCGAACGCGAAGCGCCGGTGCGCGCTGACCGGCCCGTTGAACGGCGTCTTGGGCGGCCGCGCCTTGGTCACCTCGAGGATGTCCGTGGACTCGTCGGAGCCGAGCGTCCGGCGGACCCGCGAGTAGACGTGGGAGAGCGTCGGCACGCCCGGCAGCGCGTTCGCGCCCGGCAGATCGGTGAACCCCTGGATCGTGCGCGGCAGCGAGCGCAGCGCGCGGAGCGGCTGGCGGGGGAGGCCGCGCAGGCCGCGCAGCAGCATCGCCCGGTCACGGGGGAGCGAGGCGGGCGGCGCCGGCGTGACGGGCGTCGGGTCCACGACACGCCCTTCCGGCTCGGGGTCCAGCACGACGCCCATGATCTCGTTGCCGCTCAACCCGTCCACGACGGAGTGGTGGATCTTCGTCAGCAGCGCCACGCGCCCGCCCTCGAGCCCGTGGATGACGTAGATCTCCCACAGCGGGCGGCCGCGGTCCAGCGGACGCCCGAACACCCGCTGGACCGTCTCCGCGAGCTGGCGGTCGTCGCCGGGCGCGGGCAGCGCGGTCTCGCGGATGTGGAACTCGAGGTCGAAGTCCGGGTCCTCGACCCAGTACGGCAGGTCGAGCCCGAGCGGCACCGGCACCAGTCGCCACCGCAGCGGCGGCAGCAGGTGCAGCCGCGACTCGAGCAGCGCCTTGACCTCCGGCGCGCCGAGCTTGCCGCCCGGCGCGGTCGACGGGTCGTAGATGCCCAGGAAGGCGACGTGCCCGTAGATCCGGGCGGATTCGACGTTCAGGAACTGCGCGTCGAGGCTGCTGAGCTGCCGCACTCGACTGAGCTTATGGCACGCTCACGCGCAAGTCCTGGTCGGCTTCGTCGCGCCCGGTGCCAGGCACAGGTAGGCGGTGAGCGGCGCGCGCCGCTTGCGCATGGTGAAGCGGGCGACCTTGCCGTTGAACCCCGGCACGAGCACGCGGATCTCGAGCGTCGCGCCGACGCGCAGCTTGGCCTTGCGGAAGTACTGCCGGCGCAGGTCCAGCGTGCCGCCCTTGGCGTTGAAGCGGCGCACCGAGAACGGGCAGCCGCGTCCGGCGCAGCGCAGCTCGACGCGCGCGTTGACCGGCGCGCCGCGGACCTTGAGCGTCGTCACCTTCGTCGTCTTGGTGCTCGCCAGCCACTGGTTCTGGAAGCTCGCGGCGACGGTCGGCAGGGCGTCCGTGCCGTTGCAGTCCTCGTCGAGGCCGTTGCCCGGGATCTCGGTCGCGCCCGGCTTGACCAGCGGCGCGAAGTCGTTGCAGTCGGTGTCCTCGAGCACGCCGTCCCCGTCGCGGTCGGCGAGCGTGAGCGTCACGCCCGCGGTCGCGGTGGCGAAGTTGCCCACGTGGTCGATGGCGCGGGCGATCAGCGTGTGCGTGCCGGCGGGCACCTGGTCGGCCGGCACGCTGAGCGTGAACGTGCGCCCGTCCGCCTGCGGGCTGTTGACCGTGAACGTCTTGCCGCCCACGCTGAAGTCCACGCGCAGGATGCCGCGGTTGTCGGTCGCGTCCACCGTCGCCGTGAGCGTCCCGGCGCGGTTCGTCGTCGGCTCGACGCTCTTGAAGCCGACCGAGGGCGGCAGCGACGGCAGCACCGTGTAGTCCAGGTAGACGCCGGAGCCCGCGACCCACGCCACCTGCTCGCGGACGACCTCGAACACCTCGCGGTAGGTGGTCGGCGTCGCCACCGAGGGCGCGAGGATCTGGAAGTCGAAGCGCCCGCGCTGACCGGGGGCGACCGCCTGCGGCGAGACGCGCGCGGCCCGGAAGTTCGACATCCACGACGGATGCGCGAAGGGCGACGCCCGGTTCTGCGGGTTCGAGGTTCCCAGGAAGACATCGGCGTTCGACCAGAACTGCGTGCCGGTGTTCGTGTACTCGAAGAACTGCGAGACCACCTCGCCGCTCTCGAGCGTCAAGTAGCAGCACTGGTTCTCGAACCTCGCTTGGTACTCCTGCGCCTGGGCGGGAGCGGCGAGAACGGCGTACAGGAGCAACGCTCCGAGAAGGCGAGCGACGACAGACATCGACGGGCAGTGTGCCGACCTCGCGGGCGGTTCGCCAGCCGCAAGTGCTGCGGGCGTGCCATCCTGGCGCTCCTTGTCCCTTGTCCTGCTGCACCCGCTCGGGACCGACCGGCACATCTGGGACCCGGTCCTGCCCTTCCTGAGCGGCGACGTGGTCGCGCTCGACCTGCCCGGCTTCGGCACCCAGCCGCCGCTGCGTGGGGAGGAGACGGTCACACCGCGCGAGCTGGCGGAGGCGATCCACGCGCGGCTCGGCTCCGGCCGTCCGCACGTGGCCGGGATCTCGCTCGGCGGCTGGGTCGCGCTGGAGCTGGCGCTGGCGGGCTGGGCCGCGTCAGTCACCGCGATCGCGCCGGCGGGCCTGTGGGCGCAGCCGCTCGCGCCCAAGCGCTCGACCGCCCGCCTGGCGGCGCGTGCGCTCTCGCCCGCGCTGCCCGTCCTGCTGCGGCGCCCGCGCGGCAAGCGCGCGGCGCTGATCGGCACGATGGCGCACCCGGAGCGGGTGCCGTACCCCGACGCGCTGCGGATCGTCCGCGCCTACGGCGACGCGCCCGGCTTCGAGGCGGCGAACCGCGGGATGCGCGCGGGGCGCTTCACCGGCCTCGACGCGATCGACGTGCCGTTGACGCTCGCCTGGCCCGAGCACGACAAGCTCGTGTCGCGCCCGGCGCACGTGCCGGAGACCGCCCAGGAGCTGTTCCTCGCCGGGTGCGGCCACATGCCGACCTACGACGACCCGGAGGCGGTCGCGCGGGTCCTGCGGGCGGGCGCCGCGCTCTCGTAGCTCCAGATCGCGTAGTCGAGCGCCCGGGCGCTCACGCCGAGCTCGGCCGCGGCGGCGACCACCAGCTCGTGAGCGCGCGCGGCGCTGACCTTGGCCTCGGTGGTGCGGGTGGCGGCGGCGACGAAGCGGCGCAGCATCCGGTCGGCCTTGACGGTGTCGTGGCCGGTCGCGATCAGCAGCGCGTCCCACGAGGTGCCGGACTTCTGGCCCGGGACCGTGATCCACAGCTCGCGGACCGCATCGGTGAGCCCGCTCACGTCGGTCACCCCGGCGCCGGCCAGCAGCGTGGCCTCGCGGTGTACCGCCTCGGCCTTGAGGATGCCGTTCGTGGTGCTCGTGCGCTGGCGGTTCTTGACGGCGTCGGCGAACGCCTCCGGGCCGCCGATGCGCTCGATCCAGGCCGCGAGGTCGGCTGGGGTGCCGTCGGCGTCGTCGCGGAGGGCCTGATAGCGGGCGAGCACGTTGGCGACGCCGCCGGCGCGCACGCCGATCGACCAGACGGCGTCGATCAGCGCGAGCGAGAGGTCGTGCTGGATGTCGGCGACCTCCCATGCGGAGGGGTCGCCGAGCGTCTGCACGTGCTGGACGACGCGCTGAAGGGCGGTTATTCTGGGCACCGGACGCCTCTGCTCTTCATCACCGCACATCACAGCACCGCCGCCGGCTGACACGGGCCGTACCTCAGTCCCTGTTCAGCTCCGTTCGGAGGTCTCATCGAAATGCGCGTTCCCGACGATTGGTTCGTGGGGTTCCATGAAGGGCTGGCCGCACGCTTTTGGCAGGCGGCCGGCGAGGCGATGCTCGACGCGGACTTCGCGGTGGTGGCGGCGCTGCTGCCGCCGAGCGGTTCCGTGCTCGACGTCCCGTGCGGCGACGGCCGGTTGAGCCGTCGCCTGGCCGAGGCCGGCTACGACGTGACCGGCATCGACATCGCGCCGGGTGCGCTGGCGCTCGCGCCGCCCGGTCTGCGCCTGCAGCAGGGCGACTTGCGGGCGCTGCCGGACATCGGCCCGGTCGACGCGGCACTCAGCTGGGGCAACAGCTTCGGCTATCTCGCGCCGAAGGACACCGCCCGCTCGCTCGCAGGGCTGCGGCGCGTCGTCAAGCCGGGCGGCACGCTCATCCTCGAGTCCGGCGCGGTCGCCGAGTCGATGCTCGCGCGCGGCGTCAGCGGGCGGTCGGAGCACGGCTTCGGTGGCATCACCATGCGCTCGGCGCGCACCTACCGCCCGCAGGAGAGCCGGCTCGAGGTCGAGTCGGAGTTCGAGGCCGACGGCGTCGTCGAGCACGGGCGCGCCGCCTACTACGTCCACACCACCGGCGAGGTGGTGCGGATGCTGCACGCCGCGGGCTTCGCGGACGTCGAGCTGCGCGGCGACGACGGCCCCTACGAGGTCGGCGCGCCACGCATGATCGCGGTCGCGCGCTAACGCATCGGCAGCCGGCTGCGCAGCATGGCTGCGCGGCCGGCGCGATCGTGGTCCCCGACCTTCTCGTAGCGCTCCGACAGCCCGAGCAGCGCGGCGAAGGCCAGCTCGTGCGCGCAGTGGCGGCGGAGGCTCCACGGGTCCGCCTTCGAGCCGTCCATCGTCGCGTCCACGAGCCACAGCCGGTCACCGTCGCCGAGGCCGGCGTACCAGCCCGTCGGAGCCGACAGCACGTGCACGTGCAGGCCGGCGCGGCGCCCGACCTCGGTCGCGATCGCGGCGAGGATGAGCGGGTGGCCGGCGCGGGATTCCAGCGCGGCGTCCAGCCACAGCCCGGCGACGCTCGAGCGGTCGGCGTCGAAGCCCGGGTCGGTGTCGAGGATGTTCGCGAGCTCGGCCGCGGCGACCTGCAGGTCACCGGTCGCCAGGCCGAACAGCGGGAGGGCCAGCTCGTCGAGCCGGGCGTCGGTGGCGGCGACGTCCACGTCGCGGAACTCGCCGGCCAGAGCCAGCAGGAGGTCGGCGACGGGAGGGCAGCCGCCGCATGCGAGACGGGAGAAGCCTTCCATTTCCGACCAACGCTATCAGGATTTGTTAGGTGACCCTAACTCGACGTCCGGGGTAGCACTGGAGCCATGACGATCGTGACGGTCTCGGCCTCCTACGGCGCCGGTGGCGCCCTTGTCGGGCCGCAGCTCGCGGAGCGCCTCGGCGTGCCGTTCTTCGACCGCGCGCTGCCGACCGAGGTCGCCGAGCGCCTCGCGATCCCGCTCGAGGAGGCCAAGGCGCGCGACGAGTCGATCGGCGGCGTCTTCAGCCGGATGGCGATGCGGCTGGCGCCGATCGGGCTCGCGTTCGGCGCGGAGACCGCCCCGGACGCGGTCGACGAGGAGTCCTACCGCCGCACGACGGAGGCGGTCATCCGCGAGCACGCGGCGGACGGTGCCCTCGTCGTGCTCGGTCGCGCCGGCGCGCTCGTGCTGCGCGACGACCCGCGGGCGCTGCACGTCCGGCTCGACGGCCCGCGTGAGCGCCGTGTCGAGCAGGCCCAGCGGCTCGGGGACGGGGACGACCAGGAGGCCGTCGGCAAGCGCCTGGACGAGAACGACCGGGCCCGCGAGGCCTACGTCAAGCACTTCTACCACGCCGATCCGCACGACTCGGCGCTTTACCACCTGACGATCGACTCGACCGCCGTGCCACTCGACGCCGTGGTCGACATCATCGAGCGCGCGGCGGTCAGCCGCGGACGTTGAGCGTGCCCTCGACGTCCCCGGCGCCCCACGTGTCGCCCAGCTTGAAGCCGCCGCCGAGCGGGTCGCTTGGGTCCACCACGAGCTGGTGGTAGCCGGTGATCCACGCCCGCCCCGACACGGCCGGCACGACGGCGTCGAGGGAGCCGACCTGGGTCCGCGACACCACGCGCCCGACGAACCGCGTGTCGATCACGCTCTCGGCGGTGTAGGTCTCGGCCATCGTCCCGCGCGCGGCGCGCACGGCGATCTGCGCCGACGTCGCCGTGCCCGTGGGCGAGCGGTCCAGCCGGCCGGGGGAGACGATCGTCGCGTGCCGCCCGTCGCCGCCGACCCGCGGGGGCGCGGTGAAGACGACGAACGAGAGGTGCGAGAGCTCCGGGATGAGCGGGTGCGCGACCCTCAGCTGCTCGTTGACGTGCGGGCGGATGCGCTCGCCGAGCGTCGCCAGCTCGCGTGCCTCGTCGGGCCCGATCGAGAAGCCGAGCGCGCCCGCGTCCACGAAGGCGATGAACGCGCCGCCGTAGGCCACGTCCACGGTGATCGTCCCCAGGTCGGGCACCTCGACCGGCGCGTCCAGCGCCGTCGCGAACGACGGCACGTTCTCGAACTCGATCCGCTCGACGACGCCGTCGCTGACCCACGCCCGGACCCGCACGAGCCCCGCCGGCGCCTCCAGCACCAGCTCGGTCACCGGCTCGACCTTCGCGATCACGCCGGTTTCGAGCAGCACCGCGGCGGTGTTGATCGTGTTCGTGCCGGACATGCCCTCGTAGGACGAGGACTCCATGATCACGAAGCCGGCGTCGGCCTCCGGATGGGCGGACTCGAAGACGATGTCGCCGCTCAGCGGCGCCGACCCGCGCGGCTCGAACAACAGCACGCGGCGCAGCGTGTCGTCGGCTTCCAGCGCGCGCATCTTCTCGAGCATCGTCGTGCCCGGCACGTCCAGCACGCCGCCGACGACGATCCGGCTGGGCTCGCCCTCGGCGTGGGCGTCGACGCACTGGATGACCCTTGCGATCCGCATCCGTGCCACGCTACCGGCCGATGTTGGTCGTCGTCACCGGAGCGGGGTCAGGGATCGGGCGGGCGGCCGTGCGCCGGTTCGCGGCCACCGGCGCGCGCGTGCTCGCCGCCGACGTGGACTTCCAGAAGGCCCACGAGACGTGCGCGGGCCTGCCGTACGCGACGCCGCACCGGGCCGACGTGACCCGGCGCGAGGACGTCGAGGCGCTGCTCGCGAAGCACGATCGGATCGACGTCTACTTCAACAACGCGGGCATCCCCGAGACGGTCAAGCCACTCGCCGAGATCACGCGCGAGGAGTGGGACCGGGTGCTCGACGTCAACCTGACGAGCCTCTTCGTGGCCGCCCAGGTGGCCGCGCCGAAGCTCAAGGGCGGCGTGCTCATCCAGACCGGCTCGATCATCGCCAGCCGCCCGCGCGCCGGCCTCGCCGCGTACGTCGCGGCCAAGGCGGGCGTGATCGGGCTCGCCCGTGGCCTCGCCGCCGAGCTGGCCCCCGACGTGCGGGTGAACGTGATCAACCCCGGCCCGGCGAACACGCCGATGCTGGGCGGGTTCGGCTTCGACGCCGACGTGGCCCAGGCGCTGCCGCTCAAGCGCCTGGTCGAGCCCGAGGACATCGCGGACGCCGCGGTCTACCTGGCGACCGCCACGGCGGTCACCGGCGCCGTCTTCAACATCGACGCGGGACGCGACCTGTGACGTCATTCATGGCGGTGGACCCCTCGACGGGGCACGAGTTCGCCCAGCTTCCGGCCACCGGGCCCGCGCAGGTCGGGGAGCTCGTCGAGGACGCGCGCCGCGCGCTGGCCGAGGAGCGCGACTGGCGCACGCCCTACGTGCGCGGCAAGGCGCTGCTGCGGATGGCGGCGCTCGTCGAGGAGCAGGGCAACGAGCTCGCCGACCTCGAGACCCGGGACACCGGCAAGCCGCTGTCCCAGAGCCAGGCGGACGTGCGCGCCACGATCCGCTACCTCGAGTACTACGCCGGGTCGATCGAGCGCCTGGAAGGCCGGCAGATTCCGCTCGGCCCCGACGCGCTCGACTACACGGTCCGCGAGCCGTGGGGCGTGTGCGCGCAGATCATCCCCTGGAACTACCCGCTGCAGGTCGCGGCCCGGTGCGCCGCCCCGGCGCTCGCGGCGGGCAACGCGGTGATCCTCAAGCCGTCCGAGCTGGCGTCGATCACGCCGCTGCGGCTCGCGCAGATCGCCGAGGCCGCGGGCGTGCCGCCGGGCCTGTTCCAGGTGGCGACCGGGGACGGGAGGACCGGCGACGCGCTCGTCCGCCATCCCGGCGTCGACCACGTGACGTTCGTCGGCTCCGCGGCCACCGGGGCGGAGGTGGCCGCGGTCTGCGCGCGGCGGCTGGTCCCGGTCGAGCTGGAGCTGGGCGGCAAGTCGCCGAACGTCGTCTTCGCGGACGCGGACCTCGAGCGCGCCGTCCCGTCGATCGTGCGCGGCCTGCTGCAGAACGCCGGCCAGAGCTGCTCCGCCGGCTCGCGGCTGCTGGTCGAGCAGGCGATCTACGAGGACGTCTGCGCGCGGGTCGCGACCGCGTTCGCCACCGTCAGGATCGGCCCCGGCATCGAGGATCCGGACCTCGGGCCGCTGATCTCCCAGCGCCAGCACGACCGCGCCACCGGGATGCTCGAGACGGCCCGGCTGGCCGGCGCCCGCGTGCTCGGCGGCGCGCCGCGGGAAGGGCTGTTCCTCGAGCCGGCGCTCGTCACGCGCGTGAAGGCCGACATGGAGATCTTCCAGGAGGAGGTCTTCGGCCCGGTGCTGGTCGCGGCGCCGATCGACGACGAGCGCCACGCCGTCCAGCTCGCCAACGCCACCGCCTACGGGCTCGTCGCCGGCGTCTGGACCAAGGACCTCCGGCGCGCGCACCGGGTCGCGTCCGGCATCCGGGCGGGGCAGGTGTTCGTCAACGGCTACGGCGTCGGCGGCGGGGTCGAGCTGCCGTTCGGCGGGATGGGCCGCAGCGGCTACGGACGCTCGAAGGGCATCGAGGCGCTGCTCGCGTACAGCCAGACCAAGAACGTGTGGATTGCGCTCGACGGCTGACATCCTCGCGGCGGTGGACGCGCGCGCCGACGAGCTCGTCGCGCTGCTGCAGCGGATGATCCGGTTCCCGACGGTCAACCCGCCCGGGGAGGCCTACGAGGACTTCGTCGCCGACCTGCGCGCGGTCCTGGACGGCTACGGCTACGCCACGGAGGTCCATCGCGCACCCACCGCGCTGGCACCGCTCGGCCAAGGCCTGCCGCGCCCGAACCTGATCGGCAAGCTCGCCGGCGACGGGCCGCTCGTCCACCTCAACGGCCACTACGACGTCGTGCCCGTCGGCCACGACTGGACCCGGGACCCGTTCGGCGGGGAGCTGGCCGACGGCCACGTCTACGGCCGCGGTGCCGCCGACATGAAGAGCGGCCTCGCGGCCCAGCTCATCGCCGTCGAGGCGCTGCGCGCGGTCGGCCTGCGGCCCAACGTCCACCAAAGCGCCGTCCCCGACGAGGAGACCGTCGGCGTGCGCAACGCCGGCATGGGCTGGCTGGTGGAGCAGGGGCTGCTCGAAGGGGACGCGGTGATCATCACCGAGCCGTTCGGGCCCGACGGCGTCGGCATCGGCCACAAGGGCGCGATCTGGGGCGAGATCACGATCTTCGGCAAGCAGGCGCACGGCTCGGCGCCGCAGCTGGGCGTCAACGCGGTCGAGCGCATGGCGCGCTACCTCGCGCACCTGGACGAGCATCTGCGCCCGCGGCTCGAGCAGCGCGTGACCGACTACGGCGTCACGCCCGACAACCAGCGCTCGACCCTCTCGTTCGACACGATCCGCGGCGGCCACGCGACGAACATCGTCCCCGACCGGTGCACGGTCACCTTCAACCGGCGGCTGATCCCGGGCGAGGACCTCGACGAGGCCCGGCGCGAGCTGCTCGCGCCGCTCGACGGCGTCCGCCACACCTACCACGAGCTCTACTCCACGCAGCCGACGCTCGTCTCCACCGACGAGCCGGTGGTCCAGGCCGCGCAACGCGCGGTGCGGGCGCTCGGCCTGGAGCCACGGATCCTCATCTCCGCCGGCTCGGACGACCAGCGCTTCGTCGTCCACAACGCCGGCATCACCAACTCACTCGTCTACGGCCCGGGCCAGACCGGCCTGAGCCACGTGGCCGACGAGCGCATCAGCGTCGCCGACCTCGTGCTCGGTGCGAAAGGGCTGGCCCTGATCCTCGCTCAGCTGTCGGAGGGGTCCACGATGCCCTCTTCGAGCCACGTGTAGCGGCCGTCGAGGAGCTTGACCGCGGTCGAGTAGCCCGCGTCGTCGTCGTTGGACCAGAGCGCGTGGAACAGCTCGTCCGCGCGGCGCTTGGCCTGCGCGCAGAACAGCTCGGCCAGCTCGCGGGCGGCGTCGGCGCGCTCGGGGGTCTCGCGCGCGATCGTGTCGGCGTAGACGACCGCCGCGGAGATCGCGAACAGCTCGGCGCCGATGTCGACGATCCGGCCGAGGAACGTCTGGCGCTGCTCGAGCTTGGCCTGCCAGCGGCCCATGGCGTAGAACGTCGAGCGGGCGAGCCGGCGCGAGGAGCGCTCGGCGTAGCGCAGGTAGGTCGCGAGCGAGCCGAACTCGTCGTAGCCGGACGGCTTGTGCCCCTCGCCGACGACGAGCTTCGGCAGCCACTTGGCGTAGAACGTGCCCGCCGCGACGGCGCTCTTGGCCTTGTCGGGCAGCGGGGTCTCGGGCTCGAGGATGTCGCCCGCCACCTGCAGGTGCTGGTCGACGGCCTCGCGCGCGATCAGCAGGTGCATGATCTCGGTCGAGCCCTCGAAGATGCGGTTGATGCGCATGTCGCGCAGCGCCTGCTCGGCGGGGATCGGCTTCTCGCCGCGCGCCTTCAGCGACTCGGCGGTCTCGTAGCCGCGGCCACCGCGGACCTGGAGGAGGTCGTCGAGGACCTTCCAGCCCAGCTCGGAGCCGTAGAGCTTGGCGATCGCGGCCTCGATGCGGATGTCGTTGCGCTTCTCGTCGGCCAGGCGCGAGGCGACGTCGAGCATCGCCTCCAGGCCGAACGCGGACGCGGCGATGAACGCGTTCTTCTGGGCGACGGCGTCGTGCTTGCCGATCGGCCGGCCCCACTGGACGCGCTCGGACGACCACTCGCGCGCGATCTTCGTCGCCCACTTGGACTGGCCGACGCAGATCGCCGGCAGCGCCAGGCGGCCCGTGTTGAGCGTGGAGAGCGCGATCTTGAGACCCCAGCCCTCCTTGCCGATCAGGTTCTCCGCCGGCACGAAGACGTCCTTGAGCTCGGTGACCGAGTTCTCGATCCCCTTCAGGCCCATGAACGCGTTGCGGTGCGTGACGGTCACGCCCTCGGTCTTGTAGTCCAGGACGAACGCGCTGATGCCGCCCTTGTGGCCCTCGGACTTGGGCACGCGCGCCATCACGACGACGATGTCGGCGATCGCGCCGTTCGTGGCCCACAGCTTCGTGCCGTTGAGGATGTAGCCACCCTCGGTCGGCTCGGCGGAGGTCGCGACGCGTGCCGGGTCGGACCCGACGTCCGGCTCGGTCAGCAGGAACGCGGAGATGTCGGTCTTGGCCACGCGGGGCAGCCACTCGCGCTTCTGCTCCTCGGAGCCGAACATGCGCAGCGGCTCGGCCACGCCGATCGACTGGTGCGCGCTGAGCAGCGCGCCCAACGCGCCGTGGTACGTGCCGACCATCGCCAGCGCGCGGTTGTAGTAGACCTGCGAGAGGCCGAGCCCGCCGTACTCCTCGGCGACCTTCATCCCCATCGCGCCGATCCCCTTGAAGCCCTCGATCACGTCGTCGGGGATCTTCGAGTCGCGCTCGATCTGCAGCGGGTCGACCCGCTCCTCGAGGAACGTGCGGAGGGTCTTCAGGAACGCCTCGCCCTTCTCGACAGCGGCAGCGTCGAGCTTGGGCTGGGGATGGATCAGGTCCAACCGGAAGTTGCCCAGGAACAGCTCTTTGCCGAAGCTGGGCAGCTTCCAGTCCTGCTCGCGCGCGGCTTCGGCGACCTGCCGAGCCTCGCGTTCGCTCACGTCGGTCGTAGCCATCCGTTGATTACACCGCAACTCCGGCAGGAGTAATCGCGTTTGGGTCACACATATGCGCCTGCTTCTCGCCGTCTTCGCTGCTCTGCTCGTGTTCTCCGCCCCCGCGCACGCCGCTGGGCCGCAGTTGGGGATCGCGGACGACCGGCTGCTCCTGCAGGGCGGCGCGGAGGCCGACAAGGCGCTCCTGGAGTGGCAGCAGAACGGCATCCAGACCGTGCGCATCTACGCGCTGTGGTCGCGGGTCGCGCCGTCGTCGCCGACCGGCGAGTACTCGTGGGACCAGCTCGACCACGCCGTCAACCGCGTGGTCGGCGCGAACATGAAGCCGATCCTCACGATCACCGGCCCCGGGCCGCTGTGGGTGAGCCGGCGCTCGGAGCGCGGCGAGACCCGCTACGACCCCGATCCCAAGCTGTTCGCCGAGTACGCGCGCCTGGTGGCCGAGCGCTACGCCGACCGCGTGGACACGTACATCGTCTGGAACGAGCCCAACCTCGGCGGCTGGCTGCGGCCGCAGGCGGCCTGCTTCGGCAAGGTGTGCAACTCGGTCTCGCCCCACCTGTACCGCGACCTCGTCAACGCCGCCTACCCGGCGATCCACGGCGCCGACCGCACCGCCAAGGTCCTGATCGGCGCGATGTCGAGCCGCGGCAGCCGGCTCACGACCGAGAACTCCAACCACACGCCGCTCGCGTTCCTGCGCGCGCTCGGCTGCGTCGACGCCACGTTCAAGAAGCAGTCCAACGGCCGCTGCAAGGGCTTCAAGGCGCCGCAGGCCGACGGCTTCGCGTTCCACCCGCACGGCGTCCTGGCCGCTCCCGAGCAGGTGTTCCCGAACAAGGACGACGTGTCGATCGCGTCGCTCTCGCGGCTCACCTCCACGCTCGACAAGCTCCAGAAGGCCAAGCGGCTCAAGAGCACCACGAGCAAGCTGGGCCTCTACCTGGACGAGTTCGGCTACCAGACGAACCCGCCGGACAAGTTCGCCGGGATCTCGCTGGCGCAGCAGGACCAGTGGCTCCAGCGCGCCGCGTACCAGGCGTGGCGCAACCCGCGCGTGAAGCTGTTCGCGCAGTACCTCTGGTACGACGAGCCGCGCAGCCTCAACAACGAGAACGGCGGCTGGCAGTCGGGCCTGCGCTTCACCGACGGCCGCGCGAAGCCGGCGCTCAAGCACTTCGCCATGCCGTTCGCGCTCGACGCCGGCAAGGGCCGTCTCTGGGGCCAGGTGCGCACGCGCGAGACGCGCAGCGTGAAGGTCCAGCGCAAGCTCGCCGGGAGCTCCTCGTGGAAGACGATCGGCACGCGCAAGACCGACTCGCAGGGCTACTGGAGCTGGACGACGCGGCTGACCGTCGGGGCCTCCTACCGCTACCAGGCGGCGGGAGCGACGAGCGCGACCGTCAAGCGGCAGTAGTGTTCGCGACAGGCTGAGCACGAGCACCGGACCCGACCACGCGGCACGCTTTGCAGCGCTGGAGGCGCTGTTAGGGGTCACGTCGGCTCTGTCCGGCGCGTTGACGCCGGAGCACGTCGGGGCCGCCGTCGCCGAGCATGGCGCGCGGGCGCTCGGCGGCACGGGCGGGATCGTCTACGCGCTCGAGCGCGGCGACCGGCTGCAGGTCGTCGGGTCCTGGGGCTATCCGGCCGACGTCGTCGAGGCGTACGGGACGCTCGCGCTGGACGAGGCGCTGCCCGCGCCGCGCGCCGCGCGCGAGCGCCGCACGGTCGCCGCCGACTCGCCCGCGGAGATCGCCGAGCGCTACCCGGCGCTCTCCGGCATCCACCGTGGCTCGCTGTGCGCGGTCCCGATGCTCGCCGGCGCGGACGTCGTGCTCGGCGCGTTGGCGGTGTTCCGCGGGGACCACACGCGGGCGTTCCTGCCCGCCGAGCGCGAGCTGCTGGAGGCGCTGGCCCGCGTATCGGCGCACGCGCTCGAGCGCGCCTCGCTGCACAGCCGGCTGCACCGGCTGCAAGCGACGACGGCCGACCTCGCCCGGGCGCTGACGCCGCACGAGGTCGCCGCGACGGCGGCCGCACAGGGAGCGGAGGCACTCGGTGCCTCGAGCGCGTGGGTGGCGCTGCTCGACGACGGCCGGCGGACGCTCGAGCTCGCGCACGCCGCCGGGCACGCGGACAGCACCATGCAGCGCTTCCGGTCGTTCTCGCTGGACGCCGACCTGCCGCTGGCCGAGGCCGCGCGCACCCGGTCGGCGCTGTGGCTGGAGGGCGCGGACGCGATCTTCGGCCGCTACCCGTTGTTCGCCCAGGTGCGGCCGCAGGCGCAGGCGGCGGCGCTGCTGCCGCTGACGAACGAGGGCGCCGCGCTGGGCGCGATCGGGCTCGTGTTCGACACGCCGCGCGCGTTCGCGCCGGCTGACCGCGACTACCTGCTCACGCTCACGCGGCTGTGCGGCCACGCGCTCGGGCGGGCGCAGCGCTACCAGGACGAGCACGACCTGGCGCTCACCCTCCAGCAGGCGCTGCTGCCGAGCGGCCTGCCACGGGCCGAAGGGGTCGAGCTCGCGGTCCGCTACCTGCCGAGCGCGGACGGCGCCGCGGCGGGCGGAGACTTCTACGACGCGCTCGAGCTCACCGCGGGTCGGGTGGGGATCGCGGTCGGGGACGTCGTCGGGCACGGCCCGGGGGCGGCCGCGGCCATGGGCCAGCTGCGCGGCGCCTTGCGTGCCTACGCCCTGGAAGGGCGCTCCCCGGCGCGGGTGCTGCAGCTCCTCAGCCGCTACGCCGACGGCGTGCCCGGCGCGCGCGGCGCGACCGTCGCCTACGCCGTGATCGACCCGGCCGCCCGCGAGGTCCGCTACGCC
Source organism: Solirubrobacter pauli (assembly GCF_003633755.1). GTDB lineage: Bacteria > Actinomycetota > Thermoleophilia > Solirubrobacterales > Solirubrobacteraceae > Solirubrobacter > Solirubrobacter pauli. Next base: position 727,283 of record NZ_RBIL01000002.1, read on the forward strand.
GCCGCCGGGCATCCGCCACCGCTGCTGCTCCTGCCGGACGGCTCCACCCGCTACCTGGACCGGGCGCGCGGCGTCCCGCTCGACCGCGCGCTCGGGCACATGTACGTGGACGCGATGGCCACGGTGCCGGAGGGGGCCACGCTCATCCTGTACTCGGACGGCGCGATCGAACGCCGCGACGAGACGCTCGACGCCGGGCTGGCGCGGCTGTCGGCCGCGGCGGTCGCGGCCGGCCACGCCGAGCCCGAGGCGCTCGCCACCGAGCTGGTCTCGGCGCTCCTGGACGGGGCGGACCGCACGGACGACGTCGCGCTGCTCGTCGCACGCGTCCACCGGCCCGCGCTCACGCCGTTGCGGCTGTGGTTCGCCGCCCGCGCCGACCAGCTGGCGGTCGTGCGCGAGGCGATGCGCGGCTGGCTCGCCTCCGCCGACGTGGACCGTGGCGACGCCGAGATGCTCGTGCTCGCCGCCGGAGAGCTGTGCGCGAACGCGGTCGAGCACGCCTACGGGGGCGAGGGAGAAGGGTCGGTCGAGGTCTCGCTCAGCCGCTCCCCGGGCGGGTCGCTCGTGCTCGTCGTGCGCGACCGCGGCCGCTGGCGCCCGCCACCGGCCGATCCCGGCGTCCGCGGACGCGGCCTGGTGATCGTCCGGGGGTTGATGACATCCGTCGACATCGACGAAGGCACCGACGGGACCACCGTCACCGCCCGCTACCGGCCCGCCGGGTTCGTGGTCGAGGTCCCACCGGCCGGCCCCGCGCTCGTCGAGCTCGAACGCTCGGGCGAGGCGACGATCGTCCGCATCGTCGGGGAGGTCGACGAGGTCAACGAGCGGCACGTCGAAGCGGAGCTCGCCGGGCTGGGTGGCGAGCCGGTGATCGTGGACCTGTCCGCGCTGACCTTCATCGGCAGCGCCGGCATCCGCATCCTGTTCGGGCTGTCCGATCGCGCACAGCGGCTCGTGGTGGTCGTGCCGCCGGACGCACCGTTCCGGCGCGCGCTCGAGCTGGCCGAGCTCGGCCGCGCCGCTCGTCTGGTCGACCGACTCCAGGACGTCTGATCGACGGAGGCGCGGTCAGAGAAGTTGCCGGTCTGGTTCTCTTCCGTACTTTCCCGAAGCAGATCGGTGGAGGGGCGGTCGATGAGCTGAACATGAGGCTTTCAATCAAGACCAAGCTCCTGGCGATCGTCGCGCTGCTGATCGCGCTGATGGCGGTCGTCGGGTTCGTGGGCATGCGCGGCACCACGACGGTCGCCGACGAAGCCCACGCCATGTACACGCACGCCGCCGTGCCGCTGGCGGACATGGGCGTCGCCCGCGCCAAGCTCAACGAGAACCGGGCGTTCCTGAACAACCACATGCTCGAGCGGTCCGGGGCCGACAAGCAGGCGCTGGAAGGCAAGATCGCCGCCAATTCGGCCGAGACCGACAAGCGGCTCGCGGCCGTCGAGCGGACGCTGCAGACCGACACGGGCAAGCGCTCGTTCGCGGAGCTCATGACCGCGCGCGACGCGTACGGCAAGGTTCGCGACCGCGTCCTGGCGCTCTCGCGTGCCAACCGCGAGGCGGAGGCGTACGCGCTCAACAAGGCCGAGGGCGTTCCCGCGTTCGGCGCCGTCGCCGGCGCGTTCACGAAGCTCTTCGAGTCCAAGGTCGCGCTGGCGAAGTCCGGCGATGCCGACAGCGTCGACGCCGCCGCCTCGGCCAAGCTGCTCTCGCTGCTCCTGATCATCGTCGCCGGCCTGGTCGGCTTCGCGATCGCGTTCGTGGTCGCCAACGCCATCGTCAGGGGTGTCCGTCGCGTCCTGGGCGCCGCGGACAGCATCGCCGAGGGCGACCTCGGCACCGAGCTGGACGTCGCGAGCAAGGACGAGATCGGCGACCTCGCGAAGGCGATGGAGCGCATGATCGCCTACCTGCAGGAGATGGCCACGGCCGCCGACCGCGTCGCCGCGGGCGACCTCACGGCCGAGGTGCACCCGCGCTCGCAGCGCGACGCGCTCGGCACCGCCCTGACCGGCATGGTCGCGAACCTGAGCGAGCTGGTGGGCGGCGTCAACGACAGCGCGGGCACGCTGTCCGCCGCCTCACAGGAGATGGCGTCGACGTCGCAGGAGGCCGGCCGCGCGGTCGGGGAGATCGCAGCCGCGATCGGCGAGGTCGCCATGGGGGCCGAGCGCCAGGTGCGCGGCGTCTCCAGCGCCCGCGACGCGGGCGACCAGGTGTCCACGGCGGCGCGCAACTCGGCGCAGCACGCGCAGGCCGCGGCCCGCGTCGCCGAGGAGGCGCGTGAGCTGGCCCGTGAGGGCGTCGACGCCGCCGAGCACGCGACCCAGGCGATGACGGCCGTGCGTGCCGCCTCCGAGGAGGTCACGGGCGCGATCGAGCAGCTCGCCTCCAAGTCCGAGCAGATCGGCGGGATCGTCGAGACGATCACCGCGATCGCCGAGCAGACGAACCTGCTGGCGCTCAACGCCGCGATCGAGGCCGCCCGGGCGGGTGAGCAGGGCAAGGGCTTCGCGGTCGTCGCGGAGGAGGTCCGCAAGCTCGCCGAGGAGTCGCAGGCGGCCGCGGGGCAGATCAGCGGCCTGATCGGCGAGATCCAGGCGGAGACGCGCAACGCCGTGTCGGTCGCCGGTGACGGCGTCGCGCGCACCGCCGAGGGCGCGACCACGGTCACGCACACGCGCGAGGCGTTCCTGCGGATCGGCGGCTCGGTCGAGGACATGGCGGCGCGTGCCGCGGAGATCGCGGCCGCCGTCGACCAGATCTCCGCCGGTGGCGAGCAGCTCGAGCGCGAGATCGGCGACGTCGCGAGCGTCGCGGAGCAGTCGTCGGCCTCGGCCGAGCAGGTGTCGGCGGCCACGCAGCAGACGTCCGCCTCCACGCAGGAGATCGCGGCCTCCGCCGAGGAGCTGGCGGCCACGGCCGAGCAGCTCGAGCGGATGGTCGCGCGCTTCACGCTCGCGTGACGAGCGGCCGGACCGGCTCGGCGACGCCGAGCCGGTCCGGTGCATGGGGGTCAGAGCCGGAACGTGGCCTTGATCAGGTCGCGCACGCCGGGGCCGACGTAGACGCCGTCGTCCTCGAGGTTGTTGATGTGCACGGTGTCCAGCGTCGGCTCGGACCCCGTGAGGTAGGCGAAGGTCGGCAGCCCGGCCTCGATCACGGTGTCGCCCTCACGCGTGAGGTTGATCCGCTCGGCCTTCGGCGTGCCGTCGAGGGTCACCGTGTCGGCCGCCAGGTCCCCGGCGCCGTCGGAGCCCGCGAGGTCCACGCGCACCGTCTTGAGCGGCGTGCCGGAGAGGTCGTGCACGGCGACGTTGTCGACGCCGCCCAGCGTGCGCACCGCCCACTCCTCGACGTTCGCGAGGTCCAGGTCGATCGCGGCGATGTTGCGGGTGACGTGGACGTGCCGGTCCGCGGTCGCGGTGAGCGCGATGTCCTCGCCCGCGTTGGAGCCGTTGAAGTCCTGCTCGTCGAGGCCGGACTGGCCGTCGACGACATCGCTGCCGTCGCCCGGGTCCCACTGGAAGTGGTCGTTGCCGGCGCCCATGCGGGCCGTGTCCGAGCCGCGGTTGCCGTCGACCAGGTCGTCGCCGTTGCCGCCCAGCAGCAGGTCGTCGCCGTCGCCACCGCGCAGCGTGTCCTCGCCGTTGCCGCCGTCCAGCGTCAGGTGGGTGAGCAGGCCGATGCCGTTGAGGCCGTTGATCGTGTCGTTGGCCTCGCCGCCCTTGACCACGAGCTCCTCGACCGCGGTCGTGCCCAGCAGCGGCGCGCCCGGGGCGAAGGTGCGGACGACGCCTGCGCCGTCGGGCGCGATCCCGATCGTGTCGCCGTCGCCCGTGCCCGTGTAGGTGGCGGTGTCCGTGCCCGGCCCGCCGTCGGCGTTCACGCGCGCCTCGCCGGTCGCGGCCGCGCTGGCGAGGGTCGTGTCGTCGCCGTCGAGCAGCGCGGCGGTGGCGCTGTCCTGGAGCTCGAGCCCGGTCACGCGCACGGTCGGCTTGAGGCCGGAGATGACCGCGGTGGTGCCGTCGGAGCCGAGCGTGACGCGGTCGGCGCCGGTCGTGCCCTCGGCGACCACGCGGTCGACGGCGAGGTCACCCGCGCCGTCGAAGCCGGCGACGTCCACGGCCGCGGAGCGCAGGTCCGTGCCGGCGAGGTGGCCGACGGTCACGTCGTCGACGCCGCCCAGCGCGCGGATCGCCGCGGCCTCGACGCCGTCCATGTCCAGCGTGATGTTGGCGATATTGCGGAACACGGTCACGCGCGGGCCGTTGGCGGCCAGCGTGATCTTCTCGCCCACGTTGGCGCCGTTGAAGTCGAGCGTGTCGGTGCCGCCGTCGCCCTCGACCACGTCGGACTGGTCGCCCGGGTCCCACTGCAGGTGGTCGTCGCCCGTACCGCCGCGGACGGTGTCGACGCCGCGGTTGCCGTCCACCAGGTCGTCGCCGGCGCCGCCCAGGAGCTTGTCGTCGCCGTCGCCGCCGGTCACCCGGTCGTCCCCGGTGCCGCCGTCCATGGTGAGCGCGGTGAGCGTCGCGATGCCGTTGAGGCCGGACAGCGTGTCGTCGCCCGTGCCGCCCTTGACGAGCAGGCGCTCGACCGCGGCCGCGTTGAAGGTCGGCGCGCCGGTCGCGAACGCCGCGACGGGACCGCCGTTGGGGCCGACGCCGATCGTGTCGTCGCCGGGCGTGCCGGCGTAGGTGGCGGTGTCGGTGCCCTCGCCGCCGTCGGCGCCGACCTGCACGGTGCCCGTGGGCGCGGCGGAGGCGGACGCCGTGTCGTCGCCGGCCAGCAGCGCGGCGGTGACGGTGTCGGCGGGCTCCATGCCGGTGGCACGCACGTCGACCGAGAGGCCGTCGACGATCCCGGTCGTCCCGTCCGTGGCGAGCACCGCCTTGTCGGGACCGTCGGTGCCGTTGACGATCACGCGGTCGGCCGCGGCGTCGCCGTTGCCGTCGAACCCGCTCAGGTCGACGGCCACGGCGCGGACGCCGGTGCCCGCCAGGTCGCCGACGGTCATCGTGTCGGCGCCTCCGAGTGCGCGGACGTCGACCTGCTCGACCGCCGCGAGGTCCATGGCGATCGCGGCGACGTTGCGGGTGAAGCGGGCGTGCGTGCCGTCCGCGGTCAGCGAGAGCTCCTCGCCGATGTTCGCGCCGTTGAAGGCGAGCGTGTCGGTGCCCGCGTCGCCGGCGACGGCGTCGGTGCCGTCGCCCGGGTCCCACTGGAAGCGGTCGTCGCCGGCGCCGAGCGCGACCGTGTCGGCTCCCTGGTTGCCGTCGACGAGGTCGTTGCCGGTGCCGCCGAGGAGCGTGTCGGCGGAGGCGCCGCCGAACAGCGTGTCGTTGCCGCTGCCGCCGTCGACGGTGAGGTGCTCGAGGAGGCCCTGGACGCGGACCTCGTCGTCACCTCCGCCCGCGGTCACGCCCACGGCGGTCAGCGCGGCGCGCGGGTAGGTGAAGTCGATCGTGCCGTCGGCGCCGACGTCGCCGTAGAGCGTCGTGCTGTCGGTGACGAGGTGCAGCGTGTCGGACGCGCCGTCACCGGCGATCCGGAGCGTCGAGCCGTCGAGGCTCGTCGTGTACGAGGCCATCGCCGGAGCGGCGAAGGCCAGTGTGCCGGCGAGGCCCGCGCCGAGCGCGGCGCCTCGCAACACCTTCGGGGACAATGGGTCTCCTTCGGGGAGTGATCAGGGGAGGAGCCCGCGACTATGGGCGGCCGTCCTCCCCCGAGCAATCGGGGCGCACCCCTGGACTTTGCGTCCGCACCCCCTGAGGGGTCATCCGTTCCGGGGCGTGATCCGGGCCGTGAACGCCACCCGCGAGAAGCGCTGGTTGCGGGCGATCTGGACGGCGAGCGTCGGGCCGGCGTCCGGGGCCGAGCTCTGGCGGGCCGGGCGCATCAGGTGCGCGGCGGCGCCGGCGGGGCGGGTGAGCGGCGTGACCGTGTAGCCGGAACGGTCGCTCGTGACCTCGAAGCGGGAGATCCGGTCGAGGGCGATCCGCTGGTCGGTGACGCGCACCTGGGTGCCGTTCTTGAGCACGGCCACGACGGTGGCCTCACGACCGGTGCTCGGGAACAGGATGTCGGCGCTCAGCGCGCGGGTGCCGCGCCGCGCCACGTCCCAGCGCGTCTGGATGAAGCGCGGCGTGAACTGGTGCGTGACGCGCAGCGTGCCGTTCGAACCGCTGATCGTGCCGGTCGCGCGCAGGTCGGTGAACGCGCCGGCGAAGGACGTGCCGACGGCGCTCGCCGCGGACGCCCCGGCGCCCGACGGGGCCTTGATCAGCCGCAGCGGGGTGACGTTCTTGTCCACCGCCGAGCGGGCGACCTGCGAGGCGAGCACGCGCCGGCCGGTCACGTCGCGGATCAGCGCGCCGAAGGACGCGGGCGGCGTGCCGCCGATGTTCGCGGCCACTTCCTGCGTGCCGTTGAACAGCCGCGCGAGGTCGAGCCCGCCGTACGGGAACGCCTTCTGGTTGACGGCCACGATCGCCGTGTTGTAGGCCGGCGTGGTCACGGCCAGGCGGCCGATGTCCGGGTCGAACGCGTACAACGCCGGCGGCTCGACCGACGGCTTGGAGCCGAGGCCGGCGTCGACCGCTCGCGCCGCGTTGGCCAGCACCCGGGCCGCGCCGAGCCGCGCGCTGCCCACGCCCTGCGGGACGGCGTGCACCTTGAAGAACAGCGCGTCGGCGATCCCGCCGTCACGCTCGGCGGTGCGGGTGTAGAACCCGAGCGACTGGTCGAGCATGTACTTCGCGTAGCGCTGCCAGCGGGCGTCGCTCAGGGACGGCGCGGACGCGATCCCGATCAGCGCCTGCTGCGTCAGGCCGAGCTTCTTGGACTGGTGCCAGCGGTCGAAGCCGAGGCCGGAGTCCCAGTTCATGTACCCGCCGTGCGTCCAGTAGCCGGCGATCGCGCGCTCGATCCACTCGGCCACGACGCGCTTCTTGTTCATGTCCAGCGGCGCCATCCCGGCGCGCCGCGCCTGGTCGTAGAAGCGCGTGAAGCTGAGGACGATGTTCGCGTACTCGGCGGAGTCGACGTTCGCGGGGTGGTTCAGGCGCTCGTGGGGGAGGTAGTGGAAGCGCATGCCGGCGCCGAAGTTGGTCTTGGCCTCGCGCACGAAGCGGTTGAGCTGGGCGGCGAAGTCGCGCTTGAGCAGCGCCGGGTCGCCGGTCACGGTCGCGTCGGCGGCGTACATCAGCGAGTACCAGTTGATCTGGTTCAGGCGGATCGTCGGGTAGCGCCAGAACGAGCCACGCGCCGTGCGCGAGATCGCGTTGCGGATGGCGGTCACGGTCGACTCGGGGAGCTGCAGGGCCTCGCGGGCGCGGTAGGCGTAGACGAGGCCGTCCACGACCTCGGCGTCGAACACGAGGTGCTGGAAGCCCTTGCCGTTCATCGAGTTCGTCCAGCCGGGCGCGTGCGACTGGCCGAGCGCCGGCGACGTCACGTACGGGCCCTTGACGAGCTCGAGCGCGAGCTGGCGGGCCCGCTCGTCGTTGCGCGAAGGGCCCGTGTGGCCCTCCATCGCGGCGACCGAGTGGCCGAGCAGCATCAGCGAGTTGATCATCGGCTCGACGCCGCCACCGCCGCCCTCGTAGTAGCCCTTGCGCTCGTTCCAGAGCTTGTCGAGCTGGACCTGGAGCGTGTCGGCGGTGGCGAAGTAGGCGGTGTCGTCGTAGTTCTGGGCAGCGGCGGTCGCGGGTGCCACGAGGGCGAGCGCCGCCAGTGCGGCCGCGGCCGCGTGGCGAAGAGAGGGCATGGGGAGGGTTCCGGGGAGGGGAGGGGCTGGGGAGTGACCACAGCCTCCCGCGGAATGCGTTTGCCGACATCAGGTGGGCCCCCGGCACTTACCCCTACATTTGGGCTGTCGTGCTGGCCGCACCCCAACGCCGGTTGTTGGCCTCACCCACGCAGGGCGGTTGGGCGCGTAGCTTCAGCGGCACGATGATCACGGTCGCCGACGCGGAGCTGCTGGAACGGGAGACGGAGCTCCTCACGCTCCGTGCCCAGCTCGACGCGGCGCGCCACGGCTGCGGTTCGGTGGTGCTCGTCGAGGCGCCCGCGGGGCAGGGCAAGACGACCCTGCTGCGGGCCGCCCGGGCCGAGGCCGCGGCGGCCGGCCTGCGCACGCTCAGCGCGATCGGCGCGGACCTCGAGCGCGATTTCGCGTTCGGCGTGATCCGCCAGCTGCTGCCCGACCTCGACGACGCCGTGGCCGACTCCCACGCGCGGTTGCACGGGTTGTACGAGCGCTTCGCGGCGCTGGCGGGCGAGCAGCCGCTCGCGATCGTCGTCGACGACGCGCAGTGGGCGGACGCCGGCAGCCTGAAGACGCTCGGGATGCTCGCCCGCCGGATCGAGCACCTGCCGGTCGTCCTGATCGCGGGCCTGCGTCCCGACCAGCACGAGCCGCTCATCGACGCCCTGTTCGCCGCGCCCGCCGCGACCGTCCTGCACCCGGCGCCGCTGAGCCCGGACGCCGTCTCACGCCTCGTGGCGACCGCGCTCGACGGCGAGCTGGACCCGGAGTTCGCCCACGCCGCGAGCCGCACGACGGGCGGCAACCCGTTGCTGGTGCGCGAGCTGCGCCGCACGCTCGCCGCCGGTGGCTTCACCGGGTCCGCGTCCGAGGCGGACGCGGTCCGCCGCGCGGTGCCCGGCACGATCGCCCGCCTCGTCCACGGCCGCCTGAACCGGCTTTCCCCGGAAGCCCTCGCGCTCGCCCGCGCGGTGGCGATCGTCTGCCCACGCACCGACCCGGGCGTCGCCTACGCGCTCGCGGGCCTGCCCGAGCCGCTCGCCGCCGGCGCGCACGCCGCGCTCGCCGGCGAGGGCCTTCTGGAGGCGGGCCGCCTGCGCTACACGCACGCCATGATGCGCGAGGCCGTCTACGCGAGCGTCGTCCCGGCCACGCGGTCGCTCCTGCACCGTCGCGCCGCCCGCCTGATGCAGGAGGCCGGGGCCGACGAGAGCCTGACCGCCGCCCAGCTACTCGCCGCCGAGCCCGCCCGCGACCCCGACGCCGCCGCCGTCCTGACCCGCACGGGCGAGGCCGCGCTGCGCAGCGGCGATCCCGACGTGGCCGTCCACCACCTGCGCCGAGCGCTGGCCGAGACCGCGGCGAGCCGCCCCGCGCCCGCTGCGGGCCGCGACGAGGCCGTGCCGCTCGCCGGCGACGTCTCCGCTCCCGCGGCGTTGCTGCTCCTGCTCGGGTTGGCCGAGAGCCGTGCCGGCGACCCGGCCGCGCACGCGCACCTGCAGGCGGCCGCGGCCGCGGGCGACCCCGTCGTCGCGGCGCGGGCCGCGCAGGCACTCGCGCGCGTGCACGTGGTCAGCGGGCGCGCCGAGCAGGCCGCGGACACGCTCGACCGGGCGATCGAGCGGGTGCGGCCCGTCGACCCCGAGCTGGCCGCGGACCTCGAGGACGACCTGCTGGACGGGCTCAACTACGACCACGACCTGGCCGAGGAGCGGCGGCGCCGGCTCGCGCGCGCCGAGGACCGGCCGGCGGTGCTCGCGCACCGCGCGTTCGAGCTCGCCGCGCGCGGTGCGCCGAGCGACGAGGTCCGTGCGGTGGCCGAGCGCGCGCTCGCCGACGGTGCGCTCTTCGAGCGGCCCGAGCAGCCGGCCGTGCTGTACGCGATCGAGGCGCTGATGGCGGTCGAGGCCGCGGCCGAGGCGCAGGCGGCGATCGAGCGCCTGTGCCAGGTCGTGCGGCGCGCCGGCTCGCGCGTCGGCACCGGCGGCGTGGCGATGGCCCGCGCACGCTGGGAGCACGAGTTCGGCAACCTCGAGGCCGCGCAGGAGGCGGGCCGGGTCGCGATCGAGATCCAGGCCGGCCTGTCCGGCGGCGGCGCGACGCGGTCCGTGCGGACCGCGCTCGCCGCGGCATTGCTCGACGCGGGCGATGTCGACGAGGCCGAGCAGCTGCTCGCGGAGGCGCTCGTCTCGGAGGCGCGCGACACGGTGCTGCCGATCTGCGGCTTCAACGCGCTGCGCGGGCGGATCCTGCTCGAGCGCGGCCGCCCGCAGGAGGCGATCGCCGAGATCGAGCAGCACCTCGCGCTCGAGCGCCGCCGCGGTTGGGTCGCCTCGCTGCGCAACCCGACGCGCGCGACGCTGATCACCGCGCTCGCCGACGCCGGCCGGCTGGACGAGGCCCGCGCGCTCGCGCAGGCGCAGCTCAGCCGAGCTCGTGCGCGCGGCCTGCACGGCCACGAGGCACGCGTGCTCGTCGCCGGCGCGCGGCTCGCGCTCGCTCGCGACGAGGAGGTCGAGTGGCTCGAGCAGGCGGTCGCGGCGGCGCGCCGCTCGCCCAGCCGGCTCATCCTCGCCGAGGCGCTCACCGCCTACGGCGCCGCTCTGCGCCGCGCGAACCGCCGCGCCGACGCCCGCGATCCGCTGCGCGAAGCGCGCGAGCTCGCGCTCCTGACCGGCGCCAAGGCGCTCGAGAAGCGCGCCCACGACGAGCTCGTGATCGCCGGCGCGCGCCCGCAGCGCGTCGCCGTCAGCGGCCCCGAGGGTCTGACGCCGTCCGAGCGCCGGGTGGCCGAGCTGGCCGCGCAGGGGCACCGCAACCGGGACATCGCGGAAGCGCTGTTCGTGACGCTCAAGACCGTCGAGGTCCATCTCGGCCGCGCCTACGGGAAGCTCGGCATCAGCAGCCGCTCCCAGCTCGCTGATACCCTTGGGGGGTATGCAGCACGATGAGCACCAGTCCCTGAACCGCCTGGCGTTCAGCGCCACGGTGCACTGCCTGTCCGGGTGCGCCGTGGGCGAGGTGCTGGGCATGATCATCGGCACCGCCCTCGGGTGGTCGGCCGGCGCGACCGTCGTCCTGGCGATCGCGCTCGCGTTCCTGTTCGGCTACAGCTTCACGAGCATCCCGCTGCTGCGCTCGGGCCTGGTGCTGAGCGCCGTGATCCCGCTCGCGCTGGCCTCGGACACGATCTCGATCGCGATCATGGAGCTGGTCGACAACGCGATCATGCTCCTCATCCCGGGCGCGATGGACGCCACGCTGTCGGACGTCGGCTTCTGGGCCGCGCTGGCCGCGGCGCTGCTGATCGCGGGCGCCGCCGCCTACCCGGTCAACCGCTGGCTGATCTCACGCGGCAAGGGCCACGCGGTGGTGCACGCGCACCACGGACATCACTGAACGAGCACGTGGATGGTCTCGAAGGCGGGGTCGCTCGCGCCGTGCAGGCGCGCGCCGACCGCCTTCAGGGACCGTAGGTAGGCGATCACGTCGTCCGTGATCCGCTCGCCGGGCAGCAGCACGGGGATGCCCGGCGGGTAGCCGGCGATCGCCTCGGCGCTGACCCGCCCGACCGCGTCGTCGACGGCGACGACCTCGCTCACGCCCAGGAACGCCTCGCGCGGCGCGACCACGACCTCGTTCTCGAACGTCCCGGTCGCGAGGGTGACCTCCTCGGTCTCGCCCGGGCGCTCCATCCGCTTCGCGATCCACGTGAGGTCGTGGATGAAGCGCTCGAGCTCACGCGGCGGCTCGTCGATCCCGAGCACCAGCACGATCGTCGCCTGCGTGGCGAGCTCGACCTGCGTGTCGAAGTTCGAGCGCAGCGCGGCGGCCATCTCGTAGCCGGTCGCGCCCGTGCCGCGGACGTCGATCACGATCCGCAGCGGGTCGCGCCCCGCGACGCCCGGGCGGCCGATCTGCTCGTCGCCGACCACGCGGCAGCCGGGGATCTCGTCGATCGCCGCGCACGTGCGGCGGGAGGCGGCGATCGTGCCGCTCAGCAGCGCCTCGCCGTGCAGGACGAGCTGGCGCCGCGCGCCGTCCAGCGACGCCATCAGCAGCGACGACGGCGACGTGGAGCGCACGAGCCGCAGCGTCCGCGCCACCGCTTCGGGGTCGACCCGCCCGGAGTCGCTCACGTGCAGGAGCGCGGACTGCGTCAGCGACCCGGCGATCTTGTGCACCGACGTGAGCATCGCGTCCGCGCCGAGCTCCAGCGCCCCCGCGGGCAGCTCCTCGTGGAAGCCGAGGTGCGGCCCCCAGGACTGGTCGACGACCAGCGGCACGCCCGCCGCGTGCGCGACCTCCGCGCAGCCCGCCACGTCCGCCGCCATCCCGTAGTACGTGGGGGACACGATGAACACGGCGCGCGCGTCCGGCGTCGCCTCCAGGGCCGCGCGGACGGCGTCCGGCGTGACGCCGTGCGCCATGCCCAGGACGGGCTCGTACTCGGGCGCCACCCACGTCGGCAGCCCGCCGCTGAGCACCAGCCCGTCGACCACCGACGCGTGCGCGTTGCGCTGCACCACCACGGGCGCGTTCAGCGGCGCCAGCGCCAGGCAGAGCGCGTGGTTGCCCTGCGTCGCCCCGTTGGTCAGGAACCACGAGCGCGCCGCGCCGTAGGCCTCGGCCGCGAGCTGCTCAGCGCGCTCGTAGGGCGTGGGCGAGGGACCGAGGTCGACGCCGTGGATGTCCTGCGGGATGTCGAGCCGGTGCGTCTGCCAGCCGAAGGCCGTCCGCACGCCCAGGTCGGCCGCGTTGCCGGCCTTGTGCCCGGGCACGTGGAAGCGGGTCGAGCCGCGGAAGCCGTAGGCGACGACGGCGTCCAGATACGGGGCGGTGGGCTGGTCGGGGGAGGCCATGGCGGCGTCAGCATGGCACGATGGGCGGGTGGTCGTCACCCGTGAGTTCGTAGAGATCCCCGTCGGCGAACGTCAGATGCGCACGTTCGTCACGGCCCCGAAAGCCGAAGGCGCCTGGCCCGGCGTCGTGTTCTACACCGACATCTTCCAGCTGACCGACAGCTCGCTGCGCTGGGCCGTGCGGCTCGCCGGCTACGGCTTCCACGTCGTCGTGCCGGAGATCTACCACCGCGTCGAGCCGCCGGACACGGTGCTCGCCTTCGATGACGAGGGCAAGGCGCGCGGGCAGGCCGACGTCGAGGCGATCACCACCGCCGAGTTCGACGAGGACATCGCCGCGGCCGTCGACCACCTGAGCGCGCGCGGCACGCCCGTCGGCGCGAGCGGTCACTGCACCGGCGGCCATCTCGGCTTCCGCGCCGCGTTCGACCCGCGCGTGACCGGCACCGCGCTCTGGTACCCGACCGGCCTGCACGACGGCAAGCTCGGCCAGGACCCCTCGGACGCGCTCCAGCGGGCGGGCGAGATCGAAGGCGAGCTGATGCTGATCTTCGGGACGGGCGACCCGCACACGCCCCAGCGCGCTCGGGACGCCGTGAGCTTCGGCCTCAACGCCGCCGGCACGCGCTACGAGTGGCACGAGTACGACGCCGAGCACGCCTTCGGCCGCGACATCGGCCCCCGCTTCGATCCCGAGGCCACCGACCGCGCGTTCGCGGAGACCGTGGCGTTCTTCCGGAGGGTGCTGCGATGAAGCTCTACGACCACCCGGCTTCGGCCAACTGCCTGAAGGCGCGGCTCGCCCTCGCGCAGCTCGGCATCGAGTACGAGCGCGTCCACGTCGACATCTTCGACAAGGAGCGGCCGGGGCAGCTCAGCCGCAACCCGACCAAGCTCGTGCCGGTGCTCGAGCCCGAGGAGGGCGAGTTCCTGGCCGAGTCCGGCGCGATCCTGCTGTACCTGGCCGAGGGCACGCCGCTGCTCCCGCCGCCCGGCCTGCAGCGCGCCCGCGTCCACCAGTGGCTGTTCTTCGAGCAGAACCAGATCGAGCCGGGCCTGGCGGTCGCCCGGTTCATGGCGCTGCGCGGGCTCGTCAACGACAACCCGCAGATCTACGCCAACCGGCTGTCCCAGGGGCGCCGGGCGCTGAGCGCGCTGGCGCGCGGCCTGGAGGACCGCCGGCCGTTCATCGCGGGCGAGGACTACTCGGTGGCGGACATCCAGCTGTACGCGTACGTGCACTGCGCCGACGAGGCCGGCGTGGACCCGCGCGAGGACCGGTTCATCGCCGGCTGGCTGGACCGCGTCGAGGCGACGCCGGGCTTCGTCAACGACCTGGAGTCGATGCCCGCGCTCAAGCGCGGACGGCGCTAGGCGCGGCCTCGCTCCGCCCGCCCGCGTTGGACCCGAGCGCGCCGCAGTCGAGCAGCGCGCCGCGGTCCTTCGCGGTGACCGTGTAGGTCGCGCCGGAGCCGACGGTCGTGAACTCGTAGGTGGTCTTGCCGCGCTCGCGGCGGCGCCAGCGGAAGCGCACGTCGTCCGGCGCGATCGTCCAGGCCGCGCTGCAGGTGAGCGTGTCGCCGGCGCGCGTGATCGTCGTCGGGCCCGCGGCGACCGGGGCCCACACCGGCTCGGCGGCCAGCAGGAAGTCGGCGTAGTGCGCCGCCTCCGCGCTCACGCTCGGGAGCTTGTCCTCGCCGCAGCGCGGGCCGGTCCAGCTGATGATGCCGACCAGCACGGGCGCGGCGAGCGTGCCGCCGATCATCGGGCCGCCGCTGTCGCCCGCGCAGACCGAGGCCTTGCCGCCCGCGCACACCTCGGACGCGGCCTCGAAGCGCTTCGCGTACTTGGTCCCCTTCCACTTCGGGCCGCAGGCGCCGTCGGACAGCGTCGTCAGCGTCGCCTGACGCAGCGGGGTACGGCCCGTGGGCGCGTCCCACGCCCGCTTGCCCTGGCCGAGGATCCGCACCTTCGCGGGGGTGCTCGTCGCCAGCGGGACCGGCTTGACCCCGGTCACCGGACGGTCCAGCCGGATGATCGCGACGTCGTCGCGCGCGAAGCCGGCGGAGCGCTCCCGCCACGTCGGCGGCAGGGCGACGGCGACGCCCCGCCGGGTCTCGGAGCCCACCTTCACGCGCTCGAAGTCGGCCAGGTCGACCGGGTCCACGCAGTGCGCGGCGGTCGCCAGCCGGTCGGGCGCGATCAGCGTCGCGCCGCAGATGCCCGCGGGCACGAACCAGGGCGCCTTCGAGGGCGCGAGCGGCTGCCCGTTCACGACCGCGTGCGCGGGCGCGGCGAGCAGGACGGTGAGCAGCAGCGTGAGGCGGAGCAGCATGCCGCCGACGATGACGGACCGGACGGCTCGCGACCGTACGGCTAGCCGGTGATCAGTGCTCGCAGTGGCTCGGGGCCGGAGGAACGTCCAGCGCCGGGTTGCGGTCGAAGAACCCGAACGGCTTGAGCCAGAACGACACCGCGTCCACGGGCATGATCGGCCAGTCCTCCACGCGGGTGATGTGGTGGATGCCGAACACGTACCAGAGGACGATGTCGGCATCCTCGACCGGGCGCTCGGCCCGCGTCCACACGGGGAGGCCGCCGGGCGTGGTCGACTGGTTGGGGAAGTCGCCGCACGGCCAGCGCTCGTCGCGGGCGTAGGGCGTGACCCACAGCGTGTGGCGCAGCGCGCCCGCTTCGACGAGGAGCGGATGGTCGTCCTCGAGCAGATGCGGGAGCGCGGCGCCGGGGACGAGCTTGTACGCCGTCGGGTCGCCGACGTGGTTGCGCGTGGCGCCGGTGACCTTCCACGCGCGCTGGGTCTCCCAGCGGTAGTCCTGCGCGCCCTCGGTCGTCAGGGGCGTGGCGCGCTGGTCGAGCGCGAGGCCCTTGCCCGGCCGTGACTCGACCATGTGCACCGTGTTGCCGTCGGCGCCGTCGACGTCGAGGTCCAGGCGCGCGATCAGGAAGTGCTGGTGGTAGGGGGCGTACGTGCGTGTGTCCACCATCGTCCCGTGGACGGCGCGCTCGCCCTCGGGGAGATGGCCGACGACCATGATCCCGGTCGCGCGCACGTGGCACTCGATCGATCCGTCCTGGTAGAGCCGCCAGTAGACGAGGTACTCGTAGTTGGCGACGGTCACGTGGATCGAGACGACGAGCCGGCGCGACCGCCGCACCTCGGCCCCGTGCTGGTGGTCGACGTGCTTCCACAGCACGCCGTCGTCCTCCTCGTGGATGCAGACGGCGTTGGCGATCGTGTACGGCTCGCCGGCGGTGTCGTGCAGCGTGGCGTCCAGGTAGCGGATCTCGCCGAGGCAGTCGCAACCGAGCTCGAGCGACTGCGTCATGTAGCCGAGGCCCCACTCGCCGATGTCGTAGGCCGTGCGGCGCAGGTGGTCGGGCGTCGGGTCGCGGTACGGGACGACCATCTCGGCGAGCGAGAGGCGGTGCGCGATCGGGCGCTCGTCGAAGGCCAGCGTGTGCAGGACGAGGCCCTCGCGGTGGTTGAAGCCGAGCCGCAACGACCACTTCTGCCAGCGCAGCGCATGGCCGTCGAGCGTGAACGAGACGCCGTGCGGCTGCGTGATCTCGATCGGCTCGAGGTCCTGGCGGGCCTTGGGACCGAAGCGCGGCAGGTACTCGCCGCTGATCTGCGGCCGGTCCACCACGAACGTGTCCTCGATCTCCAGCAGCTCCATCGCGTTCAGGTCGACGATGCAGTGCAGGCCGTTGACCGGGTTGGCGTACGGGTTCGAGTCGGGCTCGGCGCGGAACCAGATGTCGGTCCAGCCGAGCCGGCGGCCCGCGTGCTGCTCCGGGCCGAGGTAGCCGCGGTAGCCCCACACGTCGATCAGGACGCGGTCCATGTCCGTGATGCCGCGCTTGGCCAGCGCCGCGACCAGGCGGGGGTCATGGCGCAGCGTGGCGTCGCACTCGTGCCACTCGTCGGGGTGCAGGCTCGGCTGGACGCCCTCGAGGCGCTCCATCGTGGCGCGGCCGGCGTCGAGCGCCACGATCGCCCGGTAGGCATCGCCCGAGTCGCGGTCCCAGCAGATCACCTCGGCCTCGCGCGCCGGTGCGGGGTCGCCCTTCTCGGGCTCACGCAGGTCGATCGACCCGAACCGCCAGCGCTCGCCCACCCCGTGGTCGCGCCGCAGGATCGCCGCCGCGGCGCGCAGCTCGTCGGCCGACAGGGGGTCGAGCGGGTGGGTCACCGCAAGGCGCGCTCCAGGACCTGGAGACCGCGGGCCAGCTCTTCGTCGGTGATGGTCAGCGGCGGCAGGAGCCGGATGATATTCCCGCGCAGCCCGCACGTGAGCAGCAGCAGGCCCTCCGCGCGCGCCCTGGCGACCGCCTGCGCCGCGCGCGCCGGGTCGGTGAGCTCGAGCGCGAGCATCGGCCCGAGGCCGCGGACCTCGCCGATCACCGGGTTGTCGATCGCCTCCAGCGCGGCGCGGAGCTTGACGCCGAGCGCTTCGGATCGCGGGCGCAGCTTGACGACCTCGTCGAGCACGACGTTCGCCGCCGCGCACGAGACCGGGTTGCCGCCGAACGTGCCGCCCAGGCCGCCGGGCCCGACGGCGTCCATGAGCTCCGCGCGGCCGGTCACCGCCGACAGCGGCAGCCCGCCGCCGAGCGACTTGCCCGACACGAGCAGGTCGGGCTGCGCGTCGTAGTGCTCGATCGCCCAGACGGGGCCGGTGCGGCCGACGCCCGCCTGGACCTCGTCGTCGATCCAGAGGATGCCGTGGCGGTCGCAGATCTCCCGCAGCCGGCGCGGGAAGTCCTCCGGGAGCGGGATGAAGCCGCCCTCGCCCTGGACGGGCTCGATGATCACGGCCGCGACCGTCTGCGGGTCCACGTGGGCGAGGAAGAGCTGCTCGAGCGCCGCGATCGCGTCGTCGGAGGAGATGCCGGCGTACGGGTAGGGCGCGGGCGTGCGGTAGATCTCCGGCGCGAACGGGCCGAAGCCCTGCTTGTACGGCTTGACCTTGCTGGTCAGGCTCATCGTGAGCAGCGTGCGGCCGTGGAAGCCGCGGTCGAACGTGACGATCGCGGGGCGGCCGGTGGCGGCGCGCGCGATCTTGACGGCGTTCTCGACGGCCTCGGCGCCCGAGTTGAGCAGGATCGACTTCTGCTCGCCGCCGCGGCACGGCGACAGCTCGCCGAGCTTGCGGCAGACGTCCACGTACGGCTCGTAGCCGGCGACCATGAAGCACTGGTGCAGGTACGCGTCGACCTGCGTATGGATGGCCGCGACGACCGCGTCGGGGTTGTGGCCGAGGTTCTGGCAGCCGATCCCGCCGGCGAAGTCGAGGTACTCGACGCCGTCCACGCCGGTGACCGTCGCGCCCTTGGCGCCGACGGCCTCGATCGCGGGGGCGCTGACGCCGCGCGCAACCCAGCGCTCGCGGGCGGATGAGGAGGGGATCTGCGTCGCGGTCATGGCCCGAGTGTCCTCTCCTCGCGCGCGGAGACTATTGTGCGATCTCCAAATCTCGAACCCGTGACTTGTGCTCGTTCTCGCTGACCTCCTCGCCGCCGAAGAGCTCGGGCTGACGCTCGTGGCCGGCGGCGCGGACGCGCTCGCGCGCGAGGTCGCCGGCGCCCACTCGATCGACGTCGAGCTCCCGACCCGCTTCCTCGAGCGCCGCTGGCTGATGCTCACCGCGGGCATGCGGCTCCGCGGGAGCGCCGCGGCCCAGCGCGCGCTGATCGCCGAGCTCGACGAGGCCGGCATCAGCGCGCTCGGCATCGGGCTGGGGCTCGTCTTCCAGCGGCCGCCCCGCGCGCTGGTCGAGGAGGCGCGAGCGCGCTCCTTCCCGGTGCTGGCCGTGCCGCTGGAGACCGCGTTCCGCGACATCACCGGCTTCGTCGCGCGCTCCTCGCTGTCCGGCGACCTGCACCGCTACCAGCGCCTGACCGCGATTCAGCGCCACCTCGTCGACGCGTTGCGCGAGCCCGATCCCCGCACGGCGATGGTCCAGCGCCTGGCGCGGATGCTCGACGCGGGCGTGCTCGTGCTCGACGGCCCGTCCGCGGGCGCGGTGCCGGACGCGGAGGCGATCCGCCGCCGCGTCGCCGAGCGCGAGTTCGAGGACGCCGGCTGGCACGTGGTCACCGTGCCGATCGCCGAGGCCGGCTGGCTCGCGGTGACGGCACGCCGCCGGGTCCCGCTCGCGCGCGCCGCGGCCCAGGCCGCGGTGCCACTGCTCGCCGCCACCGAACGTCTCGCCGAGCTGGCCCGCGACCAGGAACGCGCCGTCCGCGCGGCCCTGCTGGACGAGCTGCTCGAGCTCACGCCGGGCGGGGAGACGCGCGGCCTGGCGTCGCGCGCGGCGTCGTTCGGCGTGACGTTCCCGGCGCGCGTGGTGGTGTCCGACGCGCCGATCCCTGGGCTGCTCGTGACCCGGCGGAGAGACCGTTGGGTCGCTCTGACCCATGGTGAGCTGGGAGGGAGGCCGGTCCACGACGTCGCCGGCGTCCCGCGGTCCTATCGCGACGCCGTGCTCGCCCACGAGCGGGGGCTGGCGTCGTTCGAGGCGTTCGACCTGCCCGCGCTGCTGCTGGCCGAGGTCGATCCCGAGCTGGTGCGCCCGCGCGTGGACGCGCTGCTCGACCCGTTGCCGGAGGCGGTGCTGACGGCGCTCGTCGAGTACTTCGCGCGCGATCAGGACGTCAACGCGGCCGCGGCCGCGCTGCACGTGCATCCGAATACGTTGCGGTACCGGCTCGGGCGCGTGGAGGCGTTGCTCGGGCGGTCGCTGAAGGCGCCCGCCACGATCGCCGAGCTCACGCTCGCGCTGTCGACACGAGCCGCTTGAGGTGGGGCGCGGCGACGCCGATCACCACGACGGCCAGCGCGCTGGAGGTGACGAGGAGATCCCAGTTGCGTCGCATGTGAGTCATATCGGCAGCCACGGTGCCAGGCGGTGCTTGGCGGCACCTTGGCTGGACCCAAGGACGATTACTACGGCTGCCCACACTCCGCTCGCCGGTTCCGCGCCGCGGGCTCACAGGGTGACCGCCACATGGGGGGACCGGGCGGTCCGTAGCTTCCCCGGCCATGCGCCATCGCCCCCTCCTGACGACGCTCGCCGTTTCGACACTGCTTACATTCGCCGCCGCTCCGGCGGCCGACGCCAACTGGCTGGGCCTCCCGGGCCTGAACGGGTCCAACGGGGCCTCGTTCGTCCGTGAGTACGCCACGGGCACGCCTCCGTCCACGATGTACGCCGCCACCGAGGCCGGGGGCGTGATGCGCTCGGTCAACAACGGCGTGACGTGGACGCCCTACAACACCGGCCTGGAGAACATCCCCGGCGCCAAGGACGTCCGCTCCGTCTTCACGAGCGGCACGACCGTCTACGCCGGCACGTCCGCCGGGCTCTTCAAGAACACGGGCGGCGGCTTCCAGCCGGTCGCCCAGGGTCCCGAGGCGGACCCGAAGAACCCGACGAAGCTCAACCAGGCCGTGCAGACCGTCCTCACCGCGGCGCTGCCCGGCAGCCCGATGCTCGCGGGCGTCGCCAGCGGCGGCGTCTACAAGTCCTTCGACGGCGGCGCGACCTGGAAGCCGCCGGCGCCCGGCAACGGCATGGTCAAGTCCGAGACGGTGTGGAGCCTCGGGTCGTTCAAGGACAACGGCGCGCTCGTCTACGCGGCGACGCAGAGCGGCATCTACATCTCCGCCGACTTCGGCTCCACCTGGACGCTGTCCAACGACGGCATCACCGGCGTCACGCTGCGCGCCTGGGCCGACGACACGTACCCGAACACCTACTACGCGGCCGGCTCCGGCGGCCTCTTCCGCTCGATCAACGCCGGGCTGACGTGGCACAGCATCAACGGCGAGGCCGGGCCGTACGACATGGAAGGCGGCACCGTCCGCGCCATCACCCAGTTCACCGGCATCCAGACCAAGCGCATCTACGCCGGCACCGACAACGGCGTCTGGGCCATGCAGACCGACAACTCGCCGCTGCCGGGCAAGGTCAAGTGGCGCAAGCTGACGACGACCGGCCTCGACAAGCCGATCATCTGGGGCCTGGTCAGCTACATCAACACGCCGGGCACGCTGATCGCGGGCAGCTCGGGCGGTGGCGGCTACGCGCTCACGCTCGTGCCGCCGATCTTCACCGGCACCAAGCCGACCCTGAAGGCGAGCACGCTCGAAGCCGGCTCCAAGCTCGAGCTGCTGTCGAACGGCTCCTGGACGGGCACGCCGACGATCGAGTTCAGCTACCAGTGGCAGGACTGCACGGACGGGACGTGCGACGACGGCGACATCCCCGGTGCGACGGACCCCACGTTCGTCATCCCCGCCAAGGACCGCAAGTACCGGCTGAAGGTCACCGCCGAGAACGACTTCCCGACGGGCACCGCGGCTGTCGCCTACACGAACCCGACCGGCCTGACTCTCGGGAACCCCAGCAAGCTGCCGGGTGAGACCCAGTCGAACACGGGGTCGATCACCCCCGCCGGTGGAACCCCGCAGCCGGGCACGACCCTCACGGCGCAGGGGTGGCTGTTCAACCCGAGCGCGACCTCCACCTCGGTCCAGTGGTTCCGCTGCAACCTGCAGGGCGCGAGCTGCGTCAGGATCGAAGAGGCGAACGGCAAGACCTACACGCTGACCGACAGCGACGTCGGAACGACGCTGCGTGCCGCCGTGACCGGCACGAACGCCGACGGCTCCAAGACCCTCGGCCAGATGGGGCAGACGAACGAGGTCGTCGCCCCGAACCCGAAGCAGACGAGCGCGCCGACGATCACGGGCACGGCCTACGTCGGCCACACGCTCATCTCCGGCGTCGGCACCTGGGCCTACCCCGGCACGCGCTTCGAACGCCGCTGGCAGCGTTGCGACGCCGACGGCAGCAGCTGCGAGACGCTCAGCGACAAGACCCCGTCGTACGTGCTCAAGGCCGCCGACCTCGGCAAGCGCATGCGCGTCGAGATCACGGTCGACTCCAACGCCGCCAACAAGAAGCCGGACGCGATCTACGCGCTCACCCCGCTCAGCGACGTGGTGACGAACGAGCCGATCGTCGAGCAGCAGAACGGCGGCGGCAATGGCGGCGGCGGCAACGGTGGCGGCGGCAACGGCGGCGGCGGTGGCGGCAACGGCGGCGGCAACGGCGGCGGCAACGGCGGCGGCGGGTCTCAGCCGGGCGACACGATCGCCCCGGTGCTCGGCTCGGCCAGCGCGGTCGCGGCGAAGATCAAGACCGGCAAGCCGCTCACGCTGAAGGTCAACCTCTCCGAGGCCGGCTCCCTGTCCGTCCAGTACGAGCGCCTGAAGGCCGGCCGCAAGTCCGGCAAGAAGTGCAAGGCCGGTGGCAAGAAGGGCAAGAAGTGCACGCTCGTCACCAAGGTGGCCTCGTTCAAGGTGGCGGTCGGCGCGGGCCCGGGCAAGGTCGCCCTGCCCAAGAAGAAGCTCGCCGCCGGTGACTACCGCGCGATCGTCACCCCGATCGACGCCGCCGGCAACAAGGGCGTGGCGAAGACCGTGAAGTTCAAGGTCACGAAGAAGTAGCCAGCTCCTCGAGCCGGCGCCGGATCAACGCCTGCTCGGTCTCGCTCTCCGTCAGGGGAAGCGCGGCCGAGTAGGCGTCTCGTGCCTCCGCACGGCGGCCCAGCCGCCGCAGCAGGTCCGCCCGCACGGCGTGGAAGAGGTGGTAGGTCTCGAGCTCGAGCTCGTCGACCACCGCCAGCGCCGCGGCCGGCCCCGACACCTCGGCCACCGCCACCGCGCGGTGCAACGCGACGACCGGCGTCGGCGTGAACCGCAGCAGCTGGTCATACAGCGCGACGACCTGCCGCCAGTCGGTCACCCCCTCGCTGTGCACCGCGTTGATCGCCGCCTGGATCTGGTAGGGCCCGGGCTGGTTGCGGGCGAGGAGCCGCCGCACCAGCGCCTGGCCCTCGGCGATCATCGCGGCGTCCCACAGCGCACGGTCCTGGTCGCGCAGCAGCACGCCGCCGTCGCGGGCCGCCCGCCGCGAGTGCACGAGCAGCATCAGCGCGAGCAGCCCCGCGGGCTCGGGCTCGTCGGGCATCAGCTCCACGAGCGCGCGGCCGAGCCGGATCGCCTCGTCGCACAGCCCGTGACGCGGCCCGACGTAGCCCTGGTTGAAGACCAGGTAGACCACGGCGAGGACGGCCTTCAGCCGTTCCGGCAGGTCGGCCTCGCGCGGCACGCGGTACGGGATCCGCGCGTCGCGGATCTTGCCCTTCGCGCGCACGAGCCGCTGGGCCATGGTCCCCTCCGGGACGAGGAACGCGCGCGCGATCTCCGCGGTGCTCAGCCCGCCCAGCAGCCGCAGGGTGAGCGCCACCCGCGCCGGCATGCCCAGCGACGGGTGGCAGCAGGTGAAGATCAGGCGCAGCCGGTCGTCCTGCACGGGACCGACCTCCTCGTGAGCACCGGCACGCTGCGCAGCGAGCAGCGCCGCCTGGGCCTGCCGGTCGTCTCGCGACGCCTCGCGCCGCAGCCGGTCGATCGCCCGCCGGCGCGCCGTGGTGATGATCCAGCCGGCCGGGCTCGGCGGGACGCCGTCGGCCGGCCAGCGCTCGAGCGCGACGACGAACGCCTCCTGGACCGCTTCCTCGGCGACGTCGATGTCGCCGAAGACGCCGACCAGGACCGCCACCGCGCGCCCGTGCTCGGCGCGGAAGGCATCTTCGACGTTCACCCCTGGAACGGTCGCACCTCGATCGGCAGGCCGATGATCCGCGCCGACTTGCGCCCCCACTCGAGCGCGGCGTCGAGATCCTCGGCCTCGATGATCGTCAGCCCGCCGATGTGCTCGTGCCCCTCGGGGTAGGGACCGTCGGTCATCAGCACCTCGCCGTCGGATGCCCGCAGGACGGTCGCGGTGCTCGCGGGCGCCAGGCCGCCCGCGAACACCCATGCGCCGGCGCTCTCCATCTCCTGCTGGAGCGCGGCGAGCTCGCGGCCCATCGCCTCGAAGTCGATGTCGGCGGGCGGCTCTCCGTCGGGCTGGTGGACGATCAACGCGTACTGGGTCATGACAAGGCCTCCTTGGGCATCGTTTCACCCACTACACGAACGGGATCGGGCCAGATCGACACCGCCGCGAAACTTAAACGTCCTGGACGTTGAGGTTCGCGGGTACCCTTGGCCAGAGATGCCCGACGTGGTGAGCGCTCTGGAGCGTGCCGTGGCGGGCCTGGTCGAGGCCGTCGCCGGCGTGTCGGCGGGGTGGCTCGTGCTGGGCGTGCTGCTGCACCTCGCCAACCAGGTGGCGCGTGGCACCGGCTGGTTCGCGATCGTCAACGGCGCGGCCGAGCGGCCGCCGCGCATGCGGGACGTCGTCACCGCCTGGGTCGCCGGCGCCGGGGCGGGCGGGATCGTGTCCGCGCGCGGGGGCGACGCCGTGCGCGTCCTGCTGCTCGCGCGCCGGATGGACGGGCGGGGCAACCGCGCGTTCCTCACCGGCACGCTCGTCGCCGAGACCGCGGGGGAGACGGCGCTGGGGCTGGCCCTGCTCGCGCTGGCGCTCGCGATCGGCGTCGGCCCGGACGCGGCGCCGAGCGCCACGCTCGGCCTCTACGCCGCGGCCGCCGTGCTCGCGCTCGTCGGCGCGGCGCTGCTCGCCCGCCGCAGCGCCAAGGTCTGCCGCTTCTTCGCCCGTGCGAAGGCGGGCTGCGAGCCGCTCAAGCACCCGCGCACCTACGCACGCCACGTGCTGCCCTGGCAGCTGCTCAGCCGCGTCTGCCGGCTCGCCGCGCTGGGCTGCTTCCTCGCCGCCTTCCACCTGCCGGCGACGTTCGCGGCCGTCCTGCTCGTCACCTTCGCGCAGTGCGGGGGACGGCTCGTGCCGTTCTCGCCCGCGAGCGTCGGCACCGGCGTCGCGATCCTCGCCGCCACGTTCGGCCCGGTCACGGGCACCTACGTGCCGCCGGCCGAGCTCGCCGCGTTCTTCGTCGGGACGAGCACGGTGCTGACCGTGGTCGGCACCGCGCTCGCGCTCGTGCTGTGCGCCGCTCAGGCCTCGGCGAACGCCGGGCCGAGGCTGGCGGGCGTCGGCCGCTTGATGCGGATCCGCGCCGCCATCAGCGCCAAGCCGTAGCCGGCGACCGCGGCCGCGATCCCGGCCACCGCGTCGAACACGAAGTGGTTGCCCGTGGCCACGACGGCCAGCGCGACGACCGGGCCCCAGAGCAGCGCGAGCGCCCGCAGGATCGGGTTCTTGAGCGCGGCGAAGAGGGCGAAGCCGATCGCGACGGCGAAGCCCACGTGCAGCGACGGCACCGCGGCGAGCTCGTTGAAGAAGCTCGTCGAGAAGTTCGACGTCAGGCTCACGCCGGTCTGGGAGCTGATCGTGTCCTGGATCCCGATGCCCGCGAGCCGCGGCGGCGCGACCGGGAACAGGCCGTAGACCGGCACCGACAGCAGCCACGTCGCCAGGATCGTGTTGCGCAGCGTCGCGTAGATCGCCCACGACCGGTTGTAGAGGAAGATCAGGACCGCCGGGATCACGCCGAGCTGCGCGAGCAGGTACAGGCGGTTGAGGACCCACAGCACCCACGTGCCGTCGACCGCGTTCTGCACCGAGGACTCCACGCCGACGCCGACCGCGTTCTGCAGGGCGACGATCCAGTGCGCGTTCTGCGTCGCGTCCGCGAGGTCGCCGATCGTGAAGAAGCGGGCGACCGTGTAGACGGCGTACGCGAGCAGGAAGAGCCCGATCTGCAGGCGGGCCCGGCGGGAGAAGGGCAGCCGCAGCGCGCTTGTGGGGCGGAAGGTCGTGGCGGCGAGCATGCACATGAAATTACGCGCGCCTCCATCCGTTCACAGCCGTGGAGCCACCAGACCGCAGGTAGGGTCGAGAGCCGTCCGACAGGGGGTTATCCCCACCCGATGTCCTCTTACCCTTCATCAGTCGCTTACTTTAGAGAAGTCGCTGGGAAATCTCTACAGAACGAGCGAGGGCGCCCCGGAGGGCGCCCTCGTCAGGCCGTTTTAGGCGGTGTCGACTACGGCTGCGTCGTCGACAGGGTGAACGTCAGCGACTTGCTGTACGTGCCCGTGCGCAGCGGATCGTTGGCCTTCACGAGCTGCGAGAACTCGAGGTTGACCTTGTCGTTGGCGACCGGCGCGCTCCAGCTGAGGAGGTTCAGCAGGGAGCCGACGTTGTTGTACGCGGTGCCGGTGTTGGCGGCGTTGCGCGCGCGGAGCTGCAGCGGCTCCGGCAGGACGAACGCGCCGTTGACCAGGTGACCGGTGCCCACCGTGGACGTGTCGGCCACGCTCAGGAGCGCGTCGCCGGCCGTCGAGGTGACGGTCGCCTCGGTCGTGCCCAGGTACGTCTGGTTCACGCCGGGCACGAACGAGCCGAGCTGCGCCGGGGCGCCGAGCGTGAGCGCCAGCGTGGCCGGGACGGAGCCGCCGACCGGGGCGGTGACCGGCACGTCCTGGCGGACGACGACCTTGAAGGTCTTCGGCGCCGAGGTGTTGCCGTTCGCGTCCTTGGCGACGCAGGTGACCGTGGTCGTGCCGACGGCGAACTTGGAGCCCGAGGCCGGGTCGCACGTGACGACCGGGTTCGGATCCTCGTTGTCGGTGGCGGTGGGCAGCGTGTAGCTGACCGTCGTGCCGGTCTTGTCCGTCGTGGCGGTGGCGATGTCGGCCGGGACGGCGCCCAGCGTCGGGGCCTCCGTCTCGGCGTCCGTCAGGCCCGCCTTGGCGGCGGCGGCGTAGCCACCGACGAGCGGCAGCGTGACCTTCGACGTACGCGTGTCCAGCGTGACGGCGACGTTGTTGTTGCCGGTGCCGTTGACGTCGCTGGTGTTGGTGCCGCCGACGATGATCGCGACCTGATGGCCGGCCTTGAAGATGTGCTCGGTGGCCATCGTCACGACCGGGACGCGGAACTTCTCGCCGATCGTGACCGGCTTGACGGCCGGGTCGCCGAAGACGAGCGAGTCGCGGTTCGTCGAGTCACGGACGCCGCGCGTGACGCGCCACTGCGTCCCGTCGGTGAACGTCGGGTCCAGCTCGGCGTAGCAGGCGTTGTCGACCTCACGCGGCTGCAGGGTGCAGGCGGCGCCGAGGGTCTCGCACGGCGTGCCGGCCTCGCCCGTGACCGCGTTCAGGCCCGCGTCGCCCCAGCAGGAGCGGCGCGTCTGGGTGGCCAGGCCCTCGTCGTTCGTGCGCGAGACCTGGCGGAACGCCTGGCGCGTGCCGTCGGCGTTCAGGACGCCGTAGTCGCCGACGATGACGCTGAAGTTCGTCTGCGTCGCGCCGATCGAGGCCGCCAGGTCGGCGATCGCGGTGCCGGAGAGGCGCAGGTCGGCCTTCAACGGGCCCGACAGGAACACGCGGCGGTTGGCCTGCGAGCCCGTCGGGGAGTTCATCAGCGCGTTCTCGTTCGTGGTGGTCAGCGCGGTGTAGCCGAGCGAGTCGGCGGCGCCGCCGCCGGCCTTGCCGCCGAGCGTGCCGGCCGCGGCCGGGTCGCTGGTGGCGCGCAGGAACAGGTCCACGTTCTGCGTGCCGGGGATCGGCCAGCTGGCGTAGTCCTTCCAGACCTTGGACTCGTCCTCGATCGAGACCGCCGGCTCCTTCTCGATGCCGTTGTCGACGCCGTAGAGGTAGTGGTCGAACCAGCGGTGCAGCGTGTCGACCCACTCCGCGCGACGCGAGTCGAACGGATCCTCGTGGCCGGCGCGCAGGAGCCACAGCTTGCGCGGGACGTTGTTCTTGCCGAGCGCGTCCCACCACATCGCCATGTGGTCCATCTTCACGTTGTCGTCCTGGAAGCCGTGCGTGGCGAAGACGGCGGCCTTGACCTTGCTCGCGTCCTTGACGTAGTCACGGTCGTTCCAGAACTTGTTGATGTCGCCGTGCGAGTCACCGTCGCCGGTGTCCTCGTTGGCGTCGTTGTTGATCTCCTGGTTGACGTTCCAGCAGGCCGTCGGGGCGGCGGCGGAACCACGGCGGTTGGGCAGGTTGATGCCGCCGGCGTGGCCGCTCGGAGCGGTGCCCGGGTACGTGATGCCGGGGTTCAGGCTGCCGCCGGGGTAGTTCGAGTTCTGGCGGATGCCGCCGCGGCGCGAGTAGTTGTACCAAGCGGAGATGGCCGAGATCGGGACGATCGTCTTGAGGCCTTCGACGCCCGTGGCGGCGACGCCGTTGGACAGCGTGCCGTCGTAGGACTTGCCGATCATCGCGGACGAGCCGTTGTGCCAGTCGGCGACGACGGGCGCGTCGAGGTCGGGCGTCGTGGACGTGCCGGCCTTCGGCTTGTAGGCGACGACACGGCCGTTGAGCCAATCGACGACGGACTTCTCGCCGGCGATGTCGGTCGGGCCGCCGTGCATCGGGCAGCCTTCCTCGGTGTAGCCCGTGCCGTTCATCTGCGCGAGCACGTAGGCGTAGCCGCGCGGAAGGAAGTAGTTGTCGTAGAACAGCGGCCAGCGGTCGTTGACGTTGTCGTTGTTCCAGTCCGACATGCACTGCGCCTCGTTGCCGCGGCAGCTCGTGACGTAGTACGGGCTCGGATCGATGATCGCCGGCATCTTGTTCGTCGCCGACGACGCGGCCGGGCGGATGACGTCCGCCGTCACGTAGTCCATCTTGCCGTTGCGGTCGACGTCGATGCCGGGCTGCGGAATGAGCACGCGCTCGCGGATCGCCGTCTTGTAGTCGTACACGGCCTTGGTCTTGCCGTTCTCCAACTGCGGGGTCTGCGCCTGCGCGGCGCCTGCCCCGAGTGCGAGCATCGCCAGCGTCAAACCACTCGCGGCGAGCCCTTTCACCCCAATCCTCATTTGCCCTCCGGCTGTTAGACCCAGTGCCGTCCTCCGATGACGGCTTGGGGGCAACGTTAAGGGGTCGTAAGCGGATCCGCCCTAGACATTTTGTCCACAGGGCGTGGGGATCTCTCAACGTCCGCCGGCCGCGAAGCAGCGCTTCGCAACCGGCGGACGAGCGGGAGATGAGCTAGGGCTGAGTGGTGCTCAGCGTGAACGTGACGGTCTTGCTGTAGGAGCCCGTCCGGAGGGGATCCTTGTCCTTGATGAGCTGCTTGAACGTGATGCCCACCTTCTCGGACGAGGTGGGGCCGTTCCACGTGCTCTTCGCGAACTCGACGCGCAGCGGCTCGGCGAGTGAGAACGCGCCGTTGGTGAGGAAGCCCGGCTCGGACACGGACAGCGTCGCGTTGCCGGCCGTGCTGGTCACGGTGGCGTCGGTGGTCGCCGCGTAGTCACGGGTGACGCCCGGCGTGAACGTCGGGAACGCCGCCGGGGCGCCGAGCGTGAGGCTCAGCGTCGCCGGGACCGTGCCGCCGACCGTGCCCTGCGGGTCGGTGAACGTCCCCGACTCGACCAGGGTCTGCGCGCCGCCGACCAGCGGAAGCGTGATCTTCGAGCGCCGCGTGTCGATCGTGATCGGCTGCGCCGCGGAGATCGCGGACGGAAGGCCGAGGCTCGCCGACGCGCCCTGGCCGTACAGGTTCGCCGTCACGATGATCGAGATCCGGTTGCCGGCCTTGAAGATGTGCTCCGTCGGCTGCAGCGGGATGTCGTAGTCGTTGAACGCGCCCGGGACCGCCTCGAAGTTCGGCGTGTACCAGTACGTGTCCTTCTGCCGCGAGTCCAGCGTGCCACGCGTGACGCGCCACTCGTTGATCGGCGCGGCCGGCGGGACGTTGACGCGCTTGTCGACCTCGAGATAGCACGCGTTGTCGACGCCGATGCCCGCCGTCGTGCACTCGGCACCGAGCGTCGGGCACGCGTTGTTGTCGGTGCTGGTCGCGCCCCAGCAGGTGCGCTTCGTGCCGTTCTGGACGCCGTCGCCCGTGCGCGAGGTCTGGATCGTCGGACCGATCTCGGCGACGACCGCCGAGAGGTTGCTCTGCGTGGTGCCGAGGGCGGCGCGCAGGTTCAGGACCGCCGTGCCCGACAGGCGCACGTCCTTCGTGAGCGGCGGTGAGATGAACACGCGGCGGTTCGTCTGCTGGCCTTCAGGCGAGGCCATCAGCGTGGCCTCGCTGACGTTCGCGCCCGTGTTCTGGAACGTCAGCGTGTCGGCCGTGCCGCCACCGGCGACGCCGCCGAGCGTGCCCGCGCCGTCGTGGCTCGAGCCGCCGCGCAGGTACACGTCGGTGGTCTGCGTGCCGGGGATCGGCCACGACGTGTAGTTCTTCCACACGTTCGGCTCATCCTCGATCGTGACCGACGGCTCGGCGCCGATGCCGTTGTTGATGCCGTGCAGCTCCTGGTCGAACCAGCGGTGCAGGGTGTCGACCCACTCGGCGCGACGCTGCTCGAACGGATCGGTGTGCCCCGCGCGCAGCAGCCACATCTTCGTCCGGACGTTGTTGGCCTTCAGCGCCTTGTACCAGAGGCCGACGTGGTCCATGCGGACGTTGTCGTCCTGGAAGCCGTGGACGATGAAGACCGAGGCCTTGACCTTGTCGGCGTCCTTGTTGTGGTCGCGATCGCGCCAGAACTCGTTGATGTCGCCGTGCTCGTCGCCGTCGAGCGCGTCCTGCTGGGCGCGGACGGGAGCGCAGAAGACCTGGCGTGTGACCGGTCCGTCCGGCGTCTGCACCATCGGCGGACGCAGGCCGGTGTCGGCGTTGACGCCGGCGATGCCGCTCGAGAGCCCGCTCGGGTAGTTGTTGTTGTGGCGGATGCCCGCGGTGCGCGAGTAGTTGTACCAAGCGGAGATCGCGCTGATCGGGACGATCGTCTTGAGGCCTTCGACGCCCGTCGCGGCCGTGCCGTTGGCGAACGTGCCGTCGTAGGACTTGCCGATCATGGCCGAGGAGCCGTTGTGCCACGTGGCGGTGGAGGGCACGGTGCCGTCGACCGTCGTGTAGCCCGGGACGCGCCCGTTGAGCCAGTCGACGACGGCCTTGAAGCCGGCGATGTCGGTCGGGCCGCCGTGCCAGACGCAGCCCGTCGAGAACGCGGTGCCGAGCGAGTGCGCCGCGATGAACGCGTAGCCGCGCGGCACGAAGTAGTTGTCGTAGAAGAGCGGGAAGCGGTCCAGCGTCCCGTTGGCGTTCGTGATGATGCGCTGCGCCTCGTTGCCACGCCCGTTGGACGTGTAGTACGGGCTCGGGTCGATGATCGCGGGGACCTTGACCGCCGGACCGGACTCCTTCGGGCGGACGATGTCGATCGCGATCCGGTCCGTCACGCCGTCGCTGTCGGTGTCGGTGCCGGCCACCGGGATGAACACCCGCTCACGCACCGCCTGCGTGTAGTCGAACACCGGTGCCGTCTTGCCGTCGGCGCCCACGGTCACCGTCGGCCCCTGCGCCTGAGCCGTGCCGACTCCCAGGCCCAACGTCGCCAGCGTCAACGCGCCCGCGACGAGACCTCGAACCTTCAGTCCCATCAACCCTCCCTCGGTAAAAGACCTGCTCCTCCAAGTCGTGAGGTTGACGTGAGAGCTGCGTGATGTACACACGGGAGGCGTGGAGTTGGCTCCACGCCTTTCGTCCAGGTCGGCTCAGTCGTCCGCTGGCGGCGGCGCGAAGATGATCTTCTTGAGCTCCTCGACGTTGCGTCCGCCCAGGCGCAGCGAGGTCATGAAGCCCTCCTGGCCGAGCTCGCCCGCGTCCAGGCGGTTGCGCAGGTCGGTCAGCGGCGCGCGGTCCTCCTCGGCCACGGAGTCCTTGCCGGCCTCGACGAGGATGATGTGGCGGGCGCGCCGATGCGCGGCGGCGGCACGGACGTAGCGCTCGCGCTCCTCGGCGCTGAGCCCCTCGACCGGAACGACGACCGAGGCGCCCGCGGCGAACCGCTTGGCCACGGCGGCGTCGAGCAGCGTCTGCGCCTTGGCGTCGATCTCCTCGGCGGCGACCTTGCCCGCCAGCAGCGCCTTGACCTTGTCGAGCGAGAAGACGGTGCTCTGCTCCTCGATCACGCGCGCGACGAACTTCGCGCGCAGCGCGGGATCCGCGCAGACGATCACCAGGAGCGAGCCCGGGTTGTAGCGCATGCGGAACGTGGGGGAGAGCACGCGGCCGCGCACCGACACGTCCTGCTGGCGCGGCGGACGCTCGGCCTCGCCCGCCTTACGCGGACGGTCCGAAGACCAGCCGCCTCGCTCGTTGTCTCCGATTTTGACGCTGCGCGGCTGGGACATGGCTCGTATTAAACGAGCCGTCCCGGCGCGTTCAGTTAGAAAGCTGGACCAGAGCGCCGTCGGTCCAGTCGAGCGCCTCGCCGTACGCGTGCGCGATGTCGACCAGGCTGACGCCGGTGGCGACGCACTTCTCGAACTCGCCGGCCTCGTATGCGAGCACCCCGGCGAGGACCTTGCCCTCCGGTCCTTCGCGCTCGGCGAGCGCGCGCGTCGTGCGCTCGTCGAACGGCAGCTCGGCCAGCAGG
Organism: Solirubrobacter pauli; assembly: GCF_003633755.1. GTDB lineage: Bacteria > Actinomycetota > Thermoleophilia > Solirubrobacterales > Solirubrobacteraceae > Solirubrobacter > Solirubrobacter pauli. The sequence goes on from NZ_RBIL01000002.1 coordinate 759,299, forward strand.
TCGGGCATCCGCAGGCCCAGGAGCGCGTCCACGACCGAGAACAGGCCGACCGTGAAGCCGCGGTCGGCCTCGGCGCCGGGTGTGCGCGCCGACACCAGCTCGCAGAGGCGCGCGCGGAGCAGGCCGGTCTCGAGCAGGTGGCTCGGGCGGTCGTTGATGCCGGCGAGAACGAGCAGGGCCGCCCAGCGGCGGACCGTCGTGGTGCCCAGCGCCATCAGCGCCTGGCGGATGGTGCCGACCGGGGCGCGGCCCCCGTAGAAGGCCGAGTTGGCGAGCTTGACGAGCTTGAGCGAGAGCCCGGGGTCCTCCGCGATCACACGCTCGAGCTGCTCGAACGTGGCCGACTCGCCCGCGGAGAGCATCGACAACGCGCGCAGGCGATAGGTCGGGACGGACGCGCCCTGGACCACGACCGGCTCGGCGAAGTACTGGCCCTGGAAGGCGTCGAACCCGAGCCCGCGGCAGAAGCCGTAGACCTGGCGGTCGGGCACGCCGTCGGCGATCACGTTCAGCCCGCGCCCGCGGGCGGCGTTCACGTCGCCCTCGATCTCATCCTCGGAGCGGTCGCGGACGTCGATCTTCACGCTCTCGGCGAGGTCGAGCAGCGCGTCGGAGGCGGTCGCCTCGCGGTAGTCGTCGAGCGCGAGCCGGAAGCCGGCCGCGCGCACGTCCCGCAGGACCGCGAGCAGCTCGTCGTCGACGTGCTCGTCGGCCGCGAGCTCCAGCACGACCCGCTGCGGGTCCAGCGGCAGCGGGTTGACCAGCAGCAGGAACTCGCGCGTGACGTCGACGTGGGCCGGGCGGTCCCCGACGAGCTTGTGCAGCCCGATGTCCGCGATCGCCTGCGCGAGCACGATCGCGGTCGCCTCGTGCGGGTGGGCTTCAGGAGGCGTCAGCAGCTCGAAGCCGACGATGCGCTCGACGTGGTCGAGGATCGGCTGGCGGGCGACGACGACCGCGGCGGCACTCCGCGTGTCCGTCTCCCTGGCAAACCGAGTGCTGTTGGACATAGACCACCTATCGACGCGAGGACAACCGCACTTTAGGCGCTGACCGTCGACACGGGCGCGCCGATCCCTTGTGTCAGATTGTCAGACAAGTTAGGCTCCCGCGTCATGGAGGAGAGCTGGGCCCAGGCGGTGGAAGCCGTCGTCTACGAGCTTGCGCGGCACAACGGCGAGAGCCCGATGGATCGTGGCCGTGCCCTGCGTCGGCGCGTCAGCGACCTCGCGGGTGACCTCGGTTGGGCGCGCGCGTTCGACCAGCTCGCCGCCGAGCGAGGCTGGCGCCGGGAGGAATCCGGCGCCGAATCCGAGGCCCGCGTGCGGGCACTGGTCCATTGCGCCGCCCGGGTAGGTACGCTCATGGCCGCCTGATGAGCGGTCTTGCCGTCACCCCGATCTCGACGACCGAAGCGGTCGTGGTCTCGCTCCGCGAGAAGATCCTTGACGGCGCCATCGAGCCCGGGCAGCCGTTGCCCGAGGCCGATCTGACCCGCGAGTTCGGCGTCGCGCGTCCCACCGTGCGCGCCGCCATCCAGACGCTGTGCCACGAGGGCCTGCTCAAGCGCGAGCGCAACCGCAGCGCGTTCGTGCCGCTGCTCTCGCGCGAGGAGGTGCTGGACCTCTTCAGCGTCCGCATCCCGATCGAGCGCCTGATCGTGCGTGAGCTGCTCACGCGCGGAGGGTCGCTGGACGAGGTGCACGCCGCCCTCGGGCCGCTGACGGAGCTCCGGACGGACTCGCCGTGGAGCGCGGTCGTGGACGCCGACATGGGCTTCCACGGTGCGCTGGCCCGCGCGGTCGGCAGCCCCCGCCTGGAGCGCCTCTACCTGTCGATGAGCGGCGAGATCCGCCTCTGCATCGCGCAGCTGCGTCCGTCGTGGGCGTCACCCGCGGCGCTGGGCGCCGAGCACCGGGACCTGCTGGCCGTGATCGAACGCGGCGACGTGGCCGAGGCCGAGGCGCGCATGACCGCGCACCTCGACCGTGCCGTCCACGACCTAACCGACTGAGGCCGCTTCCTCGCTCAGGCGCGCGGGCTGGCCATGCCAGGCCGCGTCGAGGATCCGCTCCAGCGCGGGCACGTCCAGCGGCCGCGGGTTGTTGTCGACCAGGCGCTTGAAGCCGATCGAGGCCTCGGCCATGCCGCGCAGCGCGTCATGCTCGATCCCGATCGCGGCCAGCGAGGCCGGCAGGCCGATCCGCTGGCCGAGCGCGTGCACATGCTCGACGACGTCGCCCGGGCTGTCCATCGCGATCGCGAGCGCGCTCAGGTCATCCGGCCGCGCGGGGCGGTTGAACTCCATCACGTAGGGGAGGAGCAGGCCGGTGCCGAGGCCGTGCGAGGTGTGGGTGGCGGCGCCGACGGCGAACTGGAGCGCGTGCGCCGTCGAGACCCCGGAGTTGCCGAACGCGATGCCCGCCAGCAGGCTGCCGTAGAGCATCCCGGAGCGCGCCTCCAGGTCGTCGCCGTTCTGGACGACGCGCTCGAGGTTGGCGGCGATGTGGCCGGCGGCGCTGAGCGCGAGCGTGTCGCTGAGACCGTTCTTGCCGATCTGCGGGCGGCTCAGCACGAGGTCGGCGGTCGGCTCGTTGGCGGCGGCCATGTAGCCCTCGATCGCGTGCGAGAGCGCGTCGATGCCGGAGTGCGCCGTGACGGTCGCCGGGGCGCCGAGCGTGAGCATCGGGTCGCAGATCGCGTCGCGCGGGATCAGGTGCGAGCTCGCGACGCCCATCTTCATCTGGGTGTCGGGATCGGTGATCACGGCGACCGGGGTGGCCTCGGAGCCCGTGCCGGCGGTGGTCGGAAGCGCGATCAGCGGCAGGATCGGACCCGGCACGGAGTTCACCGTGTAGTAGTCCGACAGCTTGCCGCCGTGGGCGAGCAGCAGCGCCGTGACCTTGGCGAGGTCGATCACGCTGCCGCCGCCGACGGCGACCACGACGTCGGGCTGCGTCTCAAGCCCGAGCGCGACGGTCGCGTCGACGGACGTGGACGGCACGTCGACCTCGGCGTCCGTCGACACGGCGACGTCCAGCCCCGCGGCGCGCAGCGCCGTCTCGACCGTGCCGAACCCGGGCGTGCCGGCGATGATCGGGTCGGTGATCAGCAGCACGCGGCGGCCGTAGGTGGCGGCGACCCGGCCGGTGGCCTCGGCCATCCCGGTCCCGAACAGGACCTGGGAGGGCGCGCGCAGAACGGCGAAGGGAGTCATTTCAGGGCTCCAAGAAGCTGAGGACTAAGCGGTTGAACTCGGCGGTGTGCTCCTGCGGCGAGGCATGGCCGCAGCGGCCGAAGAGATGCGCCCGGACGTCGGGCAGGGTGTGCAACAGCGGGACAAGGCTGGTGGCGGGCGGGACGATCTGGTCGTTCGCGCCGTGGATCAGCAGCACCGGGACGTCGATCCCCGCGAGCTCTCCGGGTGTGAGCGAGAGCGCGTCGACCCAGCGCTGGCGCGGGGCGGGGAACAGATCCAGGTAGTGCGGTTGCGCGCGCATGGCCTCCAGGCGCGCGGCGACGGCCTCCTCGCCCGGCGGATCGTGGAAGATCAGCCGCAGCAGCGAGCGGGCCTCGGCCTCCGTCGGGCCGGTCGACCACAGCTGCTCGAGCGCGGGCGGAAGCGGCATCGGAAAGCCCATCGAGCCGACGGCCACCACCTTGGTGGCCAGCCCGCGGGCGGCGAGCTTGAGCGCGATCGCGCCGCCGGCCGAGTTGCCGATGATCACGCACGGGTTGTCAGGTGCGAGACGATCAGCCCATTCCTCGATCGGCGCCGCGGGCGCGTTCCCGAAGCCGGGAAGGTCAGGCGCGACGACCTCGAACCGCTCGTCGAGAGCCTCGACGAGCGGCTTCCAGGCCGCGCCTGTGGTCCCCGGCCCGGAGCCGTGCAACAACAGGACGGGGACCATGGTGACGTCGCTAGGCCGGGACGGCGGCGTGCTCGAGCACGTTCATGAACGCGCGCGACCACTCGGGCATGTCCGGCCAGCCCCGGCAGGAGACCATGTTGCCGTCGACGACGTCCGGAGCGTCGACGATCTCGGCGCCGGCGTTGCGCATGTCGCCGTGCAGGGGCGGGAAAGCGGCGGTCTTGCGGCCCTTGAGCAGGCCGTAGACGGCGGGCACCTGCGGGCCGTGGCAGATCGTGCCGACCGGCAGGTCCTTCTCGAAGAAGTACTCCGTGATCCGACGCACGTCGTCGTCGAGGCGGATGTACTCGGGCGCGCGACCGCCGGGGATGACGAGGCCGACGTACTCCGTCGGGTCGACGTCCTTGAACGCGATGTCGACGGGCAGCTTGCGGCCGTCCTTCTCGGTGTACGCGTCCGAGTTCGGGTCGAAGTCGTGGATGACCAGCTGCACCTCACGGGTGGTCAGCGCCGCTACGACCGCGTCGTAGCCCGCCTCGCGGATGCGGTAGATCGGGTACATGGCGTCGAGCTCCTCGGCGGCGTCACCGACGAGGACCAGGACCTTCTGCTGCGACACGTTGGCTCTCCTCTCCCTGTTTGTTGCTGCAAGAACCTGAAAGGTTCTCAGTCGAAGGCAAAGTACTTGGGCTCGAGGAACTCGAGCAATCCGTGGTGTCCGCCCTCGCGGCCGAGGCCGCTCTGCTTGGCGCCACCGAACGGGGCGGCGGGGTCGGAGACCACGCCTCGGTTGAGACCGACCATGCCGGTCTCGATCGCCTCACCCACCGCCATCGCCCGCCGCAGGTCGCGGCTGCAGACGAAGGCCACGAGCCCGTACTCGGTGTCGTTGGCCAGGCGGATCGCCTCGGCTTCGTCGGCGAACGTCATCACGGGCGCGACCGGGCCGAAGATCTCCTCGCGCAGCAGCTCGCTGCCGGGCTGGACCCGGTCGAGCACCGTCGGCGGGTAGAAGTAGCCGGGCCCGGGGAGGCGCTCGCCGCCGCAGCGCACGCGCGCGCCACGGTCGACGGCCTCGGCCACCAGGCGCTCGACCTTCTCGCGCGCGGCCGCGTTGATCAGCGGGCCGAGCTCCGCGCCGGGCTCGAAGCCCTGCCCGACCTTGACCGCCTGCATCGCCGCGGTGAGCCGCTCCGTGAACGGCTCGGCGACGGACTCGTGCACGAGAAACCGATTCGCGGCCGTGCAGGCCTCGCCGCCGTTGCGCATCTTGGCGGCCATCGCCTGCGCCACCGCGACCTCCAGGTCAGCGTCCTCGAGCACGAGGAACGGCGCGTTGCCGCCCAGCTCCATCGACGTGCTGATCACGTTCTCGGACGCGACGGCGAGCAGGTGGCGGCCGACGGCGGTGGAGCCGGTGAAACTCAGCTTGCGCACACGCGGGTCCGCGAGGATGGCCTGGGTGAGCGGGCCGGGCTCGTCCGTCGTGACAACGTTCACGACGCCCTCGGGCACGCCGGCCTCGCGCAGGATCTCGGCGACCAGGATCGCCGTCAGCGGCGTCTCCTCGGCGGGCTTGAGCACGACTGTGCAGCCGGCGGCCAGAGCGGGGCCGATCTTGCGCGTGGCCATCGCCGCCGGGAAGTTCCAGGGCGTGATCAGCAGCGACACGCCGATCGGCGCGTGCTGCACGAGCATCCGGTTCGTGCCCGCGGGGGCGGTCCCGAAGTCGCCGTTGAGGCGCACCGCCTCTTCCGAGAACCAGCGCAGGAACTCGGCGGCGTAGGCGGCTTCGCCGCGGGCCTCCGCGAACGGCTTGCCCATCTCGCGCACGATCAGGTGCGCCACGTCGTCGAGGCGCTCGGTCATGTGGTCGAACGCGCGGCGCAGGATCTCGGCGCGCTCGCGCGGTGCGCGCGCGGCCCAACCGGCCGCGGCGGCGGCCGCCGCGTCGACTGCGGCGAGGCCGTCCTCGGGAGTGGCCGCGTGGACGGTCTCGATCACGGACCCGTCGGCCGGATCGAGCACGGGGAACTGGGACCGTTCAGGGGCCAAGACCATGGTCTGACTGTATGACACTTCACAGGCCGATGCAAGAAATTGCGAATACAGTTGACAACGAATGCAAGAACCGCGTAGGTTTTTGCAAGCCTCGTGCAAGGTTCGTAGTGCCCGCCGTTTATTCGGAGCAGGTTGAAGGACCAACCCTCGTGGAGGAGGAGCAATGAAGGGGAGATTTGCGGTCTCGGCATCGCTGACCGCGATGGCCGCGGCCGTCACGCTTGCCGCGTGCGGCGGCGATGATGGTGGTTCCGGCGGTGACGCCGACAAGGCGCCCGCCAAGCAGGCAGCGTCGGCGCTGTCCGACAAGCCGATGGACCTGACGTTCATCTGGTTTGACTGGCCGCCCGCCAAGGCGCTCGAAGAGCTGGGCAAGGAGTACACGAAGACCCGTCCGAACGTGACGGTCAAGGTCAACACCGTGCCCAACCCGCAGTGGCACGACGCGATCTTCACCCAGTTCGCGGCACGCAAGACGAACTTCGACCTGCCGATCCTGGACTCCCAGAACATCGGTGAGGCCGTCGACAACGGCTCGATCCTCGACTTGACGGACTTCGTCAAGGAGAACATCGACACGTCGCAGTACGACCCGTACTTCCTCGCGGCGTACGGCCAGTACCCGCAGAACACCACGGGCAAGGCCGACCCGGACGCCAAGACCTACGGTCTTCCGCTCCTGGGCGACACGTGGTCGATGATCTGGCGCAAGGACCTCATGGGCGACACGCCTCCCGCCACGTGGGAGGACATGATCGCCGCGGCCAAGAAGTGCCAGGACGAGAACAAGGGCATGAGCGGCCTCGCGTTCCACCAGGCCGGCACCGGCGACGCCGCGGCCGTGACGTACAACGTCATGAACGCGCTCTACGGCGGCGAGCTGTGGAACCAGCAGGACAAGAAGATCGACGGCGTCATCAACGACGCCGCCGGCAAGAAGGCGATGGACGTCCTCGTCAACCAGATGGTCCCGCTGACGCCCAAGGGCTCCAGCAACTGGTTCATCGACGAGGTCAACGCCGCCATCTCGCAGGGCAAGGTGTGCGTCGGCTTCCAGTGGATCGCCGCCATGGGCGGCCTCCTCGACCCGGCCTCCTCGGAGCTGGGCAAGACGAAGGAGGAGATCCTCGACAAGCTGGCCTTCGCGCCGCTGCCCAAGCAGGTCACGGACAAGAAGCCGCTCGGCGGCATGGGCCTGCACGTCTCGAAGTACATCCCGGCCGAGAAGCAGGCCGAGGCGCTGAACTTCATCAAGTGGTTCCAGACGCCTGAGGCCCAGAAGAAGTGGGCGCAGCTCGGCGGCGTCCCGGCCCGCAACGACGTCCTCAACTCGCCCGACTTCCTCGAGGCGACGCCGTACAACAAGGTGTTCACGGACTCGGTCTCCCAGCTGAAGGACTTCTGGAACCTGCCCGAGTACGCGAAGCTCCTCAACGTCCATTCGACGCAGGTCAACGCCGCCATCTCCGGCACCCAGCAGCCCGAGGCGGCGCTGGACAAGTTGGCCAAGGACGAGCAGAAGATCCTCGACGAGAGCGGCGGTCTCTAGCCGCCACTAGCGAATTCCAGGCCGGCCGCCTCCGGGCGGCCGGCCTGCCTCGCGCCGGACCCTAAGCAATGGCCAACACGCTTCAAACACCGCCCCAGACCTCCGCCAAGGCGGAGCGCCTGGAGGCGCCACCCGCGGCGAAGCGCTTCGCGTTCCTCACGGACCGCAAGCTCAGCTTCCTGTTCATCTCGCCCGCGCTGGCGCTGCTCGTGTTCCTCTCGATCTGGCCGCTGCTCTGGTTGCTCGGCCTGTCGTTCACGGACTACTCAGCCACACGCGACACGGGCTGGGGCTTCATCGGCGTCGACAACTACGTCGAGGTCCTGACGTCCCCGGTCGTCCACGCCCGCGCGCTCACGACTCTCATCTTCGTGCTCGGCGCCGTCGGCTTGCAGACCATCCTCGGGTTCACGATCGCCTTCCTCATCTCGCGGCGTGTCAAGGGCCGCGGAGCGATCACCACGCTGTTCCTGATCCCGATGATGCTCTCGCCGATCGTCGTCGGCCTGTTCTGGAAGTTCATGCTCGACGTGCAGTTCGGCGTCGTCAACTCGTTCCTCGACAGCCTCGGCTTCGGCCGCGTCGAGTGGCTCACCCAGCAGCGGCTCGCGCTGTTCTCGCTGGTCATCGTCGACACCTGGCAGTGGACCCCGTTCATCATGCTGATCGCCCTCGCGGGCCTGACGGCGGTCCCGAAGTACCTCTACGAGGCGGCCGAGATCGATCGTGCCTCCGAGTGGTTCAAGTTCCGTCGGATCACCTTCCCGCTGGTCTGGCCGCTGCTGCTGATCGCGATCATGTTCCGCGCGATCGAGGCCTTCCGGCTCTTCGACCTGGTCTACATCCTCACGGGCGGCGGCCCGGGCGGCACCACGGAGACGCTGTCGTTCAACGTCTACAAGGTCGCGTTCTTCGGCTTCGACACCGGCCTCGCGTCCGCCTACGGCATCTTGATGGTGATCGTGGTCACGATCGCCGCGCAGTTCTACCTGCGCTACCTCAACCGCCTGCAGGAGGGCTAGGCGATGGCGACCCACATCCAACCTGAAGGCCTGGCCGACAAGGGCATCGCCGGCGAGACCGAGGCTCCGCCCGTCCGCAGTGGCGAGCGCAAGTTCGGCTCCGGCATCGAGATCGTCCTGCTCGCGCTGTTCATGATCGTGATGCTGTTCCCGGTCATCTGGATGCTCGAGACGGCGCTCAAGGAGACGAAGGACATCTACGCCGTCCCGGCCAAGGTGTTCTCCTTCAGCCCGACGCTGGACCACTTCAAGAACGTCTTCGGCGCCGACTCACCCGTGCTCAAGGGCTTCTTGAACTCGGTGATCGTGGCGGGGTCCTCGACGGTGATCGCCACCGTGCTGGGCGTGCCGGCGGCGTGGGCGTACTCGCGCTTCACGCTGAAGGCGAAGAAGGACCAGCTGTTCTTCATCCTCTCGACGCGCTTCATGCCGCCCGTCGTGGTCGTGATCCCCGTCTTCCTGATGTTCCGCGACCTGAGCCTGCTGGACACGCGGCTCGGCCTGATCCTGGTCTACTCGGCGTTCAACCTGCCGTTCACGATCTGGATGATGAAGGGCTTCATCGACGAGGTCCCGGCCGAGTACGAGGAAGCCTCGATGCTCGACGGCTACTCGCGCTTCGAGTCCTTCTGGCGCGTGACGATGCCGCTGTTGATCCCGGGCATCGCCGCCACGGCCGTGTTCGCGCTGATCTTCAGCTGGAACGAGTTCGTGTTCTCGATCTTCCTGATCACCGATCCGGAGACGCGCACGGCGCCGTCCGCGATCGCGGGCCTGATCGGCGGCACGACGATCGACTGGGGCCTCGTCGCCGCATCCGCGATGACGTTCGCGGTCCCGGTGCTGGTGTTCGCGTTCCTCGTGCGCAAGCACCTGGTCGCGGGCGTGACCCTCGGGGCGGTGCGTAGGTAATGGCTGAAGTTCTCGTCAAGAAGCTCCACAAGGCGTTCCCCGACGGGACCGTCGCGGTCGAGGAGCTCAACCTCGAGATCAAGGACGGCGAGCTGTTCGTCATGCTCGGCCCCTCGGGCTGCGGCAAGACGACCACGCTGCGCTGCATCGCGGGTCTCGAGGAGGAGACCTCGGGTGAGATCCGGATCGGCGACGAGGTCGTCTCCGGCCTGCGCCCGTCGCAGCGCGACATCGCGATGGTCTTCCAGTTCTACGCGCTGTACCCGCACCTGAGCGTCAAGGAGAACATGGCCTTCCCGCTGCGGGCGGCCAACCGGCCCGAGTCCGAGGTCGAGGAGCGCGTCGCCGAGGCGGCGCGGATGCTCCAGCTCGAGCCGTACCTGACGCGCCGCCCGAGCAAGCTCTCCGGCGGCGAGCAGCAGCGCGTGGCCCTGGGCCGCGCGATGGTGCGCCACCCGAAGGCGTTCCTGATGGACGAGCCGCTGACGAACCTGGACGCCGAGCTGCGCGCCGACATGCGCGCCGAGGTCAAGCACCTCCAGCAGCGGCTGGGGGCGACGATGGTCTACGTGACGCACGATCAGACCGAGGCGATGGCGCTCGGCGACCGGATCGCGATCATGAACAAGGGCAACCTCGAGCAGCTCGGCGCGCCGATGGAGGTCTACAACCGGCCGGCGTCGCTGTTCGCGGCGCGGTTCATCGGCTCGCCGCCGATGAACCTGATCGACGCCGAGGTCACCAACGGTCACCTCACGGCCGCCGGCGACCTGAAGATCAAGGCGCCCGAGGGGCTCACCCGCGGTCAGAAGGTCATCGCGGGCGTGCGTCCGGAGGGCCTGACGGTCAGCGATGGCGGCGAGGGCGTTCGCGGTCGCGTGGTGTCGAAGGAGGCGCTGGGCGACGAGACGATCTACGTCGTCGATTGCGAGGCCGGGCTCTTCCACGTGCGGATGCCGGCGACGGCGCGGTTCGAAGAGGAGCAGGTCGTGGCCGTGCGCCACGTGGGTGCCGCGCCGCCCGCGTACGACCCGACGAGCGAGAAGGTGGTGAGCGCGCCGTGACCAGCGCAATCCAGGCGGAAGGCGTCTCCAAGTCCTTCGGCGACGTCGACGCGCTCAAGGGCCTCGAGCTGGACATCCCCGAGGGGTCGTTCTTCGTGCTGCTCGGCCCGTCGGGCGCGGGCAAGACGACGACCCTGCGGGTGATCGCCGGGCTCGAGAAGCCGGACACCGGCAAGGTGCTCCTGAACGGGATCGACGCGACGACGGCCAGCCCGGCCGAGCGCGACCTCGCGATGGTGTTCCAGAGCTACGCGCTCTACCCGAAGCAGACGGCGGCCGAGAACATCACGTCGCCGCTGCGGGCGCGCAAGCTGCCCAAGAGCGAGATCGACGCGCAGCTCAAGCGCGTCTCCGAGCTCCTGCACATCGAGGAGCTGCTGAACCGCTACCCGGCGCAGATGTCCGGTGGCCAGATGCAGCGCATCGCCCTCGGGCGCGCGCTCGTGCGCGACCCGCGCGCGTTCCTGATGGACGAGCCGCTGACGAACCTCGACCTGAAGCTGCGGGTCGAGATGCGCACGGAGCTCACCCGCATCCATCGCTCGCTGGGCAGCACGTTCCTGTACGTCACCAACGACCAGGTGGAGGCCATGTCGATGGCCGACCAGGTCGCGGTGCTGCGGGAGGGCACGGTCCAGCAGGTGGGCAAGCCGGTCGAGATCTACGACCGGCCGGCGAACCGCTGGGTGGCGTCGTTCGTGGGCTCGCCGCGGATGAACCTGCTGCACTGCACCGCCAACGGGAAGATCGAGGGCGAGGGTTGGGCGCTGCCGAACCCCGGCTTCGGCGTCGAAGGCGATCACAAGGCGCTGTTCGGCGTCCGGCCCGAGGACCTGTCGCTCGACGTGCGCGACGAGGCGGTGACGCTCGCCGGCAAGGTCTACGCGGTCGAGCCGCTGGGTGACCGCACGCTGGTCGACGTCGAGGTCGGCGGCGAGCGGGTCATCATCAAGGCGCCGCCGACGGCCAGGTACGAGATCGGCGAGCAGGTCCGCGCAGCGGTGGACATGGAGCGCGTCCACCTGTTCGATGCCGAGTCCGAGCAGGCGATCGCGAGACGATGACCGAAGGCCCGCTCCCTCCTGTCCTGAGGCGAGCGAAGATCCTCGAGCGCGTCTCGCGTGATGGCGGGGCGTCGCTCGCGGAGCTGGCGTCCGAGCATGCGGTGTCGCCGGTCACCGTCCACCGTGATCTCGAGCTGCTCTCGGGGGAAGGGTTGATCGAGCGCGTGCGTGGGGGCGCGCGCTCGGTCCCCGAGACCCGTCCGCGGCAGATCGAGACCGCCTGGAACGCGCGTGTGCGCGAGGCCGGGCGGGAGAAGGACGCGATCGCGCTGCGTGCCCGGGAGCTCGTGGAGGACGGCTCGACGATCTTCGTCGACGCGTCCTCGACGGGGCTCGCGCTCGCGCACGTGCTCGAGCTGCGCCCGCCGACCGAGCTGACGCTGGTGACGAACTCGCCCGCGATCGCGCTCGGCCTCACGGCCGACTCGATCCACGTGATCGTGCCGCCGGGTGAGCTCAACCAGCACATGCGCGTCCTGACCGGGCGCTGGACGGTGGACTTCCTCGAGGAGCTCAACATCGCGGTGGCGTTCATCTCCGCCGCGGGGGTGACGCTCGAGCACGGGCTGACGACGTCGCGCAGCGCGCTGGCGGACACGCTCAACGCGGCGGCCGCGGCCGCCGCGAAGACGGTCGGCCTGCTGGACTCGTCGAAGTTCGGGCGCGCTTCGCTGCTGTCGATCCGGCCCGCCACGGCGCTGGACCTGCTGATCACCGACGACGGCGTGGACCCGATCACCGCCGATGAGTACCGTCGGGCGGGCGTGAAGCTGCTGATCGCCGAGCGGCCCGCGCTCGTCGAGGAGCTGTAGCTACTCGAACGGGAGGATCGTGTTCGTCTGCGTGAGCTCGAGCAGCCGCTGAACGGACGGCCGCAGCGGGCCACGCAGCTTCAGGTCGGTCTGCTCGCGCATCGCGGTCAGCAGCGCGCGCAGACCGGTCGAGTCCATGAACCCCAGCTCCGACAGGTCGATCCGCAGCGGGCGACCCTGGGCCTTGGCCAGCTCGACGGCGAGCACCGGCTCGCTCACGAGATCCAGCTCCCCGTGGAGGCGGAGCAGCACGGCACCGTCTTCGTCCTCGACCTTGACCTCGAACCGCGGCGCGCGGTAGCTGGCCGCTTCGGGGGCGGAGCTCATCGCGTCCAATCATCGCATCTTGCGGGGACGTGCGCGCTCGTGGAGGGGATTCGAGACGCCCGCGTCCGGCGAGACGTCGTCAGTCGGGCTTGACGGTTAGGCTGTGGCGTCTCCCCACTCCCCGGTTGCTCTCGGAGGCGTTTGTGTCATTGCTCCTCGCGCGGATCGCGCGCAGTCTGTCCCATCACTGGATACGCGGCCTCGTGGGCGCGTTCGTCGTCCTGATCGCGCTCGGCGCGGTCTCGCAGGTGGGCGGTGAAGCCGTCGACGACTTCTCCACGCCCGGCACCGAGAGCCAGAAGGCGATCGACCTGTTCCAGGAGCACACGCCGGCGCTGGCGGGTGTGGAGGCGACGATCGTCTTCCACACCGACGAAGGCAAGATCACCGACCCGGAGCAGAAGGCCGCGGTCCAGGAGACCCTCGCGAAGATCAAGGCGCTGCCGGAGAAGAAGATCATCTCCGATCCGTTCGCCGAGGGCGGCACGATCTCGCCGGACGGCAAGCTCGCCGCCGCGGACGTGCGCTGGACGATGGATCCGAGCCTGGTCAAGGCCGAGGACGGCCGGCCGGTGGTCGAGGCGGTCGAGGCGCAGGACGGGAAGGCCGGGGTCGAGGTCTCCGCGCGCGGCGCGATGATCGACATCGGCTCCGAGCAGGAGCTGCCGGTCGGCGAGCTCGTCGGCATCGGCATCGCGATCATCCTGCTCTGGGTCCTGTTCCGCTCCAAGGTCGCGATGCTCGTGACGCTGCTGGGCGCGCTGCTCGGCGTGTTCCTCGGGCAGATGTTGCTGGCGGCGCTGTCCAAGCCGCTCGGCCTGCCGTCGTTCGCGGCGTTCATCGCCACGATGCTCGGCCTCGGCGCGGGCATCGACTACGCGCTGCTGATCGTCGGGCGCTATCGCGAGCAGGTGGCCAAGGGCGATTCGCCGCGCGACGCCGCGGCCAAGTCCGCGGCGACCTCCGGCGCGTCCGTGGTGGCCGCCGGCCTGATCGTGATGCTCGCCATCGCCGGCCTGCTCGTCATCGGCATCCCGTTCATCGGCAAGCTCGGCGTGGGCGCGGCGATCGCCGTCGGCGGCGTGGTGCTGTCGGCGCTGACGGTCCTGATGGCCCTGATCGGCGCGTTCAAGAAGTGGCTGACGCCCAAGAACCCGGAGTCGGTCAAGCCGTCCGCGGCGTTCGAGCGCTGGGGCGAGCGGGTCACGGCGCGGCCGTGGCTGTCGATCGGCGCGGGCGTCCTGATCATGCTGATCTTCGCGGCGCCGGTCACGCAGCTGCGGCTCGGGCAGCCCGACGACGGCAACCAGCCCGAGGGCAAGCTCCAGCGCGTCGCCTACGACCGGCTGAGCGCGGCCTTCGGCCCGGGCTCGAACGGCACCTTCATCATCGCGGCCGACACCCAGGGTGGGGCGCAGGCGGTCCAGGCCGACCTCGACAAGCTGCAGAAGGCGATCGCCGGCACGGCGGGCGTCGCCCAGGCCGCACCGCCCACGCCGAGCGAGGACGGGGAGATGGCGACGATCTTCGCCATCCCGAAGTCCGCTCCGCAGGACGAAGCCACCAGCCAGCTGCTCGAGCGGCTGCGCGAGGACACGATCCCGGCCGCGACGCAGGGGACGCCGCTCGCGGGCAAGGTGTTCATCGGCGGCGCCGTGCCGGTGTTCGAGGACCTCTCGGCCAAGGTCGCCTCGCGCCTGCCGGTGTTCATCCTCACGGTGATCGGGCTGTCGGTGCTGCTGCTGATCATGGCCTTCCGGTCGCTGTGGATCCCGCTGGTCAGCGCGCTCTTCAACCTGTTGAGCGTCCTGGCGGCCTACGGCGTGGTCGTCGCCGTCTTCCAGATGGGGATCGGGGCGAGCCTCGTGGGCTCGGACTCGGATGTGCCCATCGTCTCGTTCATCCCGGTCATGCTGTTCGCGATCCTGTTCGGCTTGAGCATGGACTACAACGTCTTCCTGCTCTCGCGCGTGCACGAGGCGTACAACGAGGGCGACCGTCCGCGTGAGTCCGTCATCCACGGCATGTCGCGGATCGGCAAGGTCATCCTGTTCGCCGGCCTGATCATGGCCGCCGTGTTCCTGGCCTTCGTCACCCAGCCGGACGTGGTCGGCAAGATGATGGGCCTCGGCCTCGGCCTGGCGATCCTGATCGACGTGCTGTTCGTGCGCCTGGTCATCGCCCCGGCGGTGGTCACGCTGCTCGGCGACAAGGCCTGGTGGCTGCCGGGCTGGCTCGACCGGATCCTCCCGAACGTCTCGCTCGAGGGGCACCTCGTGGAGGGCCTCGACAAGCAGCTCACGTCCGAGCACGACGCGGTCGACTCCACCAACGGCCATGGTGGCGCGCCCGAGCGCGAGACGACCAGCAGCCGCCAGTAGCCTGTTCGCGCGCCCGTTCCTGCGCGGGCGCGCGAATCGATGACCGCCGTCCTGACACGCACCGGCCCGAGCCGCCAACGGGCCTACCGCGAGATGGCGCTCGCCGCGCTGCTGTGGGGCACGATCGGGCCGGCGGCCGCGTTCGTCACCGACCACACGTCGCTGAGCCCGATCCAGACGTCGCTGTGGCGGTTGCTCGTGGCGGTGGTCCCGCTGTCCGCGATCGCGCTCGTGGTCGGCCGTGCGGCCGCGCGGCCGACACGCGGGCTCGTGCTCGGGGCGCTCGCCGTCGGGGCGGTCACCGGCATGTCGCAGCTGGCGTACTTCGCCGCGGTCGTCGAGTCCGGCATCGCGATCCCGACGCTGATCGCCTGCGGCCTGGGGCCGATCCTGACGGCGGTCGGCCAGACCGTGCTGTTCGGCGACCGGCCGGACGCGCGCACGCTGATCGCGCTCGCGGTGGCGCTCGGCGGGCTGGTGCTGCTGATGCTCGACAGCCCGCACACGGTCACGGCGCTCGGGATCGTCCTGTCCGTGCTGTCGGCGGTCACCTACGCGGCGTACGCGCTCTCGGTCGGTCCGGTCAGCCGGGGCATGAGCACGCTCAACCTGACCGCGATCGCGAGCCTCGGCGGCGCGCTCGCCATCCTGCCGTTCACCTTCGCGGACGGCGGGCCGGGCGTCCCGGGCACGGTCGCGGGCTG
Source organism: Solirubrobacter pauli (assembly GCF_003633755.1). GTDB lineage: Bacteria > Actinomycetota > Thermoleophilia > Solirubrobacterales > Solirubrobacteraceae > Solirubrobacter > Solirubrobacter pauli. The sequence continues at coordinate 775,067 of NZ_RBIL01000002.1, forward strand.
GGCCGGCATCCTGCACCTGGGCGTGATCGTCTCGTGCGTCGCCTACGGGCTGTACTACAGCTCCGCCCGCACGCTCCCGTCGACGCACATCACGATCCTGATCCTGCTCGAGCCGCTGGTCGCGGCGCTGCTCGCCGTGGTCTTCTTCGGCGAGCACCTGACCGCCGGCACGATCGCCGGCGGCGTGCTGATGCTGGCCGCCGTGGCCGCGTTGCGCGACCACGACGGCTGAGCGCACTCAGCGGAGCGCGGGCGCGGGCTCCTCGCGGCCGGGGGGCGCCGAAGCGGCCGGTCGGCGCGAACGCCGGCTCGGCCTCCAGACCACGGGCCGGGCCGTTGTACACGGTCTCGTCGAGGAGACCCTCGCGGCGCGCGACGAGCACCGGCACGAGCGCCTGGCCGGTGACGTTGGTGGCCGTGCGCATCATGTCGAGGATCGGGTCGATCGCGAGCAGCAGGCCGACGCCCTCGAGCGGCAGGCCGAGCGTCGAGAGGACCAGCGTGAGCATCACGGTCGCGCCGGTCAGGCCGGCCGTGGCCGCCGAGCCGACGACGGACACGAACGCGATCAGCAGGTAGTCCTCGACGCCGAGCGAGAGGCCGAACACCTGGGCGACGAAGATCGCGGCGAGCGCGGGGTAGACGGCCGCGCAGCCGTCCATCTTGGTGGTCGCGCCGAAGGGCACGGCGAACGACGCGTAGTCGGCCGGGACGCCGAGGCGCTCGGTCACGACGCGCTGCGTCACCGGCATGGTGCCGACGGACGAGCGCGAGACGAACGCGAGCTCGATCGCCGGCCAGGCGCCCTTGAAGAACCGCAGCGGGTTCAGGCCGCGGCCCGCGAGCACGAGCAGCAGTGGGTAGACGCCGAACATCACCAGCGCGCAGCCGACGTAGACGTCGACGGCGAACGTCGCCAGCGGCGACAGCAGGTCCCAGCCGTACTGGGCGACCGCGTTGCCGATCAGGCCGAGCGTGCCGATCGGCGCGAGGCGGATGACCCACCACAGCGCCTTCTGGACGAGGGCCAGCACGGCGCGGTTGAGCTCGATGAAGCCCGCGGCCGGCTTGCCGACGGCCAACGCGGCGGCGGCCGCGGCGACGGCGAGGAACACGATCTGCAGCACGTTGATCTCGACGAACGGCGTGATCGGGTCCTCGGGCACGATGCCGGTGAGGAAGTCGGTCCAGCCGCCCTGCGTCTCCGGCGGCTTGGCCGCGCCGAGGTCGATGTTCGCTCCGGCGCCCGGGTCGGTGATCAGGCCGAGCACGATGCCGATCGTCACCGCGATCAGCGAGGTCGCCATGAACCACAGCAGCGTGCGGCCCGCCAGCCGCGCCGCGTTGGTCAGGCCACTCAGGTTGGCGAGGCTCACCACGACCGCCGTGAACACGAGCGGCGGCACGGCGAGGAACAGCAGCTGCACGAAGAGGTCGCCGACCTCCTCGAGCGTGTCGGCGAGCCAGCCCACCTCGGCCTCCCGGGCCACGTAGCCCAGCAGCAGGCCGAGCACCAGGCCCGCCAGGATCTGCGCGCCGAACGGCACGCGAGCGATGCGTCTCATGGACAAGTCCCCCCTGCAGGAACGTTGATTCTGCCAACAGTGGTAGCAAAATCCGACCGGCTATCAGGTATTTGATCCGACACCCCCGTCAGCGGATGTTCGATTGCCCGTAGATCCGGCAACTAGTTGATTGCGCGCGATGCGCGGAACCCCGTGGCGTTCGATCGTGGCTGTGACCCTCACCGCGGGGATGCTGCTCGGTGCGCCCGCGCACGCGGCCCCGCCCGGTGGTGGCGAGCGCGCGGCGGCCCCCGACACGCGCGTCCCGCCGAGCCCGGGTACGGACGCGGCTCCGCGCACGCACGCCGTCCCGCGCCCGAGCACGGGGGAGGCGCGTCGCGCGTCGCGCACCGCGTACACCGACCTCAGCCGCTCCCAGGCCGTGAGCCTCGCCCAGCGGCACTTCCCCGAGCTGAGCCGGCGCGGCTACAAGGCGCTCGACCTCGAGCCCGGCCAACGCGTGGACGCGTGGCTCGGCGCGCGCGCGGCCCGGATCACGCGCCCGGGGGAGGCCGACCTGCTGCTGGAGAGCCAGCTGCCGCTGCGCACGCTGTCGGAGACCGGGGCGCCGACGCCGGTCGACCTCAGCCTCCGCGACGGCGAGGACGGCTTCGCGCCGCTCGCGCCGATCGTCGCGCTCGAAGTCGGCGACCGTGCGCACGAAGGGATCGCGCTCGACGACATCGGCGTCTCCGTCGCGCCGGTCGGCGTCGCCGAGGCGACCGGTGTCGCCCGCCAGGACAAGGCGTTCTTCACCGACACCGCGCCGGACACCGACCACATCGTCACCCCGCTGCCGACCGGCGTGGACCTCGGCGCGCAGCTGCGCTCGCCCGCGAGCCCGGAGCGCTTCCGCTGGCGGTTGGACCTGCCCGCGGGCGCGCGCCTCCAGCTCTCCGCCGACGCTCCCGGCGCGGAGATCGTCGGCGTGGGCGGCATCAAGCTCGCCCACATCACGGCTCCGGTCGCGTGGGACGCGGACGACCGTCAGGTCAAGAGCGCGCTGGCCGTCAGCGGCGACGAGCTCGTCGTCGACGTCGCCCACCGCGAGACGCGCGTCCGCTACCCGGTGATGCTGGATCCGACGATCCTCGAGGACGCGGCGCACTGGTACGCGAACGCGGCCGTGCCCGTCGACCTGTCGGGCTGGATGTGGACCGACCCGGGCAAGCGCTTCGGCTACTTCTACGGCGCCGCCTACCTCGGGAACGGCCTCTACACGTACAACCGCGGCAGCACGGTGTTCGAGGCGGGCGACTACGCGAACTGGTACTTCAACGCGCCCGGCACGTCGCGCATCGTCCGCGCCGACTTCGGCTACGTCAAGCACGAGCCGCAGACCGCGGGCACGTGGGCGGCGCCCTACAACGACGACCGCAGCTACCAGGGCGTCTGGAGCTACCAGCAGGGCCGCTACGAGTCCGGCCGCTGGTGCGACCTCGGCGAGGGTGGCGCCTGCGGCACGTCGCCGTTCACGACCTACGGCGCGCTGCACTACGCGAGCAAGACGCACTTCGCCCTGGAGGCCACGCCCGGCAACGCGGCGATCTTCGGCACGTCGGTCTTCTACGCCGGCGCGCACGCGCCGTTCACCAACTTCCTCGGCAGCGCGAGCGTGTGGATCGAGGACGTGGACGCGCCGGCCGTGACCGAGGACACCGGCCTCTCGGACCAGCGCTGGACGTCCGACCGCGGCTTCCAGGCCCGCGCCACCGACACCGGCCTCGGCCTGCGCAAGCTCGTCGTCGACTCGCCGGGCAACCCGGGCTGGCGCGGCGCCTACACCTACGACGCCAGCTGCACGGGCGACCGCCGCAACCGCTGCCCGCAGGTCGGCTACGTGCACTCGGACACGACCGGCCTGCCGGAGGGGCTCGTGCCGATCCGCTACACCGCCACGGACGCGGTCGGCAACGTCTCGTCGCGCACGTGGACGATCCCGATCGATCGCACGAGCCCGTCCGTGCTGCCGGACCGGCACGCGTCGCCGGGCGCGACGGCGCCGCTCGAGCAGGACGACGACAGCGTGCTCGTGTTCGAGGCCGAGGCCGAGGACGCCGGGGCGGGCGTCCGCTCGATCGACTTCGAGCTGGTCGCCGAGTGGGGGAGCGTCGTCGACGAGTCGGCCGACCCCGAGCCCCAGAGCTGCCCTCAGCACGGCTGCCGCAAGCACCGCGAGTGGAGCGTGTCCGCGTACCTCTTGATGAGCGGTCAGTACACGCTGCGCACGATCGCCACGGACCAGCTCGGAAACCGCAGCGTCGACGAGCGCGTGGTGGACGTCGTGCGCGGCATCCCGCCAGCTCTGCGCTGAGATCTCGGCCGGACGCTCAAGTCCGGGTGCGCGCGGTCGAGTACCGGGAGGCAGCAAAGCTCACGCCGCCTTCCGAAACTTCATGACACGCCGCCCGGAGATCGACATGGACCCCGCCACCAACGGCTGCCCTTGGGTGGCCAACCTCGCCAGCGAGGCACCCGTGGCTCCGGTCGCACCAGCCCCGCGCTCCGGCGGTCCGGACCCCCGTGAGGTCCGCGAGTTCTTCGAGCAGTACCAGGCGTACACGGGCATGGACGACGCCGCGCTGGCCGCGCGCGTCGCGCAGGTCGCGGCGGAGATCCAGGCCACGGGCACCTACACGCACGCCACCGACGAGCTGACCGTCGGCGCGAAGCTCGCCTGGTACAACCACAGCCGCTGCGTCGGCAAGCTCTACTGGCGGTCGCTGACCGTCCGCGACTGCCGTGACGTCACGACCCCCGAGGGCATGCGCGACGAGTGCTTCGAGCACCAGCGCGTGGTCCACAACGGCGGCCGGATCAAGCCGACCATCACGGTCTTCGCGCCGGACGCGCCCGGCAAGCCCAGCGCGCGCATCCGCAACGGCCAGATCGTCGCGTACGCCGGCTACCGCAACGCCGACGGCACGGTCCTCGGCGACGGCGGCGCGACCGAGCTCACCGACCTGGCGCTCAGCCTCGGCTGGGAGCCGGAGGAGCGGACGCCGTTCGACGTGCTGCCGCTGATCGTCGAGACGCCGGACGGCGAGCTGAGCGCGCACCCGGTGCCGGACGAGATCCTGTGGGAGATCGACATCGAGCATCCGACGCTTCCGGGCCTCGCCGACCTCGGGCTCAAGTGGTACGGCTTCCCGAGCATCGCGGCCAAGGGGATGACGATCGGCGGCATCACGTACCCGACGTCGCCCTTCACCGGGTGGTACCTCGCGCCCGAGATCAGCGCCCGCGACTTCAGCGACGAGTACCGGTACAACCTGCTGCCCGAGATCGCCGACGCGTTCGGGATCGACCGCAGCGACCGCCGCTCGCTGTGGCAGGACAAGACGGTCATCGAGCTCACCCAGGCCGTGCTGCACTCCTACGACAAGGCCGGCATGCGGATGGACGACCACTACACGGCCACGGAGAAGTTCCAGAAGTGGGTCGAGGCGGAGGCCCGTCGCGGCCGGACCGTCGACGCCGAGTGGTCCTGGATGATCCCGCCGATCTCGGCCTCGCTGACGCCGGTGTTCCACACCGAGTACCAGAACGAGTACAAGCTGCCGAACTTCGTCCAGGTGCCGCTTGCGGCGGTCGTGGGCGAGGCCGACGCGGCCGAGCCCGCCGCCGCCGCGGTGTGCCCGTTCACCGGCGCGACCGCCTCCGTGTAGCGCGCTCAACGTCCGTTCGGTTGCACGTGCGCCGGGCGCGCCTGTAGATTGCCGCGGTCGATGTTGTCCTCTCGCCGCGTGCTCATCTCCGCCGGTGCCGCCTTCATGGCCGCGTTGTCGGTGGCGAACGTGGTCGCGGGCAACGCGAGCGCCATGGAGATGGCGCTCTACGCGGCGCCGTTCCTCGCGATCGTCGGCCTGCTCGCCAGCGGCCGCTACGTCGCCGAGGACCGCATCCTCGCGATCTACCGGTCGCGGCCACGGCCGCGGCGCCGGAGCGCGTCCCGCCGCTGGCCGAGCATCGCCGAGCTGCCCTTCAGCGCCGGTGTCGAGCGCGCGCCGTGGTCCCTGCGCGGACCACCCGCCGCCTGCGCCGCCTGACGTAGCTCGCCGTTCCGCGTCCGCGCACGTCCGTGCGCGTCGACGCCCATCTCCCATCTCGAATACTGACCGGAGGACGTCGCAACGATGTTCCGCTCCGGGGCCCTCGCGGCCGGCGCGTCCGTAGCGCTGGCGGCGTCCGTGGCCCTTTCCGCATCCACGGCCGTGGCGGCTCCGCCACCGCCGTGCAACAACGCACCCCAGATCACCGACGCCACGGCCGACGGGCATCACCCGCCCACGGACGTGCTCGCGGCGTGGTGGACCGAAGGCGCCGGCCGGCTGCAGGCCGTGATCCGCGTCTACGCCGGCACGCCGGCGGCCGAGCACGACGAGGCCGAGACCCCCGGTGCGGGCTACGCCTTCGTGTTCACCGTCGCCGGGCAGACGCGGTACGTCCGCGCGACGCTCCCGGTCAACGGCGCCGCCACGTTCGACCACGGCACCTACACGCCGGTCGGTGGGTTCGCCAGCCAGGGCGCGACGACCGGGGTGGTCGAGAGCGGCGTCAACGGCACGGTCACGATCGACGTCCCCGGCGTGGCCGCGGGCGCGTCGCTCACGGGCACGTACGTCATCACCTACGACGGCATCAACGGCGCCGAGACGACCTGGGTCGACCACGCGCCGGGCGGTGCGCTGCCGACCGACCCGGCCGTCGGGGCCGACTACGTCGTCGGCTCGTGCGGCGCCGCGGCGCCGAGCGCGACCACCACCGCCGTCCAGCTCATCGCGCCGAGCCGCGTCACGGGCCGCAAGACCGTGACGGTCACGGGCAAGGTCGTGCCCGCACGGGCCGGCGTGCCCGTGGCGATCACCCGGACCGCGAACCGGCGGGCCACGGTCACGCGCGTCACGAGCGCGGCCGACGGCTCGTTCTCCGCCCGGATCGCGATCTCCGAGACCTCCGACCTGCGCGCCGTCGCCGAGACGATCGGCTCCCCCGAGCTGACCGTCACGGCCCGCAGCACGGTGAAGATCAAGGTCCGCAACCGCAAGGACGGGTCGGCCGTCGTGACCGGCACCGTCAACCCGAAGCTCCCCGGCCGGATCCAGTGGCTGCGCTCGAACGCGGTCACCCCCTCCGCCCGCACCACTACCCGCGCCGGCGGGACGTTCACGTTGCGCCTCAAGAAGCCGAAGCGCGGCCGCTACCAGGCCGTGTTCATCCCGTCGAACGGGCGCGCCGAGCGCTCGACGTCCAACACAGGAGTCATCCGATGAAGCTGTCCCGTTCCGTCGCGCTCGGCGTGCTCACCGCCCTTGCGGTCCCGGCCATCGCCGCCGCGCACCCGGCCGTGTACACGAGCCAGCAGTACGTCCTCCGTCCCGGGGACACGTGCCGCATCACGGACGCCGTGGCCAACGACGCGTGCATCACGGACAACCAGCGCACGACTTACGCGGTCGGCAACGACGGGTTCGCCATGGCCTTCACCGAGGGCACGATCGCCAACCCCGTCGGCGCGACGTCGGAGACCAACGGGGCGCCCGCCGGCCGCGGCATGATCAACTACCGCTTCCTCCCGGGCACCTGGCGGGGGACGGCCACGCCGGCCAACCGCGAGCTCTGGCTCGCCTACGGCCCGGCGCAGACCGAGCTGCAGCCGCACGCCACCTGCCTGGAGGCCGCCTGGGACACCCCGGCGAACATCCTCGCCTGGCAGGAGGACCCGTTCTACGACTACATCCCGTGGCAGAAGACCGCGGTCGGCATCGGCGACGAGCCCGCGAAGTGGATCGCGGTCGTCAAGAACGTCACCGGCGTGGACCTCACGACGCTGAACACGGCGGCCGAGTTCGAGGCGGCGTGCGAGGCGCCGGCCGTCGGGGGCACGTACTACGCAGCCGACGCGTCCTCGAAGATCACCAGCGCGCTCGAGAAGCAGATCACCGACCCGCTCCAGAGCCAGATCACCACGCTGCAGACCAGCCTCACGACGCTGCAGGGCCAGAAGGCGGCGGTCGACGCGCAGCTCGCCGCGGCGCTCGCGCCCAAGCCGCGCGCGCTCGCGCTCACGCTGTCGGCCAAGAAGTTCGACCAGGGCGTCGCGATGGTCACCGGCAACCCCGGCACGACCGTCACGGTCCGCGCGCGGCTCTCCGCGGCCACCGCGAAGAAGCTGAAGATCGCCCGCACGATCTCCAGCAAGAAGGCGACGATCAACGCGGACGGCGCCGCGCTCGTGAACCTGGGCCTGACCGCCAAGGCGGCCAAGGCCATCGACAAGCACCGCCCCTCGTTGAAGGTGACGATCGACGCCGTCGGCGGCGGCGTCACGAAGACCGCCACGGGCACGCTCACCCGCTAGTCATCGCGCTTACGGCGGCGCCCGCAGCCGGGCGCCGCCGGGGTAGCGACCGCGCATGGTCAAGACGCCGAGCGTGCTCCTCGGAATCGGGCTGGGCGGCTTCGTGGACGGGATCGTCCTCCACCAGCTGCTCCAGTGGCATCACCTGCTGAGCGACGCGGGTGAGCCGATGACGACCGTCGCCGGCCTCGAGGCCAACACCCTCGCCGACGGCGTCTTCCACGTCGCCACCTGGATCTGCGTGGCGGTCGGGTCGTGGCTGATGTTCCGCGCCTGGCAGGACGGCAGGATCGCGCCGCCGTGGCGCGCGCACGTCGGCCTGCTCCTCGTCGGCTGGGGCGCCTTCAACCTGGTCGAGGGCCTGGTCGACCACCAGATCCTCGGCGTCCACCACGTGCGCGACGACATCGGCGCGCCGCTCGGGTGGGACCTCGCGTTCCTGGGCTTCGGCGCGCTGCTCGTGCTCGCGGGCCTCGCGCTGATGCGGACGCCGCAGGCGGTGACCGCGCGCGCCCGTTAGGCTCGCGCGTCGTGGAGATCGCGAAGGGCGTCCATCGGATCGGGCCGACCCGCAAGGGCTGGAAGCTCGGCGGCTACGCGCAGTGCTACCTGATCGACGACGAGAGCGGCGGGCTCGTCCTGGTCGACGCCGGGTACGAGCACGACGGGCACCGGATCCTCGAGTACCTGTGGCGGATCGGGCGCACGCCGGCCGACATCACCGACCTCGCGCTCACGCACGCGCACCGGTCGCACCTGGGCGCGGTGGCGGCGCTCAAGCGGCTCAACCCGCGGATGACCATCCACGCGCACGCGTGGGAGGCGGACATCGTCGCCGGCCACCGGATGGCGCAGCCGATGCCGTTCCGCCCACTGCGGCCGCTGACGATCTACCCGATGCGGATCGGGTCGCTGATCAACTACGACGCGCACCGCGGCTGCCCGGTCGACGCGCTGCTGCATGACGTCGACGGCCAGCGGATCGGCCCGCTCGAGGTGATCCAGACGCAGGGCCACACGCCCGGCAGCGTCTCCTTCCTCTGGCGCGAGCGCGGCGTGCTGGCCGTGGGCGACGCCGTCGCGACCTGGCCGAAGCTCGACGCCGGCTGGCCGGGGTTCAACCTCGATGAGGCGCGCTACCAGCGGTCACTGCAGAAGATCGTGTCGCTCGAGCCGAAGATCGTGCTCACCGGCCACGGGCTGCCCGTGACCGAGAACACCACGCAGAAGCTCGAGTCGCTGCTCAAGGGCCCGTACTGGCCGGCCAGGTCTTGAACGGGTTCGCGGCCGGCGCCAGCTCCGGGTAGTGGCGGCGCAGCACGTCGCCCATCGTCGTCTCCTCGATCCAGCGCAGCCCGACCGGCGTGTAGGTCTCCGGGGTGTACGCGTCGGTGAAGAACCGGTCGCTCTGCAGCCGGCGTGAGGCCATCAGCAGGAAGATGCGGAACGCGGTCTCGCTGAACGCGAAGCCGCGCGGCTTGGGCTCGGCGTAGAGCCCGACGACGGCGTCGACGGCATCGAGGTCGCCGCCGTACAGGTCGCGGATGGCGGCGGCGGTCTTCGCGTCGCCGCCCGCGAGCTCCTCGAACGTCGTCGGGACCGGCATCCGCAGCAGCTGGCGGAACGCCGTGTACCGCGGGACGCCCGTCTCACGCGCGCGCACGATGTCGGCGGCCGCGAGGTCGATCGGGGGCAGGCCGCCGATCCGCTCCCACCGGCGCATCGTCTCCGGGTAGTTGAACAGCTCGATCTGCCCGGGCGGCTGGGTGCCGAGCGCTCGAAGGGCGCTCGCGACGCCGCCGACCTCGTTGATGCGGTCCCGCGGCTGGCTGATCCGGCCGGGCTGGAGCGCCAGCTCGCGGAGGTTGAAGGTGTGCGGCCCGAACGTGTAGTCGTCCGGCATCAGCGGGTGCAGCCGGTAGACGGTCACGAACTCCTCGGTGAGCGCGTAGGGCACGCCGTGGTGGTCCGTGCGCGAACCCGGGATGCCGGACAGCACCTCGCTGGCGCCGATCCGGCCGTGGCGACGACGGGCGTTCGCACCGAGCAGCCCCCACCACGTGGCCTTGATCGCGCGCTCGGTCGTGGGGTGGCCGATGATCGCGGGCGTCCACTCGACGGTGTGGATCTTCGCCATCAGCGCGCTGTTGATCAGCCGGGCCTTCGCGTAGAGGCGGTCCGTGCGCCAGTGCGGGTACACCTCGCGCAACCGGCCGACGATCGCGTTGTGCTCGCGCGCGAAGAGGATCTGCAGCAGCGCCAGGCCGACCCAGAGGCTCGCCTCGGGCGCGTTGAACGTCTTGGCCTCCTCCTCGATCTGGATCAGCAGCGCGTCGTCGACGAGGATGCCGCCGTCACCGGTCTGGATGTCGGACATGTACGGCTCGCGCGCGCCGTACAGCTGCGACGCGTCCCACCAGTGCGTCTCGCGGGAGAGGAAGCTCGTGGGGGCGCTGTCCGGCACCGGGATCGCCTTGGGCAGCGGCATGTCCTCCTCGAGCATCCAGTCGCCGATCGAGGGCTCCTTCGCGTGGCTGAGCCAGTCGTGGACCTCGAACTGCAGCCAGGCGGCGGCGAGCACGTTGAGGTGGCTCGCGGGCAAGAAGGCGCGGCGGACCATCAGCGCGTCGCTGACCTCCCGCGGGTGCGGCGCGCCGAGCGGTTCCGGGTCCGGAAGCGCCGGGCCGTTGCGCCCGAACGGGGCGCGGATGCTGCCCATGCCCGGCTCGCCGCGGTCGTTGTACGTGCCGTCGGGGAGCCGCTCCTCCCGCGCGACGGCGGGCTCCGGCTCGGTGACGGCCGGCACGCCGGTGTCGTAGAGGTTGCGCTCACGCAGCCGCTCCCGCAGCCCGACCAGCGTCGCGAGCCCGAGCGGGTACGGAAGCCGCTGCCACCCGAAGCGGCGCTGCAGTCGTTCGGCGATCGGCATCAGTGCCTTGACGAGCATGGGTGCCATCCTTCCACTCAATGCCCGAGCTCGCCGTCGGCTCGACGTTCGCCGATCACATCATCCGGGGGGTCGCCGGGCGTGGAGGCATGGGCGTGGTCTACCGCGCCGTGCATCTGGCGCTCAAGCGCGAGGTCGCGTTGAAGGTGATCGGCGGCGAGCTGTCGGCCTCGCCCGAGTTCCGGACGCGCTTCCAGCGCGAGTGCGAGACGGCCGCGTCGCTGCAGCACCCGCGCGTGGTCCCGATCTACCACGCGGGCGAGGAGGACGGGCAGCTGTACGTGACGATGCGCTTCGTCGAGGGCACGGACCTCTCACGGGCGCTGATGGCCCGCGGGCGGCTGCCGGTCGACGACGCGCTGCGGATCGTCAAGCACGTCGCGGACGGGCTGCAGGCCGCGCACGCCGCCGGCCTCGTCCACCGGGACGTCAAGCCCGCGAACATCCTGCTGGACACGGACGGCTCCGCGCTGCTGGGCGACTTCGGGCTCACCAAGCACGTCGGCGACGAGCCGTTGACGCGCGAGGGCGTGTTCGTCGGCACGCTCGACTACGCGGCCCCCGAGCAGTTCGACGCGGGCACGGTCGACGCGCGCACGGACGTCTACGCGCTCGGCTGCGTGCTCTATCAGGCGCTCAGCGGCCGCGTCCCGTACCCGGCGGAGTCGGACGCGGCCAAGATGTACGCGCACCTGCAGGCGCCGCCGCCGCGCCTGGACGTGCTCACCGACGACGTCGGGCCGGTGCTGTCGGAGATCGTCGCCCGCGCGATGGCCAAGGATCCCGCGAACCGCTTCCAGGACGCGGGTGAGCTGGCGGCGGCGATCCGCGGCGTGTCCGCGCGGCCGACGCTGCCCGGCGACCTCACGGTCGTGAGCGAGGACACCCGCAGCGGCGACCGCGTGACCGCGATCCCGCTTCCGCCGGCGCTCTCGAGCGAGGTCGGCGGCGGCAGCTTCGTCGGCCGCGCGGAGCCGATGGCGCGGTTGCGAGCGCGCTACACGGCCGCCTCGGAGGGCACGCGCCAGTTCGTGCTCATCTCCGGCGAGCCGGGGATCGGCAAGACGCGGCTCGCATCCGAGCTCGCACGCGAGGCGCACGCGGGCGGCGCGACCGTCCTCTTCGGGCGCTCGGACGCGGAGTCGCTCGTGCCCTACCAGCCGTTCATCACGGCCATCCAGCACCGGGTCGCGCACCGCCAGACGCTGTACTTCCCGCCTGAGCTGATGCCGGACCTGGCCGAGCTCGGCCGCTTCATCCCGGCGCTGCGCCGCCACGCGCCGGAGCGCGCGCCGATCGAGGACGAGCCGGAGGTGGACCGGTACCGGCTGTTCGCGGCGGTCACGCGGCTGCTGGCGTTCGTCGCCCGCGAGCACCCGGTGGTGCTGATCCTCGACGACGTCCAGTGGGCCGACGCGTCGACCGTGCTCCTGCTCGCGCACATGCTCCAGGACCCGGAGCCGGTGCAGCTGCTCGTCGTCGCGACGATGCGCGACTCGGAGGAGCTGGGCAACGAGCTCCTGGACCTGCTCGCGCGCCTGCGGCGCACGCCGTCGATGGAGCAGATCGCGCTGGGCGGGCTGGACGAGGCGGAGACGTTCGCGCTGGTGATGGCGCGCGAGGGCGGCGACGTCAGCGACGACGTCATCGCCCGCCTGCACGCGGACACCGACGGCAACCCGTTCTTCATCGAGGAGCTGCTGCGCGGTGGTGACCTCGGCGTTCCCGAAGGCGTGAAGGCGATGATCGCGCGGCGCCTCGCGCGGCTGGACGAGCTGACCGGGCGCGTGGTCACGGTCGCGTCCGTCGTGGGGCGCGAGTTCCGCCTGGAGGTGCTCGAAGCGCTGGTCGACGAGCCAGTCGAGCGGCTCATCTCGGCGCTCGAGGCCGCGATCGGCGCGGGGCTGATCCGCGAGGTCGAGGACGACGTCGACCGCTTCGTGTTCGCGCACGCGCTGATCCGCGAGGCGCTCTACGAGGAGCAGAGCGCGTCGCGCCGGGTGCGGGCGCACTACGCGATCGCGCAGGCGCTCGAGGTGCTCGGGCCGCGGTTCGCCGCGCCGCCCGCCGAGCTCGCCCATCACTACCTCGAGAGCCGGCACCTGGACCGGGAGGGCCGCGCGAGCGACTACGCGGTCGCGGCCGCCGAGCAGGCGGCGGCGATGCTCTCGTGGGAGCAGGCCGCGGCGCACTACCGGCGCGCGCTGGACGGCGACCTGCCGGCGGAGCGGCGGTGCGAGCTGCTGCTGGCGCTGGGGAGCGCCGAGGCGCGCAGTGGGCACGGCTCCGCGCGGGACACGTTCGCGCGCGCGGCGATGCTGGCCCGGCGTTCCGTCGGGCCGGACGCGCTCGCGCGGGCCGCGCTGGGCTTCGCCGGCCGCCACGCGGAGGCGGGGATCGTCGACCGCGACGGGATCGCGCTGCTCGAGGAGGCGCTCGAGGCGCTGGGGGAGGGCGACTCGCCGCTCGGCGTCCGCGTGCGCGCGCGGCTGGCGGACTCCCTGCACTTCGCGGACGCGTCCGAGCGGACGTTCGCGCTGAGCCTGGCCGCGCTGGAGATGGCACGCCGGATCTCCGACCCGGAGGCGCAGGTGGCGGCGCTGCAGAGTCGGCACGCGGCGCTGCTGCACGTGTCGCACCTGGACGAGCGGCTGCGCCTGGACGAGGAGATCCTCGCGCTGGCCGAGCGGATCGGCGTGCGCGAGCTGGAGGCGCTCGGCCGCCACTGGTCCATCTACGACCTGCTCGAGGCCGGCTCGACCGCGGCCGCGCTGGCCGAGCACGAGGCGCTGACCAAGCTCGCGGTGGCGCTCCGCCAGCCGCTCTACCGGCACTTCGCGGGCGGCTGGGAGGTCGTCTGGGCGCAGATGAGCGGGCGCGTGACCGAGGCCGAGCGGCTCGCACGGGAGGCGCACGAGCTGGGCCAGCGCGCCGGCGCGCGCGACGCGGACACGATCTACGCCGCGCAGCTGTTGACGCTGCGCCGCCGCGAGGACCGCCTGGCCGAGTACGTGTCGACGGTCGAGACGTTCGTCGAACGCCATCCCGCGTTGGTGGCGTGGCGCGCCGTGCTGCCCTTGGCGCACCTGCTCAACGGTGAGCGCGAGGAGGGCATGGCCGCGTTCGAGGAGCTCGCCGAGGACGGGTTCGCGGCCGTCCCGCGCGACATGTTCTGGTTCACCGCCATGTGCGTGCTGGGCGAGGCGTGCTCGCACATCGGGGACGTCGAGCGCGCGCGCGAGCTGCACGCGGCGCTCCTGCCCTACCGCGACCGGATGGTGCAGGTCACCCAGGCCGCATGCTTCGGCAGCGCCGAGCGGTTCCTCGGCCTGCTCGCGGCGACGTTCGGCGACGTCGACGCGGCCGCCGAGCACTTCGAGGCCGCGCTGGCCCTGAACGCGGACCGCGGCGTGCTGCCACTGATCCCGTTCATCCGGGTCGAATACGCGCAGCGACTGCTCGCCCGCGGGACGCCGGCCGACGCCGAGCGGGCCCGCGAGCTGGTCGGCACCGCCTACCGCGAGGCCGAGGCCGCGGGCATCGCGATGCTGGTCGCGCGCCTGAAGCCGCTCCTCGATGCCTTAGAGTCACCGACATCGACCCATTGATCGAGCACGCGCCGGGCACGCGCATCGGGCCGTACCAGGTTCGCGGCACGATCGCCCATGGCGGCATGGGCACCGTCTACCTCGCGCTTGGCCCGCACGGCGAGGCGGTCGCGCTGAAGCTCCTCAAGGCCGACCTCGCTCGCGACGACCTCACCCGCAAGCGCTTCGAGCGCGAGGCCCGCATGGCCCAGCGGATCGACCACCCCAACGTCGTCCCGGTCCTCGACGTCGGCGAGCATGAGGGCGCGCCCTTCCTCGCCCAGGCGTTCGTCCGCGGCGGCTCGCTGCAGGACCGCCTCGACGCGACCGGCCCACTGACCCCCGCGGAGACCGCGCGCATGGCCGTCGAGGTCGGCGGCGCCTTGCACGCCATCCACGCGGTCGGCCTGGTCCACCGCGACGTCAAGCCCGGCAACATCCTCCTCGACGAGGAAGACGTCGCCCATGTCATCGACTTCGGCCTCGCCAAGGACTCCCAGGCCAGCGCCTTGACACGACCGGGCCAGGCCGTCGGCTCGCTCGACTACATGGCTCCCGAGCAGATCCGCGCCGAGGAGGTCGGCCCGCAGACCGACGTCTACGGGTTGGCCTGCGTGCTGTACACGGCGCTTTCCGGGTCGGCCCCGTTCGCCGCCAAGACCGGCATGGGCGTCCTGTGGGCCCACATCCAGGAAGAGCCGCCGCCGCTCCCGGCCTCGGTGCCGGCGCCGATGGCGTGGGCGGTGCTGGCCGGCCTGGCCAAGGAGCCGGGCGAGCGGCCACCGACGACGGTGGAGTACGCGGCGGGGATCGCCGCAGCCGTGCCGGGCTGACGGCTGGCGCGTGGAGCTCAGCTCGGGTGGCGCGCGGCGGGCCTTCGTCGCGTCGGGGAGCACACCGTCGGGCGTCGCGTCAAGCGACTCGGTCGCTTCGCGGGCGAGTCGCTTGACCCGCCGCGGCGGGAGCGCTCTTGTGCGGGTGAGCGGCTGCGCCGGATTGCGCCCGGGCGCGGGCCGCGCGCCCGTCCGTGCCACGCGAGCGTTCAGTTGGACCACCAGAGGTTGACTAAGGCATCGCTCGCGTGGTGTGCGCTCTGGGCCCGCGCGGGGCTCGCCGGCCCCAGCCGGCCTGACCAGCCCAGAGCACGCCGGCCGCGGCGGGCCAAGAAGCCCGTGACCACCGCCCCGCGGCGCCGCCACCGCTCGCGCACGGGGTTCTTGACGCGACGCCCGACGGTGTGCTCCCCGGACGTAGCAGCGCACCGGAGTGCGTCGCGCGCTGAGCTCCACGCCGCCGGTGCGCCCCCGATGCGACGAGAGTCCACCCGCGCGACTCGCGCTGAGCTCCCTCGCCGCCGCGCCCGGTCACCCCGCGCGCACGAGCCGCCCGAGCCACTCGTCCAGCAACGCGCGCTCACCCGCGCTCAGTGCCTCGGCCTCACCGAGCACCGCGCGCAGCGCGTTCGCCGCCGCCGCGGGCCCCGGGGCCGCGACGGCCGGCGCGTCCGTCGTGATCGCCGCGAGCGCCGCGTCGCGCGTGATCGCCGCGGCCACGAGGTCGCGCTCGTCTTCCGGCTGCTCGAGCAGGGCGAAGACGGTGCCCGAGCCGGTCGCGTGGATCACGTGCACGGCGTAGTCCTCGGCCACGCGCAGGCGGCCGGCGGCGGCGATCGCGCGCACGTGGGCGGACAGGATCGAGCGGGCCTTGGCCGCGGCGGCGGACGCGGCAGGGCGGGGGTTGCCGTACATCAGCGCGTAGAGGTCCGGGTTCGAGAGGCCGAACTCGACGTGGAGGTCCCAGCCCGCGCGGAGGTTCTCGACGGGGTCGGTGCTGGCAACGTGCCAGCCCTTGCCGCTCAGGTGGGTGGCGAAGCCGTGCTCGGCGACCGCGTCGAGCAGGCCACGCATGTCGCCGAAGTGGCGGTAGATCGTCGGCGCCTGCACGCCCGCGGCCGCGCCGACCGCACGGGTGGTCACCGCGTCACGACCGCCCGTCGCGAGCAGGTCGGCCGCCGCGGCCACGATCCGGTCGCGGATGTCGTCCATGGGGGAGATGTTAGCGGCGCTACTATCGTTGATAACACGATTACCGTATCGCCGATATCAAGGGAGCAACGAATGATCGTCATCACCGGAGCCAACGGCCAGCTCGGCCGCGCGATCGCCGACCGCCTGCCGGCCGACCAGCTCGCCGTGAGCGTCCGCGACCCCGCGGCCGCCGAGGACCTTGCCGCCCGCGGCGTGCGGGTCCGCCGCGGCGACTTCACCGAGCCCGACACGCTGCTCGACGCGTTCGCGGGCGCCGACCAGGTCCTGATCATCTCGGCGGCGGCAGTCGGGGACGAGGCGGAACGCCGGCACCGGGCGGCCATCGACGCCGCCGTGCGGGCCGGGGCGCGGCGCATCCTGTACACGAGCCACATGGGCGCCAACCCGGCGTCGCCGTTCCCGCCGATGCCGAGCCACGCCACCTCCGAGCGGCTGCTCGAAGCGTCCGGCGTGCCGTTCACGGCCCTCCGCAACGGCTTCTACGCGGCCTCCGCCCCCCTGTTCATGGGCAACGCGGTCGAGACCGGGCGGCTCGTCGCGCCCGCGGACGGTCCGGTGTCCTGGACCGCGCACGCCGACCTCGCCGCGGCGGCCGCGCGCATCCTCACCGACGGCGGCTTCGACGGCTCGACGCCACCGCTGACCGCCACCGAGGCGCTCGACTTCGCCGACCTGGCGGAGCTCGCCTCGGACATCCACGGCACGCCGATCGAGCGCGTCGTCGTCAGCGACGAGGCGTACGCCGCGAGCATGCGCGAGCGGGGCGTGCCCGACTGGCGGGTGGAGATCGCCATCGGCATGTTCCGGGCGAGCCGCAACGGCGAGTTCGCGGCGACCGACCCGACGCTCGAACGCCTGCTCGGCCGCCCGCCGATCACGATGCGCGAGGTGCTTTCACCCCCCGATGCGGGGTAATCGCCACGCACGGCACCCCGCACCGGACGATTCCGCGCAAGACTCGCCCGCATGGGAAAGCTTGTGTTCTTGCTGCCTGGCCAGGGCTCTCAGAAGGTCGGCATGGGCAGCGACCTGCTCCAGGAGCGGCCGGACCTGCTCGAACCGTACTTCGAGGCGGCTGAGGCGGCGTCCGGCAAGCCGATCCGGAAGCTGTGCCTGGAAGGGCCGATCGAGGAGCTGACCGCGACGGACGTGGCGCAGCCCGCGCTATTCTGCGTCGCGCTGGCGATGGCCGACCTCGCGCGCGAGTCGGGCATCACGCCCGACTACGCCGCCGGCCACTCCCTCGGCGAGTACACGGCGGCGGTGGTGGCCGGGGCGCTCAGCCCGGAGGACGGGATCAAGCTCGTGTCCGCGCGCGGCGCGTTGATGGCGAAGGCCCAGAGCGAGGTTCCCGGCGGCATGGCCGCGGTGCTCGGCCTCGAGGCGGACAAGGTCGCGGAGCTGTGCGACTCGATCGACGGCCGCGTCGCGCCCGCGAACTTCAACACGCCCGCGCAGATCGTCGTCTCCGGCGACCTGGACGCGATCGACAAGCTCGTCGAAGCCGCGCCCGAGGCGGGCGCGCAGCGCGCCGTCAAGCTGCAGGTCGGCGCTGCGTTCCACAGCGAGGCGATGGTCCCCGTGCGCGAGCAGATGGCGGCCAAGATGGCTGAGGTGACCTTCTCCGACCCGTCGGTCCCGATCGTGTCGAACGCGACCGGTGAGCTCGTCACCACCGCCGACGGCATCAAGGACGCCCTGCTCGCCCAGATCTCGAGCCCGGTCCGCTGGGTCGACTGCGTCAACACGCTCGCCGACGAGGGGGTCGACACCTACCTCGAGCTCGGCCCCGGCAAGGTGCTGATCGGCTTGGTGCGGCAGATCCGCGACGGCATGGACATCACCGCCGCGGACTCGCCGAAGAAGCTGGGGAAGTTCGCCGCCCGCTAGCTAGGCGGCGTGCGGGTTCAGCACGACCTTGAACGCTCCGTCCTGCTTCTTCTGGAAGATCTCGTAGCCGTGCGGGGCGTCCTCGAGCTTCATGTGATGGGTGGCGTAGGTGTCGACGCCGAGCGGGTCCTCGTCGCCGGTCAGCAGCGGCAGGATGTCGTCGATCCACCGCTTCACGTTGGCCTGGCCCATCCGCATCGTGATCTGCTTGTCGAACATCTGCAGCATCGGCATCGGGTCGGCCGCGCCGCCGTAGACGCCTGAGAGCGAGATCGTGCCGCCGCGGCGGACGAGCGCGATCGCCAGGTGCAGCGCCGCGAGCCGGTCGATGCCGGCGGTCTCCATCACCTTGCGGGCGGCGAAGTCCGGCAGCAGGCCGACCATGCGGTGCGCGAGCTTGCCGATCGGCGCGCCGTGCGCCTCCATGCCGACCGCGTCGATCACGGCGTCCGGCCCGCGGCCGCCGGTGAGCTCGCGGACGAAGCCGGGCACGTCATCGTGGTCCTCGATCGAGATCGCCTCGACGCCGTGCGCGCGCGCCCGCGTGATCCGCTCGGGCACGAGGTCCAGGCCGATCACGGTCTCCGCGCCCAGGTGCTGGGCGATCCGGGTGCACATCTCGCCGATCGGCCCGAGGCCGAGCACCAGCACGGTCTTGTTCTTCTCCGGCACGTCGGCGTACTTGACGGCCTGCCAGGCGGTCGGCAGCACGTCCGAGAGGTAGACGAAGCGGTCGTCGGACGGGCCCTCGGGCACGACGATCGGTCCGTACTGGGCCTGCGGCACGCGCAGGTACTCGGCCTGGCCGCCGGGCACCTGGCCGTAGAGCTTCGTGTAGCCGAGCAGCGCGGCGCCCGTGTCGTACTCGCGCACCTGCGTCGTCTCGCACTGCGACTGCAGGCCGGTGCCACACATGAAGCAGTGCCCGCACGAGATGTTGAAGGGGATCACGACGCGGTCGCCGGGCTTGATGTGCGTGACCTCGGCGCCCACCTCCTCGACGATCCCCATCGGCTCGTGGCCGAGGATGTCACCGGCGTCGAGGTAGGGCCCGAGCACCTCGTACAGGTGGAGGTCGGAGCCGCAGATGCCGGTCGACGTGACCTTGATGATCGCGTCGGTCGGGTGCTCGATGGTCGGGTCGGGAACGGTGTCGACGCGCACGTCGTGCACGCCGTGCCAAGTCAATGCCTTCATTGATGGTTCGGCTACCCAGGCTGGGTAGGGCCTACAGATGAGCCGCAGAGTGGTGGTCACGGGCGCGACTGGAAACGTCGGGACCAGCGTCCTCGAGGCGCTGGGCAAGGACGAGCGGGTGGGGGAGATCGTCGGCATCGCGCGGCGGATCCCGAACTGGACGCCGCCGAAGGTGCGCTGGGTGTCCGCCGACGTGGCCGCCGACGACCTGCGTTCGGCCTTCGAGGGCGCGCACGCGGTCATCCACCTCGCGTGGCTCATCCAGCCGAGCCGTGACGGGGCCGAGCTCGAGCGGGTGAACGTGCGCGGCTCACGGCGCGTGTTCGACGCCGCGCTCGCGGCCGGCGTCGAGGTGCTCGTGCACGCGTCCTCGATCGGCGTCTACTCGCCCGGCCCGAAGGACGTCCCGGTGGACGAGACCTATCCGCGCGAGGGCGTCGACTCGCTCTTCTACGCCCGCCACAAGGCCGCCTGCGAGCACGCGCTGGACGCGCTGGAAGGCCGCGGCACGCGGATCGTCCGGCTGCGCCCCGGGCTGATCTTCAAGCGCGAGGCGGGACCCGAGATCCGGCGGCTGTTCGCCGGCCCGCTCGTGCCGACCGCGCTGCTCAAGCCGGGCCGCATCCCGGTGCTGCCGCTGCCCGACAGGCTGGTCGTGCAGGCCGTGCACTCGCGGGACGTCGGCGACGCCTACCGGCTCGCCGCGCTCGAACCGCAGGCCGAGGGCGCCTACAACGTCGCCGCCGACCCCGTGCTCACCCCGGACCGGATCGCCAAGGTGCTCGGCGCGCGCCGGATCCGCGTGCCCGAGCGGCCGCTGCGCACGCTCGCCGGGCTGGCCTGGCAGGCGCGCCTGCAGCCCTCACCGCCGGGCTGGGTGGACATGGGGCTCGCGGTGCCGATCATGGACACCACGCGCGCCCGGACCCACCTCGGATGGACGCCGACCGTGGACTCCGAGGACGCGCTGCGCGAGGTGCTCGCGGGCATGCGCGAGACGAGCGGGCTCGACACGCCGCCGCTGAAGCCCCACGCCGGCGGCCCGCTGCGCGTGAAGGAGCTCCTCACCGGCGTCGGGAGGCGCCTCTAGCTATGGCCACGACCACACAACGTCCGCTCGCCGTCGTCACCGGCGCGTCGAGCGGCATCGGATACGAGCTCGCGAAGCAGTTCGCCAACCACGGCTTCGACCTGATCGTCGCGGCGGAGGACGACGCCATCAACCGCGTCGGGACCGAGCTCGCCGCCGAGGCGGTGCAGGTCGACCTCGCGACCGACGAGGGCGTCGACGAGCTCTACGGGCGGCTCGCCGGCCGCAAGGTCGACGCGATCGCGCTCAACGCGGGCATCGGCGCGGGCGGCGCGTTCGCCACCGACACCGACCTGCAGGACGAGCTCAAGCTGATCGACCTCAACGTGCGCTCGACCGTGCACCTGGCCAAGCACGTCGTCAAGGACATGGTCGCGCGAGACGAGGGGCGGATCCTGTTCACGTCCTCGATCGCCTCGACCATGCCGGGCGCGTTCCAGGCCGTCTACAACGCCTCCAAGTCGTTCGTGCAGTCGTTCGCGATCGCGCTGCGCAACGAGCTCAAGGACACCAACGTCAGCGTCACGTCGTTGATGCCGGGGCCGACCGACACCGAGTTCTTCGAACGGGCCGACATGCTCGACACGAAGGTCGGCTCGGGGGACAAGGACGACCCGGCGGATGTCGCCAAGGACGGGTTCGAGGCGCTGATGGCGGGCAAGGAGCGCGTCGAGTCCGCGTCCCTGTCCACGAAGCTGCAAGGCCGCGGCTCGCGCCTGCTGCCCGACAGCGCCAAGGCCGAGCTGCACCGCAAGATGGCGGAGCCGGGGTCCGGCGAAGGATGACGCTGCCGCCAGGGCCGGAGCTGCCTGCCCTGGCGCAGGCCGTCGCCTACCACCGTGACCCGCTGGGCGTGCTGCTGCGCGCCCGTGCCCGCTACGGCCCGCGGTTCACCCTCCGCATCACCAAGCCAATCGTGTTCGTGTCCGACGCTTCGCTCATGGCGGACGCGAACGCCGGTGCGGCCAGGCGAGCCGTGCTCCCGCTTGCCTCCCACCGCTCGCTGTTCGGCGCCGACGGCGCCGAGCACCGCAGCGAGCGCGCCTGGTGGGAGCCGCGCTTCCGCGACCTCTCCGAGGACGCGATCGCGGCGATCGCCGAGCGCCACATCGCCGGCTGGCCGCGCGGGCGGCCGTTCCGGCTGCTGGAGAAGATGCGCGACATCGCGACCGACGTCTTCGGTCGGCTGATCCTCGGCCTCGACGACCCGGACTTCGTCGGCGCGGTGCGGCGGATGCTGCGCACGCCGGGCAACCCGCCGCTGCCCGTCCCGGCGTCGCTGGATCCCGTCTTCCATTGGCGCGCCGCACCGTTGCGCGCGGTGCTGGAGCGCCACGGGCTGGACGCCGACCGGGCGATCGTGGTGGTGGCGGCCGGCCAGGAGCCGCCGGCGATCGCGCTGGCCAACGTCGGCTACGAGTGGGCGCGGCGCGGGGGAGCGATCGACGGCGCGTTCGTCGACGAGACGCTGCGGCTGCGCCCCTCGGCGTCAGCCGCCCTACGCGAGGTCGACGGAGAGACGCGCGCGCTGTCGTCGCTGCTCGCCCACCGCGACCCGGACGCGTTCCCGGACCCGCACGCCTTCCGCCTCGACCGCGACTACGAGCACCCGCTCTACATGCCGTTCGGCGGCGGCGTCCGCCGCTGCGTGGGGGAGCCGCTGGCCCGCGCCCAGCTGCGCGCGATCCCGCCGCTCCTCCCGCGCCTGAAGGCCGTGCACCCGCGCCCGGAACGCATGGTCGTCCGCGGCACGGTGCTCGTCCCGCACCGCAGCGCGCTCGTCATCGCAACCTAAAGCAACCTAAAGGGGTCTGACCCCTTTAGGTTGGTCGAGGTACGTCGAGGGTGAGGCGCGGGCGGGCGTTGTTGACGTAGCCCTTCGGGTTCCAGAGGCCCGCCTCGTCCTCCGGTTGGGTCGCGGCGGACGAGTCCCAGGCGCGGACGATGAGCTCGTGCTCTCCCGGCGGGAGGTCCAGCGGGAGGCGCCAGTGGCGCCAGGCCCAGGGGCCGAGGTCGTCGAGCAGCTCGGCCTGCGTCCAGGTGGTGCCGCCGTCGACGGACACGTCCACGCGGGTGACGAAGCGCTCGCCGCCGGCGAACGCGTAGCCGCGGACCTCGGTCGGCGTCGCCGACAGGATGTCCGCGTTCAAGGCGACGAGCCCGAGGGGGAGGCCGCGGCCCGGGGCGGGCGTGTCGTCCTCCGGAAGCAGCCGGTAGACGACGTCCTGGAAGTAGCCCTTCCACGGCGTGCTCCGCAGCTCGATCCGGTTGAGCCACTTGACGCTCCGTGCGCCGATGTAGCCCGGCACGACCACGCGCAGCGGCGCGCCGTGCACCGGCTCGAGCGGCTCGCCGTTCATCGCCCAGGCCAGCAGCACCTCGGGGCGGGTGGCCTTCTCGAGCGGGATCGAGCCGCCGAAGGGCTGCGGCGGCTTGGCCTCCGGGCTCAGGTCGGCGCCCTCGAAGCCGACGTGGCGGGCGCCCGGGAGCGGCCGGGCGAGGGCGAGCACGTCCGCGAGACGCACGCCGGTCCAGGTGGCCGTGCCGGTCGCGCCCGGGCCCCAGGGCGCCTCGCCCGGGATGTCGCGGATCGCGATCAGGCCGGCGCGCCGGTTGCCCGCGCACTGGAGCGTGGCGGTCACGGTGTGCTCGGGGAGCGCCTCGCGCAGCGTCGCGAGCGACAGGTCCAGCGGGCGCTCGAGCTGGCCGTCGACGCGCAGTCGCCAATCCGCCGGCTCGGGCACGTCGCCGTGGTTGCGCACGTAGAACGCCGACGTGGCCGTGAGCGGCCCGGCCGCCAGCGCGTCGCGCTCGGTCTCCGCGTTGTACGGGTCGGTCCCGTGGACGATCACGTCGCGTTTGCCGTGCATCGGCTGAAAGCCTATGCGCATGATCCGGCTCGACCACTGCGTCATCCACATCTCCGACTGGGAGACCTCGAACGCCTTCTACCGCGACGTCCTCGGCGCGGAGGTCGTGGAAGGTGGCTCCGGCCGTGTCGCGTACCGGTTCGGCGACACGCAGCTGAACGTGCACGGACCGGGCGTGGACGTCGGCACGCTCGTCGCCCGGCTGCCGGTGATGCCGGGCAACAGCGACCTCTGCTTCGTCTGGGACGGCGCGCCGGAGGACGCCGTCGCCCACCTCGAGCGTCACGGCGTGGCCATCGAGGACGGCCCGGTCACCCGCCACGGCGCCCGCGGCGAGGGCACGAGCGTCTACTTCCGCGACCCCGACGGCTCGCTGCTGGAGCTCATCTCGTACATAAAGGAACCTAAAGGGGTCTGACCCCTTTAGGTTGGCGCCCGTGCCCGTCCGCATCGTCACCGCGCTGGCGCTGCCGATCGCGTTGATCGTGCTGCTCCGCGCCGCCCCGTCGGTGGACGCGCGCTGGGAGGACCAGCCCGCGCACTTCTGGATCGTGCTGGTCGCGGGCGTGGTGAACGCGGGGCTCGCGATCGCGGTCAGCGAGGCCGGGCGGCGCCGCAAGGATGCGCGGCTGCTGCTGATCGGGCTCGCGTTCCTGGCCAGCGCCGGCTTCCTCGGGCTGCACGCGCTGGCGACGCCCGGGGTGCTGCTGGAGAAGGGCAACGCGGGGTTCGTGCTGGCGACGCCGGTGGGGCTCGTGGTCGCGGGGCTGCTGGCGGCGGCCAGCGCGGTCGAGTACCCGCTGCGCACGGCGCTGGCGATCGTCCGGCACGCGCGGGCGCTCCTCGCCGCGGTGCTGGGGCTGCTGGCGCTGTGGGCGCTGCTGTCGCTCGCGGACCTGCCCCCGCTGCGGTCCACGGTCACGCCCGAGGACGCGGAGGCTGCGCTCGGGGTGTTCGCGCTGCTCGGCGTGGCCAGCTACGGATTCGCGGCGGTGCAGTACTTCCGGATCGCGACGCGCCGCGGCTCCGGGCTGGCGTTCGCGATCGCGTTCGCGTTCGCGCTGCTGGCCGAGGCACTCGTGATCGTCCTGCTCTCGCTGACCACGAGCTGGCAGCTCAGCTGGTGGGAGTGGCACCTGCTGATGGCGATCAGCTTCTTCACGATCGCCGCCGCGGCGCAGCGCGAGTGGTTCGAGGAGCGCTTCAGCGCGCTCTACCTCGACGAGACGCTCGCCGGACACCGCGAGGTCACCGTCCTGTTCGCGGACCTGAGCGGCTTCACGCCGTTCTCCGAGGCCAACGGCCCGGAAGCCGTCCACGCGATGCTGGTCGCCTACTTCGGCGAGCTCGCCCCGATGCTCGTCGACGACTTCGACGGCGAGGTCCAGGACTTCGTCGGCGACCAGATCTTCGCGATCTTCAACAAGCGCGGCGACCACCC
This sequence comes from Solirubrobacter pauli, assembly GCF_003633755.1. Taxonomy (GTDB): domain Bacteria; phylum Actinomycetota; class Thermoleophilia; order Solirubrobacterales; family Solirubrobacteraceae; genus Solirubrobacter; species Solirubrobacter pauli. The sequence continues at coordinate 800,063 of NZ_RBIL01000002.1, forward strand.
GGACCACGCGTTGCGCGGCGCCCGCGCCGCGCTGGAGCTGCAACGCCGCGCCGAGGCGATCCGGCGGCCCGGCTGGCCGCGCTTCCGCTGCGGCGTGAACACCGGCCCGGTGCTCGCCGGCGTCGTCGGCGACCGCGGGCACCGGATCCACGGCGTCTTCGGCGACACCGTCAACCTGGGCTCACGGCTAGAGGGGCAGGCGCGCCCGGGCGAGGTCGTGATCGCCGGGACGACCCGGGACCACCTCCCGGACGCGGCGGACGTCGAGCCGCTGCCGCCGCTCGCGATCAAGGGCAAGGCCGAGCCGGTGCAGGCGTTCATCCTCCGCGCGCTCTAGCCGACTCGCGATCGTTGTAGCGCTGGAGCGCGTCGACCAGCTCGTCCTTGGTCATCTTCGACCGGCCGGGGATGTCCGCCTCACGCGCGTCCTGCTCGAGCTCGGCCTTCGTCTTGTTGGCGTCCACGCCTCCGGCCGTCTCCCGCGGGCGGTCACGCGCCGCGGCGCCGCCCCGCGCGGCCTGCGGGTCCGACGGCCCGTACTCGTCCTTGAGCTCCCAGTGGTCGCCCTTCTTCTCGGCGATGTGCTTGACCGCCGCCCACGCCGTCCGGTGCGCCCGCTCCTCGTCGCCGTCGTACTGCTCCTCGGCGCTGTCGAGCGTCTCGCTGTAGGCCTTCTGCACCTTCTCCGGGGAGCGCTGCAGCGTCCCCGGGAGGTCCTTCTTGCTCAGGGGCATGACTGCGGGCCTACCCGGGGTAGCGCCTGGTGATGAGCCAGCCCGAGATCGTCTTCGAGTTCCACGACCAGATGCCGACCGGGGTGACCGTGGCCGACGACGGGCGGATCTTCGTCTGCTATCCGCGCTGGGGCGACAAGGTCGACTTCACGGTCGCCGAGCTGCGCGACGGGAAGGAGGTCCCGTTCCCGGACGCGGAGGTCAACGTCTTCGACCCGGACCGCCCGCGTGAGACGCTCGTGTCCGTCCAGAGCGTCGTGATCGACCCCGCCGGGAAGCTGTGGCTGCTCGACACGGGCTCGATCGAGCTGCAGCCCCGCGTCGAGGGCGGCGCGAAGCTCGTGCGGGTCGACCTCGAGACCAACGCGATCGACCACACGATCGTCGTCCCGCCCGACGTCGCGCTCGAGACGACGTACCTGAACGACATCCGCTTCGACCTGCGGCGCGGCGACGCCGGCTACGCGTTCATCACCGACTCCTCGATCGGCGAAGGGCCGGGCGGGATCATCGTCGTCGACCTGGGCAGCGGCCGCTGCCACCGCGCCCTGCACGACCACCCCAGCACGCGGATCACCGACGGCTACCTCGCGGTGATCGAAGGGCAGCCGCTGCCCGAGCTGGCGATGGCGAGCGACGGCATCGCGATCTCCCACGACGGCGAGCGCCTCTACTACTGCCCGCTCGCGGGCCGCCGCCTGTACAGCGCGTCGGTCGAGGCGCTGATCGCCGGCGACGCCTCCAACACGGTCGAGGACCACGGGGAGAAGGGCGCCTCGGACGGCCTCGAGTCGGGCGCCGACGGCTCGCTCTTCGCCACCAACTACGAGCAGGGCGCGATCCTCCGCCGCACGCCCGGCGGCGACTGGGAGGCCGTCGTGCGCGACGCGGGCCTCCGCTTCGTCGACACGCTCGCGGTGGCCGCCGACGGCTTCATCTACTTCACCGTCAATCAGCTCCACCTGCAGGACGACTACCAGGGCGGGGAGGACCGCCGCGAGCGCCCGTTCCACGTCATGCGCGCTGAGGTCGGCGTGTCGCCGGTCCGGCTGCGGTAACTGGTCGAAGCGCTGCGCTCGTCGAGCAAGGACCGCTTCGACGGCCCGACGGCCGTCACCGAAGCACTGAGCTGAGCGTCTCCCGCACGCGGTACGGACGCACCGGCAGCTCGCGGAAGCATGGATGATCGACCTAGACGATCGACGGTTTGTGGAGACGTCGCATATGCGTAGGCTTTCTATAGCGATCGAGATAGGCCGATCGATGGTCATGGGGAGGAACTCGTATGCAGGCTCTCAAACGTCCTGGCGTCTGGCTGGGAACGATCGCCGTCGTGTTGGGGATGGGAGGCAGTGCGATCGCCGCGTCGCAGATCACGAGCGCGCAGATCAAGGACGGGACGATTCAGGCAAAGGACATAAAGCGTGGAGCGATCGGGACGGCCCAGCTCAGCTCCGCCGTGAAGGACAACCTCACAGGCGGCGACGGCTTCACGGGCGCCACCGGCCCCGCGGGGCCGGCTGGGCCGGCCGGTCCTCCCGGCGCTCCCGGTCTCGCCGGGGTCGAGCGCGTCGAGTCCATCCACTTCTCGCTCGCGCCCGGCCAGTTCTCGCCGAACGTGACGGCAAACTGCTCGCCCGGCAAGGTGGTCGTCGGCACGGGCTACTACGGCTCTGTGGCCGAGACGAACTTCGTGAAGGCCTATACGACGTTCGTGGGCGGCTTCATGGTCAACGACACCAACATCACGGTGAGCGACCTGCACTTCCAGGCGATCTGCGCGTCGGCGGGCGGCGCTGTCGCTGCGTCGGCTGCGCGCAGCGCCACCAGTGCCGCCTACGCAGCAGATCGCAAGCAGATCCTCACTGCCCGTTCGCGCTGATGTCGGCCTACTCGCCTGCTCCCGCACCCCCGGTTCGGCCTCCGTCCGAAGGCGTTCCGGTGAGCGTCAACCTCACTGACACCGTCTCGGTGTGGTGGTATGTGGCCGCGGTGTTCCTGCCGATCGTGGGCTTCATCGCCGGCATCGTCTTCATGGCCAGATCCAAGATCGGCCCCGCCATCGCACTCTGGGCGACGTGCTTCATCGCCGCCACGTTCTGGGCCGGCATCTACGCCGCCATCGAGTACGACCGGCTGACGGGCGACGAACAAGTGACCCTCGAGGACTACGTCGCGCCCGCCGCCGAGGACGAGACGTCCAGCGCCGGCGGCACAAGCACCGACTGGGACGCGTACAGCGACTGCCTGGACGCGGCGCAAACCCCAGACGAGATCGCCGCCTGCTGATCTGAGGGGTCAGCTGCGTACCCGCTCGACGAAGCCCATCATCCCCACCTGCAACGCTGTGGGGACGCATGCCTGACCGGATCACGTTCTCGCCCAAGGTCTTCATCCCGCTCACGCAGCTCTGCCGCGACGGGTGCTGGTACTGCACGTTCGCCCAGCCGCCGAAGAACCTGGCCGCGCCGTACATGTCGCCCGAGCAGGTCGTGGAGGTGGCGCTGCGGGGTGCCGAGGCCGGCTGCCACGAGGCGCTGTTCACGTTGGGGGAGGCGCCCGAGGCGCAGTACGCGGTCGCGCGCGAGTGGCTGGCGGAGCACGGGTACGCGAGCACGGTCGAGTACCTGGCGGCGATGTGCAAGCTCGTCGTGGAGGAGACCGGGCTGCTGCCGCACGCCAACGCGGGGGCGATCAGCCGTGAGGAGCTGGAGCTCCTGAAGGGCGTCAGCGTCAGCCAGGGCATGATGATCGAGTCGCTGCGCGAGGACCTGGCGTGCCATCGGGGCGCGCCGGACAAGGTCCCGGCCCGGCGGCTGGCGACGCTGGAGTGGGCGGGCGAGCTGCAGGTCCCGTTCACCACCGGCATCCTGGTCGGGATCGGCGAGGACCGGCAGGACCGGATCGACGCGCTGCAGGCGATCGCCGACAGCCACGCGCGGCACGGCCACGTGCAGGAGGTGATCGTGCAGAACTTCCTGCCCAAGCCCGGCACGGCGATGCGCCACCACCCGCCCTGCCCGGAGGAGGACCACCTGGACGCGATCCGCCTCGCGCGCGAGATCCTCCCGGCGGACGTGCACGTGCAGGCCCCGCCGAACCTGGCGAGCGACCTGCAGGGCCTGGTGGACGCGGGGATCGACGACTGGGGCGGCGTGTCCCCGGTCACCGCCGACTTCGTGAACCCGGAGCGCCCGTGGCCGAGCCTCGCGCGGCTGCGCGAGGCGACCGAGGCCGCCGGCAAGCAGCTCGCGCCGCGCCTCGCCGTCTACCCGGAGTTCATCGACCGGGTGCACCCGGACCTGCGCTTCGCGACGCTCGACCGCGCCGACGCCGAGGGCCTCGGCCGGGACGACCCGGGCGCGGTGCTGCCGCAGCGCTTCGAGGACGTCGCCAACGTCGCCGACGGCGCGGAGGTCCAGCTCGTCGGCCGCCGCTCGACCGCCTGGTACTCCGGCGCCGACGCGCAGCCGATGGAGCTGCCGCTCACGGGCGAGCCGCGCGGCGCGATCAAGGAGGTGCTGGACGGCGTCCGCGCCGGGCAGGAGGTCGGCCTGGAGGAGATCGTCACGCTGTTCTCGGCGCGCGGGACCGACGTCGGCGCGGTCGCGCAGGCGGCCGACGAGCTGCGCCGCGAGGTGTCCGGCGACACCGTCACGTTCGTCCGCACGCGCAACATCAACTACACGAACCTGTGCACGTTCAAGTGCCGGTTCTGCGCGTTCGCCAAGGGCCCGCTGTCGCTGAACCTGCGCGGCAAGCCGTACCTGCTCACGCACGACGAGATCGCCGCCCGCGCCCGCGAGGCCTGGGAGGCCGGCGCGACCGAGGTGTGCCTGCAGGGCGGCATCCACCCGACGTTCGACGGCGACTTCTACTGGCAGGTCGCGAAGGCCGTCAAGCACGAGGTGCCGGACATCCACGTGCACGGGTTCACCGCGCTCGAGGTGACCGAGGGCGCCCGCCGCCTGCGCGAGCCGCTCGAGGCCTACCTGCGCCGGATGAAGGATGCGGGGCTGTCGTCGCTGCCCGGGACCGCCGCCGAGATCCTCGACGACCCCATCCGGGAGATCCTCTGCCCGGACAAGATCGACACCGGCCAGTGGCTGGAGGCGCACCGCATCGCGCACTCGGTCGGCCTGCGCTCGAACGTGACGATCATGTTCGGCGCGGTCGAGTCGCCGGTCAGCTGGGCGCGCCACATGCTGCGCACGCGCGACCTGCAGAAGGAGACGGGCGGCTTCACCGAGTTCGTGCCGCTCCCGTTCGTGCACATGGCGTCACCGATCTACCTCAAGCGCAGCGCGCGCCGCGGCCCGACCTTCCGCGAGACGCTGCTCATGCACGCGGTCGGCCGGATCGCCTACCACGGGCAGATCGACAACATCCAGGCCTCCTGGGTGAAGATCGGCATGGGCGGACTGCGCCAGCTCCTGCAGGCCGGCGTCAACGACGCGGGTGGCACGCTGATGAACGAGAACATCTCGCGGGCCGCGGGCGCCTCGCACGGGCAGTCGCTGGACGAGGTCGCGCTGGCGCAGCTCACGACCACGCTCGGCCGGCCGCTCGCGCAGCGCACGACGCTCTACGGGCGCGTCGAGGAGGAGCTCGCCGCCGCGTAGCTCCTCCGCGCCCGGCCGCCACCCGGATAGGCTGAGGGCGGCGCCCATGGAAGACACGCCCACGCCGGAGGAGCTCGAGCTCGGTGACTCCTTCGCGCGGATCCTCACCGAGACCACGCAATCCCTCGTCTGCGTCCTTGACCGCGAGGGCCGGATCCTGCTGTTCAACGAGGCGTGCGAGCGGGCGACGGGCTACAGCCGCAACGAGGTGCTGGGGCAGCTCGCGCAGGACTTCGTGATCCCGTCGGAGGAGCGCGAGGCGTTCAGCGACTTCCTCGACTTCGTGTGGCGGACGGGCACGTCGAGCCCGCAGGTCGGCCACTGGAAGACCAAGGACGGCGCGCGGCGGCTGATCGCGTGGTCGAACCGGCCGCTGGACGGCACCGGGCTCGTCACGACCGGGATCGACATCACCGACCGCGAGTCCAACCGCGACGGCGCGCTCGAGGGCGACCCGGAGGCCAAGCTCGTCGAGGTCTCGCGCGTCGCGAACGAGCACAAGGCGCTGCGCCGCGTCGCGACGCTCGTGGCGTCCGAGGCCTCGCCGGAGCGGATCTTCACGTCGGTCTCGGCGGAGGTCGCCCGCGTGCTGCAGGTCAACGCGACCGCGGTCGTGCGCTACGTCGGCGACGGCACGGCGGAGATGGTCGGCCGGCACAACCGCGACAGCTCCGCGGTGCTGCCCCTCGGCACGCGCCTGCCGCTCGACGACGGCTCCGCGCTCGCGCAGGTGGCGCGCACGGCCGCGCCCGCCCGGATCGACGACTGGGGCGGGAGCACCGCCGCGGAGCGCTTCCGCTACGGCTACCGGTCCACCGCCGCGGCGCCGATCGTGGTCGGCGGCGCGCTCTGGGGCGCGGTCGCGATCGCGAGCGAGGAGGCCCTGCCCGCCGAGGCCGAGAGCCGCCTGGGCGAGTTCGCCGAGCTCGTGTCGCTCGCCGTGGCCTCGGCGCAGGCCCGCACCGACCTGATCGCCTCGCGCGCACGCCTGGTGAAGGCCGGCGACGACCAGCGCCGCCGGCTCGAGCGCAACCTGCACGACGGCGCGCAGGCCCGGCTCGTCTCGGTCGCGCTGCAGCTGCGCGTCGCCCGCGCGTCGCTCCAGCGCAACCCGGACGCGGTGCCGAAGCTGCTGGAGGACGCGGCCCGCGAGCTGGACGCCGGCCTCGCCGAGCTGCGGGAGATCGCCCGCGGCCTGCACCCGGCGCTGCTCGTCGACCACGGGCTGCGTCGCGCGCTCGAGGTGCTCGCCGAGCGCCTCCCGCTGCCGATCGCGCTGAGCGTGATCGAGGAGCGCCTGCCGGAGCTGCTCGAGGCCACCGTCTACTACATCGTCGCCGAGGCGCTCACCAACGCCGCCAAGCACGCCGACGCCGACGGTGCGTCCGTGACCATCGCGCGGGACGGCGCCGTCTTGCGCTGCACGATCGCCGACGACGGCATCGGCGGGGCCGACCCGGCCGGCGGCACCGGCCTGCTCGGCCTGCGCGACCGCGCGGAGGCGGTCGGCGGCACCCTGTCGTTCACCAGCCCGCCCGGCCAGGGCACGACGATCGTCGCCGCGCTCCCGCTCGACGTGACATGAATCGAACACGCCAAGGCGGGGTCACGGCGGTCAGAACTCGCTAGGGTCGCGCGGGTCATGACCTCCGCCATGGGCGCCCTCAAGGCCGCGACGGCCGCCCACCACGAGCGGCTGGAGCGGCGCGTGGACATCGAGCACGCGCTCGGCTCGCGCGAGCGGTACCGCACGCTGCTCGAGCGCTTCTACGGCTTCTACCGCCCGCTCGAGGACGTGCTCGCGCCGATCACCATCCCGGGGCTCGACTACACCCGCAAGCTGCCCCTGATCGAGGCCGACCTGCAGGCGCTGCGCAGCCGGCCGGACGCGCTGCCGCTGGCCCCGCAGGTGCCGGACGTCGCCACGGTCGGCGAGGCACTCGGGGTCGCGTACGTGATCGAGGGCTCCGCGCTCGGCGGCGCGCTGATCGGCACCCTCGTCCGCCGCCGGCTCGGCCTCGACAGCGCGTTCTTCGCGGGTGGGCCGGGCATCGCGCCGCGCTGGCGCGCGTTCGGCGAGGTCGTCGAGCGTCATGCGCCCGTCAGCACCTCCGCGGCGATCGCGACCTTCGAGGACATGGAACGCTGGTTATGTCGGTAGAGCCGCTGCTGGAGCCGGGCACGCCGGTCGACCTGACCAACTGCCATCGCGAGCCGATCCGCACGCCCGGTGGCATCCAGGCCCACGGCGCGCTGCTCGCCGCCGACGAGACGACGCTCGAGGTCGTCCAGGCGTCGGCCAACGCCGACCAGGTCTTCGACCGCGCGGTGCTGGGCGCCACGCTGCCGGAGCTGCTGGGCGCCGACATCGTGGAGCAGCTGCGCGCCGGCGCGGCCGAGGCCACGCCCAACCTGCGCCCGCTGCGCACCCGCGGCCTGGACGCCTACGCGTACCGCGCCGCGGACCGCGTGCTCGTGATCGAGCTCGAGCCGGTCGGCAGCGGCCCCGCGAGCCTCACGCGCTATCAGGACGAGATCGCCCGCGCGCTCGGCCTGCTGCAGGACGCGCCGACGATCCAGGACCTGCTCAGCCGTGCCGCCCGCGTCGTGCGCGAGCTCACGGGCTCGGACCGCGTGTGGGCGTACCGCTTCGAGCCCGACGACCACGGCGTCATCCTCGCCGAGGAGAAGCGCGAGGACCTTGACGCGTTCCTCGGCCTGCACTACCCCGCCAGCGACATCCCGCCGCAGGCGCGCGCGCTGTTCCTGCAGAACCGCCTCCGGTTCATCCACGACGTCGAGACGCCGGCGACGCCGCTGGAGCCGGTCGTCAACCCGCTCACGGGCGAGTGGCTGGACCTCTCCAAGGGCGTGCTGCGCGCGGTCTCGCCGATCCACATCCAGTACCTCAAGAACATGGGCGCGACCGCGTCGATGTCGATCGCGCTGTCGGTCGGCGGGCGCCTGTGGGGCCTCATCTCCGGTCATCACTACAGCGGCCCACTGTTCGTCCCGCACGAGGTCCGCGCCACCTGCGAGCTGATCGGGATCGTCTGCTCGATGCAGCTCGAGGCGCTGGAGGCGCTGGAGGTCAGCCGCCGCCAGGGCGCGCTGGCGAACCGCCGCTCCGCCGTGATCGACCGCGTCGCCGCCTCGTCGAGCATCCTCGACGGCCTGGCCGCCGCCGGCGAGGACCTGCTGGGCGTCTGCGGGGCGGACGGCGCCGCGATCCGGATCGACGACGAGCTGCGCCTGATCGGCGAGACGCCGGCCGACGTCACCGCGCTCCTGGACGGCCTCACCAGCGCGGACGTGGTCGCGACCGCCGACGCGCCGGGTGAGCTGCCGGGCGTGCTCGCCGCCCCGCTCGCCGTCGCACGCGGCAACCACATCGTCTGGTTCCGGCGTGAGTACGTCCGCACGATCGAGTGGGCGCACGCGCCGAAGAGCCTGGCCGTCAAGGAGCCCGACCGCCTGAATCCCGACGGCTCGTTCCGCACGTGGGCGGAGTCGGTCAAGGGCGAGAGCAAGCCGTGGGACCCGGTCGAGGTCGAGTCCGCGGGCGAGCTGCGCAGCGCGCTGGGCACGTTCCTGATCACCCGTGCCGAGCAGCTCGCCGCGCTCAACGCCGAGCTCGCGCGCTCCAACGAGGAGCTGGACGCGTTCGCCTACGTGGCGGCGCACGACCTCAAGGAGCCGCTGCGCGGCATCTCGAACTTCGCGACGTTCCTGGTCGAGGACTACGAGGACGCGCTCGACGACGAGGCGCGCGAGCGGCTGGCGACGATCACCCGGCTCTCGCACCGGATGGCGGCCCTGCTGGACTCCCTGCTCGAGTACTCGCGGATCGGCCGTGCCGACCTCGACATGACCGACTTCACCGTCGACGAGGTGGTCGCGGACGCGCTCGAGCTGCTGTCGAGCCGGCCGACCGTCCGCGTCGAGGGCGGCGACATGCCCCTGCACGGCGACCGCATCCGCGTGCGCCAGATCCTCGTGAACCTGATCGGCAACGCGGTCAAGTACACGTCGGACGAGCCCGACATCGCGATCACCGCCGCGGACGGCCGGGTCTGCGTCGAGGACAATGGCATCGGCGTCACGCCCGAGCACCACGACGCCATCTTCCACGTGTTCCGCCGCTTGCACCCGCGGGAGGCCTATGGTGGGGGGACCGGCGCGGGCCTGACGATCGCGCGCCGGATCGCCGAGCGCCACGGCGGCGAGCTGTGGCTGGAGCGCTCCACCCCCGGAGCGGGATCGGCGTTCTGCTTTACCCTCGGAGGACCGTGATGGAAGCCGCCCGCACCCTGCAGCCCCTGGCGGTCGTGGAAGACAGCGACGAGGACTTCGAGGCGCTCTCGCGCGTGCTGCGCGAGACGGCGTCCGAGCAGGGCGTCAGGCGCTACATCAACGGCGAGGACGCGATCTCCGGCCTGATCGGCGGCGACGACGCGCGCCCCGCGCTGATCATCCTGGACCTCAACCTGCCGGGCATCCGCGGCATGGAGGTGCTCGCGAAGCTCAAGGGCGACGCGCGCCTGCGCGTGGTGCCGGTGGTCGTGCTGTCGGGCTCCTCGCGCGAGGAGGACATCGACGCCGCGTACGAGGCGGGCGCGAACGCCTACCTGAGCAAGCCGCTCGACTTCACCGAGCTGCGCCGGATCGTGCTCAGCCTCCACGACTTCTGGCAGATCGCGACGCTCCCGGGGCGCGGGCAGTGACCGACGCCGCGGCGACGGTCCTCGTCGTCGACGACAGCCCGGAGAACCGCTACGCGATCCGCCGCTACCTGCGCGGCGACTTCGACGTGTGGGAGGCGGAGACCGGCACCGAGGGCCTGGAGCTCGCGTTGCGCGACCCGGACCTGATCCTGCTCGACGTCCACCTGCCCGACATCAACGGCTTCGACGTCTGCCGCCGGCTCAAGCAGGACGAGCGCACGCGCCACATCCCGGTGCTCCAGCGCTCGCAGTCGCACGTGGACGACGCCGCGCGCGTGTACGGGCTCGAGAGCGGCGCCGACGCCTACCTGACCGAGCCCGTCGACCCCTCCGTGCTCGTCGCCACCGCGCGGGCGCTGCTGCGTGTCCGCCAGGCGGAGGACCGGCTGCGGCTGCTCAACGACGTCGGCGTCGCGCTGGCCACGGCGCTGACCCGCGCGCAGGTCGTGCGGGTGGTCACGGAGACGCTGCGCGGCCAGCTCGGCGCGCGCGACGGCACGATCTACCTGTTCGACGAGACCCACCGCCACCTCCTGCTCGCGCACACGACGCTTGAGCCCGTCGACCCGCGGATGGTGCGCCTGCCGTACGCGGCCGACACGCCGATCTCGCAGGTGGCGCGGACCGGGGAGGCGATGTTCGGCGACGAGGCGACGCTCGAGGCCGCGTATCCCGATCTCGTCGAGGCGTACCGCGGCAACGGCGGTGGCAGCTGGGCGGCGGTGCCGCTCGTGGCCTACGGGACCCGTCTGGGCGCGCTGGGCGTGTCCTTCCCGGGCGAGGCCGCGCTGCCGGACGCCCAGCGCAGCCTGCTGCTCGCGCTCGCCGGCCAGTGCGCGCAGGCGCTCGAGCGCGCCGGTCTCTACGAGCACCAGCACCACATCGCCACGACGCTGCAGGACGGCCTGCTCCCGCGCGAGCTGCCCGAGATCCCCGGCGCCGAGCTCGCGGCCCGCTACAACGCCGGCGCCCGGGCGATGGACGTCGGCGGCGACTTCTACGACGTCATCCCGCGCGGCGACGGCTGGGTGATGGTGATCGGCGACGTGTGCGGCCGCGGCGCCGAGGCGGCGGCGCTCACCGGGCTCGCCCGCCACACCATCCGTGCCCAGGCCCAGCACCTCGAGCACCCGTCCGAGATCATGCTCGCCCTGCACGACGCGATCGTCGCCGAGGTCGGCACCGAGTCCGCGCGCTTCGTCACCGCGGGCTGCGTGGTGTTCGGCGCGGACGGGACGGTGCGCGCCGCGTTCGCCGGCCACCCGCCCGGGCTGATCGCCCGACGCGCCGGCGGAGTGGAGGAGGTGCCGGTCACCGGGCCGCTGCTCGGCCTGCTCGACAGCCCGAAGATCACCGATGCCGAGGCCCGCCTGGAGCCCGGGGACGCGCTCGTGCTCTACACCGACGGCGTGATCGAGGCCCGTCGCGGGCAGGAGCTGTTCGGCGAGGAGCGGCTGTCCGCGCTGCTGGAGACGGTCGGCCCGCGGGGCCTGTCGGCCGACGCGATCGCGGACGCGATCCACGAGGCCACGGTCCAGCACGCCGGCTCCACCGAGGACGATCTGGCGATCCTCGTGCTGCGCCGCGTGTGAGCACGGCAGAGTGCTCGGCGGGACCTGAGTGTATGGTTCCTGCTGGAGCCGGAGGGTGCACGTTGAGCGTGGGCACATCCAGGAGTGGGTGCAGACCCATGAGGCGACGGTCCTGGACGCGGGCTACGCCGCCCGCTTCGACGAGTCGCTCGGCACGTTGCCGTGGCGCGTGGCCGCGCCGGACTGGTCGGCGATCGGGTCCGTGCGGATCCACCTCGACAGCGCGGATCTGTGGGACCGGGTGCAGCGCACGCCGGTCGGCGCGTTCGAGTCGGCGTTCTTCATCTGGGCGGCCGACCAGCCGGGGATCGTCGCGCCGCTGCGCTACATCGTGCGTGACCTGGACGTGCTGAACTGGCGCGCCGCCGGCTGGCGGTTCTTCTGCGGCGCGCGCCGCGAGCCGCTGGGCTGGCAGATCGAGCCGGACCACTTCGGCGCCTACGCCGGCAAGGACCACGTGACGCTGCGGCTGTAGTTCAGCGTTTCGGCCGCGTGTGCCGATACAGGGTCACATGCTGGTCCGTCTTTCCGCGCTCGTCGTGGGTCTCACCCTGTCCGTCTCCGCCGTCGCGCACGCCTACGAGTCGCCCGTCGCATACACCGCCGTGGCCAAGAACCCGGCCGACGCGCTCGCCGAGCTGCCGCTCGAGGAGTCCACTTACGACCCGGCCACCAAGTGCTCCAAGCGCGCGAAGCCCGGGATGACCGCGCTGGTGCAGTGGCTCGGGACCAACGCCCGCGGGGCGTTCTGGGGCACGTACCGGTGCGAGAAGTGGGGCAAGCACTCGGCGTCGCTGCACGCCGAGGGCCGCGCGGTGGACTGGGCGCTGGACGTCGACGACCGCGCGCAGCGCCGTGAGGCCGAGCGGCTGATCGCGCTCCTGCTCGCCCCGGACAAGCTCGGCCAGCCACAGGCGCTCGCGCGCCGGATGGGCGTCGAGGAGATCATCTGGGACTGCAGCTACTGGGGTGCGGGCATGCCGCAGTTCCGACCGTACTCGCCGTGCCTGTCCAAGCGCGGCAAGCTCAAGCGCAAGGTGGACAAGACGATCGCGCACCGCGACCACCTGCACATCGGCATGACCAAGCGGGGCGCGGCCAAGCAGACGTCGTTCTGGACGCGCCGCGCCGCTTAGGGCAGCGGTGCCCGCAGCCAGCGGATCGGGTCGGTCGTGTACAGCGGCCGGCTGGCGACGAGGACCGGCCCCTGGGGGCCGACGGTGATCGCCGGTCCCTGCGTCCACCCGCGCACCCGCGTGATCGTCTCGCCCCTGAGGATGCGGCCGCCCGCCGTCGTGTAGGCGATCCGCAGCGTCCCGACGCCCGGGTCGCGGTCGGCCCACGCGATCGCGCCGCGGCCGGCCGTCAGCGGGAACAGCTCGGAGTTCTGCTCGAGGTCCTCGGTGAACTTGCGCACCGGGCCGAGCGTGCCGTTCGCGAGCCGTACGCGGCCCTCGGCACGGCGGTGGGTGTGGTCGGTCCAGCCGAGGACGATCCGGCCGTCGTCCGTCACGGCCGCGTACGGCCCGGCCATGTCGCGGGTGCGGTTGAGCTTGACCGCGGGGGCGAACCCGGTGCCGGGGCGACGGAAACGCGCGTGGACGGAGAAGATCCGCTCGTCGTGAAGCTGGCTCCAGCCGATCACCGCGTCGCCGCGGTCGTTGGCGGCCACGTTCGGCTCGGAGGGATCCTGCTGGTACCCGACGACCCGGGTCACCGGCCCGAACGACGCCGCTCCGGCCGGGCGGGTGGCCATGACGATCTCGTTGGCGTTCTCGCGCCTGGTCGGTCCATGCTGGCGCCAGGCGAGCACCGCGGAGCCGTTCGGGGTGACCGCCAGCGAGGGCGCGAAGACGTCCTCGCCCCCGAGGTCCTGCGGTGCGCTCCAGACGCCGGCCTCCGTGCGGGTGCGGACCTTCAACCCGGACGCGGGGCGGCCGCCCTGGTCGATGTAGGTGAGCGTCGCCGTGCCGGCGGCGTCGATGCCCATCGCCCACGCGTAGCCGAGGAAGTCGGCCTTCTCCGTGACCAGCTCGGGTGGGCCGAGCACGCCCGCGACCGACCGGTAGCGCACCCACAGCCGCTCGTCGTTGTCGTACCAGAGCACGAGCACGTCACCGCGCGGGCCGACGGTCGCGACGGGGCTCGGGGAGCCGTCGGCGATGACCTCCCACGGCGACGGTCGGCCGTCGGGGCCGATCACCTGCAGCGCGGCGCGGTGCTGGCCCTTCTCGAGGGTGATGAGCGCGATGTGGCCACCCGTCCCGACGGCGTGCTCGCCGGGCGAGTCGCCCTGGGCGGCAGCGGCGGCCGGGAAGGCGAGCAGCGCGGCGACCGCGAGGCCGGCGAGGCGTGCGTGCATGCGGTCGAGATGCCCTGAGCCGGGCGGTTTCATACCCTCTCGCGCGTGAACGACGAGGAGACGCCGCTCTACGTGGCCGCGGTCGACGGGCAGGTCGACGAGGTGGCGGCGCTGCTCGCCGCCGGTGCCGACGCCGACGAGGAGAGCGCCCAGGGCACGCCGCTCTGCGCCGCGGCCTGCTGGGGCCACGCCGACGTCGTCCGCGCGCTGCTCGCCGCCGGGGCCGACCCGCAGCGCGCGGCCGAGGACGACTTCACGCCGCTCGAGTGGGCCGTGCTCGGGCTTCATGAGGAGGCCGCGGTCGCGCTGGTGGAGGGCGGGGCGGACCCGAACGGGCCCGGCGCCCCGCTCGTGCTGGCCGCCGACCGCGGTGCGCTGGGCGTCGTGCGCGCGTTGCTCGCCCACGGAGCCGACCCGTCGCAGCGCGACGAGGAGGGGCAGACCGCGCGCGAAGCCGCCGCGGGCTGGGTGGGCGCGGACGTCGAGCAGGAGCTGATCGCGTCCCTGTCGGGCGATGGGCCGGTCGAGCTCACGCGCACCCCGCGAGCGGGCGGCACGGAGCGGATCGAGGCCTTCCGCCCCAGCGCGGGTGTGGGCGCGGCGATCGAGACCGGCCACGCGCAGATCGTCGCGTTGCTCGGAAACGGGTAGACGGGGCGCATGCGGATCGCGCTGGTGCTGCTCGTCGCCGCGCTCGCCGCCTTCGCGGCGGTGCTCGTCTTCGCCCGCACGAGCGACAACGAGGAGGCGACGCTGCCCCAGGCGACGCCGACGCCCGGCTACGAGCAGCGCACGCGGCTCGTCGAGCGCATCACCCGCGACCAGGACGCGCTCGTCGACGACGGGCTGTACGTGACCCGGGCGAGCGTGGGGGAGGACTGCGTGAACGTCGCGCTGGCCAACCCGACCGGGCCGAACATCGCCTTCCTCGAGCGCCGTTACCCCGGCACGTGCGTCGCGTCCGAGCCCGCCGCCCGCCAGAAGACCTGCAGCGAAGGCGAGCGCACGCTCGCGCGCACCGGCTCGATCGAGGTCCCGGACCTGCGCGACCTCACGCTCGCCGAGGCGTCCCGCGCGGCGCTCGCCGCCGACCTCACCTACACCGCCGACTGCCTGGGGACGGCCGCCACCGAGCCCTGGACCCCGACCGCACCGCCCGACGAGCTCGCCCGCGTCGTCGAGCAGTGCCCGCGCCCCGGCGAGCGGGTCCGCCGCGGCACCGAGGTCGCGCTCGACGCCGTCGTCGTGCTCCCCGGCGCCTTCCGCCACCGGGTCAGCGCGCTCGACGAGGGCGCCTGCCGCGACGGGCGCAACCCCTAGCCAGGCACACGTCCCATCCGTGTGACGACCGCAGCGCTGGACGATGGTCCAGGGCGGCGAGCCGGTGAAGCACTTAGCGTTCCCGCACAGAACGCTATGTTCGCCGTGTCAACAGCTACGGCGGACCCAATGAGAGGACGAGCCGTGACTGTCAGCAGGGTTGTTCGAAGCACGCCGGTTGCCACCGCCCTCGGAGTCGGATTCATCTTCGCCGCGGCGGCTCCAGCGCACGCGGCCAAGATCGCCGTGGTAGGCGGCACCGCCGTGTTCACGGCGGCCAACAACGAGACCAACGTCATCCAGGCCGGCGGCGACGGCGTCGTGTTGACCGTGACCGACTCGGGCGCGAAGCTGACCGCGGGCGCCGGTTGTGTCCAGGTCACGCTCAACCGCGCCACCTGCGCCGAGCCCGCGGGAGGCGGCCCGCGGCCGCTGACCATCGACGCGGGCAACCTGGGCGACTCGATAACCGTGTCCGAGCTCGCGTCGCGCTCGGTCACGATCCTGGGCAAGAGCGGCAACGACACCGCGCTCGTGAGCAGCCAGCTGGGCAGCTCGCCGACGATCGACGGCGGGTCCGGGGACGACACGCTCACCGCGAACATGAACAGCAACGAGGCGCCGACGCTGATCGGCGGGACGGGCGACGACGAGCTGTACCTGAGCCGCACCGACGGCGGGCAGGCGATCGGCGGGGACGGCGACGACCGGATCCGGTACCTCGGCTCGAACTTCTTCCAGCCGCTGTCGCTCGACGGCGGCTCCGGCGACGACACCTACGTCTTCGAGCAGGACTTCCGCCCGGCCAAGATCGTGCCCGGGTCCGGGCAGGACACGCTCGACCAGAGCGCGTGGTCCGGGCCGTTCGGCGGCCTGTACTTCGACATGTCGACGTGCCCGGGCTGCGTCGAGGTCGTGATCGGCTCGGCGCTCGACGACCAGATCGACGGTGACGACCTCGCCCAGACGATCTTCGGCGGCGACGGCAACGACATCATCAGCGGTGGCGGCGGCCGCGACCGGCTGTCGGGCGACGGCGGCGACGACACGATCACCGCCGCCGACAACAAGGCGGACGTCGTCAACTGCGGTGCCGGGCTCGACAGCGTGTTCAAGGACCGGCTCGACGTGATCAACGCCGACTGCGAGACCGTCACCCGCTCCTGACGTGCGGGGTGGGGCGGCGCCCGGCCGGGCGCCGCCCCACCCGCCTAACGCCGCCGCTGCTTCTTCAGCGGCTTCTTGACCGTCAGGGTGCGCGTGCTCGTGACGGTCTTGCCGGTCGGCACCTTGACCGTGGTCAGGATCCGGAGCTTGAGCTTGCCCCGCTTGGCCAGCTCCTTCCGGGCCTTGGCGTTGAGCCGCAGCTTGATGGTCTTCGCCTGGCCGACCGGGATCGAGAAGCGAACCCTGCCGAGCGAGCCCTTGAGCTTCGCCGCCGCCGCGCTGGCCCTGGTCCCACCGGCACGCTTCGAGCAGCCCGAGGGCGTGCACGCCTCGAGCGTGCCGCTGCAGCTTCCCGGCGTCTGCGTCGGCGAGCCGTTGCAGCGCATCGGGAACGGCAGCTCGCCGTTGCCGGAGGGGCGGCACGAGGAGCCCGAGCACCCGTTGTTCGCGCCACCACGGTCGTTCTCGAGCGAGACGCTGCCGAACTCGATGATGTCCGGGCCCGGCGGCGGAGCGAGCACGGTCACGGTGATCGTGGCGACGTTCGAGCGCACGCCGGTGTCCGGGTCGTACGCCGCGTACTTGACGTACTCGACGCCGTCATGGCCCTGCGGGCTGGCGTTGAACGTCGTGCCGACCACGCCGCCGTGCGCGGGGTGCTCGACGATCTCGATCGTGCCGCGGTCGCAGCTGAGCGGCAGCGCGACGGAACCGCGGCGCATGACGCTGACGGCGCCGTCGGCGCAGGCCGGCGGGTTCCCGACCGTCACGCGCACCTCGGCCTCTTCGGACTCCAGGCCGCCGTCGCCGGCGCGGAACCCGACCGTCTCGACGCCCGCGGCCGTTCCCGCCGTGTAGCGCAGGCGCGTGCCGGTCAGCTCACCGCCGCCGCGCGTCTTGCGCAGCGTCACCGGGTCGCCGTCGGGGTCGGCGCAGCGCAGCGTCACCTCCGTCGTCTCGCCCGGGCGCACGGAGGCGTCCGCGTTCGAGCACAGCGGTGCCCGGTTCTGCCCGCCCGGCGGCCGCGTGGCGCGCAGGAAGCGCGCGACCGCGTACTTCGAGTAGGTGTGGCCCGGCAGCGTGTCGGTCGTGTACAGGTCGCGGCCGGTCGGGTCGAACACCAGGTTGCCGGACGAGCCGGCCGGGACCGCGTTGCCGCCCACGCTGGCCGGGCAGGAGGCGGTGCCGCCCGAGGTCAGCTCGCACCGTGGGCCCGACAGCGCGCCCGTTCGCCGGTCCGCGCTGAAGGAGAGCACGCCACCCGCCTGGCTGGTCATGTAGACGTCGCCGCCGTCGGGCGACGTGACGATCTCGGTCGCCGCGTCGACGAGCGGGACGTCCAGGGCGCAGCCGGTGCCGGCCCGCCCGACGCACATCGCGCCGTCCGCCGACCACGTGCGGTCCGCGACGCGCGGCAGAGCCGTCACCCGGTCGCTGATCTGCGCGCCGACGTACAGCGCGCGGCCGTCCGGCGCGAACCGCACCGGTCCCCAGCCCGAGAGGTAGTCCGGTTCCTTCGGGCAGATGAACTCCTTGTCGCCGTTGAGGTGGCAGTCGGCGTCGGTGCGGCACCCGGCGCCCTCCCGCAGGCAGCCGCCGCCGGAGGCGAGCGTGCCGGCCGTCTCGTCCCAGCCGAGCAACGCCAGGTGGTGCTTCGAGCGGATCGCGAGCGTCTTGCCGTCGGGGGAGAAGTCCATCCACGGGCTCCCGTCGAGGATCACCGTCAGCGGCTCACACGGCCGCTTCTCCTCAGGGTGCGCGTAGCAGCGCGCGGACGGCTCGATCTTGCCGCTGGAGAGCGGGTAGACGTTGATCTCGCCATAGGAGCGCTTCTGCCCGGACGGGACCGTGATCAGGAAGCGCCCACCCGGCGAGAGGATCGCGTTGTCGCTGCGGATCGGCACGGCGCAGCCGGGCGCGCCCATGCCGATGCATCCGGTCAGCGTCGGCTCGCCCGCGGCGTCGAGCGCGAGCGAGACGATGCTCATGCGCGGGTTGCCGCCGTCCTCCCAGTTGGTGCCCCGCACGATCAGCTGCTTGCCGTCCGGCGTCAGATGGACGGCGGATGGCTCGAAGTTGACCTCGCCCAACGACGCGCAGTCGCGCGCCGGGCCGGCGGTGACCCAGCACTTCGCGTGGCTCAGCCCGCCCGTCGCAGGGTCGCGCTCGAGCCGCACGAGCGAGGTCTCGTCGGCGACCCAGAGGAAGCGGCCGTCCGCCGTCATCGCCTTCGTGCCGGCCGGAGCGGCGAGCTTGCTCTCACGTTGACCGCAGGACTTGCCCGGGCCGTAGTCGCGTGAGAGGCAGCCGAGGTAGGTGAGCTCGCCCGGCTTGCGGGGGTCATCGTCGTCGCTGATCGTGAAGGTGCCGCGGACGCTCTCCGGCTGCGCGCCGTCGACGCCGCTCAGCTCGAGCTCGATCGTCTCGTCGGGCTCGTCGAGCGTGTCGCCGAAGAGCTTGAGGTCGACCTGCGCCCGGTCGGATCCCGCGATCGAGATCGGCGTGTCCACCGGCTCGTAGTCCACGCCCGGCGTCGCCGTCCCGCCCACCGACCGCAGGCGGCCCTCCACGGTCATGCCGGTGTGGCCGTCGAGGTCGATCCGCACGTACGCGGCCTCGGTGCCGTCGTCGGCCTCGCGCGCCGAGCCGGGCCGGATCGACACGGTCGGGACCTTCCCGGGCTGGAACGTCGTCAGGCGCTTCGCCGCCTGGTCGTCCTCGGTGGCGTCGTGGTTGTCCGGGGTCGAGTCGAAGTCCGGCTCGGCCGCGGCCACCACTTCGGCCTTCAGCTCGCCGCGCCCGACCGCGGTGCCCGTCACCTTCAGCTCGAGCTGCCTGGTGCCGCGCGCGGGGATCTCACCGACCTCCCACCGCGGCGTGTCGACGGTCACGCCCGCGGGGGCCGTGATCGCGACCACGACGCCCGTCGCGGGCTTGGGGTAGGCGTTGGCCAGCTCGAGCGTGACGGTCCGGGTCTCGCCGACGGGCACGTTCGCCGAGGCGGCGGTCATCGTCAGCGACACGTCGCGCTGGGTGATGAAGGGCAGGCAGGCGTCGCCGAGCCCGTCCTCGTCGGCGTCCTCCTGGCCGGGGTCGGCGGCCGCCGGGCAGACGTCCTTGGCGTCGCTGACGCCGTCTTCGTCGGTGTCGACGGCGGCGGCGAGATCGGTCGCCTTGGGCAGGTCGGCGGTCTCGACGGCGCTCTCGTACGTGCCTTCGTCCCAGCCGGTCAGGCCGTGGCGCGAGTAGCGCAGGCGCGACCAGTCGTCGACGCCGGTCAACCAGGTCTGGTTCTCCGGCTTCTGGCACTCCTCAGGCCCCTCGGGGTCGCTGTCGAGATCCTTGTCGTTGAGCCCCATCCGGCGGATCTCGTGCTGTCCGTCGAGGTCGAGGTCGATCGGCAGGTCGAGCCGCACGCGCTCGATCAGGCAGCGGTCCGACTGCTTGTCGTAGATGGAGACCGCCGCCTCCGTCCACGGGTGCTCCGCGCGCTGCGGATACGCCTCGTAGAGCGGCAGGGCCTCGTCGAACGCGGCCTCGTTGCGGGCGAGCGGGGTCTTGCGCGAGAAGTCGAGCGGCCGGCTGTTGAGCGGCACCCGCGTGAGGTACCAGTAGTTCATCACCGACAGGTAGGTGGGCTCGTTGTTCTCGGCCTTCTCGTCCCCGCCGTGGAGCAGGCCGAGCGTGTGGCCGAGCTCGTGCATGAACACGGCCGACTCGAGCTGCGCGACGCAGGCGTCGTACTGGCGGTTGCAGCCCTCGGGACCGGAGCCGCCGCCGAGCATGATGTCCTCGCGCAGGGCGTCGCCGAGCGACACCAGGAAGGCGTCGCGGCCCGGGTCGGCCGCGCCGGCGTGTCCACCGGACACGTGGTTGGCGAAGATCGCGTAGCGGTAGGCGAGCTTGCGCGCGCCGAGGACGCGGAAGCAGTCCTGGTCGGCGCGGTCGTCGGCGGACCCGAAGGCGCCTTCGCACGGATCGGTCCCGCTCACGCCGCCCAGGTAGTCCTGCACGTCGTTGTTGAAGCCGATCGAGCGGCCGCCGGCGTTGATCGCGCCCGTGCCCGGGACCTCTTCGCCCATCACGGTGTGCAGCGCGATCGGCTTGGGCGCGAGCTCGAACGCCTGCTTGACGTCGTAGAGCGCCTTCATGTGGGGCTTGCGGCCCTGCTGCCAGTCGACCTCGACGAAGAGGTCGGGCTTGACCGGGCTGGCGCCTTCGTCCTGCAGACGCAGGTCGGCGGTGCCGTCGGCGTCGTAGTCGATGCCGCTGGTCTCCCAGTTGTCGCAGAGGGCGTCGCCGTCCTGGTCGCCGGTGCAGATCGGCGACATCTCGCTGGTGTTGCCGAGGCGGTCGGTCATCACGGCGCCGTAGGCGGCGTACGTCTTGGCCGTGGCGAGCTCCCACTCGCCGCGCGCGTTCGGGAACGCCGTCCCGATCAGCTCGCCACCCCGGGGGCGGCCCTTGAGCGCCTCAGTGGAGTTGAACCCGTACACGTCGATCAGGGTCTCGGCCGCGTCGAAGCGGTCGAGCTGGCCGACGATCTTGCCGCCGTCGGCCGTGAGCGGCAGCACGCCGACGGGCGTGTTCGCCCAGTCGTCGCCGTCATTGTCGTCGTTGGCCGTCGCGCCCGCTTCCGCGAGGTCGACGTCCAGACCGGTGTTGCCACGCATGCGGTTGCCGCGCACGGTGATCTGCGACTTCGCGAGCACGTGCACGCCGGGACCCTGGTTGCCCTCGATCCGGTTGCAGCGGGTCTCGCGGCAGTTGATGTCCTCGGGCTTGCCGTCGGCCTCGACCGTGTAGCCGATCACCGCGTCTCCGCCCTTGGCGTCGGCGAGCACGCCGGCGCCGCGGTTGTCGGTGATGTAGTTGCCCATGATCACGGACTTCTTGGCGCCGTTGATGCGGATGCCGGGCCCGTAGTTGCGCGAGATGTAGTTGCGCGCGTCGATGCCGAGCGCGCCGCCGACGACGGTGTTGCGCCCGCCGGCGAGGTAGATGCCGACGTCGTTCGGGATCGGGGCGTCGGCCGTGGTGTTGAGGCCGATGACGTTCTGCCGGAGCGTCGTGCCGTTGGCGTCGCCGGCGACGTGGACGCCGCGGCCGTTGCCGGAGATGATGTTCGCGTCCGTGCTGCTGGAGCCGCCGACGCGCGTGTTGGTCGCGGTGCCGAGGATCAGCACGCCCGCGCCGGCGTTGCCGAAGTCCTGGCTCGGTGACGGCTCGCCGTCGGTCCCCGTGCCGATGCGGTTGGCGCGGATGATCACGTCGTCGGTCGGTCCGTTGACGGCGATGCCCTGGGCGTTCGCGGAGACGGTGTTGCTCTCCACGAGCGCGCCGTCGGCCTGGACGTTGAGGCCGACCGTCCCGTTGCCGAGCGGCTTGGCGTCGGCGCTGACGCCGATCCGGTTGCCGCGGACGACCACGTTCGTGCCGTCGAGCACCTGGACGCCGTCGGTCGAGTTGCCCGCCGCGACGTTGCCGGGGCCGAAGGTGAGGTCGGACGGCGCGTCGCCGCCGCCGGCCGGGCGCCCGGTCGCGAAGCCGATCTTGTTCGGGAGCTTGCCGACGCCGTCGAGGTCGGTGCCGAAGCGGTTGCTCGTGACCGTGACGCGCTTGGCGGCGCCCGTCACGTACATGCCCTGCTCGCTCGTGTTGGCGACCGTGTTCTCGTTGATGGTGATGTCGGCCGGCGCTTCCTGCAGGCCGTCGGCGACGACGCCGACGCCGAAGCGGTTGCGGGAGGCGGCGGTCGCGGTCTTGCCGCCGTACTCGGTGCCGACGAGGTTGCCCGCGATCGTCGAGCGGTCCGAGCCGCCGTTGAGCTCGATGCCGAGGTCGTTGCCGGCGACGAGGTTGAACTCGGCCGGGCCGGTCCCGCCGATCGCGGTCTCGGGCGAGTCGTGGACGTAGATGCCGATGTCGTGGCCGAGCGGCTCGCCCGTCGGCGACTCGGCGAGGCCGGAGGCGCTCAGGCCGACGAAGTTGCCCCAGATGTCGGTCTCCTTCGCCGCCAGGACGCTGATCCCGTAGGAGTCCTCGCGCTTGCCGAGCACGACGTTGCCGACGATCCGGTTCTGCTCGGTGCCGCGGCCGGCGAGGTTGGCGGGCTCGGTGAGCAGGATCCCGGTCTCGGTGTTGGCGCGCTCGCCGCGGCCGTCGGTGGTCGTGCCGATGTAGTTCCCATAGATCAGGTTCCCGCTTGCGCCCCGGTCCATCAGGACGAGGCCGATCTCGGTGCCGGAGATGATGTTCTTGTCGGCGTTGGGGCCGCCGATCAGGTTGACCGCGCTGTTGATCAGCGCGAGGCCGAGCATCCGGTCCTCGGTCGACCGGCGCGCGGAGGCGCTGCCGTCGGGCTTGAGGCCGATCCAGTTGCCCTTGACGGTCATGCGGTCGGCGCCGTCGAAGCCGATCTGGGCGTAGGGGAAGGAGTGAATGATCAGGCCGCGGATCGTCGACTCGTCGGCGTCCCGGAAGTCGAGACCCCACGGGCGCAGGAAGCGGATCACGCCGTCGTTGCCCGACCGCGTGGCCTTGGCCTTGGGCTGCTCGAGCGGCTCGGCGAGGGCGCCCTTGAGCGCTGCCGGGCGGACGTCCTCCGGGATCAGGCTGCCGTCGATCTCGATCTGCGGGGCGCCGGTCGGGCCGGAGCCGTCGATCGTGACGGTCTGGGTGATCGGGGGGAGCGGGGTGGCGGGCGTGAACTTCGCGCCGCCGATCAGGTCGAAGGTGATCGTGTCTTCACCGGCACGGAGGTTCGCGGTGTGGATCGCGCCGCGCAGCGTGCAGACGGTGGTGGTGGGTTGGTCGCAGCGTTCGCCGGTGTCGGCGGTCGAGTTGACGACGATCGTCCCGGCCGGCGTGAACGGGCTGGCCTGGGCGGAAGTGGGGAGGAGGATCGCCAGCAGGAGCGCGATCGCGGGAGCAAGTATGCGGACCATCAGGTCCGCGAACGTACGGCCGCGCGTCGGCGCTGCAATCCACCGAACGGTGTCGTCGTGGGGTCCGGAGGGATGATTCACAGCTCGAGCCCCTCCGTATGGCCAGGCTTGACGAAGCCGCTCTCGTAGGCGAGCACGACGGCCTGGACGCGGCTCGTCACGCTCAGCTTGGTCAGCACGCGGTTGACGTGCGTCTTCACGGTCGCCTCGCTGAGCTCGAGCTCCGCCGCGAGCGTGGCGTTCGAGAAGCCGCGCGCCAGCTGGCGGACGATGTCGCGTTCCCGCGCGGTGAGCGTCTCGAAGCGGTGCAGCAGCGCGCCACGCGCGTTCCCGAGCTGCAGCTCGACGAGCCGCTTGGTGATCGGCGCGGCCAGCAGCGTCTCGCCCGCCGCCACCGCGCGGACCGCGTCCGCGAGCCGCGCGGGCGGCGCGTCCTTGAGGAAGTAGCCCGTCGCGCCGGCCCGGATCGCCCGCAACGCGAGCTGATGGTCGTCGTGGCTGGTGAGCACCAGCACGGCGGCGCGCGAGCCCGCGGCCTTGATCCGCTTGGTCGCCTCGATCCCGTCGATGCCCGGCATCCACACGTCCATCAGCACCACGTCGGGGTGCCGCTCGAGCGTGAGCTCGACGCCCGCCGCGCCGTCCGCGGCCTCCCCGGTCACCTCCAGGTCCGGCTCGGCGTCGAGCAGCGCCTTGATCCCGCTGCGGACGAGCACGTGGTCGTCGACCAGCACCACCCGCGTGCGCCGCCCCGTCATGCCGCGGGCACGGTCTGGACGCCACCGACCGCGAGCAGCGCCGCCCGGTCGTCCGGGTCCGTCGCCGGGTCCGCGATCACCGTGAGCAGCTGCTCGAGCCCCGCGGGCGTGATCAGCGCCAGCACCCGCGTCGGCCGCGTGGCCGTCAGCCGCCGCGGCACGCCCCGCTCGAGCACGACCGTCGCCCCCGTGCCGAGCGTGCTCGGCTCGCGGTCGACGACCAGCGCCAGCTCACCGTGCAGCACGTGCAGGATTACGTCCTCGAGCTGCGCGACGTGCGGTGGGATCTCGGTGCCGTCGGCCACGACCGCCTCGACGAGCGCGTACTCGCCTTGCGTCGCATGACCGGCGACGGTCACATTCAGGTTGATGCCGGGGAGGAGGTTCATACGCCGCCGATGCTGCGCGTGCGGCGCGCGGGCTTCATCAGCGGAGCACCCGAACATGTACCCCTACTGCTCGGCGTGGCGCTCAGCTCGAGTGGCGCGCGGCCGACGTTGCCGCGTCCGGGGAGCACACCGTCGGGCGTCGCGTCAAGCAACTCGGTCGCTTCGCGGGCGAGCCGCTTGACCCGCCGCACGCCGGCGTGCTCTGGGCTGGTCAGGCCGGCTGGGGCCGGCGAGCCCCCGCGCGGGGCCAACCCGCGCTCGAGGCACGCGAGCGTCCGGTTATCCGCGCCAGAGGGGCGCCAACTGACCACTCGCCGCGGCCATCGGTCACTTTGCTGGGCAGAGCCCAGCAAACCCACCACGCCCACTGCGGACGAGCGTGCAGGCCCCCGACGGTGTGCTCCCGAACCACGCAGCGCGCCCCGGCGCGCCACGTGAGCTGTGCTCCTAGGCGAGAGCGTCGGCGAGCTGCGAGCGGCCCTTGATGCCCAGCTTCGTGTAGGCCCGCCCGAGGTGCACCTCGACCGTCTTCAAGGACACGAACAGCGCCTCGGCGATCTCGCGGTTGCGCAGGCCGCGCACCGCGAGCTCGGCGACTCGGCGTTCCTGGGCGGTCAGGGCGTCCACGCCGCTGAAGGCGAGGCGTTGCGGGCGGGCGCCGGCGACGACGAGCTCCTCGTGCACGCGGGCTTCGAGGGCGACAGCGCCGCAGCGGTGGGCCAGGTCGCGGGCCTCGCGGAGCGGCGGGCGGGCGTCGGCGCGGCGGCCGTCGCGGCGCAGCGCGAAGCCCAGCTCGGCCAACGCGGTCGCGCGCACGAGTGGGAGCGGGGCTCGCTGGGCCGCGTCGACCGCGCGTTGGGCGTCGCCGAGGGCGAGGTGCAGGACGGCCTCGGCGCCCGCCGCCTCGCGGGCCTGGGCGCGGTCGATCTCGGTGCGCGCGAAGGCCTCGGCCTCGTCGGCGCGGCCGAGCGCCAGCAGGATGCGCACGCGCAGGGCGTGGGAGTCCTCGCGCAGGCCGATCAGCCAGCGGCGCGCCGCGTCGGCGGACTCCTGACGCTCGAGGGAGGTCAGCGCGGCCTCGGGGTCGCCCTCCTCGAGCTGCAGGCGGGCGCGCGTGGCCCAGAGGCCGAAGATCGAGGCGGTCGGGCCCGGTTCGGGGATCGCGGCGAGGGCGTCGCGCGCACCTGGGAGGTCGCCGCGGTCGAGCAGGATGCCGCCGAGGGTCGTGCCGATCGCGGTCTCCGGCACGTGCGCGCCGCGCCCGAGGTCGAGGCCGTGGCGGGCGAGGTCCTCCGCGCGGCGCAGGTGGCCGAACCGGCGCTCCCAGCGCGCCTCCAGCCAGGCGGCGGCGCCGGCCGACGAGCGCGAGCCGGCGCGGTCGGTCAGGTCGGTCATCGCGCGGATGGCCTCCTTGGCCTCGTCCGCGGCCTCGACGGCGAGCAGCGCCTCGATCGCCCACAGCGCGGCGAAGCGCTCCACGCCGAGGCGCGCGAACACGCGGGTGTCCGCGAACGCCCGCCGCCACGCGGGCAGCACCTCCGAGCGTGGGGCGCCCGCCATCGCCCGGGCGTGCGCGAGGTGGCAGAGCAGCGTCGGCCGGTCGCTGTCCCGGTGCCGCTCGACGGTGGCGAGGTACTCCTCGGCGTCGTCGTCGCGGTAGGACAGCGCTTCGACGAGCTGATCCTCGAGCTCGCCCCGGCGGGCCTCCGGTGCTCGCGGGATGGCCGCCCGCAGGCGGGCGGCGGCACGGCGCGGCTCGCTCGCCAGCACGAGCGCCGCGGCGGCGATCGCGGCCGCGTCGGCCGCCAGGTCGGGTGAGACGTCGCCGGCGAGCGCCTCGTCGAGTGGCGGCAGCGGGTCCTCGCCCAGCCGGAAGCGTGCGAGCCCGAGCGCGACGAGGCTCTCCGGCGTCGCGGGCGAGCAGCGCGACAGCAGCGTCAGCGCCACGTCCGGCGCGCCTTCCGCGAGCGCGCGGCGACCGGCGCGCGCCAGGATCTCCGACGCCCACGGGTCGTTCGCGGGCTCGGCGGCCAGCAGGTGGGTGGCCACCACGCCGTCCAGCGCGCCGTCCGCGTGCAGCCGCCGGGCCGCCTCGCGGTGCAGCCGGGCGCGCTGCGCGCCGAGGTCCGCCTCGACCACCTCACGCACCATCGGATGCGTGAAGCGCGCGTCCGCCGGGTCGATCAGGTCGGCCTGCGCGAGCTGGTCGAGCTCTGACGCCGCCTCGGCCGGCGTCAGCCCGGACAGGGCGGCGACCCGCTCCAGGCTCGTGGCGTCGCCGAGCACGGCGATCGCCCGCGCCACGGCCAGCGCATGGTCCGAGAGCCGCCGGATCCGGGCGGTGACGGTGCGGGCGACCGTGCCCGGAACGGTGGTCCGCACCGCTTCGGCCTCGTCCGCGCGGCCCGCGAAGGGCGCCGACTTGAGCAACTCGGTCAGCAGCAGCGGGTTTCCCCGGGTGGTTTCGAAGCACGCCGCGATGAACCCGGGCTCGGCGTCGAGCTTCGCGCTCACGAGCGCCCGCACCGCCGCCTCCGACAACGCGCCCGGCCGGTGCAGCCGCGTGGCCGGGGCGGTCGCGAGCCCGTCCAGCAGCTCCTGCTCGGCGCCCGGCTCCGCGGGCCGCGCGCCGATCGCGAGCAGCACCGGCAGGTCTTCGACGCGCCGCGCGAGCGCGTCCAGGAACCGCAGGCTCGGCGCGTCCGCCCAGTGCGCGTCGTCGATCACCAGCAGCAGCGGCTGCTCCGCGGCGAGGTTGACCGCCAGCCAGTAGAGCCCGTAGAGCGTGCTGTGCGCCGGGTCCTGCTGGTCCGCGGCGGGGACCGTCGCGAACACCGGCTCGGCGAGCGCGGCCGCGCCCGCGAACAGGTGCTCGCGCCGCGCCGCGTCGGCGCCGTGCAGCTCGGCGTCGAACAGCTGACGCACGATCCCGAAGGCGAAGTCGCGCTCCAGCGGCGCGCCCGTCGCGGCCAGCACGCGCAGCCCGTTGTCCGCCGCCTCCGCCCGCAGCACGCGCAGCAGCGACGTCTTGCCGTGGCCGGCCGGCGCCTCCAGCAGCGCGACCGATCCGCGGGCCGCGCGCGCCCCGCTCAGCTGGCTCGCGAGGCCCTCCAGCTCGGCCCCGCGCTCGAGCAGCGTGTTGGGGCCGGCGTCGATCACTGGCCAGTGATTGTGTCAGCGGAACGGCACGACCAACCCCGCTGAGAGCGTCAGGCGGGGGACACGTCGGACGAGGCCGGCCACCTCCGCGGCCTGGTTGAACCGCCCGAGCCAGTCCGCGTCGCTCGGGCTCTCGGTCGAGAGCTCGAGCCGGTACCGGTAGTCGCCGGGCTCGGCCGGAGCGAACAGCGCGAACGTGGCCAGCCGCCCGGCCGCGAACGTCTCGCCGGCGGCCAGGCGGTGGAAGTCCTCCGCGCGCAGCGGGCCGACGAGCGGGTCCTCGGCCGGCCCGGGCGCGGCGACGACCACGCCGTCGCGCTCCACCGTCGGCCGCCAGAGCGGGTAGCGCGTGCCGGTCTCGGAGCCGTCGAGCACGCCGACGACCCAGACCTCGTCCGGGCCGTCGTTGCGCAGCTGCGCGTGCACGCCGGCAGGACGGCCCACCGGGACGGTGCCCGGCGGGCCGAGGAGCGCGAGCGAGAGCGTCACCCGAGCAGGTTCGCCTTCGCCGTCTCCGCCTGCAAGCGGATCGTGTCCAGCACCGCCGGCTTGACGCCCTTGGCGGCGAACACCTCCGGCAGGCTCTCCAGCGTCTGCGCCGCCTGCTCGACGTCGCCGGCCTTGGCCTCCGCCGCCGCCCGCCGGCGGATCGCGAAGTTCAGCGTGATGTTGTCGACGCCGCCCTCGCCCTTGGAAGCCTCGGCGACGTCCTTGAGCAACGCGATGCTCTCGCTCGGCCGGGCCGGGATGACCTCGACGGTCTTCTCGTCGGTCACGCACTTGAAGTCGCGCGCCGCCGTGACGCCCTTCGCCAGCCGCGCGAACGTCGCCAGCGGATGCGAGCCGTGGCGCTCGAGCAGCTCGTCGAGCGCCGCGTTGCCCGCGCTCAGGTGCGAGGACTCCGAGCCCAGGAGCGTGAGCAGCTGGCCCTGCTGGTCGCCCATCAGCAGCTCGCCCGCTTCCGCGTCGGCCGCCGTCAGCGGCCGCTGGACGCGCAACTCGGCGACCGGCGACACGACCCGCGAGCCGTCGGCCGCGCGGTACACGCCGCGCAGCGCGTAGCGGCCGGGCTGCTCGAAGTAGGCCCCGTCGCGCCCATGCCCGATGTACGCGCTCGCGTAGATCGCCGGCCGGGTGGCGTCGAGGCGCTCCGTGCGGTCCTCGTCCGCGCAGTGGCGGAGCATCGGCCGGAACAGCACCGTGCGCCCGGACGGCTGGCGGATCGCGATCGCCACGAAGTCGTCGTTCGGGTGCAGGAAGCCGTGGGCGGAGGTTCCGCGGGTGTCGGTGGTGGACAGCTTCAGCTCGACCACGACCGGCTCGCCGTACGCGTACGACGGCTTGGGTCGGAGCTCGAGCGCGAGCCCCGAGCGGTCCTCCGCCGGTGCGTCGAACTCGTTCGGGTCGACCTCGGCCGCGCCCTTGCCGAACGGGTTGGCACCCATCACGACGTTCGCGTAGAAGCCGTGGCGCAGGTGCGCCAGCTCGTTGGCGGTGAACTGGAAGGGGAACGCCGCCCAGTACGCCGCGTCACCGCCGGGCGCGGGCGGCGTCGGCTGGTACTGCCACGTGTAGTTCATCCACGACAGGTCGCCGAAGCCGCCGTTGGGGCCGAGCGGCGCGGGCGGGTCCGCCAGGTTCTTCTGCCACGAGTGCAACAGGTTGAACGCGTGCCCGAGCTCGTGCACGTAGGTGCGGAGCTGGGCGCGCTGGTCGGCGGCCCCCGGGCCGGCGATCTCGTTGTGGAACACCGCGGCGCCCTGGCGCTGGTGGGCGTCGGTGGCGTCGAACATGATCCCGCGGTAGCCGCTCACGTGCTCGGTCGCGACGAGCAGCCACACCCGCCACTGCGGCGCGGCCGCGTAGCCCGAGAAGTGCGTGACCATCGCGGCGTGCAGCTCCGCGTCCGTCCACTTGAGGTCGGCGCCCGCGGCGTTGACCGGGATCACGTTGCCGCCGCCGCTGGGGATCACCTGCAGGCCCGCGAGCCCGAACGCGCGCTGGACGTCGAGCACGCCGGTCGGGCTGCCGACGGGCACCGGCAGCGCGGCCGTGTCGTAGGTGCTGAACGGCACCGTGCCGGCCACCCGGTCCTGCTCCCAGACGATCGTGCGGAAGAACGGCGAGGCGTACGCGCACACGTACTTCGCGCCGAGGGTGCTCGGCGGTGTGATGAACTGGACGGTCGCGTCCCCGGCTGGCTGCAGCACCGTCACCCGCGGGATCGTCACCCGGACGCGCTTCGCGCTCGTCGCCCGCGTGAACGTGCCGGTGCCTTCGATGACGATCTGCGTCGGCGTCGACGTGACGGTCGGCGCGTTGACGGCGAACGACCCGTAGTAGCTGGTGCTCGCCCCGCTGACCGTGAAGAAGTCGCCGCTCACGCGCTTGAGCGGCCGTGGGCCGTCGACGTCGACCCGCAGCTCGAGCTGGAATCCGGTCCCGGCGCTGCGGTAGCGCCCGTGGACGAGCCGCTTGGCGATCACGACGGGCGCCGGCGCGGCGAGGCCTGATGCTCCTTCCGCCGTCGACGGTGGCGACGGTTCCGCGGCCGCGAGGGAGCCGTTGCCCTCGTGCTCCTCGGTGTCCGCGTCCGCCACCCACTGGGTGACGGTGAAGTCCACGCCGCTCGCGGCTGTGGGGTCGTCAGAGAGAGCAGCCATGGCGTCCTCCTGGATCGGGTGCCGACGCCTCACCGCGACGCTAACCGCAATGGACCGGGCCGTGGGAAAACCGACCACCGGGGGTTCTGTTCGGCGGGGCGGGCAACTAACCTGGCCGCCGGGTCTGAGCCGCACCGAGGGGAGAGCAGTGGGAACGTCGGGGTCTATCGAGCGCCTGTCGCGGCGCGGGTTCATGGGCGTCGCCGCGGGTGCGGCCGCGCTCGCGGGCGGCGTCAAGCCGCCGCGCGGGCCGCAGCCGAAGCCCGCCCCGCCGGTCGTGCCGCCCGACGCGTGGCTGCGCGAGCCCGAGCGCATCTACAGCCACCGCGGGCGCCTGGCGGTCACGCTCGTGGCCGAGGAGCGCGAGGCGTTCGTGGCGGGCGCGCGCCGCGCCGCGGCCACCTACAACGGCGGCGTGCCCGGGCCGACGCTGATCGCCGACCCGGGCGACCGCCTCGACGTGCGCCTGGTCAACCGCCTGTCGCGGCCGACCAACCTGCATACGCACGGGTTCCACGTCTCACCGGGCGGCAACTCGGACAACGTGATGCTCGACGTGCCGGCGGGCGCGACGTTCGACTACCGCTTCGACATCCCGCGCGACCACGCGCCCGGGCTCAACTGGTACCACCCGCATCCGCACGGCGACGGCGCGCGGCAGCTCTTCGGCGGCATGGCGGGCACGGTGATCTTCCGGTCCGAGGCCGAGCGCCGCGGGGCGAGCGCCGCCGTCCGCGACCGGGTGCTCGTCCTGCAGGCGCCCGAGTGGGACACGGCCGGGCAGCTGAAGGTGTGGTCGGCGGGGCTGCTGGCGAGCCAGGTGCGCCTCGTCAACGGCCAGCTGAACCCGCACATCGCGCTCCGGCCGGGGGAGACCGAGCGCTGGCGGATCGTGAACGCCTCGGTCAGCGACTTCTTCGACCTGCGCCTGGACGGCCATCAGCTGACGCAGATCGCCGCCGACGGCAACCCGTACTCGCGCCCGGTGACGACCGACGTCGTGAGCCTGCCGCCCGGCGGGCGCGCCGAGGTCCTCGTCCGCTCGGACACGCCCGGCACGTTCGCGCTGCACGCCCTGCCGGCCGACCACGGCGCGGGCTTCGTCTCACCCGACCTCGTGCTCGCGACCGTGCACGTCGAGCCCGGCCTGCGCGGCGTCGGCGGCCGGCGTCCGTTCCGGCCGGAGCCGCTGCTCGCGCCGCTGTGCGACCTGCGCACCCGCCCGGTCGACAAGCGGCGCACGATCACCATGTCGATGACCGGCGGCTTCACGATCGACGGCAAGAAGTTCGACCACGACCGCGTCGACCAGGTGGTCGAGCTGAACGCGCTGGAGGAGTGGACGATCGTCAACGACAGCGTCCTCATCCACCCGTTCCACATCCACATCAACCCGTTCCAGGTCACGCACATCGACGGCGTGCCGGTGGACGAGCCCGGCTACCGCGACACCGTGACGGTCCGGCCGAGGAGCAGCGTGACGTTCCGGACCGTGTTCGAGGACTTCACCGGCACGTCGCTGTTCCACTGCCACATCGTCCCGCACTCCGACCTCGGGATGATGGGCGTCTTCCAGGTCGTGGACCCGACCTCGCCGGGATCGCCGCTGCTCTGCCGGTTGACCTAGCGCGCCGGAGGCGCATACGGTCGGACGAACCCGACCGCAAGGAGCGCGTCCATGGCGATCGTCGAGCACGAACCCGTCACCCCGACCACGACCGAGGAGCCGGAGACCCACCACGGCACGCTGATCCCGCGCGGCCAGGACGCGGTGCCACGCTCACCGCTCTTCGAGGGTCGCTTCGGACGGATGTTCCGCTCGCTGCCCGCCCCGCGTCACGACCGCGAGGCGCTGATCGCGCTCGGCAAGGCGATGGCCGACCGCGAGGCGCCGAGCGGTGACAACCCGAAGATCCCGTCGGCGTACACGTACTTCGGGCAGTTCGTCGACCACGACATCACGTTCGACCCGCTCTCGGAGCTGAGCAAGTTCAACGACCCGGACGCGCTGACGAACTTCCGCTCGCCGCGCTTCGACCTGGACTCGCTGTACGGCTCCGGGCCGAGCGGCAGCCCGTTCCTGTACGAGAGCAAGAAGGCGGACCGGCGCGGCGTGCGGCTGCTCGAGGGCCGCAACACGGACCCCGAGCTCGAGCGCCGCGACCTGATGCGCAACGCCCAGGGCCGCGCGATCATCCCGGACCCGCGCAACGACGAGAACATCATCGTCTCGCAGCTGCACCACGCGTTCATCCGCTTCCACAACAACGTGGTCGAGCACGTCGCCAAGGCGCAGCCCACGCTCGCCGGTCCGGCGCTGTTCGCCGAGGCGCGGCGCGTCGTCACCTGGCACTACCAGTGGGTCGTCGTCCACGACTTCCTCCCGCGGATCATCGGAGACGACCTCGCGAACGAGCTGCTGCCGGACTCCGGCGAGCCGAACCTGCGCTTCTTCGACCCGCGCGAGGGGCCGTTCATCCCGGTCGAGTTCTCGGGCGCCGCGTACCGCTACGGGCACAGCCAGGTGCGGCCGAGCTACGACCTCAACGACATCGTGGTCGGCGTGCCGCTGTTCTCGGCCGCCAAGACGGCCGACCGGGACATCCTCGCGCACCTGAACGGCTTCCGGCCGCTGCCGGCGCTGTGGACGATCGACTGGCGCCACTTCGTCGAGATCGACGGCTCCCAGCCGCAGCTCACGCGTGAGATCGACACCCAGCTCGCGAAGCCGCTGCTCAAGCTGCCGACCGGGATCGACGCCGCGCACACGGGGCTGCCGGTGCTCAACCTGCGCCGCGGCAAGGCGCTCCAGCTGCCGTCCGGGCAGGCGGTCGCGCAAGCGATCGGCGCCCCGCCGGTGAGCAACCTCGGGCTGGACCGCTTCAACCTGTCGGCGGAGCATCGCGCGGCGCTGGAGGCCGAGACCCCGCTCTGGTACTACGTGCTGCGCGAGGCCGAGAACGCGCCGCGCAACGGCCAGCGGCTCGGGCCGGTCGGCGGGCGGATCGTCGGCGAGGTGCTCGTCGGCCTGCTCGCCCACGACCCGCAGAGCTTCCTGCGCCAGCAGCCGACGTGGAAGCCGACCGGGCTCAAGGCGGTCAAGGCCGGGCACTTCACGCTCGGCGACCTGTTGCGGTTCGCCACCATCGGCCAGTGATTTCGGTCAGCACGACGACAGACCGCTAAGCGGTCCGAAGGTCTCCGGGCGCGGTTTCGCCGCGCCCGTTGACAGCACGAAACGGCGTCGGCCACCATCGGGACCTGATGCACGCGGATGTCATGACGCCGCCGCGGGCGGCGAGCCTCGAGCTCCGCTCCTCGATGACGTTCGACGAATGGGCCGGCGTGGGCGAGCGGATCGCCCGCATCGCGAGCGGCGCCGCATGGGCGCTGGGGGAGTGGCTGCTGTTCGGCGAGCGCCGGTTCGGCGCCCGCTACCGCTCCGCGATCGAGGCCACGGACCTCGACTACCAAACCCTGCGCAACTACGCGTGGGTCGCGCGCAGCGTCGACGCCGGCCGCCGGCGCGAGGAGCTGAGCTTCCAGCACCACGCGGAGGTCGCGTCGCTGCCCGGCCCGGAGCAGGACCTGTGGCTGCATCGTGCCCAGATGCACGGCTGGTCGCGCAACGAGCTGCGCCGGCGGATGCGGGCCGACCGGCACGGCGAGCGCGTCCAGCCGGCGACCGTGGTGCGCGTCGAGGTCAGCTCGGACGTCGCCGACCGCTGGCGGCGCGCGGCCGAGGCGGCCGACCAGGCGCTGTCCGAGTGGGTGCGCGCGGTCACCACCGCCGCGGCCGACGCGACGCTGCCGCCGCCCGGCCGCTGATCCGCAGTGGCGTGTCCCGCCGCGGCGGGACACGCCGGCGGGTCAACCGCGCCAGGTGCGCCGGCCGCCCAGCGTCTTGTCGAAGTCGCAGTGGATGAAGTAGCCACGGCCCTTCGCGTAGTAGCCGACGCCGCACTCGAACGCCTGCTTGGCGTGCTCGTGATGGCGGTCGAGAGAGACCCCGGGCGGCGGCGGGACATCGACGGCGAACCCGCGCGTGTGGGCGGAGTTCGGCTCGCCGCCGACCGAGCGGTTGTAGACCTTGGTGCGGAAGGCCGAGTTGATCACCAGCCGCTTGCCGCCGTCGAGCTTGCGCAGGTGCTCCAGTCGCCGGGCCAGCCCTTTCGCCCGCTGGCGCGCCTCCTGCTTGCTGAGTCCCTGCTCGCGCATCAGCCCGCTGACGTACGACGTGTGGTCGCGGTCCTTGCACGCGAGCTCGCTCAGGTTGAAGTTCGGCGTCAGCTGGCCGGGGATCGCGCGCCACGCCGGCGTGGCGCGCACCGCGCGCTTGGCGGTGCTGTCGGTCGGCCAGTGCGGCTGCAGCAGCTGCATGAGGTCGCCGTCGAGCTCGCCGTCGACCGGCTGCCCGGCGACCCGCTGCGCGGCGCGTACGCCCTGCTCCCACACCCCGGTCGCCAGGGTGCGGCGCCCGGGGGCGCGGGCGTCACGGCGCAGCCGCTTGCGCAGCTCGAGGTCCGGGTCGCCCTGCGCCTTCAGGTAGCGGGCCAAGGCGATCTTCGACCGGCGTACGAGCGTTGCCTTGTCGCCGCGCCGGGTCACGACGGACCGGCCGCCCTGCGCGCCGCCCGGCACCGGCTCCGGCTTGGCGCTCGGCACCGGC
The DNA here is from genome assembly GCF_003633755.1 of Solirubrobacter pauli. GTDB lineage: Bacteria > Actinomycetota > Thermoleophilia > Solirubrobacterales > Solirubrobacteraceae > Solirubrobacter > Solirubrobacter pauli. The sequence continues at coordinate 835,169 of NZ_RBIL01000002.1, forward strand.
CGGCGGGTCGGGACGGTGCCGTTCGTCCGGGCGGGCGGGTGCCGCTGGTCGCGCACCGGCGGGACCTTCGGGTGCCGCGGGTGCCGCAGGCGGAGCGCGACGAGCTCGGCCTCGGCGTCCTCGTAGCGCTCGATCAGCTCGGCGCGGGCGCGACGGGCCATCCGGTCCAGCAGCGCGATCCGCTGCACGAGCTCCGCGTGGTCGAGCTCGGTCAGCGCACGGCGTCTGGGAAGCGCCGGCGCGGGGGCGACGGTGGCCGCGGACACCGCCGTCGCCACGGAGGCCGCCGTGGCGCCGACGCTGATCGGCGGCGGCGCGGGCGCGACGTCGATCACCGGTGGTGGGCTGTCGGTGAGCAGCTCGTTCTGGCGCTGCTCGAGCGTCACCAGGACGCCGAGCTTGGCCTCGATCCGCGCGAGCGCGTCGGCGAGCGTGTCAGGAGCGGCGCCGTTCGAGGATGCCGACGGCACCGCCGGCCGCGCCTGCTCTCGCTCGAGCACCTCACGCAGCCGCCCGCCGTGCGCGAGCAGCTCTGCCCACGCGCGGTCCGAGAGCGCCGCGCGGCGCTCGAAGTGGTTCACCACCTCCGCGAGCCCGGGCTTGGGCGTGGGCTTGCCGGGCGTCGGCTTGGTCGTCGGCGCCCGCTTGCGGCGGGCCTTCTCGGCGCGCGTGGCGCGGTCGAGCGTGCGCAGCGTCTCCGCGGCCGCCACGCCGGTGCCCTTGAGCCCGTGCTGGCGTTGGAAGCGCTTGAGCGCGAGCTCGGTCTCGGCGTCGAACGTGGTCCGCTTGCGGTCGAGGTAGCCCGCGCGGGTCTTCGCGTCGCGCACGAACGCGAGCCTCCGGGTGAGGACGAGGACGGCGTGGCCCGTGTCCCCGCGCCGCAGGGACGCCTCCGGCGCGGGTGGCCGGGCGCCCGACAGCGTCTGGTGCCAGCGGCGGGCGCGGGCGCGCACGTCGCGGCTGTAGACCTCGGCCGCCTCGCCGGTGCCGTTGTAACGGCGGATGCCGTCCGGCTCGCCGTGGGCGCGCATCAGCTTGACGAGGTTGCGGAAGCCGATGCGCATGTTCAAGCGCGGGTCCCAGCATCCGCCCTCGGCGTCCGCCTCGTCCTGCCACTCCCACCACGTCAGCTGCACGGGACCGACGCCCTGCATCCGGCGCCGGCCGCGCTCGGCGTCCCGCTGGCGCTTGTAGTCGAGGTACTTCTCGCGCGTCACCTTGCCGGCGCCCGCGAAGATCGTGCCCCGGTCGTGCCCGAACACGTTCTGCCCGCCGGAGCTCTCCTTCTCGAGGATCGCGCAGGCGAGCGAGAGCCGCAGCCCTTCACGCTTGGCCTCCTCGATCACGAGCTCGGGGTTGAGGATCTTGCCGGCGCGCAGCCGGTCGACCTGGGTGGCCGTCGCCATCACGCCACCCCGGCCGGCTGCTCGTCGCCGGCCTCGAGCGCGAGGGTGGCGTCCTCGTCGGCGTCGTCGAAGTCGATGTCCCAGTCCTCGTCCTCGTCCTCGTCCTCGCCGAGATCCGGCTGGGGCGCGACGGCGGCCGTGGCGTCGTCGCTGGCCTGCGCCGCCACGACGGCCACGGCTTCGCGCGCCTCGAACTTCTGCCAGCCGTGCAGCCAGTGCAAGGCGGGGGCGAGCACGGCGACGGCGCCGGCGATGAAGATCTCCTGCAGCGTGTCCTCGGGGATCGTCACGCCGGGGAAGTGCTCCGCGAGCCAGGTGGCGCAGGCGCCGGCGGCGAGTGCGAAGACGGGGGTCAGCAGAGCGACGAGGCGGTTGAGCGGCATTGACAGCGCCCTCCGTAGCGGGATGAGGTCCTGGTCGTGGGGACCATCCCGCGCACGGGAGGCGAGGGCAACTACCTTCGTTCAGGTTGGTCGAGGTCGAGGTCGCTGAGCGGGGTCCGTCCGTCGAAGACGAGCAGCCAGGCGCCGCCGCGGACCGGCTTGATCGGCCGTCGCTCGCCGGTCGATCGCACGACGAACGTCCCGGCCTCGGCGGGCTTGCGGGTGCGCCCGTAGATGAGCAGCCGCGGCGGCGTGCTGTCGATCCGCATGGAGGAGCTGACCCCATCGCCGCGGAGCAGGCAGACGCCGGGGCGAAGGTCGCTGAAGCGGTGGAACACGCCGTTGCGCTCGAGCCCGAGCTGGTTGCCGCGCAGCTGGCCGGCGATGACGCAGCGGTTCCCGGCGCCCGACGTGTAGATCGCCACGCCGTAGGAGACCTTGCGCTCTCGATCGGGTGCCGTGGCCACGAGTTCGATCTGCGCTCCGTCGGCCAGGGTCATCTTCGGGTCGCCGATCTCCAGCCCGGGGTTGGGTTGGATCGGCTCCCCGGAGGAGATCAGGCCCGTGCCGTCCGCGACGGCCGCCGCGCCGAGCAGGGCGACCACCACGAACCCCGCGGTCCGTAGCCGCCGTCCACGGCGCCGGCGCTCGCGCCGCGCCACGACGGCACCGCCGTGATCGCGAATCGCGGCCGCGACCAGCGCGTCCCGCAGCGCGGTCTGCGCCGTGCGTGCGGGGTCGGGCTCGCGCTCGGCGGCGGCGACGAGCTGGTCGCGGACGCTGTGCTGCGCGGCCCGCGGATCGTCGGGCGCGCTCACGCGATCTCCTCCACGGCGTCGTCGTGGACCGGCGGCGGCAGCGCCACGGCCAACGCCCGCAGGCCGCGGGAGACGCGGGCGCGTGCCGTCGGCTCGGAGACGCCCAACGCCGCCGCCAAGTCCGTGTAGGAAAAGTCCTCCACTACACGAAGCTCAACTGCGCGACGCTGTTCGTCGGGAAGGCCGCGCATCGCCTCGAGCAGTGGCTCCTCGAGCGCGTTGAGGCCGGTCAGCGACTCGATCCGGTCGTGCTCGAGCGCGCTCAGCGGCGGGATGGTCACGCTGAAGCGCTCGAGCGCCGCCCGCTCGACCCGTCCGGACCGCCAGTAATGGGACAGCTCGGTGCGGGCGATCGCATACAGCCAGGCCTGCTCCTCGGCTGCGCTTGACCCGCGGAACTGCATCCGCCGCTCGAGCGCCTTGGCGAACGTCTCCGACAGCAGGTCGAACGCGACCTCGGGATCGAGCACGCGCCGGGCGATGAAGCGCAGGATCCGATCCGCGTACGCGTCGTAGAAGGCGGAGAAAGCGCTCGGGTCTTCCTGCGCGTCGACGAGCAGGCTGTCCGAGGCTCGTTTGAGGAGACGAAGCCGGGGCCGCACTGGGCTATCGAGCCTAGTTCATCGCCCTCGCCGCGAACGCGAAGGACTCGATTCCGGGCGGTCACAAAACCGCCCGGGTGCGGGTCATAACGGTCCGCCGGAGCGCGCACCGGTCCTACTCAACGCGAAAGGACTCTCCATGGACCGACGCTCTCGCAGGGCAGGCGGACGCCTGCGCGCGATGGCTCTCGCCGTGGCGCTCGCCGGCCTCGTGCTGCCGGCCGCCGCCACGGCCCAAGTGCCCTCCGACCTCACCGACTGGAATCTGACCGAGACGACCAGCACCTGGGGCAGCACCTACAGCGTCAGCTCGAGCGGAGGTGGCCCCGTGCAGTACCGCTGGCTCGACACGCCCGCCAAGGCGACCGTGATCTCGGGCAACACCTGCTCCGACCTGGCGCTCGTGGGCAGCGCGACGATCGGCGTCAACGACACGAGCTACAAGCTCCTGTTCAGCACCTGGGCCGGGTACTGCTTCCGCCTGCGCGGACGCACGACGAGCGGCTCGGGCTCGATGGTCAACCACGACGGACGGGTGCTGCGATGAAGACCGTGCTCGCCATCGGCCTGGTGCTCGTCGCCGGGCTGCTGTACCTCACCATCCCGCGCGCCGAGTCGGCGACCGGCGCGCCGACGAGCCTGCAGAGCGCCGAGGTGCTCGAGCGCTCCTCCGAGCTGACGGCCGCCGCGGCCCCTGGCCGCTTCGGCGCCGGCACGGTCGTCGCGGCCCCTGCCGCCCGCGGCCTTGCGGACGGGCTCGCGGACGACGTCCCGCTTCCGCAGGGCGGCTCGTTCGACGGCATCCAGTGGGAAGCCGCGGGTGGCGCGTTCTCGGCGGCCGAGACCCGCGCGATCCTGCAGTACAACGCGATGTGCCAGTGGGTCCGTGCCTACCGCGACGGTCGCCAGACCGACGTGAGCGGCCGCATCCTCGGGGAGGTGCCGAGCTGGTCGGCCTGGCGCGGCGCCGAGACGGGCGCGGCCCTGGGCACGGCCATCGCGGAGCTGCTGGGTGGCGGCGGCTCGGCTTCCGCCGGGCTGCTGCGCGAGTGCGACGCCTCACACGAGCGTGAGGTGCGCTACGCCGAAGCGCGAGGGCTCGACCCGAGCCGCTGAGGGACACGGTGGTCCGGCGCCGTCGCGGCGCCGGACCACGTGCGACTTACGGGTTCGTCGTGCTCAGCGTGAAGGTGAGCGTCTTCGTGTACGCGCCGGTGCGCAGCGCGTCGTTGGCCTTGATGGCCTGGGTGAACAGCACCTGCACCTCGTCGTTGGAGACCGGAGCCGTCCACGACGTCTTCGAGAGCGCCACGCGCAGCGGCTCGGGCAGCGAGAACGCCCCGTTGGTCAGGTGGCCGGGATCGGACACCGACAGCGCCGCGTCGCCGGCCGTCGAGATGACGTTGGCGGTCGTGGACGTCGTGTACTCGGCCGCCGTGCCCGGCACGAACGTGCCGAACGACGCCGGCGTGCCGAGCGTCAGGCTCAGCGTGGCCGCGACGGTGCCGCCCGGGTTGGAGGGCTGGTCGACGCCGTAGTCCGAGCAGCCGCCGCTCGAGTCGTAGAAGCCGCCGCCGGCGAGCCCGGGGCCCGTGATCTGCGGGCGGTTGCCGGCCGCGGGCGAGCCCGTGTACGACGTGTCCCACCACTGCTTGAAGAACGCGTCGAGCTTGTTCGCGCAGCCCTTGGACTGGTTCGGCATCCAACGGTGGAAGATCGCGATCTCCTGCTCCGGCGTGATCGCGCCGTAGCGGAAGTCGGTCTGGATCTGCTGGCTGGCCTTGCTGAAGTTCTCCGGCCCGAGGATCGCGCGCAGGGCCGTGTACGAGAGGCCCGGACGCGTGTACGTGTTCGCGGTGGAGAACAGGTTGCCCGTCGTCGGGTTGTTCGGCGCGACGTTCCAGAACGACGTCGAGGTGGTCGCGTAGCGCGAGTTGAAGCGGCTGACGATGCTCGCCTCATAGGCCGCCTTGTAGGCGTCCGAGCCCTCCGGGCCGGTGGCCAGGCCGGCGTTGCGGGCGATGAACATGTACTCCGAGAAGTCCGCGTAGCCCTCCTTGAAGAACGTGTACTTCGGCTGGGCGTAGCTGACCGCGTCGCCCCACCACTGGTGCATGTTCTCGTGGCTGAAGGTCTGCGCGTTGGACCCGATCGAGCCGCCGACGAAGACGATCTTCGTCTGCATCTCCTCCTCGAAGGAGGCGCTGGGCAGCGCGACGACGATGCCGTTCGCGTTGAACTGGAACGGGCCGTTCACCGACTCCTGGAAGTGGGTGATGTCCTCCTGCATGTCCATGATGGCCTTGTTGGACGCCTTGCGCGTGGCCGTGATGTTGGCCGACTGGTACTGGTAGTAGATGACGTCGCCGGCGGTCGCCATGCGCTGGCTCGCGTCGAAGTGGCCGACGCTGTTCTCCACCAGGTAGGACGCGATCGGCTCGGCCGAGTGCCAGTTGAACGTGCGCGAGCCGCCGGTGGGGTAGTTCGCGTCGGGCTCGTTGACGACGGTGCTGACCAGGCGGCCCGGGCCGATGAAGACGCGGTTGGCCTCCGGTGCGAGCGCCGGGTCGTAGTTGACGGTCGAGTGCACGTCGTAGGTCGGCTTGACCGACGCCTGGTTGTTGAGCGGCATCCAGGCCATCGAGCCGGACGGCTCGTTGGTGACCATCGCGCCGTCACCGACCGGGCTGTTGTTGCGGAACCACCCCTCGCTCCCGAGCGACGGGTTCGAGCGGATCCCCGGCTGGCCCGTGTAGTTGATGACGACCTTGAAGGTCGCTCCGCTGGCGATCGGCTGTGCGGGCGTGATCACGAGCTTGGTGTCGCCGCACTGCGCGCCCTGGCTCGCGGCCTGGTTGTTGATCGGCGCGCACGCGGGCGGGTTCGGGTTCGTCGCGCTGACCGGGTTGGTGTTCGACGCGGCGTGCGCGAGCGGGTCCGGGTCGTCCCAGCCCTTCGGGTCGCCCGCGTAGGTCGGCTGCTTGTGCGCGAACGTCGCCGGGACGCCGTCGATCGTGATCGAGGAGATCGTCATGTCCGGACCCGGCGTGGTGGCCGTGGAGGAGACGTTGTTCTTGCGGTCGAAGTCGAGGCTGAACTCCGTCAGGCACTGCGTGGCCTTCTGGGTCAGCTCGACGTGGTTGCCCGGCAGGAACTTGTTCGTGACGGCGTCGTAGACGGTGACGACGTCGGTGTGGATCGACGTGTAGCCGCCGTTGCCGAGCTCCGGCCAGACGCGGTTGCCCGGCTGGGACAGCGTGCGGGCGCCCGGCCCGCAGTCGGCGGCCTGGGACGCCTTGGCGCGCGCCGTGCCGTTCTGCTGCTCGAACGCCTTCGTGGCGGACCTGCCCTGGACAGGATCGCCGCCCTTGACCTTCAGATCGGCGGCGCTGGTGGCGCAGCCGAGCTCGCCGGCGTCCGCTCCGCCCTGCGGCGCGCAGGCGGCGACGTAGTACGTGCCCTTGGCGAGCTTGGGCAGCTTGACGCCGACCAGGAAGCGCTTGGTGGCGTGCGCGGCGACGTCCACCTTGGCCGCGCCGATCAGCGCGCCGCCCGTCCGGCGGCGCAGCACGCGCACCTTGACGTCGGCGGTGGCGGCGTGGTCGGTGTCGTTGGTCACGACACCGGCGAGCGTGCCGGCGCTCGCACCGGCGGGCAGCGAGCTGAGCTGCGTGACCCCGACGCCGGCGGCGTGCGCGGCCGGCGCGCCGGCGAGTACCGCCAGCGTGACTAAAGACGCGCCCCCAGCGCGCCTGAAGCGTCCATTCATTGGTTTGACCCCCTCGTTGCGACGCGAGTAAGCGCCGAGCGTTCCATGGCGGGCTGGGTCCGTCAATCGTCCCGCTGTGGAGCGGAATCAACAGATGAACGCTGCCTGAGTGCGCGATTGCCAACCGCTGAGGATCACGTCCGTGCGTCCGATCGGGGCGCGGCGTGGCTAGGCTCGTCGCATGAAGGTGCGCATGCTCGTCGCCGGCTCGGTGGCCGCCGCAGGCCTGATCGCGGCGCCGATGGCGTCGGCTCAGGGGACCGTCACGCCGGAGGGCAAGGTGCCCAGCTACGTCGAGCTGGTGCTGAGCCAGCCGGCCGCCTCGTTCTCGACCTTCCGGTCGGCCAAGACGTACTCGACGTCGTTCACGGCCGCCGTCACGATCTCCGACCAGAAGGCCACGCTCTCGCTCGCCGACGGCGACGTCACCAAGGGCTCGAAGATCGGGCGCCTCGCCAACGGGTCCAAGCTGCTGCCCGAGCCGCTGGAGGCGCGGGTCGGCAAGTCCTCGGCGTTCGCGCCGCTCGCCTCCGCCATGGACCTTCCGCTCGCCCGCTTCACGACGGTCCAGGCGAACGCCGACGTCAAGGTCGACCTGCGCCAGCAAGTGGACAAGAAGACCTCCGGGAGCTACCGCAAGCTCCTGCTCGTCACGCTCTCATCCGACACGCCGTAGCGACGCATTGCCCTGCACTCTCGCGGGTATGGCAAGGCCATCAACCACGAGAAGGAGCACACCATGGGCGACGGTGCCGCAGACGATGCCAAGGGCCGCGCGAAGGAAGCCGCCGGTGCGCTGACGGGCGATGACGACCTCAAGCGCGAGGGCAAGGTCGACCAGGCGACCGGCACGGTGAAGGACAAGGTCGGCGACGCGAGCGACAAGCTCAAGGACGCCGTCAACCGCGACTGACGCTTGCGCTGCGCCGGGTGCCCCGGCTCCCGGCGCAGTCACACCCGCACCTCACGCTCGTCACACCAGGACTCGTTCGCGGGTCTATGGTCGGTAAGCCGTTGCCGGCCGGGGCGAGGGAAAGGGAGAGCGGGTACGAATCGTCAACCTTTGCCCAGCACGCCCGGCCGGCGGCCGAGTGTGGCGCTTGAACTGCTGTGACCCGTTGAGTAGACGCGCCACAGCGCGTCACGACTCGACTTCGACAACGTAGCCGATCACCCCGCGATCGGGCTGCGCGTTTCGTCCTGGACGCGACGTTCGGGCTGGAAACGCACACCCCTCACGTGTCCGCGCGAATACCCAGGACCCGGCAGTTCAAACCGGCGTGGCGCGTCGTGTTCCAGTGCGGACACTTTCAAGGTGAGACGTCGCTGAGCGGTTGACAGAACCCCGACCCGGGTGTTGGGTTCCGGCGGAGTCGCCGCGGGGGAGCCTGCGGCGGGCCCCAAGAAGAGAGCGGGTACGAGATGGTCGCTTCTACGGCGCGTCGGGTCGTTCGCTGGTGGCTGCCCGGATACGGGTCAGTCGACGAGAGTCCTTCCCGCGTTGCCGTGGTGGCTACCGGTTTGGTCGCCGCGTTGTGCGCGGCGGTCGCTGTAGGCCTCCCGCTCGGCTCGCTGCTCGGCGAGGCCGGCACAAGCTCCACCGCGGCCGACACGTCGGCACCGCCGTTGAGAGCATCCTCGGCGAGCGCCTTCGCGGATCTTGCTCCTTCGGCCGCGGTGACCGCGGTACAGGCGGACTTCGGAGCGGCCATGAGCGCACGGGCCACGACCGCGGCGCCGCTCGCGATCGGGCGTCCGGCGACCACCGAGGCCGGCGACGGGCGCGCGCTGCCGGTCGTCAAGAGCGCTCCGGCCACCTCGGCGGTCGCGACGGGCAAGGCGGCGCCGATCGACCTGCGCTGGCGCGGCGGCTCGCGGGGTGGCTTCGCGCTCGCCAACCCGCCGGCCGAGGTGCGCGTCGGAGCGACCGCAACGGACGGCGCCACGTTCGTCGGCACGGGCGTCGCCTTCGCACCGCATGGCGCCGCCGACGTCCGCGGCCGGCACGTCGACGCGACCGTCTTCTTCGCCAACGTGCAGCGCGACACGGACTACCTCGTCGCGCCGCGCGGCGGCGGCCTCGAGGCCATGTGGGCGCTGCGCAGCTCCGCGAGCCCGGAGCGGCTGGTGTTGGACTACCGGCTCGGCGCGGGGTCTTCGCTGCGCACTTCGCAGGACCCGGATCTCGCCGCGGTCGTCGTCCGCGGCGGCAAGACCGTCGCGATGACGAGCGCCGTGGTCGCGTTCGATGCGGACCGCCGGCCCGTGCCGGTCACGACCTCGGTCGTGGGGGACCGGCTGGTGGTCGAGGTCGACCACCGTGGCCGTGACCTGCGCTACCCGCTGCTGGTCGACCCGACGACGTACACCTGGGCGTCCGGGACGTCCAGCGAGCACTGGGCGTTCGCTTCGGTCGGCGAGTGGGGGTCCGGGCCCATCTCCACGACCCTCGAGATCGCCACGATCAATGAGACGGCGACCGGCGACTGGGCCGAGTGGACCTACACGGCTCCAGGGACCGGATACGTCATCTCGCTCGACGGTGGCGTCGTCTCGGACTACATGCTCCCCGGCGTGTCCGACAGCTCGGTCGGGCTGCGGCGCAGCAACGGTGTGTGGGCGGTGCCGCCGGTGCAGACAGACGGCATCTACGGGGAGTACGACGCGGTGCAGGTCTGCCTGGTCTCCTCCTGCGGCGAGCCGGCCGCGGGCGACTCCCCGACCAACGCGCTGAGCTACTTCTCCGGCACGCAGGCCGTCTTCCGCGTCGATCAGCAGCAGGACAACTCCGACACCCTCAACGACGGTTGGGAGACGGGCGACGCCACGCTCGTCCTCGACGACCCCGAAGTGCCGACGCTCTCGAACGTCATCACCGGCGCGTCCGGCACGGGCACGACGCGCACGGCGTCGGCGACCGTGACCGACCCCGGGTTGGGGCCGGTCAGGCTCGAGGTGCTCAAGGACAACGTCGTCGTCAGCACCGTCAACCGCTCGTGCGTGCCCGAGGCCGGCGCCTGCACGGGCACCTGGTCGCCGTCGATCAACTACAGCCTGAGCGGCACGTCCCAGGGCTCGACCGCGACGTTCGGGCTCCGGGCCTACGACGCCGCCGGCCACGTGTCGACGACCACGTCCTGGACGGTCAACACCGACACCGAGGCTCCGACCCTGACCCTCGGCGGTTCGGTCAACAACCCGGTGAGCGGCGGTTGGGACCTGGCCATCAGCGGCAACGACGGCTCCGGCAGCGGCGTCAAGCGCGTGCACATCAGCGTGGACGGCGTCGCCCAGACGCCGACGGTCGTGTCCTGCCCGAGCAGCTGCCCCCAGTTCTACTCGACGTCCTTCGTGCTGGATCGGCAGCTGTACTCGGAGGGCCTGCACGCGATCTCGGTGCGCCTCGAGGACGCGGTCGGCAACCTCTCGGCGCCGCAGACGCGGAACGTCTACCTGATCCACGAGGACGGCTTCGACCGCGCCCAGCTCGGCCTGGAGAACTACTTCGCGTACGAGAGCACGCCGACGGGCGCCGGCACCGCCGCGCACGTCAACGCCGCCAACGGCAACCTCGTCTGGCACTCGACGCCGATCGTCAACCCCGGTCGGGGCCTGTCGAGCGTGGTCAACCTGACCTACAACTCGCTCGACCGTGGCGGGTACGTCAACTCGCTGATCCGCGACGGCGGCACCGCGGTCGTGGGGCAGACGACCAACCAGAGCCGTTGGCTCGGTGGGCTGGCCTACGGCGAGGTCGGCGTCGGGTTCTCGCTGGGCATCTCCGGCCTGACGCGCCTGAACGAGCCGCTGCGCCGGATCTCCGGCGGGAGCCTGGACGAGCCGCAGCTGATCATGCTCACCGACGTCGACGGCACCGTGCACACCTTCAGCCGCGACGGCACGACGTCCCGCTACAACCCCCCGGCCGGCGTCGAGCTGGCGTTCCGCCTGCACTCGACGAGCGACCCCGCCCGCCGGTACGCGGCCACCCGCCCGGACGGCGTGACGTTCTACTTCGACACCGACGGCTACCAGACGTTCATCACGGATCGCAACGGCAACTCGATCCGCTTCGACTACGAGAAGTACTCCAAGGTCACGGGCAACGTCTCGGACTGCAACGGCAGCCCGTCCGCGAACCTGCTGTGCAGCAAGCGCGTGATCCGCGTGGTGGACGCGTACGGCGTCCAGCACGGCGGCGCCGAGGTCGACAAGCGCTCGATCAAGATCACCTACAAGTCCGGCCCGGTGCTCCCGATCGGCTCCCTCACGCCCGACGCCGTCGCGCTCACCGGCTCGGTCGGCGGGCGCCCGGACAAGATCGCGCGGATCGTCGACCACGCCGGCCGCGTGACCGACTTCGGCTACGACGGCAACGGCTACCTGACGACGCTCACCCAGGGCGAGGTGCTCAACCCGGGCGGCCCGTCGAACACCGACCACGTCCGCACCACCACCTTCACCTACGCGGGCAGCGGCGTGAACCGCCAGCTGGCGAGCGTGGTCGACCCCCGCGGCCACGACACGACGTTCAACTACGAGACCGCGGCCGCCCCGGGCCCGACCGGCGTCAAGAGCTTCGGCCAGCGCGCGCTCGGCGCGACCAACCGCCGCGACAACGCGACCACGTTCGCCTATGGCACCAACACCTTCACCGCGACCGCACCGGGCGCGGTGGACACCACGTACCTGACCGACTCGGTCGGCCGCGTCCAGGAGATCACGGACGAGCTGGGCACGCTCACCGAGCTCGACTGGTCCAACGACAACTACATGACGCGGTACAAGACCGCGGCCAACTTCTCCGCCCAGGCGGCTGAGACGGAGATCACCTACACCCGCCTCGGCGACCCGCTGACGATCACCGACCCGCTGGACCGCGTCACGACGCTCTCCTACCGCTTCGGCACGGAGGCGGGACCGACGAACGGCGGCCTCGACGACGGCACCCAGTACGTCACCGACCTCACGTCGATGCGCCGCCCGGCTCGCGGGAACATCGCGCTCTTCCCGGCGCCGACCGTGACGTTCGGCCTCGACAACGCCGGCAACGTCACCAGCCGCACCTACGCCGGCCTGGCCCCGGCCGAGACCAACTACGGCAGCTACGGCCTCGTCAACTGGGAAGAGGACGAGCACGACAACCGCACGAGCTACTCGAGCCACGACGCCAACGGCGATCCGACCGTCGTCGTCGATGCGCGCCAGAACGCGGGCGAGAGCGGCTACGACGGCACCTGGCGCTACAGCTACGACCCGGTGGGCAACCTCCTGGCGGTCACCGACCCGCGCGGCGGGACGTCGGCCACGCCGGGGGAGCCCTACACCACCTCCTTCGTCTATGACCCGTTCGACCGCGTCGTCGAGTCGTGGACGCCGAAGTGCACCGGTCCTCTCGCAACACCGCAGAACCCAGGAGGCTGCCAGTCCGAGCAGTGGATCCAGCGCTTGACGGAGTACGACCCCAACGGCAATCCCACGCAGAGCACGGACGGAGAAGACGAGCAGACCGACCGGGAGTTCTCGGCGATGGACGCCGTGACGGTCGAGCTGGCGCCGGCCGTCAACCACTACGGCGAGCAGGACCCGGCGCGCGAGAAGACGACGTACGACTACGACGCGCGAGAGAACATCACGCTGGTGACGTCGCCTGAGGGCAACCAGTCCGAGGGGGTCGCCGGCGACCACGCCACCGCCTACGAGTACGACCTCATCGACCGCCTCGTGGTCGAGCAGCGCCAGGAGCGCGGTAGCGCGACGAGCAACCTGATCACGTCGTACGCCTACGACCGGCGGGACAACGTCATCGGCGTGAGCGATCCGCTGTTGAACAAGAGCGGCGACCCGAAGGCGAACGCCGCGACGAGCAGCAAGCAGCGCTGGGCGTACGCCTACGACCTCGCCGACAACCGCGTCGACGCGACGGAGAACCCTGACGGCAGCGGCGGTGTCCCCGCGCTGCGTACGCACACGACGTACGACGCGAACGACAACGTCCAGACGATGGTGTCCCCGCGCGGGATGACGGTCAGTGGCCCGAACGCCAGCGCGGCGCTCTTCACGACGAGCTATGTGCACGACGTCCACGACGACGTGATCTCGATGACCCGCGGCGGCCAGCGGACGACCGCGTACGCCCGCCGTGACGACGGTCAGATCACGGCCATAACGTCGCCGCGAGGCGTGGCCAGCACGACTGTCGTCGGGGATTTCCAGACCCAGTACACCTACGACGCCAACGGCGATGTCGCCAGCGTCACCCTGCCGCGCGCACCGGGGCAGGTCCCCAGCCGGGCCGCGAAGATCAAGTACGGCCGCAACGCCGTCGGCGATCCCGTCGACGTCAAGGACCCGCGCGGCAACGACGAGGGCGGTGCGCCCGCTCCGCCTGAGCACTACTTCTCCAACCGGTTCTACGACACGGGCGAGCTCCGCTGGACGGACCGGCCGTCCTGGTGGACGGTGGAGCTCGGGGCGGCGATGGAGGTGCGCGAGCGCACCCCGGACGAGTGGATCCTGTTCGACGGCAGCCAGCCGGCGCTCCCGACGGGGCCGGGCGACTTCGGCAAGGTGACCGGGATGCCGCTCCCGGAGTTGCTGCCGAGGTCCGGCGGCACGGACGTCCGCTACGACGAGGAAATGCGGCTCGAGAGCGTGGTCGACGTCGCGGGCAAGGTGGTCGACCTCCAACGTGACGCGCTCGGACGCGTCAAGGCCGTCGAATACCCGTACAAGGCTGACAACGCGCAGACGCCGGCGAACGACCCGGTCCGCATCACGAACCGGCTCGGCTACGACCGCAACGGAAACCTCGTGATGACCGAGGACGGCGAGGAGCACCGGACGGTCACGCAGTTCGACCAGTTCGACCGCTGGATTCAGCGCACAGCGCCCGGCGCGGCGCCCGACGGCGGAGCGCCCACGGGCTCGGGCCCCAGCACGTTCGAGGACGAGGTGACCGAGGCCACCTGGGACGAGAACGGCAACCAGACCACGTACGAGAACGCTCGGCACAAGACCACTTCGAGGACCTACGACCCGGTCGACCGCCTCCAGAGCGCGACCGATCCCCTGGGCCACGTCACCACCTACGGCTACGACGCGGACGGCAACGAGACGTGCGTGCGGACGCCACGGGGCAACACCTCCATCTCGCGCGATTGCGCGGCCGGCGACTTCGCGACGACGTCCGCATACAACGAGTTCGACGAGCTCGCGACGGTCACCCAGCAGGCCGACTACACGGGCGAGAGCGATCAGGTCATCACCACCACCTACGCGTACGACCTGGATGGCAACCAGATCACGGTGACCGCGCCGGGGGCCCGTCGCGGACCCGACGGCGACATCCGCGCGCAGATCACCGAACGTCGCTTCGACGGCGCCGGCCGGCCGTGGATCACGATCCAGGGCACCAAGTCGACGGTCGGCGAGTCGTTCGACGATCGCAGCGTCACGATCACCGAGTACGACCTGGCCGGAAACCTCCGCCGCGTCGTCAACCCGAAGGGCGCGCCGGACCCGGACGACATCGACCTCAACAACCCGGCGGTCGCGCTCGCCCAGCTGACGACCGACAACGGGGCGGAGATCCCGCCGACCGGCAACAACCCGCCCGGCACGTCCGCGAACTACCACGCCACGATCTTCAGCGTCGACGAGGACAACCTCCTCATCCGGACGTGGCTCCCGGTCGGTGGCCGTGACAGCGATGACGGCGAGCGCTGGCGCCAGCTGTTCAAGCGTGACGAGCGCGGTCGCGTCGAGTACATCGACGCCCCGTACAAGGACTCCACCGCCAAGCGGGCCCGCACCGGCTACTTCTACTACGACAACGGCTGGATCCGGGAGTCCAGCGACGAGCACGTCGTCAACCCCGCCGACACCACGTCCGTCAAGGACGGCGCGTTCACGTACGAGTACGACAAACGCGGCAGCCAGACCAGGTGGGACGCGTCCGGCCCGCGCAGCGTCGAACGCGCCTACTACCCGAACGGCCTGCTGCTGCGGCGCGTGGCTACGGGCGACGACACGGGTCCGCGGCGGTACAGCTACGGCTACAACGCGAACCGCGACGTCGTCCGCATCCGCGACACCAACGCCCATCGCGAGACCCACACGACCTACGACGACGCCGATCGGCGCCTCGAGGTCAACCAGATCGACGATTCCGCCGGAGACGACTGGGAGGTCGACAAGGACACCAAGTACAGCTACGACGACGACGGCAACATCCTCACGCGCCGTACCGACGGCAACATCTCAGGCAGCAGCTACTCCGGTGGCAAGCTCGCCACCTTCGAGTACGACTCGCTCGGCCGCGAGCGCAAAGTCACGATCGACACCGACGGGCAGGCCGACCGCATCACCCGCACGACGTGGTGGGCGTCCGGCCGCAAGGCGAACGTGATCCGTCAGAACGGCGAGGTCTGCCAGCGCACGTACTTCGACACGCAGGGCCGGGTCACCGCTCGCGGGCGCACCACGAACGCCGACGAGCGCGGCTGCGAGCACGTCGAGACGCGCTACCGGCACTACGAGTACGACACCAACGGCAACCGCATCGACGAGTACCGCTGGAACACCGGCAACACCACCAAGGAGCACTACAACCGCCACGAGTACAACTCGCGGGACCAGCTCGTGTGGTGGAAGCGGGGTGTGGACGCCCGCCCGGTCGACGGCGAGAACCTCGAGAACTCGACCGTCAAGTACAAGCTCAACGGCGCGGGAGCCATCCTCGAGCAGCTCGACGAGCGCGAGGACGACCACACGATCGAGACCAAGTTCGACGTCACGGCGTTCCGGATGACGTCGGCGACGGTCGAGGACTCCAAGACCAACCCCGACGATCCCGAGACGCGGTACGTCAAGTACGACGCCGCCGGCAACATGGGGTGCCTCGGCACGACCGACGACAGCGCGCCGAACGACGTCAGCACGTGCCCCGGCGGCGATCGCTACAAGTACGACGGCTTCAGCCGCCTGTCGTCCACGGATACGCCGGGGACGGACAAGCAGTACCGCTACGACGGCCTCGACCGCCGTGAGCAGGAATGCTCGCTGAGCGGTTCCGCCTGCGCCGCCGGCACTCAGCTGGACTACAGCTTCGTCGGCCTGGGCGAAGAGCTGTCCTGGACGCGCGAGCCGGGCGCGAGCTCCGGCAAGGTCCAGAGCTTCGACTACGACTCCGACTTCGGCCGGATCGGGCAAGCGACCGACAGCAACACCGACCACAGCTACCACAGCTACTTCACCGACCCGGCGAACGGCACGGTGATCGGCCTCGAGGACACGACGGGCGCGATCGGCACGAACGACCGCTACGACCTCGACCCGTACGGCAAGCAGGAGAACAAGGACACGCCGAGCGCGGAGGCGGGGGAGAACCCCTTCCGCTTCCAGAGCCATTACTTCGACTCGGGCCTGCAGGCCTACGACATGCAGGCGCGCTCGTACCTGCCCAACATCGGGCGCTTCCTGACCGCGGATCGCTTCGAGGATGCGCTCGGGGACTTCGCCCTGCAGTCGGACCCGTTGACGCAGGAGCGCTACGCGTTCGGCGCCGGCAACCCGGTCAATCGCGTCGAGTTCGACGGTCACGGCCCCGGGAGCGAGGGCGGCGCACAGCCGATCATCCAGTCCAAGGACGGCACCACCCAGCGCAAGCGCGAGGGCTGGTCGGAGACGCCCGAGCAGCAAGCGGCGCGTCACGACACGTTCAACGGACAGAGCGCGGCCGACGCGTACAACAAGAACCAGGCCAACGCGGGAGCGCAAGCCGCGGGCGGCGCCGCTGCGGCAGCCCAGCCGAAGGCCACCCCGCAACCTGAGGCCAACTGCGACCACGGCATCGGCTGCCGCGGGCCGATCATCTACTCCCGTGAGCGCCAGCGCGAGCTTGCCGAGGGCCGCAAGGCCTTCATCGAAGGCGTGAAGTTCGTCGTCGGCGACAACCCGGTCGAGATCGCCAGCAACTTCGCCGGTGGGCCGCTCGGCCGCGTCGTCGGCAAAGTCGGCGGGAAGGTCGTCATGAAGTACGGCGACGACGTCTGGGATGCAGGGAGCAAGGCCTTCAGCAAGAGCGACGAGGCCGTCGACGCCAACCGGGCCCGCAAGCGGTCGGACCAGGTCTCGGACTGCGCCATGTCGTTCGGAGCCGCCACGCCGGTCCTCATGGCCGACGGCACGCTTCGGGCGATCTCGGAGGTGCAGGTCGGAGACTGGGTCACTGCTACGGACCCGGTCACGGGTCAGCAAAGCCCGCGCCAGGTGCTCGCTGTGTGGCGTCACGACGACACCCTGGTCAACCTCACGATCGGCGGCGAAGCGCTCGTGACGACGGAGGACCACCCCTTCTGGAACCAGTCCGACCTCGAGTGGCAGGACGCGGCGGATCTGGTCTCCGGGGACTCGGCGCTGACCGCCGACGGCGGAACCGTCGCCGTGGGCGGCCTCGATCCGGCGTCGCTGCGCCAGGGGCGCGCCTACAACCTCACGGTCGAAGGCGTCCACACGTACCACGTGGGAACCGCCTCGGTGCTGGTCCACAACGCCAACCAGTGCCGCGTGGTGCCCAACTTCAACGAAGGCATCTACGTCGTCACCAAGGCTGGGGGACCGAACAAGGGCAAGCAGTACGTCGGGCAGTCTGGAAACATCAGCCGGCGCATGCGCCAGCACGTCCGCGCGGGCAAGTTCACGCAGGCCGAAGCCAACGCCGCGGCACGGATCCCGGTTCCCGGCGGCAAGACCAAGCGCGAAGTCGCGGAGCAGAAGCTGATCGATACGCTTGGCGGCTTGAAGGGCGGCAACCTGTTGAACAAGGTCAATCCCGTCGGCGACAAGCGCATCGGGAGCCTGATGCCTCCGGGGTACACCCGGTGACGTTCAGCCTCGACAGCTCCTCCGCCGGTCCGTACGTCGTGGAGGATCGGGACCAGGGACCGACGTTGGTGGTCACCAGCCGCTGGAGCGCAGCGGCTGGGGCGGCCCTCGAGGACCCGGCGGTCGACGGTCTGGAGCTCAACTACGCCCGCGGATACGCGGCCGAGGACCTGAGCTTCCTATCGGATGACCTGGGCATCCGACGCCTTCAGGTGCTCGACCGCACCCTCACCGACCTGACACCGGTCGCCGAGATGCGGTCGCTCACGGAGCTGCGGGTGGACTCCGCCCCTGGGACGAAGCTCGACGTGAGCGCGCTCGCTTCCCTGCGCCTGCTCGCAGCGGACTGGGAGCAGGTCGAAGGGCTGGACGGTCCCGAGCAGCTGCAGGAGCTGGTGCTCGCGGGCTATGACGCCGATGACCTGATGCCCCTGTCGAACGTCCGGGGGCTGCGGGTGCTGGAACTGCTCGGCCGCCCCAAGTTGCGGTCGGTGGCGGGGGTCGAGCAGCAACGGGACCTCACGTCGCTGAAGATGGCGAACGCGCGCCAGCTCGACGACTTCGAACCACTCGGCGCGCTCGACGGGCTGCGGCAGATCCTGTTCGAGTCGGTTCCGGGCCTCGACCGCATCGACTACGTGCGATCGCATCCGCACCTTCGCGATCTCGGGTTCAGCGACTGCGGTTCGATCGCTTCGCTGAAGCCCCTGCAAGGGCTGGGCGAGCTGGAGTACATCGGCGCTTCAGGCTCGACGCGGATCGAGGACGGGGACCTCTCCCCGTTGCTCCAGCTCCCAAATCTGCGGTATCTCGAGATGCAGAACCGTCGAACGTACGACCCGGCCGTCAAGGACGTGCAGCGGGCGCTCGAAGCGCGAGCGTGAGGCCATGCCGCTGACCGCCGCCGAGCTGCTGCGCGCGTGCTCCGAACGTGCGCCGGGCCTGGTGTCCGTGATCGGGGCGCCCCCACCGGGGGCGCCCTCTGCGGCAGAGCAGGCACTGCAGCTTCGCTTCGCGGACGAGTACCGGGCCTTCCTCGAGCAGTTCGGAGCCGCCGAGGTGGGGACCTGCCGGATCTACGGCATCGACCTCTCCAGCGAGGCGGAGACCCTCAGCGTCGTGGCGCACACGCTCCAGGCACGAGCTGCGGGCCGGATCGGGCCCGACGAGCTCGTGCTCGCGTCCTGGGACGATCTGACGCTCGAAGTGCAGACGGTCACCGGTGACCGGGACGGTCCGGTCCGGGAGGTGTCGCTCGACGGCTCTGGCGAGCTCTTGGGTGCGACGTTCGTCGATTGGCTCGAGTACGTCGTGCGCGAGGAGCTCGACCTCGACGAGGGCACCTGAGCTGACGAGGCCGCGGCCGGGCGTCAGACCGTGACCGCGCCGGCGCCCGCGCGCCGGCGCACCACGGCCAGGAGCGCGTCGGCCACAGCCGGGTCGAAGTGCGTCCCGCGCAGGCGCTCGACCTCCTCGCACGCGCGCTCGACGCTCCAGGCCTCCTTGTAGGGGCGCTCGTGGGTGAGCGCGTCGAAGACGTCGCAGACCGCCGCGATCCGGCCTTCCAGCGGGATCGCGTCGCCGGCCAGGCCATTCGGGTAGCCGGTGCCGTCCCAGCGCTCGTGGTGGGTGTCGACGATGATCTGGGCGATCTGCAGGACGGGGGAGGGTGAGCCGTCGAGCAGCAGTGCGCCCTCGATGACGTGCCGGCGCATCGTCGTCATCTCGTCGTCGGTCAGGCGGGCGGGCTTGCGCAGGATCTCGTCGGGCACCCCGATCTTGCCGACGTCGTGCAGGACCGCCGCGTAGCGGATCGTCTCGGCGCGGGTGGGTGGCAGGCCGAGCTCGAGCGCGACCTCGCCGCACATGCGGCTCATCCGGTCGATGTGCTCGCCGGTGTCGTCGTCGTGGAGCTCGGCGGCGCGCGCCAGGCGGGCGACCACCTCCAGCTGGGTGGCCGCCAGGTCCTTCGTGCGCGCGTGGACGGCGGCCTCCAGCTCGGCGTTGTACCGGCTCACCCGCGCGCGGGCGGAGCGCTCGGCGACGGCGCGCACGAGCAGCGAGACCGCCAGCGTCAGGGCGAGCGCCACCAGTGGCACGGCGACCGTGAGCACCGTCCCGGCGCTGAACGCGAGCTGCGCGGCGACGGCGTACAGCAGCCCGGCGCCGACGGCGACCGCGCTGCCGCGCAGCGGGCCGAGGAAGCGCACGGCCACGGCGGCGACCGCGGCGAGCGCGACCGCGAGCACGAACGCCACCCAGCCGGGGATCGCGCGCAGCGGGTTGCCGTGCAGCGCGGTCCAGATCGCGTTCGCCTGGATCTCGGCGCCCGGCATCTGGCGGCCGCCCGGCGCGGACGTCGGGTGCACGTCCTGCAGCGCGGGGGCGGTCGCGCCGACGACGACGATCTTGCCGCGCAGCGCTGACGCGTCCCCTTCGAGCACGTCCGCGAACGAGTACGTCGGGATCGTGCCGGTCGGCCCGCGGAAGTCGATCAGCGCGCGCTCGTCGCGCACGGGCGCGCCGAGCCGCTCGCCGACGAGCGCGGGGATGGTCGGCAGCCGCGTGTCCTCGCGCGCGTAGCGGCGGATCGCGCCGCCGGGGTCGGTCGGGAACGTGCTCGCGGCGGCGCGGGCGCCACCGGCCCGCGCCAGGTTCTCGTCGCCGCCGAGGACGCGCGTGCGCCCGTCGTCGTCGACTTCCCCGGTGGCGAGGATCACGCGCTGGGCGCGGCCGATCGCGTCGTAGAGCGCGAGGTCCTCGTCGGGATCCTCGGACGGCTCGGTGAACTGGACGTCGTAGACGATCTGGCGGGCACCGGCCTCGCGCAGGCGGTCGACCATGCGCGCGTGCAGCGAGCGCGGGAACGGCCACTGCTCGTCGAGCTCGGTGAACGAGCGCTCGTCGATCCCGACGACCACGAGGCCGGACACCGGCTGCGTGCCGCGGACGCCGAAGCGCATGTCGATCGTCGTCGTCTCCGCGCGTTCGAGCGCCGGCGTGAGCGCGGCGACGAGGGCGACCACCGCGACGAGGGCGCCCGCGACCTTGGCGAGCCGGGTCATCCGGGGCGCGGCGAGAACCGTCGTTGTCCGGCGCGGACGAGCGTCGAGCGGCCGCCGCGGCGCGGCCATACCGAGACCGCGCCCTCACGCACGTAGACGGTCGTGCCCGCGCACGTGTCCTCGGTGCGCCACTCGGTGCCGCGGACGGTCGCGACGCTGCCGTTCCCGCGCGTGCGGAACGAGCCGCCGCTGTCCTTGCCCCACAGGCTGCGCTTCTTCTTTTTCTTCTTCGCCAGCGTGGACGCCGTCGCGCGCTCGCGCGCGCTGCAGGCGAGCGGGCCGGCGAGCGCGAGCTCGGTCATGCCGGTGGTGGTCTGGGTGACGCTGAACTTGCCGCCGTTGAACGTCCCACGCTGCGTGGCGCCGTCGACCTGCGCGCTGACGCGGACCCGGCCGTCGGTGGTGTCCAGCAGCACGCCCAGCGGGAGCACCGCCGTGCCGGTGAGCTGCGTGTACGTCTTCGCGTCCGGCGCCCGGTAGCCGACCGTGCCGCTGACGACCTCGACCGCGACGGTCCTGCCCTCGACCGGACCGGGGGCGGGGACGTCCGGGGCGGCGGTGGGTGTGGGGCTGACGTTCGGCAGCGGCGTGGCGGTGGGGGTGGGGTCGGGGACGACGGCCCGCTCACCGACCGTGAACGGGGCGGAAGCCGTGCTGCCGGCGGCGCTGGTGGCCGTCAGCCGCACGGCGTGCTCACCCGGCGCCAGCTCGGGAAGCGCCAGGCGCACCGTCCGGGCGGAGGTGGTGCCGTACAGCTCGGTGCGCGCGTGCGCGCGCCAAGCGCCGCCGGCGTCGCGCACCTCGACGGCCACGACCGCTTCCAGGCCGTTGGTGTTGACGGTGCCGGTCAGCGCGCCGTCGGCCACCGCGACGCCGGACACGGCGGGCGGGACCGAGAGCTTGATCAGGTACGGCGCACGGTCGAGCGCGACCCACACGTGGCCGTCAGGCCCGGCCGTGAGCGCGCGTGCGCCGGCCACCAGGTCGATGACGGTGATCGGCTGCCCGGGGACGATGCGCGCGACGCCGCCGTCCACGGCCGCCCACAGCGCACCGTCCGGCCCGCTGGTCAGCGCGGTGACCGGCGTGCCCACGGCGTAGGCCTCGGGATCGTCGAGCCGGTGCACGACGGTGCCCTGCGCGTACCAGATCGCTCCGGTGGCGTCGGCCGCGAGCGCGGTGGGCGACGCGCCCGCCACCGGGCGGTACGTCAACGCCCCCGCCGTCGTGATGCGACCCAGCCGGCTGCCCTCGGCGAACCACAGCGCGCCGTCCGGCGCCGCGGTGATCGCCCGCGTCTCACCCGCGACCGGGTAGGAGAGCTCGAGCGCGTCGGGCGTCAGCCGAGCGATCGCGGCGCCGGCGGTCATCCACAGCGCCCCGTCGGCGCCGGGGGTCAGAGACGTCGGCCGGCCGGCCTTCGGCGCGACGGTCACGACCGGCGTGCCCGGCCGCAGACGCGCGAGCCCGTCCGCGAGCGCGAACCACAGCGCGCCGTTCAGGCTCGTCACGCCGGACGGCCGCCCGTTCGGCGGGAACCCGCCGAGCCCGCCCGCACCCGCGTAGACGACGCTCCCCGCGGTCGTGATCCGCGCGATCCGGCCGGGATCGGCCGGCAGCGAGGCCCAGATCGCGCCGTCCGGGCCGGCGACGAGCGCGTCGGGCGCGCCGCCCAGCCCGTGGATCGGCGTCACCTGCGGCTGGGCCGCAGCGGCGGGCGCCATCACGAGCAGGGCGAGGAGCGCGAGGAGGTGGCGGAGGGGGCGCATGGTCGTGTCCTTGACCCCTCCGTCACACGTCTTTCCGGCCGATCGAAATCCCTGCGTGGTGGGGCGTTGACCGTACCTGACCCTCGTCGCCGGTGAGGGGTTCTGGCCGAATGTCCGGCCGCGCTAGGCGGTCTGGGCGCGAATCATCCAGGTCTGCTCCTCGAGCGTCGCGACCACGCCGTGGAGGAGGTCCGCGGTGACGGTGTCGACGTCCTCGAGCCGGTCCATCCGCTCGCGGATCGCGCCGATCGCCTCCGTGAGGATGCGGGTGAGGGCGACGAGCAGCTCGCGGTCGAGCTGCGGGCCCGCCTCGAGCACCGGCAGTGGCGTCTGATCCGCGATCGTCGCGATCCGGCCGTCGGGCGCGTGGCCGAGCGCGACCGCGCGCTCGGCCACGGTGTCCGCGGCTTCCCGCCAGGCGTCGACGAGCTCGTCCAGCTGCAGGTGCAGCGCGCGGAAGCTCGGCCCCTGCACGTTCCAGTGCGCGTGCTTGCCCGTCAGCGCGAGGTCGGTGAGGATCGCGAGGACGGCCTGCAGCTCGACGCCGATCGCCTCGCGGTCGGCGTGGCGCAGCGTGGGATGGTGGTCGGTGCTCAGCGTGCTCATGCCAGCGCCTCCTTCAGGAACGCGACGGCCTGCGCGATCGCCGCGCCCGCGGCGTTGGTCTCGCGCAGCGCGTTGACCATCATGAAGTCGTGGATCGCGCCGCCGTAGCGGGTGGCGGTGACGTCGACCCCGGCGGCGCGCAGGTTGCGCGCGTAGGCCTCGCCCTCGTCGCGCAGGACGTCCGCCTCGCCGTTGATCACGAGCGCCTTCGGCAGGCCCGCCAGGTCCTCGGCCGTCGCGCGCAGCGGGGACGCGGTGATCTCCGCACGCTCGTCCGGATCGGTCGTGTACTGGTCCCAGAACCAGAGCATGGCGTCGCGCCGCAGCCAGTAGCCCTCGGCGAACTGGTGGTAGGAGTCCGTGTCGAAGCTCGCGTCGGTCACCGGGTAGAAGAGCGCCTGCGCCTTGAAGTCGACGTCGCCGCGCTGCTTGGCCATCAGCGTGAGCGCCGCGGCCATGTTGCCGCCGACCGAGTCGCCGGCGATCACGAGGCGCGCGGCGTCGAGGCCCTTGGTCGCGCCGTCGCTCACGATCCACCGGGCGACCGCGTACTCCTGCTCGATCGCGACGGGATAGCGCGCTTCGGGGGAGAGGTCGTACTCGGGGAAGACGACCGCGGCGCCCGTGCCCACGGCGAGCTCGCGCACGAGCCGGTCGTGCGTGTGCGCGTTGCCGAACACCCAGCCGGCGCCGTGGATGTAGAGGATCACCGGCAGCACGCCGGTGGCGCCGGCCGGGCGCACGATCCGGGTCTTGACGCCGCTGGCGGTGATCCACTCGTCGTCGACCGCGGGCTTGTCGATCGGGCCGGCCTGCGTGTCGTCGACGACCTTGCGGCCCTCGGCGGGGGCCAGCTCGTAGAGGTACGGCGGGTTCGCGGTCGCCTCGGCGAACGCCTGCGCGGCGGGCTCGAGGACGACCGGCGTGGAGGTCTTGTCGGCGGAGAGAGAAGCCATGGCCGGAACTCTTCCGCTCGCTCAGGGCCCCGGCCAGACGTGCGGGCCTGACAGTCGCCGCCACCAGCCGGACACGAAGGTACGGCTAGCCGGACAGGTGGGTAGGCCCTCCGAGAACTACGGTGAACATGCGCATGTCAGTACGAGTCCTCCTCATCGACGATGACGCGAGATTTCGCTCGCTGGCTCGTGCGGTGCTGGACGCGTCGGGCCTCGACGTGATCGGTGAAGCGGGCACCGCGGCCGACGGCGCCGTCTTCGCCGCCCAGCTCGAGCCGGACGCGATCCTGCTCGACTGCGGCCTCCCGGACGGCGACGGCGTGATGCTGGCGGGGCAGCTGTCGGCGCTGCCGTGCAGCCCGCGGGTGCTGCTGACCTCCTCGGACCCCGACGCCACGACCGCCGAGGACGCCGTACGTCACGGCGCCTGCGGCTTCGTCCGCAAGCACGACCTCCCGGGCGAGGGCACCGACCTCCTCGCCGGTCTGGCCTAGCGTCCCGGTACTAGTCCAGCGCGCGCGGGTCCGGCAGGCCCGACGGCTCGGGTCGCGAGCGCGTCGCCCCGCGGTGGACCTCCATGTCCGAGGGCCGCGCGAGCAGGTCGAACAGCGCCTGCTGGTAGTCCCGGAACGCGGTCGAGCGCTGGTGTGCGACCCACGCGGCCTCGTCGGCCCATTCCTGCACGTGCACGTACTCGTCGGGATCGTCGAGCATCGCGGCGAAGCGGTACGTGCGGCAGCCGGCCTCCTGCGCGACCGCGCGCTCGGTCGCCTGCATCAGCGCGCGCAGCTCGTCGCGGCGGCCGGCGAGGCCGTGGATCCGGGTGATGGCGAGGACAGACTCGGGCACCGGCGGATCGTAGGCCACGGCCCTCCGGCGCGCGTCGCCGGCGAGCCGTCCGGTCCGCTTGCGACCCTTCGTGGATGAGTCAGGATCGCGACTCGTACGCGCCGCGCCACCCCAGCCTCGAGCGTCGCTCGCTCGTGCTCTGGACGGGGTACCGCGGCGGGGTGGACCTCGAGGCGCTGGACCGCTCGGTCAGCAACGCGCTCGCGCTCCCGCTCAAGCACGCGGCGAACGAGGCCGGCGTCGTCGAGCGGGCGCACGCACTCGGCATGGGCGTCGTCCTGCCGGGGCAGGCCTGGCTGAACCAGCTGCCACCGGCCGACCGCGGCGGCGCGTTCGCCCGGCTGCCGTACGCGCTGCGGACGCCGCTGGACCCTGACGCCGCGCGCCTGTCGGACACGTCGATCGACGCGTACGCCGAGGCGTTCCTGGAAGCGCAGCTCCTCGGCCGCGCGACGCTCGTCACCACGCCGGCCCACGTCCTGGGCACGGAGGCCGCCGCGGGCCGCGCGCAGGAGCTCGCGTTCGCGCACGCCACCGCGGCCGCGTGGGAGCAACGGCAGGGCTGGCGGCCGCCGCCGGACCGCCCGGACGGTCCGCCGCGCACGCTGTTCGCCACCCTCGCGGTGCGCGGCCGCCATGTCGGCGCCGCCGCCGAGGCGCTCGTCGACGCCTACGCCGACCTGCCCGTGGAGGGCTACTGGGTGGTGATCGTCAACGGCGGCGCCTCGGCCCGCCAGCTCGAAGGCATCACCCGGCTGGCCCTCGGCCTGCAGGAGCGCACGGGCCGCCCGGTGGCCGTCAACGGCGCGACCGGCGCCCACGTCGCGCTGCTGGCGAGCGGCGTGGCCGCCACCTGCGCCGGCCTGCACGGCATGCGCCCGGCCTTCCCGCCGGTCCCGATCGAGCGCGCCGACGACACCGGCGTCGGCATCGCCATCTACCACCCGGCCATCCTCGGCACGCTGCCGCTCGGCCCGGCGTACGCCGCCATCCGCACCCGCCTGTTCGCGCTTCAGCCGTGCGGCTGCGGCCACCACGCCGCGGGCGCACCGCCCACCGGCCGCCGCGCGATCGTCGCCCACAACACGGCCTGCCTCACCGACGAAGCCCGCGACGCCACCTTCATGGCCCCGGCCATCGACGAGCAGCGCCTGGCCGCCCGCGTCGAACGCGCGAACCGCCTGCGCCGTCCGCTCGGCTTGAGCGACCTGCCGGTCGGCTGGACCGCCGTCGCCCGTGCGGCGCGCGCCTTCCGCGCCGGCGAAGACCTCGCAGACGAGGGCTAGGCGCACGCCGCGCGCCGCGCCGCCAGCGGGGCGAGTGGCGTGGGTGGCGTGGGCGCGAGCGGCGCGGAGGCGCGCGGCGCGCGGGCGTTTCGCGGCGCGGGGCGTACGCGCGGCGTCGCCCGAGCGTCGTTGCCGGGCTAGGCGCGTAGGCGCGCCGACTGCGCGCGCAGGGCGGCGAGCGGCGCCCACTCGCTCATGGTGCGGCCGTCCGCCAGGGCGGCCAGCTCCCAGGCGCGGGCCTGCTCGACGTCCGCGTCCCGGAGCAGTGCGGGCAGGTCGGTGTCGGCGAGCTGCCCCGCGAGGCGCAGTGGGAGGCCGACGGTCGACGGCGCGGCCGGCCGCTCGGCGCGTGCGGCCGTGAGCGTCAGTCGGCGCGCGTAGGCCGCGTCGCGGTCGTCCGCGCGCTGCTCGAAGCGCTGGCCGGAGGCGAGGCCGTCGACCAGGCGCGGGTCGACGCGGACCGCGCACAGCGTCGCGCGCACCAGCGCGTGCTCGACGCAGAGACGGACGGCGAGCTCGGGGTCGAGCCCCGCGCCGGCGGCCTGCTCGAGCACGCGGGTGACTGCCGGGGAGGACGGCAGCGCCCACGGCTCGAGCCGGTCGCCGGCGCGCGTGCTCACCACGAACTCGAGCGCCTCGTCGCGGGACTCGGCGACGGCGGAGCGGCCGCCCGTGATCACGCGCATCGCGTGCGGTCGGCGGTTCGGGTCCGAAGTCGTCTGCGCCATGGTAGAAATGAATTCTACATGGCTCGCGGGAGAAAGGCGTTGACGGATCGCGACTGGCTGTTCGGGTCGCGTCCGCGCCGGCTCGCGCTCGAAGCGCTGTTCGCCGAGCCGGGCCGGCGCTGGTCGAAGGCGGCGCTCGCGCGGGCCGCCGAGGTGAGCCCGCACGGCGGCATCGACGAGCACGTCGCGGGCTTCACGCGGATCGGGCTGCTGACCGACGACGGCGACGGCCTGCGGCTGGCCGACCCGATGCCGGCGTACGCCGCGTCGCTCAGAGGGCTGCTGGGCGAGCTGCAGCGCGTACGCGACTAAGCGGACCTCGCCGTCAGCTTGGTGACGCCGCGCTGGGAGCGTCGCGCCCGCGTGCCGAATTCACGGGCATGAGCGCGAGCCGTCGCAACCACGTCCAGATCAGCGGAAACCCCGACGGCCCGCCGATGGTGCTCGTGCACGGCTTCGGCTGCGACCAGGGCATGTGGCGCCGCGTCGCGCCGGCGTTCGAGACCACGCACCGCGTCGTGCTGCTCGACCATGTCGGCGCGGGCGGCTCGGACGCGTCCGGCTTCACCCCGGCGCGCTACGCCAACCTGACGGCCTACGCCCGCGACATCGTCGAGGTCTGCCTCGAGCTCGACCTCACCGACATCGTCTTCGTCGGCCACTCGGTGAGCGCGATGATCGGCGTGCTGGCGGCCAACCTCGCACCCGAGCGATTCGCCCAGCTGGTCCTGATCGGCCCGTCCCCGCGCTACATCGACGACGAGGACTACGTCGGCGGGTTCACGCGCGAGGACATCGACGGCCTGCTCGAGAACATGGAGACGGACTACCTCGGCTGGTCGAGCGTCATGGCGCCCGCGATCATGGGCCGCCCGGACGCCCCGGAGCTGGGGGAGGAGCTGACCGCGTCGTTCTGCCGCTCGGACCAGACGACCGCCCGCCACTTCGCGCGCGTGACGTTCACGTCCGACAACCGCGCCGACCTCCCGCGATCGACCACACCCGCCCTGATCCTGCAGTGCCGGGACGACGTCATCGCCCCGATCCCGGTCGGTGAGTACGTGCACGCGCACCTGCCGCAGAGCACGTTCGTGCTGCTCGACGCCTCCGGCCACTGCCCGCACCTGAGCGCTCCGCAGGAGACGATCGCCGCGATCCGCGCCTACCTGGACGCGTGATGCCGACCGACGAGCCGTCACTCGAGGAGCTCTACGAGGACGCTCCCTGCGGTTACGTCTCGATGACCGCCGACGGGACGATCACCCGCGCCAACCGGACGTTCGTGCGCTCGCTCGGCCGCAGCGGCGAGGAGGTCGTCGGCCAGCGCCTGCAATCCCTGATGACGCCCGGCTCGCGGCTGTACGCGGAGACGCACTGGCGGCCGCGCCTGGACCTCGCCGGCGAGCTGCGCGAGATGCCGGTCGACCTCGTGCGCGCCGACCGCAGCCGCCTGCCGGTCCTGCTCAGCGCCGTCCAGGTCGGCGACAGCGTCCGCGCGAGCGTGTTCGACGCCAGCGACCGCCGTCGCTACGAGCGCGAGCTGCTCGCCGCCCGTGACGTCGAGCGGGAGGCCCGCGAGCGGGTCGAGCGCCTGCAGCGCCTGTCGACCGCGCTGTCGGCGGCGGTCGGCCTGGACTCGGTCGCCGCGGCCCTGGTGGACGGCGTGTTCGACGCGGTCGCCCCCGAGCGCTGCAGCGTCAGCCTCGACGGCACCACGCTCCACCAGCGCGAGGAGCTGATCCCAACCGCGGGGTCCACGACGGCGCACGAGCTGCCGCTCGACGTCAGCGGCCGCCGGATCGGCACGCTCACGATCACCTTCGCCGCCGACCGCGAGCTGACCGTCGACGACCGCGCGTTCCTCGACGCGTGCGCCGCCGCCGGCGCGACCGCCGTGTGGCGCGCGGACCTGTTCGCGCAGATGCGCCACCAGGCGGTGCACGACCCGCTGACCGGCTTGCCGAACTGGCTGATGCTGTCCGAGCGGCTCGCCTACCTGATCGCCCGCGCCCGCCGGTACGACGAGCACTTCGCCGTCGTCGCCGTCGGCCTCGACAACTTCAAGACGATCAACGACACGCGCGGGCACGCGGTCGGCAACGAGGTCCTGCGGCTCGTCGCGGCGCGCCTGTCCGGCGCGATCCGCGAGACGGACCTCGTCGCCCGCGCGGGCGGCGACGAGTTCATCGTCGTCTACGCCGACCTCGCTTCCGAGGACGAGAGCGACCTCGTCGCCGGCCGGCTCCAGGCCACCTTCGCCGATCCGGTGACCGCGTCCGACGGCGAGGTCTACGTCCGCGCCAGCGTCGGGGTCGTCGCCGTCGACTCCGGCGCGGAGGACGCCGAGCGCGTGCTCAGCGACGCCGACGTGGCGCTGATGGCCGCCAAGCGCAGCGCGGCGGACCATCCGATCCGCTTCGACCACACGATGCGCGAGCGCGTCCGCGAGCGGGCCCGCGTGGAGCAGGACCTGCGCACCGCCCTCGACAACGACGAGCTGATCGTCCACTACCAGCCGATCGTCGCCGCCGCCGACGGCACGCTGCGGTCGATGGAGGCCCTGGTCCGCTGGGAGCACCCGACGCGAGGGCTCGTCTCGCCTGGCGTGTTCGTCCCGGTCGCCGAGGACTGCGGGCTGATCCTCGAGATCGGACGGCACGTGCTCGACACGGCCTGCCGGCAGCTGGCGGCGTGGCGCGCCGCGGGCCAGGTGGCCGACCACGTCGGCGTCACGGTCAACGTGTCGGCCCGGCAGCTCGAGCAACCGGGGCTGGTCGACGAGGTCGCCGCCGCACTCGCCGCCTCCGGCCTCGACCGCACCCCCAGCCGCCTCGGGCTGGAGCTGACCGAGTCGATGCTGATGCACTCGCCCGAGGCGGCGCTCGACCGGCTGTGCGAGCTGCGCGCCCTCGGCGTCCGGCTGCTGCTCGACGACTTCGGGACGGGCGCCTCGTCGCTCGCCCGGCTGCGCCGTCTGCCGGTGGACACGCTCAAGATCGACCGCGCCTTCATCACCGGGCTCGGCGGCGAGGACCGCGACGACGACGCCTTCGTCGCGGCCATCACCTCCCTGGCCGGAGCGCTCGGCCTCGACACCGTGGCCGAGGGCGTCGAGACCGAGATCCAGCTCGCGCGGCTCCAGCAGCTCGGCGCCACGCGGATTCAGGGCTTCCTCTTCTCCCGTCCGGTGCCCGCGAACGAGTTCGTGCGGGACTGGGGCCTGGCTGCTCCCTAGGGCGTCGTGGTGGACAACGTGAACGTGAACGTCTTCGCGTAGCTGCCGGTCCGCAGCGGGTCGGACGCGTCGATCGATTGCCGCAGGCGGATCGTCTTGACGTCCTGGCTGGCGGGACCGGAGTAGCTGTGCAGCGTCAGCGGTGCGGCACCGACCGGCGCGAACGCGCCGGCCACCGTCGCCTCGACCGGGCGGGCGAGCGCGAAGCTGCCGTTGCGCAACCGCCCGGGCGTCTCGGCGGCCGGGTCGGAGACGCTCAACGCGGCGTCGCCGGCGGTGCTGGTGACGGTCGCGTCCACGCCGCGCTCGTAGTCGCGCGTGACGCCCGGCGTGAAGGCGCCGAAGCTCACCGCGCCCGACAGCGACAGGGACAGGGTCGCCGCGACGGTGCCGCTGACCGGCTGGTCGACCACGTTGGCGAGGTCCGCGGTCGTGACCGTCACGTCCTGCTCGGCGCTCTCGTGGAAGCCGTCGCTCACGCGCACCTTGAGCGCGTACGTGGTCAGCTCGTCGAGGCGCTCCGGCTTGGCGACGGTCAGCTCACCGGTGGCGGGGGCGATAGCGAAGACGCCGGCCTCGTTGCCGCCGGTGATCCGCCACGTGAACGTGCGCAGGTTCGGGCGCCCGATCTTCGACGCCCAGTCGCTCGCCTGCACGGTGCCGACCCGGTTGGCGTTGCCGTCGGCGACGGTGAACGCCTGGCCGGCCCCGATCACCGGGGCGATCCCGCGGACGTAGTCGTAGAGCCACAGGGCGGCGGGCTTGGGCGTGTCGTTGGAGAGCACGATCGGCGCGTTCTGGGCGTTGCGCCAGTGGTTGGGCTGCCGCCAGCCCCAGAGCGTGATGCCCTCGACCCGCGGGTGGTCCCAGAACGTCGGCACGACCCGCCGGTAGTGCGCGAGCTGCATCTCATCCCCAGGGACGCCGTTGACCGCGAACCCGTCCAGGTCGAGCTCGGTGACGTGGATCGGCACGCCCGTCGCCGCCAGCCGGTCCAGGTTGGCCCGGTGCACCGCCATCGAGGCGTACGGGTCGTAGGGATGGCCCGGGATCGACGGCACGTTCGGGTTGTCCGGGATGAACTCGAACGCGTGCGCCTGCAACCCGATCACGTCGATCAGGTTCTCGGCCTTGAGCAGGTTGATGATCTTCAGGTACTCGTCGGTCGACGCGGTCTGGCCGGTGATCGCGACGTCGTTGAGCATCAGCTTCGTGTTCGGGAAGTACTGCTTCGCGAGCCGGAAGGCGTTCAGGATCCAGTCGTAGCCGGAGGCGCCGGCGCCGCCGAGCGCCTGCACGTAGTTGCCGCTGGACGCGAAGTTCGCGCCGGCGTTCTTCGGCGTCGAGCCGTCCGGCGGGTCCCAGGTCGGCTCGTTGACCACCTGCAGCCATTCGATCTTCGGGTAGCGCTCGGCGACCGCCGCGTACCACTTCTTGATCTCGACGAGCTGCTCGTCCGGCGGCAGCGTCGCCATCCACGTGGGCTGCTGGTTGCCCCACAGCAGCACGTGGAAGTTGAACTTCATGCCGTTGGCCTGCGCGTAGTTGTAGGCCGTGTCGAGCTGCTGCCAGCGCATTGCGCCCGTGCGCGTCGTGTTGGCGGCCACGCCCCACTTGCCGCCGTTCTCCGGCGTGATCTGGTTGAAGTACTCGTTGAACAGCGGACGCGTGAACTCGCTGATGCTGCCGAGCCACTTGTCCTTGCTGTAGGTGGGGAACTGCTGGGCCTGCGCGGCCGGCGCGGCGCAGGCCAAGGCCGCCGCCGCGGTTGCGGCGGCGGCCAAGGACCGGTGCATGCCTCTCTCTCCTCCTTCGGACGGCACTACGGCGCCGTCGTGGACAGCGTGAACGTGACCGCCCGCGAGTAGGTGCCGGTGCGCAGCGGCTCGTCGGCGGCGATGCGCTGCGTGAACGTCACCGCCACCGCCTCGTTGCTCGTCGGCCCGCTCCACGCGGTCTTCGCCAGCGACACCCCCAGCGGGTCCCGCAACGAGAACGCCCCGTTGGTGAGGCGTCCCGGGTCGCCGACCGAGAGCGTCGCGTCGCCGGCGCTCGAGGTGACCGTCGCCGTGGTGGTGGCCGTGTACTCGGCCGCAACGCCCGGACGCAGCGTCGGGAACGTCGCCGGAGCGCCGAGCGAGAGCCCGAGCGTCGCCGGCACCGAGCCGCCCACGGTGCCGGGGGTCTCGGTGATCAGGCTCGGCACGACCTCGCCCGCGCTCGTGATCCGGAAGGCGTCGAACGCCGCCTGCAGGTCCGTCGAGGTGCCGGCCCGGTTGAAGGCGAACAGCCCGGCCTTGGCCGGCTCGACGTTGAGCGTCGTGGCGCCGAAGTAGCGCCAGACCGTGCCGTCGGACGAGTAGTACGCCTTGTAGGCGTTGCCGGCCTTGGCGAGCCGCAGCCAGATCGCGCCGGACGCGCCGACGATGTTCTGGGCGTCCGCACCCGTCACCTGGATCGTGGTCGCGGTGCCGTTCTGCTCCCGCAGCAGCACGACGCGCAGCTTGTTGATGGCCTGCGTCGAGCTCGCCATCTCCCAGCCGACCTTCACGTAGTTCTGGTCGTCGGCGTAGGCGAGCACGCCGGCCTGCTCGTTGTTCTGCGCGAGCGGGCGGGAGAAGACGACCTTGGTCTCGGTCGTCCAATCCCCGTTGACGTCCTGCAGCACGAGGTTGCGGGCCGTGTTCGTCGAGCCCTGCAGGTCACCGGCCTGGGAGGTGAGGACGAGCGAGCCGTTCTGGACCCGGCGACGGGCGTCGTCGGGACGCACCACCTGCCACTGCGAGCCGAGCGCGGTGCCGTCGAACTCGTCGCTGCCACGCAGCCGCGTGTCGAGGTTGACCGTGTAGACGGCGGTCGCCGTGCCGTTGGCGACGGTGACCTTCGCGGCGCCGGTGCGCGTCGGCGCTTGCTCGACGGTCACGGTGGCCGCCGGGTCGGCGGCGGTCGCGTCGACGACCGGCACCTGGTCGACCCCGGTCTCGACGAGCGCGTTGTAGCTGAGCGTCTCGGGCTTGAGCGTGAGCGCGTGCCGGTTGACCCGCAGCGCGGCCAGGGTCGTGTCCGGCACGAAGTTGAGCACGTAGTTCTTGACCAGCGGACCGAAGAAGTCGGTCTTGGTGACCTTCACGACGGCCTGGTCGGCCGACTGGCTGACGATCTCGGCGCGCGCGCCGGGATCCAGCGCGCGGACCGCCGTGATCGTGCGCGACGCGCCCGCCTTGACCGGGATCGTGTACGCGGAGGCCGACAGGTCGAACCCGCGGCGCTCGACGCCGCCGACCGTGATCGCGGCCGACAGCGGGCCACCGTCCACCGGGTTCGGGCGCCCGCTGAACTCGCGCCAGTAGTTCACGCTGGTGTCACGCCACGAGCTCGCGTCGGCCTCGTGCTGGGCGAGCTTGGCCTTGACCTCGGCGAAGCGCCGCGCGTCGACCAGCGGCTGCAACGTGTCCCACGTCTCGCGCAGCCACGTCACGTACTGCACGCCCATCTGGTAGCGGTACACGAGCTCGTCCCAGAACGGCCGGCCGCTCTGCATGCGACGGTCCCACGGCACGTGGTGGAACCACATCAGCAGGTTCTCGGGCGTGGTGTCGATGCTGCTGTAGCGCTCCTTGAGCGGCGAGAAGTACTGCGCGGCGAAGTTCGAGCCGGTGGGGGAGCGGTCGAACCCGAGCCCGGCGCTGTCGGCCTTGTTGTAGTAGACGGGGCTCCAGTCGTCGCGCTGGAACCACTCGTTGGGCATCGGGCCGTAGTGGTCGCTGGAGCGGAACTGGTGCGCGACGCCGAGCGGCGTCTCGTAGCTCACGTTCGCCTCCCAGGAGCCCATCATCATCTTCACCACGGTGTCGACGACGCCGGGGTTCGTGCCCCAGGTCATCCGCACCCACTCGCGCGCGATCGCCTCCGACCCGAGCTTCCAGTCCCAGGCCAGCCGGCCGAACGCGTACAGGTTGGCCTGGCCGAAGTGGTGGCCGGTGAGGTTCTCGGAGTTGCCGAGGTTGGCGACGCCGACGAACGCGGTGTCCGCCTGGCCCTGCGAGGTGCCGTCGACGACCTCGCCGGCGAGGCCGGCGCCACCCGTGTCGGTCTTGAGGACCTCTTCCCACATCGGCGCCAGGTACGTGAGCATCCGGCTCTGGCCGGTGTACTCCTGCGTGATCTGGACCTCCATGGCCTGGTTGGTGTGCTCCATCCGGCCGAACATCGGATGCAGCGGCTCGCGCGACTGGAAGTCCAGCGGGCCGTTCTTGGTCTGCAGGAACACGTTGTCGGCGAAGCGGCCCTTGGTGCCGTCGGGCTGTGGCTCCTCGTCGATCGGATCGAACTCGAGGATCGGTCGCTTCAGCCGGTCGTTGTCGACGTTGGCGTTGTAGACGAAGGTGCGCCAGAAGACCTTCATGCCCAGCGGCGCGAGCGCGGCGCCCATCCCGTTGGCGCCGTCGCCGTGATCGTCCCCGAAGTCCTGCGGGCCGGGCTGGCCCTCCGAGTTCGCCTTCACGGTGAAGCCGATGAAGTCCGGGATGGCGAGCTTGATCTGGTTCGCCTTGCGCGACCACCAGCCGCGGAACTCGGCGCTGTACGGGTCCAGCTGCGCGGCGGTGAGCGTGTCGGGCGCGAAGCGGTTGTCGGTCGGCGCGTCGTAGCGCACCGAGAGCGCGAGCCGGATGCCGTACGGGCGCAACGCGTCGGCGAGCGCGGCCTCCTGCGCGATGTACGCGCTCGTCAGGTACGCGTTGTTCGCGTTGACGTTGTTGATCGTGATGCCGTTGATGCCCACCGAGGCCAGCGCGCGGGCCATGACGACGTAGCGGTCCAGGATCAGCGGCAGGTTGCGCGGCGCGCTGGCACCGGTGGCCGCGAAGTTGAAGATCGCGCCGTTCTCGCCGTTGAGGCCGCCGGTGCCCGCGGTGTTGTTGCCCGCGTACAGGCGCTCCGTGTCCCAGTAGTTGAGGTGGCGGTGCTTGATCTTGGGGGAGGAGGCGACGTCGAGCGCGCCGATCGGCTGCAGCGTCTGGAGGTGCCGCAGGAAGGCGAAGCTGCCGTAGAGCGCGCCGAGCTCGGTGCGGCCGGCGATGATCGTCCGGCTGCCGACCGTGCGGATCACGTAGCCCTCGGCGTTGACCAGGTCGGCGGCCGGGATGGCGTCGCGCACGACGGCCGAGCTCTCGCGCGTGCCGACGACGACGGAGCCGTCGGCGGCGGCCGGGACGGGCCGGTCCAGCAGTCCGCTCAGACCGCGGACGAGCTCCTCGCGCGCGGCCTCGAGGCTCGTGCGGGAGAGCTTCTCCGTGCCGCCGCTCTCCATCGCGAGGTTCGCGGTCTGGCGGTGGACGGGGTTCGCGTCGGCGTTCTCGACCGCGACGCCGGTGATCGCCGCGCGGTACTGCGCGAGCCGATCGGCGTCGGTGATCGGCACGTAGCGCAGCCAGAGCTGCGAGCCGTTGTACGTGTCGCTCTGCGCCTGCGCGGTGGACGGCGCCGCGAACGCGGCCGCGCACAGCACCAACAGCGCCACAGCGCGCCGCCGGAATACCCCTGTCATCGAGCTCTCCCTCTCGTGGGCCGGGTTCGGCCAGTCGCACAACTATCTAAGCTGTATGACTGTCTGTCAAGCCCCGTCGGCGGTTCGGTGCGGGAGGGAGATTCCGCTCTACAGCTTCTGGTTACACGAGTCGACGAGTGCTCATGTCGTCGTCATGTCAGGTACACGACGTGCGCGCGTGGTGCGCGGGTCAGCGGGCGAAGCGCGAGGACGCGCTGGGCCGGCCCGTGGTGAGGTCCCGGAGCGCGCGCTGCAGGTGCGCGGTCATCCGCGCCGCCGCAGCGTCGGTGTCACCGCTCTCGATGATCGCGAGCAGGTCGCGGTGCTCGTCGGACATGTGCATCGGGGACTTCCAGGACGGACGCAGCTGCGACATGCACAGGCGGATCTCGCCGGTCATCGAGCCGTACAGCCGCTCCAGCCGCGACGAGCCGGCCGCGCGCGCCAGCGCCTGGTGGAACGCGAGATCGGAGTCGACCACCTCCGACCACGGCGAGCTCGGCGTGAGCGTCGTGAGCCGCGCGACGGCCGCGTGCACCTCTTCGAGCGGCGCCGCGCGTTCCAGCGCGTTGCGGACGATCAGGCACTCGATCGGGATCCGCACGACGAACAGGTCCTCGACGTCCTCGCGCGTCATGCGGGGCACGTAGGCGCTGCGGTTGCGCTCGCGGACCAGCAGACCCTCGTGGCACAGCGTCTGGATCGCGGCGCGCACCGTGGGGCGGGCGACGCCGAACTCGCGCGTGAGGTCGGCCTCGGGCAGCGGGTCGCCCGGCTCGATCGCGCCGTCGAGGATCTTGTCCCGCAGCGACGCCACGACGGCCTCGGTCAGCGACACCGGGGCGACCGCCAAGCCGCCCATCAGGCCACCCGCGTTCGCGGGGTGAACATCGCGGCCGTCTCGGTCAAGAACGCCTCCACTCGGCAGACCCTATCCTGTCACACAGTTAGACACAAGCTTTCCGTGAAGGCCCGCTCATGCGGGCCTTTTGCGTCGGCGGACACGGCGGGGAGAGCGCCGGTCGCCACGACCGGCGCTCACCCCGCACGGGTCTACGGCGTGGTGGTGGAGAGGGTGAAGACCAGCGTCTTCCCGTACCGCCCGGCCCGCAGCGCGTCGGTCTCGTCGATCGCCTGTCGGGCGTCGATCGCGAGCGACCGCTTGCCGGTCGGGGCGTCATAGCGCGCCAGCACGAGCGGCGCCCCGGTCGTGCTGAGCGCCGCGAACCCTCCGGCGCCCGCCCGCAGCTGGACCGGCCGCGGCAGCGCGGAGGCGCCGTTGACGAGCCGGCCGGTGGCGTTCGCGCTTGGATCGTGCACGGACAGCTGGGCCTGTGGCTCGCTCGACACGACCGAGCCGGTGAGCGTCGCGGCGTACTCGTCCGTCACGCCCGGGAGGAACGTGCCGAAGGTCGCCGCCGCTCCGAGCGTGAGCCCGAGCGCGCCGGGAACCTCACCGCCGACCGTCACCGACGCCTCGGCGCCCGAGAGCGGCGGCTGGCCGAGCTTGCGCAGCCGGATGTTCCGGAAGAACACGTCGTCACCGGCGGCGTGGTTCTGGATGCCGATGAAGCCGGGGATGGTCATCCGGTTCGGGTCGGTGTTCGTGAAGTCGTTGATCTTCACGCCGTTCAGGAACACCTGGATCCGCTGGCCCTCGACGACGATCTCGTACTCGTTCCATTGCCCGGCGGGCCTGAGGGCGGCGTCGCGGGCGGCGGCGTCCGGCGCGCTGTAGTTGTAGATCGAGCCGGTGGTGGAGTCCGCGTCGTCGGTCGGGTCGATCTGGACCTCGTGCCCGCGCGTGAACGCGACATTCCAGTCGTTGCCCGGGTCCGGGAACCCGACGAAGACGCCGGAGTTGTCGTCGCCCGCGAGCTTCCAGTCGAGCTTGAGGCTGTACGTGTCGAACCGCTCGCCCGGCCACCACAGCATGCCCGCGTTGCCCACCGTCTTCAGCGAGCAGTCGGCCTGGCGGGCGAACGACCCGGCGCTGGCCTGCCGCCAGCCGGCGAGGCTATCGAGCGTGCCGTCGAAGAGGCTGGTGTAGCCCGTGCCCGCGGCCTGGGGCGTGCAGATGTCCCGCTCGGCGCCGAGCTTGAGCAGGTCGACGTTGACCCACCCGTCGTCACCCGCGTCGTAGCGCAGCGTGATCGTGTTGCTGCCGGCCTTCAAGTCGAGCTGGCGGGTCGTGAACGCCCACGTCTTCCAGTCGACGGTGCTCGGCAGTGACAGCGGCTCGACCTCCGTGCCGTTGACCAGCAGCGAGACGACCTTCGTCTTCGCGCTCGGGTTCGGCCCGTTGGAGTACCGGACGTGCACGGGCTGTGTGCCGGCCTGCGCCGCGTCGACCGTGAACGTGACCCCTGAGCCTTGCGTGGTCATGTTGTCGACGAAGCCCGACCCCGAGTACTTGCTGTGGTCGGTGTTGATGCCGGCCCCACCGAAGACGGACGCCTCCTCGGCCTCGTAGAGGCCGAGATCGGCGGGCGCCTGGTAGCCCGGCACGGCGTTGGCCGTGTACCAGACCTCGGTGCTCCACAGCTGCTCGCCGTCCGCGGCGCTGAACGGCCGCGCCGAGCGCAGGTGGACCACACGGCCGGGCTTGACGCCGGGCACGACGAGCTCGACGGTCTTGCCGTCGGCGCCGACCGTCGCCGCGGTCACGGCGAGCGTCTCCTGGTCGAGCTTGGGCCCGCCGTAGCCGGCGGTCGCGTTGTAGCGCCACTGCTGGGCCTGATAGCGAGCGGCGAGACCCAGCCGCGTCTCCGGCGACAGCGGCTTGGTGTACGTCAGCTTGAAGCCGGTCTCGGTGATCTCCGTCTTGAGGATGTCCATCGTGACCGTGTCGTTCGCGCGCAGCTTCTGGAAGCCGTAGCGCAGCTTGCCCGGCTGGTTCCAGTTGCCGTCGTAGCCGATGCCGCCGAGGTAGAGGTCGCCGTCGGGGCCGGTCGCGACCTCGTTGATGCCGGCCTCCAGGCCCTGCGTCATCCGGTACAGCGCGCCCTGCAGCTTGCCGTCGACCTCCTCGAGGTAGACGCGCTGCAGGCCCCCGTAGGTGACGTCACCGATCGCGAGCTGTCCCGCGAAGAGGCCTTCCTCCATCACGACCGGGGTCGACGGCGAGTTGGCGATCTCGTTGTGCGGCATCCACACGACCGGCGGTGTGACCGGCTGGCCGTCGAAGCGGCCCGGGACGCTGGCGCCGCTGATCGGGTCGCGGAACGTCGTGAACATGTTGTAGAAGCCGCCGGGCTTGATCTCCACGAGCTTGCTCGTCGGCACCCAGCCGCCCTGGTTGTCGGTGACGAGCAGCCGCCCGCCGGGACCGAAGTTGATGCCGTTGGGCGTGCGCAGCCCGCCC
The DNA here is from genome assembly GCF_003633755.1 of Solirubrobacter pauli. GTDB lineage: Bacteria > Actinomycetota > Thermoleophilia > Solirubrobacterales > Solirubrobacteraceae > Solirubrobacter > Solirubrobacter pauli. The sequence goes on from NZ_RBIL01000002.1 coordinate 874,440, forward strand.
GCGATGTACTCGATGACGCCCGTGTCCTTGTTGACCCTGGCGACGGTGCCGCGGTCGGGGGACGGCTGGGGGAGGGTGGTCAGCCCGGCGCGGTCCAGCGCGCCCGACAGCGCGACGTAGAAGTGCCCGTCCTTGTACGGGAGTCCGAAGGCGAACTCGTGGTAGTTGTTCGCGTACGGCCAGCTCGCCAGCCGGGCACGGCCCTCGAAGAAGCCGTCGCCGTCCGCGTCGACGAGGCGGTCGAGCCCGGCCTTGGTCGAGACGTACGTGACGCCGTCGACCACCGCGACCCCCTGCGGCTCCTGCAGACCCGTGGCGGTCTCGGTGTAGGTGACCTTGGAGACGTCGACGTCTCCCTGCACGTTCGTGACGCGGTACAGCTTGCCGTTGGAGGAGGTCTGGGCGGCGCCCCACGTGAGCACGGCCGCGCTGCCGTCCGGGTACCAGGCGATCCCCGACACGTCAGGGCGGAACGCGTCCGGTCGCAGGTTGCTCAGCGTGAAGCTGGGGTGGACGCGGTTCAGCGGCGAGCCGTCGCCCGGCAGGTCGGTGAGGTTCTCGCACTCCTTGACACCCGGCGCGACCACGCGGGCCCCGCCGCCCTCGACCGAGAAGACGGAGCTCGGCACGGTCTCGAACGTGGACTGCCCCGGCCGGCGCCACTGCAGGTTCAGCCGCGCGCCGCCTCCGGCCTGGAAGTAGCGGATCTCCACGGTGTGCGCGCCCGCCGCGAGCGTGACGTCGCCGTCCTTGGGCGTGTCGCCGTGCACGCCGTCATGGTCGATGACCTGCCGGTCGTCGATCAGCAGCCGGGAGCCGTCGTCGCTGATCAGGCGGAACGTGTACGCACCCGCCTGCGCGATCTCGAGGTCGGCGACCACCTGCGCGACGAAGTTCGACGTGTAGGACTCCCAGTCGGCGGCCGTGGTGAAGTCGACGGTCGGCCGGAGCACGTCCACGTTGGGCGTCTGGCCGGGCTTGAGGTTGCACAGCGTCTGCAGCGGCGCGTTGACGTTGAAGATCCGCAGCGTCACGCCCTGCTCGGTGATCTCCGTCGTGGGGGCCACGACGATGTGGTCGATGTTGATGGGGCCGTTGTTGTCCGGCCCCGTGTGCAGGTCGATCTGGTTCGTTCCCGCCGTCAGCGGCACCAGCACCGTCACGGTCGACCACGTCGCCCAGCTCGCCGTCACGGGGAACAGGACGGGAACGTGCGTCGTGCCGTTGACGGTGAGGGTGAAGCGGCGGCTCGCGAGCCCGGAGCCGGGATTGGCGTTGGCGTAGCGGACGGTCACGCGATGCGTGCCGGCCTCGGTCGCGTTGACGCGCAGGACGACGCCGGCGGCGCCGAACAACCGGTCGACGAAGCCCGTGCCCGTGTAGCCCGCATGCTCGGTCTGCGTTCCGGCGCCGTCGTGCAACGTGCCGGATTCGGCCTCGCAGACGACGTTCAGCGCGCATGGCGTGGACTGCGCCGCCGCCGGTCCGGCCCAGAGGGCGAGTGCCGCCCCCGCCAGGGCCAGCACGCGCGAAGTCGCTCCCATCCGCGATCGCGCCCTCCGCGCGAAAGGTCGTTGCCCTGTACCGCCCACGGCTCTCGACACGTCTCTCTCCCCTCGTGCGGACGTGCCCGCGATTTCGCCGGGCGCGAACGCACTTACATTGGTGACCGACGTATTCGTTCTACCAGTCGACGAATTGATCCGCAAGTGCGGCCGCGGCGATCCGCGGCCACGCTCGCGGCTCGCGTCAGGTGGCGACGCGGAAGCGGCTGACCAGCGCCTCGAGCTGGTCAGCGGTCTGGGCGAGGCCCGCCGCGCCGGCGGCGATCTCTTGCGCGGATGCGCTCGTCTGCTGCGTGGAGGCCGAGACCTCCTCGGTCGATGCCGAGGACTGCTCGGCGACGGCGGCCACCTCGGCCACGTCCGCCTGCATGCGCTCGGTGGCCGCGGAGATCTCGTCCACGGCCGCGACGATGCCGGAGACGCGGGTGTGCATGTCCTGCACGTCGCCGCCGATCCGCTCGAGCGCCTCGCGCGTGTGCTCCACCGTGGCGACGCCTTCCTGCGTGCGGCGCGCGCCGGCCTCGACGACCTCCACGACGCGCCCCGTGTCGTTCTGGATCTCCTCGATCAGGGTCGAGATGGACGCCGCGGCGGTCTGGGACTCCTCGGCGAGCTTGCGCACCTCCTCGGCGACGACGGCGAAGCCCTTGCCCTGCTCACCCGCGCGGGCGGCCTCGATGGCGGCGTTGAGCGCGAGCAGGTTCGTCTGCTGCGCGAGGCCGGTGATGGCCTCGACGATCGTGCCGATCCGCTCGGAGCGGTCGGCCAGCTCGCGGATGGCGTCGGAGACGGCCTCCGAGTTGCGCGCGACGTCGCCCATCGTGGTCGACGCGACGCGCGCCGCCTCGGCGCCTTCGTCGGCCACCTCGCGAGCGCGGCTGGCGGCCTCGGCGGTCTCGCGTGCCGACGACGCGCTCTCGGAGGCGATCCGCGCGGCGTGCTGCGCGGCGTCGCGGACCGACTCGACCATCCGGACCTGGCGCTCGGTGCCCTCGGCGACGTCGCCGACGGCGGACGCGATCTCGTGCACGGCGCGGCCGGTCTCGTTGCTGGTCCCGGCCATCTCCTCGGAGGCGGTGGCGACGGTCGCGGCGGTGCTGGCCACCTCGCCGATCATCTCGCCCAGCTGCGCGCGCATGGCGTCGTAGCCGGTGACGCCGCGCCGCGACTTCTCGATCATCTCGTTGAACACGGCGGACAGCTCGCCGAGCTCGTCGCGGCCCTCGACCTCGACCGGCTCGGTGACGGCCTGCGCGCTGCGGGTGAAGTCGCCGCGCGCGGCGGCGTCCAGGCCACCGGCGAGGCTCTCGAGGTCGGTGTCGTTGAGGCTGTGCAGGCGCGCGCGCAGGCGATGGACCGGACGGGTCACCGAGCGCGTGACGAGCCACACGGCCGCCGCGGAGAGCAGCGCGAGCGCGATGGCGAGCGCGATCAGCACGGTCCGCGCGCTCACGTACGTGTCCTTGGCGTCCTGGACGTGCGCCGCGCGCGCCTTCTCGGCGAACGCGATCCACTGGTCGAGGTCGCCGATCAGCGCGACCAGCGGCCCGACCTCACGCTTGAGGACGGCGTAGGCGCCGGCGTGGTCGCCCTTGCGGCTGAGCGGCAGGAACGCGGCGCTGGCGGTCTTGTAGGCCTCCCAGTTGGCCTTGGCGCTGGCGGCCAGCTTGCGGTCCTGCTCGTCGACGTAGAGGCCCTCGTACTGCTGGAAGGCCTTCTGCATGATCGCGTCGTGCTCGGCCATCTGGGACTCCTGGTCCGCGCGGCCGGCGTCGTCGGTCTGGTGGGCGTGGGCCAGCTGGTCCGCGCGGTACGCGACCATCGCGAACTGGATCGAGCCGAGGTTCTTGACGGCGGGGATGTCCTTGTGGCCGAGCCGCTCGGCCGTCTCGTACTCGCTGCCGAGCGAGCGGACGCCGAAGACGGCGAGGATCAGCAGGCCCGCCGCGACGGTGCCGAACACGGCACCCAGGCGCACGGAGAGCCGCAGGTTTCTGAAGAGTTGCATCGTGAGTCCAAATCGGGGGGAGAGAGCTGCCCGGAGGCATTGCCACCCGTTATCGGCACCGCTCAAGGACCGTTGAGGTCAGCGTTCTGCCGTCGCCCCGTGGGGAGGGGGCCTGCTCCACAATTGAAGGTCCCCGGCCGGAGGAGGAGAGGGTGAGGCCGCGGCGCTGTGGAGCAGGCCCGCGGTCTCTATCGGGCGGCTGCGCGAGGACCTTTAGCGCGAGCTCGAGAACTCGACGGCGAGGTCTTCGAGATGGCGCATGACGACGGCGATGTCCCCGACCAGCTCGTCGATCGACGACGTCTCGGCGTAGAACGGCGCGCCGATCACGACGCGCACGCGCGGCTGGGGGCGGACCCGCGCGCTCGGGTCGGGCGTGCCCTGCGCGACGACCGGGATGATCGGCGGGTTGACCGTGAGCGCGACGAGCGCGGCCGCGCGGGTCGGAAGGGGGGCGCCGAAGACGAAGCCCAGCGAGTGCCCGGCCGTCAGCTCGTCCGCCGTGCTGGTGGCCGTGACGTGCGTCCCGTACCGCGTGGGCGTGACGAGGGCGCACGCGGTCAGCTCGCGCGGGACCAGGCGGTCGAGCACCCACCGCTGGTTGGCGACGAAGAGGGCGGGAGCGGCGAGCGGCCAGCGCTGGCCGCTGAAGTCCAGGTAGTCGACGCGCGTGCGGCCGGACCGTCGCGCCAGCGACTGCAGCCCGGTGCCGAGGTTCTCGCCCTTCATGGTGCCGACGCTACGCCAGCCGGGGTCCCGCGGCATCGCATGAAGTGCATATCTCTCGAAGCGGGGCGACATATATGTCAGCGCCGCCGACGCTTGCGTCGGCCCGCACCCACGCTGTAGGTTCCCTGCGCAATGTGTGCGGTCGTCGGAAACGGTGTCCCGTCGATGTTCGCCCCAGGGGACGAGCTCGGCGACTATGTGATCGAGCGGCGCCTGGGCGCGGGCGGCTTCGGCGAGGTGTTCCTCGCCGTCGAGCGGTCGCTCAAGCGCCGGGTCGCGCTGAAGTTCGTGCGTCCCGCGTTCGCCGCCGACGCCGGGTTCGTCGAGCGCTTCGAGCGCGAGGCCGACGCGATGGCGCTCGTCGAGCACCCGAACATCGTGCCGATCTACGCTCGCCGGGAGGAGGACGGGGTCCGGTACCTCGCGATGCGCTACGTGGCCGGCGGCTCCCTCGACGCCTACCTCGCCGGACAGCCGCGGCTCACCGACGTGGTCGAGCTGCTCGCGGGCGTGGCCGAAGGGCTCGACCACTGCCACGCCCGCGGGGTCGTGCACCGCGACCTCAAGCCCGCCAACGTCCTCGTCGACGCCGAGCGCGGCTGCGGCCTGCTGGCCGACTTCGGGATCGCGGACGCCGAGGACTTCTCGACGATGACGGCCCCGGGCAACCTGCTCGGCACGCGCGCCTACATGGCGCCCGAGACGCTGATGGGCGGAGCGGCAACACCCGCGAGCGATCGCTGGGCGCTCGCGGCCATCGCCTACCGCGCGGCCACCGGCACGCTGCCCCACGGGCGCACCGATCCACCCGGCGCGCCGCCGGTGCGGCCGTCCCTGCGTGACGACCGGTTCGGCCCGGCCGTCGACCGCGTGCTGTTGCGCGCGCTCTCCGCCGATCCCGCCCGTCGCCACGACGACGCCCGCGCGTTCATCGCCGAGCTGCGCGAGGCCATCGAGCCGCCCACGCATCGCTCGTCCACGCCGCCGCCGACGCTTCCCGCGGCCCGCACGCTGCTTGCCAGGCGGATGTGGAGCGTCGCCGGCGCGGCCGTCGTGCTGCTGCCGGTGGCGGCCTACGGCGTCGCCACGCTCACCGACCGCGCCGCCGCGCACTGCCATCCCGCGTACGCCGGCGCGTGCCTGAACCCCGACGCGGGTGACTACGACTGCCGGTCCGGCGGCGGGGACGGCCCGAACTACGTCACCCACGCCGTCAGGGTCGTCGGCGAGGACGTCTTCGGCCTCGACGGCAACGGCGACCACGTCGCGTGCTGACCGCCCGCGAGCCCCGCCCGGCTGGGTAAGAATCCGCCCGCCCGCTCGCTTCGGCCGGCGGCGCGGAGAACGATCGGCGCGGCATTCGAACTCGAGGGGGCGACGCGTGAGCCGGAACGGTCCGGCCTCGGCCGACCCCAGAGAGAGAGGGTATGGATGACGCGCAAGCGACGGTTCTTGACTCCGATCGTGGCGTTCGCGGTCGTGCTGGGAGGTGTGCTGGGGCAGAGCGCCAGCGCGATGGCCCAGCAGAAGCTCCAGGCGCCGAACACCGCGCTGTTCGGCGCCGCCGTGTCGGTGAGCGCCGACGGCAACCTGGCGCTGGTCGGCGCGCCGAACACGGACGGACCGCTCGGCGCGGCGTACGTGTTCGCGCGCAGCGGCCGGACGTGGACGCTGCAGCAGAAGCTGCAGGTCCCGCACCCGGTGCAGCTCGGCGCGCTGCGGTTCGGCTCGTCGGTGTCGTTGAGCCCGGACGGGCGGACGGCGGTGATCGGCGCGCAGGGCAGCAACCCCGCGATCGGCGGTGAGGACGCGGCCTACGTGTTCACCCGCGGCTTCGTCGGTGGCTTCACGCTGCAGCAGAAGCTGGTCAACCCGGCCGGCGGCTTGTCCGGCAACGCGTTCGGCACCTCGGTGTCGATGGGCGCGGACGGACGCACCGCGCTGGTCGGCGCACCGTCCCCGACGGGCGGCGCCGGCGGCGGGTCCGCGTATCTGTTCGCCCGCAACCTGGCCGGGCTCTGGATCCTGCAGCAGCGGCTGCTGCCGAACGACACCAGCGACTTCGACGGCTTCGGCACGTCGGTGGTGCTGGGTGCGGACGGCCGCTCCGCGCTGGTCGGCGCGCCGTCGAAGGGCGGCACGGGCGCGGCGTACACGTTCGCGCGCGGCTTCGTCGGCGCGTTCGCGCAGCAGCAGAAGCTGCAGGCGGCGGACCGCGCGTCCGGCGACGCCTTCGGCGGCGCCGTGGCGCTCAGCGGTGACGGCCGGACGGCGCTGATCGGCGCCGCCCAGAAGGAGGTCGGGCAGTTCCAGGGCGTCGCCTACGTGTTCGGGCGCAACCTGCTGGGCAGCTTCTCCCAGCAGCAGCGCCTGCAGGCCTCCGATCGCGCGGCCAACGACGGCTTCGGCGGCGCGGTGGCGCTCGACCGCGGTGGCAGCCGCGCGCTGATCGGCGCGCGCGGGACCGACGGAGACCGGGGCTCGGCGTACGTGTTCGGCCGGGGCTTCGTCGGCGGGTTCAACCAGCGTCAGGAGTTGCAGGTTGCCCCACGGGTGGCCGGCGACTTCCTCGGCTGGTCGGTGGCGCTGACGTCGGCCGGCGACACGGGCCTGATCGGCGCACCGGAGCTGCGGAGCGGCACCCCGAGCCCGGGCTCCGCCTACGTGTTCACCGGGCTCAACTGAGCCACGCACGCCGGCACCGGCATCACCCATTGGTGCGCCGGTGCCGGCGACGGGTTGGCGGACGCCGCCGCGACGCGATCAGATCTTTGGCGAGGAGCTGCCCATGCATGCACGTACCGGGACCGATGACCGCGCGACGACCTGCGCCGAGCTGACTCGGCCGTCCTCCTGGGGCCACAGCCGCGGGGACTCGATCGCCGCCGGCCGGATCGTCGCGAGCCGCCTCGGCGGAGGCGCCGAGTACGAGGTGCTCGTCGTCGAGGACGAGCGCTTCGGGCGCGCGGTCGCCAAGGTCGTCCGGCCCCACCTCGTGGCGGCGGGCGCGGCGTGCGCGCTGCTGGCGCGGGAGGCGGCGGCGCTCGCCGCGATCTCCTCGCCGTTCGTGGTCCGCCCGCTCGACGTGGAGCTCGAGGTCGAGCCGCCGCACCTGCTGGTCGAGCACGTCGAAGGTCCGACGCTGCGCCGCGTGCTCCGCCGCCGGGGGCAGCTGCGTCCCGACGAGGTGGTCTGCCTCGGCGCGACCCTGGCACTCGCGCTCGCCGCGGTGGCCGACAGCGGGTGGCTGCACCTGGACGTCAAGCCCGAGAACATCGTCATGGCGAGCCCGGCGTGCCTGCTGGACTTCAGCATCTCCCAGCGCATCCACGGCGCGATGGCGTGCGACCCGCTGGTCGGCACGCCGGCCTACATGGCCCCGGAGCAGCACGCGGGCGCGGCGGGCACGCTCGGTCCGGCGGCCGACGTCTACGCGCTGGCGGTCACGCTCACGGAGGCCCTCACGGGGGAGCTGCCGACGGGCGCCGGGATCCGCTCGCAGCTGCTGCCGCCACCGTTCGAGTCCCTGCTGGGCCGCGCCCTCGCGCCGCACCCCGACGTGCGCCCGAGCGCCGCGGAGCTGGCCGACGCGCTGCTCGCGCCGCTCGAGGCGGCCGGCGGGCACGCGGAGCGCCGGCGCGTCGGCTAAGCGGCGGCGCGGAGCCCCGTCGCCGCCGTCAGGGCCGCCACGAACGCGGCGAGCCCGGGCGCGACCGGTTCGTCGCGCGACACGACGGCGACGTGTGCGGCGACGCCGCCGGCCACGGGCGTCAGCAGCGTGCCGAGCATCGCCAGCCGGGCACCCGCCGACGCCGGGACGATCGCGCGCCGCCCGGTCGCGCTGACGTCGAGCAGGAGCTGCTCGAGGGTTGCGGCGGGATGGTCGACGAGCCGCGGATGCAGCCCCTCGGCGACGAAGCTCGCGGTGACCGAGTCGTGGAAGCCGGGGCTCGTCGCCCGGGCGAGCACGAACAGCGGCTCGGCGGCCAGCTCGGCCCACGCCACGGGGCGACCGCGCGCCGTGGCCGCGACCACCGCCGCGTGCTCGGTCGCGACCGGCACGACCCGGAACCCGCCCACGGGGGCCGGGAGGACGACGATGGCGGCGTCCGCGCGGCGGTGCTGCACGTCGTCGAGCAGGCGCCCGCAGCCGTCGACGCGCAGCTGGACGGGCCCGAGGTCGTGGCGCTCGCGCAGCGTGCGCAGCGCGCCGGGCAGGGCGGCGGGCAGCACGTCGGGCGTCAGGCCGACCCGCAGCCGCGTGGCCGACACGTCGCGGGCGCGGCGGGCCGCCTCCTCGATCTCCGCCGCCTGGGCCAGCAGCCCACGGACGTCGACCAGGAACGCGGCGCCCGCCTCGGTGAGCCGCACGAACTGCGAGGTCCGCTCGAACAGCTGGACGCCGAGCTCGGACTCGAGCTTGCGGACGTGCTCGCTCACAACCGGCTGGGTCACGTACAGGCGCTCGGCGGCACGGCGGAAGTGCAGCTCCTCGGCGACGGCGACGAAGGAGCGGACGCGGCGCAGATCCATGAGCCGCATACGTTGCGTGAACGGGCCGCACGCGGCGGATGCTCCTTGGGCGGGCGCGTACGGAACATCCGATCACGTGAACGTCAGAGCCGATTGCGCTAGCGGCGCGGAGCCGGAGACTGGCGGGATGACCGGAATCGACGTCCAGACGGAGCCCGTGCGCGGCGAGCTCGGCGCCACGATCCTCGGCCCGCGGAACGTCGCGGTCGAGGCGGAGAACCCGACCTCGATGGCGGCGCCGCTGACCGACTCGGGAACCGTTCCGAACCTCAAGTACCCCTACGCCCAGGCCCACAACCGCGTGCTGACCGGTGGCTGGGCGCGCGAGATCACGACGCGTGAGCTGCCGGTCGCCGTGGACATGGCCGGCGTCAACATGCGCCTCAAGCCGGGAGCGTTCCGCGAGCTGCACTGGCACAAGGAGTCCGAGTGGGCGTACATGCTCGCGGGCGGCGCGCGGATCACCGTGGTCGACGCCGAGGGCCGGAACTTCATCGACGACGTCGGCGCGGGCGACCTCTGGTACTTCCCGGCCGGGCTCCCACACTCGATCCAGGCACTGGCTGACGGCTGCGAGTTCCTGCTCGTGTTCGACGACGGCGCGTTCTCGGAGAACGAGACGTTCCTGATCACCGACTGGTTCGCGCATACGCCGCGCGACGTGCTGGCGCAGAACTTCGGCGTGCCCGAGACCGCGTTCGACGCGATCCCACTCGACTACGAGCACTCGCGCTACATCTTCCCCGGCCCGGTGCCGCCGTCGATCGAGCGCGAGCGGGTGCTCGCGCCCGCCGGGCGGTCACCGATCAGCTACAGCCACCGGATGCTCGCGCAGACGCCGACCGAGACCGCCGGTGGCCGTGTGCGGATCGTCGACTCCTCGACCTTCCCGGTCGCGCAGACCATCGCCGCTGCGCTCGTGGAGGTCGATCCGGGCGGGCTGCGCGAGCTGCACTGGCATCCCAACGGCAGCGAGTGGCAGTACTACCTCCGCGGGACCGGCACGATGACCGTGTTCGCGTCCGGCGGGAAGGCGCGCACGTTCGACTACCAGGCGGGGGATGTCGGCTATGTGCCGTTCGCGATGGGTCATTACGTCAAGAACACCGGCGACGAGCCGCTCGTGTTCCTGGAGCTGTTCCGCAGCGACCGGTTCGCCGACCTGTCGCTGAACCAGTGGATGGGCCTGGTCCCGCCGGCGCTCGTGCAGGCGCACCTGAACCTTGATGACGCGACCGTCGCCGCGCTGGCCAAGGACAAGCCCGTGATCGTGCCCTGAGCGCGCCCGTTCGGGGCGACCGGTCGCCGGCCGCCGCCGGTCTTAACCGCCGGCCGGTACGCCCGGGAACGTGGGCAACCGCAACCCGTGGCTGGCGACCGACGTCCTGACGGACCCCCGAGCCCGCGCGCGTGAGCTGCGGGAGGCCCGTGCGCGGTTCTTCGGCGCGGGGACCGCGAACGGCGTCCGCCCGCTGATCCTCGCCTCCTGGCGCCGGAGCCTGGCGGCCGGGCTGCGCTCCGGGGACGTCTCCCCGGCGCCCGCGCCCGACGACGACGCGAGCGCGCGCTGGGACGCGCATCCGCTGCGCGCGGGGCTGCCGTTCGTGCGCGACGCGCTGGCCGCGATCGCCGAGGAGGCGCAGCACCTGACCGCGATCGCCGACGCCGACGGCCGGCTCGTGTGGATCGACGGGCCCGCGCGACTGCGGCAGGCGGCGGCCGAGCTCGGCTTCGTCGCGGGGGCCGTGTGGAGCGAGCGCGCCGCCGGCACCAACGGCATCGGCACCGCGCTCGCCGTCGACCACGCGGTGCAGGTGTTCGCCGGCGAGCACTTCATCGACGCGGCCCAGCCCTGGACCGCCGTCGCGGCGCCGGTCCACGCGCCCGCGACCGGCGCGATCCTGGGCGCGATCGGCCTGATGGGCCGGCTCGAGACCGTGCACCCGCACAGCCTCGCGCTCGCCCTGGCCGCCGCCCGGGCGCTCGAGGACCGGCTGCTCGCCGCGCAGCACGAACGCGACGCGGGCCTGCGCGAGCGTCACCTCGACCGCGTCGTCCACTCGGCTGCGCCCCGGCGCGCCCTCGTCGGCTCTGACGGGCGCGTGCTGCTCGCCGAGCCCCGTGGGTGGCTGCCACCGGCGGTGACGGTCCCGGCGGGCGGCGGCGACGTGCGGCTGCCCGGGGACGTGCACGCCGTCGCGGAGTCGCTCGGCCCCGACGGCGCCTACCTGCTGCACGCCGGCGAGTCGCGCCCGCCGCCGACCGAGCCCGTGCTGCACCTCGCCACGCTCGGCCAGGACCAGGGCGCCGCCCGCCTCGGCCGCGAGGCGCTGCGCCTGCGCCAGCGGCACACCGAGCTGCTCGTGCTGCTCGCGCACCGCCCCGACGGGATCGGGGCGGAGGAGCTCGCGGAGGCGATCTACGGGGACGAGGGGCGCCCCTCGACGGTCCGCACGGAGATGTTCCGGCTGCGGCGGCTGCTGGGCCGGTGGATCATCAACGCGCCGTACCGGCTGACGATCCGCGTCGACGCCGACTTCCTCGAGGTGCAGCGGCGCCTGCGCGCCGGCGCGGTGCTGGAGGCGGCGCAGGCCTACCCCGCGCCGCTGCTGCCGGACTCCGACGCGCCGGGCGTCGCGGCGCTGCGCGACGAGCTCGACGACTGGATGCGGCGCGCGGTGCTGTCCGACGGAGGCGTCGAGACGCTGTGGGCGTGGCTGCAGAGCGCCTCCGGCCGCGCGGACGCCCCCGCCTGGAAGCGCTTCCTCGCCACGGTCGACTTCGGCGATCCGCGCCGCTCGCTCGCCGCCTGCCGGGTGGCGCAGCTGCGTGCGAGCGGGCTGTAGCGCGAGTGCAACCCGGACCCGCCTACAACCGGAGTACCGGATCCAACCAGCCAAAGGAGGTCACATGATCGGTGCCATCGCCTGCACCGGTGCGATACGCCACCCGATGGCGGCCGAGAACGGATCGCCTGACTGAGCTCCGGTCGAGCTGCCCCTCGACCGCGAGGTGGGCGTGCGCGAGCGACGGTGACCCGGCGCTCGAGCAGATCGTCGAGCTCCGCGGCCGGCCCTCGTCCCCTCCTCAACGAGCCCGCCCGGCACACAGCGCCCGTCTTCGGCATGACGTGCGCGCTTCTGGAGTCCTCGGCGTGACCCCGGCGATGAATGCCCGCCGGGAGGCCCGCCACCAGGTCGTCCCCCGCGATCGCTCCCGGGTCGCGGGGGACGCCTTCGTCGCGCTCCCTTCGAGCGTCGGCGACTGTCCCGCGGCCGCACGGCGGCCGTGACTCGAACGCGACCGCGGAGGGCTTGATGATCTGGGTCTACGGGATCTGCGCGCGCGACGCCCGGCCGCCGCTGGACGTGCGCGGCCGCGGTGAGGCGCCGCTGGAGACGGTCGCGCACGGCGGCCTGCTCGCGGTCGTCAGCCAGGCCGCGGACGGCGACGAGCGGCCGAGCACGGGCGCGCTGCACGCCCACGCGCGCGTGGTCGACGCGCTGATGGACGAGACGACGGTGCTGCCGGTGCGGTTCGGGACCGGCTTCGCCGGCGCGCTCGCGGTCCGCTCGGCGCTCGCGGTCCGGCGGACGCCGCTGCTGCACGCGCTGCACCACGTCGACGGCTGCGTCGAGATGGCGGTCCGCGCGAGCGTGCCCGACCGGCCGCGGCTGGCCGCGGTCGACCAGCTCCCGTTCCCGCCCGACCGGCGCCTGAAGGCCGCGCTTCACGAGCCGCTCGGGGGCCTGGCCGTCGCCGTCCGGGTGTGGCCGGCGCTCGTGCCCGGGGAGGTGCTGCGCGCCGCCTACCTGGTCCCGCGCGCGGAGCTGCCCGCGTTCCAGGAGGCCGCGGCCGAGCTCGAGCTCGAGTTCCCGCGGGTCCTGCTGACGTGCACCGGACCGTGGCCGCCGTACTCGTTCGTGGAGTGATCAGCGCACGCGCAGCGTGCGGTCGGTGGCCGGCCCGAACGCGGAGCGGCTGGGACCGGCGGCCACGCTCAGCGTGTGACGGCCGCGGCGCAGCACGCGCCGGAGCTGCTTCCCGGTGAGGGCGACGGCCTGGCGGCGGCCATGCACGGCGGCGACGACCCGGGTCAGGACGACGCGGCCGCCGCGCGCCAGCTGGACGCGGATCACCTTGGCCTCGGCCGGCGCGTCGAAGGACACGCGCAGGCCGTGCGCGCGAGCCCGGGTGAGGGTCACCCGCGACGGCGCGCGGACGCCCCGGACCCGCACGACCGGCGGCAGCGGCTCCTGCACGGCCGGCGGCGCCGCCTGCGGCGGGACGGCCGCGGGCGGCGGCGGCGTCGGGGGCGATGGGTCGCCGACCGGTGGAGCCTCGCGCGGCGACCGCTGCGTGAACGTGGCGGGCACGCCGGTGATGTGCGCCGGGGCGGCGGTGCTGACGTCCGGGACCGCGTAGACCCCGGCGACGGTGACCGTGCCGTCAGCGAGGGGCGCGAGGTCCTGGTGCGGGACGGTGGCCGTCCAGGTCCCGTCGTCGGCGAGCGCCGCGGCGACCGGCGCCGTCGTCCGCGCGCCGTCCGTCGCCGTCACCGTGACGTCCGTCGCCAGCGGTTGGGCCACGCCGCGCACGACGAGGTCGGCGCCGCTGCCGCCCGCCAGCTCGGTGACGGCGTTATGGGCGTACGCCGTGATGTCGCCGCAGCCGATCGCCGGTCCGCCGCTCGTGGGCTCCGGCCCGGGCGCCACCACCGTGCTCAGCCCGCTCGAGAGCGCGACGGTGTCGCCCGCGCGGATGTCGGGCGTCAGGCCGGTCCCCCCGGGCAAGGACAGCGCTCCCGCGTGCCAGCAGTCGCCGTCCGGGTCGAAGATCGTCGGCGTGGTCGTGTTGATCGTGAACGGGAGGATCGAGGCGACCTCGACGTACTGCCCGATCACGACGGGTGTGCCGGTGCGCGCGTCGGGACGCGTGACCTGGGCGGTCGTCGCGCCGACCGGGATGCCGGTGGCGATCACCGAGTCGCCGGCGGCGTCGACGCGCAGCGTGGCCTGTTGGCCGTGCGCGACGGCGGGCGTGCTCGCGGCGATGACGCACGCCGCGAGCACGGCCCCGCCGGTGAGCGGCGTGCGGTTCGTCATGGTCAGCGGACTCTGAAGCGCTCGCGCCTGGCCCGAGACTGGTCCGAGGGCCGGTGCACGTCGCGCCTGAGGTCAGGCGCGAGCCCACGGTGAGCCGTCATCGTGTCGCCCTTGGGAGCCTCGGTGGAGCCGACCGGACTGCGCGGCCGGGAACGCCACTGCGCGGCGCTCGAGCAGCTGGTCGAAGCGGTCCGGTCCGGCGAAGGGCGCGCACTCGTGCTGCGCGGCGAGCCGGGGGTGGGCAAGAGCGCGTTGCTCGGGCACCTGGCGCAGGTCGCGACCGGCTTCCGGCGGCTGCGTGCCGTCGGGGTCGAGTCCGAGATGGTGCTGCCGTTCGCCGGGCTCCACCAGCTGTGCGCGCCGCTGCTCGACGGGCTCGAGCGGCTGCCGGCGCCCCAGCGCGTCGCGCTCGCCACCGCCTTCGGCCTGAGCGACGGACCCGCGCCCGACCGCTTCCTGGTCAGCCTGGCGGCGCTCAGCCTGCTCGGCGAGGCGGCCGAGCGGCAGCCGCTGCTGTGCCTGGTCGACGATGCGCAGTGGGTGGACCGCACGTCCGCGCAGGTGCTCGCGTTCGTCGCCCGCCGGCTGCTGGCCGAGCCCGTCGGGATCGTGTTCAGCGTCCTGGACACGCCCGCCGACTTCGCCGGGCTGCCCGAGCTGCTCGTCGAAGGCCTCGACCACGGCGATGCGTGGGCGCTGCTGGACTCCGTCGTCGCCGGGCGCCTGGACCGGCGCATCGGCGACCGGATCATCGACGAGACCCGCGGCAACCCGCTCGCCCTGCTCGAGCTGCCCCGCAGCTGGACGCCCGCCGAGCTGACGAGCGGGCTGGCGCTGTCGGACACGGCCCCGCTGTCCACGCACATCGAGCGCAGCTTCCTGCGCCGCGTCGCGCAGATGCCGGCGGACACGCAGCGGCTGCTGCTCGTCGCGGCCGCCGACCCGATCGGTGACCCGGCGCTGCTGTGGCGGGCGGCCGCACGGCTCGACCTCGACCCGGAGGCGGCGCTGCGTCCGGCCGGCGACCTGATCGCGGTCGACGCCCGCGTGCGCTTCCGTCACCCGCTGGTCCGCTCGGCCGTCTATCGCGTGGCCACGCCCGAGGAGCGCCGCCGCGCGCACGCGACGCTCGTGCCCGCCGAGCTCGACCCCGACCGGCGGACGTGGCACCGCGCCCATGCCGCCGACGGTCCGGACGAAGCCGTCTCCGCCGCGCTGGAAGCGTCGGCCGACCGCGCGCAGGCACGCGGGAGCCTGGTCGCGGCGGTCGCGTTCCTGGAGCGGGCGGTGCAGCTGACGCCGAACGCCGGGCGCCGAGCCGCGCGTGCTCTCAAGGGCGCGCGGGCGGCCCACGCGGCCGGTGCGTCCGAGTCCGCGCCGGCGTTGCTCGAGATCGCCCGTGAAGGCCCGCTGGACGCGCTCGAGCAGGCGCGCTGCGGGCTGCTGGAGGCGCAGATCGCGTTCACCCGCAGCCGCGGCCGGGGCGTCGCCTCGCGGCTGGTGACGGCGGCCCGGCGGCTGGAGCCGCACGATCCCGCGCTGGCGCGGACCGGGTACCGGCAGGCGTTCTGGGCCGCCTGCTTCGCCGGCCACCTCGCCGATCCCAGCGGCACGCTCGACGTCGCGTTCGCCGTGCGTGCCGCGTCGGCGCGCCCCGCGCCGCGCCCGCCGGCCGACCGCATGCTCGACGGGCTCGCCACCCGCATCGTCGACGGCTACCGCGCCGGGGCGCCGGAGATGCAGGCCGCGTTGCGCACCTTCCGGACGGCACTTCCGGAGGGTCGCTTCGACCTCGCGTGGGTCTGGCTCGCGGTCGACCTCTTCGACGCCGACGCATGGCTGGAGCTCGGCACCCGCCAGGTGCAGGTCACGCGCGACGCGGGCGGGTTGACGATGCTGCCGCTGGCGTTGCACACGCTCTCCTCCTGGCATGAGCACGCCGGCGAGCTGTCCGTCTGCGAGTCGCTGCTCGACGAGGCCGACGCGATCCTGGCCGCGGTCGGCCAGGCGCCGATGACCCACGCCCGGCTCGGCCTGGAGGCGCTGCGCGGCGGCGACGTGCCCGCGCTGATCGAGGCGAGCATCAGCGACGCGACCGAACGCGGCGAGGGCATCCTCGTCCGTCACGCCGAGCACGCCGCGGCCCGCTGGCACAACGGCCTCGGGCGCTACGACGAGGCGCTGCGCTGGGCCCGGTCCGAGCACGAGCACAACCCGCACGTGTTCTACATGACGGCGTTGCCGGAGCTGGTCGAGGCGGCCGTGCGCTGCGGCGAGGACGAGCTCGCGAGGCGTGCGCTCGAACCTCTGCGCGAGCGGGCGCACGCCGGCGCGACGCCGTGGGCGCGCGGCGTCGAGGCACGCGCCCGCGCGCTGCTCAGCGACGGCGACGAGGCCGAGGTGCTGTACCGGCAGGCGATCGCGTTGCTCACGGACTCGCGTCTGCGGGTCGAGGCCGCGCGGGCGCAGCTGCTCTACGGCGAGTGGCTGCGCGGTCAGGGCCGCCGGCGTGACGCGCGTCATGAGCTGCACAGCGCCCAGGAGCGGTTCACCGCGATGGGGGCGACCGTGTTCGCCGAGCGCGCCGCGCGCGAGCTGCAGGCGATCGGCGGCGCGGCCCGCAGCCGCGACGAGCGCGCGGGGGAGCGCCTGACGGGGCAGGAGGCGCAGATCGCGCGGCTCGCGCGCGACGGGCTGTCGAACGCGCAGATCGGCGGCCAGCTGTTCATCAGCCCCCGGACCGTGGAGTACCACCTGCACAAGGTCTTCGCCAAGCTCGGGGTCGCCTCACGCGATCAGCTGGCCGGGCCGCTCGCCGACGAGCCCGGCGCCGCGTAGGTGTCAGTCCCCGGCCGTCACCGGCGCCCGGGCGGTGAGCAGCGCCAGCGCGAACAGGGTGAGCAGGGGCGGCAGCGCGGCCGCGAGCGGGTGCGCGTGCACCAGCAGCAGGCCGCCGCCGAGGGCACCGAGGACGAGCCCCACGAGCACGCGGGCCATTCGCGCCGGGTCGGCCTGCGTCACGCGCCGGTCGGCCGCCTCGCGCGAGAGGTTGACCAGGGTCCCGGTCGCGGCCGTGGTGAAGACGCCCTTGATCTCGAGGGAGCCGATCGCGCTCGTCTGCATGCCCATGGCGAGGGCGGCGATCACCGCCAGCAGCGTCGCCGCGGCGCTGGACGGCTCGCCCTCGACCACCAGCCAGCCGCCGAGGAACAGCAACTCGATCCCGAGGACCACGCCCAGTGAGCGGGTCAGCCCGGTGGTGCCGTGGGCGCGGCGGGCGCGGCGGGCGCGGCGGGCCAGCCGAGCGGCCGCGAACACGCCGGCGGAGAAGGCCACGACGACGATGCAGACCCGGCCCAGGTCCGGGCCGCCCGGCGCGAACGCGTCCGCGGTCCCCAGCCCGAGGAAGACGAGGTTGCCGGTCATGAAGGCGCTGAACACCTTCCCGAAGACGATGAAGCTGATGGCGTCGAGCGCGCCCGATGCCGCCGACAGCAGCATCAGGGCGCCGTCGCCCGAGGTGGGGTGGGTCCGCATCGTGCAACCGAGGCTGCCGCCCGCGGCGAGGGCGTGGACCGGGAGCGCGACGCGTCGCCACCTTCGGGCGAGGCCGCCTCAGCCGAGCTGCGTGATCGTCGCTTCGACGTCGTCCGCGAGCCGCAGGGAGTGCTCACGCACGAGCCGTTCCGCGCGGTCGGCGTCGCGCTCGTGCAGCGCCGTGACGATCGGCCCGTGGTCCACGAGCAGAGGGTCGCCCGGGTCGCGCTCGGCGGTAACGATCCCACGGACGTGCGCGAGCAGGTTGTCGGCCATGCCCGTCAGCACGGTCGAGTGGCCGAGCTCGACGATCCGCGCGTGCAGGCGCAGGTTCTCGCGCGAGTACTCGTCGAGCCGGCCGGTGCCGGCCGGCTCGGCGAGCTCGCGCAGCTCGGCGTCGGACGCCCGCTCGCAGGCCAGGCGGGCCGCGGCGGCTTCCAGCGCGCCCCAGGCGATCAGCATCTCGACGACCTCGGCCTTGCTCTTGCGCAGGATGTCGACGCCGCGGCGGGGGCGGATGCGCACCAGGCCCTCGTGCTCCAGGCGGGCGAGCGCCTCGCGCACGGGCGTCCGGCTGACGCCGAGCTCGGCCGCGAGCCGCTTCTCGTCGAGGCGGAGGTCCGCCGTGGACGCGTACACGTCCATGGCCAGGATCGCCCCGCGCAGCGCGTTGTAGGTGAGCTGCCCGACGCTCGCGGTGGCGTCGGTCAAGGAGGGCACCTCGAGCGCGTCCGTGGGCGTGCGCGCGAGCAGCTGATCACCGAGACTGGGCGCTTCTGGCATCTGGTATACACGATACCATCAGCGACGGGTGGGCGACGCGTGTCGCGGTGCGCTCGATCGCCACGTCGACGAGCGCCGGGCGCCGGTGGCGCTCGGCCGTCTCGACCGCCCATCCGAGCGCCGCGGCGATCGCGTCCGGCCGCTCGACCCGCCGTGCGAACGCGCCCGTGTCCGGTGGGTCGTCCATCCGGTCGGCGGCGTCGAGCAGCACGACCACGAGCGGCACCGCGTGCCGGGCGGCCACCGAGAGCTCCTCGACCAGCGTGGTGCGGTCGCCCACGATGGCGACCACCGTCGCGTCGGGGCGGCCGAGCTTCGCGCCCATGCAGGCCGCGAGCTCCCACCCGGGCGGTCCGGACCGCCCGCGGATCAGGTGCTGACGCGGCTGGTGGGCCTCCTGGAACTGGCCGGAGACGATCTCGTAGAGGTCGATGGCGGTCACGAACACGGTGGCGGCGTCGAAGTGCCGGTTGAGCTCGCGGAAGACGCGCTGCGGCTTGATCGGCGTCTCGTCGTGGTCGTCCCGGCGGGCCAGGGCCGCGCGCCGGTGGGGGACGCGGGCCGCCCAGGCGTTGCCGTTGCGGCCCAGCCCGACACGTCGCCGCGCACCCTCCAGCAGCGCCTGCAGCGCGAGCTTGGCGTCGCCGACGATGCCGAGGTCGGGGCCGAGGACGCGGCCGAGCTCGGTCGGGTCGACGTCGATGTGGATGAACGTGCGGTCGCCGCGGTAGACGTCGAGGTCGCCCGTGTGGTGCTCGGCGAAACGTGCGCCGATCGCGAGCACGAGGTCGGCGTCCAGGAGCGCCTCGTTCCCGGCGCGCGTCTGGACGCGAACGCCCGCGAGGCCGGCGTACAGCGGATGGTCGTGCGGGATCGTGCCCCAACCCATCAACGTCGGGAGGACCGGGATCTGCAGCAGCTCGGCCAGCTCCACCAGCTCCGCGGCGCCGTCGGCGCTCACGACGCCGCCGCCCGCCAGCAGCAGCGGGCGGGCGGCGGCGAGCAGCCGGTCGAGGGCGCGCTCGATCGCGAGCGGGTTCGGGGCGATGCGGTGCGGCCTCAGCGGCGAGTCCGCCTCCGGCGCGTAAGCGATGGGATCCGCCAGCACGTCGGTGGGCACGGCGACGTGCACCGGACCCGGGCGACCCTCGCGCGCGAGCCGGAAGGCGTCCCGCAGGACCCAGGGCAGCTGCTCGGGGCGGTCGGCGAGATAGCTGCGCTTGACCACGGAGCGCACCACGGCGCCGACGTCGACGGCGCCGAGGTGATGGCGATCCACGTGCGCGGGCGGGGTCTGCGCGGTGATCGCCAGCAGCGGGACGGAGTCCGACATGGCCGTGTGGAGGCCGGCGACGAGGTTCGCGTCGGTCGGCTTCAGCGTGCCGGCGCAGACGCCGACGCGGCCGGTGGCGCGGCTGTACCCGTCGGCGGCGTTGGCCGCGCTCTCGCCGTGGCGCGCGGTGAGCCGCCGGATCGACGAGCCGCTCAGCCCGTCGTACAGCGGCGCGAGCGACGGGTCCGGGACGCCGAACACGGCGTCGACGCCCTCGGACTCGAGCACCTTGACGGCTGCGTGGATCGCGGTGAGCTGCGTCATGGGTCGGCCTTCCTGGTCGTGCGGGGTGGGGCGGCGGGCCGGCTGGTCCCGCCGAGGGCGGTCACGAGTGCGCACACGCGCTCGTGCCAACGCCGGTCGACGTCGAGCTCGAGCGGCTTGCCGTCGACCTCGAGCACGAGCCGGTCGAAGAGCAGGTCGCCACCGGGCCACACGGTCTCGTGCACGCGCACGCGCGCCGTCGCCCGCGGGCAGCAGAGCGCGATCTCCGTGCGGATCTGCCGGCGGGCGAGCACCAGCAGCCGCTCGCGGGTGAGCACGAGCGCGCAGTGCTCACACCCGTCCAGGTCCAACGCGCGCCGGGTGCGGTGCGGCAGGTCGATCGTGTCCAGGACGGCGACGAACGGCTCGTGGGCGAGCGCCGCCAGCACCTCCTCGGCGTGCTCGTGCTCCTCGGCGGGCACGCGCAGCGCCCAGCGCTCACCGGCGAACGCCACCACGAGCTCGTTCGGAGGCGTCCACGTCGCGTCGGCCACGACGCGCGGGAGGTCGGCCACCGGCTGGTGCGCGTCGAAGACCACGAGACGGCGCTCGGTGACGATCACCGAGCGCGGCCCGTGCCGCAACCGCAGGCCGGCCGCCACGCCACGAGCCGACGCGACGACGGGGTCCGCGACCTCCGGCAGCAGGGCGTCAGGCGGGCGGTGCCGCACGCGCGTTCCGGACTAGCCCGTTCGGGGCGCGTTCCCCGCGGTTCGCTACCCGTCGGCGGCGCGGCGGCTCACGCTCGACTGTGGCGGGCGTCGGCTCGCCCGCCCTGGCGCCTGCCGGCGTACCTCGACCGGCTGACGCCCAGGAACCGATCCCAGTCCGCTTCTTCATGTATTAGGTATACCAGATGCCAACGCGCACGCCACGCCCGTTCCGCCCGCCCGCCGAGGCGGGCGCCGCACCCGACGACCGCGGACGGCACGCGCACCGCGACCGGGCGGGCGACGCGCCGACCGGGGCCGACGGGGCCTCGGAAGCGAGCGTGGCGCCGGACCTCGCCGCCGCGATGTGGCTGGCGGCGTGGGGCGGGGGACGGACTCAGCGTGAGCGCGTTCCGCTGGTCGCGGCGCTTGGTCGCGTGACCGCCGACCCGGTCTGGGCGCAGCGGTCGTCTCCGGCGCAGGCGGTTGCCGCCGCCGACGGCATCGCCGTCTGCTCGCTCGAGACGGCCGGCGCCGCCGCCAACCAGCGCGTGCGGCTGGTGCCCCGGCAGTTCGAGCTGGTCAGCGCCGGCGATCCGCTGCCGCCCGGCCGCGACGCGGTGATCGCGCTCGAGCTGGTCGAGTGCGGCGGCGCCGGACGCGGGGCGTGGATCACCGCGCCGGCCGGACACGGGCAGCACGTGCGCGCCGGCGCCGACGACGTCGCGGCGGGCGAGCTGCTGCTCGTCGCCGGGCACCGGTTGCGGGCGCTCGACCTCGCGCTGGCCGCGGCCGCGGGCGTGACCGAGCTGACCGTCCGACGGCGCCCCGCGGTGGCGGTCATCCCGGTCGGCGACGTCGCCGCCACGGCGTCGCTGCTGCTCGACGGCCAGGCCCGGGAGGCGGGCTGCCTCGTCGAGCACGGGCCGACCGTCTCGCTCGAGCGCGCATTGCTGGACGCGGCCTGCACGACGGACCTCGTGATCGTCGTGGCCGGCCCGGGCACGATGCGCCCGCCGGGGCTGCCCGAAGTGCTCCGGCGCTGCGGGGAGGTGGTGGTGCGCGGCGTCGACGTGGCTTCCGGGCGCCCCGCGCTGCTCGGCCTCGTCCGCAACACGCCGGTGCTGGTGTGCCCGGCCTGCCCGGTCGCCGCGGCGTCCGCGTTCGCCGCGCTGGCGGAGCCGGTGCTGGCGGCGCTCTCCGGCGCGAGCCCCGCCCGTCGCGAGGAGACCGCGCAGCTGGCCGCGACGTGCGGGAGCCGCGGACGGCTGCCGGTCCGCCTGGCGACCGTGGAAGGACGCCGCGTCGCCGTGCCGGTGCGGCGCGGCGCGCAGGCGTTGAGCGGACTCGTCCGGGCGGACGGCTGGCTCGCGGACGCCGACGGCGACCACGAGCTGCCGGCCGGCCTCCCGGTCGTGGTCGAGCGGCTCCACGCCGACGCGCCCGCCACCGTGCTCGTGGCCGGCGCGCCCGACCCAGCGCTCGACCGGCTCCTGCTCGCGCACCGGGGACTCGGGTTCTGCGAGCTGACGCCGACGCAGGCGGTCGCGCTCGTCCGCGCCGGCGGCTGTCACGCCGCGGCGTTCTCCGGGGTGCTCGGCGAGCCGGCGGAGGAGCTCGAGGTCGTGCCGCTCGCCGACGTCGACCTCGTGATCGCCGGCGGACCCGCGCTCCGCGCCGACGCGCGGGTCGCGGTCGGCCCGCAGGGCACACCGGCGCACCGGGCCGTGGCGGCCGTCGTCGCGCCGCGCGACGTCGTGGCCGTGCGCTCCGACGCGGCGGCCTTCGCCGCGCTTGCGGCCGGGCACGCGGAGCTCGCGGTGGGCGCGGCCGCCGCCGTCCCTCCCGGGATGCCGACCACGGACCTCGGTCGCGCGCCGCTCAACCTGATCGTGCGGCGCGGCGCCGCCGAGCGCGACCCCGCCCTGCGTGCGCTGCTGGACACCGTCGCCCGCCTGCGCGAGCAGCGGTGAGTTGCATCCCGCGCGCGTGCGCCGGGCTGGTCGACGGCGCCTATCGCGCCTGGCAGGTGGCGCAGCTCGAAGCCGAGATCGCGCTCACCGCGTGGCGACTCGCCGGGACCGCCGCGGCCCATCGCGTGTACGTCGGCGCGCTCGACCGGGAAGCCGCGGTTGCACGCGAGCTGGAGGAGCTGTGCCGGGTCACACGGGCGCTGCGGTCGACCTGATCGGGCACGACCGCACCAAAGGCCAGCCGCGCCGTGCCGCTGGGCCAGCTTTCGCAGACGCGACGCGGCGGGACGCTGGGAACGTGCCTGCTACCACCCTTCACCCGCGCGGTCGTGTCGCCGCGCCGGCCATGACCGGCCGCTTCACCCGCTCGACGCTCGAGCGCCGGACCAAGATCGTGGCGACGCTCGGCCCGGCGACCGACGCGCCGGGCGTGCTGGATGCGCTGATCGCGGCCGGGCTGGACTGCGCCCGCCTGAACTGCTCGCACGGCACCGCCGAGGACCTGTCCCGGCGCGCGGAGGCGGTGCGGACGGCGGCGGCCCGCGCGGGCCGGCCGCTCGGGGTGATGTTCGACCTGCAGGGACCGAAGCTGCGCCTGGCGGCGGACACCGTCGAGCGGAGCCTGCGCTCGGGCGACCGGCTCGTGCTGAGCGAGCACGGGCGGCCGGGCGCCGCCGACCGCGCGGTCGTCGACTTCAAGGGCTTCTCGCGGCTCGTGACGGATCGCTCGGAGATCGTCATCGGTGACGGCGTCCCGCGGCTGGCGGTCGAGCACACCAGCAACGGCGACGTGCACGCGCGCGTCATCGCCGACGGGCGGATCGCTCCGAGCAAAGGTGTCAACGTGACCTTCGCGCAGCCCGAGCTGCCCGCGATCACCGAGAAGGACGTCGCGGACATCGCCCTCGCCGTCGAGCACGACGCGGACTTCGTCGCGCAGTCCTTCGTGCGCCACGGGGCCGACGTCGAGGACCTGCGCTGGCGCCTGAACGAGCTCGGCTCCCGCGCGCGGATCATCGCCAAGCTCGAGTCGGTCGAGGGCTACGACAACCTCGACTCGATCCTGGCCGCCGCGGACGGCGTGATGGTCGCCCGCGGGGACTACGGGGTGACGGCCGGCCTCGCCGGGATCCCGCTGATGCAGAAGGACGTGATCGCGCGCGCGGCGGCCGCCGGCAAGGCCGTGATCACGGCCACCCAGATGCTCGAGTCGATGATCGTGGCCTCCGAGCCGACCCGCGCGGAGGTCACCGACGTCGCCAACGCGGTGATCGACGGCACCTCGGCGGTGATGCTCTCCGCCGAGTCGAGCGTCGGCCAGCACCCGGTCCGCGCCGTCGCGGCGATGGCGACGATCGCCCACGCCGCCGAGGCGTACCCGGACCTCGGGCAGCGGAGCCGGAGCGCGAAGATCGAGGCGTGCACCTCCGACGACGCGGTCATGCACGCGGCCGTCCAGCTCGCCGACGAGCTCAGGGCCGCGGCGATCGTCGTCCCGACCGCCTCCGGCGCGTCGGCGCGCGCGTGCTCGCGCTACCGCCCACGCCAGCCGATCGTCGCGCTCGCCCATGACGCGGCGGTGGCCGAGCAGCTGACCCTCGAGTGGGGCGTGTACCCGGTCGCGGCCGAGATCGAGTCGTCGCTGGACGACCTCGTGGAGGTCGCGCTCGACCTCGCGCGCGACTTCGCGGGGCTGCGCAGCGGCGACCGGATCGTCGTCACGCACGGCCGCCAGCCGGGCGCGTCGGGCTCGACCAACGCGATCATCGACCTCGTGCTCCCGTGAGCGGGTCCGGCCGTGGCGTTCCGCGGCCGAGCGATCCCACGAATACCGGGGAAATACGTCGCGGAGAGGCTGGCGGACGCGGTAGGCAGCGGAGAGAATGCCGCTCGTGGCCGGGAGTCGGAGCACTATCTCGTCGCCGCACGTCGTACCTGCCGTCGTCCTGCTGGGGATCACGCTGCTGGGCTTCGTCGGCTCCGCGCTCCTCGCGCAGGCGGGAGCGCGTCAAGATGCGGGGCGCCGCGCGGATGTCGCCGCGGCGCAGATCCGCGCGCACGTGGAGCACGGCGCGTCCCTGAGCGCGGGCCTGGCCGGCTTCATGGCCACCTTCGACGCCGAGCGCGTGCCCACCGACGCGTTCGCGCGCGTCACGTCGCGGTGGCTGAGCCCGTCGGGCTTCCCGGCGGCCGCCTGGGTCGAGGACGTCCCGGGCGATCGGCGCGCGGCGTACGAGCGCCGGATCGGGCATCCGATCGTGGACCTCGGCGGACGCACGGGGGCCCCGGCGAGACCGCGCGGCGCCTACGTTCCCGCGACGTTCGTGTCGGGCGGGCCGCCGCTGTCGCGGCCCGGCGTGGACCTCGGGGGCGTTCCCGGCCTGCCCACGGCGATGTGGCGGGCGCGTGCGCTGCGTGTGCCGGGCGTCACGCCGCTGGCCGCGCTGCCCGACGGCTCGCGCGGGCTGTTCGTCATCAGCCCGGCCGAACGCCGCGACACGCGGCTGGGGTTCGCCGTCCTGTTCCTGTCGGAGGCGACGCTGCGGGCGGCCGTCACGGACATCCGCGATCTCCGCCTGGCCACCGCCGAGCAGCGCGGTCGGGTCGACTCCGTGCGACGGTCGTTCACGGTCGCCGGGCAGCGCCTCGACCTCGACATCGACCCGGGACCACCGCGGAACGCGGCCGCCGTGCTGCCGTGGATCGTGCTGGTCGGCGGCGTGCTGCTGGCCTGGCTCGCGGTCGCCTGGGGATCGAGCGCTTCGCGGCGCGCGCGGGCCCAGGAAGAGCTCGACCGGATCTTCATGCAGTCCAAGGACGTCATCGCCGTCCTCGACGCCCACGGCCAGGTGCGCCGGGTCAATCCGGGCGTGGAGCAGGTCCTCGGCTACACCCGCGACGAGCTCGTCGGTCAGCCCTACGCGGCGTTCGTGCATCCCGACGACCGCGCACGGACGGCGCTGCACGCCGCCGCGGTGGCCCGTGGCGATGTCCGGCAGACGTTCGAGAACCGCGTCGTGCACAAGGACGGCTCAGAGCGCGTGCTCGAGTGGCACGCGACACCGGCCGTCGAGGACGGCGTCGCCTTCGCCACGGGCCGCGATGTGACCGAGCGCCGGATCATCGAGACCGCGCTCGAGCGGATCGTGGGGGAGCAGACCGCGCTGCGCCGGGTCGCGACCCTGATCGCCCGCGGCGACCTGCCCGAGTCGGTGTTCCCGGCGGTCGTGGCCGAGGTCGGCCAGTTCCTCGAGGGCGATCTGGCCGGCATGGCGCGCTACGACGACGACGGCACGCTCACGGTCATGGCCTGGTGGTCGGCCGCCGGCGACCACTCGGCGGTCCGCGGCCGCTGGAAGATCGACGAGGGCGATCTCGTCGCCCGGATCATCGACTCGGGGCGGGCGGCGCGGATCGACGACTGGTCGACCGTCCCCGGTCGGACGGCGGCGCTGCTGCGCGACCGCATGGGCGTGCGGTCCTCGGTCGGGACCGCGATCCGGGTCGGCGGCCGGACGTGGGGTGGGTTGTGCGTCCATCGCAACGGACCGGATCCGCTCCCGGACGACACCGCGGACCGGCTCGAGGGATTCGCGGAGCTGATCGCGACCGCCGTGGCCAACGCGGAGGCCCGCGCCGAGACCGACGCGCTCGTCCGCGAGCAGACGGCCCTGCAGCGCGTGACGACGCTCGTGGCCCAGGCGGCGCCACCCGCGGCGGTGTTCGACGCCGTCGCCGCCGAGACGGCCGGCCTGCTCGACGCCGAGTCGGTCGTGGTGAGCCGCTACGACGCCGGACGGCAGCTCACCGCTCTGGCGCACTTCGGCGCGGTCGACGGCCCGGCGGACGGCTGCGCCCGCCGCGATGCCGACCGCGCGGAGGCGATCGTGCGCGAGACCGGGCACACGGCGCGCGTGGACCGCGTCGGTGAAGCGGGCGACGAGACACGCGCGGTCACGCTCGCCGCCCCCATCGTCGTGGAGGGCAGCACCTGGGGGGTGCTCACCGTGCGCAGCGTGACGCCGCCGCCCGGCGCGGACGCGCGGCTCGAGCAGTTCGCGCAGCTGCTCGGGACCGCGATCGCCAACGCCGACAGCCGCGACCAGCTGATGGCCTCGCGCGCCCGGCTGCTGGCGGCGGGGGACGAGGCGCGCCGGCATGTGGTGCGCGACCTGCACGACGGCGCGCAGCAGCGGCTGGTGCACGCGACGATCGCGCTCAAGCTCGCGTTGCGTGCGTTCGAGACGGGCGGCGACGACGCCCGGGCCCTGGTCGCCGAGGCGCTCGAGCACACCGAGCAGGGCAACGTGGCGCTGCGCGAGCTCGTGCACGGGATCCTGCCCGCGTTGCTGACCACCAGCGGCGTGCACGCGGCGATCGACGCGCTCGTGGAGAGCTTCGACGTGCCGATCGAGGTCGCGGTCACCGAGGAGCGCTTCGCGACCGAGATCGAGGCGAGCGCGTACTTCATCGTCGCCGAGGCGCTGACCAACGTCGTCAAGCACGCACACGCGTCCCGGGCCGTGGTGGCGGGCACGATCGAGCACGGCGTGCTGCACCTCGAGATCAGCGACGACGGCATCGGCGGTGCCGATCCGGCGGGCGGCGGGCTCGTCGGGATCCGCGACCGCGCGACCGCGCTGGGCGGCCAGCTCGAGGTCCACAGCCCGCCCGGCCACGGGACCCGCCTCACGGTGACGCTGCCGCTCTGAGCGCGGCGCGCACCGGGCGACGGGACAGGCAGGACCGGGAAAGAGACCAGCGGGCAGGCCCGGTCCGCCGTCGGATCCTGTGCGTCGATGCAACTGACGACGGCCGCTCGGTCCCACGGCCACGCGGTGCTGCGGGACCCCCATCTCAATCGCGGCACCGCGTTCACGCACTCCGAGCGCGCGGCGCTCGGCCTCGACGGGCTGCTGCCGCCGGCGGTCCAGTCGCTCGCCGACCAGGCCTGGCGGACCTACCAGCAGTACCGCGCTCAGCCGACGGTGCTGGCCAAGAACACGTTCCTCGCCGCGCTGCACGACCGCAACCGCGTGCTGTATTTCAAGCTGCTCGAGGATCACCTGAAGGAGCTGCTGCCGGTCGTCTACGCGCCCGGCGTCGCGGACGCGATCCAGCGCTACAGCCACGAGTTCCAGCGACCGCACGGCGTGTACCTCTCGGTCGACGATCCCGACGGCGTGGAGCGCGCGCTGCGCAACTACGGCCTGGGTCCGGAGGACGTCGACCTGCTGGTCGCGACCGACGCCGAGCAGATCCTCGGCATCGGCGACTGGGGCGCGAACGGGATGGTGATCTCGATCGGCAAGCTCGCGATCTACACCGCCGCGGCCGGGATCGATCCGGCCCGCGTGATCCCGGTCATGCTCGACGTCGGCACGGACCGCGAGTCGCTGCTCAACGACCCGCTGTACGTGGGGAGCCGCCACCGCCGGGTGCGTGGGGATCGCTACGACGCATTGGTCAGCACGTTCGTCGAGAGCGCGAGCCGCCAGTTCCCGCACGCGCTGCTGCACTTCGAGGACTTCGGCCCATCCAACGCCCGGCGGATCCTGCGGCGTTACCAGCGCTCGGCACGGGTGTTCAACGACGACCTGCAGGGCACGGGCGCCGTCGCGCTGGCGGCGGTGCTCGCGGGTCTGCGGGCGATCGGCAGCCACCCGAGCGAGCAGCGCGTCGTGATCTTCGGCGCCGGGACGGCCGGTGTCGGCATCGCCGACCAGGTCCGCGCGCTGATGATCCGGGCGGGGCTCGACGCCGACGAGGCCACGCGGCGCGTCTGGTGCATCGATCGTGACGGGCTGCTCGTCGACGACATGCCCGCGCTGCGCGATTACCAGCGCGCCTACGCGCGGCCCGCGCGCGAGGTCGCCGGCTGGGGGACGGGAGGCGTGATCGGCCTCGCCGAGGTCGTCGCGCGCGTGCACCCGACGATCCTCGTCGGCACCTCGACGGCCGGCGGCGCCTTCACGCGGCCGATCCTGCGTGAGCTCGCGACGCACGTCGACCGTCCGATCATCCTCCCGCTCTCGAACCCCACGGAGCGGATCGAGGTCGTGCCCGCGGACGCGATCGCGTGGACCGACGGACGCGCGCTGGTCGCGACGGGGACGCCGTGGGACCCGGTGTCCCACGGCGGCACCGAGCATGTGATCGCGCAGGCCAACAACGCGCTCGTGTACCCGGGGATCGGCCTCGGGACGATCGTCGCGCGCGCCGAGGCGGTGACCGACGGGATGCTGCTGGCCGCCGCGGAGGCGATGGCCGCCCTCGTCGACGCCGGCCAGCCCGGCGCCGGCCTCCTGCCGCCGGTCGAGGAGCTGCGGACGATGTCGGTCGCCGTGGCGGTGGCCGTCGCACGCCAGGCGCTGCGCGACGGCGTAGCCCACGCCGAGCTGCCCGACATCCCGCAGGCGGTGCTCGACGCGATGTGGCACGCCTCCTACCGGCCGCTCGACGTTCGATGACCCGACGACCTGGAGGATCCACAGAGCTGAGCGCCGGGATCTCGTAGCTTCACGGATTGTCCGGGCGGGCCGGCGCGGCCACCGTTCCCGGCATGCTCACTCGTCTGACGCGACGCGCCGCGGTTGGAGCCGCAGGCGTGCTCGCGGGCTGCGCGCTCGCCCTGCCCGCCACGTCCATCGCGGCCCCCACGCCGCTCACGCCGTTCCTCGACGGCCTGCTGTCCAACGTCACCACCTACTGGGACCAGACGGACGCCGCGCTGGGTCGACCGGCCCCGGCGGTCGGGCACGTCTGGGTCGCGCCGGGCGCCAAGGTGGCGACAGCGTGCGGCGCCGAGGCCGACGACGGCTCCGCGTTCTACTGCTCCGCCGACGACACGATCTACGTCGGCCAGCGGTTCGCCGGCGAGCTCTACGACGGCGTGCTCGCGTCGCTGCCCGGACAGCGTGCGGGGTTCGGTCGCGCGGCCGGCGCCGTCGCCGTCGGCTACGTGATCGCGCACGAGTTCGCGCACAACGTGCAGGCCGAGCGCAGGCTGCCGACGAACCCGCTGCACGTGCTGCCGATCGAGCTGAACGCGGACTGCCTGGCCGGCACGTACACGCGCTGGGCGTACGGCCAGGGCGAGGTCACGGACGCCCAGGTCGAGCAGGTGCTGGACGCGGCGCTCGCGGTCGGCGACTTCGACTTCCTCTCCCCGCAGCACCACGGCACGCCGCGCCAGCGCCGCCAGGCCGTGCTGACGGGGTTCGACAGCGGCCGGCCGGCCGCGTGCGACGCGTACCTGCTGAGCTGATCGGACGGCCAGGCGGGGCCGCCTGCGAGGACAGGTGAGGCGGCATCCGCGCGCCGGGACGATCCGAGGTCATGAACCGAGCACGGATCGACCAGGCCGTCGGCGCGGACAGCGGCGTGCGCGGGTACGCCGCGACGGCGCGGCGGTGCCAGGAGCGCATCGCGCAGGTGCGGCGCGCGCTGGAGCCGGCGCTGCGCGCCGTCGACGACGCCGCGCAGCGCGGGGCGGGGGTCGAGGCGGCCGCCGACCACGCGCTGCGGCTGGCCCTCGAGCTCGACGCGCTGGAGCGCGTGCAGGCGCGCGTCGACGCGTGGCTGCGGCTCGTGGGCGGCGTGGACGCGAACGAGGACTGGCTCGCGCCCTTCGGCAAGGCCCCGGCCTGAGCGTCCGCGCGCTCACCCGGGGCTGCTGGTCAGCTCCTGGACCTTGAGCGCCAGGAAGAGGATCTGCAGGTCGTGCATGAGCGTCGGGTCGCGGCCGCTCACCGTCGCGATCCGGCGTAGCCGGTACACGACGGTGTTGGCGTGCACGGTCAGCACGGCGGCGCTCCGGGTCAGGTTGGCGCCCGAGTCGACGTAGGCGCGCAGCGTCGGCAGCAGCTCCGCGCGATGGTCGCGGTCGTAGTCGATCAGCGGCTGCAGCGTGTCGCGCAGGATCCGCTGGGCGTGCGGGCTCGAGCGCACCATGTGGTCGACGAGGACGTCGTCGAGCGTCACGGCGCGCCCCTGGATGCCCATCCCGACCGCGATGTCCACCGCTTCGCGGGCTTCGGCGTAGGCGGTGGCGATCGCGCGCCGGCCGAGGTGCCAGCCGCTCATGCCGACGGCGACGGCGCCGTCGAGCCGGCGGCTGAGCTCAGAGCACTCGGCCCTGACCGTCTCGATCGTCAGCGGCGTCGCCGCCGGGTAGAGCGCGACGACGTCGCCCTGGCGGACCCCCACCAGGAGCGCGGCGTGGCCGGGTTGCAGCACGTCGCGTGCGGTGGTCACGACGCGGTCGAACGTCAGCGCGTCCTGGTACGGCGGCTTGCGGCTGTCGTCGCGCGGCGTGTCCTTGGGGCGCGCCACGATCACGATGAAGTCCTCGCCGATCCGCCGGTGCAGGGACCGGGCGATCCGGCGGACGTTCTCGCTGTCCCCGCGGCCGGCGAGCAGCCCGTCGAGCAGATCGCGGCTGAGCAGCCCGCGGTGGTTGACCTCGTCCAGGTAGGCGTGCGCGATCGTGTTGGCGACGGCGTCGATGTAGCGCCAGGCCCGCTGCCCGATCTCGAGCGCGGCCTCGACCTCGTCCGGGTCGTCGATCTCGACCACCTCGAGCAACATCTCCCACAGGGTCTCGCCCCAGAGCAGGGCGGTGCGCAGCAGCGCCTCGAACGAGATGCCCATGTGCACGCGCCGCGCGCCGACCGCCCGCGCGGACGCGAGCAGCGCCTCGCTGACCGGCTCGTTGCGGGTGACGCCGGACAGGAACGCCTCGACGTTGGCCTGCGCGAAGCCGCGCGCCTCGTCGAGCTCGGCCTCGTCGAGCTGCTGGAAGCCGACGAGCCACTCCCGGTAGCGATCGACAGCGCGGCTGGCGATCTCGTCGCTGCGCGTGCACAGCCGCTGGACGACCACGACGAGCGCCTGCTCGCGGCTCTTGCTCACCGCCACGATCGCAACCGGACGCTTGCGGATCCTACGAACGGCACCCTTCGGAGTCCTCGGTTTGCCCAATTGGGCCGGCGAAAACCCGTACATACCTTCTCAGGCATGCGAATCAGCTTTGCCCGAGCTGGTGTCGCAGCGGCGTGCGCGCTGCTGGCGGCGACCATCTCGCTCACACCCGGGGTGGCCCACGCCGCCGCCGGAGGCACGCTCACGACCGGCACGTACGCGAACGCCGCCGGAGAGCTCAAGTACCAGCTCTTCGTCCCCTCGAGCTACCAGCCGGGCACGTCCGTCCCGTTGGTCGTCGGACTCCACGGCTGCACCCAGACGTCCGACAAGTTCCGCCTGCTGTCCCGGCTCGACGAGCTCGCCGCCGAGCGCAACTTCATCGTCGTCTATCCGGAGCAGCCGTCGTCCAGCAACCGGCTGGGCTGCTGGAACTGGTACACGGCCGCGCACGTGAGCCGCGACGCGGGCGAGCCGTCCCTGATCGCGGGGATCACGAGGACCGTGCAACAGGCCTACGGCGCGGACGCCAAGCGCACGTTCGTCACGGGCCTGTCGGCCGGTGGGGCGATGGCGACGGTGATGGGCGTGACCTACCCCGACCTGTACGCCGCGGTCGGCGTCGGCTCGGGGTGCGAGTACACGGGCGGTGCCGCGTGTGCGGGCTACAAGAGCGACGACCCGGAGCTGGCCGGCAAGCGCGCCTACGACGCGATGGGCGCTTACGCGCGCGTGATGCCGTTCATCGTCTTCCAGGGCGACGAGGACAAGACGGTCCCGCCGGTCAACGCGGACCAGCTCGTGCGCTCGCAGCAGGTCGCGTCCGACTACGCCGACGACGGCAGCAAGAACGGCTCGATCCCGCAGAAGGCGGTCAAGACGACCACCGGACGCAAGCAGGGCGGGCGGCAGTACACGACGCGGCTGTACTCCGACGGCAAGGGCCATGAGCTCGGCCAGTACTGGACCGTGCACGGCATGGCGCACGCCTGGTCGGGTGGCAGCGCGGACCAGCAGTACTCGGACCCCGCGGGCCCGGACGAGAGCGCGGCCATGTACGACTTCTTCCTCAAGCATCCGCTCGGCGAGCCTGGTCCGCCGCTGGGCGGTGGCGGCACGACGCCGGGCATCCCGGGCGCCCCTCAGCCGAGCTGGCCGATCCCGGAGTGGCCGCCACCCGGAGCTCCCGGCCTGCCTCAGCTGCCCGGGATGCCCGGCCTGCCGCAGCTGCCGGGGATGCCGCAGCTGCCCGGAATGCCGCAGCTGCCGGGCCTGCCCGGCTGGCCGAAGCCGTCGCGCGGCTGAGGGATCTCCGAAGCGGCTCACCCTCTCAGGGGTACGCGGGCCGGCCAGGTCGCTGACTGGCCCGCGGACCAGCCCGCATGGGTCCGCCGGGGCATGCTCCGCGCGCGCCTGCTCACGCGAGCATGGACGTTCCTGACTTCGCTGATGAAAGGATCTTCCATGCTGTCACGACGAACGCCGCTGCTCGCGGCGCTCGCCACCGGTGCCGCGCTCGCCTCGGCGGCGCCGGCGGCGCACGCGGTGACGATGCCCAACCTCAAGCTCGGCGCCCCGGCGAACCTGCAGCTCCCGATCGCCCCGGGCATCGGCGGCATCGGCGGTTACGGCGGCGGCTACGGCGGCCTGACCACCGGCAAGCTGTGCGGCAACTCGGTCTACCCGGACGCCGCCGGTCCCTCCGGGAGCAACAACCAGACGGTCTGCAACTGGGGCGGCCTGACCTTCGTCGGACCGTCGACCGCGGTCACCAGCGTGGTCGGGCCGACGATCATCAGCCCGGGCTTCGTGGGCACGATCATCACGAGCTCCGGCAACGTCGGCATCGGCTGAGCCCGGTGAGCCGGACCCTCAAGCGCAGCGTCGCCGTCGCCACGCTGAGCGCCGTCGCGGCGCTGGCGCCGGCGGCCGGCGCGGGCGCGCAGGCGACGAGCCCGCCGCTCACCTTCGTCCCGCCGAAGGTCGGGTCGATCACGGTCGTGATCGGCCCGGTGATCATCGGCGGGCGCGTGATGAGCCCCGGCATCAACCTGACGTTGACGCCGGCGGCGATCCCCACGTTCACGCTGCCCGCGTTCGAGTGGCCACGCCGCTAGGCGAGCCAGAACGCAGACAGCGGCCCGGCCATGCGCTTCGTGCACATGGGCGGGCCGCTGTCGTCGTGGGGGAGGGTCAGCCGAACGCCAGCACGTCGAGCTTGACGCCGTGGACGGTGTAGTCCTGCCCGGCCTGCGCACACGAGTTGGCGAAGCTGGCGGTCACCGTGCGCGGCGTGTCGTTGTCGGGCTCGGACAGCGTCCCGACGACGATCGGCATCGTGATCCGGCCCGCGGGGACGAGCGGGGCGATGGCGACGGTCGTGGCCTGTCCGTCGACCGAGAAGATCACGTTGTTGCCGAGCGAGCCCGTGCACCCGGAGGGCACGGTCAGGTCGACGCTGCCGACCACCAGGTTGACCTGCCCGGCGCCCTGCGTCCACGTGGCGCCGGTCAGGGGCACGCTGGTCTGGGCGCCGTTCTTCGCGGTCACCGCACCGGTGCCCCGCGCGCGCACCGCGACCGACGCGCTGCCGTCGTGGCCCGGGTCGCCCTTGCCGCCGGGGACGCCCTGCACACCCTGCGGGCCGGGCTCGCCCTGCGGACCCTGGAGGCCGTCGAAGCCGCGGTCGCCGTCGGCGCCGGCAGAGCCGGTGTCGCCCTTGATCCCTTGCAGGAACGTGCCGGCTTTGAAGTCCGACGCGGTCAAGGAGCCGTTCTTGACGTTCCCGCTGGTGACGCTGTTGGGCGCCAGCTTGGCGTTGGTGACCGCGCGCTTGGCGATCGTGGTCGTCGTCACGCTGTTGGGCGCGAGGCGCACGGCGGCGTACGAGCTGCCGCCCAGGGCGATGAAGAGCGCGACGTAGCCGACGGCATTGCCGCGCAGATGGGCGGATAAGCGATGCATGATGCTGACCTCTGAGGTCGGGGGCAGAAGTGGGTGAAGCGCGAAAGTCAGAG
Source organism: Solirubrobacter pauli (assembly GCF_003633755.1). Lineage (GTDB taxonomy): Bacteria > Actinomycetota > Thermoleophilia > Solirubrobacterales > Solirubrobacteraceae > Solirubrobacter > Solirubrobacter pauli. Next base: position 908,859 of record NZ_RBIL01000002.1, read on the forward strand.
GCGCCGGAAGCGCCACGTGGCGAGCACCGCGGAGACGACCAGGATCCCCACGGACCACGCGAGCGCCGACGGCACCGCGGCGGTGGTGTCCGCGCCGGAGCTGAGCTCCCGGAGCGCGTCGGCCACCCGCGTGACGGGCTGCGCCTCCGCGATCGACCGCAGCCAGCCGGGGAACGTCGCCGGCGACGTGAAGATCGACGAGGCGAAGACGAGCGGGAAGGTGACGATGAAGCCGAGCATCGTCGCGCTCTCCGCGTTGCGCGCGGCGAGGCCGACCAGCGTGAACAGCCACGAGCAGGCGTAGCCGAACAGCAGCGCGACGCCGAGGCCGGCCGCGACCTGCGCCGGCGTGCCGCCGAAGCGGAAGCCGACCAGCAGGCCGAGGGCGATCAGGATCCCGATCGTGTACGCGAGCCGCAGCAGGTCGGCGAGCGTGCGCGCGGCGAGGATCGCCGTGCGACTCGTCGGCAGCGCGCGCAGGCGGTCCGTCACCCCCTTCGCGAGGTCCTCGGCGACGCCGACCGCGGAGGATGAGCCGCCGAACAGCGACGTCTGGATGATGATCCCCGGGATCAGGTAGTCGACGTAGCTCGGATAGCCCGGTACGTGGATCGAGCCGCCGAACACGTAGCGGAACAGCAGCACGAACATCACCGGCGTGATCGTCGCGAGCGCCAGCAGCTGCGGCGTGCGCAGCGCCAGCCGCAGGTTGCGGCCCGTGAGCAGCAGCGTGTCGCTGACGAAGGCGCGCGGCCCACCCGTGCGGGCGCGGATGATCATCGGAGCGCTCATGCGGCCGCCTCGCTCGGCTTGCGGACCGTGTGCACCCACGCGCCGGGGAGCGCGGCGCCGGTCAAGGTCAGGAACACGTCGTCGAGCGATGGGCCGCGGACCCCGAGGTCGGCCACGGGGATCTCGGCCTCCTCGATCCGCCGGGCGGCGGCGAGCAGCGTGGTCACGCGCTCGGTCGCCGGCACGGTCACCTTCTGCGCGCGCACGTCGACGACGGGCTTGCCCGGGCCGAGGCCGCGCAGCAGCTTCGCGAGCCGGTCCAGGTCGGCGGGGCGCGTCGCACGCACCTCCAGCACGTCGGTGCCGACCCGGCGCTTGAGCTCGTCCGGGCGGCCTTCGGCGATCACCGCGCCGCGCTCGATGATCACGATCCGGTTCGCGAGGCGGTCGGCTTCCTCGAGGTACTGCGTGGTCAGCAGCAGCGTCGTGCCGTCCCGGATCAGGTCCTCGATCAGCGTCCACAGCTCGGCCCGCGAGTGCGGGTCGAGGCCCGTGCTCGGCTCGTCCAGGAGCAGGATCGGCGGCCGTCCGGTGAGGCTCGCGCCGAGGTCGATCCGGCGCCGCATCCCGCCCGAGTAGGTCTTGACCATGCGGTCGGCGGCGTCGGTCAGCCGCAGGCGCTCGAGCACCTCCTCGGCGCGGAGCTTCGCGGTGCGCCGGTCGAGGCCGTAGAGCCGGCCGACGAGCTCGAGGTTCTCGCGCCCGGTCAGCATCTCGTCGACGGCCGCGAACTGGCCGGCGAGGCCGATCACCGAGCGGACGGTGGGGGCGTCGCGGACGGCGTCGATGCCGGCGATCCGGACCGACCCCGCGTCGGGCGCGAGCAGGGTCGAGACGATCCGGACGAACGTCGTCTTGCCGGCGCCGTTGCGGCCGAGCAGCGACAGCACGGTGCCGGTCTCGACGCTCAGGTCGACGCCGTCGAGGGCCGTCACCGAGCCGAAGGCCTTCCGAAGCCCTTCGGCGATGATCATGGGGGTGCTGGACACAGGCGCTCCTTTGGCCTAGCGGGCGCTGCAGCCCTGAATTCGAAGCACCCGGCCCGACGGGCGCTGCACCGTGAGGACGCCGTCGGCGCGCAGCGTGATCCGCAGCGGCAACGGCTTGGCGTTCGCGCCCCGGTCGCCGTCGAGGTCGAGCACCCCGACGCGGCGGCCGTTGACCCGCAGCACGAGGCTCGTGCCCCGCGGCAGCCGCAGCTGCGTGCGCGAGCCGTCGAGCCGCGCCCGCTTGCGGGCACACCCGCGCAGGTTGATCTCGAGGCTCCCGCGCCCGTTGCGGTCGCTCGCGGCGACGTTCGCCGCCGACTGCGGGCTCTGCGTGGTCGCGCTCGTGGTCGACGAGCTGTTGCTGTTGTTCGTCGTGGTCGTCGTGGTCGTGACCGGCGCGGCGATGACCGTGATCGGCGCGGTGGTCGTCGTGGTCGTGATCGTCGTGGTGACGGTGACGACGTAGATGACCGTCCCGCCGAGGTCGGGGACCTCGGGCAGCCCGGGCACGATCGGGGTCGCGGTGGGCGCGGCGGTCGGGGTCGGCGTCGGAGTCGGCTCGGGCGTAGGCGTCGGAACGGGCTCCGCGGAGTCGGCCCCCGCAGGCACCGCTTGAGCGGCGAGCAGAGCGGCGGCGGCCGTCGCGACGGCCCACGGGCGTGCTGGCATCGCTACAGCTTGCGGGCGCTCCCGGCACGCCCCCGCTGGCCCGAGTGACAGCGCGTGCTGACCACGGGAACGGTCCGCGCAGGGGGCCCGCGCCGGCGCCTACCGCGACGTCAGCGCCCGTGGGGCCGTCAGGACCTCGACATCCGCCGGCGCGGGGACCCAAACGTACGTGGCGTGCGGTGACCGGAGCCGCGGCCGCTCCGTGGTGAGCACATTCAGGCGCCGGAGGGCACAAGGTGAAGGCGCGACACGCCCTTCGGCCAGCGCGCCGCCGTCCGTGCCGTCACAGCCTTGGACGAGGGGCCGGACAACGCGCACGGAGGTAGCAATGTGTGGCATCACCGGTTGGATCGCGTTTGACCGTGACCTCGCCACCGAACGGCCCGTCGTCGACGCGATGACGGAGACGATGGCCTGTCGCGGCCCGGACGCGGCGGGGACCTGGATCGACGGCCACGCCGCGCTCGGCCACCGACGGCTCGCGATCATCGACCTCGACGGCGGCGTGCAGCCGATGACCGTCCACACGCCCGACGGTCCGGTCTCGATGGTCTACAGCGGCGAGGCTTACAACTTCCGCGAGCTGCGCGACGAGCTCCAGGCCGCCGGCGTGGGCTTCCGCACCGACAGCGACACCGAGGTCGTCCTGCGCGCGTACGTCCACTGGGGCGACGGCCTCGCCGAGCGGCTCAACGGCATGTACGCGTTCGCGATCTGGGACGGGCGCCGGCAGCGGCTCGTGCTGATCCGCGACCGCCTCGGGATCAAGCCGCTGCTCGTCTACCGGACGCCCGACGGCGTGCTCTTCGGCTCCGAGCCCAAGGCGATCCTGGCCAACCCGCTCGCGCGCCGCGTCGTCACCGCCGACGGCCTGCGCGAGCTGTTCGCGTTCGTCCGCACGCCACGTCACGCCGTCTGGGCGGGCATGCGGGAGGTCGAGCCGGGCACCGTGCTCGCCGTCGACCGCGACGGCCTGCACGAGCGCCGCTACTGGGCCCTGCGCACGCACCCGCACGAGGACGACCTCCCGGTCTCGCTCGCCCACGTGCGCGACCTGCTCGACGACATCGTGCGCCGCCAGCTGATCGCCGACGTGCCGCGCTGCGTCCTGCTCTCCGGCGGGCTGGACTCGAGCGTCGTCACCGCGCTCGCCGCGCAGTTCCTGCGCGAGGACGGCGAGCGCGTGCGCAGCTTCGCGGTCGACTTCGTCGGGCAGACGGAGCGCTTCCAGGCCGACGGGCTGCGCCCGACGCCCGACACGCCCTACGTGCACGACGTCGCCGAGCACGTCGGCGCCGCCCACACCGACATCGTGCTCGACAACGAGACGCTGACGGACCCGGACCTGCGGCGCCGGGTGATCGCCGCGCACGACCTCCCGGTCGGCCTGGGCGACATGTACGCGTCGCTGTACCTGCTCTGCCAGGCGATCCGCGAGCGCTCGACGGTGGCGCTCTCGGGCGAGTCGGCCGACGAGCTCTTCGGCGGCTACCAGCAGTTCCACGACCCCGTCATCCAGCACGCGCACGCGTTCCCGTGGCTGGCGGTCGGCCAGACGTTCGGCATGCACCCGGACGCGATCCTCGCCCCGGACGTCGCCGCGCTGCTCGACCTGCCCGGATACCGCGCCGCGGCGTACGAGAGCGCGATCGCCGAGGTCGAGCACCTCGACGGCGAGACCGGGCTCGAGGCGCGCATGCGCACCGCCACGTACCTGCACGTCACGCGTTTCCTGCGCTACCTGCTGGACCGCAAGGACCGCATGAGCATGGCGGTCGGGCTGGAGGTGCGCGTGCCGTTCTGCGACCACCGGCTGGTGGAGTACGTGTACAACGCGCCGTGGGCGATGAAGACCTACGACGGCCGCGAGAAGAGCCTGCTGCGCGGGGCGGCGCGCGACCTGTTGCCGCGCTCCGTCGCCGAGCGGGTCAAGAGCCCGTACCCGTCGACGCAGGACCCGCACTACCTCGCGGCGCTGCAGGTGCAGGCGCGAGCGGTGCTCGAGCGCGCGGGCGGCGTGCTCGAGCTCGTCGACCGCGGCTGGCTCGAGCGTGCGGTGCAGCCGGCGGCGCCGCTGTCGGTCGGCGATCGGCACGGGCTCGAGTGGACGCTGAACCTCGACACCTGGCTCGACGTCCACGAGCCGCAGGTCCTGGTGTGAGCCGGTCGCCCGGGCGCGGCGGTCGAGCGCGCCCGGGCGACCGCGTCACATCTCCATGCCGCCGTTGACCGCGATCACCTGGCCGGTGATGTACGCGGACGCGTCCGACACGAGGAACTCGACCGCGCGGGCGACCTCCTCGGGGCGGCCGAGCCGGTTGAGCGGCACCTGCGCGCGGATGCCGTCGAGGACCTTCCCGGGCACGGTCGCGAGCATGTCGGTCTCGACGAAGCCGGGGGCCACGGCGTTGACGGTCACGTTGCGCCCGTCGGGGTCGAGCCGCTCCGCGCGCTTGAGCATGAACGCCGCCTCCTTGGCCAGCGACATCGTCAGCCCGAACAGCCCCGACTTGGACGCGGCGTAGTTCACCTGGCCGACGTTGCCCGTCTGCCCGATGATCGAGGAGATGTTCACGATCCGGCCGGCGGCCTGCTCGAGCATGTGCGGCAGCGCCGCCTGCGCGGTGAAGAACGCGCCCGACAGGTTGACCGCGAGCACGCGGTGCCAGTCGTCGTCGCTCATCCGGAGCGTGATCCGGTCGGCGGTGATGCCGGCGTTGTTGACCAGGATGTCGAGGCGCCCGCAGCGGTCGAGCACCTCCTGCACCGAGCGCCGGCACTCGTCGGGCGAGCTGATGTCGCTGCGGTGGACCGAGATCGGCACCTCGGTCCAGGCGCAGTCGGCCGTGAAGCGGGCCGCGGACGCCTCGTCGTGCGCGAAGCCGGCCACGACCGTCGCGCCGCGCGCCGCCAGCCGCCGGCTGATCGCGGCGCCGATGCCGCGGGTCCCGCCGGTGACGAACGCGACGCGCCCGGACAGGTCGTCGTCCAGCTTCGGCGCGGTCTCGCCGTGGGTCTCGATGATGGCCATGGCGACTAGGGGGCCAGGACCTGGCGGGCGAACCGGCTGGAGGCGCTGAGCATGTCGCGGGCGAACGCGGCGCGGGCCCGCAGCAGGCGGCTCATCCACTCGACGTCAGTCGCGTCGGCCAGCTTGTCGTCGGCGTCGGCGAACATCCCGAGCGTCTGCTCCATGGCGTCGGTGGCCTCGAGCATCGTCTTGCGGCCACTGGCAAGCAGCTCCTCGTGGCCGACGCGGAGCGCCGCCACGATCTTCTCCGGGTCCTGCGTGAACGTCTCTGGCATGGGGGTCTCCCTGTTAGGCAGCGCGTTGCATGGGGGATGGGGGCGTCGCCGGGACCGCGTGACGCTGCGGCACGCGGACGGCGGGTTGCAGCAGCCCGAGCTGCTGCCCGTGATGGACGGCGGCCGCGCGGTTGCGCACGTCCAGGCGCCGGTAGATCAGCGTCGTGTGGTGCTTGACGGTGTCCACGGACAGCCCGAGGATCTGAGCGATGGTGCGGTTCGTCGCGCCCTGCGCCATCAGCTCGAGGATCTGCTGCTGACGGCCGGAGAGCGCGCCGCGCGCCACGTCGGAACGCCAGACGAACGGGTCCTCGCCCATGGCGACGGTGCGGATGCTGTTGACGAACTCCGTGGCGGGGACGTCCTTGGCGACGAAGCCCAGGGCGCCCGCCTCGCGCGCGGCGTGCTGGGTGATCGAGCGCGCGCTCGACGTGAGCAGCACGCGCACGTCGCGGGCGCGCTCGCAGATCGCGGCCGCGATCTCGGTGCCGAACTCGTCTCCGACGAAGAGGTCGATGACCGCGACGCGCGGGGCGTGGCGCTCGGCGAGCAGGACGGCGTCCGCGCCGCGGCGCGCGCCGATGATCCGCGTCACCCACTCCTGGCGTTGCAGGACGACGCGCAGGCCGACATGGATCAGGTCCTGGTTGTCGACGAGCAGGACGCTGCCGCGGGCGGGGAACTTCACGACGGCCATGCGGGTCACGTGTACGTGAGGAGGTCGCCGCGGTGCGCGATCAGGACGTCCCGCAACGTGGTGGGGGACTGGCCGGTGATCGCGGTCGCCGCCGGGTCGACGACCTCGTAGTAGCCCTCCCGGATCGCGCGGCCGAAGGCGGCGATCGCCTTCGCGACCGGCTTGGGCGCGCCGTTGCGGGTCAGGCCCCAGGTCAGCACGCGGTCGCCGAGCTGGATCAGCTTGACCGCGCGGCCGCTGACCTCGGAGAGCAGGTCGACCAGCTCGCTCTGCGAGATCGCCTCGCCGGAGGTGACGTCGTAGGTCTGCTCCTCGTGGCCGTCGGTGGTGAGCACCGTGGCGGCGACGCGGGCGACGTCGTGGCGGGACACGTACCCGAGCCGCCCGTTGCCGGCGTTCGTGTAGAGCTTGCCGCCGGCGACGGCGAGCGCTCCGGGCTGCACCTGCAGCTCCGCGAAGGTCGCGTTGCGCAGGATGGTCCAGGAGACCTTCGTGGCGCGCAGGATGTCCTCGGTCTGGCCGTGCTCGGTGGCGACCGGGCCGACCGGGTGCCGCGGGACCGGGTTCAGGAACGACGTGTAGACCACGTGCTCCACGCCGGCGGCCACGGCGGCTTCGATGGCGGCCTGGTGCTGCGCGACCCGCCGGCCCACGGCCAGCGTGCTGATCAGCAGCATCTGCTCCCCACCGGCGAACGCGGCAGGCAGGGTGTGCGGCGCGTCGAAGTCGCCGTGGCGCACCGTGGCGCCACGCGCGGTCAGGTCCTGCAACGCCTCGGGGTGGCGCGTCACGAGCACCAGCTCCGAGGCGGGCGACCGCTCGAGCAACTCCTCCGCGACGAGGCGCCCGAGGTGTCCGGACGCCCCGGTGACGATCGTCGACACAGGCAATCTCCGTTTCTTGTGAGCCGGCGCGCGGGGTACGCGGCGCTCGACGGCAACGAAGCTATGGCCGCGCTGGCCCGAATGGGACTGGTCCGAGCGCCAGCTCGACCCGCCCAACGGGGCGGCCCTTCGACGCGCGGGGCACAAGGGCCGGTGGGTGCGCGTCCTCGGTCCAGTGTGCCGGTCGCCGGGGCGGGGCGACATTGACGGACAGCCTGCCCCCTACCGACAGGACCTTTCGGAATGCACAACATCACGTCTCCCGGACGCCTCAACGGCCGGCGTGTCGTGCCGGCCGCCGCGGCGGCGTTGACCGCCGTGGCGCTGGCCGCGCCGGGCGCGAACGCGCAGACCTCACCGATCGCCGTCGACGTCGCCCAGGACTCCGTGCTCGTGACCGGGCTGCCGTTCGGCCAGGCGAAGCTGCAGATCACGCGTCCGGACCTCCGGACCGGGTCGCCGGTCGTGATCGGCGAGATCTCGGGCCTCTCGCTCTTCGGCTTCCCGTTCGGGGCCAACACGACCGCGCCGACGTTGCTGAACCCGCTCGGCGACTGCTGGCAGGCGGGCGTGCTCGCCCTCGCCAACAACGCGGGCCTGACGCCGGACATCCTGCCCGGTGACACGGCCACGGTCGTGGGCGGCCCGACCTACACGGTGCCCGCCGACACGCCGCTGTCCAACGGCTCACCCGGCGGCCCGATCTCCGGCTGCGACACGGTGTCCCTGTTCGGCAAGAACATCGTCACCGACGCGCAGTTCTCCGGTCCGGGCACCGACCTGGCCGTCGCCGGACACGCGCAGCCGGGAGCCAAGGCCGTCTCGGTGTTCGTCAAGGACGCGAACGGCGTCGCGTCCGAGCCGGTCGACGCCACGCTCGCCGCCGACGGCAGCTACACCGCGACGGTCCCGGTGGCGAAGCTCGCCGGGCTCGCCGACGGGAAGGTGACCGTCGCCGGCGACTACAACATCCCGGATGTCGCCACCGGCACGCTGGCCCACGTCGGCGGCGTGACGATGGAGGCCGAGAAGAGCACCCCGGCCGCCCCGCCGCGCAGCGAGCCGCCGGCCAACCCCGGCCCGCCGGCGGCACCGGCGAAGATCGCCCTGTCCGGCCTGTTCATGCGGTCGGCGATCAAGGCCAAGTCCGTCGCCGCGGGCAAGCTCCGCGTGTCGTTCATCACCCCGACCGGCGCCCAGTTCGTCCGCGTCCGCCTGTGGCGGCCCGGCCAGACCGCGGCGCTGAACGTCGTCGCCGCCGGCACGCCGGGCAAGCGCCAGACCGTGGCGTTGACCGGCGCGAAGGCGAGCAAGCTCAAGAAGGGCGCGACCTACAACGTGACCGTGAGCGCCAGCCCGCTGAAGACGATGTTCGTCGGCCCGTCGCTGCGAGCCAAGGTGCGCATCCGCTAGCCGGTCCGCACGACCACCGCTGAAGGACCCGAACGGCCCCGGACTGCTCCGGGGCCGTTCTGCGTCTCGCACGTGCGCGCGTGCGCGCGCGCCCGAAGGTGCTCAGCAGGCCGGTTCCGGCGGCGCCGCCGCGCGGCGTCCGCGCACCTTCGATGAGTGACTTCCAGACGCTACATACTCGTGGCGACGCTGCTCCTGATCTCGCTCTCCGTCGTCCCTACGGCCGCGAGCGCGCGCTCGCGCCCGCTGATCGTCGGGGGGACGGTCGCGCCGGCCACCGCGTGGCCGTCCGTCGCCTACCTCTACGGGGTCGTCCCCAAGCCGGACGGCGCCGACACGGCGTACGCGTGCACCGGGACCGTGATCGCTCCACAGTGGATCCTGACCGCCGCCCACTGCACGCAAGGGCGCACGGGCGAGCCGTTGCGCACGTTGACCGCGACGCTCGGCGCCGCCGACCACGACGACCCGCGCGCCGACGCGGTCCCGATCGACCGGGTCGTCCAGGACGGCTACGACCCCGAGCGCAACCGCAACGACGTCGCGCTCGTGCACCTCGCACGGCCGACGTCGCAGCCCGCGATGCGGATCGCGACCGGCGCGGACAACCTCGTCAGCCCCGCCGACCGGCCCAACGCCGCCGGCTGGGGCGCGACCGACACGTCCGGCACCGAGTTCACGCCCGCGCTCCAGCAGGGCTACCTGCAGATCTGGTCCGCCGCCGACTGCGCGACCGTCAGCAGCGACTTCGACCCGCAGACGCAGGTCTGCGCCGGCACGACGGGCCGGACCGGCGCGTGCTTCGGCGACAGCGGCGGGCCGCTCGTGCAGTTCGACGCGATCACGGGCGAGCCGGTGCTGTGGGGCGTCACGAGCTACGCGCCGCAGGACGGCGGACCGCCCTGCGCGCTCTCGCACCCGGTCGTCTACTCGCTGGTGCCGGCGTTCGCGTCGTTCATCACGTCGACGCTGACCGCCTCGCCCTCGCTGCCCCCGAGCATCGTGCCGTTCCCCGTGCCGGAGCCCGAGGCCGAGCCGGACGAGCTCGAGCCGGCGGTCGGGCCGAGCGACCTCCGCGTCCGCGAGCGCATCTCCTTGGGCGCCGCGCGCGCCGGGAAGCTGCGCGCCTCGGTGGTCGTGCCCACCGACGCCCGCTACCTCCGTGTGCGGCTCTCGCGCCGCGGCGACACCCGCGTCCTGCGGATCGTCCACGCCGACCTGCCCGGGGAGCGCCAGGCGTTCGCGCTCCGCGGCCGCGGGCTCTCCAAGCTGCGGCGCGGGCGCTACACGCTCACCGTCGGCGCGGGTCCGAGCCGCGACGGGCTGACGTCCGCCGTCGTGCGCGCGTCCATCCTCGTCCGCTGATCGACGTCCAGAGCCACCGGAGGGCGAACGGCCCCTCCGGTGGCTCGGCGTCCTTCGGTCAGGTGCCGAAGTCGGCGGTGTAGGTGCGGCCGTCGTGGTCGCTCAGGTCCGGCACGGGGACGCCGAACGCGCGCCCCACGCCGACGACCCGGAACCGCGGGTCCAGGAGGATCTCGCGGTGCTCGGCGCTCGCCATCCACGCGGCGACGGTGGCCACCGGGGTGGCCAGCTCACCGGTTCCCCAGGCGAGCGTCTCGCCGGCCGCCCAGGACCGGCGGCCGCGCGCCCACGCGGTGCGGGCGACGCGGGCGCCGAAGTCGCCGTGGGCGAAGCGCCGGCGGGCGACCATGGCGACCGAGTGCGAGCGGGCGATCGCGGCCAGCGACCGGTCGCCGCGCACGAGGCGCAGGCCGTGGGCGCTGCGCTGGACGTTGATCGCGCAGATGACCGCCGCGACGTCGCCCCTGCAGCGCGGCCGTGCGGACGACACGGCCGGCACGGCCACGACCGCCGCGGCCATGACGACCGCGGCGACCCTGGCCAGCACGGCCAGGGAGCTCAGCTCTGCGTCCGGCGGTGGTTGGGCGCTGGGGAGGCCGCCCGGAACCGGCGGGTGGATCCGTCACGCTGCGCCGCCGCGGGCTGGTGGGCGCGGATCTGCTCCACGGCCATCAGGAACTGCCGGCGCGTCTGGTCGAGATCCGCCTGCGTCGGGGTCACTGCCTTGTGGGTGCGGTGCGTCATGTGACGACCTCCTCATCGGGGTTGTGTACAGCCACGGTCGAGCTTGCAAAGCGCGGCGCGCCGTCGAAACTGGCCGTTGGCCCAGCGACGGCCGCTCGGGCGGTCACGCGCGGGCCCGCAGCGCGACGGAGGTCTGGAAGAGCGCGCGGTCGCCCCGCTCGCCGGTCACGCGAAAGCGCACGACGGTCGGCAGGCCCTGCGCACGTCGGAGGCGCTGCCGGCCGCGGCGTGAGAGCACGAGCCGCAGGCGGACCGCGCTCCCGGCGCGCAGGCGCACGCTGGTGCTCCCGAGCGGCGCCGTGCGTCCTCGCACCTTCGCGGTGTACGTGCCGTGCACGCTGCAGGCCCGCGCGCAGGCGAGCGCGACCGTGCCGAAGCCGCCGCGGCGGTCCGGGCGCTTCGCGAGCCGCAAGAAGCGCGCGGTGGCGAGCGCTGGTCGCTTGGCTGCGGCGGGCGGGGCGGGGGCGGTCGGGGGTGCGGTCGGGACCTGGGGCTCGGGCGGTCCGGGCTCCACGGGTGCGGGCGGGGCCGTCGCGAACCCGTCCAGGGGCGTGATGGCCGCCGCTGCGCCGTCCGCCCGCGCGCTGTAGAGGAACGGCCGCCGCGCGCCGATGTACCCGGCGGTGCCGATGCCGGCGATCCGGTCGGGGGTCGCCGCGACGGCCGCGAAGCTCGACGGCAGGTAGGGGAACGGGTCCAGGACCCGCGCGCCGCTGGGCGCGAGCACATCCTCCGCGGGCTCCAGCGCCGCCGGTTCGAACGCCGCGACCGCGGCCCGTGCCAGCCAGCCCGCGGGCGTGCCCCAGCCGAGCTGCGAGCCGCCGACGAGCCAGCTGCCCGACGCGAGCCGGGTGAGCGCGGCCGTGCCCGTCGGCGCGCCGCCGCTGCCGAAGCTCAGCGCGCGCCGGCCGCCGGCGCCGCAGCGCGTGTCGGCGGTCAGGGCCGGGAGCGTGAAGCACTGGCCGTAGAGGGCGGTGCCGGAGAGCCCGACCGCGACGCCCGAGCCGGGGGCCGCTCCGACCGCGGTGAACGCGTCGCCGAGCAGCCCGCCGAGGTCGAAGGTCCGCGTGGCGCCCGGCAGCAGGTCGGCGCCGAAGCGGAACAGCGCGGCGTCGGTGCCGGAGAAGCCGGCCGCGATCGGGGCGCCGGAGGCGTCGAGCGCGACCGACGTGAAGCCGACGTTCGTGGCCGCGTCCGGGCCGCCGATGGTCGCGGAGGCGCGCACCGTGCAGGTGCCGCCGTCGACGATCGCGATGACGCCGCGGGTCGGCAGCGCGAGCGTCCCGCCGACGACCACCAGGTCGCGGCCGAGGGCCGCCGCGCGACCGGGGAGGATCGCCGTGCCGAGGCTGTTGACCGTCACGCCGGTCGGCCCGCAGGCACGTTGCAGCGTGCCGGTGTCGGGGTCGAGCTTGGCGACGACGAGCCCGCCGTTGCCGTAGCCGACGCTGTACAGGTAGCCGCCGGCGGCGACGAGGTCGGTCACCCCGTCGGCGGAGCCGAGCGCGCCCTCGACGCGCTCGAGCCAGTCGAAGCCCGCGGTCTGCGGGTTCCAGCGGCCGACGACGCTCGAGCGCAGGTCACCGCTGTGGAACGCGGAGCCACCGACGTACACGCGGCCGTCGGCGAGGGCGACCGCGGTGGCGTCGGCGTCCTGCGCCTGGGCCGGTGGTGCGGTCACGGCAGCGGTCGCGGCCAGCACGGCCGTCAGCACGCAGCGCTTCATCCTCGGGTTCCCTCTCCAGCGGACACTGGACCGCAAGGCTGTGCCCGATCGCGCTCGACGGCCACTGTCCCGAGGACCGGGTGGACCGCCCGCATGGGACAGCGGCGGGCCGCGCGCGACGCGCTTAGCGTCCCGCGGATGGACCAGCCCGTCATCGTCAGCGCGCTGCGCACGCCCGTGGGCACCTTCGGCGGCGCCTTCAAAGACATCCCCGCTCCGGCGCTCGCCGCTCACGCGATGCGCGCGGCGCTCGAGCAGGTCGACCTCCCACCGGACGCCGTCGACGAGGTGCTGCTCGGCTGCGTGCTGCAGGCCGGCCTCGGCCAGAACCCGGCACGTCAGGCCGCGATGGCGGCCGGCATCCCGCAGGAGGTGCCGGCGACCACGATCAACATGCTCTGCGGCTCGGGCCTGAAGGCCACGGCGCTCGCGGCGCAGATCATCCGCGCGGGCGACGCCGACGTCGTCGTGGCGGGCGGCATGGAGAACATGTCGCGCGCGCCGTACCTCGCGCCCACCGCGCGCTTCGGCGCGCGCATGGGGGACGCGGTGCTGATCGACTCGATGGTCAGCGACGGGCTCACCGACGCGTTCCACGAGGTCCACATGGGCGTGACGGCGGAGAACGTCGCCGACCAGTTCGGGATCACGCGTGACGAGCAGGACGCGTTCGCGGCCGGAAGCCAGCGGAAGGCCGAGCAGGCGCTCGCCGAGGGCGTCTTCCGTGACGAGATCGTGCCGATCGAGATCGTCGAGCGGCACGGCATCCGCGTCGTCGACACCGACGAGGCGCCGCGGCCCGGGACGACGATGGACGTGCTGGCGCGGCTGCGGACCGCGTTCCGCCCCGACGGCGGGACGGTCACGGCCGGGAACGCGTCGGGCCTCAACGACGGGGCCGCGGTGGTGGTCGTGATGTCGGCGCGCAAGGCGGTCCAGCTCGGCCTCGAGCCGCTGGGCACGGTCGAGAGCCACGCGTCGGTCGGCGTCGACCCGGCGGTCATGGGCATCGGGCCCGTGCCGGCCGTGCGCATGGCGCTCGCGAAGGCCGGGGTGGACCTCGCCGACGTCGACGTGTTCGAGCTCAACGAGGCGTTCGCGGCGCAGTCGCTGGCGGTCATCCGCGAGCTCGGCCTGGACCCGGAGCGGGTCAACCCGCACGGCGGCGCGATCGCGCTCGGGCACCCGATCGGCGCCAGCGGCGGCCGGATCCTCGTCAGCCTGCTGCACCAGATGCGCCGGACGAACGCCGAGCGCGGGGTGGCGGCGCTGTGCGTGGGCGGTGGCCAGGGCCAGGCGGCGGTGATCCGCAACGGCGTGCACGCGATCCCGGGGCGGACCGCCGCCGACGCCGCCCGCCTCCGGCTCGCGGCGCAGCCGGGGTTGGACGTCGGCCGGCCGGCCGTGTCATTGACGGTCGACTCGTGACCACGATCCGGGTGCGCTCCACCCGTCGGCCGGGGCGGCACGTCTTCGCGCTGCCGGTGGTGCGGGAGATCACGCCCAAGCGACCGCCGCGCAAGCCGCGGCCGCCGGCCCGCTGACGGCCCGCGTCGATGGTCCGGGTTCCGTCGTCCACCGGGACAGCGGACGTGCGGGCCTTCCGGGGTGATGATCGAGGCTCATCACCACCCGGGTGGCCTTGGCCGCCCGCTGACGTAGGAGCTACGACTGACATGTCCTCGCATCGCACGACCGTGGCGGCCGTCATCGCGACCCTGGCGTTCGCCGCGCCGGTCGCGACGGCCAACGCCGCGCCCGCCGGACCCACGGTGGATCCCACCGTCTGCGGCCTGTTCGGGCTCGCCCTGAGCCCGTGGGGGCCGACCTCGTTCTTCGGCGGGGCCGGCCTCGCCGACGTCCTCAACCGGGCGCGGACGTCGGTCAACTGCCCGGCGCCCACGCCGAAGCCCGGCCTGCCGGGCTGGCAGTTCCCCTGGTCCTGACGCCCGTGAGCGGTTGACCACCGTGGCGCTGCGCTTCGGCGCGGCGCCGCGGTGGTCGTTCCTCGTCCTAGGGGCGTGCGGCGTGGGCGATGTAGCCGGCGCCGCCGTAGCGCTCTTCGACCTCGACGTCGGGGACGAGCTCCGCGAGCCGTTCCCACGGGCACTGGAAGCCCGCGAACGTGCTGACGCAGTCGCGGTTCAGGTGCCAGGTCGTGCGGTTGAGCCAGAGCGCGCCGAGCCGTTTCCACGGCACCCACTTCGGTCCGCCGGCGGCGATGCGCCCGCCGCTGCGGACGTGCTCGAGGACGTTCGTGAGCGCGCTCGTCGAGCGCATCACGTCGTGCACGGCGCACAGGATCGCGCCGTCGGCGACGACGGGGATCTCGGCCTCTTCGGCGCCGGCGCAGATCAGCTCGACGTTGGTCCATCCGCGTCGGCGCACGAGCGCCTCGGCGAGCGTGAGCATCTCCGGGCTCGGCTCGATCCCGATCAAGCGGCCGGTCGGCCCGATCCGCTCGCGGATCTGCTCGAAGTTGCGGCCCGTGCCGCAGCCGACGTCGAGGATGACCTCTCCGGGACGCGGTCCGAGGCGTTCGACGAGCTCGCGGCGACCGAAGTCGCCACTCGCCGTACGCAGCTCGTAGCTGTGGGCCATCGCGCCGTAGCGGAGCTGTGAGCGCGCGCGGTCGGGCTCGCCGCCGCGCACTGCCTGGCGGACGGTGAGCGCCGCCGCGATCAACCCTCGCGGGCGTGCGTTGGCCATGTTCGTCAGTAGGTCGTGTAGGTGCATAAGACTCGTGGCGCCGCGGCGCGGACCGCTATACGGTCCCGGCCCGCAGGCCCCGCGCCGACTGGCCCAACGGCCGGTCGGCGCTGGCCCGTCCGGGGATCGCCTCGTCGTCACGCGCGCGGCCGCAGCCGTCGCGACACGAGCGCGGGCACCGCCAGCAGCACGAGGAGCGCCGCGATCGCGTAGGGCGCCGCCGACCGCACCTGCTTGGCCGTGGGCTTCAGGAACGCGAACGGCCCGGTCTCCACCGGCTCCGGCCGCGCCGCCTGGTGCCCCGTCCCGCGAGTGCGCGCGGTCGTGCCGTCGGCGGCCGCGGGCGCGGCCGCCCCGATCCCGGGCACGACCCGCACCGGGGTCACCGGCCCGACGAATCCATTGACGCCCGAGGAAGGCGCCGGCCCGAACCGACCCGGCCCGACGACGCTCACGCCGGGAGTCCGCGCCTGGCCGGAGACGCCCGGCCCGGAAGGCACGGCGGGCCCGTAGATCCCGCTCCCGGGCACGCCGGCGCCGCCACCCGGAGCCCCGGGCACCGCATCGCCCGGACCGGGCACGACCGGCAGACCCGGAGCCGGCCCACCGCCCGCCGGCCCGTCAGCACCGCCGGACGGCCCACGTCCGCCACCCGAGGGTCCGCGTCCGCCGCCGGAAGGTCCACGCCCACCGCCCGAGGGCCCGCGCCCGCCGCCAGAAGGCCCGATGATCGGCCCGACGCCGCCACCACCAGGCCCGATCGGCCCGCCACTGCCGGGCCGATCCCCGCCCGCGCCGCCGTGCCCGGGCCCGTCGCCGCGTCCGCCGCCGTCGTGGCCACCGCGCCCGCCACCGGGTCGCTCGCCGCCGTCGTGGCCACCGCGTCCACCGCCGGGCCGGTCGCCGCGTCCGCCGCCGTCGTGGCGACCGCCGCCGCGGCCGGGTCGCTCGCCGCGTCCGCCGCCGTCGTGGCCGCCGCGCCCGCCGCCCGGCCGGTCGCCGCGTCCGCCGCCGTCGTGGCCGCCGCGTCCGCCGCCGGGCCGGTCGCCGCGTCCGCCGCCGTCGCGTCCGCCGCGCCCGCCGCCGGGCCGCTCGCCGCGTCCGCCACCGCTGTCGCCAGGCCTGCCGCCTTCGCCGCCGCCGTGGCCGGGGTTGTCGCCGCGTCCGCCACCGCTGTCGCCAGGCCTGCCGCCTTCGCCGCCGCTGTGGCCGGGGTTGTCGCCGCGTCCGCCACCGCCGGGGCCGTCACCACGACCCCCGCCGCCGGGGCCGTCACCACGACCCCCGCCGCCTGGGCCGTCACTGCGCCCGCCGCCGCCGTGGCCAGGGCCGTCACCACGACCCCCGCCGCCTGGGTTGTCGCCGCGTCCTCCGCCGCCTGGGCCGGCACCGCCGCCTTGTCCGCCGCCTGGGCTCTCGCCGCGACCGCCGCCGCCTGGGCCGGGGCCATCGCCGGGGCTCTCGCCGCGACCGCCGCCGGGGTTGTCACCGCGTCCGCCACTGCCAGGGCCCGCGCCGTCACCGCCGGCGGGACCGGAGCCGCCATGGCCGCCGCGCCCGCCGCCGGGGGCTGCACCGCCGCCATGATCGCCAGGTCCCTCGACGTGGCCGGCGCCGTCGTCGCGTCCGCCGCCCTGGTTGGGGCCGGACCCTCCACCGTTGCCGGGGCCGCGGTCGGCAGGGTTGCCGCCGCCGGGGTCGGGCCCTTCACCGCTCCTGGGGCCGCCGCCACCGCCAGGGCCGCCGCCGCCCGGGCCGGAGCCGCCGTCAGATCCGGCTTGTCCGGCGCTGCGATCAGGGCCGGGGCCACTGCGGCCGCCGCTGTTCCCAGGGCCGCTGTCGCCGCGGAGGCCGACGCCGCTCTGGCCGGCGCTGTCATCGCGCTCGCCGGCCGGACCCGGGGCGCTCGTGGGCACGTCGTAGGTCGTGCCGCCCGGTGGGGTTGCGGCGAAGGGGCGGACGGCTTCGACCCCGGGCGGCCCGCCGTTCGCGTCGGGCGCGAGGCGGGCGGCCAGCGGGGGGTTCGGGGTCGTCGTCAGGCCCGGGAAGCGGGCCTGGTCGGTGGGGACCGTGGGGCGGGCGGCGTGGCCGTCCGTGTCGAGAGTCAGTGCGGCGGCCGCCAGGACGGCGCAGGCCGCGACTCCGGGGAGGAGCCGATGGGTCGAGACGCGGGGCATGCTGCAGCCAAGGCTGCGAGCGGCCCCGCGGGCGATTCCCTGGCCCCCGGTCCGGGCATGTCAGTCCACCGGGTCGGTCGTCGCGTCACCCAGGCGTATCGCCGCGCCGTCGGCGTGGGCGGAACGTCGGGTCCGCCCGCTCGAGGCCGCGGCGGCGCAGGGCGGCGGTAGTTGGACGTCGAACTCGAACCACTCGAGCTCCGCGCGCCTCGGCACCGTCGGGTGGACGGACGGCGGTCGCCGCCGCGCCGGACGCGTGAGCTCTTCAGGAGTCGATGAAGTCACGGATCGTGGTCACGTAGGCGTCGCAGACGTCGCGCCGGATCGCGGCGCTGCTCTCGGCGATCGGCACGAGCGCCGGCACCTTGGCGGCCCGGGCGCTCTCGACCTGGGCGTCCGCGAGCCGGCTGACCGTCGAGCTGTAGAGGTCGAGGTAGCGGTGCGTGACCTGGCGCGTGGTCTGGCGCCAGCGCTCGAGCGAAGCCGGGATGTCGACGCCGCCGAAGAGGTCCGTGTCAATCGGAGTCTGAGTGCTCATGAGGTCCTCCCGTCTTTGAGGCCACCCCCTTGACCGAGGTGACCCTGATGGCGCCGAAAGCTAGGACGGTCTCGGCCGCCGGACCACCTCTCGCACCGCCACATCACCCATTTGGGCCAACGGCCGCGCGGGGCGTGGACCCGGCTCCTCGCGCTCGGCTACAAGCCGGGCATGCTCGCTCCTCTCGCCGATCTCGTGGCCCCGCGGCGGCTCGTCACCGAATCGATGCGCGCGACCGGCGAGCTGGCCCGGATCGCGATCGGCCGCTCCGACGTCGCGCCCGCACCCACCGACCGCCGCTTCGACGATCCCGCCTGGACGCTGAACCCGGTGTACCGCCGCTGGGCGCAGACCTACCTGACGTACAGCGGCGTCCTCGACCGGCTCGCGGAAGCGCCCCGCCACCAGGGCGACTGGCGCCGCGCCGAGCGCGCCCGCTTCGTCGCGAAGCTGCTGGCCGACGCCACCGCGCCGACGAACACGCTCGCCGGCAACCCGGCTGCGCTCAAGCACGCGTTCGACACCGGCGGGGTGAGCTTGCTGCGCGGCGCGCGCAACGCCACCCGTGACGTCGTCCGCAACCACGGCCTGCCCAAGCAGGTCGACCGCCGGCCGTACGTCGTCGGCGAGAACCTGGCGGCCACGCCCGGTGCCGTCGTCTACCGCGACGACGTCTTCGAGCTCGTCCAGTACGCGCCGTCCAGCGCCTCGGTGCAGACGCTGCCCGTCCTGATGATCCCGCCGCAGGTCAACAAGCACTACTTCCTCGACCTCGCGCCCGGCCGGAGCATGGTCGAGTACCTCGTCGCCCGCGGCCTGCAGTACTTCACGGTCGTCTGGCGCAACCCGACGCAGGCCGACGGCGGCCGCTCGATCGACGACTACGTCGCGGCGCAGCTGCGCGCGGTCGACGTCGTCCTCGAGATCACCGGTGCCGAGTCGCTCAACCTGATCGGCGTCTGCGCCGGCGGCCTGACGACCGGCCTGATGCTCGGCCACCTCGCCGCGACCGGCCAGGCGGAGCAGGTGACCTCCGCGACGTTCGCGATCAGCATGATCGACACGCGGCACCCCAACCCGATGGGCATGCTCGCCACCGGCGACGTGCTGCGCGACGTGGCGCGCGACGCGGACGCCCGCGCCGTCTACGACCGCCGTCGGATCGGCCGCGCGTTCGCGTGGCTGCGGCCCGACGACCTCGTCTTCAACTACGTCGTCAACGACTGGCTGATGGGCAAGGACGCGCCCGCGTTCGACATCCTCGCGTGGAACGACGACGGCTCGGACCTGCCCTCGCGCTTCTTCAGCGAGCTGCTCGACCTGTACGTCCACAACCACGCCGCCCAGCCCGGGCGCGTGGACGTGCTCGACGTCCCGGTCGACCTGCGGTCCGTCACCTGCGACAGCTTCGTCGTCTCCGGCATGCGCGACCACATCACGCCGTGGGACTGCGGCTACGAGACCGCCCGGCTGCTCGGCGGCCGCAGCGAGGTCGTCGTCACGACGACCGGTCACATCCAGACGATGGTCAACCCGCCCGGCAAGCCGCGGGCGCGCTACTTCGCCGGCCCTGAGCCGGGCCCCGAGCCGCAGCAGTGGCTCGACGCGGCGACCGAACACGAAGGCTCGTGGTGGCCGCGCTATGCGGACTGGCTGCTCCATCGCTCCGGCGAGGGTCGTGCGGCTCCGGGGCGGCTCGGCAGCCGCCGCCACCGGGTGTTGGACCCGGCGCCCGGTCGCTACGTGCACGGCTGAGCGGCTAGGCGCTCGGCAGCGCCGCGCCTTGGGCCAGCAGCAGCTCGTAGCGGCGGGCGGCGCGCGCCTCCCGCTCGAGCTCGCACACGTAGAGCTCGAACGGCAGCTCGCGGGCGTAGGACGGAGCGGCGCACCAGCGCTGCCACGCCTCGTCGAGGAACGTGCAGGCCTGGCGCCACACGAGGTAGGCGGACAGCGCCTCCTTGATCAGCGCGTCACGGGAGGGCTGGACCGGTGGATGAGCGTTGACGGTGTCCATCCCGGCAGCGTCGCGGCGGCCGACCCGGGGCAGAACTGGCCGCCGGACCCGCCCCGTCCGGTCCGACGAACGCTCGACCTACGCCCGCCCGCGGTCCAGCGCGACCCCGGCGACGGGCCAGGCCCCGGCGCTCGCCGGCCGACCAGCCTCGAGGCACAAGTACCCATCGGGCAAGGAGCTCCTCGCCATGCATCGACCGACGCGCATCGCGACGCTGGTAGGCGTCGCCGTGACGCTCACCGCGGCCGCGCCCGCCGCTGCCGACGCCGCCTCGGCGTCCACGCCACGTTCCTCGGACCAGGTGTGCCTGTCCGGGGTCCTGGACCTCGGCCCGTTCGGCCCGTACGGACCGTACGGCGCCAGCGGGCCCTACGGCCCCAACGGCCCGCTGCACGACCGGCCGAACCCGATCGGCGACGCCGCCCAGTGCGGCGGCCTGATCACGTTCATCCTGCGCGGCGGCACGCTCGACTCGTTCATCCAGGCGAACATCGACTCGGCGAAGCCGCGCTGAACGACCGGTGGCGCGGCGGCTCGAGCCGCCGCGCCACCTTGGTCAAGGCCGGCTCGCCGGCAACGGGAGGATCACCGGCGCAGGACCGCCGCCCGCACACGCGGGTTCAGGTCGGCAGCCCGGCCACGGCCCGCCGAACTCCGGCGCGGCGCCTGAGCTGGGGGCCTCCCGGCAGACCACGGACAGGCCGAGGATCGCGGCCGCGCTCAGCAACGCGGCCGACGCGACCGCGAGCAGGCGCGCCGAGCGCGCCGGCGCGGAGGCGGAGCGCTCGGCCCCGTCCTCCGCGGGCGCTTCGCTCACCGCGGCGGCGCGAACGCGCCTTGGAACCCGGTGAACGCGGCCTGCCAGCCACTGCGCGCGGCCGCCGCGCCGGCCTGCCAGCCGCTCTGGGCGGCGGCGGCGCCGGCCTGCCAGCCGCTCCGCGCGGCGTCCGCACCGGCCTGCCAGCCGGCGAGGCCCGCCTGCCAGCCGGCGAGCCCGGCGTCCCAGCCGGTCTGCGCGGCGGCGATGCCGGCCTGCCAGCCGTCGATCGCGGCGGCCGTGCCGGCCGCCTGCGCGGGCGGGGGCGTCGCCGGCGGCGCGGCGGCGTGCGCCCCGGCCACCGGTCCGGCGGCGGCGATCGCGCCGGCCAAGGCCGTCAGGGTCACGACCCGCTTGAGCGTGGACATAGAACCGTCTCCTTTCACCGCGCGCCTGAGGCGCGACGGCGCTTGCGTGTTCAGGTTGCGCACAGTCGATGCTGGAGCCCGCGGGGAGGGGTCACGCCTGTCCCCGCGTCCGGTCGGCGCTGACCGCTTAGCCCTCATCGGTGGGCCAGGCGAGCACGCCGCGGAACAGCGCCAGGAACTGCTCGGCCGCGGTGCGGTCGAACTCGGCGTGGCGGTAGCGCAGCGTCAGGTGCATGCGGCCGCCGTGCGTGAGCACGCCGAGGGCCGCGCCGAGCGGCATCCGGCCGGGGGGCGAGAAGCGGACCGCCTGCACGGCACCGGGCAGTGGCGGCAGCGTCCCGAGGTTCGACAAGCTCGCCGTGTCGACCACGACGTCGCCCGTCAGCGGGATCAGGTCGACGAGCCGGTGCTTGGTGGCGATCGTCGAGAGGCTCGGGCCGGCGAGCAGGTCGACGACCACGCCCGCCAGCCCGTGGCGCTTGATCTCGCTCGTCTGCGCCGCGACCGCTTCGGCGGTGGCGCGGACGCCGTGCGGCGCGATCGGCATGACGATGCTCACGTAGGAGGCGAAGTTGCCGACGACCTCGTCCCGCCACGCCGGCGGCCGCAGGTTGACCGGCATCGTGAGCGTGATCGGCCACGCCCGGCGCCCGTGTGCGACGTTCCAGCGCCGCGCCGTCACCGCCAGCGCGGCGAGCAGGACGTCGTTGACCGTGGCGCCCTCGGGCCGGGCGCGCACGAGCGCGTCGGTCTCCGCGGCGGTCAGCGCCGTGTGCGCGACCCCGTACCCCGGCCGGTCCTCGCCCCCGGAGCGCGCGAGCCGGGCCGGTGGCACCGCGGTTGCGGCGGCGTGGCGCAGGATCGCCCCGCGGCGCAGATGCCGGTCCGCGGGCGTCTTGGCTCCTGCGAGCTGCGTCACGTCGCGCACGGCGAGCGGGTCCAGCAGCGGTGCGGGATCGGTCTCGCCCGCGTACGCGAGCAGGATCGAGCGCATCAACCGCGCCGCGGCGATCCCGTCGCCGGCCGCATGGTGGAGGTTCAGGACCAGCGCGTCGCCGTCCGGGCCGTGCGCGAGGAGGACCGCGAACGGCGGTGCGGTCGTGAGGATGGGGGAGCGGCCCAGCAGCGCTTCGCGCGCCGCGTCGACGTCGGCCTCGGTCGCGCACTCGGCGACGGTCAGCGGGACGGCGGGCGACTCCGCGATCCGCCAGTGGTAGCGACGGTCGTAGGGGCGGGCGTCGGCGAGGGAAGCTCGGGCGATCGGGTTCCGGCGCATGGCGGCCGCGATTGCGCTCGCGAGCCGGTCGGCGTCGAGGCGCTCGCTGAGCAGAGCCTCGAAGTGGACGTTCCATGGCTCGGCGTCCCGATCCAGGACGAGGAAGTGCTCGTCGAGTCGATCCAGCGGAACGGTGTTGGCCATGGATCCAGCGTGTACGGCGTCCGGCACGAGACGCTGGACCAGAGGGCCCGCCGGCGCCGTCCGTGGGGCCGGGACCGATCACGTCAGTGCGCGTGCACGGGCTCCAGCGCCTCCTCGGGAAGCGCGCCCGCGAGCTGCGCGCGCGAGCTGATCCCGAGCTTGGCGAAGATCTTGCTCAGGTGGTACTCGACCGTACGTGGGCTGATGTACAGGCGCGTGCCGATCTCGGCGTTCGTCATCCCGTCCGACGCGCACTGGGCGATCTGCCACTCGCGCTCGGTGAGCCCGTCGCCGGCCTGCGTGCCGCGTTGGCGCGCCGTGCTGCCCGTCGCGCGCAGCTCCTGGGCGCTGCGCTCCGCGAAGGCGCGCGCGTCCATGCCCACGAACTGCGAGTGGGCGTCGAGCAGCATCGCGCGCGCGTCCCGTCGCCGGCGTTCGCGGCGGAGCGCCTCGCCGTACAGCAGCTTGGCGCGGGCCAGCATCGGCAGGACGCGGGCGCGGGCGAGCCGGGCGATCGCGACGCGGTAGTGCACCTCGGCGGCGGGACCGTCGCTCATCACCGCGGTGGCGAGGGCTTGCACGCCGGTCGCCCAGTCGGTCGCCACCGCGCCCGTGATGGCCTTGAGCTCGGCGAGCGCCTCGGCCGCGCGGGCGTGCTCACCGGCCCGCACGCCGGCTTCCACGAGCTCGGGCAGCGCCCACGGCTTGAACGGCGTCCCGACGGCGCGCTCGGCGGCGTCGAGCGCCTCCTCGTACTCGCCACGGGCGTTGCCGATCAGCGCGGCCGCCCAGTCGGCGCCGCCGTCACGGCGCTCGGAGGCGAGCACGGTCTCGACGTCACGATCGTCACCGCGCCACGCCGCGTGCACGAGCGCGCCGTAGCCTGCGGTGCGCTGATGCACGGCACCCGACCGCAGACGCAGGTCGCGCAGCGCCGCCCGGGCTCCGCTCGGGTCCCCGGCCAGCACGCGCGCCGACGCGCGGGCGTCGAGCGCGTCGGGCAGCATCGCCAGCGCACCGGTGTCCTGGCCGAGCTGGCGTTGGCGCTCGGAGAGCACGTCGAAGGCCTCGTAGTCCCAGAGCTCGGCCGCCACGCGCGAGACCAGCGGCAGCCAGTCGAGCTCCTCGTCG
Organism: Solirubrobacter pauli; assembly: GCF_003633755.1. Lineage (GTDB taxonomy): Bacteria > Actinomycetota > Thermoleophilia > Solirubrobacterales > Solirubrobacteraceae > Solirubrobacter > Solirubrobacter pauli. The sequence goes on from NZ_RBIL01000002.1 coordinate 932,618, forward strand.
AGCGTGACGCGCCGTTCGACGAACGCGTCGATCGCACGGCGGTGCGCCGGCACGCCGGCGGCGAAGCCGTCCGTCCACCGCTGCGCCAGGCCGTGCAGCAGCAGCTCGCCGACCGTCTCCGGCTGCTGGGCCGACGCCGGCCCCGCGTCGGCCGCGATCGCGGCGCGCGCGCCGTCGGACTCGGCCCGGACCCACGCCTCGAGGTAGCAGCCGCGGGCGAAGCGCGCGTCGAGCGGCTCCAGCCGCCGGGCGATCGCCTGGAGCTGCGCGGCCGCGTCGTCGCCGTTGCCGATCCGTGCGCGCATGACGTCGGCCTCGGCCTGCTGGAAGGTGGTGAGCGGTCCCGCCTCGGCCACCGCCAGCATCTCGACGACGGAGTCGACCTCGCCGGCGCGCTGGAGCGTCCGCGCGGCCGCCAGCGCACGGACGACCCGCCGCGCGGGGTCGGAGGTCAGGGCGGTCGCGCGTTCGAAGAACGCACCGGCGGCGGCGAGCCCGCCTCGCGCGTGCGCGCGCGTCACCGAGCGCTCGAGCTCGTCGGCGACCGCGTCCGCCGGCCCCGCGGTCGCGAGCGCGAGGTGCCAGGCGCGCATGTCCGCGTCGGCGTCGGCGTCGGTGACCGCGGCGAGGGCACGATGGACGGCCGAGCGCGCCTCGGGTGAGGCGGTCGCGTACACGGCGGCCCGCAGGCGCGGGTGACGGAACCGCACGTAGCCGTTGAACTCCGCGAGGCCCGCGGCGGCCGTGGCCGCCTCCGGGCCGATCCCCTCGTGCGCCGCCGCGCGCCACACCACCTGCGCGTCACCGACGGGCTCGGCCGCCGCGATCAGCAGCAGGTACCGGGTGGGCGTGGGGAGGGCGTCGAGGTCCGTCTCGGGCTCCGGCGGCGGCGTGGTGCGGGGGACGGCGAACCCGCCGGCGAGCTCCGCGGCCGAGAGCTCGCGGCAGGCCTCGAGCAGCGCTCCCGGCCGGCCGCCGGTCTCGGCGGTCAGGCGGCCGATGACGCGCTCGTCGATCCGGCCGACCACGGCCGACCGCAGCAGCGCGCGGGCGTCGGCGCGGTCCAGGCCCGAGACGTGCAGCTCGGGCAGCGAGTGCAGCTCGCGCGTGTGCTCCGCGCCCTCGACGGCGACCACGATCGCGATCCGCTGGTCCGCGAGACGCCGGGCGATGAAGCCGAGCACCTCGGTCGACGCGCGGTCGAGCCACTGCACGTCGTCGACGAGGCACAGCAGCGGCCGGTCCGCGGCGGCTTCGGTGAGCAGGCCGAGCGCCGCCACCGACACGAGGAACTCGCGCGGGGCGGGGCCGTCACGCAGGCCGAGCGCGATCGCGAGGGCGTCCCGGCGCGGTCGCGGCAGCCGGTCGAGGTAGGCGACCAGCGGGGCGCAGAGCTGGTGCAGCCCGGCGAACGGCAGCTCCCGCTCCTGCTCCACCCCGACCGCCCGGACCACACGGGCGGTGCCCGCCACGTGCGCGGCCTCGTCGAGCAGGGCGGTCTTCCCGGCACCCGATTCGCCGCGTACGACGAGGGCGCCGCCGCGACCGCGGCGGGCGTCATCCAGCAGTCCCTTCAACATCGCGCCTTCACGGTCGCGTCCGAGCAGCATTGTCAGACAGTTTCCCTGGTGAGCGGCTACGTGTCATCGGCCAGGAGGGCAAGATCACCCATCGGCCGTGAGGTTGAGGCGGCCCGCGGGCGTACGTCTCAGGAACGACGCCCGCGTGGCGCGCGTATCACGGCGCCGGTGTGCCGGTGCCCTGCCCGAGCAGCGCGAGCAAGCTGATCGGGAACGTGAACGGGAACGGCCACGGCGACCACGGCTTCCCGTCCGGGCCGCAGAAGGCCGGGAACGGATAGCAGGGGATCTGGCTCCCGGGGGAGCCCGGCGTCGCCGCGGTCGCGGTGCCGACCGGCGCGGCGAGCGCCAGCGCGGCGACCGTGGGGACGATCGCGAGCAGCTTGCGGGGTGCGGTCATGGTTCTCTCGCTCCAAAGGAAGTCCGGCGGCTGAGGCGGACGCCGGTCATCGACAGCGGGACGTCGCGCACACGGCGACGGGCCTCACCGACTGAAGCGCCATGCTCGTCGCGCGGCCCCCGTGGTCAAGCTGCCCCGCGGGCGCGTCCGCGCTGGCCCTCGGACCCTGCGGGAGCCTGCGGCCCAGAAGGCCGACGGGCTCTGGCACATCGGCCAGGGATCGGGCTGCCGCCGGCCGGGACGCTCGACCGGAGGCGCCGCCGGTGCACGGTCGTGGACCGCGGCGCGCCGCCCCGTTACCAGGAGACGCCGCCGATGACCGAAGGAGTTCGTGTGGAGACCCTCGCACGCCCCGAGCGCTACACGCGCGCGCAGCTGGAGCGCGCGATGTGGATCGCGCGGGTGCTCGAGCGCGGGTCGCTGGTGCTGTGCGAGCCGCCCCGTGGCTGATGCCGGCGGTCCTCGCGCCGACCCCGGCTGGGGACGGACTAGGGGCGGCGACTGGGGAGCCCCAGATGCGAAGCCCTGGCGGGGCGAGGAAGCTCGGTCGTCGGAGGCCCCATGCATCAGATCAACGCTGAAACATCCCCTGACCCCATCGTCCGCACCGCCCCGGTTCTGCGTCCGGTCGAAGCCCTGTCCGCCATCCCGGCGCTCGGCTCCGACTCGGTCGACCTGGGCGCGCTCGCGGACCTCGCCACCGCGTCCGCGGTCGACGCCGCCGACCGGGCGCGCGCGGCGCTCGCGCCGCTGCTGGAACACGACGCCCTCGTGCTCGTGACCCCGGCCGCGGCCGAGCTGCCCGTGCTGATCGCCGGGCCACGCGGCCTGACGGACGGCCTGTCGGCGATCGACTGGCGGTGCGCCGTCGAGGACCGCGTCGCCCCAGAAGGCAGCGCCGTCCGCTTGCGCTTGCCCGACCTGGACTGCGGGCTCGATGCGGCCGGCTGGGCGGCGACGTCCGGCCGCGTGCGCGTCTCGCTCGTCGTCGCCGCGCGCGGCCGGCTGCAGATCGAGCCCGCCGGTGAGCGCGCCGCGATGCTCGTGGCGATGCTGGCCGCGGCGCGGATGCGCCGTGTCGACGAAGACCCGGCGCCCGGCACGCTCGCGTTCTCGCGGGCCGTCAGCCGCGAGCGGGAGCGGGTGCGCGCGGAGCTCAACACGCGCCACGCCGCCACGCTCTCCGGCATCCTGCAGACGCTGCGCAGCGCGACGTGGCCGGGCGGCTCCCGCAACACGCCGCCGGCGGTGATCGAGACGGTCGACCGCGCGTCGCACGCGCTGCTGGACATCGAGACGCTCAACGCCTTGCACGACGAGGCCGACCGGGTGCCGCTGCGCAAGACGTTCGGCGAGACCGAGAGCGAGGTGCGCGGCATCGTGCACGCCGCCCGGCTGCGCGTGCTCGCCGACCTCGACGCCCGCGAGGACTTCCAGGTTCCGCGCGCGATCGCGCAGGCCGCCCGGTTCGTGACCGCCGGCGCCGCGTTGCGCGCCGCCCGCGGTTCGGGCGGTGACCGGCTGCGCGTGCTGTGGCGGCTGAACGGCTCGACGCTGACCGTCGTCATCGCCGACAACGGCGCCGCGAGCGCGGGCGACGAGCCGTCGGCCATGCTGGCCGAGCTCGAGCGCCGGATCGGCGGCCTCAACGCGCAGTTCGAGTGCGACTCGCGCTCGTACTGGGGCACGACGCTCACCTGCCGGCTGCCGCTGCACGACTCGGCCGCGGCGCCGGAGACACCGGCGGTCAAGCGGCTCGCCGAGCTGCGCGACCGCGAGCGCGAGGTGCTCGAGCTGATGATCGCCGGGCTGCGCAACCGTGAGATCGCCGACCGCCTGTTCATCAGCGTCCGCACGGTCAAGTTCCACGTCTCGAACGTCCTGCGCAAGCTCGACGTCGACTCGCGGACCGCCGCGATCGCGCTCGCGCACACCGCCGGCATCACCGCCCCGACGAGCGCGCTCGAGCCCGACCCGGGGCTCGAGCCGGCGGTGCCGGCCACGGCGCGCTCGACGACGCTGCGCGCCGCGCGTTGAGCCGGTCGCAACGCCGCTCCGGACGGGCCCGCCTCGGCGGGCCCGTCGCCGTGCTGGCGGCGCTCGCCACGGGCTGCGGCGGCGGTGGGCCCAGCCCACCTCCCGCGCCCCCGCCGCCGACGGTGGTGGACTCGCCGACGTGCCGCCCACCGCGGGCGCATCCGGCGCCGGTCGTGCTCGTGCACGGCACGTTCGCGGCCACCTCGTGGGCCGCCATCGGGCCGGCGCTCGCGCGCCGCGGGTACTGCGTGCGGATCTTCCGCTACGGCGCCGACGGCACCGGCGACATCGTCGCCTCCGCCGACCAGCTCAAGACGTTCGTCGACGCGCTGCGGGCCCGCACCGGCGCCGGCCGCGTGGCGCTGGTCGGCCACTCGGAGGGCGGGCTGGTGGCGCGCTACTACGTCCGCTTCCTCGGCGGCGCCGACCACGTCGACGACCTCGTGGGGCTCTCGCCGTCCAACCACGGCACCAACAACCCGTTGGCGCTGGGCGGCGCGCTGCTCGGCTGCACGGCGTGCGAGCAGCAGCTGGCGTGGGGCTCGAGCCTCCTCCTGCGCGTGAACGCGGGGGACGAGACGCCCGGCCCGGTCGACTACACGTCGATCCAGACCCGGTACGACGAGGTCGTGATCCCGTACACGTCGGCGTTCCTCAGCGGGCCGCCCGCGCGCGTCACCAACGTCACGCTCCAGGCCGACTGCCCGGACGACGTCAGCGGCCATCTGGACACGCCGCTCGACCCGGTCGCGGTGCAGTGGGTGCTGGACGCCCTCGGGCGCCCGGGCCCGGCACGCCCGGGCTTCCGGCCGCGGTGCGCCGCGTCGTGAGTCACGGCCGCGACGAGTACGCCGCGCGCAGGAGCAGCAGCCGCGACGCCGCCAGGCTGCGTCGCGGGTCGCTGTAGGGCACGTTCGCGAGCAGGCGCTTCCAGGCCGGCGCGTCGTCCTGCCCGGAGCGGGTCCGGACCCACGCCCACAGCGCCTCGGGATCGTCGCTGCTGATCACCGCGTGCCGCACCCAGGCGTCCAGCGCCTCGCGCTCGCGGACGATGCCCGGCGCCTCCGACTGCGGGAGCAGCGGCCCCGGATAGGCGTGCGCCGCCGCCCGCACCGCGCCCCGGGTGAGCAGGGCCTCGACGTGGCGGGCGTCGGTGTCCACCGGCACGGTGAGCCGGTACGGGGCCGCGTCGATCCATGGTCCCAGGCGCTTGCGGACGCGGTGCACGAGCACGCGGACGGTGGCGGAGGAGCCGCGGTCGCCGCGCAGCTCCGCGGCGAGCTCCTCCGCGTTGAGGCCACGCGGGTGCCGTTGGAGCAGGGTCAGCAGCTCCAGCCCGGCGAGCCCGAGGTCGAGGGCGCGGCCGCCCAGGTGGGCGCCGGCGGCGTCGAGCACCGTGAGCGTCAGCGTGGGGCGGAGGTCCGCGGAGCCCTCGTCGACGAGGGCGAGAGATGGGCTCCGGCCGGTCCGCGGGGGAGGGCCGGAAGGCGTGGGCGGGCGCCTTCCGGCCTCTGCGTCACCCCAGGGCGGCGCGCTGCTCACCGTCTCCTCTGCCGGTCGCATGGCCACCGCGTGCAGCGTCGCAACCCACGCGCCCGCGCGCATCCGGGGGTGCCCAGTCTCGTCCCCAGTCGTGCGGACCGGGGTGGGGGAGGAAACGCGCGGGAAACCTGGGCGCGGTTACAACTCGTCGAACGATGCGCCTGCGCTCGACCCACTGCCCCCCAAAGCGCCCCGTGCGCCTAAACCAGGCCCGGCCCGGGCACGACCCCGCCCCTGCGTGGCCGCCGGCCTCCCTCCCATAGGAACCCAGTGAGCGGAGCCGTCGGCCAGTCCCGTGGCCGGCGGCTCCCGAACTGGGCGGGGCTACTTGTCGGCGTCGCGCAGGAACGTCAGGACGGCCAGCACCCGGCGGTGCTCCGCGGCCCTGGGGATGAGCTCGAGCTTCTGGAAGATGCTCGTGACGTGCTTCTCCACGGCCGCTTCGGTCACGACCAGCGTGGCCGCGATGCCCTGGTTGGACTTGCCCTCGGCCATCGCGGCCAGCACGTCGCGCTCGCGCGCGGTGAGCAGGCCGACCGGGCTGTCGGGGGACCGGCGACCGAGCATCCGGCCGACGACCTCGGGGTCCAGGACGCTGCCGCCGCCGGCGACGCGGTTGACGGCCTCGACGAACGCGTCGACGTCGCCGACGCGCTCCTTGAGCAGGTAGCCCACGCCCTCCGGGCGCTGGCCGATCAGGTCCAGGGCGAAGCGGGGCTCGTAGTACTGCGACAGGACCAGGACCCCGGTCTCGGGACGCCGGCGGCGCAGCTCGATCGCCGCGCGCAAGCCGTCGTCGGTGCGCTCGGGTGGCATGCGCACGTCCACGACGGCGACGTCGGTCTGGTAGGCGAGCGCCTTGCGCAGCAGGGCGTCGGCGTCGCCCGCGAGCGCGACGACGTCGAATCCGGCCTCGGTCAGGAGACGAGCGATCCCCTCGCGCAGAAGCACATCGTCCTCGCCGATGACCACCCGCACGGGGGATGACAAGTCAGGCCTCCTAGTGTGAGGTCGTGTTCATGTCAGCGACAATACCGTGAGCGCAGGACGAACTCCGCGCTCACGTCGAGTCGTCGGCACCAACGTGCCGACCGTCGGCGTAGATCATGCCGCGACTGGATGCAGACGAGAGCGCGGGCGCGCGCGGCCGATGTGCGTCACGGTCCCGATTGGCTTCGGTGCCGCCGAGTGGCCGCGGGCCGCACCAGACCGGGCCGGCGGTGCCGCGCTCACGCGCGTGCCGGGGCGGACGAGGCCGAGCTCGTAGGCCAGCACCACCAGCTGCGCCCGGTCGCGCACGTTGAGCTTGGACAGCACGCGGCTGACGTGCGTCTTCGCCGTCGCGCGCGTGACGAACAGCCGCGCGGCGATCTCCTCGTTGCTGAGGCCGTGCGCGACGAGCGTCGTCACCTCGCGCTCGCGGGCGGTGAGCTCCTCGAGCCCCTCGGGGGTGCCGCACACGACCTCGGGCCGCGCGACGAAGTCGTCGACCAACCGGCGTGCGAGGACCGGATCGAGCATCGCGTCACCCGCGGCGACGGCGCGGATGGCCGTGATCAGCGTCTCCGGCTCGGTGTCCTTGAGCAGCAGCCCGTCCGCGCCGGCGCGCAGCGCGCCGAAGACGGCCTCCTCGCTCTCGGAGGTCATGAGCATCACGACGCGCGCGGAGCTGGTGACCTCGTGCTCGAGGATCCGCCGGGTCGTCGCGAACCCGCCTCCGCCGGGCAGGTCGGCGTCGATCAGCACGACGTCGGGACGCGTGGCGCGGGTCACGGCGACCGCCTCGTCGCTCGACGCCGCCGCGGCGGTGACGACGACGCCGTCCTGGCGCTCGAGCAGCAGGCGGAAGCCCGCCCTGGCCAATCCCTGGCCCTCGGCGATCACGACCTGCAGCGGAGCGCTGGGCACGGCGAACGCGTCGGTGAACGGCAGGCTCTGCAGTGTCTGGGGCATGTCGTCTCCTCAAGAGAGAGCAGCGGAAGCCAGACTCTCCCTCGCCAAAGGTCGAGCTGCCATGCCGCCGGACCCCACTTCCTGTTCCGGGGGACCCCCGGACATGGTCGGGCCAGCCCTACTGTTGGCCGGACAACTCTGGCTGCCCCTACCCCGCACGGCCCGGGACTTGCGATCATCCCGGGCGATGACCAGCAACGTTCTCGTCGTCGATGACGATCCGGCGTTTCGCGGACTCGCCCGTCGTCTGCTCGTCGTCTTCGGGCTCGGCTACGCCGGCGAGGCGGATTCGGCCGCCACGGCGCTGGCCGCCGCGGGGTCGCTCCGGCCCGACGCGGTGCTGGTCGACGTCGGGCTGCCGGACGCCAACGGGATCACGCTGGCCGGCGAGCTGACGGCGCTGCCGTGGCACCCGCGGGTCGTGCTGACCTCCAGCGACGCGGAGGCCGCGTCCGCCGCCGACGTGCGCCGCAGCGGCGCCGCGGCGTTCGTGCCGAAGGATCAGCTGCCGAACGCCGCGCTCCGCACGCTGCTCGGCGGCTCGTCGCTCTAGCCCCGCCGGCGGCTCGCGCGCTCGCGGGCCTCGTACTCGGCGAAGTCGTGCTCGAACTGCGGCCACCAGGACAGGTCGCCGTCACCGCCGTTTGACGGTGTACGCGGCCGACGGGTCAGGTTGCCGCCCCCGTCGTCGTCTTCACCGTCCGCGCGGTCGGGCCGCTCGCGGCGCTCACGGCGCGTCTTGATCCAGAGGATCAGGCCCACCACCACCGCGCCCACGCACAGCATCGCGAACACGATCAGCACGGCGGACATGAGCACGACGATCAGCGGCCACATCGCCCGATCATCGTCCAGCGGCGCGCCCACCGGTGTTGGCCTTTGGGCCGATGTTCGCGCGACCTCCGCTCGGGTGCTGGGGCCCCACCCGGCGCGCGACCATCGGGCCTTGCCCTTCTGCGCCCAGACGATCATCGCGCCCGTCACCCTCGCCGTCGACTCGCTCGGGGCGGCGGCCACCGCGGCCGCGTTCGCCGGGGCGCTCGGCGCCGAGCTCGTGCTCGCCGGCATCACGCCGCTCGTCCCGTTCGACATCGAGCACCTGCTCGAGGACCGCCTGCCCCGGCCCCTCGCCGACCAGCACATCCTCGACCGGATGGTCGCCGAGCGCCTGGAAGAGGTCACGTCCGCCCTCGCCGCGGGCGTGCGTGCCCGGACGCTGCTGCTACGCGGCTCGGTCGGGGCGACGCTCGTCAAGGCCGCCGCCGCGACCGGCGCCGACCTGATCGTCGTCCCGCTGCGGGACGAGAGCGAGTTCCCGGACCGCTACGTGCTGCACCACAGCGACGTGCCCGTGCTCGTCGTACCCACGCGGCGGACCGCGTTCGCCGGATAGCGGGTGGGCGGCGACGGTGCCCGCTGCGCGGCGCGTCCCCACGCTGGTCCGGCGGCTCGCCGGCGCCGTGCGGCCGCAGCACCGGTCGGATGAGATCGCCACGCTCAGACGCTCCTTCACCACCATGGAGCGGTCGCTGGAGGCCTCGCGCGACGAGCTCCGGCTGCTCGCCGCCGAGCAGGCCGCGTTGCGGCGGGTCGCGACGCTCGTCGCCCGCGGCGTGCCCGCGGACGAGCTCTTCGACGCGGTCACCGACGAGGTCTGCGAGCTGCTGGACGCCGACGAGACGCAGCTGCTGCGCTACGAGCGCGACGGCACCACGCGCGTGGTCGGTCCCGGCGACGACCCCGCCGCCACGGAGGCCCGCCGGATGGCGGCGCGGGTCCGGCTGGGCGGGCGCCCGGTCCGCAGCGGCTCCCACGCCGACCGCTGCTCGGTGGCCGCGCCGGTCGCGATCGAGGACCGCCTGTGGGGCGCGATGGTCGCGACCTGGGCACACGGCGGCACGTCGACCGTCGACGTCGAGGCGCGGATGGCGCAGTTCACCGACCTGGTGGCGACCGCGATCGCCAACGCCGAGAGCCGCTCCGCGCTCGCCGCCTCACGCGCCCGCGCGGTCGCGACCGCGGACGAGACGCGCCGGCGGATCGAGCGCGACCTGCACGACGGCGCGCAGCAGCGGCTCACGCACACCGTGATCACGCTCAAGTTCGCGCTCGCTGCGCTGGACGACCACGCGCCGGCCGCGGAGCTCGTGCGCGAGGCGCTCGAGCACGCGGAGCGCGCGACGAGCGAGCTGCGCGACCTCGCGCACGGCATCCTGCCCGCCGCCCTGCGCAGCGGCGGGTTGGACGCCGGGATCGAGACGCTCGTCGCCCGGCTGCGCCTGCGCGTGACGGTCGACGTCACGCGCCGGCGCTTCTCGCCGGCGCTCGAGGCGACCGCCTACTTCATCGTCGCGGAGGCGCTGACGAACACGGTCAAGTACGCGGACGCGAGCAGCGCTCGGGTGTGGGCGCACGTCCGCGGCGAGGTCCTGCACGTGCGCGTCAGCGACGACGGCGTCGGCGGCGCGCGCGTCGCGGGCAGCTCCGGCCTCCTGGGGCTTCAGGACCGCGCGGCCGCGCTCGACGGCACGTTGCGGGTCACGAGCCCGCCGGGCGGCGGCACGGTGGTGGAGGCCACGCTGCCGCGCACCGGGCCGGCGTGAGGCTCAGCCGACGGCGAGCAGGTCGGCGCGATGCCCGCTCAGCACCGTGCGCAACGTCGCCGGGGCGTGCCCGGTCAGGCGCTCGAACGTGGGGTCGACGACGTCGAAGAAGCCGTGGCGGACCGCGCGCCCGAACGCCGTCATGTGGAACGCGATCGGGGCCGGCGTCCCGATCCCGAGCAGGATCGAGGTCAGCAGCGCGTCGCTGACGGGCACGAGCTTGATCGGGCGGCCCGCGAACCCGTCGTAGAGCTCGACGAGGTCACGCGCCGACAGCCGTTGCGAGCCGGTGATGTCGTAGGTCTGGCCGTCGTGGTCATCGCCGGTCAGCACGACGGCCGCGGCCTCGGCGCAGTCCACACGCGAGATCGGCACGATCCGGCCGGCGCCGTTGTTGGACACCATCTGCCCGTTGTGGATCGCGGTCGCCGCGGGCGGCAGCACCAGCTCGGCGAAGTTGGTGAAGCGCAGGATGGTCCAGCGCATGCCGCTGCGCATCAGCATCCCCTCCGTCATGCCCTGCTCCCACGCGTGCGGGCCCAGCGGGTTCGCGGCCACGGGGTTGACGTTGGAGGTGAACACGACGTGCTCGACGCCGGCGGCGGTGGCGGCGTTGATGGCGGCCCGATGCTGGCCGGCGCGGCGCCCGATCGCGTCCGTGCTGATCAACAGCATCCGGGTGCCGCCCGCGAACGCGCTCCGCAGCGAACGCCGGTCGTCGAAGTCGCCGTAGCGCACCTCGACGCCTTGCTCGCTCGCGGCGTGCAGCGCCTCCGGGCGCCGCGTCACGAGGATCAGGGCCTCCGGGGGGACGACGTCCAGCAGCTGCTCGGTGACCAGGCGGCCGAGATGCCCGGCCGCTCCGGTGATGATGATCTTCGAGGTCTCCACCGGATCGACCGTAAGCCGCGTCCGGCGTCGTGACCCGATCCGAAGCGACGGGTGCGACCGTACGAGAGGCCAGCCCGAGGCGCTCGCCACAGCGCTTTTACTGGGTCGATGCCTTTCGCCAGCAACGGTGCCGCCAAGCTGCATTGGGAGAGCTTCGGGACCGGCCCAGCGGTGCTGCTGATCGCGGGTCAAGGGATGACGGGGGCCGCCTGGTGGTCCTCGATCCCGATCCTGCAGCGGTCGTTCCGCGTGATCGTGTACGACCACCGCGACACGGGCCGCAGCAGCCGCTCGACCTTCCCGTACTCGGTCGTGCAGCTCGCGCAGGACGCGGTCGCCGTCCTCGACGCGGCCGAGGAGGATCGCGCGCACGTGTACGGCGTCTCGCTCGGCAGCCTGGTCGCGCAGGAGCTCGCCCTGCGCTACCCCGACCGTGTCCGCCGGCTCGTGCTCGGCGCCAGCTCCGCCGGCGGCTTCGCCGCCTACAAGCCCTCCGCCTCCTCGTTCGCGCAGACGTTCCTCGTCCGCGCCGGCGCCATGGGGGCGGAGGAGGCGCAGTGGGCGGCTGTCCCGTACACGTACGCGCGACGGACCCGCCGGTCGCACCCGGAGCGGATCGCCGAGGACATCGAGCACCGCCTGGCTGCGCCGCCCGAGGCGCTCGCCTACCTGCATCAGGCCGCGGCCGTGGCCGCCCACGACGCGTACGAGCGGTTGAACACGCTCGTCGCGCCGACGCTCGTCGTCCACGGCGAGGAGGACGTCTTCATCCCGCCGGCCAACGCGGTCGTGCTCGCCGAGCGGATCCCGGGCGCGCAGCTGCGGCTGTGGCCGGACGCCGCGCACATGTACATGATCGACCAGCCCCGCGCCGACGAGGAGATCACGGACTTCCTCGCGGCCGGCGTGCCGGTCGGCGCGGGTTCGACCGGCCAGCGGGAACCGTCCCCATGGCCAGTCGGCGACCTCGAAGGCCCTGACGAAGCTGCCGGGCGTGCTCGAGAACCTGACTCCAACAACGGCGGCGGCCGACGATGACCGCCCACGCCAGGCCTGCCTGACGATCGGGATCCCGCGCGAGACCGCGGACCGTGAACGGCGCGTGGCGCTCGTGCCCGAGGTGGTGCGGCGGCTGCGCACCGCCGGGCACGAGGTCGTCGTCGAGCCGGGTGCGGGGCTCGCCGCCGGCGTGTCCGACGCCGCGTTCGCGGCGGCCGGGGCCGCGCTCGGCGACCCGTGGGACGCCGACGTCGTCGCGAAGGTCTCACCGCCGCGCGACGGCGAGATCGCCCGGCTGCGCCCGGGCACGATCCTCGTCGGGTTCCTGAACCCGCTCGGGGACCCGGACGGGCTGGCCGCGGTCGCGGCGACGGGCGCCACGGCGCTGGCGATGGAGCGGATCCCGAGGATCTCGCGCGCGCAGTCGATGGACGCGCTGTCGTCGCAGGCCACGATCGCCGGCTACCGCGCCGTCGTGGTCGCCGCGCTCGAGCTGCCGCGGCTGTTCCCGATGTTCATGACCGCGGCCGGGACGGTGCCGCCGGCGCAGGTGCTCGTGCTCGGCGCGGGCGTGGCCGGCCTGCAGGCGATCTCGACGGCTCGGCGGCTGGGCGCGGTCGTGACCGCGTTCGACGTGCGCAGCGCGGTCAAGGAGCAGGTGCAGTCGCTCGGCGCGAAGTTCTTCGAGGTCGCGGGCGTCGGTGACGCCGAGGCCGTCGGCGGCTACGCGCGTGAGCTCACGGCCGCCGAGCAGGAGGCCCAGCGCGCGGCCCTGGCCGCGCAGATGGCGCGCTCGGACGTGATCATCACCACTGCCCAGGTGCCCGGCCGGCCGGCGCCGACGCTGGTCCCGGCCGACGCCGTGGCGGCGATGAAGCCGGGCTCGGTGGTCGTCGACCTCGCCGCGGAGACCGGCGGCAACTGCGCCCTCACGCGCCCGGGGGAGACCGTCCTGACCGACAACGGCGTCAAGGTCCTCGGCCCGCTCAACCTGCCGAGCGAGATGCCCGAGCACGCGTCCTCGCTGTACGCGCGCAACGTCCTGGCCCTGCTGGAGCTGGGCTTCGACTTCGACGACGAGGTCATCCGCGGCGCCTGCGTCGTCCGTGACGGGGCGGTGGTCTGAGCCGTGGACCTCCTGACCGAGCTGGCCATCCTCGTCCTCGCCGCGTTCGTCGGCCTCGAGGTGATCTCGAAGGTCCCGAACACGCTGCATACGCCGCTGATGAGCGGCACCAACGCGATCCACGGCATCGTCGTGCTGGGCGGCCTGCTCCTGATCGGACGCGTCGACGGGGTGCTCGACGACGTGCTGCTGGTGATCGCGATCGCCTTCGGGACGATCAACGTCGTCGGCGGCTTCCTCGTGACCGACCGCATGCTCGGCATGTTCAAGGAGAAGGCACGATGAGCCGCGCTGACGTCGTCGCGCTGCTCTACATCGTCGCCTTCTCCCTGCTGATCGTCGGGCTGCGGATGCTGCGCGGGCCGCGGACGGCGGTGCGCGGCAACCAGACCGCGGCCGTCGGCATGGCGGTCGCGATCGTCGCGACCCTGCTGCAGCCGGGGATCGGCGACTGGTGGTTGATCGCCGTGGGCGTCGCGCTCGGCGTGGCCGTGGGCGTGCCGGCGGCGCGCAGCGTGAAGATGACGGCGATGCCGCAGATGGTGGCGCTGTTCAACGGCGTCGGCGGCGGTGCGGTCGCGCTGATCGCGGTCGTCGAGTTCCGCGCCGCGGAGGCCGAGCTGCCGCTCGACGTCCTGATCCCGCTGCTGTTCGCAGCGATCGTCGGCTCGATCTCCTTCTGGGGCTCGAACGTCGCCTTCCTGAAGCTGCAGGAGCGGCTACGGCGCACGATCCGCACGCCGCGGGCGGTCAACGCCGGGCTGCTGCTGATCGCGCTCGCCCTGGCCGTGGTGATCGCGGCCGGCAGCGAGACGGAGCTGCTGTTCTGGCTGATCCTGGTCTTCGCGGGTGCGCTCGGCGTGCTGGCGGTCGTGCCGATCGGCGGGGCGGACATGCCGGTGGTGATCTCGACGCTGAACGCCTTCACGGGCTTGAGCGCCGCGGCGGCGGGCATCGCGCTCGACAACACGGCGTTGATCGTCGCGGGCATGCTGGTGGGCGCGTCGGGCTCGATCCTGACCAAGCAGATGGCGGACGCGATGAACCGCTCGATCGCGAACGTGTTCTTCGCCGGTGTCGGGACGGGTTCCGCGGAGACCCTCGGCGCCCCCGGCGGCGGGACCGCCCGCTCGACGACCCCCGCCGATGTGGCCATCCAGCTCGCGTACGCGCGGCTCGTGGTGGTCGTGCCGGGCTACGGCATGGCGGTCGCGCAGGCCCAGCGCGCGGTCGCCGACGTGGCGGCCGAGCTCGAGAAGCGCGACGTCGAGGTGCTCTACGGCATCCACCCGGTCGCCGGGCGGATGCCCGGGCACATGAACGTGCTGCTCGCGGAGGCCGACGTGCCCTACGACCGGCTGAAGGAGATGGACGACATCAACGGCGAGTTCGGCCGCACCGACGTCACGCTCGTGATCGGCGCCAACGACGTCACCAACCCGGCCGCGCGCACGGTGGCCGACTCACCGATCTACGGGATGCCGATCCTCGACGTCGACAAGTCCTCCTCGGTGATCGTCCTCAAGCGCTCGATGTCCTCGGGCTTCGCGGGCATCGACAACCCGCTCTTCTACGACCCGAAGACCGCGATGCTGTTCGGCGACGCGAAGCACTCGGTCGGCGAGGTGCTGACCGAGCTGCAGGCCCTCGGCTAGCGCCGCGAACCGGAAGAATGGGGGCATGGCCACCGCACGGCGGCTCCTCATCGGGTGTGCGCTCGGCCTCGCAGTCGCCGCGACCGGCTGTGGTGACGGGGACGAGCGCGCCGCGCGGGCCGACCCGAGCGTGCGCGAGGCACAGGTCGCCGTGCAGCGCACCGTGCTCCGCGGGGAGGACTACGCCGGCCCGCGCGACGGCCCGCGGGCGCAGGAGGGTGGCCTGGTCATCTTCGTCGCGGGCGACCTCAACAACGGTGGCATCGCGGGCGCGGCGCGGGGCGCGCAGGAGGCGGCCGCGGCGATCGGCTGGCAGCTCGACGTGCTCGACGGGGAGGGCAGCATCGCCGGCCAGCAGCGGGCGCTGCGTGCCGCCGTGCGGCGCGACCCGGCCGGGATCATCCTCGGGTCGATCGACGCGACCGAGCAGCGGCACGTCCTGCTCCAGGCGCGGGCACGCCGGATCCCGGTGGTCGGCTGGCACGCGGGCACGCACCCTGGGCCAGGCCGCCACACGGGCCTGTTCTTCAACGTCTCCACGGAGGTCGACGAGGTGGTCCGCCAGGCCACCCGGTTCGTGATCGCCCACTCCGCCGGCAACGCCGGCGTGGTCATCGTCACCGACCGCCGCTACCCGATCGGTGCCCACAAGGCGGACCTGATGGCCGAGCAGCTGCGCGCGTGCCGCGGTTGCCGGGTCCTGGAGGAGGTCGACTCGCCGATCGACCTCGCCCAGCAGCGGATGCCGGCGATCATGTCCTCGCTGCTGCACCGCTTCGGCGACCGCCTGGGCTACCTGCTGACGATCAACGGCGCCTACGTCGGTGGTGCGCGCGCGGCGCTGGTCGACGCCGGGCGCCGCGGAGGCGACCCGCCGTACGCGGTCAGCGCGGGCGACGGCGACGCGTCGGACTTCGAGCGGCTCCAGGCGCAGGACCATCAGACGGCGACGGTCGCCGAGCCGCTGAACCTGCACGGCTGGCAGCTGATCGACGAGCTCAACCGGGCCCGGGCGGGCGCGCCGCCGTCGGGCTACATCGCACCGCCACGGCTGATCACGCGCGCCGACGTCCCCGACGGGGCGGTGTTCGACCCCGACAGCGGCTACCGGGACCGCTACCGGCGGATCTGGAGTCGTTAGGCGAGCGGGATCTTGGCGCTGATCGTCGTCCCGCCGCCGGGCGCGCCGCTGACCGAGAGCGTGCCGCCCAGCGCCTCGACCCGGTCCGCGAGCCCGATCAGGCCCGAGCCGCGGGAGCGGTCGGCGCCGCCGACGCCGTCGTCGCGGACGCTGAGCACGAGCCGCCGGTCCGTGACCGTCGCGGTGATCCAGACGTGCGCCGCCCGGGCGTGCTTGGCGACGTTGGTGAGCGCCTCGGAGGCGACGTAGTACGCCGTCACCTCGACCGGCTCGGGCAAGCGGGCGTCGGCCTGGACGTCGACCGTGACGGGCACCGGCGAACGGCGGCCGAGGTGGTGGAGCGCCGGTCCCAGCCCGCCGGAGGTCAGGATCCGCGGGTGGATGCCACGCGCGAGCTCACGCACCTCCTCGATCCCGGACTCGGCGTTGGCGAGCGCCTCGTCGACGAGCTCGGTGACCGACGCGTCTCCTTCCGCCAGCGCCTTGCGGGTGAGCTTGAGGAAGACGACCGTGGTCACCAGCCGCTGCTGGGCGCCGTCGTGCAGGTCACGCTCGATCCGCCGGCGCGCCTCGTCGGCCGCGGTCACGATCCGGCGCCGCGAGGCCCCGACCTCGTGCGCGAGCCGGCGGTTGACGGTGACGTCGCGGGCGGCGGCGTACAGCAGGCCCTGCGCGGGCACGGAGCGGACGTTCCACTGGATCCAGCGCGGGACGCCCCGGGCGTCGACGAGGCGCGCCTCGAACTCCATCGCCCCGAGTCCCGCCCGCAACCCGCGGAACCGCTCCCGGTTGCGCTCGCGGTCGTCGGCGTGGACGAAGTCGAGCAGCGGCCGCGCGAGCAGCTCCGCCGCGGCGTACCCGAGCGTCCGCTCGAACGCGGGGTTCACGCGCTTGAGGTAGCCGTCGAACCCGACCACGCAGAGGATGTCGGGGGAGAGGTCGAAGATGTCGTCGACCTGGCGCTCGGCGCGGCGGCGGCGTGTCATGCCGCGGCCCACCAGGAAGACGAGCAGCGCCGTGAGCGGCGCCCAGGCGGCGGCAAGCCCGGGCAGCGTCGCCTGCAGCGCGGTCCGCGGCTCCGCGGCGACGTCCACCGTCCACGTGCGCGTCAGCGCCTCGAACTGGCGCCGCGCGGCGGAGGGCGACGCGAGCGCGCCGCTGAGCGGCCAGCCGCTGAGGCCGATCGCGATCCGGCTCGGGTCGGTCTTCAACGACGCGCCCAGCCAGTCGGCCGGCACGAACACCACGAGGAGGCCGCGGCGGTCTGGGCCCTGGCCGAAGCGGGCGCCCTGGACGACGAAGAAGCCGTGCCGGCCGCCGAGCGAGCCGGCGGTGGTCGCCGTGCCGGCGAACAGCGACGCGGGCTCCCGGAGCGTGGCCGCCAGGGCCGGCACGCCGGCCAGGTCCGTGCCCGGCGGGACGGTCCCGCCGGTGACGAACGTGGCGGGCAGGTAGTGCGTGCCGCCGGCGGTGGTCCGCATGCCAGGCAGCGCGGTGATGCGCAGGCCCGTCCGCTGCTCGTACGCGGGGCGCGCGGCCTCGTCGACGCGCTCGACCCACATGGCGGTCGTCAGCCCGACGGTGGTCGTGGCGCTGCCGACGAGCGCCGCGAAGCGCTGGCTGCCGGTCACGCGCTCGCCCTGCAGCGCGTTGCCGAGCCCGACCGCGAACGCGCGCACCCGCTGGAGCACGTTGCGGACCTCCAGCGCGTGGTCGTCGGCGCGGCGTTGCGCGGCCTGCCGCCGGTCGTCGCGGACCACGTGCGTCGTCGCCGCCCACCCGGCGACGCTGAGCACGATCACCAGCACCAGCACCGCGACGCCGGGGGACAGGAACGACCGGCGGCGCTCGCGGCGGAGGTGCACGCCAGCCCTATTCGGGGTCACGGGGCTCGGCCCTGTGGACGCCGCATAGGCGGTCAAGCGGTGGCCGGGCTGACGACGCTCTTCGGGCTCAGGTGGGTCAGGTCGCCGCTGTCGCTCCCGGCGCTCGGGTCCAGGACGCAGTCGATCAGCGTGGGCGCCCGCGCGTTGAGCGCGTCCCGCAGCGCCGACTCGAGCTCCTCCGGGTTGGTGGCGTGATAGCCGACGCCGGAGAAGGCCTCGATCAGATGCTCGTGGTGGGCACTCGGCGCGAGCTCGGTCGGTGACGGGTCGGCGGACGCGAGGTTGACCTCGTCACCGCGGTAGGCGCCGCCGTTGTTCATCACGATCACGGTGATCGCGAGCCCGTAGCGGCAGATCGTCTCGAGCTCCATGCCGCTGAAGCCGAAGGCGCCGTCGCCCGTGATGCACACCACCGGGTCGCCGCTGTTGATCGCCGCGGCGATCGCGTAGCCCAGCCCGATGCCCATCACGCTCCACGTGCCGCTGTCGAGCCGGCGACGGGGGCGCTGCATGTCGATCACGTTGCGGGTCACGTCCAGCGTGTTCGCACCCTCGTTGACCAGGTACACGTCCGGGCGCTCCGCGAGGACGTCACGCACCGCCCGCAGGGCGTTCTCGAACTTCATCGGCGACGGGTTCTCGTCCAGCTGGCGCTGCATGGTCGCCACGTTGCTCGCCCGGTGCGCGTGCAGCTCGTCGCGCCAGGCGGGCGGCACGGCGAGCCGGTGGATCGGGGCGCGCTCGATCAGCGCCGTGGTCACCGACTCGATGTCACCGATCAGCGGCGCCGCGATCGGCTGGTTGCTGTCGAGCTCGCCGGCGTCGATGTCGACCTGGATGAACGTGACGTCGGGCGACCACTGCGGCGGCTCGCCGTGCCCGAGCAGCCAGTTGAGCCGCGCGCCGACGAGCAGGACGACGTCCGCCTTGGCCAGGGCCAGCGCCCGCGCGGCCGCCACCGACTGCGGGTGGTCGTCGGGCAGCAGGCCCTTGGCCATCGGCATCGGCAGGTACGGCAGGCGCGTGGCTTCCAGGAACGTGCGGATCTGGACGTCCGCCTGCGCGTACGCGGCGCCCTTCCCGAGCACGACGAGCGGCCGCTCGGCCTCGGCGAGGAGCGACAACGCCCGGTCGACGGCCTCCATCGACGGCAGCTGGCTGGGGGCGGGCTCGGTGATCCGCCAGTACGTCGTCGCCGCCAGCTCCGCGTCCACGGCTTGCGTGAGCACCGCCCCGGGGATGTCGAGATAGACGCCGCCCGGCCGCCCGGACGCCGCCGTCCGCAGCGCGCGCGCCACGCCGCGGCCGATGTCGCCCACGTGCGCGATGCGGTAGGCCGCCTTCGCGAACGGCCGGGCCGCGGCGAGCTGGTCGAGCTCCTCGTAGCCGCCGCGCTGCAGGTCGGCGAACCCGCGTCCGCCCGACCCGGAGATCTGCACCATCGGGAAGCAGTTGACCGTGGCGTTCGCGAGCGCGGGCAGGGCGTTCAGGAACCCCGGGGCCGAGGCCGTCAGGCAGATGCTCGGCTGCTTGGTCAGGAAGCCCGTCGCGGCCGCCGCGTGCCCGGCGCTCGCCTCGTGCCGGCAGCCCACGTAGCGGATTCCCGAGGCCTGCGCGAGCCGCGCGAGGTCGGTGATCGGGATGCCGACGACGCCGTAGATCGTCGCGACGCCGTTCACCTTGAGCGCGTCGATCATCAAGTGGAATCCGTCCGTCAGCGGGGCTTCCGTGGTGCTCATCTATGGTGGCTCCTTCGTCCCTTGGGGGCGGCCAGAGGTCAGACCCGCCACTCTTGGGGCTGGAGCCGGAGTTGTCGCCTGTCCCGGGGGACAGGTCGGTACAGGCCCACCGCCCGCGTCAGGCCGCCTGGGCCACGCTGAGCGCCTGCTCCACCGCCGCCACCACGCGCTGCGGCCCGGGCCCGTCGCCCATCACCAGCGTGTAGTGGTTCACGTCCGGGACGCGTTCGATGTGCACCCACGGATGCGTCGCCGCGAACCGCCGCAGCTCGCCCGCCGCGATCAGCGGGCTGTCCGCGTCGTCGAACAGGCCACGCTCCGCCCGCAGGAGCCAGACCGGCGCCTCCACGCGTTCCAGCGCCGTGCGCGTGGCGTGGTCCAGGACCATCTCCTCGCTGTCGGCCTGCACCGCCGCGGCCGCGGCCACGCACCGCACCGCTCCGCCGTCCGCGCGCAGGTCGTAGCGCGCGTACGCCTCGATGTCGTCGTTCCACGCGGTCGCGAACGCGGGATGCCCGCGCCAGCCGTCGATGTACGCGCCCACCGAGGGGAACGTGATCGACAGCCGCATAACCGTGTTCGCGAGCGCCGTCTCGAGCATCCGCTCAGGTTCCGCCGGGCGGGGAAGGGGCAGACCCGCGTCGAGCAGCACCACGCTCGCGACCCGCTCCGGGTGCTCGGCCGCGAGCCGCGCCATCACGTACGCGCCCATCGAGTGCCCGACCAGCACGGCGCGCGCGGCGCCGGCATCGTCCAGGACCGCGATCAGGTCGTCCACGTGCGCGGCGATGCCGTAGGGCGCGGGCAGGTCCGCGCTGCGTCCTCGCCCGCGCAGGTCGGGCGCGAGGAAGCACACGTCGGGGTGCAGCGCCCGCGCCACGGTCCTCCACGTCATCAGCGAGGCGGTGACGCCGTGCGCGGCCAGGACGAGGCCCGTCGCCTCGTCCGGCGCCCGCCCCGTCCGGGCGACGTGGAGCGCGCCGCCCGCCACGGGGATCTCGGTGCGGCTGCTGAATGGATCGGATCGCTCCATGCGTCAAAGGTGCCCGCGGCCGGGGCGCCGTCGGCTGGCCCTGCGGTCGGGCGGCCGCCGTCCTCCGGGCCGGTTCCAGACCGCGCCCGCCCGACCCAGACTCCGCTCGGCGCGCCCGTCCCGGCGGTGCTCGGATGAGCCGGTCACGCCGCGCGCGGGCCGGGTCGATATCCTGAGCCGCCCGTGGCTGGGTAGCTCAGCTGGTTAGAGCGCACGACTCATAATCGTGAGGTCGGGAGTTCGAGTCTCCCCCCAGCTATGCGATCCGCTTGTCGAAGACCTCGTTGAGGGCCTCCGTCGAGCTGGGATGCGTGTAGATCGAGTCGCGAAGCTCGCCCGCGGTGATGCCGTGACGGATCGCGAGCGCGACCGTGTTGACGATCTCCTGCGCGTCGATCGACAGCAACGCGGCGCCGAGGATCAGGTCGGTGTCGGCGTCGACGACGAACTTCATCAGGCCACGCGTCTCCTCCACCGTGTACGCGCGCGGCATGGCGACGATGTCGGCGACGTGCTCGCGCGAGACGATGATGTTCCTGCCCTGCGCCCGCGCTTCGCGCTCGGTCAGCCCGACCGTGGCGAGTGGGGGCGTGATGAACAGCGTGTGCGGCACGGCGACCCGGTCGGTGGTGGTGCGCCGGCCCTCGCCGAGGAGCTGGTCGAGCACGATCCGCGCGTCGTCGAGCGCGACGTAGGTGAACTGCGGGCCGCCGTTGACGTCGCCCAGGGCGAAGATGTGCGGCTGGCTCGTACGCAGGTGGTCGTCGACCTCGACGGCGCCGCGCGGGGTCGTGCGCACGCCGGCGGCTTCGAGGTTCAGGCCCGCGGTCGCGGGCCGGCGGCCGGTCGCGGCCAGGATCGCGTCGGCCTCGACCGTCAGCGTCTGCCCGGCGTGCTCGTAGACGACGGTCGCGGCGCCCTCGCCGTCGCGTACGTCCACGACGGTCGCGCCGGTGACGACGCGGACGCCGTCGCCGGTGAGGATGCCGGTCACCGCCCCGGCGACGTCGTCGTCCTCCCGGCGCAGGAGCCGGTCCGCCGCTTCGAGCACGGTCACCTCGGCGCCGAAGTTCCGGTAGATCGCGGCGAACTCGAGCCCGAGGTAGCCGCCGCCGATGACGACGAGCCGGCCGGGCAGCCGGTCCTGCTGGATCAGCTGGGTGCTGCTGACCAGCCGGCGGCTGTCCGCCAGTCCCGTGATGTCGGGAAGCATCGGCTCGGAGCCCGTGTTGATGAGGATGACCGGCGCCCTGACCGTGATGCGGTCGGCACCCTCGCCCACGGCGATCGTGTGCGGGTCGACGAACGCGGCGCTGCCGGTGATCACCGTCGCCGTGTCCTTGCCGTCGAGCGCCTCGAAGTTGCCGGCGCGGAACGCGCTGGTGAGCGCGCGCACGCCGGCGACGGAGGACGCGAAGAACGCCTGCGCGTCGTCCTCGAGCCGCCGGTTGCCGGCGTAGTGGACGAGCATCTTGGTCGGCACGCAGCCGACGTTCGGGCACGTGCCGCCGTACATGTTCTCGGACCGCTCGACGAGGACGACGCGGCGCCCCGCGTCGGCGAGCCTGTGCGCGGCGGTCTTGCCGCCCTTGCCGAAGCCGATGACCAGCACGTCCGCGGTCAGCGTGGCGTCGGCGCGGAACCCGCGTTCCTGCAGCGTCCAGCGGTTGCCGTCGGGGTCGCTGAAGTCCGCGAAGGTCGCGTAGTCGGCGCGGCTGGGCTCGAGCCCCGGCGCCCAGCCGCCCCGCCAGTCGTCCAGCGGCGCCTTGTGCCGGAGCGCGCTGACCGCCACCCCTCGACCCAGGAGCGCATCACGCGTCGTCTCGATGTCGTCGACCACGAGGTGGAGGCCGCGCGTGGAGCCGGCCGCGGCGTCGGCCACGAGCTGCACCGAGCAAGCGGAGCCGGGTGGCGTCAGCTGCACGACGCGGAAGTCGTCGGACGGCTGGTAGTCGACGTCGAGCGTGAACCCGGCTCGCTCGGTGTAGAAGCGCAGCGCCCGGTCGACGTCGCCCACCGGCAGCGTCACCACTTCGATGCCGGCCTTCATGCGAGTCGCTCCCCGCCGTCGACGTGCAGCGTGACGCCGGTCAGGAACGGATTCGTGAGCGCGAGGATCGCGGCCGCCGCGACGTCCTCCGCGGCACCGACGCGGCGGGCCGGGCTGTGCTCGCGGACGTGCGCGAACAGCTCCGCCTTGCCCTGCTCCCCGAGCGCGTCCCACGCGCCGGTGTCGATGACCCCGGGGGAGATGGCGTTGACGCGGACCGGCGCGAGCTCGACCGCGAGCGAGCGCGTCAGGGTGTCCGCGGCGCCGTTCGTGATCGCGACGGCGAGCGTGCCGACCTGGATCTTGAACGCGGCGGCTCCGGAGAACAGCAGCATCGAGCCGCCCGCGGCGATCCGGCCCTGGAAGGCCTGCGCGAGCAGCAGCGGGCCGATCACCTTGGTGTCGAACGAGCGCTGGACGGCGTCCCGCGTCAAGTCGCCGAGCCGGCCGCGTGCCCGCGCCGACGCGGTGGAGACGACGTGGTCGACGGTGCCCACGCGCTCGGCGAGCGCGGTGATCGACACGTCGTCGGTGAGGTCGACCGCCTCGATGCGGACGTCCGGGGCGTCCCGGTAGGCCGACGCCAGCGCGTCGGGCTGGCGACCGGCCGCGATCACGGCGGCGCCCTGCGCTCGCGCCGCCTCCGCGATCGCCCGCGCGATTCCGCTGCCTCGGCCGATCACCAGCACGGTCTTGCCTGTGAGAGAAGTCATCGGTCGAATCAGTGACGGGCGTCGGCCGGCTCTTACCGGCGCCGGTAAGAAGTGGCGGCGCTCACGCACTGACGACGGCATGACCACGTACCGCACGCTCGAGGCCGACGGCCGCGAGCTCTTCTACCGCGAGGCGGGGGACCCGTCGGCGCCGACGCTGCTGCTGCTCGCGGGCTTCCCGAGCTCTTCCGCCCAGTACGAGCCGCTGATGACGTCGCTGGCCGACCGCTTCCACCTGCTGGCGCCGGACTACCCGGGCTTCGGGCGCAGCCCGGCGCTGGACGGCGAGACGACGTTCGACCGCCTCGCCGATGCCGTCGAGATCTTCGTGGACGCCAAGGGCCTGGAGCGCTTCAGCCTGTACATGTTCGACTTCGGCGCGCCCGTCGGCTTCCGCCTCGCCACCCGGCACCCCGCGCGGGTGGAAGCGCTCGTGATCCAGAACGGCAACGCCTACGAGGCGGGGCTCGGGCCGAACATGCAGGGCTTGAAGCCGTACTGGGCCGACCGCGCGGCCAACGAAGGTGCGATCCGCAGCCTGTTGACGCTGGACGTCACCCGCTCGCAGTACGTCGACGGCGTCCCGGACCCGGCGACCGTCAACCCGGACCTGTGGGAGCTCGACCAGCGCTACCTCGAGCTCCCCGGCCGTGACCGGGTGATGCTGGACCTGCTGTTCGACTACCAGAGCAACGTCGCGCTCTACCCGGCCTGGCACGAGTACCTGCGCGCCCACCAGCCGCCGACGCTGCTCGCGTGGGGACGGCACGACGCCTACTTCCCGCCCGCCGGGGCGGAGGCGTACCGCGACGACCTCCCCGACGCCGAGCTGCACCTGCTCGACACCGGCCACTTCGCGACCGCGACGCACAGCCGCGAGATCGCCGAGCTCATCCGCGCGTTCCCGCCCTTCGACCCGGAGCACTGACATGGGACTCTCCTGGCAGCAGGGGCCGCTCGGCCGCAACCCCAACGGGCGGTTCCTCGTCCCCGGCCTACCGGAGCGCCTGCTCTACGCGGAGCCGCTGCGCCGGCGACTGCGCGCCGTCCTCGGCGGACGCACCGTGGTGGAGAGCGACGACGCCGTCCTGCTCTTCGAGCCGGGGCGCTACCCGGTCGCGTACTTCCCGCGCGCGGACTTCGCCGACGGCACGCTCCGGCCGATCGAGCACCGGAGCACGCACCGTGACCTGGGCGACACGGTCTGGTTCGAGGTCGCCGGCGACACGCGCACCGCGGCTCGCGGCGCCTGGGAGCACGTCGCGCTACCCGCGCACGCCGACGCGCTCGAGGGTCTGGTCGCGCTGGCGTGGCGCGCGATGGACGGCTTCTATGAGGAGGACGACCGCATCCTCGGCCACGCGTCCGACCCCTACCACCGGATCGACATCCGCCACACGTCGCGCCATCTGGTCGTGCGGGCGGGCGATCGAGTGATCGCGGACACGCGGCGCCCGTTGGTGTTGTACGAGTCCGGCTTCGCGCCGCGCTGGTACGTGCCCCGCGCGGACGTCGTGGCGGAGGAGTTGCGTGCGGTCGAGCTGCAGACGTTCTGCCCGTACAAGGGCGTCGCGTCCTATTACGACGTCGGCGACGCCCGTGGGGCGGCATGGTCCTACCGCGTCCCGTTCGACGAGATGGCCGCGATCGGTGACCTCGTGTCGTTCGAGCCCGACCGGGTCGACGTCACGCTCGACGGCCGGCGCCTCGAGCCCGCGCCGGGCCAGAACGTGACGGCGCACGGCATCGACCGCGACCTCACGATCGGGGAGGCGGGCGCGCTGTCGGGCGTCTCCTGATGTCACTACGATCAGCGCGTGAGCGGCGATCGTGCGGCAGCGGCGACCAGCGCTCCGGCCGACGCCGTCTCGCGCCGCTGGCTGGAGCAGCTCGAGGCCGGCCACCCGCGCCGTGACCAGGCGGTCGCCAAGCTGCACGACCTCCTGCGCCGGGCGGCGCTGCACGAGCTGCATCGTCGCCGCGGCCAGCTCCCCGCGCTCTCCGGCCCCGAGTTCGACGACGTCGCTCAGCAGTGCGCCGACGACGCGACCGTCAACGTCCTCGCCAAGCTGCCGGAGTTCTGCGGGCTCAGCCGCTTCACCACCTGGGCGTACAAGTTCGCGATCTTCGAGGTGTCCGGCAAGGTCGCCCGCCACGCCTGGCAGCACCACCCGCCCAGCGCCGAGGACCTTGCCTGGGACCGGCTGCCGGACGTCCTGGCAACCGGCCCCGGTGAGGAGGTGGAGCGCCGCGAGCAGCTCGCGGTGCTCTCCCAGGCCATCGAGCGGGATCTGACCCCGCGCCAGCGGGAGGTCTTCGTGGCGGTGGCGTTGAACGACGTGTCGATCGACGTGCTCGCCCTCCACCTGCGCTCCAACCGCAACGCCGTCTACAAGAACCTGTTCGATGCGCGGCGCCGGCTGCGCACCGTCCTGGCCGCCGCGGGGCATCCGGTCGGCGGAGGAGAGGGACGCACATGACCGACCGCGACCGGCTGGACGACCTGCTCCGCGCCGAGGACGGCGACCCCGGCTGCGACGCGGGCGTCCCGATCATGGACGAGTACGTCGAGCTCGAGCTGCGCGGCGAGGACCCGAGCGAGCGCTTCCCGGGTACCACCATCCACCTGCGGGTCTGCCGGGGCTGCCGCGCCGACCACGACGGCCTTCTCGAAGCGGCGCGCCTGCTCGGCGACGTCGATCCGGAGTGACCGGGCGGTAAGACCCCGTGCCGTCAGCGCACTCACCCCTACGACAGCGCCTCGGAACGGTCCGGCGCTGAAGTCAGAGGAGACGTGACCATGGCCCGATATGTGTTCCCCGAGCTCCTGCACCAGTTGGGGATCTCGCGCATGCGCTTCGCCGCCGCTGCCGCCGTCTACGACCCAGGCCCGCTGCTGCAGGCGCAGGCCGCCGCGCGGAAGGCGCGATGAGCGGGCGCCTGCTCTCGGTCAACGTCGGCCTGCCGAAGGACGTGGCGTGGCAGGGGCGCACGGTCTTGACCGGGGTGTTCAAGGAGCCGGTCGCCGGGGCCCGGCGCGTGCGCCGGCTCAACGTCGACGGTGACGGCCAGGGCGACCTCGGCGGCCACGGCGGCGAGCAGCGGGCCGTCTTCGCCTACCAGATCGAGTCTTACCGCTACTGGGAGTCCGAGCTGGGTCGCGACGACTTCGTGTTCGGCCAGTTCGGCGAGAACTTCACCGTGTCCGGCTTGGCGGACGACGAGGTCTGCATCGGCGACCGCTACCGGGTCGGCGGTGTCCTGCTGGAGGTCACCCAACCGCGCGTGACGTGCTACCGCGTCGGCCTGCGCATGAACGACCCGCGGATCCCGGCGCTGCTCGTCTCGCACCGGCGGCCCGGGTTCTACTTCCGCGTGCTCGAAGAGGGGGAGGTGGAAGCGGGCGACGAGATCGTGAAGGTGTCTGACGGACCGGAGCGGATGACGGTCGCCGAGGTCGACGCGCTGCTGTACCTGCCGGGGCATCCGCGGGAGCAGCTGGCGCGCGCTCTGCGGATTCCGGCTCTGAGCCCGGGCTGGCAGGGCTCGTTCCGCGAGTTGCTCTCCAGCACGGGCGGCGGCAACGCGGGTCTCGTCGCGGCGAGCCCACCGCCGGCGTGGCCCGGCTTCCGGGAGCTGCGGGTCGGCGCGATCGAGCGAGAGAGCGACTCGGTGATCTCGGTCGTCTTCGAGGACCCGGACGGCGTCGCGCTTGCGCCCGCGCTGCCGGGCCAGTACTTGACGCTGCGTCTGGGCTCGTCGCCCTCGGTCCTGCGCAACTACTCGCTGTCCGGCCCGCCGGGCGCCGCGTCGTACCGCGTCACCGTCAAGCACGAGCCCGACGGCGTAGGGAGTGGCTTCCTCCACACGCGGCTGTCCGTCGGCGACGAGCTCCCCGTCGCCGCGCCCCGCGGAACGTTCACGTTGGGCGAGACCGGCGGTCCGGTCGTGTTGATCAGCGCCGGCATCGGCGCCACGCCGGTCCTCGCGATGCTCCACGCGCTGGTTCGTGAGCGGTTCGCGGGGGAGGTCTGGTGGCTGCACGGCGCTCGTTCCGGCCGTGAGCACCCGTTCGCTTCCGAGGCGCATCGGCTCTGCAGCGAGCTATTGAACGTAAAGACGCGCATCTTTTACAGTCGCCCGGGCGTGGACGACGTGCTGGGCCGCGACTTCGACGAGGCGGGCCGCCTGACGGGTGCTGCGCTCGCCGAGCTCGGCCTCCCGCGGGACGCCGACGCGTACGTGTGCGGCCCGGCGCCGTTCATGACCGACATCACCGCGGGCCTGGCGGCCGTCGGCCTTGCTCCGTCGCGCATCCACACCGAGCCGTTCGGTCCGGCGGCAGGTCTGACGCCCGGCATCGCGTCGGCGCCGACGCGAGCGCCGCATCTCCCCGAGGGACACGTGCCCTCGGCGGGCGCGCCGACGATCGAGTTCGCCCGCAGCGGTCTGTCCGTCCCGTGGAGTGACGACTTCCCGAACCTGCTGGAGCTGGCCGAGGCCTGCGACGTCCCGGTCCGCTGGTCCTGCCGGACCGGCGTGTGCCACAACTGCGAGACGACCCTCATCGCCGGCGACGTCACCTACGACCCGGACCCGCTCGAACCGCCGTCCGACGGCAGCACCCTGATCTGCTGCGCGCGCCCCCAGGACGACCTCGTCCTGGATCTCTGAGCGCACTCAGGTTCTCGTCAGAACCAGCGGCGATGCTGTTGGGATGCGCGTGGGGATCTGCGAAGACGATCAGCAACTGCAGTCGGTGCTCGCCCGCGCGCTGGCGGCCGAGTCCTTCCGGGTGCGCGTGACCGGGACCGGGCGGGACGCGGTGCGCGTGTTCTCGGAGGATCCGCCGGACCTGCTGGTGCTCGACATCGGCCTGCCCGACGCCGACGGACGTGACGTGTGCCAGGCCTTGCGGGCGCACGGCGTGGACGCGCCGGTGCTGTTCCTCACCGCGCGCGGGCAGCTGGCCGACAAGTTGTCGGCGTTCCATGCCGGTGGCGATGACTTCCTCAGCAAGCCGTTCGCGTTGGCCGAGTTGGTCGTGCGCGCGCACGCGCTGGTGAAGCGTCGTCGCGTCGCGCTGTTGCCGGCCGCGGCGCCCGGGGAGCTGCGTCTGGACCCCAGCCGGCACGGGGTGAGCGTCGGTGAGCGCACCGAGGCGCTCACCCCGACCGAGTTCCGGGTCCTCGCGGTGCTGATCGCCCGGCCGGGCGTCGTGGTGCGCCGGCGCGAGTTGGTGGCGGCGGGTTGGCCGGACGGCGCGATCGTCAACGAGAACACGCTGGACGCGTACGTCGGGCGGTTGCGCCGCAAGCTCCGCGCGCTGGATGCGAGCGAGCAGATCGAGACGGCGCGGGGCGTCGGCTACGTGCTGCGGCGAGTCCCCGCGACCGCCGCGGCTACCGGCCGGCCGACACCGGCACGGACGCTTCAGCCGTGACCGCAGCGGCCGCGGTCGCGGGCGCGGCCGGCGCCTCGGTCGCGCGGTGGGCGGTGACCGCTTCGCCACGTCGGCGCGGCCGCGTGACCTTCAAGTACTCGGCGGCGTAGTAGGACCCGATCACGAACAGTGCCGCCAGGGCCTGCGCGGCGAGCGTCTCCCACACCGAGTAGACCTCGAACCACGAGCCGAGCCACTCGGGCACCGTGAACGGCGTGTCGTGGCGCGGCAGCCAACCCAGCTCCACGAAGCTCAACGCCGTCCCGCCGATCATCACGACCAGGACGATGCCGACCAGGACGCCGGTCAGGATCAGCATGCGCCGGTACGGGAGCTTGGCATGCAGCCAGAACGTGAGCGCCCCGACCACCGCCGTGGCCGCCAACCCGATCCCGACACCCTCCAGGACCGTCCCGGTCCCGTCCTGCAGCTGCAGGTTCTGCAGGAACAGCACGACCTCGAACCCCTCCCGGTAGACGCTCGTGAACCCGAGCGCCACGAGGCCGAAGCTCGCGCCGATGCCCACCTGCGCGAGCAGCGTCCGCCGCCGCCGGTGATGCCGCGCGATCCACTGCGACCAGTACACCTTGTGCACGAACCAGTTCAGGACCACCAGCAGCACGACGATCGCGATGAACCCGGTGATCGCCTCCAGCCGCGGCCCTAGCGACGACGCCGCGTCCAGCACGGCCTGCACGACGAACCACGTCGCCACCGTCGCGACGAACGCGCATCCCGCGCCGAGCACCACCGGCACCCGGCGCTCCGCGTTGGCCCCGCGCATGCTGGCCGTGACTGCGGCGAAGATCAGCACCGCCTCCAACCCCTCGCGGAACACGATCATCGCCGAGTTGAACACGATCGTCGCGTGGCTCTGCGGATGGCTGATCTCGGTCGGGTCGACCGGGCCGGTGGAAGCAGTCGCCATCAGGTACACCAGGCCGACGAGCACCACCGCGGCCGCCGCCCAGATCAACGTCCGCCGATAACGGAGAGAAGGCACTTAGGGCACCCTAAAAGCTCCTCCACTGATCTCCAGCCGTCAGTCAGGTTGCGTTCAGGTTGGCTCATGCCCGTGCCATGTTGGACTTCACGAGTCCGACCCGATCCGTGGAGCAGACATCATGAGCGCTGTCGAGTCGCTGCCGTACGGCCATCACCTCTACTTCGAACACGACGAGGATTCGACGGTCGTCGCGCTCGGGCACCTCGTCGCGTCGAAACCACCCGCCAGCCAGCCCGATTCCGTCGCGACCGCCGCGGCACGAATGGCCGAGGCAGCGCGAGGAGAACGAGGACGCCGCCAACCCATCGTTGTGCGGCCGCTCGCCACGGGGCAGTACGAGATCGTCGACGGAAACGCCACCTACGGGGCGGCTCTTGAAGCGAAGTGGTCCGATCTGCCTGTGCGCATCCAGCGCGCCCGGGACGCCCCCGAGCAGATTTGACCGTGGCCGCGGCTACTGGAGCCGTCGCAGGTCGACGGCATGACGGGAGGGCGGACGGGACCTCATCGAGAACATCTCCACCCAGCAGACCCTGCACCGGTGGCTGCCGGGGAGCGGCAACTACACCGGTTCTGGAGTCGCGTTGATCCCATTGACGACCGTGTTGACGCTGCCGGACGTTGGCAAGAAAGCGACGCGTGACTCAAGCTCCGACACGCGGATTATGATTGGACCGAGAGATGGCGCTACCTCTGGTGAGGCGGCAGTTGGGACACAGAAGGGGACACGACTGCGACGACGGTCACTCGCGCGACTCAACAGCTTCGAGGATCGCGCGAACGCCGGGTGCAGCTGCTGCCGTGAGGTAGAGCCGGAGCCAAGGCGCTCGTTCTCGCATCTCGAGCCCAGCAAACAACATCTCGGAGCCGAGGGCCGGACCTACGCGCTCGTAGGCTTGGCGCCAATCCAATTCTTCGAGCTGCTGGTGGAACGCCAACGAGCGCACAGCCTCGGTTGCTGTTAGAGGCGCGACCTGGCGGTCCTGCGCGATGCTACGCAACTCGTCGCGCGGGAAGTCCGTCGGGTCTAGTTTGGACGCTGCGTGGCACATCCAAGCGTCGACCCAGTCCACGCAAGTCGGTTGAGTGAGCATGCTCCGTATGTACTCAACCGACAAATTCCAGGTTGAGTGCGTTCCCCGCGTCAGGTATTCAACCACGTGTGGAGTCAGTTGCGGAAACCATCGATGGACTTCCGCTAGATCGCGGTCAGGAAGCTGTACGTCGGTCCGAGCGAGGAGTGCCAGACACTCCAATGCGAGGCTCGCTACGGCTGGGATCTCGTCGTTGTTGTCGCCTCGTCGGAGAATCGTTGCGCACTGCCTGAAGAAGTAACCGTAGACGTCCTCGAACTCTTCGGCATTGCCGGTGACAAGTTGGTCGAAGACGTCTTCGATCGTGACGGAATGGTGATACAGAAGCGCCCAGATAGTGTCGTCGGGGATGCCGGTTCGTTCAAGGATGCCGGCGGCGTCGTCGGCATCTTCTGCTTGCTCGAGCAGTTCGCGGCGTTCATCCACCAACCGCTCCTTCAGTCTGTGAACGCCGTGATGCTCTAGACCCTCCACGAAACTCGACATACGCATGATCGACGTCTTTTCCGAATTCAAGGCGAGTCCGATGTCGTTGAGCCATCGCTCCATTCGCTGAAGCAGACGACGGCCTTGGCCGAGATTCTGAACTGGGAAGTAGTAGTCGTCCGCGTAACGCAAATACGGCGTGGCGCTCTCGGCGAGGCGAAGGTCTAGCGGCAAGAGGTATGCGGACGCTAGGACATCGCTGGCGAGTGGGCCTTGCGGCAACCCGCGGCGGAAGCCCATAGTCGCGTCGAGGAACGCTTCGATTGCCCGCGCGACCACAGTGGAAACTCGAAGATGCGTCGTCAGAAAGACCGCGAGCAGAGAGTGATCTATCGATTCAAAGAAGTGCGAAACGTCGGCCTTGACGACGTAGGCGGACTGCCAGTCGACGACGCGCTGCGTGTACGTGGCGGAACCTTTATCGGTTCGGTTGCGGGGCCAAATGACCATCTCCGGCAGCGCATCGTCAAGCTTGCCCTCGACAACGCTCGCCAAGGCCTCAAAGATCAGGCGGTCGGGGAACGCGAGAACCGCCGCGGGACGCGATGTGAACGCGCCCTTGGGCGCTCGGACTATGGCGGCTCGCTGTGGCCTGAGTTCGAATGCCTCGATGACTCGTCCGACCGACTCGCCCAGCAGCCCCGCGACGTCGACAACTTGGGTCTCGTCGGGAGTCGCCCGCGGAGGGAGAAGATCGGAGGGGACCAACGCGTGGGTTGTCGCGCCGGCCAGTTCCTCCCTGCCAATCGCTCGTGGAAGCAGTGCGGCCGCTTCATGAGCAGCGTCCCATACAAGCGAGTCGTGCGTGACGCCGTGGACGAGGTCCAGCACGGTGAGGCACCGCTCTTCGAACTCTTCGTCATCCGTTGTGGCGTCGTTGACCGCGCGCAGACGTTCGATCTGAACCGTCAGGTCGAGTTGGCTCATCCCCCGCATCTGGAGGGCTCTGAGGGGCAATAGAAGATCCGCACGCGACGCTCCCTCGAGCAACTGACGGCGGAGGAGGCTAAGCGCAGATGGAACAGCGAGATCTTCCGTCATGCCAGGGACCAGTACGGCTGTGTCTCAGCGAGGGTGGCGCGAAACATTGAGAGCTGGACCGCTGCCGCTGGCTCGATGACCCCGTGAAAGACCGCATCGGGCACAAAGTTGAGGCTACTCCCGAGTTGGTCTTCGTCGATTCGCCACACCGGATCCTTGCCAGTCCCGCCATATTCCTCGGGGCGCCTGTAGGGCGGGAGCTCCCATGGATCGTCCGGAGTTACGCTCATCCCGCCGCCGCCTGGATGGACCTTTCCTTCGTCGTCGGGAACGACGTCATCGGGCTCTCGCACGCCGAGTTGCCGCGCGCTATCACCCACCTGTGGTCGATCTCCGTCGACCTTCATCGCTCGAAAGAGATCGCGCACGCTGAAAAGCCTAGTGAAGTGCTTGCGCAGAGTGCCCGCTTCGACGCAGTCACAGCTATTTCATTGCGCGCGAGATTCCAGACGGATCTACTGGCTGCGCGTCTCGCGCTAGACGTGACCCACACTGGGCGGCACCAGGCTTCTCAGTCGCTCCATTGATCGCTATCTCCGCGTTTCGGACGTCGCCGATCTCAGGCACACCACTGCACCGGAGGTGCTGGGCCGAGGCCCGAGCTGCGAGGCGCCGTCTACCGACACGCTGATTGCGGCGCACCTTCGGCGGAGCGCAGAGAGTCTGGTATGGCCACGAAGCGCCGTTCGTCGGCTAGACCAGCAGATGAGCGCATTCGAAACGCTGGCCGATGACGACGACGGTGGGTGCACCACGCGTTAAGTAAGCGCCGACGTCGCGCGGGGTGGGCGAGACGGGGGGGATGCATACGTCCGCCCGAACAGCCACGACTCAGATGCCCGCCCACGCTCTGGTCAGCGCTCTAACACTGGTCGCGAGGCTTTTGCCCGCGAGCGGCTCTTGGCGGCTTGTGGAGATAGCGATGCTCTCCATCGGCAAGCTCGCGGCCCACCAGGCGAAGTACTACCCCGACCAGGCCGAGGTGCGTGTCGATGTCGTGCAGAGCGTTGGCGGTGGCGTCGAGGACTACTACGTCGGACCGAGCGAGGCACGGGGTCGATGGATCGGCGCAGCCGCACACGAGCTCGGACTCCGGGGACGAGGTTGGCGCTGACGACTTTCGGCGTGTGCTCGACGGGGCTTGACCCTCGAGACGGGACAGAGCTGCGGACATCGACAAGCCGCGCGAGCGTCGCCGGGCTGGACCTGACATTCTCGGCGCCGAAGAGCGTCAGCGTCCTATTCGGGCTCGGGGACGAAGAGACGCGCTCGCGCGTGCGCGGGCGCACATGACGCCGCGGTGCGTGAAGCGGTCGGCCACATCGAGCGGGCGGCCGCGGCTGTGCGGCGCGGGCACGGTGGCGTGATCGTCGAGGAGGCGTCGGGGCTCGTCGCTGCGGCGTTCCGCCACCGAACGTCTCGTGCTGGCGATCCGCGTCGTCGAGTGCGAGACGTAGACGCCCGGGAAACGAGTTCTTGCGCCAGTTCGCCATGACCTACCTAGGCGGGACCCCCGAAAACTCGATCCCCTCGGGGACAGGGTGGGGGACACAGGGGACACCAGCAGGGGGTTTGCTGGGGCAAGTAGCGGTCGGACGCGAACCAAGCACCAACCGAGGAAGTCCTGCAGTAGAGCCAAGTCTGGCCCTGGAAGGTGATGCCGGAGGAGGGACTCGAACCCCCGACACGCGGATTATGATTCCGCGGCTCTAGACCTCAGTCCGACGCGATGCGCCGCGACGCCGCCAAGCGATCCAGCGCGTCGTGCCCCACACACGCCAGGTCGAACGGCTCACCCGACTCGACGAGGAAGTTCCACAGCTCCGCGCCGTGGTCGGCGGGCAACAGAATCTCGAATGCGTCGCGGCCCTCGCGGACGATCAGCCCCGACGGCGTGAGATCGACCTCGTTCAGCAGATCCGACGCGCGCGGCCCGATCAGGCCGATCGCCGCGTAGGCGGAGGTGCGGACGTGCGCCGAGATGTCCGGGTAGTGCTCCAACACGTCCGAGACCTCGGGCGAGGACTCGGCCTCGCAGCGCACCAGGGCACGGTCGGCGCCGATGAAGGACGCCCAGACCAGTGGGCCGAGCTCGGTCAAGGCCGTCTCGACCGCGGTCGGGTCGCCGCGCAGCTCGTACGTCTCGCGGTCTGATCGGTCGGCCATGCCGACCGACTTCTGGCAGACGGCTTCTTCAGCGCCGATCGAGCCGAAGTGCGCCGGCACTCTGCGGCCGTGGCGTTCGGCCACTACCGCTCCGTGGTTGCGTGCGACCGTCTCCAGCGGACTCGATGCCATGGTCCTGGCGAGGGTAGCTGTCCGCGCGCCGGAACGCCGCAGCAGCGAATGCAGCGGCGGCCAATGCGGCTATTCCGCCCGCGACCAGACCGGCTCGCGGGCCGGCGGCCTCGGCCAGCCAGCCGACCAGCGGCGCGCCGATCGGCGTGGAGCCCAGGAAGACGATCGAGTAGAGCGCCATCACGCGTCCGCGCATGACCGGCTCGACCGCGATCTGCAGCGAGCTGTTCACTCCCGCGGCGAACGTCACCGAAGCCGCGCCCAACGGCACCAGCGCCAGGATCTGCAGCCACAGGGTCGGCGCCGCGGCCGCCGCTATCAAAAAGATGCCGAACAATAAGGACGACAGCACGAGGAGCGAGCCGGACACGCGGCCGCGCGCGCCCGCCGCCAACGCGCCCGCCACGGAACCCACGCCCATCGCGGCCGTCAGGCCCGCGTAGGTCGCCGCCGTGCCGTGCCAGGTGAAGTCGGCCAGCAGCGGCAGCAGCACCTGGAAGTTGAACGAGATCGTCCCGACCAGCGCCATCATCGCCAGCGGGATCCGCAGCTCGGGCGTTCGGGCCACGTAGCGCAGCGCGCTGCGCAGCTCGCCGCCCTTGCGCTCCGCCAGCTTCGGCGTGTGCAGCTTCGACGCGTCCATCGTCCGCAGCGCGATCAACATCGCGATGAACGACGCCGCGTTGACCGCGAAGCAGGGCGCGATGCCCAGCACCGCGATGATCGTGCCGGCCGCGGCCGGCCCGAGGATGCGCGAGCAGTGCACCACGACCGAGTTCAGGGCCACCGCGTTGAGCACCCGGTCAGAGCCGACGATCTCGACCACGAACGACTGCCGCGCCGGGTTGTCGAGCGCCAGGATCGATCCCCGCACGAGCACCAGAGCCAGCACCATCCACGGCTGAGCGGCACCGGTCAAAGCCAGCACGAACAGCGTCACCGCCGGCACGACCATCGCCATCTGCGTGAACGTCAGCAGCGTGCGCTTGGACATGCGGTCGGCGAGCAGGCCGCCCCAGGCGCCGAAGAGCAGGATCGGCAGGAACTGCAACCCGGCGGTCAGGCCGACCGAGACGCCGGACCCCGTCAGCTTGACCATCAGCCACATCTCGCCGACGATCTGCATCCAGTTGCCGGTGATCGAGATCACCTGGCCGGTGAAGTACTTGCGGTAGTTCGGGACCCGCAGGGAGCTGAAGGTGCGCTCGATCGTGGCGGTCACTCGTCCAGCACCCGCTCCAGGATCTCGGCGGCGGCTTCGAGCGTCGCGAGGTCGGCCGGGGTGAGCGTGTCCAGCCGCTGCGCCAGGTAGGCGTCCTTCTTGTCGCGCACCTCGGCGAGCAGCGCCTCGGCGCGGTCCGTGGCACTCACCAACGAAGAACGGCGGTCGGACGGATCGGCCGTCCGCTCGATCAGGCCGCGTTCCTCGAACAATCCGAGGACGCGCGTCGCGGTGGGGCGCTGGATGCGCTCACGCGACGCCAGCTCCGAGGGCGTCAGCGGGCCGAAGCGCACGACCGTGACGAGCGCGGCGATCTGCGTCGGCGTGAGGTCTCCGGTCGCCTCCTGGCGCATCCGCCGCGCGAGCCGGGTCAGCACCGGGCGCAGGCGATGGGCGAGGTCGGTGGTGGAGATGGTTCGCATCGCTAATTAGCCTAGCGAATGATTCGGGACGTGCCAGGATCACGCGCCGTGCTGATCTCGGTGCCCAACGTCTCTGAAGGTCGCGACCAGGCGAAGCTCGACCGGCTCGCGCAGGCGTTCGCGCCGGTGTGCTGGTCCAGCGACGCGGACCACAACCGCGCGGTGTTCACGCTCACGGGCGGGCCGGGGCAGTTGCACCAGCAGGTCCTCGCGGGCGCGCGCGTGTTGCTGGAGGAGATCGACCTCACGCACCACCAGGGCCTGCACCCACGGGTGGGTGCGCTCGACGTGGCGCCGATCGTCTACCTCGACCCTGAGGACCGGGGCGCGGCGACGGCGGAGGCGCTCGTCCTCGCCGACGAGCTCGGCCGGCTCGGCATCCCCGTCTACCTGTACGGCGACCTCGCCGGCGGCCGGACGCGGGCCGAGCTGAGGAAGCCCGGCGGCCTGGCCGGCTTCACGCCCGACTTCGGGCCGCACGACCTCCACCCGACGGCGGGCGCCACGCTGGTGACGGCGCGCCCGCCGCTGGTGGCGTTCAACGTCGAGATCGACGCGCCCCTCGCCACCGCGAAGGAGATCGCGCTCAAGCTCCGCAGCGACCTCGACGTCCGCGCCCTCGGCCTCCAGCTCAGCACGACGACGCAGGTCTCGACCAACATCGAGGACCACACCCGGACGACCATGGCCGATGTGGTCGCGGCGGTCCGCGCGCACGCCACGGTCACGGGCGCCGAGCTGGTCGCGCCCGCCCCGCGGGCCGCGCACGAAGGCTTCCCGGAGGACGTTCCGCTGCGAGGTCCGGCACCGCTGGAAGATCACCTATCCTCGTAGGTTCCATGGCCCAGACGAAGCGCAAGAGGCGGACCAAGCACCGCGGCAACGCCGCCGGTGCGATCGAGGCCCGCGGCCGTACCGGTCGCAAGCCCACCGAGGCGGAGACGAAGTCGTCGATGCGGGACCAGGCGCGGCAGCGCCGGGTCACGAAGCCGCCGACGTGGAACAGCGCCGCGATGAAGGCCGGTGCCATGGCCGTCCTGCTGTTCATCCTGACCCAGGTCGGGATCTTCGGTGGGGACACCACCGTCAGCCAGGGCATCCTGCTCGCGGCGATGGCGATGCTGATCTACACGCCGCTCGCCTACGTGACCGATCGCTGGGTCTACAAGAAGAACCTGCTGCGCGTGAACCAGAAGCGCTGATGGAGGCACGCTGGTTGACCGTCGGGCCGGTCCAGGAGAACACCTGGATCGCCCGCCAGGAGGGCGCGGACAAGGCGCTGCTGATCGACCCGGGCGACGAGCCGGAGAAGCTGCTCAACGCGCTCGAAGAGCTCGGGACCACGCCCGAGGCGATCCTGATCACGCACTGCCACTTCGACCACGTCGGGGCGGTCAAGGCGATGGCGGAGGCGACCGGCGCGCCGGTCTACTGCCCCGCGGGCGAGGTCTTCATGCTCGAGGACATCAACTCGTTCGCGTTCCCGGGCCTCACGTTCGACAACTACACGCCCGAGCACACGGTCAAGAACGGCGACGTCCTGAACCTCGCGGGCTTCACCATCAACGTCATCGGCACGCCCGGCCACAGCCCGGACCACGTGACGTACAGCATCCCGGCCGAGAAGGCGATCTTCTCCGGCGACGTCCTGTTCAAGGACTCGATCGGCCGCACGGACCTCCCGGGCGCCGACCACGCGACCCTGATGGCGAGCATCCAGAAGCTCCTCGACAGCCTGCCCGACGAGACCGGCGTCCTGCCCGGCCACATGGAGCCGACGACGCTCGGCCGCGAGCGCCTGTCGAACCCGTTCCTGAACGAGCTCGCGCGCCCGTGAGCAAGAAGATCCAGGCTCCGCGCGGCACGTACGACGTGCTGCCCGACCTCGCGGGGGAACGCGCCGGGCTCGAGTCGACCGCGGGGAAGATCCTCGGTCGCGCCGGCTACGGCCGCATCGAGACGCCCACCTTCGAGGCCACGCAGCTGTTCAGCCGCACGGTCGGCGAGGCGACGGACGTCGTCCAGAAGGAGATGTACACCTTCCAGGACGGCTCCGGCGACAGCATCACGCTACGTCCCGAGGGCACCGCACCGGCCGTTCGCGCCTACCTCGAGCACGGCAAGCACAAGGACCCGCAGCCGGTGAAGTACTGGTACATGAGCCAGTTCTTCCGCTACGAGCGCCCGCAGGCCGGCCGCTTCCGCCAGTTCTGGCAGATCGGCGCGGAGGCGATCGGATCGGCCGACCCGGCCGTCGACGCCGAGGTGATCCTGCTCCTCAGCGAGATCCTCGAGGCGATCGGCGCGCGGGACGTCAAGCTCGTGCTCGCCACGCTCGGCCAGCCCGAGTCGCGCGCCGCGTACCGCGAGGAGCTCAAGCAGTACCTGCGCGCGCACGAGGACCAGCTGAGCGAGGAGGTCAAGAGCCGCATCGACCTCAACCCGCTGCGCGCCTTCGACGCCAAGCACGAGTCCACGCAGCGGGTGATGGCCAACGCCCCGCGCCTGATCGACCGCCTCCCGCAGGAGGACCTGGACCACTTCGCCGAGGTGCAGGACCTGCTGACCGCGGCGGACCTCGCCTACACGGTCGACACGACGCTCGTCCGCGGCCTGGACTACTACACGCGCACGCTCTTCGAGTTCCAGTCCGGCGCGCTCGAGGCGGCGCAGAACACGCTGGGCGGCGGCGGTCGCTACGACGGGCTGGCCGAGCAGATCGGGGGGCAGCCGACGCCCGGCATGGGCTGGGCCGCCGGCGTCGAGCGGATGCTGATGGCCAGCACGCAGCCGACCCCGGTCGAGCCGCCCGTCGGCCTGTACGTCGCGTACGAGCCGGGCCACAAGACGGCGGCCTTCAAGCTCGCCTCCGACGCCCGGCGGGCGGGGCACAGCACCAGACTCGAACTCGCCGGACGCAGCCTGAAGGGCCAGCTCAAGCAGGCCTCCCGCAGCGGCGCCCGCTACGTTGCCATCTTCGGCGACGAAGGTGTCCAGCTGCGCGATCGCGACGGCGGCGAGGACAAGCTCGTCGCGCCCGAAACCGTCATGCACCACATCAGAGGATCGCTGTGAGACCACCCCGCGCCAACCTGTACCGCGACGCCTGGGCCGGCGAGCTCGACGCCGGACGGGTGGGTGAGAACGTGCGCGTGGCCGGCTGGGTCAACCGCCGGCGCGACCACGGCGGCGTGATCTTCATCGACCTGCGCGACCGGTCGGGGATCGTGCAGCTCACGTTCCATCCCGAGTCGCCGTCGTTCGCGCTCGCGGAGAAGCTGCGTCCCGAGCACGTGCTGACTGCGGCGGGCGAGCTGGTCAAGCGCGACGAGCGCAACGTCAACCCGAACCTCAAGACGGGCGAGGTGGAGCTCGACGTCAAGGAGGCCGAGCACCTCGCGGAGTCGCTGACGCCGCCGTTCGCGATCGACGAGGACGGCCAGGTGGACGAGATGATCCGCCTGCGTCACCGGATGCTCGACCTGCGCCGCCAGGGCATGCAGGAGTCGATGATCCTGCGGCACACGGTCAACCGGTCGATCCGCGACTTCCTGAACGCGAACGACTTCCTCGAGATCGAGACGCCGATCCTCACGCGCTCGACGCCCGAGGGCGCGCGCGACTTCCTGGTCCCGGCGCGCCTGAGCCCGGGTGCGTTCTACGCGCTCCCGCAGTCGCCGCAGCTGTTCAAGCAGCTGCTGATGATGAGCGGCTACGAGCGCTACTACCAGATCGCCCGCTGCTTCCGCGACGAGGACCTGCGCGCCGACCGCCAGCCGGAGTTCACCCAGCTCGACCTCGAGATGGGCTTCGTCGAGGAGGAGGACGTCCTCGGCACGATCGAAGGCCTGCTGTCGCGCGTCTTCGAGGACGCCGGCTTCCCCGCGCCCCCGGCGCCGTGGCCGCGCATGGCCTACGACGAGGCGCTGCTCAAGTACGGCTCGGACAAGCCGGACCTGCGCTTCGCGCTGGAGATCTCCGACCTCGCCGACGCGGTCGCCAACACCGAGTTCCGCGTCTTCAAGGGCGTGCTCGAGGGCGGCGGCGTCATCCGCGGCTTCAACGCCGGGCCGCGTGAGGCGTCCCGCAAGATCGCCGACGAGCTGACCGAGGTCGTCAAGCGCTACGGCGCCGGCGGCCTGGTGTGGGCGGTCGTCGAAGAGGGCGGCACATGGCGCTCGCCGGTCGCCAAGGCGCTCAGCGACGAGGACCGCGCGGCGATCGAACGGGCGCTCGAGGCCAAGCCGGGCGACCTGCTGTTGATCGTCGCCGACGCCCGCGCGAACGTTGCCGCCACCGCCCTGGGCGAGCTGCGGCTGGAGATCGCGCGCCGCTACGACCTGATCCCGGAAGGCCGCCACGAGCTCCTGTGGGTCGTGGACTTCCCGATGTTCGAGTGGAACGACGAGCAGAAGCGCTGGGACGCCCTGCACCACCCGTTCACGGCGCCGACCGGCTCGTTCGACGACCCCGGCTCCCTGCGCTCGCGCGCGTACGACATCGTGCTCAACGGCTCCGAGATCGGCGGCGGATCGATCCGCATCAACCGCCCCGAGGTCCAGCAGCAGGTGTTCACCGCACTCGGCATCTCCGAGGAGGAGGCGGACGCGCGCTTCGGCTTCCTGCTGGACGCGCTCAAGTACGGCGCGCCGCCGCACGGTGGCCTTGCGCTGGGCATCGACCGGATCGTGGCGATCCTCGCCAACCGCGACTCGATCCGCGACGTGATCGCGTTCCCGAAGACCGCGTCGGGGTCGGATCCGCTCACGGGTGCGCCGGCCGGCGTAGATGGCGCGCAGCTGAGCGAAGTCGGCATCAAGCTGACGGTCCCGCCGCCTCAGGGCTAGACCCCAAGCGGCTCAACCTCCGATGGGGAGGTGCCGATGGTGTGGATGTGAGCCAGATATCCATGCCCATGCGCATCCTCCTCATCGGCGCAGCCGTGTTCCTCGCCGCCTGGTTCACGGTCCTCAAGCCCGGCGGGGCGACGGAGGAGATCCCGCCCGTCACCGCCGCGAACACGACGCCCGCTCCGGGCGCGGCGGCCACGCCGGCGCCGGCGCAGGACACGACCGTCGCCGCCACGGCGATCCCGGCCGAGGTGCTCGCGAAGCTGCCGAAGGACGTCGCCAAGGCGATCAAGGCCCGCAAGACGCTCGTGCTGGGCGTGTTCACCGACGACGCGACGGACTACCGGCCGATGGCCGACGACGACCGCTACGTCCGCAACGCGCTCAAGAAGACCAACCGCTACAGGGGCGAGGTCTTCGCCAAGAACATCAGCGTCGCCGACCTGGTCGACTACGCCCCGCTCGTCAACGACCTGGGCGTCAAGCAGTCGCCGGCCGTCGTGGTCATCGACCGCGATCTCAAGGGCACGGTGCTCACCGGCTACGTCGACCGGATCGCCATCAACCAGGCGATCGCGGACGCCCGCCGCGAGTCCATCGACCCGTACATCACGGACGAGTACCTGCGCGACATCAACGCCGTCTGCGCGCGCTTCGCCCTGCACGAGACGCGCTTCTCGTTCCCGACGATCAGCGGCAAGAAGGCGGAGATCGCGGCCATCAAGCGCGGCGCGAAGCTCGACCGCCGGTGGATCGCCGCCGTCGAACGCGTGGACGCGCCGGCCAAGTGGAAGGGCCTGAAGGCGCACTACCTGCGCGTGCTGCGTCGCGACCTGGCCGGGATCAACGAGCTGCTGCGTCTGCACACGTCCGGCAAGGCGCTGCCGCGCAGCACCGGCGAGCTGATCGACCTCAAGGACGCCCGCAAGCTCGACCGGCGCTTCAACGACGCCGGTCTCACCGCCTGCGCCGAGCATCGCCGGTCGTAGACTCAAGCGGTCGTGGACCGCGAGCGCTTCGAAGAGCATCTCGCCGCGCCCAACGGGCGCGGCGCTCTGCGTTCCGGCGGTCATGACGGGCACGCCGGCGGTGCGCTCTGCGGCGACCTGATCCGCGTCTCGGTCCGCGTCGAGGGTGACCGCGTGGTCGCTGCGGGCTTCGAGGCCGACGGCTGCGGGGCGCTGACGGCGGCGGGCAGCGCCGCGGCGTACCTCGTCGAGGGCGAGCACCTCTTCGACGCCGCGCGCGTGGGGACGACCGCGATCGCGGAGGAGCTCGGCGGGCTGTCGCCCGGCAAGCTGCACGCGGCCGACCTGGCCGCGGACGCGCTGCACCGGGCGCTCGGCGCCGCGGCCCGCGGAGCGGCGGTGCCGTTCGACGACGAGCGCGTGCTGGTCGCGATGAGCGGCGGTGTGGACTCCGCCGTGGCGGGGCACCTGCTGCGCGAGAACGCGGTCGCGGTGACGCTCGAGCTCTGGCGCGACGAGGAGAACGACGCCGAGGCCTCCTGCTGCAGCGCGGACGCCGTCCGGCTCGCCCGGATGGTCGCGCACCAGATGGGCCTGCCGCACTTCACGCTGGACCTGCGGCCGGAGTTCCGCGCGGGCGTCGTCGACCCGTTCCTCGCCGGGTACGCGGCGGGGGAGACGCCCAACCCGTGCGTGTCCTGCAACGGCCACGTCCGCCTCGACGAGATGCTCACGCTGGCGGACCGGCTGGGCGCGCGCTGGCTGGCGACCGGCCACTACGCGCGCGTGACCGAGGATGGGCTCCTGCGCGCCGCCGCCGACCCCGCGAAGGACCAGTCGTACATGCTCGCGGCGCTGTCGCCGGCGTCGATCGCGCGGATGCGGTTCCCGCTCGCCGAGCTGACCAAGCCCGAGGTGCGGGCGATCGCCGCCGAGGCGGAGCTGCCCGTGGCCTCCCGCGCCGACTCGCAGGACCTGTGCTTCCTCGCCGGCACCGGCAAGGCCCGCTTCCTCGCCCGGCACGCCGGCCTGGAGGACCAGCCGGGTGAGATCGTCACCGCCTCCGGTGAGGTCGTCGGCGCGCATCAGGGCGCGCACCACTTCACGGTCGGCCAGCGCAAGGGCCTCGGCGTCTTCTCGCCCGAGCCGCTCTACGTGCTGCGGACGGAGGGCCGGCGCGTGGTCGTCGGCTCACGCGAGGACCTCGCCACCCGCCGCGTGCGCGTCCGTGGCGCGCGCCTGCACCGGCCGGGCTCAGAGGTGGACGCGGTGCGCCTGCGCTACCACTCGCGCCCGGTGCCCTGCCGCGTGGTCGGCGAGGGGCGCTCGCTCGAGCTGGAGCTGGACGAGCCGTTCCTCGGCGCCGCCCCCGGTCAGACGGCGTGCCTGCTGCGGGGCGACGTGGTCGTCGGCGTGGCGACGATCACCGCGTAGCCAGGTGCCAGGCCGCGACGCTCGCCGCGTCGCGGATCACGTTCTCGCGCACCATCGCGTCGACCTCCTCGACGGTGAAGCGCCGCACGATCAGGTCCTGCTCGGTCGCTTCCAACGCCTGCTCGCCGGGTTCGAGCCCGCTCGCGCGGAAGATGTCGACCGCCTGGTCGGAGATGCCGTAGGCGAAGTGCAGGCGCCCGAGGTGGTCCAGCCGGGCGGCGCGCAGCCCGGTCTCCTCCGCCA
Source organism: Solirubrobacter pauli (assembly GCF_003633755.1). Classification (GTDB taxonomy): domain Bacteria; phylum Actinomycetota; class Thermoleophilia; order Solirubrobacterales; family Solirubrobacteraceae; genus Solirubrobacter; species Solirubrobacter pauli. The sequence continues at coordinate 976,473 of NZ_RBIL01000002.1, forward strand.
GCTCCCGCCGCGCGAGCGCCTCCGGGGCGATCTCGCCCGCTTCGATGGCGCCCTGCGGGAACTCCCAGAAGCGCTCCTTGACGGGATGGCGGTACTGCTCGACGAGCCAGACGTGGCCGGCGTCGAGCGGGACGATCAGCGCCGACGGCCCCTTCTCGATGAAGCCGTACAGGCCGGGGGTGCCGTCGGCGTGCTCGGTGCGATCCTCACGCACCCGCATCCAGCGGTTCTCGTACACGGTGCGGGTGGAGACGATGCGCATCGGGTCGCAGCCTAGACTGCCCTTCCGATGACCTCCGACGAGATCCGCGAGCGCTACCTCAGCTTCTTCGAGAGCCGTGACCACAAGCGCCTGCCGTCGGCGTCGCTCGTCCCCGCCGAGCACGATCCGTCGGTGCTGCTCACGACCGCGGGCATGCACCCGCTCAAGCCGTACTTCCAGGGGCGCGAGAAGCCGCCGCACCACCGCCTGACGTCGTGCCAGAAGTGCTTCCGCACCCCGGACATCGACCAGATCGGCCTGACGACCCGCCACCTGACGTGCTTCGAGATGCTGGGCAACTTCAGCATCGGCGACTACTTCAAGGCGGATGCGGCCCGGTTCGCGTGGGAGCTGTCGCTGGAGGGCTTCGGCTTCAACCCGGACGACATCTGGGTGACGGTCTTCGAGGGTGACGAGGAGCTCGGCCTCGGCCCGGACCAGGAGGCCATCGACATCTGGCTCGAGATCGGCGTCCCGCGCGAGCGGATCGTCCTCTGCCCGCGGTCGGAGAACTTCTGGCAGGCCGGCCCGACCGGTCCGTGCGGCCCGTGCAGCGAGCTCTATCTGGACCGCGGCCTGGACTTCGGCAAGGAAGACGACCTGCCCGGCGGCGACAACGAGCGCTTCCTGGAGTACTGGAACCTCGTGTTCATGCAGTTCGAGCAGAACCCGGTCGGGACGCTCACGCCGCTGCCGGCGCCGAGCATCGACACGGGCCTCGGCCTCAACCGCATGGCGCTGATCCAGCAGGGCGTCACCTCGATCTTCGAGACCGACCAGTTCGTGCCGCTGATCCAGCTCGGCGAGCAGCTGAGCGGCAAGACGTACGACTCTGGTGACGTCGCCGTGGACCGCGCGCTGCGCATCCTGGCCGACCACACGCGCGGGATGTCGTTCCTGATCGCTGACGGCGTCGTGCCCTCCAACGAGGACCGCGGCTACGTGCTACGTCGCCTGATGCGCCGCGCGATCGTGCAGGGCCGCCGGATCGGCATCGAGCCGGTGTTCCTGCCCAAGTACGCGCAGGTCGTGCGCGAGACGATGGGCAAGGCGTACCCGGAGCTGATCGAGCAGGCCGACACGGTCGACATGTGGCTCACGAACGAGGAAGAGAGCTTCAACCGCACGCTCGAGCAGGGCATGAAGATGCTCGAGGACGTGATCGAGACGGCGAAGCGCACCGGGGCCGAGGGCATCGGCGCCGACGAGGCCTTCCGCCTGCACGACACCTACGGGTTCCCGTTCGACCTGACGCTGGAGCTCGCGGCCGAGCGCGGCGTCGGGGTCGACGAGCGCGGCTTCGAGGACCTGATGGAGGAGCAGCGCACCCGGGCCCGCGCGAGCGCCGGGCGTGAGGGTGGGGAGGACGCGCGCGAGCAGCTGCGCGTGTTCGCCTCCTCCGCGGGCGAGCCGACCAAGTTCACGGGCTACGAGACGACCGAGCAGGCGACCGCGGTGGCGTCCGTGGCGGTCGAGGACGGGCGGGTGCTGGCCAAGCTGGTCGAGTCGCCGTTCTACGCGACCGGCGGCGGCCAGGTGCACGACGGCGGCGTGATCGAGTGCGAGGACGGCAACTGCTCGGCCAAGGTCGTCGACGTCGTCCGCCTGGGCGATGATCAGGCGCTCGTGCTCGAGCCGCTCACCGGTGAGCTCAAGGACGGCGAGCGGGTGTGGGCGCGTGTCGACCGCCGTGCCCGGCGCGCGACCGAGTGCAACCACACGGCCACGCACCTCCTGCACGCCGCGCTGCGCGAGCGGCTCGGCACGCACGTGCATCAGGCCGGCTCCTACGTCGGGCCGGACAAGCTGCGCTTCGACTTCACGCACGGCTCACCGCTGAGCGCGGAGGATCGCGCGTGGGTCGAGGACCGCGTGAACGCGATGGTGCTCGAGAACCAGCCGGTGCGGGCGCTCACGACCACGCTCGACGAGGCCAAGTCGCTCGGCGCGATGGCGCTGTTCGGCGAGAAGTACGGCGACGTCGTGCGCATGGTCGAGGTTGGCGACGGCGGCTTCTCGCGCGAGCTGTGCGGCGGCACGCACGTGCGCTCCACCGCGGAGATCGGCGTCTTCAAGATCACGCAGGAGACGTCCTCGGCCGCGAACGTGCGGCGCATCGAGGCGATCACCGGGCCGCTGGGCGTGGAGCTGCTGCGGCGTCACGACCGTGAGCTGACCGCGGCCGCGGTGGCGCTGCGCACGCAGCCGGACACGGTCGCGGAGGCGGCCGAGACGGCGGTCCGCAAGCGCCGCGAGGCCGAGAAGGCGCTCGAGAAGGGCGCGGGCGCGGCCGACACGTCGGTCGGCGAGGTCGTGGAGATCGGCGGCGTGAAGGCCGTGTTCGAGATCCGCGAGGTGCCGAATCCCAAGGCGCTCCCGGACCTGGCCGACAAGCTGCGCGGCCAGCTCGGCGATCCCGCCGTGGTCGTGCTCGGCGCGCCCGGCGAGGGCCGCGCGTCGCTGCTCGTCTCGGCCACCCCGGGCGCCGTTGCCGCGGGGGTCAAGGCAGGGGCGATCGTGAAGGTCGCCGCGGCGGTCGTCGGCGGTGGCGGCGGCGGGCGCGACAACATGGCGCAGGCCGGCGGCAAGGACCCGGAGAAGCTTCCCGACGCGCTCGCCGCCGCGCGCGCGGAGATCGAACGCGCGCTTGCGGGTTCTGGCGCTTGATTACGGCTCGGCGCGGTGCGGCGTCGCGGTGAGTGACCCGACGGGGACGCTCGCGACGCCGCTCGAGCCGGTGCTCCGGCCCGCTTCCAAGAAGGGGTGGGCGGCGTTGAAGGCGCGGATCGCTGCTCTGGAGGTGGAGCGGGTGGTCGTCGGGCTGCCGGTGTCCCTGAGCGGGGCGGATTCCGCGCAGACGGTCGAGGTGCGGGAGTTCGCGGCGCGGTTGGCGCGGGCGCAGCCGGTGCCCGTCGAGCTCTACGACGAGCGCTTCACCACGTCCTTGGCGCACCAGGCGGGCGGACGCTCGTCGCTGGACTCCCGGGCGGCCGCCGTGCTGCTCGAGGAGTGGCTCGCTAAGGCCTAGACCCCATATACAAGGTTGGGGTCATCTGCCGATGACCCTGGGAGTGAATCCCGAGCAGTCCAGCACGCCCGATGAGGTGATGGCGGAGATCGCTGATCCCCTTGACGCGCTGTTGCGTCAGATCATCAACGGCTACTTCGTGCTCACGGACGGCCAAGGGGCGGTCTCCAAGTGGTCCGAGCCGGCCGAGCTGCTGTTCGCTCAGCCGAGCGAGGACATCCTCGGGCAGGGGTTCTTCGAGACGCTGATCGGCGGCGCGCTGCCGCCTGCGGGCAGCGCGTGGCAGGGGTTCCTCGACGCGGGCGAGCCGCCGCGCGTGCCCGGCTCGGTCGAGCTGACCGGCCGCCGCTCCGACGGCGAGACGTTCCCGATGCAGGCCGTGTTCGTCCCGGTCAAGCTGGACGAGGGCTTCGACTTCTCGCTCTTCCTCGAGGACCTGTCCTTCGAGCTGCCGCTGAACCTGATGCTGATGCGGATGCGTCAGCAGCATCCGGTGGTCCTGAGGTCGCTGAAGCTCGCGCTGGAGCCGGTCGCGCAGCCGTGGGAGGGCTGGCGCACGGCGGGCACGCTCGTCGTCTTCAAGCCGCTGGCGGCGACCCCGTGGGTGGAGTCCGAGCTGGCCCGCCGCGAGGCTGAGCGCGCCGCCGCGGACGCCGAGGCCGAGGAGCGCCTCACCAACCCCGACCCGGGCATCCAGGGCGGGCTGAACGACCTCGACGACGCCGCCGCGGTCGTCGCGCGCCTGCTCAGCGCGATGGAGCGCATCGACGAGCTCGAGCGCGTCGCCGGTGGTCTGCCCGCCCAGCTCGACGAGGCCCGCCGCGAGGTCGAGCGCGAGGGCAACGCGCTGCGCGGCGACGTGTCGCGCGCGCTGGCCGCCGTCCCGAGCGAGCTGGACCGCCACGAGGCTGAACGCCGGATGGCGCGCCTCGAACGCGCGGACGAGGAGACCCTGGCGGCCGCCGAGGCCGCCGCCGCGCGCGTCGCCGCGCGACTCGACGCCCTGGAGCGCGAGGGCGCGGCCGCCGACGCCCGCCTGGCGTCCGAGATCGCCGCCGCCGAAGCGCGCGCCGCCGACGCGCTGTCGCGGTTCGAAGGCGGCGCGGACGTCGCCGCCCAGCTCGAAGAGGTCCGCGCCGAGCACGAGGAGGCCGCGCACGCGATCCGCTCCGAGCTCGCCGCGACCGTCGAGCGGTTGGAGCGCGACCGCGAGCGCGAGCGCTCCGCCGCCCGCAGCGAGCTGGCCGCGGCCCTCGAACGCGTCGAGCAGGTCCAACGCGGCGCCGACGCCGTCCGTGAGCAGCTTCGCGCCGCCGTCGCCGATGATCGACTCGAAGCGCTGTCCGCATCCACGGCGGAGCTGCGGGCGCGGGTCGCCGACCTCGCGACCGCCGACCAGCTCGCCGAGCTGCGCCAGTCCCTCGGCGTCGACATCGCCTCCCTGCGCGACTCCATCGCCGGCATCGACACGCTCCGCGAGCTCGTCGCCCGCCACGAGTCCTCCGCCAGCGAGATCGCCGGCCTGCGCGCGGCCTTCGAAGCCCTCCGCTCCGCCGCGCCCGCCGATCTCGCCACGCTGCGCGAGGCCGTCGAGCGCTTCGAGAGCACCGCCGACGAGCTCACCGCGCTGCGCGAGGCGACGAACGACCTTCCCGCGCTGCGCGACGCGGTCGCGCGCCACGAGTCCGCCACGTCGGACCTGGCCACCCTGCGCGAAGCGGCGGCCCGTGCCGACGAAGCCGCGAACGAGCTTGCCGCGCTGCGCGAGGCTGTCGCGCGTCACGACGCCGCGACGTCGGATCTCGCCGCGCTGCGCGAGGCCGCGGCCCGCGCTGATGAGGCCGCGAGCGAGCTTGCTGCGCTGCGCGAGGCCGTGGCGCGCCACGAGGCGGCCACGTCGGACCTCGCTGCGCTGCGCGAGGCCGCGGCCCGCGCTGATGAGGCCGCGAGCGAGCTTGCTGCGCTGCGCGAGGCCGTGGCGCGCCACGAGGCGGCCACGTCGGACCTCGCTGCGCTGCGCGAGACCGCGGCCCGCGCTGATGAGGCCGCGAGCGAGCTTGCCGCGCTGCGCGAGGCGACGGGCGATCTTGCCGCGCTGCGCGAGGCCGTCGCGCGCCACGAGGCCGCCACGTCGGACCTCGCCGCGCTGCGCGAGGCCGCGGCCCGCGCCGACGAAACCGCACGTGAGGTTGCCGCGCTTCGCGAGGCGACGGGCGATCTCGGCGCGCTCCGCGAGGCCGCAGCTCGCGCCGACGCGACCGCGAGCGACCTCGCCGCGCTGCGCGACGCTGTCGCGCGTCACGAGGGCGCGACGGCCGAGCTCGGCGCGCTGCACGAGGCCGTCGCACGTGCCACCGGCGATGTCGAGTCCCTGCGCGAGACGGTCGCCCGCAGCGAGGGCGCGGCCGAGGAGGTCGCGGCGCTCCGCGCGGCGATCGGCGGGCTCGAGGTGCTGCGCGAGGCGGTCGTCCGGCACGAGTCCGCGGCCGGGGAGGTCGCCGCGCTGCGGGAGGCCGTGGCCGCGCAGGCCGCGGCGATGGGCGAGCTGGCCATGCGGGCCGGCTCGGCCGCCGACGCGGGGGCGCTCACCGAGCTCGCGGCCCGGCAGGAGGCGGCTGCGGCCGAGCTGCGCAAGGCCGTCGAGCAGCAGGACGCGGCGGGGCGTGAGCTCGCCGAGCTGCGCGGGATCGCGGCTCGTCAGGAAGGCTTCGCGGCAGAGCTCGAGCACCTGCGGTCGCAGATCGGCGCAGCCGAGGTGGCCGCGGGCCGGTCGCCCGACGAGGTCGCCGTCGAGCAGCGCCTGCAGGGCGCGCTGGGGGAGACCCGGCGCGAGCTGGCCGAGCTGCGCGCGCGCCTTGCCGGCCTCGACGAGGTCGAGCACCTGCGCTCACGCGTCGAGGATCTGGCCGAGCGCACCGCCGCCGTCGACTTCCTCGCCCGCGAGGACGACCTCGCCGCGCTGCGCCGTGACGTCGACGCGCTCCCCGGCCGCAACGAGCTGGCCGGCCTCGTCAACCGCGACGAGCTGGACGCCGTCGCCACCCGCGACGACCTCGCGATCCTTCGCGAACGCCTCGACGACGAGCTGACCGGCCTCGCGGCCCGCGACGAATCGCTGCGCGAGCAGCTCGACGGCTTCGTCACGCGCGACGAGGTCGCGTCCACCGACGAGCTGCGCGAACGCCTCGCCGCCCGCGAGGACGAGCTGGCAGCGCTGCGCGAGCGCCTCGACGCGGCGGCCACGCGCGACGAGCTGGCCGCGCGCCTCGACGGCCTCGCCACGCGCGAGGAGCTGGCCGCGCGCCTGGACGGGCTCGCAGCCGACGCGGATCTTGCCGTCCTGCGCGAGCGGCTCGACGGCCTCGCGACCCGCGACGATGTCGCCACGGCCGGCGACCTCGCGGCCCTCCGCGAGCGACTCGACGGGCTCGCGACCCGCGACGACGTCGCCACGGCCGGCGACCTCGCGGCCCTCCGCGAGCAGATCGACGGCTTTGCGACCCGCGATGACGTCGCCTCGTCCGGCGACCTCGCGGCGCTGCGCGAGCGGCTCGACGGCCTCGCCGCCGCGGCGGATCTCACCGCCCTGCGCGAGCGGCTCGATGGCCTCGCCACGCGCGAGGAGCTGGCCGCGCGCCTCGACCGGCTCGCCCCCGGCGGCGATCTCACCGACGTGCACGAGCGCCTCGAGGCCCTCGCGACGCGTGACGAGCTCGCCGCCGGCCTCGAGTCCCTCGTCGCCCGCGACGAGGCCACGGCGGCCGACGTCGCCGCGCTCCGCGGCCAGCTCGCCGCGCTGGAGGAGGTCGAGCGGGCGCAGCGGGCGGCGCACGACGAGCTCGCCGCCCTGCGCGAGCGGCTCGACGACGCTTCCACGCGCCCCGAGCGCGACGAGCTCGCGGCGCTGCGCGAGCGGCTGGACTCGTTCGCCCGCCACGAGGACCTGACGGGGCTCGCCGGACGGGACGAGGTCGCGGCCCTGCGCACGCTGCTGCAGGGGCTCGCCGGCCGCGAGGACCTGCAGGCGGTCGCCGACCGGATCGCGCAGGTGGACCGTGGCGCGGGCACCGTCCTCGCCGACGTGCGCAGCATGCGCGGCGACCTCGAGGTCACGCGTGGCCAGGCGGCCGCGGCGGAGACCGAGGCGCTCGGCGCGCGCCAGGCGGCGGTCGCGGCCACCGAGGCCGCGAGCACCGCCCGAGAGGACGCCGCGAAGGCGGCCGAGGACGTCGCGGCGGCGCGACGCGAGATCGAGGCGCACGGCTCGCGCACCCAGCTGCTCAACGAGCAGGTCACGGCCGCGCGCACCGACGCGACCGCCGCCCGCAACGCGACCGAGGGCCTGGACACCCGGCTCGCCGCGATCGACCAGCGCGCCGCGTCCCTGACGTCCGAGCTGCACACCGTCGGCGGCCAGGTCGACCGGCTCGGTGGCACGCTCGTGGACACCGGCGTCGCGCTGCGCGGCGAGATCGGGGACGTCCGCGACGGGCTCGACCAGCTGCGCTCCGAGCTCGCGGTCGTCCGCGAGGAGGTCAAGCGCGGCGACGATCGGTTCGAGGCGATGCAGTCCGACCTGACGTTCGCGCTCAAGAGCCTCGACGAGCTCAAGCAGGGCCTCAGCTCCGCCGGCCAGGCGGCCGTGATCGCGCGCCGCGAGGCCGAGCAGGCGCGCAAGGCGGCCCTGCACGACGGCTCGACCGAGCGCGTCACGGAGGTCTTCCAGCAGATCCTCGGCCTGGCGGCCCAGCGCAACGCGCAGGGTCCGCGACGTCAGCAGGTGCCGCCCCCGCCGCAGCGGCCCGAGCCGGGCCGGCGCGAGCCGCGCCACGGCTTCGACGACGCGCACGTCCCGATGGCGATCCTCGCCCTGGACGGCAAGTTCAAGGAGCTCAACCCGGCGTTCACGAAGCTCGTCGGCTACAAGGAGCACGAGTTCCAGAAGGCCGCGTGGCCGTCCCCGCACGACCGCAAGGACTACAAGGAGCAGCTCGACCAGCTGCGCCGGATCGGGCTCGGCGAGCTGCGCCAGATCGACGTCACCAGCACCTACATGCACGGCCAGGGCCTGATGGTCCCGGTGGTCGGTCGGATGACGCTCGCCACGGCCGACGACGGCACCCCGTCGCACCTCGTGCTCGAGGCCGAAGAGCCCGCCGCGGCGTAACACCGTCGGCCGGGCTCGCTAGCATGGCCAACTGGTCGCTGACCCTGATGTGAGCCGGGAATCCGCCCGGCGCGCCAGGGCCGTTACCCGTTAAGCACGTTGTTCGGCAAGCGCTCGGACCAACCCCGCACTGCAGACGACCGCGCACGCGCCGCGGCCGCTCGCGCTGCCCGGCGCGAGGGACGCCCGCTGCCGCCGGACGCCTTCGAGGACTCCGTCCGCCCGCCGGACGTGGAGCCGCGCGTGCCGCAGCCGTACGAGGAAGTCACGCCCGAGGCGCCCGAGCCGCGCGTCGAAGCCCCCGCGCCGCGCGTCGAGCCGACGCCCGCCCCGCCTGAGGAGCCCGTCGAGCCGACCCGCCTCGAGGCCGCGTCGGAGGTCGCCCGTCGCGAGCCGCCGGCGGAGGAGCCCGCGCGGCCGATGAGCGACCACCTCCATCAGCCCACGGTCGAGTACACCCCGTTCCAGACCGAGGAGCACGAGGCGCCGCTCGGCGACCCGCGCGCGGACGAGCCGGAGATCCTCGCCACGCGCCGCGGGCAGACCGCCACGGCCGAGCACGAGTTCTACGAGCCCGAACCGGAGCCCGAACCCGAGCCCGAGCCGCGCGAGCCCAAGCCGCTGCGTGCCGCACCGCCCCGCGGCGAGGCGGCCACGCCGCGCAAGCGTCCCGCCCCGAACGCCCCGCGGCGCCGGCGCCGCACACCTCCGCCGCCGCCCGTCCGCACCGGTGGTGGCAGCGGGGGAGGCAGCCGCTGGGGTCGGCGCGCGCTGATGCTGGTCGTGCTCGTCGTGCTCGTCGCGCTGGTGTACGTCGCCAACGCCACGTTCCAGCCGTTCCACGGCGACGGCGCGGGCAACGTCAAGGTCTCGATCCCCGAGAACTCGGATGCCGGCAAGGTCGGCGACATCCTCGCCGAAGCCGGCGTGGTCGACTCCGCGCGCTTCTTCGTCCTCAACGCGACCGTCAACGGCAGCCGCGGCGACCTGCGCCCGGGCGACTACACGCTCAAGAAGGGCATGAGCAACGAGGAGGCGATCGCGGCGCTGACCAAGGAGCCGGAGGTCGCGACCCCCGAGCCGACGGTCGACGTGACGCTCGTGGAGGGCCCGTCCCGCCTCGAGAACGCGCCGGTCGTCAAGAAGTCCAAGAAGGTCGAGGGCGACTACCAGAAGGCCTCGGCGTCCAAGACGACGCTCAGCCGCATCCGCGAGCTCGGCGCGCCCAAGGGCACCAAGACCGCCGAGGGCTTCCTCTTCCCGGCCACGTACACGCTGAAGGAAGGCTCGTCGGCGCAGGACCTGGTGAACGCGCAGCTGGACGCGTTCGAGGAGAACTTCAAGTCGGTCGACCTCAAGTACGCCAAGCGCAAGAACCTCTCGCGCTACGACGTGCTGATCATCGCGAGCCTGATCGAGCGCGAGGCCTCGCTGGCCAAGGAGCGCAAGCTCGTCTCCGCGGTCATCTACAACCGGCTCGCCGAGGGTATCCCCCTGGGGATCGACGCGACCACGCGCTACTCGACGGGCAATTGGACCAAAGAGATCAAGCAGTCCGAGCTGACCAAGGACGAGCCGTTCAACACGCGGCTGCGCCGTGGCCTGCCGCCGACGCCGATCGGCAACCCGGGACTCGCGTCGATCAAGGCCGCCGCCAAGCCGTCGACCGCCAAGAAGTACCTGTACTACGTGCGCAAGAAGAACGACGACTCCGGCGAGCACGGCTTCTACACGACGTACGCCGAGTTCCAGAAGGCCGTCGACCGCTACAACGCCTCCCGCAGCGGCGGATAGCCATGCGGCTGGGCGTGTGCGGTTGGCCGGTCGCCCACTCACGGTCACCGCAGATGCACAACGCCGCGCTCGCGCAGCTCGGCCTCACGCAGTGGCGCTACCAGAAGCTGCCGCTGCCGCCGCACCTGTTCGAGGAGACGGTCCGCGCGCTCCCGCGCGCCGGCTTCCGCGGCGTGAACGTCACGATCCCGCACAAGGAGGCGGCGCTCGCGCTCGCCGACAAGGCGACCGAGACGGCCAGGGCGATCGGCGCCGCCAACACGCTCACGTTCGAGTCCGACGGCACCATCCACGCCGACAACACGGACGCGACCGGGTTCCTGACGTCGCTCAGGACGTCCGCCTACGAGAAGACCGCGCTCGTCCTTGGCGCCGGCGGCTCGGCGCGCGCGATCCTGTACGCGCTCAAGCAGGCGGGCGTGTCGGAGTTGCGCGTGTGGAACCGCACCGAGGCGAAAGCTCACGCGCTCGCCCAGGAGTTCGACGCGGTCGTCAGCGAGGCGACCGCGGACATCATCGTCAACTGCACATCGGTCGGCCTGCACGATCCTGCTGCCACCTTCAAGGATCTGCCGCTAGAGGCCGATGATCTGGGTGCCGGACGCACGGTGGTGGACATGGTCTACCGGCAGGGCGGCACCCTCCTCCTCAACGCTGCGAAGGCGAACGGGGCGGAGGTGGTCGACGGGCTGGAGATCCTTGTCGCCCAGGGCGCAGCCTCCCTCGAGCGCTGGACCGGCCGGACGGCTCCCGACCAGGCGATGCGGGAGGCCGTCGCAGACATCGCCACATGAGCTCGACGTTCGAAACCACTCCCCGCCCACGACGCGGCAACGGCATCACCACGCCCACCCGGCGCGGCGGCTCCGGACGCGTCCTGCCGGACGTGATCGTCGACCTCGGCTTCGTCGACCGCGGCACGATGGACCTCGCGATCGCGCGCGGCACCGAGTCCGGCTCCGCCCCCGAGCGCGTCCTGGTCAGCGACGGCACGCTCACCGACGAGCAGCTCGCCCGTGCCGTCGCGGAGCGCTTCGGGCTCGACCACATCGACCTCAGCCTCTACCGCGTGGACCCGGACGCGGCCAAGCTGGTCACGCCCGCCGCCGTCCGCCGCTATCAGGCCGTCCCCGTGTCCTTCACCGGCGACCGCACGCTGATCGTCGCCATGGTCGACCCGGCGAACGTCCTCGCGATCGACGACATCGCCGTGATGACGGGCTATGAGGTCCGGCCGGCGGTCGCCTCCCTCGCGGACGTCGAGCGCCTGCTCACCCGCCTGGAGGACCCGAACTTCGGCGTCGGCGCCGTCGCCCCCGAGGAGGCCGAGGAGGGCACGGACGTCACGTCGCAGACGCCCGCGCAGCCCGTGGTCCCGGCGTACGACCTGCGCGAGAACCAGCCGATCAACTTCGGCGCCGGCGGCGAGGACGCGTCGGTCATCCAGCTCGTTCACCGCGTCATCCAGGAAGCGGTCGACCGGGGCGCGTCGGACATCCACTTCGAGCCCCAGGAGGAGGAGATGCGGGTCCGCTACCGCATCGACGGCGTCCTCCAGGAGGCGGCGACCGTGCCCGCCAGCGCGATCCCCGCGGTCGTCAGCCGCATCAAGATCCTCTCCGACCTCGACATCGCCGAGCGACGCATCCCGCAGGACGGCCGCATCTCGCTCGAGGTGGCGGAGAAGCCGATCGACCTGCGTGTCGCCACGTTGCCCGCGCAGTACGGCGAGAAGGTCGTCATGCGCATCCTGGACCAGTCGAAGGTGATGATCCAGCTCGAGCAGCTGGGCATGCTTCCGCAGGCGCTCGAGCGCTTCACGAAGGCGTTCAGCCAGGCGCACGGCGCGGTGCTCGTGACCGGCCCGACCGGCTCGGGCAAGTCGACGTCGCTCTACGGCGCGCTCAACCAGCTCAACACGATCGAGAAGCACATCATCACGATCGAGGACCCGGTCGAGTACCAGCTCGGCGGCATCACCCAGGTCCAGGTCAACAACAAGGCGGGCCTGACGTTCGCCTCCGGCCTGCGGTCGATGATGCGTGCCGACCCGGACATCATCATGGTCGGCGAGATCCGCGACAAGGAGACCGCGCAGATCGCGATCGAGGCGGCGCTCACCGGCCACCTCGTGCTTTCCACGCTGCACACCAACGACGCGCCGGGCGCCGTCACGCGACTGATCGAGATGGGCGTCGAGCCCTTCCTGGTCGGCTCCGCGGTCGACTGCGTGGTCGCGCAGCGCCTCGCCCGGCTGCTGTGCGAGGAGTGCAAGCGCCGCACGACGATCACGTCCGAGGTCATGCGCGCGAACGGCTTCAACGTCGGCCTGGACCTCGAGGCGTACGAGCCCGTCGGCTGCGCCCGCTGCGGCGGCTCCGGCTACAAGGGCCGGATCGGCCTCTACGAGGTGATGTGGGTGAGCGACACGATCCGCTCCCTCGCCGTCGCCCGCGAGCCCGCCGAGACGATCGCGCACGCCGCCGTGCACGAGGGCATGATGCGCCTGCGCGAGGACGGCCTCGAGAAGGTCCGCCGCGGCCTGACCTCGATCGCCGAGATCGCGCGCGTCGCCGGCACCCGCTAGGGGTGCCCGACAGGCGGACGCTCCTTCACGTTTTCCGCCTGTCGGGCGGGCCCCCGTGGGTTCTCTAGGGCCGCCACCCCACTTCAGAGCGGCACCGTCCCTGCCGATACCAGGGATGGCATGAACTTCGACTTCGCGGACATTCTGCTCAAGGTCGTGGAGCACAAAGCTTCCGACCTCCACATCACGTCGGGCGCTCCGCCCACGATCCGCGTCCGCGGCTCGCTGGTTGCCCTCGAGGGCATGCCGAACCTGACGCCGACCGACACGCGCGAGATCGTCTACGCGATCCTCTCGAGCTCGCAGCGACAGGTGCTGGAGACGGACTGGCAGCTCGACTTCGCGTACTCGGTGCCCGGCGTCGGCCGCTTCCGCGTCAACACCTTCTTCCAGCGCGGCACGCTCGGCGCCGCCTTCCGCCTGATCCCGTCCGAGACGGTCCCGATCGAGCGGCTCGGCCTGCCGTCCGTGGTACGCGACTTCGCGACCAAGCCGCGCGGCATCGTCCTCGTGACCGGCCCGACCGGCTCGGGCAAGTCCACGACGCTCGCCTCGATCATCAACGAGATCAACGAGACGCGCGACGAGCACATCCTCACGATCGAGGACCCGATCGAGTTCCTCCACCGCCACAAGCGCTGCGTCGTCAACCAGCGCGAGATCGGCCAGGACGCGCCGAGCTTCTCGATGGGCCTGAAGGCCGCGCTGCGCCAGGACCCCGACGTGATCCTCGTCGGCGAGATGCGCGACATGGAGACGATCGGCACCGCGCTGACCGCCGCCGAGACCGGCCATCTCGTCTTCGCCACGCTGCACACGCAGGACGCGCCGCAGACGATCGACCGCATCATCGACGTCTTCCCGCCCTCCCAGCAGGGCCAGATCCGCGCGCAGCTCGCGATCGGCCTGCAGGGCGTCGTCACCCAGACGCTGCTGCCGACCGCCGACGGCACCGGCCGCTGCGTCGCCGCCGAGGTGCTCGTGCCCACGCCGGGCGTGCGGAACCTGATCCGCGAGGGCAAGACGCACCAGATCTACTCGCTGATCCAGACGGGCGGAGCGGAAGGCATGCAGACGATGGACTCCTCGCTCGCGACCCTGGTCCGCGCGGGCAAGATCACGATGGCGACCGCCGAGACCCGCTCCTCCCAGCCGGCCGAGATGCGCCGCCTGGTCCAGGGCATGCCCGCCGGCACCGTCGCTCCGCCGGTGGCCGTCTGATGGGCGCCGCGGTCTGGACCTACAAGGCCGTCGACGGCGCCGGCGTCCCCTCCAAGGGTGAGCTGAAGGCGTCCTCGAAGGACGACGCCAAGCAGCAGCTCAGCACCCTCGGCCTCAAGGCCATGGAGCTGAACGAGAAGAAGGGCGCGCTCAGCGCGGACATCACCCTCTTCCAGCGCATCAAGGCCGCCGAGCTGACGGTCATGACCCGCCAGCTGGCGACCATGATCACCTCGGGCATGACCCTCCTGCGCGCGTTCTATGTGCTCGAGGACCAGCTCGAGAACAAGAAGCTCAAGGACTGCATCGCCGCCGTGCGCGAGGACATCGAGAGCGGCCTGGCCTTCTCCGACGCGCTCGCCAAGCACCCGAAGGTCTTCTCGCCGCTGTACGTCGCCATGGTGCGCGCCGGCGAGACGGGCGGTGTGCTGGAGGCCTCGCTGGACCGGATCGCCGACCAGCTCGAGAAGGACGACGAGCTGCGCCGTCAGGTCAAGGGCGCGATGGCGTACCCGATCGTCGTGCTCACCTTCGCCCTCTGCGTGCTGATCGGCCTGATCGCGTTCATCGTCCCGGTCTTCGTCAAGGTCTTCGCGGACTTCGGCGGCGACCTTCCGATGATCACCAAGATGACCGTGAAGGCGTCCAACGTCGTCACCGGCCAGTGGTACCTGCTGATCATCGCCGCCATCGGCCTGCCGATCGGCTTCAAGAAGTGGCGCACGAGCGCCATGGGCCGCCCGCAGTGGGACCGCATCCGCCTCAAGTTCCCCTTCAAGATCGGCGTCACCGTCCAGAAGATCGCGCTCGCCCGCTGGTCGCGCACGTTCGCCGCCCTCTACTCCGCCGGCGTGCCGATCATGCAGGCGATCGAGATCACCGGGCAGACCGCCGGCAACTCCGTGATCGAGAAGGCCATGGCCGACGTCATCGAGTCCGTCAAGTCCGGCGGCTCGATCGCGGACCCGCTCAAGGAAGCCCCGATCTTCCCCGGCATGGTCGCGCAGATGATCGCCGTCGGCGAGGAGACCGGCAACCTCGACGCGATGCTCTCCAAGGTCGCGGACTTCTACGAGGCCGAGGTGTCCGCCGCCGTCAAGGCGCTCACCTCGATCCTCGAGCCCGTGATGATCATCCTCGTCGGCGGCATCGTCGGCTTCATCGTGATCGCGATGTACATGCCGATGTTCAAGGTCTACGACGCGATCAAGTAAGCGTCTTGGTCACGATCGTCGGGCGCTTGCCCGCCCGGATCGTGACCACCTTCGCGGTGCCGACCGAGCCCGGCTTGGTCACCTCGATCGTGAGCTTCGCACCGGCCTTGAGCGCCCGGTTGCGGAACGGGGTCAACGCGACCGTGCCGCGCTTGCCGGTGATCGTCGCCCGCTTGCGCGGGCAGCCGCCGGCGCACTTGATCGTGATCGTCGCGCCGGCCGGCACGTCCTTGAGGCTGAGCGCCGAGAAGCGCGTGCTGCGCTTGGTCGCGTGCATGAAGTAGCTGAGGGCCACGTCGAGCTTCGGCCTCGTGTCCGACGGGGCCGGAGTGGGCGCGGGAGCCGCGGGCGTCACCGGCACGGGCGTTGCGTCGAGCCCGTCGCAGTTCTCGTCGAGGCCGTTGGCCGCCAGGTCGGGCGCGGTCGGGTGGATCGCCGGGTTCGCGTCGTTGCAGTCCGCCGGCACCACGAAGCCGTCCGCGTCGTCGTCGATCGCGGTGACGGTCCATGTGCGGCTGACCGTGCCGCTGACCGAGTCGTCCGTGAGGCTGTAGGCCCGCACCGAGAACGTGTGCGTGCCGACGCCGAGGCCGCTCGCCGTGAACGTGCCGTTCCGGCAGTCCTTGAAGGTTGCGTCGTCGACATGGCAGTCGTAGCCGTAGCCCGGCGCGCCGAACGTGAACGTCGCGCTCGAGCGCATGATCTGAGCCCCCTCATCGGGGCCGGTGTGGATGACCGGGACGGGCGGATTGGGAGCGGCGAAGAGCGCGGCAACGGCGACGGCAAGCACGCGGCGAGCATACGGCCGTTTCCGGACCGCAAGCCCCGGTCTGCACCAACGTCAGCCCGAACGGTCAGCTGGAGCCGCGCGCGGACCAGCCGCCGTCTGAGGCGATGGTCTGCCCGGTGACCCAGTCGGCGTCGTCGCTGCACAGCCAGGCCACGAGCCGTGCGGCGTCGTCCGGCGTGCCCCAGCGGCCGCCCGGCATCGCGCGTGCGACGCGCTCGTGCGGCGCGCCGGTGGCGTAGCCCGTGTCGTTCGGCCCGGGGTTGACGCAGTTGACGGTGATCCGGCGGGGAGCGAGCTCCACCGCCAGCGAGGCCGTCAGCTGCTGGAGCACCGCCTTGGAGGCGATGTACGGCAGCTCATCGGGCATCGCGCCGTGGTACTGGCCGGAGCTGAACAGGACGATCCGCCCCGAGTCGGCCTGCTCGGCGAAGTGGCGGACGAGCAGCAGCGTGGCCCGGGCGTTGACGGCGAACGAGAGGTCGAGCTCGGCCGCGGTGAGCTGGCTCAGCGACTGCTGCGAGCTGCGGGCATGGTTGGCCACGAGCGCGTCGATCCGGCCGAGGGCGTCGCGGGCGGCGGCGATGACCCGTGCGGGGGCCTCCGGATCGGCGAAGTCGACCGCGAGGAAGTGCGCGCCCAGCTCGTCCGCGATCCGCTCGCCGCCGCCGGGCTCCTCGCCGTAGACCTGCGTCGCGTCGTGCGGCGACCAGCCCGTGAGGAACAGGCGGAACCCGTCAGCGGACAGCCGCCGGGCGATCGCGGCGCCGATCCCGCCCGTCCGGCTCACGCCCGTGACGAGCGCCGTGCGGCTCATTCAGAGCGCCCCGGACGTGGCCGGGATCGTCCAGGTCTGCTTGGCCTTCTGGTGGACGCGGGTCGCCGCGTAGGCGAACGCCGCGGCTTCGGACCGGCGATCGCAGATGATCTCGAGGCGCCAGTCGTCGGTCTCGTAGAAGCAGCGGCGCGCGGCCGGCGCGTGCTTGCGCATGTACCGGAGCACGCGATCGAACAGCGGGTTCGGGTCCGGCTCGGTGGTCAGCAGCAGTGCCGGGTCGACGAGCTCGGTGTAGACGTCGATCACGAGCTCCCACTGGCCTGGACCGCGGCAGATCTCGTGCGCTCCGAACGTCGAGCAGGCGTACTTGGGCGTCGGCTGGTTCGCGCACACGATGTCCTTCGCCAGCTGCTTCGTGCAGCGCGTCATGGCCCGCAGGCGGTGGTTGAGCGTCGCGTACACGCGCTCGAACGCGCGCGGATCCGGGCCCGCTCCGGCGATCAGCGCGTCCGTGAGCAGCTCCTGCTGGATGCCGGTCGTGAGCGCTGCGCGCAGCTCCTCGGGCGACCGCGCATCGACGTACCCGGCGTGCTCCGCCTCCTGACGGGCGGCCTCGGTCATCGCCGCGGCCAGCATCGCCTCGGGCACGACGATCCCGCGCGCCGCGGCCTCGCGCGCGATCCACTCGCGGTGCACGACCCCAGCGGGAAAGCGGCCCAGCTCGGCGGCGGTGAAGGCCCGGTCGCCGAGGATCACGGGCGTGGCGGCGGTCTGCGCGGACGCCGGCGCCGGCCAGCAGAGGAACACGGCCAGGATGATCAGTCGGCGCATGCGGGCGCAGGGTAGGCGGCGCCGGCGCCGGCGAGCGGTCCGCGCATAAACATCCTTAAGCCGACTGACTATCGTCCGTTTGCATGAGCTCGCTTCCCACGCCGCTGGTCACGACCGACTGGCTGGCCGACCACCTGGCCGATGCCGACCTGCGCCTGCTCGACGCGACGATCTTCCTCGCCCCGCCGGCGGGCCCGGGGGAGGACTGGACGCAGGAGCGTGGCGACGTCGCCCACGCCGAGGAGCACATCCCGGGCTCGCGCTATGCCGACCTCGTGTCCGAGCTGTCGACGGACGACGGCTGGTTCTCGCGCCCGGGCGCCGAGTCGTTCGCGGCCGCGGTCGAGCGGCTGGGCATCGGCGACGGCATGAAGGTCGTCGTCTACGACCGCGCCGCATCGATGTGGGCGACGCGCGTGTGGTGGCTCCTGCGCTCGTACGGCTTCGACGACGTCGCCGTGCTCGACGGCGGATTCCCCCGCTGGAAGGCGGAGGGCCGGCCCACCACGGACGAGCCGACGCCGGCGGCGCCCGTCGCCACGTTCACGCCCTGTGACCGTCCGGAGCTCGTGGCGTCGACCGCGGACGTGCTGGCGGTCGTCAACGACGGCGGCGCGTGCCTGATCAACTCGCTCACCGCCGAGGACTTCAGCGCCACCGAGACCGACCGCTACGCCCGCCCGGGCCGCATCCCGGGGAGCCTCAACGTCCCGGTGTTCGACCTCCTCGCCACCGACGGCACGTTCCGCTCACCCGAGGAGCTGCGCGAGCACTTCGCCGACGTGCTGGCCCAGCCGGGCCGCAAGATCACCTACTGCGGCGGCGGGATCGCGGCGACCGGCGATGCGCTCGCCCTCTACCTGCTCGGCGAGGAGGACGTCGCGATCTACGACGGCTCGCTGCGCGAGTGGACGTCGGACGCGTCGCTGCCGCTCGAAGTCGGCTGAGCACCGCCGCTCACCCGTGCGGGGGAGCCGTGCGGCGCGACGATTTCCCTGCTGCTACGGTGTTTCGGCGTTCCAGGCCCGGATGGTCACGCGTACTCGCGTCCGGGCCTCCAACGATCCGAAAGGACAACGATGCCGCGCCGGTCCAGGCTGCGGCTCGTCCCGATCACCGCGTTGATCGCGTGCGTTTTGCCGTGCGCCGGGGCGAGCGCCGCACCGAACATGAACGTCGACTTGCCGATCTCGCCGGACGAGCAGCGCGTCGAGCGCGCCGCGCAGGCGCAGACGCTGCTGGCGCTCGCGGAGCGCAAGCAGGACCGCCGCGACGCCGCCGCGCGTGAGGTCCGCGCGTCCGCCGAGGTGGTCGACGCGGCCCGTTCCCAGATCGGCGACGGCTACGCCTACGGCGGCAGCGGCCCGGACGGCTTCGACTGCTCCGGCCTGACCGCCTTCGCCTTCGCGCGCAGCGGTGAGCGCCTGCCCCACAACTCGCAGGCCCAGTACGCGCTGGGCAGGTCCGTCAGCCGGGACGACATCAAGCCCGGTGACCTCGTCTTCTTCAGCACGGCGGGCCCGGGCGCGTCGCACGTCGGCATCGCCACGAGCCGCACCCGCGCGGTCTCGGCGACCAGCAGCGGCGGCGTGATGGAGCACTCGACGACGGACGCCTACTGGGGCGGCCACTTCGTCGGCGCGCGCCGGCTCTAGTCGATCAGCTGCGCGAGGCTGCCCGGCTCGGGCAGGTGGATCCAGCCCTCGGCGCGTGCGCTCGCCGCGTGCTCGTCGCCGGGCGGGATCGTCTTCCCCCGCTCGGCCGCGCGTGCGATCAGCGCGCACAGGAGCGCGTCGAGGCAGTCGTCGGACTTGACGCAGTCGTCGCGCCCCGTTCCGATGTCGAAGCGGTCGCCGAGACCGGCGAGGAGCACGTCGACGAGCTCCTCGCGGCGTTCGGAGCCGGGCTCGCCCTTGTAGGACGGCGCCGGGCGCTGTGCGAACGATGTCGGCAGCCAGCACCGCAGCGCCGCGTCGGGATAGGCCTCGACGGCGAGCCCGCTCCCGTCTCGCGGCGCGTCGAGCCCGCTGAGCAGGCGTGCGCACCGGAAGGCGCAGTAGGCGATCTTGTCGGTCGACACCGAGAGCGCGAGCTTGCCCGCACGCTTGTGCACGAAGCGATCCGTCTCCCGATAGGCCAGCGCACGCGCCTCGACGTCCGGCCACTCGTCCCCGCGGATCGCCGCGACGAACGGCTCCGGCCAGCCGAACGGCGCGTCGATCGCGACCTTCGTGTGCCCGCTGCGAATCGCGGCGCGGAGCGGTTCGTCCCCGGCCTCCGGCCCGCCGCGGTGCAGCGTCCTGACCCGCGCGCCGCTGCCGCTCCACTCGATCACGCAGACACCCGTCTTCTGCGCTTGAGAGGCGAGGTCGATACCGAGCGTCGTCGACATCACGCAAGAGAATCACAGTGCGCTCAGCAGGGACTCCCGCGGGACGCTCGTCGAGCGCGAGCCGATGGGTGATCTGGAGCTGCGCGTGCGCCGGGAGGTCTGCGGCTGCCCACCGGGGAGGTACCAGCCGGAGCACACCGGCGGCTGACTTCGTGTCGTCTTTGCGCAGCCGTGTGCCGAATCAGCCACGTGGCTGTGACGTTTCACGCGTGCCGCGTGGTGGCGACCAGCAGGTCCGCTACGGTCGCCGAACATGACCGGCCGTTCGATTGCGCTCTTCATAGCCGCCGCGCTTGCGGAGATCGGCGGCGCGTACCTCGTGTGGCTCGGGATCAAGGAGCACAAAGGCCTGGCGTTCGTCGCGTTGGGGGCGATGGCGCTCACCGCGTACGGCGTGGTGGCGGCCTACCAGCCGAGCACTGAGTTCGGTCGCGTGCTCGCGGCCTACGGCGGCGTGTTCATCGTCGGCTCGCTGCTGTGGGGCGTCGTGTTCGACGGGTTCAAGCCCGACCGCCTCGACATCATCGGCGCGCTGGTCTGCCTGACCGGTGTCGGGATCATCATGTACTCGCGGTAGCGCGTCGCATGCTCCACGTTCATCGATCCGACCGGGCCGACGGCCTGATTGAAGCCCTGCGGGCGCTCCTGGCCGCCCCGCCGGCCGACCCGTTCGCGCGGGAGGTCGTCGCGGTGCCGACGCGCGGCATGGAGCGCTGGCTCACCCAGCAGCTCTCGAACGCGCTCGGCATCTGCGCGAACGTGGAGTTCCCGTTCCCGCGGCGGCTCACGGGCGCGGCGGTGGCGGCCGCCTCCGGCATCGAGGCCGAGCGTGACCCGTGGCTGCCGGAACGGCTCGTCTGGCCGCTGCTGGAGGTGGTCGAGGGGTCGCTCACCGAGCCCTGGCTGGCCGCGCTGGCCGACCATCCGAAGGCGCGGCGCTTCGCGGCCGTCCGGCACCTCGCGAACCTGTTCGACCGCTACGCGACGCATCGGCCGGAGCTGCTGACGGGCGAGCACTGGCAGGCGCGGCTGTTCGAGCGGCTGCGGGCGCGGGTGCCGGTGCCTGACCCGGCGGCGCGGGTGGAGTCGGCGTGCGCGCGGCTGCGCGTCGAGCCGGACGTGGTGGACCTCCCGCAGCGGCTCTCGCTCTTCGGGCTCACGCGGCTGCCGGCGGCGCAGCTCCACGTCCTGCGCGCGCTCGCCGAGCACCGGGACGTCCACCTGTTCCTGCTGCACCCGTCGCCGGCGCTGTGGGCGCGGATCGCCGCCGCGGACCGCTGGCCCGTCCTGCGCGCCGAGGCCGAGGACGAGATCGGGCACATGCCGCGCAACCGCCTGCTCGCCTCCTGGGGACAGGACTCGCGCGAGCTGCAGCTCGTGCTCGGGCCGGACATCGCGGCGCACGAGCACCCGGTGGAGCACCGGACGGGGACGATGCTCGCCGAGCTGCAGGCCGCGGTCCGGGAGGACCGCGTGCCGGAGGTCGACGGGCCCGACGGGAGCGTCCAGGTCCACTCCTGCCACGGCCGCGCGCGGCAGGTCGAGGTCGTGCGCGACGCGGTCCTGCACCTGTTGGCGGAGGACCCGTCGCTGGAACCGCGCGACGTGATCGTCATGTGCCCGGACATCGAGGCGTTCGCCCCGCTCATCCAGGCGACGTTCGGCGCGGGGGAGATCGCCGAGGACGAGGACGACGAGCTGGATACGCTGCCGCCGGAGGACCGCCCGCCGAACCTGCGCGTGCGGCTGGCGGACCGGTCGCTGCGCCAGACGAACCCCGTGCTGGGCGTCGTGGCGCGGCTGCTCGAGCTCGCGGGCCGCCGGCTGACGGCCTCGGAGGTGCTCGAGCTCGCCGAGCGCGAGCCGGTCCGACGGCGCTTCCGGTTGGACGACGACGCGATCGCCCGGCTCCAGGACTGGGTGCGCACGAGCGGCATCCGCTGGGGCCTGGACGCGCAGCACCGCGCGCCGTTCAAGCTGGCCGAGCTGCACGCCGGCACCTGGCGGTTCGGCCTGGACCGGCTGCTGCTGGGCGTCACGATGACCGACGAGCAGCAGCGCCAGTTCGCCGGCGTGCTGCCCCTCGACGACGTCGAGAGCGGCGCGATCGAGCTCGCCGGGCGGCTGGCGGAGTACATCGCACGGCTGCAGACCGCGGTGGACGCGCTGGCGATCGAGCAGCCCGTGGACGCGTGGGCCGAGGCGTTGCTGACTGCCGCCGACGGGCTGTGCGCCGTGCCGCCGTTGGAGGGCTGGCAGCGCTCGGAGCTGCAGCGGCTGCTCGACGACGTCGTCCAGGAAGCCGCGTCGTTCGACGGCCTGCTCTCGCTCGAGGAGGTCCGCGCGCTGCTCGCCGACCGCTTGAAGGGCCGCCCGACGCGCGCGAACTTCCGCACGGGGCACCTGACGATCTGCACGCTGATGCCGATGCGGTCGGTGCCGCACCGCGTCGTCTGCCTGCTCGGGCTCGACGACGGCACGTTCCCGCGCAAGGCGCCGCGCGACGGCGACGACCTGATGCTGGACACGCCGCACGTCGGCGAGCGCGACGCCCGCGCCGAGGATCGGCAACTGCTGCTCGACGCGCTGCTGGCCGCGGGCGACCGGCTGATCATCACCTACACCGGCAACGACGAGCGCACCAACGTTCCGCGCCCACCTGCGGTGCCGGTCGGCGAGCTGCTCGACCTGGTCGGGAAGGACGTCGTGACCGAGCACCCGCTGCAGCCGTTCGACCCGCGCAACTTCGAAGCGGCGAGCCCCTGGAGCTTCGACCGCGTGACGCTCGAGGGCGCGCGGGCGCTGACCGAGCCACGATCGGGTGCGCGCCCGTTCCTGCCCGGCCCGCTGCCGCCGCGCGCCAGCGGTCCGGTGGAGCTGGACGCGCTCGTGTACTTCGTCGAGCGTCCCGTGCGGGCGTTCCTGCGCCAGCGGCTGGAGATCAGCGTCGGCGACTACTCGCAGGACGTCTCCGATGCCCTGCCGGTGCAGCTGGACCACCTGGAGCAGTGGGCGGTCGGCGACCGGCTGCTCAGCGCCGTCATGGCGGGCGCCGACGGCCGTGCCGCCATCCGCGCCGAGATCGCCCGCGGCACGCTGCCGCCCGGCCAGCTCGGGCGGCCGGTCGTCGACGAGATCTGGCAGGGCGTCAACGACATCGCGGGCAAGGCACGAGCGCTGATCGGCGCGGCGGGCGACCCACGATCGGTGGACGTCAAGCTCGACATCGCGGGCCGGCGGCTGTCCGGCACGGTCGCGGGCGTGCGCGGCTCGTTGCTGACGACGGTCACGTACTCGAAGGTCAACCCGCGCCACCGGCTCGGCGCCTGGGTGCGGCTGCTGGCGCTGTGCGCGGCGGGTGGGGAGTACGAGGCGCTGACGGTCGGCCGCGCGCAGGCGGGTGCCCATCACATGGCGTCGGTCACCGTCGCGCGCATCCCGGTGCTGGATCGTGCGTTCGCGGTTGATCAGCTCGCGTTGCTGCTGGACCTGTACGACCGCGGCATGCGCGAGCCGCTGCCGCTGGCGTGCCGCACGTCGGCGGCGTACGCCGCGGGGGCCGACGCGCGCCAGGAGTGGGAGTCCGACCGCTTCCCGAAGGAGGACCGCGAGCCCGAGCACGAGCTCGTGTTCTCGGGCCGCTCGTTCGACGACCTGCTCGCGATCCCCGCGCACGAGGATGAACGCTGGGAAGCGAGCGATACCAGCCGCTTCGGGCAGTACGCGCGCCGGCTGTGGGGCGGGCTCAGCGGCGTCGAGGACGTCAACGACCAATGAGCTACGCGTTCGACATCTGCGGGCCGCTGCCGAACGGGATCACCGTGCTGGAAGCCAGCGCGGGGACCGGCAAGACCTACACGATCGCGGCGCTGGCGGCCCGCTACGTCGCGGAGGGCACGCCGCTCCATGAGCTCCTGCTCGTCACGTTCACGCGGATGGCGACCGGTGAGCTGCGCGATCGGGTGCGCGAGCGGCTCGTGCAGACCGAGCGCGACCTCAGCGAGGTCCTCGCGGGCGCCCCGACCGCCGACCTGGAGGACGCGGTCGCGCGGCTGCTGGCGACGGGCACGAAGGAGGAGATCGCGGTGCGCCGCGACCGGCTCGTGCGCGCGCTGGCCGACTTCGACGCCGCGACGATCGCGACCACGCACCAGTTCTGCCAGGAGGTGCTCGGCGGCCTGGGCGTGGCGGGAGACCTCGAGCGCGACGCGCAGCTCGTGGAGGACGTCGAGGACCTGATCGGCGAGATCGTCGACGACCTCTACGTGCGGCGGTTCATGAAGTCCGAGGACCCGCCGCTGATCACCCGCGCGGAGGCGAAGCTGATCGCCACGGACGCGATCGAGAACCCGGGCGCGCCGATCGAGCCGCGCGACACGTCCGGGAGCGACCTGGCGGCGATGCGGGCGCGTCTGGCCGCGGCCGCACGGGTCGAGTTCGAGGCGCGCAAGCGAGCCCGCTCGATCATCACCTACGACGACCTGCTGACGCGCCTGCGCGACGCCCTGCGGCGGAGCGGGGTGGAGAAGCTGCGCTCGCGCTACCGGGTCGTGCTCGTCGACGAGTTCCAGGACACCGACCCGATCCAGTGGGAGATCCTCAGGGGCGCGTTCGGCGGGGGCGGCGTGACGCTCGTGCTGATTGGAGATCCCAAGCAGGCGATCTACGCCTTCCGTGGCGCCGACATCTACTCCTACCTGGAGGCGAAGGAGGCGGCGACCGCGACCGAGACGCTGGACGTCAACTGGCGCAGCGACCAAGGGCTGATCGACGCCTACGACGCGATGTTCGGCGGCGCGCAGCTCGGCGACGAGCGCATCCAGTACCTGCACGTCCGCGCGAACGACCCGGACAAGCGGCACGACCTGCTCGGCGCGCCCCTCCGGATGCGGGTGGTGGATCGCACGCATCCGTCGATCACGCTCACGGGCAAGGGCTACGCGAACCTCACGTCGGCGCGGCTGTACGTGGCGAGCGACCTCGCCGCGGACATCGTGCGCCTGCTCGAGTCGGGCAAGGCCAAGCCGGGCGACATCGCGGTGCTGGTGCGGTACAACCGGGCCCACGCGCTGCCCGTGCGCGATGCGCTGGACAAGGCCGGCGTGCCCGTGGTCATCAACGGCGCCGGCAGCGTCTTCGGCACGCCCGCCGCGCGCGAGTGGCTGCGGCTGCTGGAGGCGCTCGAGCGGCCGTCGTCGGTGCCGCGGGCACGGGCGGCGACGATGACCTCGTTCCTGGGCTGGAGCGCCGAGCGCGTCGCCACCGCTGATGATGAGGACTGGGAGGACGTGCACCGGCGGCTGCACGCGTGGGCCGCGCTGCTGCGCCGGCGGGGGCTCGCGTCCCTGTTCGAGACGATCACGCTGATCGAGCGGCTGCCGGGGCGCGTGCTGGCCGAGGCCGACGGCGAGCGCAAGCTCACGGACCTGCGGCACGTCGGCCAGCTGCTGCACAGCGCGGCCGCCGCCGAGCGCTTCGGCACGGCCGCCCTCGCGGTGTGGCTGCGCCAGCGCGTGCAGGACGCCGACCGCGAGGGCGACGAGGAGCGCTCGCGACGGCTCGAGTCAGACGCCGAGGCCGTCCAGGTGCTCACGATCCACCGCTCGAAGGGACTCGAGTTCCCGGTGGTCTACGTCCCGTACCTGTGGGAGCCGACCTGGGTCGACGACAAGCCCGTCCCGATCGTCTACCACGATCCCGACGCGGGCTTCCAGCGCACGATCGACGTCGGGCTCGTCGGCAGCGCCTACAGCCGTCACAAGCGGCTCTACGAGGCCGAGCAGCGTGGGGAGGACCTGCGGCTCGCGTACGTCGCGCTGACGCGCGCCAAGCACCAGGCGATCACGTGGTGGGCGGGCACGTGGAACAGCCGTGACTCCGCGCTCAGCCGGCTGCTGCTGGCGCGGGACGCGGATGGTCGCGTCGCCACGCGGGGCCCGAACCCGCCGACCGACGACGCCGCGATGGAGCACTTCCGCGCGCTCGCGTCGGCCGCGCCGGGCTGCGTGAGCGTGGAGCGCGCGACGCTGCCGGACGCCGTCGAGCCGTGGTCCGGGCCGCGTCCCGAGACGGCGCGCCTGGCCGCGGCGAGGTTCGATCGCGAGCTGGACCGGTCGTGGCGGCGGACCTCCTACAGCGACATCACGGCCGCCGCGCACGAGGCCCGCGTCGCGAGCGAGCCGGAGGAGACGGTGATCACCGACGAGCCCGACGACGACCGCTCGGACGAGCTGATCATCGACGAGACCGAGGTGACCGCGACGCCGGCGACGCTGCACGCGGTCGCCCCGTCGCTGTTCGATGAGGCGGAGGAGCTCGCGGAACCCGACCCCGTGCTGCCGCTCGCCGGCATCCCGGGCGGCACGGCGTTCGGCACGTTCGTGCACTCGGTCTTCGAGGCGGTCGACTTCGCCGCGCCGGACCTGGACCTCGAGCTGACCGCCCGGGTGCGCGAGACACTCGCGCGCCGGCCGGTGGACATCGGCTCGCAGGCCGCGGTGGTCGAAGGGCTGCGCGCGGCGATCGAGACGCCGCTCGGCCCGCTCGTGGACGGCGTGCGGCTGCGCGACATCCAGCGCGCCGACCGCTTGGACGAGCTCGGCTTCGAGCTGCCGCTGGCCGGTGGCGACGACCCGCACGCGTGGCTCACGCCGGCCGCGATCGGTGCGGTCCTGCGCGAGCACCTCGGCAGCGACGACCCGCTGGCGGGCTACGCCGACCGGCTGGCGGACCCCGAGCTGCGCGCGGCCGTCCGCGGCTACCTCACCGGCAGCATCGACCTCGTGTTCCGCGTCGAAGAGCGGTTCTCGATCGTCGACTACAAGACGAACCTGCTCGCGCCACCCGGCGAGGCGCTCACCCCGGCGCACTACGCCCCCACGGCGCTCCGGGCGGAGATGGAGCACGCCCACTACGGCCTGCAGGCGCTGCTCTACACCGCCGCGCTGCACCGCTACCTGCGCTGGCGCCTTCCCGGCTACGACCCGGACGTGCACCTCGGCGGCGTGCTGTACCTGTTCGTGCGCGGGATGACCGGCGCGACCGAGTCCGGCGTGTTCGCCTGGAAGCCGCCTGCGCCGCTCGTCGTCGCGCTCAGCGACCTGTTGGAGATCGGAGTCCTCGCATGAGCGCGCTGGACGACTTCGAGGTCCGGCACGCGCTGCGGTCGCGCGGGGTGCTGCGCGAGTTCAACGCGATCGGCGTGCTCACGGCGGCCGACGTGCACGTGGCGGAGCGGCTGGCGGCCCTCGCGGGCGAGGAGGACGAGCTCATCGTGCTGGCGGCCGCGCTCGCGGTGCGCGCGCCGCGGCTCGGGCACGTGTACGTGGACCTCGCGACCATCCGCGAGACCGCGACGGTGGACAGCGACGAGCCGGTGGACCTGTCCGAGCTGCCGTGGCCGCAGCCCGAGGCGTGGCTGGACAGGGTGCGCGAGTCGGTGCTCGTGCACGTCGGCGAGCGGGATGCGCCGGACCCGCGACCGCTGCGGCTCGTGGACTCAGCGCTCTACCTGGACCGCTACTGGCGCGAGGAGGGGCAGGTCGCGACGGACCTGCGCGCGCTCGGCCAGGCGGAGTCGGTGAACACGCTGCAGCTCGACGAGTCGCTGGATCGGCTGTTCGAGCGGCCCGGCGCGCAGCGCGACGCGGCGCGGATCGCGGTCGAGCGGCGCTTCGCGGTGGTCGCGGGCGGGCCGGGCACGGGCAAGACGACCACGGTCGCGCGGATCGTCGCCGCGCTCGCCGAGCAGGGCAGCGAGCTGCCGCTGGTGGCGCTCGCGGCGCCGACCGGCAAGGCCGCCACGCGGCTGAAGGAGGCCGTGCACGCGGAGGCGCTCCGCCTGCGCGCCGAGGGGCGGCTGGGCGACCGGGTGCGGGACGAGCTGCTCGCGTTGAACGCGTCGACGCTGCACCGGCTGCTCGGCTGGCGGCCCGGCAGCCACAGCCGCTTCCGGCACGATCGTGGCAACCGCCTGCCCCACGACGTCGTGATCGTCGACGAGACGTCGATGGTGTCGCTGACGCAGATGGCGCGGCTCGTCGAGGCGGTCCGCCCGGGCGCGCGGCTGGTGCTGGTCGGTGATCCCGGGCAGCTGACCTCGATCGAGGCGGGCGCGGTGCTCGGCGACATCGTCAACGTGCGCGGGCCGGGGGTGATCGAGCTCGACGTCGTGCACCGCGGGCAGGAGGGCATCAAGACGCTCGCGCCGGCGATCCGCAACGGGGACGCGGACGCCGCGATCGACGCGCTGCGGCACGGGTACGCCGACATCACCTGGATCCCGGTGGACGTGGGGGAGCCCGAGTCGCTCGCGCAGCTCGCGCCGATCCGCGACGGCGCGGTGGCCGCGGCCACCGAGGTGATCGAGGCGGCCAAGGCCGGGCAGGACGCCGCGGCCATGGCGGCGCTCGGCACGTTCCGGGTGCTGTGCGCGCACCGGCGCGGCCCGCACGGCGTGTCGGTGTGGACGGCGCGGATCGAGCGCTGGCTCGGCAACGCGATCGGCCGTGGCCGCTGGTACCCGGGGCGGCCGCTGCTCGTCACCAAGAACGACTACGGCCTGGACCTCTACAACGGCGACGCGGGCGTGGTCGTCACCACGGCGCCGGGCAAGGTCGCGGCGGTGTTCGAGCGTCGTGGCGAGCCCGTGCACTTCGCGCCGTCGCGGCTGAACGCGATCGAGACCGTGTACGCCATGACCGTCCACAAGAGCCAGGGCTCGCAGTTCGCGACCGCGGCGGTGCTGCTGCCCGCGGCGACGTCGCCGATCCTGACGCGTGAGCTGCTCTACACCGCGGTGACGCGCGCGAACCGGCACTTGATCCTGGCCGGCACCGAGGAGACGATCCGCGCGGCGGTCGCCCGCCCGGTGGCGCGCGCCTCCGGCCTCGGACGACGGATGGGAGCCCACTAGCGTGACGGGCATGGACATCGACCTCTCGGGCCGCACGGCCTTCATCAGCGGGTCCACGCAGGGCATCGGCCGCGCGATCGCCGCGAAGCTCGCCGGCGCGGGCGCCGCCGTCACCATCAACGGGCGCGACGCGGGGAAGGTCGCCGCGGTCGCGGACGAGCTGGGCGTCAGCGGGATCGCCGCGGACGTCGGCACCGCCGACGGCGCGCGGACGGTGCTCGAGCAGCTCCCGGCCGTCGACATCCTGGTCAACAACCTCGGGATCTTCGCGCCGACGCCGGTGCTCGAGATCGACGACGACACGTGGCAGCGGTTCTGGGACGTCAACGTGATGTCGGCGATCCGGCTCACCCGCGGCTACCTGCCCGGCATGGTCGAGCGCGGCCACGGCCGCGTGCAGTTCATGGCGAGCGACTCGGCGGTCGCGATCCCCGAGGAGATGGTCCACTACGGCGTGACCAAGACGGCGCTGCTCGGCGTCTCCCGCGGGTTCGCGAAGGCGGTCAAGGGCAGCGGCGTGACCGTCAACAGCGTGATCGCCGGCCCGACGCACACCGAGGGCGTCGAGGACTTCGTGCGTGAGCTGGTCGGCGACGACCTCGACTGGGACGCCGCGCAGCGCAAGTTCGTGGCCGAGCACCGGCCGAACTCGCTGATCGGACGCCTGATCGAGCCCGACGAGATCGCGAACCTCGTCGCCTACCTCAGCTCAGACCTCGCCTCCGCGACCACGGGCGGCGCCGTCCGGGTGGACGGCGGCTACGTCGACCACATCCTCCCGTAGCGGTTACGCGGCGTAGCGGGCCTGCGCACGGGCGCGGGCCTTCGCCGCCTCTTCCTCGCGGTTCTTGGGCGGCGCGTTCGTCACGAGGTGATCGAGCAGCCTCTGCGTCGCGATCGCGACCTCGGCCACGGCCTCCTCGAACGCGGCCGCGTTGGCCTGCGACGGCTTGGTCGAGCCGCTGATCTTGCGCACGTACTGCAGCGCGGCCTCCTGCACTTCCTTCGTGGTCGCAGGCGGCTCGAAGTTGTGGAGCTGACGGATGTTGCGGCACATGCCACGAAGCCTACGTGCCGAACTCGGGCGTGTGACGCCCGAGCGGCGTCAGCGCGAAGACGACGCCTTGCGGCTCCTCGCGCTTCTCGACCAGGCCGAGCGCGATCAACCGGCTCAGGTCGAGCATCAGCAGGGTCTCGTCACGGCGCGGCGAAGGGTCGTCGGACAGCGGGAGAGCGGGTGAGCGGGACATGCGACGGGCTCCTTGAAGGGCTACACGGATCCACGTAGGGCCGCGTAGAGTTGCGCCTGCTCCGGACGGAACGCGAACTGCCTGCAATTTGGGAGGAACGCCTGAGCTACGCACAACTCTGTGCACATGCGGGGGCGCTCAGAACGCGAGATACGCACAGGTTCTGCACAGCCCCACGTGGCCGGCAGACCGCGCCGCTGTGTAGAACGGCAGGGGATGGGACCCTCCGACCGCCTCCTCCGCGCCGTCGCCCAAGAGCGCGCCACGCTCGAGCGCCAGCGCGCCCAGCTCGCTCGTGAGGCGGACGCGCTGCGTGCCTCGCTGCGCCGGATCGAGGCCGGCCTGGCGGAGATCGATGCGCTCACGGCGCGCCTCGACGGCCTCGCGACGGGCGAACCGGTGGCACCGGCGCCGTCCCCGGCCGTCGCCGCGTCCACGCCGCGCGCGGACGGCCCGAACACGTTGCGTGGCCCCTCCATCCGCGAGGTCGCCGTCGCCCTGCTGGTCGCCGACGGCCGCGATGCGCTGCACTACCGGGAGTGGTTCGACCTTCTCACCCAGGCTGGGTATGACGTGGCGGGAAAGGACCCGTTGGCCGTGTTCCTGACGCAGATCACCCGTTCACCCGCCGTCCGCAAGGGCGCGCGCCCGGGCGAGTACGCGCTCGACCGCGAGGCGCGCGCCACGCACGAGAGCCGGCTGCGCCATCTCAACCAGCAGCTCGCGGCGCTGCCGAGCCAGACGAGCGACCTGACCGAGCTGCGCGCGCGTCGCGCACAGCTGACCGCGGAGATCACCCGGGTCGAGAAGGCCCTCGAGGAGCTGCACCGCGCGGCATGACCATTCGCCCGGCAAGAGCCGCCGACGCCGCGCAGGTCGCGGCGATCTACAACCACGGGATCGCGGAGCGCCAGGCGACGTTCGAGACGCGGGCGCGGCGGCCGGCCGAGATCGAGGGCTGGCTCGAAGAGGGGCGGCCGTTCCTCGTCGCGACCGAGGACGACGACACGACCGTGCTCGGGTTCGCCCGCGTGAGCCCGTACAGCGTCCGCCAGGCCTACGCGGGCGTGGCGGAGCACGCGGTCTACGTCGCGGAGCGCGCCCGGCACCGCGGCGTCGGCGCGGCGCTGCTGAACGCGCTCGCCAAGAGCGCCGAGCAGGCCGGCTACTACAAGCTGACCAGCCGCGTGTTCACGACGAACACGGCCAGCCTCGCGCTGCACCGGCGGGCCGGGTTCACCGAGGTCGGCGTCCAGCGACGGCACGGCCAGCTGGACGGCGAGTGGAAGGACACGATGCTCGTCGAGCGCCTGCTGGGCGAGGCGGCGCGCCAGTAACTACGCTTCGCGCCCGATGCCTTCCGCTCCACCGCCGGCGGCCGCCGGCCCCAACCGGACGCTCACGATCGCCTTCGAGTCGGGCCGGCGCCTCGCGCCGGACGCGCTGCGCATCAACCCGGCGGGCGCGACGCTCGAGGTCGACGGCTTCTTCCGCGAGCCCCTCAAGCTCACGCTCGGCCAGCTGCACCTCGGCATGATCGACCGCGGCCCGGCCAAGGCCAAGGGGGAGAAGGGCCGCTTCCCGGTTCTCAGACGGCTCACCGCGACGACTGTGGTCCCGCGCGAGCAGGGCATCGAGGGCTGGCTCTGGACGAGCATCGGCGGCTCCGCGCTCACGATCCTGGGCGACGAGGACGCGGCGCCCTCCGGCGCGCTCCTGTTCACCAAGCCGCTGACCGCCGAGCAGCTCAAGCCGACCATGGAGCCGAAAGCGTTCGAGGCCCTGGCCGCCCGGTCGCCGCTCGGCGTCCCGGCCATCCCCGGCGTGCTGTTCCGCGCCGCCGAGCCGGCGAACGCCGAGACGGCCTTCCGCACGTACGGGCTGCTGCGCCCGCTCACGGACCGCGAGGTCCCGCCGACGATGCGCCGCTCGCTGCCGACCGACCGCCCCGCCGATCCGGCGATCCAGGCGCCCACGCGCAGCAGCGGCTCCGTGGCCCCGCCCGGCTTCTGAGTACCCTGCACGACCGATGGAGCACGATCCCGGTACCTGCACCGCCTGCCGCGGCAGCGGCGAGTTGATCTCCGGCCTCGGCGGGGAGCCGCACCGCGTGCGCTGCCCGTGGTGTGAGGGGACGGGCCGCTTCGACGCGGCCCGCGACGCGCAGGCCCCTGCGCGCGAAGGCCACCCGGCGGACAGCTAAAGCGTGTGCGCACCCGGTCGATGACCGGGTGTACATGTCGCGTCAACGCCTTCGCGCCGAGGACGGCTTCGGCCTCGTCGAGCTGCTTGTCGTCATCCTCGTCATCGGCATCCTCGTGACGATCGCGGTGCCCTCGCTGCTCAACCAGCGAGCCAAGGCACAGGACGCGAACGCGAAGGCCGCGGCCACGACGGCGGCCAAGGCGGCCATCGCCCAGGGCACGTCCACCGGCACGTTCGACGGCATCACGCCGGCCGATCTGGTCAAGATCGAGAAGTCCCTCGACGGCGCGCGCAACCTTGCGTTCACAGGGGCCGGCAGGACCTTCACCGTCCAGGTGGAGTCGGTCGACGGCACCACGTTCTCCGTCGCCCGCACAGCCGGGGGCGAGCTCAAGCGCGACTGCACGCCGGCGGGCACCGGAGGCTGCCGCGAGAGCGCGGACACGGCGGCAACCGCTGGTAGCTCGGGTCCTCGCCCCACTCAACCCAATCGCCGAATCGGTCGATGTAGGTCTCGATGAACCACCCCCGCAACCAGGACGGCTTCGCCCTCATCGAGGTGATCGTGTCCGCCGCGGTCCTGGCGCTCATCGCGCTGGCCGTGCTGTCCGGCATCGACGGCGCCACCGCCTCCACGGCACGTGAGCGCGCCCGCGCCGTGGCCGCCTCGCTGGCCGAGCAGGACCAGGAGCGCTTGCGCGGCTACCGGTTCGAGGAGCTGTCCAGGCTCAACGAGGAGAGCACGAAGTCGGTCGGCGACGTCACGTACACCGTCAAGTCCGAGGCCGGCTGGGTCTCCGACGCCGGCCAGGTCGTCGACGAGACCTGCGGCGCCGCGGGCGCCAAGCAGTCCGAGTACCTGCGGATCGTCTCGACGGTCACGTCCAAGCTGGTGGGGACCCGCATCCCCGCGGTGAAGATCGAGTCGCTCGTCTCGCCGCCGGTCAGCGGCTCGCTCGTGGTCAAGCTCGAAGGCGGTGTCCCGAGCCGTGTCCCGGTCGGCATCACGGTCACGGCGATCGCGAAGACGACGGGCCGGACCTACGCCGTGCAGACGAACAGCCTCGGCTGCGCCGTCTTCCGCACGATCGAGACGGGCGACTACACGATCCGCCTCAACACGCCGGGCTGGGTCGACAAGAAGCCGCAACAGCTGTCGGAGAAGTCGGCGACGGTCAACTCCGCGCTGATGAGCGTCGTGACGATGCCCTACGACCGCGCGATCAAGATGCGCGTGAGCGTCAAGACGCTCAGGCCGGGCGCCGCCTTCCCGTCCAGCAACACGTACGACTCGAAGATCAAGACGATCTCGGACTCGGCCGCCGACGTCGACACGCGCCCGTACTCGCTGACCGCGCCCGGTTCGACCTTCGACATCCAGGGCGCGTTCCCGTTCGGCTCCGCCTACAGCTTCTTCACGGGCCCCTGCGGGCTTCAGAGCCCGGTCAAGGCCGGCAACCCGAACTACTTCTCGACGACCAACACGGCGGCGACGATCCTCGGCGATCCCGACTCGGTCCAGAAGCCGCAGCTCGCCACGGTCTACCAGCCCGCGTTGAACGCGCGCATCCGCGCGAGCTCGACCAGCGGGAACCCGACGCAGTCGACGTTCGACGCCACCAACTTCGTGGTGCACGCGGTCCTGCAGACTGGCTCGGACACGTGCGCGGACTTCCCGCCCGTGCAGCTGCAGCCCACGACCTGGCCGAGCGCCTGGGGCGCCAACCCGCTCAACGACGCGAACAAGAACCGCAACTGGCTGGTCCAGTCCGGTGGTGGCTTCGATCCCGGGCTGCCGTTCGGCACCTACCGCATCTGCATCAAGGACACCGCCAACCCGAAGAAGTACTGGTCGACGGCGGGCACGCCCAACAGCAACCCGGCGAACCCGCACTACGACAACACCAAGCCGGCGAAGGTCACCGCGGGCAGCGTCCAGGGCACGGTCGAGCTGCCGCCGGTCAACACGCCCACCAACACGTGGACGACGACGCCCAGCGGCGGGTGCCCGGCATGACCCGCCTCCGCCAAGAAGACGGCTTCTCCCTCCCGGAGCTGTTGACCACGCTGGCGATCGCGATGATCGTCTCGCTCGCGACGTTCTCGCTGATCGAGGTCGTGATGAAGCGCTCGGGCGAGGTCGGCGCACGGGTCGAGACCACCGCCACCGCCCGCACCGCGATGGATCAGCTCACGCGCCAGCTGCGCTCGCAGGTGTGCGTGAAGACGAGCACCGCCAGCGACGCGCGGTCGCTCGTCGCCGCGACGCCGACCTCGCTGACGCTCTACACGGACTTCACCAACGAGACGCTCGTCAACAACGCGCTGCCGGCACCCGACAAGCGCCAGCTCACGTGGGCGAGCAACACGTTCACCGAGACGATCACCAAGGGCACGCGCAACGCCACCACCAACATCGTCCTCTACGGGACCGCCCGCGCACCACGCCCGTTCCTGCAGAACGTCGCGCCGGTCGAGTACATCGGCGGCGACAAGAACAAGCCGGTGATCTTCCGCTACTACCGGTTCCCTGACCCCGTCGCCGGTGCGTCGACGGTGCCGGCCGGGAGCACCGCCAACGTGGAGATCCCCGTCAGCGCCAACGGCGCGCTCGCCGACGCGGACCTGCTGAAGGTGGCGAAGATCCGCGTCACCTTCACGGTCACGCCGCGCAACGGCAGCTCCAAGGGCGCCACCACGCTCACCAACGACGTCTACGTCCGCACGGCCGACCCGAACGCCCAGATCCCGAAGCCCACATGCCTGACCTTCTGAAGCGCCTCGACGCCCGCGCCGAGCGCGGCTTCTCCATGTTCCTCGTGATCATGGCCATGTTCGTCATGTCCATGTTCGTGGCCGCCGCGTTCGCCGCGGCGAACGGCGACCTGCCCGTGGCCGGCGTCGCCACCGAGCGCAAGTCCGACTACGCCGCCGCCGAAGCCGGGCTGCACTACTACCTCAACCGCCTGCAGCAGGACCCGGACTACTGGACCAAGTGCGACACCTCGCCGCCGAACGCGACGGAGGTCAATCCCGTCAACCAGGTGGCGGCCAACCCGAGCACGCTGCGCTGGCGCAAGGTGACGCCGGGCTCGAGCACGGAGCTCGACGAGTACGCGATCGAGCTGCTGCCCGTCAGCGGCTTCACGAAGTGCGATCCCAAGAACCAGGCGTCGTTCGTCGACCAGACGACCGGCACGTTCAAGGTCCGCGTCTCGGGTCGCACGGCCACCGCGTCGAGCCGCGCGCGCCAGATCATCGCGACCTTCCGTCGTGACAGCTTCCTGAACTTCGTCTACTTCACGAACTACGAGAACCGCGACCCGGCGGCCGAGTCCTCCGCGACCGAGCGGCAGCGGCAGTCGACGGCGTGCGCGAACAAGTACCGGTCCGAGCGCGCGACCAGCAACTGCACCGAGATCCAGTTCATCACCGGTGACCAGATCAACGGTCCGATGCACACCAACGACGACAGCGTGCTCGTCTGCGGCACCCCGGCGTTCGGCCGCACGACCAACATGGACGGCACCGCGCGCAACAAGACCGACGCCGCCGAGGTGCGCGGCGGCGCCCCGGGGTGGGTGTCCAAGTGCACGGGCAGCAACCCGACGGTCAACAACATCGCCAACGAGAACAAGTTCGTGACCAAGGCGCGCATGCTGGCGCTGCCCGAGTCCAACAAGATGCTGATCGACGTCGCCAAGCTCAGCTCGAGCCTGTACACCGGGCTGACGTACATCCGCCTCACCGGCACGACGATGACGATCACGAACAACGGGTCGACGTTCACCCGGAACTGGCCGACGAACGGCGTGCTGTACGTGCAGAACGCCGTGACGTGCGAGGGGGAGACCCCGACCGCCGCCGACTACGCCAACGAGCCGACGACGTGCGGCAACGTCTACGTGAGCGGCACCTACGGCAAGTCGCTGACGATCGCCGCCGAGAACGACGTGATCATCACGCCGACGCAGGGCGCCTCGAGCCCCAACATCACGGAGGTCGCGAACACGGACGCGACCCTCGGCCTGATCGCGAACAACTTCGTCCGCGTCGCCCATCGCGTCGAGCCCGGCTGCGGCAACAACCAGTCGCCGGTCTTCAACAACATCGTGATCCACGCCGCGATCCTCGCGCTGCAGCACTCGTTCATCGTCGACAACTACCAGTGCGGCGGGCGCCTGGCGAACCTGACCGTGCGCGGCGCGATCGTGCAGAAGTACCGCGGCCCGGTGGGCACGACGCCCAACACGGGCTACACCAAGGACTACTGGTACGACGACCGGTTCCGCTACCGCTCTCCGCCGTACTTCCTCACGCCCGTGGCCGCCTCTTGGGACGTCGTGCGTCAGCACGAGGTCGTCAAGGGCAGCTAGCGCGTCGCTAGCGGATCTCCAAGGTGCCTATCTGCCGGCCCTCGTTCACGAGGACCAGCGGGTAGGCACCGCGCGTTTGGGCCAGCATCGCGAACT
Organism: Solirubrobacter pauli; assembly: GCF_003633755.1. Taxonomy (GTDB): domain Bacteria; phylum Actinomycetota; class Thermoleophilia; order Solirubrobacterales; family Solirubrobacteraceae; genus Solirubrobacter; species Solirubrobacter pauli. The sequence continues at coordinate 1,013,375 of NZ_RBIL01000002.1, forward strand.
GCGCGGGCAGGCCCGCCTCGAAGGACTTGGTCTGCAGGTCGCCGAGCGCCACGCTCGCCGGGCCGCGGCCCTCGACGACGATCTCCACGTCGTCGCCCAGCTCGGCCTCGATCGTCTGCGGCGTGAGCGACTCCTCGTCGACGTCGATCGTCGCGCTGACGTCGAACTCGTCGGGGTCGTCGGAGATGCCCGTCTGCGCGGTGGCGGGCGGATCCGCGTCCCGCTGCGTGGGCGATCGCGGCGGCGAGACCGTGACGACGAGCACCATCAGGCCGATGATCGCCAGCACCAGAAGTGTCATGCGTCGGGTCAACACCCCATACGAGCTTATCCGGGGTTAAGTCCGTTCTCAGGGGTGCCGATAAAAGGGGTAGCCAGTACCGAGGTGTCAAGGGCAAATCATCCGCGAGGGTGAGGCGCAAAGCCATCGGGGCTCCAGCGGATCTGGAGCCGGCCGGGCTGCCACTTCCGGCAGAACGGGACCAAGGACCTGGCGTGTCAACAGCCCTACAGGCCCAACGATCCCTTCAGGAGGGACATCCCCCAATGCTCCACAAGCTCCGCGCGCGCATGCAGGACGAGAAGGGCTTCACGCTCATCGAGCTCCTCGTCGTCATCCTGATCATCGGCATCCTCGCCGCGATCGCGCTCCCCGCCTTCCTCAACCAGCGCGAGAAGGCCCAGGACTCCACCGCCAAGAGCGACGTCCGCACGGCTCAGACCGCCATGGAGACCTACTACACGGACCACCAGTCCTACGAGGACGCCGACGTGGCCGCCCTCGTCGCCATCGAGCCGGCGCTGACCAACGCCAACGAGCTGACGGTCACCGGCGCCACCGAGAACGGCTACACGCTGTCCGTCGAGTCCAAGGGCTCGAACAAGGTCGTGTACTCGATCGAGAACACGGCCGGCACGGTCAGCCGCAGCTGCGACAAGGCCAACACCGGCGGGTGCGGCGACAGCACCTGGTAGCCCTCAGCGCTCACTGACGTTCTTTCCGCGAAGCGGGCCCCCGGGCCCGCTTCGCCCGTTTAACCCCTGGGGTCCCGGCTCTATCAAGCCGCGGACCGGGTCTGCCGATGGAACACCTGTGTTCCGCAAAAAGCGTTCCCCCCAGAGCAGCGTCGTCGGGCTCGAGCTCGACGCGGGCCACGTCGCGGCCGCCGAGGTCAGCGTCGATGGCGCCCTCACGCTGACCCGCGGCGCGGTCGCCGAGCTTCAGCCCGGCGTGATCCGCGACGGCGAGGTCGCCGACCCCATCGCCCTGGCGGAGGCGCTCAAGTCGCTCTTCGCCGACAACGAGCTGCCCCGGCGGGTCCGGCTCGGCATCGCCCATCAGCGCATCGTCGTGCGCACGCTCGACCTCCCGACGGTGGTCGAGGACCCGAACGCGCTGACCGCCGCCGTCCGCGAGGCGGCGCCGGACCACATCCCGATGCCGATGGAGGAAGCCGTCCTGGACTTCCAGTCGCTCGGCACGGTCGACACGCCGCTCGGGCCGCGCACGCGCGTGGTCGTCGTCGCGGTGCGCAAGGAGATGGTCGAGCGCGTCGCCGCCGCCGTCGACGGCGCCGGCCTCGAGATCGAGGGCATCGACCTGTCCGCGTTCGGCATGGTCCGCGCGCTCGCGTCCGAGCACGAGGGCGCGGTGCTCTACATCAACGTCGCCGGGCTCACCAACGTCGCGGTCGCCAACCGGGACGGCTGCCTGTTCACGCGCGCCTCCGCCGGCGGCGTGGAGACGATCGCGAGCACGCTGGCCGAGCGCCGCGGGCTCACGCTCGAGCACGCCCGCGCCTGGATGACGCATGTCGGCCTCGTCGCGCCGCTCGAGGGCATCGAGGGCGACATGGACCTCGTGTCAGCTACGCGCACCGCGCTCGCCGACGGTGTCCGCGAGCTCGCCGACGGCATCCGCACGTCGCTGAACTTCTACCGCACGCAGGACGCGGCCGAGACCGTCGAGCTGGGCGTCGTCACCGGCCCGGCGATCGCGATCCCCGGCTTCGTGGAGACCCTCGGCGACGCGCTGCGCCTGCCGCTCGAGGCGCGTGTCGTCGAGCACGCCGAAGCGGCCGAGGACAACGTCGGCCGCCTGACCGTCGCGGCCGGCCTTGCCGTCGCCGAGCGTCCCTAGCCCGCGTCCGCACGCGTTGTCCGCCACACTGCACGGCCGATGAGTCTCGGTGTGGCGGCCGTGCTGGCCGCGATCTTCGGAGCGATCGTCGGCTCCTTCCTGAACGTGGTGGCGTACCGGCTGCCCCGGAAGGAGTCGCTGCTCCACCCACCCTCGCGCTGTCCCGAGTGCGGGACGGCGATCAAGCCGTACGACAACGTGCCCGTGCTCGGGTGGCTGTGGCTGCGCGGCAAGTGCCGCGCGTGCGGCGCGAAGATCTCGCCGCGGTACCCGATCGTCGAGGCGCTGACGGGCGTGCTGTGCGCGCTGTGCGTGCTCGTCTACGGCGCCGACAGCGACGTCTGGGCGCCGCTGTTGTTCGTGCTGCTGCTCGTCCCGATCACCCTGATCGACCTCGAGCACCACATCATCCCCAACGTCCTGGTGATCATCGGGGCGGTCGGTGCGCTCGTGCTGCTGCTGGCGTTCAACCCTGACTCGCTCGTTGAGAACCTCGCCGCCGCGGCCGCTGCGTTCGCGTTCTTCTTCCTCGCCGCGGTCGTCTATCCCGCGGGCATGGGCATGGGGGACGTCAAGCTCGCGGGCGTGATGGGCCTCTTCCTCGGGCGGGCGGTCGCGCCCGCGATCTTCGCCGCGCTGATCGCCGGCACGGTCATCGGCGGAGCGATCATCGCCCGCTACGGCATGGCCGAGGGACGCAAGAAGGGGATCCCCTTCGGGCCGTGGCTCGCGTTCGGCAGCCTCGTGGGCCTGTTCGTCGGCGACGACCTCGTCGACTGGTACCTCGACACCTTCACCTAAGGCCCTAGGGGCGCGACCCCAGCTGGTTCAAGACGGCTCCGCGCACTGCCGATAGAAGGGGCGTGAGAGCCGTCAACCTCCTTCCCCCAGACACGCGCGGCGCGTCCAAGTCGTCCGCCGAGCTTGCCACTGGCCCGGAGGCCAAGGGCGGCGCCGGTCCCTTCGTGGTCCTCGGCGTCCTCGCCGCCTGCGTGGCAGGCGTGGCGGGCGTCGTCACCACCGACAACACGATCAAGCAGCGCAACGCCGATCTCGACCAGCTCGCGCAGCGCCAGCAGGCGATGCAGGCGCAGGTCACCAAGCTCAAGCCGTACGCCGACTTCGACGCCGCGGCCAAGGCCCGCGTCCAGACCGTCCGCGACATCGCCGGCTCGCGCTTCGACTGGGAGCAGGCGCTCCGCGACCTCTCGCGCGCCCTGCCGCAGGACGTCACGCTGACCGAGCTCAGCGGTGACATCGCCACCGACGCCGGTGGCCAGGGCGGCGCCCTGCGCACCGCGATCTCCGCCCCGGCGATCACCCTCACGGGCTGCACCGGCGGTCAGACCCAGGTCGCCCGCCTGATGGCGCGGCTGCGCGACGTCGACGGCGTCACGCGCGTCTCGCTGTCGAGCTCGGTCAAGGCGAAGATCGACGACAACACCGCCGACGACAAGGCCACCGAGACCGAGAAGCGCCTGAGCGCGCCCTGCGGCAAGGGCAAGCGCCCGACCTTCGAGGTCGTCATGTTCTTCGAGGGCGAGGCCGCGAAGGTGGCCACGACCCCCGTCACCGCGACCGGCACGGTCAGCGAGACCCCGACCCCGACGCCGACCGCGACGCCTGAGGGCGGCGCGAGCTCCGGCGACGACAGCACCACGACCACGACGACCACCGACGGGGACTCGAAGTGAGCCGCACGTACAAGATCCTGCTCGTCCTCGTCGTGGCGGTCCTCGCCGGCGGGGGCTACTGGAAGCTCGCCCTGGCGCCCAAGCGCGCCGAGGCCGCCGATCTCCAGGAGCGCGTCGCCGTCGCCGAGGCCGAGCTCGCCCAGCAGCAGGCGCTCGTGAACACTTACCGCGGCGCCCAGAAGGACTACAAGGCCAACTACGAGACGGTCGTCCGCCTCGGCAAGGCGGTCCCGACCGACGACGACACGCGGTCGCTCCTCGTCCAGCTCGACACGTCCGCCAAGCGCGCGGGTGCCGGCTTCGACGCCATCAACGTCAACGGCGGAGGCGCCGCCGCCGACGACGGCACCGCCACCGCCACCGCTCCCGGTGCCATCAGCGCGGGTGCGTTCTCGGCGATGCCGTTCAGCTTCGGCTTCACCGGCACGTTCGCGTCGCTGGCCGACTTCTTCGCCCGGCTGGAGCGCTTCGTGTCCCTCAAGGGCGACGCGATCAAGGTCAACGGCCGGTTGATCCGCGTCGAGAGCCTCACGCTCGCCCCCGCCGAGGACGGCTGGCCGGGCATGCAGGCCAGCGTCGGCGCGAGCGCCTACATCGTCCCCGAGGCCACCGACCCGGGCGCCGCGGGGGCCACCCCCTCGACGGCCACGTCGACGACCACCACCACGACCACGACGACGACCGCCTCGGCGGGCGACGGCTCCACCGAGGCTGAGGCCCGATGAACCTGATCACCGACACCTGGCGCGGGCTCGTCCAGCGCAAGCTCTGGCCCGTCGCGCTGCTGCTCGTGGCCGCGGTCGTGGCCGTGCCACTCGCGCTGGCCAAGGAGCCGGAGGTCGAGCCGGTGCCCGCGAACGCGGTCGCCAACGCCGACGAGGGCCTGCCGGCGACCTACGTCACCGCGGCCGGTGCCGAGGAGGAGGCCGAAGAGGGCAGCGTCAAGCGCCGCCGCACGCTCGGCGCCACCAAGGACCCGTTCGAGCCGGCGCCACTGCCGAAGGCCAAGAAGAAGCAGTCCAAGAAGAAGCAGGCGACGTCATCGTCCAAGTCGACCGAGACCTCGTCGTCCAAGGACGGCGGCGGCTCCAAGTCGAGCGGCGGTGGCGGTGGCGGCGGCGGCAGCTCGTCCGCGCCGACCACGCCGGACGTGACGCCCACCCCGACCGCGACGCCGACGCCCCCACCGGCGAACTCGATCCGCGTGCGGTTCTCCAAGGTTGACGAGAACGGCACGTCCGACGAGCCCGAGGCCACGACCGTCCAGCGCCTCGAGGTGCTGCCGGACGAGGAGCACCCGGTGCTCGCGTACCGCGGTCTCGACAACGGCGGCAAGGTGGCCGTGTTCGAGCTCTCCGGCAACGTCCTCGTCGAGGGCGACGGCGAGTGCCTGCCCACCCCGCAGGACTGCCAGAACCTCACGCTGCGGGCGGGCGAGACCGCGTTCGTCACGGTCACCGACACCGGCGAGGAGACCGACGCCCAGTACCAGCTCGACCTCGTGAAGATCAACGGGAAGGGCAAGGCGAAGGCGTCCTCGCGCAAGCTCGAGAAGGCCGACGACAGCCGCCTGCGGACCTTCAAGGTCCAGCACTAGAAGACCTGCGGCGGGAGCCGATGAAGCGGACGGCGGGCCTCAGTGCCCGCCGACGCTCGTAGGATCTCCGGCGTGCCATTGCACGTCGTCACCGCCGGCGAGTCACACGGGCCGGGCCTCACCACGATCGTGGAGGGCCTGCCTGCGGGCCTGGAGCTCTCTCAGGAAGCGATCGATCGCGACCTCGCGCGACGCCAGCTCGGCCACGGCCGGGGCGGGCGGATGAAGATCGAGAAGGACGCTGCCGCGGTCACCTCCGGCGTACGCCACGGGCGCACGCTGGGCGGTCCGATCGCGCTGCAGGTCGCCAACCGCGACTACAAGAACTGGGAAGAGCGGATGAACCCGTGGCCCGTCGAAGCCGACGTGCCCGAGGTCCATCTTCCGCGTCCCGGGCACGCCGACCTCGCGGGCGTCCAGAAGTACGGCTTCACGGACGTGCGCAACGTGCTCGAGCGAGCCAGCGCCCGGGAGACCGCCGCGCGCGTCGCCGGCGGGGCGCTCGCCAAGGAGTTCCTGCGCGCGCTCGGCGTCACCGTCATCTCGCACGTGACCCAGATCGGGTCGGTGCGGGCGCCGGAGACGGCCGGGTCGCTGACGCTCGCCGACTTCGACGGCGTCGACGAGTCGCCGGTCCGCTGCCTCGACGCCGAGGCCACGAAGGCGATGGTCAACGAGATCAACGTCCTGCGCAAGAAGAACGAGTCGATCGGCGGCATCTTCGAGCTGTACGCGTTCGGGCTCGTGCCCGGCCTGGGCTCGCACGTGTCCTGGACCGAGCGCATGGACGGGCTGATCGCGGGCGCGCTGCTGTCGATCCAGGCGGCGAAGGGCGTCGGGCTCGGCGACGGGTTCGACCTCGCGGGCCGGCCCGGCTCGGAGGCGCACGACGAGATCTTCTACTCCGAGGAACGCGGCTACTACCGCGAGACGAACCGCAGCGGCGGCATCGAGGGCGGCATGACCACCGGCGAGCCGCTCGTGGCGCGCGTGGCCATGAAGCCGATCCCGACGCTCACCAAGCCGCTGCGTTCGGTCGACATCTCCACCAAGCAGCCGTCGCAGGCACTGCGCGAGCGCACGGACTCGTGCGTCGTGCCGGCCGCCGGCGTGGTCGGCGAGGCGATGCTGGCGATCGTGCTCGCCGGCGCCTACCGGGACAAGTTCGGCGGCGATCACATCGACGACGTCAAGGCGTCCGTCGCGGCCTACCAGGAGCGCATCGGGTGGAAACCCCGGCCCTAGTCTTCATCGGGTTCATGGGCGCCGGCAAGACGACCGGCGCCCGGGCGGCGGCCGCGGCGCTCGGCGTGCGCGCCGTCGACACCGATCGCGAGCTCGAGCAGCGCCTCGGCACGTCGATCGAGGACTACTTCGCGTCCCACGGCGAGCGAGCGTTCCGCGAGGCCGAGGAGGACGTGGTCGCCGAGGTGCTGGAGACGGTGCCGGCGCCGGTCATCTCGCTCGGCGGCGGGTCGATCGGCAGCGCCCGCGTGCGAGAGCTGCTCGCACGCCACACGGTCGTGATGCTCGACGTGGACGAGCCGACGGCCTGGCGCCGGGCGGGCGGCAAGCGCCGGCCGCTGGCCCGCGACCGCGAGCGGTTCGCGGCGCTGCACGCCGAGCGCGCACCCCAGTACGAGGCACTCGCCGACGCCGTGCTGCTCGACGGCGGCGCGGAGACGATCCGCCGCGCGGCGGGTGCGCTGCGCCGCATCCCGCCGGGCGTGAAGGTCCTGTGGGCGGTCGCGGGCGAGCACAACTACCCGGTGTATGTGGGGGACGTGCTCGACGGGGCGTTCTGGCCGCTGCGCGGGCGCCGCTTCCTGCTGTCCGACGACGCGGTCGCGCCGCTGTACGCCGACCGCGTGCCGGAGGCGCTGGGGCCGTTCACGATGCCGCCCGGCGAGGAGGCCAAGACGCTCGCGACGGCCGAGCGGCTCCTGCGCGGGATGGCGGCGGCCGGCATGGACCACGACGACCACGTGGCGGCCCTGGGCGGCGGCGTGGTCGGCGACGTGGCCGGCTTCTGCGCGGCGGTCTACCAGCGGGGCGTCGGCGTCGTGCAGGTGCCGACGACGCTCGTGGCGCAGGTCGACTCCGCATACGGCGGCAAGACCGGCGTGGACCTGCCGGAGGGCAAGAACTACGTCGGCGCCTACCACCAGCCGCGGGCGGTGCTGTCGGACCCGCGGGTGCTGCAGACGCTGCCGCGCGAGGAGCTCGCCGCGGGCTGGGCGGAGGTCATCAAGACCGCGCTGATCGCCGGCGGGCCGCTGTGGGCGCGCGTGCGCCGCGGCGCGCAGGACGTGGACCGCGACCTCGTGCTGGCCTGCGCGCGCACGAAGCTGGGCGTGGTCGCCCGCGACGAGCGTGACGCCGGCCGCCGCCAGGTCCTCAACCTCGGGCACACGGTCGGCCACGCGATCGAGACCGCGACGGGCTACGCGCGCTATCGCCATGGCGAGGCCGTCGGGCTCGGGCTGCTGGCGGCGTTGACGCTGTCCGGCCAGGAGCGCCTGCGGGCCGAGGTGTCCGAGCTGTTGGAGGAGCACCGGCTCCCGACGACGCTTGATCCCGCCGTCGACGAGGACGCGGTGCTCACCGCGGTGCAGCGCGACAAGAAGCGGCGCGGCGGGCGTGTCGGGTTCGTCGTGGTCGACGCGCCGGGCGAGGTCCGCACGGGCGTGCCGATGGAAGACGACGCCGTCCGCGCGGCGGTCAAGGAGCTGCGATGAGGAACCGAGCCCTCGTGATGCACGGGATCAACTTCAGCGCGCTCGACCGGCGTCCGGCCGAGCACTACGGCGGGTTGACGTACGCGCAGCTCGAACGGGAGATCACGCGCTTCGGCCGCGAGCTGGACGTGACCGTCAACTGCTTTCAGTCCAACTACGAAGGCGCCTTCGTCGAGGAGCTGCACAAGGCCTCCGACTACGCGGACGGGATCCTGATCAACCCCGGCGCCTGGACGCACTACTCCTGGGCGATCCGCGACGCGATCGAGATCGCGGGGCTGCCCGCGATCGAGGTGCACCTCTCGAACGTGGACGCCCGCGAGCCGTTCCGACAGGTGTCGGTGCTCGAGGGCGTGCGCACGGGCAAGGTCGCCGGCAAGGGCGTCGACGGGTACCGGGACGGACTGCAGCTGCTCAAGGAGGCGTGGGAACGTTGAGTCGAGCGGATCGAGTCGCCGGGCGGCTGGAGGGCGTCGACGCGCTCCTCGTCACCGAGCCGGCGAACCTGCGCTACGTCACCGGGTTCACCGGCTCGAACGGGTTCGCCGTGGTCGGGCGGGACGTGCGCCGCTTCGTCACCGACTTCCGGTACGTCGAGCAGGCCAAGCTCGAGGTGCCGGACTTCGACCGCGAGCAGGGGCCGCAGGAGCTGTTCGCAGCCCTGAAGGGCTTCGGCGGACGGCTCGGGTTCGACGACGCGCACCTGTCGGTCAAGCAGCACCGGCGCCTGGAGAAGCTGCTCGAGGGGGTCGAGCTGGTGCCGCTCGGCGGCGTCGTCGAGGAGGTCCGGGCCGTCAAGGAGCCGGGGGAGATCCTGCGGATCGCGGCCGCCGCGGCGCTGGTGGACGAGATCTACGGCTGGCTGCTGGAGTACGGCCTCGTCGGCCGGACGGAGCGCGCGGTGGCGATCGCGCTCGAGCACGAGATGCGCCTGCGTGGCGCCTCGGGCCCGTCGTTCCCCTCGATCGTCGCCGCGGGCGAGCACGGCGCACTTCCGCACGCGCAGCCGCGCGAGGTCGAGATCCCGCGTGACACGCTCGTCACGATCGACATCGGCGCGGTGCTCGACGGCTACTGCTCGGACTGCACGCGGACGTGGGCGACCGGGGACCTCTCGGACCAGCTGGCGGAGATCTACGCGCTGACGCTGCGGGCGCAGGTGACCGCGCTCGACGAGGTGCGGCCGGGGCCGCTGGGCCGCGAGATCGATGCGGTCGCGCGCGACATCATCACCGCCGCCGGGCACGGCGAGCACTTCGGGCACGGGCTCGGGCACGGCGTCGGCCTCGTCACGCACGAGGCGCCGCGCCTCGCGCGCTCAGGAGAGACCGCGCTGGTTGCAGGCCATGTGGTGACCGTGGAACCCGGCGTCTACCTGCCCGGCGTGGGCGGCGTGCGGATCGAGGATCTGGTGGTCGTGACAGAGACCGGGCGCGATGTGCTTTCGCACACCTCCAAGGAGCTCCTGACCGTCGCTTAGGGTGCTCACCCCACGGGCCGGCCCTCAAGGCGGCCCGCTCGGCGGTCGATATCGAGGTCGATGGTACTTCGACCCCGCACCCGCCACCTGCGCCGCGCCGTCGTCGCGGTCGCGCTCGGCGCGCTCGTCGTGCCCGCCACGGCGGACGCGGCCAAGAAAAAGACGCCGGCGATCACGAAGGTGACGCCGAAGACCGCGTTCGTCGGCACGAAGCTGACGATCACGGGCAAGAACTTCAAGCGCGGCAAGGCCAAGAACAGCGTGCTCTTCCGTCGCGACGGCGGCAAGGCCCTGTTCGTCAAGGCCGACGTGAGCACGACCAAGAAGCTCACGGTCGTGGTGCCGAAGACCCTCGAGAAGTACATGGTCGCCAAGGGCGGCCAGCCGACCGCGACGCGGTTCCGCATCCGCGTCCTGTCGGCCAAGCTCAGCCGCTCGTACACGTCCGCCAAGGCGTCGCCGTTGATCGGCCCCGAGCAGGCGAAGACGTCCGACGTCTCCGATGGCGCCGGCGTGCCGACCGCGCCCGACGGCGACTGCGACAGTGACGGCATCAAGAACGGCGTCGACCCCGATGACGACAACGACCTGCTGGCCGACGGGCTCGAGCTCAGCCTGAAGCTCGACCCGTGCTCGGGCGACACGGACCGCGACGGCGTCGAGGACGGCTACGAGTACCAGTCGGCGATCGACCTCAACAACGACGACTACCAGTCGCCGAACACGGCGATCCCGCACCCGTACAAGTCGCCGTACCCGAACCCGCTGTTCGCGGACGCCGACAAGGACTACGACGGCGACGGCCTCGACCTGCTCGAGGAGTACAAGCTCTGGCAGTACACCTACGAGGTCAACCACACGGCCACGCGGACGCTCTCGCCGCTGTCCTACAGCGACGGCGCCCAGTACTCGCTGTCCGTCCTCGCGGGCGGCAACGGCCGCCGTACGCCGACGATGTCCGTGGCCGCGTACGTCCCGCCGCAGAACTTCCGCCTGTGGGTCGACGCGGCCGGGTTCGGCTCGGCCTGGATCTACAACCTGACCGGCCCGCACGTCGCGGTGCTCCGTGACCTGTACGACATGGACCGCAACGGCGTCGTCACGACCACGCCGACGTACGACGGCCTGAACCTCACGACGAACAACCAGCGGCGGGCCGAGCGGACGTACTGGGACCTCGACGCGGACGGCTTCGTGTCCGACGACGAGCGCGACGAGGACGCCGACGGCCTCAACAACTACTACGAGGTCAGCGGCGGACCGATGTCGCCCGAGTTCTGGCGCACGTGCTACTCGAAGGAGGGCGAGTACCCGATCAAGTACGCCGGCACGAAGGCCCACGACGCCGACAGCGACGGCGACGGCATCCTCGACGGTGCCGACGACCAGGACTTCGACGACGTGCCGAACATCATGGAGCTCAGCCGCAACCTGGCCGGCGACTGGCCGCTCGCGGGCTACTGCGACCCGGGGGTGACGCCGTATGACTCGTCGATCCCCCGCAAGGCGCTCGTGAACCCGTTCAACCCCTGCCTGCCGGACATCAACTCCCGCACGTGCCAGCGGCACCCCGTGATCACGGACAAGTACCCGCCGTTCGATCCGAACTGGCAGCCGTTCGCGCTGAACTAGGTCGTGCTCTCGAGGGCCCGCTCCGTGCGGGCCCTCGTCATCTCGGCGGCCAGCTTCGGCGCGCCGTTGAGCGTCTGGAACACCACGCAGTAGCGCTCGGTGAGCTTGAGCAGCGTGGCGAGCTGCTCGTCGTCGGCGGGCGTGTCGACCTCGAAGCGCAGGCGGATGTCGGAGAACCCGACGGGCGCCTCCCGGTCGACGCCGAGCGTGCCGCGGAAGTCCAGGTCACCCTCGGCGTAGACGTGACCCTCGGTGATCGGCACGTCGATCGCCGTCGCCACCGCCTGCAGCGTGACGCCGGCACAGGCGACGAGCGCCTCGAGCAGCATGTCGCCCGAGCACAGCAGGCTGCCGTCGCCGCCGGTGAGCGGATGCAGGCCGGCCTGGGCGATCGCGCGCCCGGTCTCGACGTTGCAGCTGACGCCCTCGCCGACCGTCCCCTTGGCCTTGAGGGTGAGGAAGGCCTCGCTCGGGTCGTCCTTGTAGCGGCTCTTCAGCGGCGCCTGGAGCGCCCTCAGCTCGTCGCGGTTCATGGCTTGAGGGTAAGGGACCAGGTCTGGGCCACGTGGTCGTGGCCGAACGAGCGCTCCGGCGTGGACTCCGCGAGCGTGAACCCGGCCCGCTCGTAGAGTCGGCGCGCGGGGTGGAGGTTGTCGTTCGTGTAGAGCGTGAGCGTGCGGTAGCCCCTCGCGGTGGCGTGGCGGACGACCTGGTTGACCAGGGTGCCGCCGACGCCACGGCCGCGCGCCTTGGGTTCGACCAGCAGCGTTCGCAGCTTGGCGGTGGTGTCGTCGGCGTGCACGCACAGGATCGCGCCGACCTTCGTGCCGTCGATCTCGGCGACCCACGCCCGGTCCCGCTCCGGGTCGAAGTCGGCGACGATCCGGGCCACGAGGCGCTCGAAGCTCTGGTCGTAGCCGAACTCGCGGGCGTACAGCTCGCCGTGGCGCTGGACCAGCCACCCGAGGTCGCCCGGCTCGAGGTCGCGCAGCGTCAGCGTGCCCTGCGGCGCGATCGCGGCCTTGAGGCTCCGCATGGCGGCGACGACCTCGTCGGGGTCGGGCAGCTCGTCGAGCACCCGGGTGATCTCGCCGGCGGACTCCGCGTCCATCTCCGCGAAGCGCGCGGCGCCGGCCTCCGTGAGGGTGACCGTCTGCCGGCGGGCGTCGACCGCGGAGGGGGCCTTGGTCGCCAGGCCCTGCTGCTCGAGCTTGGCGATGACGCGGCTGAGCTGGCCGGCGTCGATCTCGAGCGCGCGCTTGAGCTCGGCGACCTCGGTCGTGCCGTGGCTGAGCTCGTACAGCACGCGGATCTCGGGCAGCGGGCGCGCGTAGCTTCCTCGAGTGAGACCCATGCGCGCCGTGTAGAAGCGGTTGAAGTCGCGCACGGCCTCGACGTGGTGCGTCGTGACCATGCTTGACAGGATCAACTACTTGCTTGACTCTGTCAACTGCTCCTGGTCCTCCCAGACCAGCGACGAGCCGAGGTGCCCCGCCCGGATCGTGAATCCGGCGGCGCTGAGCGCGAGCAGCACGGCCAGCACCTTCAGGATCGTGGTCACTACCCGGTGCTTGACGTAGAGCAGGCCGACGAGCGCGGCGGTGAGGAGCACCATGCAGAAGCGCACGGTCTCGCCCGCGCCCTCGTGGTCCTTCATCTTCGGGTTGCCCTCGAGCCGCGGCTGGCTCTCCAGGAACGCCTCGCCGGCGCCGACCGTCAGCAGCGTCGCCGCGAGCGTGACGACGGCGAACGCGGCGAGCGGCGTTCCGAACAGGCTCGGCTTGGCGATCCCGACGAGGACGGCGATGCCGAGGATCGGCACGAACACCACGGGCACGTGCAGCAGCAACGGGTGCGCGGGCAGCCCGAACGCGCTGCTGATCTGGACCGGCCACAGCACGAGGCTGAGCACGGCCGCGACGGCGATGACGGTCTTCTGGGTTCTCAGTTCCATGTGCGTAGGAGCGGCCAGACGATCCGCAGCACGCGGGTGAACGCGCCGCGGTGCAGGCGGCTGGGAGTGTCGCATGCGGTGTGGCGGCACGAGTCGTCGGGCACGCCCAGCTTCGCGGCGGGCGCGCCGGCCCGTGCGAGCTCGCGATGGTCGGAGTTCCCCTCGCCCTGCGGATCGCGGGCGTAGCTCACGCGCTTGCCGCCGGCGTCGAGGATCCGCTGCTCGACGTCCTCCCGCGGCGTGGGCGCGGTGCTGTGCAGGACGAACCGGCTGCCCCGCCCGACCTCGTCGAGGGAGAGCGCGAGCTTCACGTCCTTCAGCCGGTTCATGCGCTCGAGGCGCCGGACGAGCGCGGACGCCCCGAGATGATCGGCCGTCTTCGTGTACGGCCGCTCCTCGGCCCCGGTCGCGACGAGCCACACGTCGCACGCCGGCGCCGGCTCCGTGGCGAGGCTCCTCGCCAGCGCGACCAACGTTCCGACGCCCGATGCGTTGTCGTCGGCCCCCGGCGCGGGCGGAACGCTGTCGGCGTGCGCCATCGCGATCACGAGGCAGTCGGCCGGCGAGTCCCTGATCCCGATCACGTCGCGCGACCGGCCCTTGCCCGGCACGTCGAACCGCTCGTACCCGACCCGCAGCCCGACCGTCCGGAACCGCGCGGCGACCCGCTGATGCGCTGCGCGCTCCTTCGCCCCGGCGGCGGGCCGAGCACCGTGCCGGGCGAGCGACACGGCGAAGTTGTAGGCCTCACCGCCGCTCGGCGCGGCCGCGGCCACCGCGCAGCAGGCGAGGAACGTCGCGATCACGCGCGCAATTTGTCACACCTGCGCGTAGATCCGTGACACCAGGCGGGGCGAAGATCCGCCCCTGGCGCGCGAGCGTCGAGTTGATTACGTCGTGGCGCGAGGTGACGAGCCGTCCGGACCGCGTGGTGGGCCGCGTTCAGCGTGTGCTGACGCGCGCCGACCCGCCGACTCCGTTGAGCCCGTGGTCGGCGTAGACGGCCAGCAGCCCGCCCGTCACGGACGGCCCGAGCCCAGGCGGCTGAAGCCCGTCGAAGGCGGTGCCGGACGAGGAGACGTCGTCGACCAACTCGGCTGCCCCGAAGGCCTCTCCCTCCGGCATCCGCGCCACGAAGACGCCGAGCGGCTGGCCGTGCCCTTCGCCGCCCGGCGTCTCGCGCAGCCAGCCGACGGCCGCGCCGCCGCCCTCGCGGACGAGTGAGCCGATCGACCCGGAGGAGTCGAGCACCTGCGGCGCTCCCCAGACCCCGGACTGGGACGCCACCCGCACGGTCGGCACGGACACGCCGGGGCGCGCCGGCACCGTCCACGCGACGACGGGCCGTCCGGTGGCGTCCACGGTCGCCGCGATCGGCCCGCGCGGATACCCGATCAGGTCGCCTTCGCCCAGTGACACGGCCGCCCGCGGGCGGTTCGACCCGACCGGGAGGATGGCGGCGGCGGCGTCGACATGGCCGGTCGGCCCCTCGGTGACCGGGTACGCCCGCCACGCGACGACGACGTTCCCGGGCTCGCCCGTGCCGACGACGATCTCGGTCGGGCGTCGCTGTCCGGCCGGCGGTGCGACCGAGGCCTCTGCGGACATCCAGCCGGTCTTCACGCGGATCGCCCGCACAGCCAGACGGCCGTTGCGCGAGTACGCGACCACCGCGCGTCCGCCCGTGTCGATCCCGACACCGACGATCGACTCGTCGTCCACGCCGGTCGTCGCGACCGTCCGGATCGTCGAGAAGCGGCCGCCGGCGGGCCGCCAGGCCACCTGGATCTCGTCGGAGCGCCCGCGGACGATGTGGTGCCACGCCGCGATCGCGGCGCCGTCCTCGTTGACCGCCAGCTGCGGCGCCCAGCGGATCGATCGCGGCCCGCCGATCTCCCGCACCGATCCCAGCCGCTCCAGCCGGGCGTCCCCGATCCGGTAGCCGAGCTGCTTGCGCTCGAGGTTCCTGCGGTCGACGATCCGCGCGTCCAGCGTCAGCACCCGTGCGACCGCGTATCGGGAAGCGGCCACGGCGGACCGTGACGTCCGCGCCCGCAGCGTCTGCGTCCCGTTCAGCGCCACGAGCGTGCGCGAGTCCTCGCCGCCGCGCCACCAGACGAGCTGTGGCGCCGCGAGGAACTTCCCGGCGCTGAGGTGGGGGAGGAGCCCCGCCTGGTCCAGCTCGTTCGCCTCTACACGGGGAGGCAGCTGGGAAACAGGGAGGGCGACGGGCGGCGTCCACGGCGGCGCGGCCTGTGCCGGTGCGGCCACCACGAGCATCACGACGGCCGAACTGGCTACGCTCTTCAGCCGCACGCTGAGCTTGTTCGCTGAGGGGCTGATTCCCACGATCTCCACCAATCAATTCAAGAACGGAAATCACATCGAGGTTGAAGGCACTGTCTTCAAGATCCTCGAGTTCCAGCACGTCAAGCCCGGCAAGGGTGGTGCGTTCGTGCGCACCAAGCTCCGCCGCGCGGCTGACGGTGCTGTGATCGATAGGACGTTCCGAGCGGGTGAGAAGTTTCGCCCGATCCACACGGAGGCGCGCAAGATGCAGTTCTTGTACGCCGACGGCACCGACGCCCACTTCATGGACGGCGAGACGTTCGAGCAGATCGCGCTCTCGGAGTCCAGCGTCGAGGAGCCGCTGAAGTACATCAAGCCGAACGAGACCATCGACATGCTCTACATCGACGGTGAGCCGGCCGACATCCAGCTCAGCGCGAGCGTCGAGCTCGAGGTCACGCACACCGAGCCCGGCGTGCGCGGCGACACCGCCTCCGGCGGTGGCAGCAAGCCCGCGACCGTGGAGACCGGCGCGACCGTCAACGTCCCCCTGTTCGTCAACATCGGGGACCGGATCAAGGTCGACACCCGCTCGGGCGCGTACATGTCGCGTGCGTAGGTCGGACCAACGCCGCGCGGCGGTCTTCGCCCTGTATCAGCACGACCTGACCAAGCGCCCGCTCGACGACGTGTTCGAGCGGGACGCGCTCCCGTTCACGCGTGCCCTGGCGCACGCCACGGCCGACTACACCCAGGAGCTCGACGGCCTGATCGCCAAGCACGCGAAGAACTGGTCGCTGGACCGGATCGCGCCGCTCGAGAAGGCGATCCTGCGGACGGCGCTGCTCGAGATGCTGCATCCCGACGTCGTCGACGCCGACACGCCGATCCCGCCCGAGGGCGCGATCGACGAGGCCGTGGAGACCGCCAAGGCCTTCTGTGGCGCTGAGGCGCCCGGATTCGTGAATGGCATCCTGGCCGCCGTCCTGCGCACTAGCATTCCCGACCCGAATGCCTCAGGACAGTCTTGAGCGTCTGATCGAGCGGCTCGAGCACGCGGCGGTGACGCTGCGGGCGAACGAGCTGCCGACGGATCGCGCGGCCGCGCTCGTCGACGAGTGCGCCCGGATGGCCGCTGAGGCGGGCTCGGAGCTCGACCGCCAGGTCCGTGCCGCGGACGTTCCCGTCGCACCCGGCCAGATGGCGCTCGGGAACAGCTGAAGTTGGGCTTCCCGGACCACCTGCGCGGAGACATCGAGGCCTACCTCGAAGGTCTGCGCTTCAGCGACGAGACGGACACCGACGGCCTCGAGGAGGCGATGCGCTACAGCCTCCTCGCGGGCGGCAAGCGCATCCGGCCGGTGCTCGCGCTCGCCACGGCGCACGCCGTCGGCATGCCGACCGAGGACGTGCTCCCGCTCGCGGGAGCGCTGGAGCTCATCCACACGTACTCGCTGATCCACGACGACCTGCCGGCGATGGACGACGACTCGCTGCGCCGCGGTCGGCCGACGTGCCACGTGGTCTACGGCGAGGGGATCGCGATCCTCGCCGGCGACGCGCTGTACGCGGAGGCGATGCGGCTGGTGCTCACGCAGCAGCGCGGGGAGCCGTCCCGCGTGCTCGCCTGCGTCGCCGAGCTGGCGACGGCGTCGGGAGTACGCGGCATGGTCGGTGGGCAGTACATCGACGTCCAAGGCCTGATTGAAAAGGGCGATGCGGAGCTGCGTCGCCTGCACGAGTTGAAGACCGGCCGGCTCATCCGCGCGGCGATCGAGTGCCCGATCCTCCTTGCCGACGAGACCACCCGCTCGACTACACTGGCTGACTTCCGCGCGTTCGCGTCAGAGCTTGGGGTCTTGTTCCAGATCGTCGACGACATCTTGGATGTGACGGGCACCGACGTCGCGCTCGGGAAGCCGCAAGGAAGCGACGAACGCCACGGCAAGGTGACCTATGTCAGCCGCTTTGGACTTGACGGGGCCCGGGCCATGGCCGAAGAATCGCATCGCAACGCACGCGCGGCGCTCGATCGGGCGGCTCCCGACAGCGCGCACGAGCTGATTCAGATCACCGACTTCATCGCCACCCGCACTTCATGACCTCACTGCTGTCCCGCATCGACCGCCCCCAAGACCTTCACTCGCTCAGTGAAGACGAGCTCCAGGCGGTCGCGCAGGAAGTGCGTGAGCTCCTGATCGACACCGTCGGAGAGATCGGCGGCCACTTCGGCGCCAACCTCGGCACGTGCGAGATCGCGGTCGCGGTCCACTCGCTGATCGACTCGCCGAAGGACAAGGTCCTGTGGGACGTCGGCCACCAGGCCTACCCGCACAAGATCCTCACCGGCCGCCGCGACCGGCTGTCGACGATCCGCCAGTACGGCGGCCTCGCCCCGTTCTGCGCGCGCTTCGAGTCCGAGCACGACATCATGGGCGCCGGCCACGCCTCCACCTCGATCGGCTACGCCGTCGGGATCAAGGAGGCCATGCTGCGCGGCGCGACCGAGGACGGCAAGGTCGTCGCGGTGATCGGCGACGGCTCGATGACCGGCGGCGTCGCCTTCGAAGCCGTCTCGCAGGCCGGTGGCCTCGGCACGCCGATCGTCGTGATCCTCAACGACAACGGCATGTCGATCTCGCCCAACGTCGGCGCGCTGTCGCGGTACATGAACCGCGTCCGGCTGGACCCGGGCCTGTGGGAGGCGCGAGAGGGCGTCGAGGAGAAGCTCACGCGGCTGCCCGCGGGCATCGGCGCGGCGTTCGAGCGCCTCGGGCCGCGTCTGAAGGAGTCCGTCAAGGCGATCTGGGCTCCCGGCCTGTGGTGGGAAGAGCTCGACTGGGCCTACCTCGGCGTGGTCGACGGCCACGACGTGCGCGCCATGCGCCGCGCCCTGAAGACGGCGTTCGAGGCCGAGCGGCCCGTCGTCATCCACTGCGCGACCGTCAAGGGCAAGGGCTTCGCGCCCGCCGAGGACGGCGGCCTGGAGGGCATGGAGAAGTGGCATGCCGCCAAGCCGAAGTCGATCTCGCAGCGCATGCCCGCGCCCTCGCGCCCGTCGTCGACGCCTGCTCCGCCGCAGTACACCCAGGTGTTCGGCGAGGCCCTCGTGCGTGAATGCGAGCGCGACGAGCGCGTCATCGGCATCACCGCGGCGATGAACTCCGGCACCGGCCTCTCGATCCTGCAGAAGGCCATGCCCGACCGCTACTTCGACGTCGGCATCGCCGAGCAGCAGGCTGTGCTCTTCGCGGCCGGCGCGGCGCTCTCCGGCATGCGCCCGGTCGCCGCCATCTACAGCACCTTCCTCCAGCGCGCGTTCGACCAGATCGTCCACGACGTCTGCCTCCAGAACCTGCCGGTCACGTTCTGCATGGACCGCTCCGGCCTGGTCGGCGACGACGGCCCGACGCATCACGGCGCGTTCGACATCGCCTACCTGCGCCCGCTGCCGAACATGACGCTCATGGCCCCCCGCGACGAGGCCATGCTCGTCCACATGCTGCACACGGCGCTGCAGATCGACGGCCCGTCCGCCCTGCGCTACCCGCGCGGCGCCGGCGTCGGCGTCGAGCTTCCGGAGACCCCCGAGCTGATCCCGGTCGGCACCGGCGAGATCCTCCGCGAAGGCGAGCGCGTGGCCCTGATCGGCTACGGCAGCGGCGTCGGCAAGGCGCTTGGCGCCGCCGACCTGCTCACCGAGCGCGGCATGGACGTCACCGTCGCCGACGCCCGCTTCTGCAAGCCGCTGGACAAGCTCCTGCTGGCCTCCCTCGCCGAGTCGCACGACCTGCTCGTGACCATCGAGGAAGGCGTCCTCCAGGGCGGCTTCGGCACGGCCGTCTGGGAGTCGTTCGCCGAAGAGGGCGCCGTCGCCCCGCGCCTCCTGCGCGTCGGCCTGCCCGACGAGTACGTCACCCACGGCGCCCCGGCGCTCCTGCACGAGGAAGTCGGCTTCACCGCGGAGGCGATCGCCGCCCGCGTCGAAGCAGCCGTCCTCGACCGCCTCGGCGTCTAGCGCCCACGAGCACGGCGCGACGCTCGTCGTCACGCCGTCGACATCTCGGCGCGCAAGCTGCGAGCCGTCAGTCGACGGTGACGACGCGGTGCGCGAGCTGCTTCGTGCTCAGCGCCGACGCGGCCGACGCGGTGGCCGTGCAGCCGCCGAACCACTTGTCGCGCGCGCCGCGCCACCACTCGCCGGCCCCGAGGGCCTCGTCCAACGGGGAGCTCGCGCAGCGCGAACGGTGCTTCTTGTTGCCGGCCATGTGGCCGAGCTCGTGCAGAAGCACGCTCTCGAGGTCGATCTCGTCCAGCCCCGGGTAAGCCGGGCCGGCGGCCCAGAGCTCGCCGGCGCGCAGGGCGAGGTCCTGCTCGATCACGCGCCCGTTGCGCATGTAGTCCGTCTGCACGCCCAGCGTCCCGGGCGGCACGTCGGCGGAGAAGCCGGCCACGCTGCGACCGTCCTGCACCCCGGCCACGATCTTCGTCGTCTTCCTGGGCTTGAGCCCCCAGCGCTTCGCGGTCGTGCGGGCCAGGGCCTTGAAGCGGCTGGCGGTGACGGCCGCGGGCAGGTTCGCCGTCGACAAGAGGAACCCGCGCGTGCCCCGCTTGCCGAACTTCGGGTACAGCGAACCTCGCCCACGGTCAGCGGACGGCAACGTCACGGTGAGCGGCTGAACCGGCCCGATCGGCTGAGCGCTGCCGACCGTGGTCCCGGGAACCACGCCGGCCGGGCCACTCGTGCCATCCGAACCGCCTGTGCCGCTCTGCGGCCCCGCTGCGCCGCCCGGGGACCCCGCCGCGCCCTCGGCGGCAGCACCCTCGTCGACCACGTACGCCTGCCAGAAGTACCGCCCCGGACGCTGTCGCAGAATCGACCGGTTCGGCACGCTCCACACCTGCAGGTCCTCGAGTGCCTGCGTCGCCGGCTCATCCAACCAGGTGCCCTCCGGCCCGGTCAGCAATCCGGACGCGTCCACGTCGTCGTTGCCCGACACCCGCACGATCACGCTGCCCGCGGGCGCGTCCGTGCGAACGGCGAACGTCAACGGCGCGCCGCGCGAGATGGAGGCGGACGGCGCTTCGTAGCTGAGCTGATAGGCCGAGGCGGAGGCCGGGAGCGCGAGCACGGCGAGGCCGACTGAGGCGAGGACGGAACGCATCGAACAACGCATCGGCCGCCTCCGAGGCCGCCTTGAGTACCGTTTGTGCCCGTGCCCCGCGTCCGCCTGGACTCCCTGCTCGCGGAACGCGGCCTGTTCGAATCACGGACCCGCGCCGCCGCCGCCATCATCGCCGGTGACGTGCACATCGGCCCTGGCCGCCGTCGCGCCGAGAAGCCCGGCCAACTCGTCGACTCCGAGGTCGAGCTCGAGGTCAGTGGCCCACCGCCGTTCGTCTCGCGCGGCGGAGTCAAGCTCGCCAACGCGCTGGACACGCTCGGCCTCGACCCCAAGGAGCGCAACGCGCTCGACGTCGGGGCCTCGACCGGCGGCTTCACGGACTGCCTGCTGCAACGCGGCGCCACCCGCGTGATCGCGCTCGACGTCGCGTACGGAGAGCTCGACTGGCGCATCCGCGAGGACGAGCGCGTCACCGTGATCGAACGGACCAACGCACGTTCCATCACGTCCGATGACCTGCCGTACGCCCCCGACCTCGTCGTCATCGACGTGTCGTTCATCTCGCTCACCAAGGTCCTGCCTGCCGTGCTCGGCACCACCGCGCCGTCGTTCGACTGCCTCGCGATGGTCAAGCCCCAGTTCGAGGTCGGCAAGGAGCGGCTCGGCAAGGGCGGCGTCGTGCGCGACCTCGAGTTGCGCCGCGAGGCCGTCCGCACCGTCGCCGCCTCCGTCGACGTCGCCGTGATGGGCAGCGCCCCATCGGCGCTCGCAGGCCCTTCCGGCAACAAGGAGACCTTCCTCTGGCTCGCCGAGCCGGGCCGCCCCGGCGCGGTCGAGGAGGTCGACGCCTGGTGACCGCCGCCGTCTTCACCCACCGGCGCGCCGGCGACACCCACGCGGCCGTCGACCTGCTGCTCGAGATCGCGCGGCGCCGCCGGGTCACGCTCCGCCTCACCCACGACGAGGCCGCCAAGCACGGGATCGAGCTCGCACCGTTCGTCGAGATCGTCG
The DNA here is from genome assembly GCF_003633755.1 of Solirubrobacter pauli. Taxonomy (GTDB): domain Bacteria; phylum Actinomycetota; class Thermoleophilia; order Solirubrobacterales; family Solirubrobacteraceae; genus Solirubrobacter; species Solirubrobacter pauli. The sequence goes on from NZ_RBIL01000002.1 coordinate 1,035,036, forward strand.
ACGACCCCGGCGACGACATCGACCTCTGCATCGTCCTGGGCGGCGACGGCACGATCCTCACGGCGCTGCGGCGCTACGCCGGCACCGGCGTGCCGGTGTTCGCCGTCAACTACGGCGAGGTCGGCTTCCTGGCCACGATCGACCCCGACGGCCTCGCCGAGGACTTCGAGCGCGCCTTCTCGGGCGAGTACGACACGATCGAGCTCCCGACGATCTCGGTGGGTCGCCCAGATGGCACCTGGAGCGCGCTCAACGACATCTCCGTCCACCGCAAGGCCGGCCTGCGTGTCGCCGACCTCGCGTACGCGCTCGCCGGCGAGGAGATCGGGCGTGTCCGCTGCGACGGCCTGGTCGTCGCCACCCCGCAGGGCTCCACGGGCTACAACCTCGCCAACGGCGGCCCGGTGCTCGCCTGGGGCGTGGAGGGCTTCGTCGTCTCGTTCATCGCGCCGCACTCGCTCACGGCCCGCGCCCTCGTGGTCGCCCCCGGTGACGAGCTGACGATCAACAACGCATCGCGCGAGGAGCCGGTGGAGGTGCACGTGGACGGGCGCCCGACGCTCGAGCTGCAGCCGGGCGAGGACATCCACGTCGCCTTCGGGCTCATGCACGGCACGCTCGCGCAGCTTCCCGGCGCGTCGTTCTACCACCGCCTTCGCGAGCGCTTTGGCCGCCTGGCCCGCTAGCCAGAGCACCATCCGCCGGGAAAATCCCATGCCCGGCAGCATGTCCGAGAAAGTGTTACGTGTCTGCGCAGGCCTGTGCCAATTCTGCACCAGAACACGCGTTCGCCCGTGATCCGTCCTGGCCCGCTGGTAAACCACTCGGCGTGCTCCACGAACTGCGCGTCGAGAACCTCCTCTTGATCGAACGGGCCGAGTTGCGCCTCGGTCCGGGGTTGAACGTGCTCACGGGCGAGACCGGTGCGGGCAAGACCGTGCTCGCGCACGCGCTGGATCTGCTGCTCGGCGGCAAGCCGCGGTCGGGCATCGTGCGTCCGGGCGCCGCCGAGGCGTACGTGGAGGGCATCTTCTCCCTGCCGGACGAGTTGCGCGAGCTGCTGGGGGACCGGATCGCCGAGGACGCGGAGGAGCTCGTGCTCGCGCGCCGCGTCAGCGCCGAGGGACGCACGCGCGCCTACCTCGGGGGCCGCAGCGCCACCGCGGCCGACCTCCGTGACGCCGGCACCGCGCTGCTGTCGTTCTACGGCCAGCACGAGAGCCGCAAGCTCATGCTGCACTCGGCGCAGCTGGAGATCCTCGACGGGTTCGCCGGAGCAGAGCAAGCCGATCGGCGCGACGCCTATCGCGAGACCTACACGCGCGAGCGTGCGCTCAACGAGCGCAGGATGCAGCTGCAGGAGCGTGCGGGCGCGCGGGACCGGGAACTTGACCTGCTCGAGTGGGAGCTGGGGGAGATCGAGCGCGCCGCGCCGAGCGAGGACGAGGAGGCGGCGCTCGAGGCCGAGCGCGGCCGCCTGAGGCACGTCGAGGCGCTCCGCGGCGCTGCCGCTGCAGGCTCCGGCGCACTCGGCGGTGACGACGAGGGCGGTGGTGGCGCGGCGCTGGCGCTCGCGGCCGCCGCTCAGGCCATGGACAGCGTCGTCGGCGTCGATGAGGAGCTGGACGCGCTCGGTGTTCGCGTGCGGGCGCTCGCCCTCGAGGCGGAGGACCTGTTGCACGACCTGCACCGCTACGCCGAGGGCGTCGAGGCGGCTCCCGGGCGGCTGGACGAGGTCGAGGAGCGGATGTCGCTGCTCGACCGCCTGAAGCGCAAGCACGGCGGGACGATCGCCGCGGTCCTCGCGTACGCCGAGCAGTGCCGCACGCGCCGGGACGAGCTCGTCGGCGCCGAGGAGGCGATCGAGGAGGTCGAGGCTGAGCTGGCCGAGGTGCGAGCCGAGCTCGAGCAGCGCGGCCGCGCGCTCAGCGCGGCGCGGGAGGCGGCCGGCGTCGCGCTGGCGGAAGCGGTACGCGACCGCCTCGGTGCGCTGGCGATGGAGGGCGCGGAGTTCACTGCGGCGCTCTCGCCGCGCGAGTTCGCGCCCAGCGGCGCGGACGAGGTCGACTTCCTGATCGCGCCCAACCCCGGTGTGCCCGCGGGGCCGCTGCGCGAGATCGCGTCCGGCGGTGAGCTCTCGCGCGTCATGCTCGCGTTGATGGGCGCCGCCGCGGAGGCCGGCCCGGCCACCCTCGTGTTCGACGAGGTGGACGCCGGCATCGGCGGCGTCACCGCGCGCGCGGTCGGCGAGCAGCTCCGCGAGCTGGCCGCCGGCCGTCAGGTCCTCTGCATCACCCACCTGCCCCAGATCGCGTCGCTGGCGGACCGCCACTTCACGATCGTCAAGGACACCTCGGGGGAGACGGCCCGCACGACCGTCACCGAGCTGCGCAAGACCGAGGTCGTCGGGGAGATCGTCCGCATGCTGGGTGCCGATCGCCAAGATACGGCCGCCCGGCGCCACGCGAAAGAGCTGCTCAAAGCCGCATGAACCCGTCGCCGCCGCACACCGCTCTATCCTCTCGGAGGCGACATAAGGAGACTTTCTGCAATGCCCGAACCTAGGCCGCGAACCCGCTACATCTTTGTCACAGGGGGAGTGGTCTCTTCTCTGGGGAAGGGCATCGCCGCCGCCTCGATCGGCCGTCTGCTCGTCTCGCGCGGGTTGAAGGTCGCGATCCAGAAGTTCGACCCGTACATCAACGTCGACCCCGGCACGATGTCGCCGTTCCAGCACGGCGAGGTCTTCGTCACCGAGGACGGTGCGGAGACGGACCTGGACCTGGGTCACTACGAGCGCTACACGGACGCCAACGCGTCCCGGGCGTCGAACGTGACGGCCGGCGCGATCTACAACTCCGTCATCCGCAAGGAGCGCCGCGGCGACTACCTCGGCGGCACGGTGCAGGTCGTTCCGCACATCACGGACGAGATCAAGCACCGGATCCGGCTCATCGGCGAGACGCAGGACGTCGACGTCGTGATCACGGAGATCGGCGGCACGGTGGGCGACATCGAGTCGCTGCCCTTCCTGGAGGCCATCCGCCAGTTCCCGGTGGACGTCGGCCGCCGGAACACGATGTTCATCCACCTCACGCTGGTGCCGTACATCGGCCACGCGGGTGAACTCAAGACCAAGCCGACGCAGCACTCGGTCAACGAGCTGCGCCGCATCGGCATCGCGCCGGACATGCTGATCTGCCGGTCCGAGGGTGGGCTGCCGCAGGACGTGCGCAAGAAGATCGCGCTGTTCGCGTCCCTGCCGCCGGAGGCGATCGTCTCCGGCCAGGACGTCGACAACATCTACAAGATCCCGCTCTACTACCGCAACGAGGGCGTCGACAGCTTCGTGCTCGACCACTTCGGGCTCGAGACCGGCCCGCCCGAGCTGACGGGGTGGGAGCGCCTGGTCAGCCAGGCCAGCGTGGCGCAGGGGCGCCCGCCGGTGAAGATCGCGCTCGTGGGCAAGTACGTCCAGCTCGAGGACGCGTACCTGTCGGTCGTCGAGGCGCTGCGCCACTCCGGGTTCCAGCTCGGGCGCGGCATCGACATCGACTGGGTGGACTCGGAGACGCTGGACGACGGCGAGGTGCGGGCGCGCCTCGCGAACGCGGACGGCATCCTGATCCCGGGCGGCTTCGGCGTGCGTGGCATCGAGGGCAAGATCACCGCCGCACGGATCGCGCGCGAGCAGAAGATCCCGTTCCTCGGCATCTGCCTCGGCATGCAGATGGCAGTGGCCGACTTCGCGCGCCACGTCGTCGGCATGGACGGTGCGAACTCCACGGAGTTCGATCCGGAGACGCCGTACCCGGTGATCGACCTGTTGCCCGAGCAGAAGGAAGTCTCGGACATGGGCGGCACCATGCGGCTCGGGGCCGATCCGGTGAAGCTGCACGAGGGCACGCGGGCACGCGAGATCTATGGCGAGGCCGTGATCTACGAGCGTCATCGCCACCGCTACGAGGTCAACAACTTCCTGCGCAAGCGCATCGAGGCCGCGGGCCTGGTGTGCTCGGGCACGTCGCCTGACGAGCGGCTCGTCGAGATCATCGAGATCCCGGACCACCCGTTCTTCGTGGCGTCGCAGTACCACCCGGAGTTCAAGTCACGGCCGGAGCGCCCGGCGCCGCTGTTCCGGGACTTCGTCGCCGCGGCACTCGGTCGGGCGGAGGAGCTGCGCCCGGACGAGCTCGCCGTCGAGGAGCCGGCCGCCGCGCGGTGAGGCCGGCGAGCGAGGCCGAGAAGGCCCGCCTCAACGACACGTTCGCAGACCTGTGCCGCATCCTCTCCCCGTCGGGGGAGGAAGCGGCCTGCGCCGAGCACATCGAGCGCGAGCTGCGCGGGATCGGGCTGGGCGTCGAGCGCGACGAGGCCGGCAATCTGCTGGCGCGCCTGCGTGGGCGCGGCGAGCGGACGATCCTGCTCTGCGCGCATCTGGACACGGTCCCGCCGCACGCACCCGTGGATCCCGTGCTCGTCGACGGGGCCTGGGAGAACGCCAATGACGGCATCCTCGGGGCCGACAACAAAGCGGCCGTGGCGATGCTCATCGAGCTGGCGCGCCGATGCAGCGTCGAGGGCTCGCCCGTCGGGGTGGAGCTGCTGTTCACGGTGCAGGAGGAGATCGGGCTGCTCGGCGCCCAGGCGTTCGACAAGTCACAGCTGAAGGCCGAGTTCGGCTACGTGTTCGACCACGCGACCGCGATCGGCGAGGTCGTCACCGCCGCTCCGACGCTCTACCGGGTCGAAGCCGAGTTCCTCGGGAAGTCCGCCCACGCGGGCATCCGTCCCGAAGCCGGTCACTCGGCGATCCTGGCCGCCGCGCACGCGGCCGCGCGGATGCCGCACGGCCGCATCGATCCCGAGACGACGGCGAACCTCGGCTACTTCCACGGCGGCGTCGAGTCCACGAACGTGGTGCCGGAGCGCGCGCGGCTGCTCGCCGAGGTCCGTTCGGTTGATCCAGAGAAGGCGGAAGCGGTCCTGGCGGGCATCATCGACGCGCTGCACGACGGCGCAAGCCATGGCGCCTGCGACGTGGACGTCATCACGTCCAAGCAGGTCCTTGGGTATCGGCAGAAGCCGTCCTCACCGGCGGTCGTCGCCGCCGAGGCGGCGCTGCGTGCGCACGGGTACGAGCCCAAGCGGATCGCCACCGGCGGCGCTTCGGACGCCAACGTGTTCGAAGCGGCCGGGATCCAGTGCGTGAACGTCGCCAACGGCACCGAGCACAATCACGAGCCGACCGAGCGCGTCACCCAGTACGCGCTGGAGGCCATGCTGGACATCGGACTGACGCTGCTCGAGGAGGCGGCCACCGCATGAGCTCAAACTTCGAGCGAATCGCCACCGAAAAGATCTTCGAGGGCAAGTTCTTCGACGTCGAACGTGGCACCTTCCGCCACGAGGACGGCACCGAGGTCAAGCGCGAGAACGTCACGCACCCCGGCGCGGTCGGGGTGATCGTGCTCGACGGCGATCAGCTGTGGTTCGTGCGGCAGCCGCGCGAGGCGGTCGGCATCCCGGACCTGCTGGAGATCGTCGCGGGCAAGCTCGACGTGGAGGGTGAGGACCCGCTGGAGTCCGCCAAGCGCGAGCTCGCCGAGGAGATCGGCAAGCAGGCGTCGCAGTGGGATTCCCTCGGTTCCTTCTTCACCACCCCCGGGTTCACCAACGAGGAGATCCACCTGTTCCTCGCGCAGGGCATCAGCGACGTGGACGAGCGTCCGGAGGTGGAGGAGGACGAGCGGATCGACGTCGAGATCCGTCCACTGGCCGATCTGGACGAGATCCTGGCGACCAACATGGACTCTAAGACGCTGATCGCGCTGTACCGCTTCCGAGACCGGCTGAAGGCCTCCTGAGCGGCCGGCGCGCTCGCCGTCGGGGAGTTCGTGGGGTCCTCTTGGGACGCTGATTGCAAGCGGAGGGGACGCGCCGGTCGCCTAGAACGAGGTGGGGATGGCCGTCGCCGACGCTCCCCTTGCCACGCCCACCGACACGCAGCCGTTCGAGCACCTGGTGCTCGACTTCCTTGCCTACCTCGAGTTCGAGCGCGGGCTCTCCCGCAACACGCTCGAGGCGTACCGGTCCGACCTGCTGCAGTACGGCGTCTACCTGCACGGCCGCGACGCGCTCGTCGTCACCCACTCGGACCTGGCCGGATTCGTCTCCAGCCTCGCGGCCGGGGACGGCGAGAAGCCGCCGGTGGCCCCGGCGACGCTGCAGCGCAAGGTCGCGTGCCTGCGGTCGTTCTACCGGCACCTGCGCCGCCAGAGCCTGATCGACGCCGACCCGACCGCGAACCTGCGCGCGCCCAAGCAGAGCCGCCGGCTTCCACACGTCCTCAGCCGCGACGAGGTCGCGAAGCTGCTCGAGCAGCCGCGCGGCACCGAGCCGCCGGCGATGCGCGACCGCGCGCTGCTGGAGCTGATGTACGCGTGCGGTCTGCGGGCCTCCGAGGCGATCGAGCTCGAGATGCAGGACCTCGACCTGGAGATCGGCATCCTGCGGGCCCGGGGCAAGGGCTCCAAGGAGCGGATCGTCCCGGTCGGGTCCGCCGCCACGCGTGCGGTCAACGCCTACCTCGCCAAGGGCCGGGGTCGGCTCGTCGGTGACCGGCTCGAGTCCCGGCTGTTCGTCAACCACCGCGGCAGCGGGCTCACCCGTCAGGGCCTCTACAAGATCGTCCAGCGGCACGCCGCCAGCGCCGGGCTCGCCGACAAGATGAGCCCGCACACGCTGCGGCACACGTTCGCGACGCATCTGCTCGCCGGCGGCTGTGACCTGCGCAGCCTGCAGGAGATGCTCGGCCACGCCGACATCGCGACCACGCAGCTGTACACGCACCTCTCGGCCGACCGGCTGAAGGACGTGTACTTCGACGCGCATCCGCGCGCGAAGATGCGCTGACCTCCCGCGGGCGCCGGTAGCATCGTCGCCCGTGAGCAAACGGGCCTTCGTCATCGTGATCGACGCCTGCGGCGCCGGGGCGCTCCCGGACGCCGCCGACTACGGCGACGCGGGGACCAACACCCTGCAGCACGTCTCGGAAGCGGCCGGAGGCCTCGACCTGCCGGTGCTCCAGCGCCTCGGGCTCGGCGACATCCTGCCGCTCGTCGGCGTGGAGCCGTCCCCTGATCGCGTCCTGCATGGGCGTCTGCACCCGCTCGGGCCCGGCAAGGACACGATCACCGGCCACTGGGAGCTGATGGGCGTCGTCACGCCGAAGCCCCTGCGGACCTACCCGGACGGCTTCCCGGACGAGATCATCGAGCAGCTTCACGACGCGAGCGGACGGGGCGTGCTCTGCAACAAGCCCTACAGCGGCACCGGCGTGATTGAGGACTACGGCGCCGAGCATCTCGCCACCGGCAACATCATCGTCTACACGTCCGCGGACTCCGTGCTGCAGATCGCTGCGCACGTCGACCAGGTGCCGACGTCGGAGCTGTACACGATCTGCGCGGCGGCGCGCGAGATCATGACCGGCGAGCATGCCGTGGGCCGCGTCATCGCGCGGCCGTTCCGTGGCGAGCCGGGGGCGTTCGAGCGCACGGACGGGCGCAAGGACCTGGCGCTTCCGCCGCCCGGGCGCTCGTACATGCAGGAGCTGCAGGCCGCCGGGCAGCCGGTCCACACGGTCGGCAAGATCGGCCAGGTCTTCGACAGCGTCGGCGTCGACGTGCAGCACAAGGGCGCGACCAACGCGGCGGCGTTGGCGGCGACGGCCGACCTGATCGACTCGCTCGAGAGCGGGTTCGTGTTCACCAACCTCGTCGAGACCGACCAGGTCTACGGCCATCGGAACGACGTTCCGGGCTACCACCGCGCGCTCCAAGCCATCGACGCAGAGGTGGGAACCTGGCTCGAGCGGTTGGACCCGGAGCGCGACCTGCTGATCATCACGGCTGATCATGGGTGCGACCCGACGACGCCGGGTACGGACCACACCCGCGAGCACGTGCCGCTGCTGGCGCGCTTCGACGGTCACGGCGGCCAGCGCCATGACGGTCCGTTCGCTAACGTCGGGGCGTCGGTGCTGAAGTGGCTCACGGGCCGGGACGCGTCGCTTCCGGGCACGCCGTTTGTCTAAACCACCGAATTCGTGTCGGTCGCGGGTCTAGACCGACCGCGAACGGGGGACCCACTCACCGTGCGTTCACTGCTTGACACTTCGCGCATGGCGGCAGTGGCCGCCACGGCGCTGCTCGTCGCCGCCTGTGGGGGCGGCGGTGAAACCGCTTCGACGCAGCCGACCAAGCAGACGTCGACCAAGGCCTCCGCCGACACCAAGCCGAAGGCGACGGCGACGAAAGCACCCTCCGACAGCGAGCAGCTGAACACGTTGCTGACGGAGCGGGCGTACGCGCTCCACTCGGGTGACGAGGCCGCCTTCCTGAAGACCTCGACGGGGACGCAGGCCACGCGCGACAAGCGCGCGATCGCCGCGGCCAAGGCGCTGCCGCTCAACGACGTCAAGATGGAGGCCGACGGCACGGAGATCGACGGAGACCGCGGCACGATCAAGGTGCACATGGCCTACCGGTTCGACGGCATCGACGAGTGGTACTGGAAGACCTCGCGGATGTCGGTCGAGAAGACCGACGGTGGGTGGAAGGTCGCGAAGGACCGCCCGACCTACGGGACGCTCGCGCCGTGGGAGCACACGCGCTACAAGGCACGGTCCAGCAAGCACTTCCTCGCGCTCGCGCCCGCCCGGATGAAGGTCGGCAAGCTCATGCGCGACCTCGAGAAGGGCCGCACGACGATGCGCCGGGGCCTCAAGGGCGTGAAGCTGCCCGAGCGGGTGCTGGTGATCGTCAACCGCAACAGCAACGACACCAAGGCGCTGACGAAGGACTACAAGACGCTGAGCGCCGTGGTCGCCATCGCCGAGGCGCAGATCTCGACCGACGGGCCCGCCCGCAAGGTCTCCGACGTGAGCGGCAACCGCGTCTTCGTGTTGTGGCGCTCGTACGGCAACCGGCCACCAAAGGCACGTCAGCGCGTGATCGCCCACGAGCTCGCGCACGTCGCGCTGGTCAAGCGCACCGGCGGCCGGGTGCCCGTGTGGCTCTCGGAGGGCACGGCGATGTACGCGTCGGGCGACGTGAACCGCGCCTCGGACGCCGGCGCGCTGCTCAGCGGCGGCGTGCTGCGCGACTCGTCCAAGCAGAAGCCGGCCGAGCGCGCGCTGTCGCTCACGCGGCTCGCCAAGCCGAGCTCGCTCAACCGCATGTCGGCCGTCGGGATCTCGTTCGCCTACTCCTACGCCGCCGCAGCCGCCTACGCGATCGCCGACAAGTACGGCCAAGGCGCGTTGCTGCGCCTGCACGCGGCGTTCAACAGCGAGAAGATCAAGGGCAAGCCGGGGCGCAAGCTGACGGACAAGGTCTTCAAGAAGGTGCTGAAGAAGTCGCTGAGCCAGGTGGAGTCCGAAGTCGAGGCGTACGCCCGCACGAAGAGTCCCTTCTAGCCTGCTCGGGCGACATGCCCGAGCTGCCTGAAGTCGAGACGATCCGCGGTCATCTGGCGCCACACGTGGAAGGGCGGGTGTTGGAGGGCGTGGAGGTGCTGGACGAGCGCTGGTCGCGGCCGCTCGCTCCCGCCGAGCTGGAGGCCGCGATCCAGGGGCGCCGCGTCGAGACGCTCGGGCGACGCGGCAAGTACCTCGTGTGGGAGCTCGAGGACGACGTCTTCCTGCTCATGCACCTGCGCATGACCGGGACGCTGCTGCTGGACCCGGATCCGCCGTCCAAGCACGTGCGCGTGCGCTTCGACCTCGGTGACCACCAACTCGTCTTCGACGATCCGCGGCGCTTCGGCACCGGTGAGCTCGCGCTCGGCCCTGAGGCTCTGGCGGCGTTCTTCGACGCCCGGCTGGGGGTCGAGCCGCTGGAACGCCTGTTCACGGCTGAGCACCTGCATGCGCTCGCGAAGACCTCGCGCGCCCCGGTGAAGGCGTTCCTGCTCGATCAGAAGCGCGTCGCGGGCGTCGGGAACATCTACGCCGACGAGGCGCTGTTCCGCGCCAAGGTCCATCCGCTGCGGCCCGCGAACACGCTCACCCGGGCCCAGTGCGCCGCGATCCGCGACGGCGTCGTCGATGCGCTGATGCTGGGGCTCGAGTCCAAGGGCGCGACGATCGACGACTTCCGCGACCCGTACGGCGTGAGCGGCACGTTCCAGGACAAGATGCTCGTGCACACCCGCGAAGGGGAGTCGTGCCCGAACTGCGGGAACACGGTGCGCAAGCTGCGGGTCGCGGGCCGCGGGACGTACGTGTGCGAGCGCTGCCAGCGGCGCCCGCGAGCAGCGCGGGTCTAGAGCAACCGGATGTACTCGGGGCCGTCGGCGGTCTCGACGACGGCGAAGCCGAAGGACTCGGGCTCGATGTCGTCGCGGCGGCCGAAGGTGCGCACCGCGTCCCGGAGCGTGACCGGTGCGCCCGCGGCGACGAGGTCGAACAGCTCGGACGGCTCCTCGCCGAGGCGGCGCGCGCAGTGGTGATACGGCGCGAGCGTGAGCATCAGCTCGCGCGGGTCACGCAGGTACTCGTGCTCGCCTTCGAGCAGCAGGTTGAGCAGCCCGGACGTCAACGCGCCGGGGTTGCCGGAGCGCAGGACGCGGGTGGGCCCGGCGAGCCGTTTCAAGCGGCCGGTGCGAACTCCGCGAGCTTGCCCGCCTTGTCGAAGGCGACCAGCTCTTGGTACCCACCGATGGACGTGCCATCGATTACGACCTGGGGGAACGTCATCATGCCTGTCAGACGCACGAGCTCCGCACGGCCCTCAGGGTCCTTGGCGAGGTTGATCTCCTCGAACGGGACGCTGCGCTTGTTCAGGAGGGCCTTGGCGACGCGGCAGTAGCCGCAGGGCTCAGTCGTGTAGACGGTGATCTGGCTCATGGCTTCAGAAAGTATAGTGGGATAACCGGATCGGTAAAAACCGAAGGAATCGTGCTCCGCTCGCTCCGGTACGGCGAAGCGGACCGCATCCTCCACCTGTATACCCCGGAGCGCGGTCGCGTGAGCGTGATCGCGAAAGGCGTCCGCAAGGCCAAGTCCCGCTTCGGTGGACGGCTGGAGCCGTACTTCCGCCTGGACCTCGTCCTCTACCAGGGCCGCAGCGACCTGATGACGATCACGTCGGTGGAGACGATCGCCGCGCACCACCGGCTGCGCGAGGCGCTCGCCCCGCTCGACGGCGCCGCGCGCGCCTGCGAGGCCGTGGCGCGCATCTTCGACGACGGTGAGCCCAATCCCGGTGTCTACCACCTGCTCGCGAACGAGCTCGCGCTCCTCGATCGCGAGCCCGCGCGCGCTGGACGCGCCAACTCGCTCGCGTTCCGCCTGAAGCTGCTGCTGGCCGCCGGCTTCGCGCCGCACCTGGCCGGGTGCGCCTCCTGCGGAGAACGCGAGCACCTGGTCGGCTTCTCCGGGGCCGCCGGCGGCGTGGTCTGCGGCGCCTGCGAAGCCAGCTCCTTCCCGCTTGATGCGGACGCGCACGCGTTCATGGTCGCGGCGCTGGGCCGGTCACTGGCCGAGACGCCCGACGCCACGCCGCTCGCGCTCTCGCAGGCCGAGCGGGCGATCACCGACACGCTCGAGCACCACGCGCACCTGCGGCTGCGGCCCGTCGGCGCCCGCTAGCGGCGAGCGGGCTCCACGCTCAACGTCGCGATGAGGCGACGTGCGGCGGGGGAGGGGCGTCCGGCGGGCCAGAGGACGAACAGCGGCAGTGTCAATCCGCCCTCGATCGGCAGGCAGACGACGTCCGGGGGAACCGCGGCGCCCTCCGGCATCAGGTAGGCCGCGTTCTCGGCCATCAGCTCGGTGAGGATCACCCCGGTCCCGGTGATGCGCGCCTCGACCGGCACGACGCCCGGCACACGCGCCAGCAGCAGGTCGGTGAACGGCGTGCCCGGCGGGCTCGGGACGAGCAGGCGCTCGCCCACGAGGTCGCTCGTCGAGACGGACCCACCCGTCGCGAGCCGGTGCGTGACCGGCAGGCAGCAGACCATCGTCGAGGGGCGCAGCTCGTGGGTGCTGATCGAGTCCTCGTCGAGCCCGCGTGCCCGCGTGAGCGCGATGTCGATGTCCCCGGTGCGGAGCAGCGTCCGCAGCTGGCCGGGGCGGACCTCGTGGAACGCGACGCCGACGCGGGCGGAGTCGGCGCGCAGGGCGCGGGCGACGTCGGTCCGGTCGGCGAGGCCGATCGCGGGCGAGGCGCCGATTCGGATCGTCCCTGACAGCCCCGCCTCGACGTCCCTCACCTCCGCGAAGGCGACCTCGGCGCGCGCCAGCAGATCCCGCGCGGAAGCGAGCAGCGTGCTGCCCGCCGGCGTCAGCCGCACCTCACGGGTGGTCCGCTCCAGCAGCACCACGCCGAGCTCGTCCTCGAGCGCGCGCACCGCCTTCGACGTCGCCTGCTGGCTCAGCCCCAGCTCCTCGGCCGCCCGCGTGAAGCTCAGCGCCTCCGCGACGGCCGCGAACGTCCGCAGCTGGGACAACTCAGGCATTCACCACCGCCGGTGGGAGCTTCACACCCACGCGTTGTTGGGAATCCGGGCCAACGAGGGCATCATGGCAGTCACTCCTTCCCTCTGACCACGAGGTTCCAGATGACTCCTTCCGCTCCCGGCGGCGCGTCGGCCCCTGCCCGCGTCGCGATCGTCACCGGCGGCTCCCGCGGCATCGGGCGCGCCGTCGTCTCCCGACTCGCCGCCGACGGCTACAAGGTCGTCGTCGGCTACGCCGGCAACGCCGATGAGGCCGAGGCCGCCGTACGCGAGGCCGGCGACGCCATCGCCGTGCAGGCCGACGTCGCCGACGAAGCCGCCGTCACCGCGCTGTTCGACGCTGCCGAGCAGGCCTTCGGGGGCGTGGACGTGGTCGTCCACGCCGCGGGCCGGATGACGCTGTCACCCATCGCCGACCTCGACCTGGACGAGCTCGACGCGCTGCACCGCACGAACATCCGCGGCACCTTCGTGGTCGCCCAGCAGGCCGTCCGACGCCTGCGCGAAGGGGGCGCGCTGATCACCTTCTCGAGCTCGGTGATCGCGCTCGCGTTCCCGGGGTACGCCGCGTACGCCGCCAGCAAGGGTGCCGTGGAGGCGATGACGCTGGTGCTCGCACGCGAGCTCCGCGGCCGCGACGTGACCGTCAACACGGTCGCGCCCGGGCCGACCGCCACGGCGCTGTTCCTGGAGGCCAACGACGAGGAGACCATCGCGCAGCGGGCGAAGCAGCCGCCGCTGGAGCGCCTCGGCACGCCGGAGGACATCGCGGGCGTCGTCGCCTTCCTGGCGGGTCCGGAAGGACACTGGGTCAACGGCCAGATCCTGCGGGCGAACGGGGGGATCATCTGATGCCGCGAGCCGGAAGTTCGCGCGTGCATAGCGGGCCCGATCGTCGTGGCTGGGGTCGCTGGTGATCTCGCGCATACTGGTGGTACGTGAGGGATCGCCGGCGGCCGCCAGGCGCGGCGAGACGCGCGCTAGGCGCCCGCGAACTTCGGGGTCGTGGCACTGATGGACGTCCTCGTCACCGGCGCGTCCAGCGGCTTCGGCGCGCTCACCGTCCGCGCGCTCGCCGCGCGCGGGCACACCGTCTTCGCCGGCATGCGTGACCTCCAGCACCGCAACGCGGCCGCCGCGGCCGCGTTGCGCGACGAGCCCGGCGACCTCCGAGCCGTCGAGCTCGACGTCACCGACCAGGGCTCCGTCGACGCGGCCGTCGACGGGATCGAGCATCTCGACGCGGTCGTGCACAACGCCGGGCACATGGTGCTCGGCCCCGCGGAGGCGTTCACGCCCGAGCAGTGGGTGGAGCTGTACGACGTCAACGTCGTCGGCACGCAGCGGGTGAACCGCGCCGTGCTCCCGCGACTGCGCGAGCAGGGCAGCGGCCTGCTGGTCTGGGTCGGCAGCTCGAGCACCCGCGGCGGCTGCCCGCCGTTCCTGGCGCCGTACTTCGCCGCCAAGGCCGCGATGGACGCTCTCGCGGTGAGCTACGCCGCCGAGGTGATCCGCTTCGGCATCGACACGACGATCGTCGTGCCGGGCGCGTTCACCTCCGGCACCAACCACTTCGCCCACGCCGGCGCTCCCGCCGACGCCGAGCGCGCCGCGGCGTACGACGAGCGCTACGGGACCTTCATGGACGAGCTCGCGCCCCGCCTGGCGAGCCTCACGCCCGCCGACGCCGACGCCGGCGCGGTCGCCGACGAGATCGCGCGCGTGGTCGACCTGCCGTTCGGCGAGCGCCCGCTGCGGACGCACGTCGACCCGTCCCGCGACGGCAGCGAGGTCGTGTCCGCCGTGGCCGACCGCATCCGCGTCGAGTTCTTCCGCCGCGCGGGCATCGACGACCTCCTCACCCCCAACGCCGCCCTCTAGATCGGAGAACCGACCATGCCCTTCGCCAACTTCAAGGTGCCCGCCGGCACGCTCTCGGCCGAGCAGAAGCAGACGATCGTCGCCCGCACGACCGACCTCTACGTCGAGCTCTACGGCGAACGCGCCCGCCCGAACACGATGGTCCTCGTCGACGAGGTCGTGGACGGCGGCTGGGGGATCGGGGGCGGCGTGCTCACGCTCGCGGATCTCACCGAGCACTGACCTGACCGGAGAAGCGGCCCCGTTTCGCGCCATCTGCGAACGAACGGGGCCGCTGGCACGTTTGTCCGGCCGTGCCATATAGGCTCCGAGCCGATGAGTCGGTTCCGTGTTGCGCTCGCCCTGCTGGCCACCGGGGTGGCCACCACCGTCGTTCCCGCCACCGCCGATGCGGCCTTGCGGACCTTCCGCTCGCCCTCCGGCAACCTCGGCTGCCAGTTCTACTCCGACGTGGACGTGTCGCGCCAGGTCCGCTGTGAGTGGAAGGGCGGCAACGACCGGGCCATGGTGCTCGACGAGACCCGCAAGGGCAAGCGCATCCGCATCACCGACACGGTGTTCGACCCGGGCGCCAAGCCGCTCGCGTACGGCAAGAGCACGACCTTCGGGCGCCTGCGGTGCACCTCGCGCCGGTCCGGCATCACGTGCAAGAGCCTGCGCTCGAACCACGGCTTCACCGTCTCCGTCCAGAAACAGCGGGTGTTCTGAACCATGGCCGACGAGCAGAAATGGGTCTACGACTTCGCCGAAGGCTCCAAGGACATGCGGGAGCTCCTCGGCGGCAAGGGCGCCAACGTGGCCGAGATGACGCGCGTGCTCGGCGCGGACCGCGTGCCGGCGGGCTTCACGATCACGACCGAGGCGTGCGTCGCCTACATGCAGGCCGGGCAGGAAGAGCCCGACGGCATGGCGGCTCAGGTCGCCGACGCGCTCGAGCGGCTGCAGGAGCACACCGGCAAGCGGCTGGGCGACGATGACGACCCGCTGCTCGTCAGCGTGCGCTCCGGCGCCCGTGAGTCCATGCCGGGCATGCTCGACACCGTCCTGAACCTGGGGATGAACGACACCTCCGTGGAAGGCCTGGCCAAGGCGACGGACAACGAGCGGTTCGCGTGGGACTCCTACCGGCGGTTCGTGCAGATGTTCGGCAACGTCTCCCGGGGCATCGACGGCGAGGCGTTCGAGCAGGCGATCGCCGAGGTCAAGTCCGACCGTGGCGTCGAAGAGGACACCGAGCTCGACACCGACGCGCTCAAGGAGCTGACCGACCGCTTCAAGGCGCTCTACTCCGAGCACACGGGCGAGGACTTCCCGCAGGACCCGCAGGAGCAGCTGCGGCTCGCGATCCGTGCCGTGTTCGACTCCTGGACCGGCGACCGGGCGCGGGAGTACCGGCGCATCAACCGGATCCCCGACGACTGGGGCACCGCCGTCAACGTCCAGCAGATGGTGTTCGGCAACAAGGGCGACACGTCGGGGTCCGGCGTGGCCTTCAGTCGCGACGAGGTGACGGGCGCACCCGAGCCGAGCGGCGACTTCCTGCCGAACGCGCAGGGTGAGGACGTCGTCTCCGGCGCGCGCACACCGCGCGACATCGCCGAGATGAAGGACTGGTTGCCGGACGCGTACGAGCAGCTGATGGAGATCCTCAAGACGCTCGAGCAGCACTACGGGGACATGCAGGACACCGAGTTCACGGTGGAGGACGGGCAGCTCTACATGCTGCAGACGCGCGACGCCAAGCGGCCGGCCCAGGCCGCGGTGCGCTTCGCGCGCGACGCCGTCGACGAAGGGCTGCTCGACCGCGAGCAGGCGCTGATGACCGTCGACGCCGACATGCTCACCGCCCTGCTGGTCGAGACCTTCGACCCCAAGGCCGACTACGAGGTCATCGCCACAGGTGTGCCCGCCGCGCCCGGCGGGGCCAAGGGCGAGGTCGTCTTCACCGCCGCCGACGCCGTCAGCGCCGCCGACGAGGGCCGCGCCGTCGTGCTCGTCCGGCCGGACACGAACGCCAACGACGTCGCCGGCTTCCACGCCGCCAAGGGCATCCTCACCAGCCTCGGTGGCAAGGCGAGCCACGCGGCGCTCGTCGCCCGCGGCATGGGCGTGCCGTGCGTCACCGCCGCCTCGGAGCTGAAGATCAGCCTCGAGGACAAGTGCATCCGCGTCGGCGACCGCACGATCGGCGAGGGCGACTTCATCGCCATCAACGGCACCAACGGCGAGGTCACGCTCGACGACGTCCCGCTCGTCGACCCGAAGGAGGATCCGGCCTTCGACGAGATCCTCAAGGCGTTCGAGACCGTGCTGGGCTGGGCGGACGACACGCGCCGGCTCGGTGTGCGCACGAACGCGGACACGCCGACCGACGCGCGGAAGGCGCGGGAGCTGGGTGCGGAGGGCATCGGCCTGTGCCGGACCGAGCACATGTTCATGGCCGAGGACCGCCAGCCGAAGATGCGGCGGATGATCATGGCGGGGACGCGGGAGGCGCGCAAGGACGCGCTCGAGCAGCTGCTGCCTTTGCAGCAGGAGGACTTCGAAGGGCTGTTCGAGGCGATGAAGGGCCTGCCGGTGACGATCCGGCTGCTGGACCCGCCGCTGCACGAGTTCCTTCCCGACCTGCCGGACCTGGCGGCGCAGGTGGAGCGCGCGCGGATTGAATGCACGGACGACCTCGAGGAGCTCGAGGAGCTGCTCGAGACGACGGAGCGGATCTCGGAGGAGAACCCGATGCTCGGCACGCGCGGGTGCCGGCTGGGGATCCTCTACCCCGAGATCTACGAGATGCAGGTCCACGCCATCCTGCGGGCGGCGAAGGCGATGGACGAGCCGCCGCACCCGGAGATCATGATCCCGCTCGTGGACTACGAGCACGAGATCGAGCTCATGCGGGAGCTCGTGGTCCGGATCGGGAACGACGAAGGGCTGCATGAGGGAGAGGACTACACGGTCGGAACCATGATCGAGCTCCCCCGAGCGTGTTTTGTTGCAGATCGCATCGCAAAATTTGCAGACTTCTTCTCTTTCGGCACGAATGACCTGACCCAGACGGCGCTCGGGTTCTCCCGCGACGATGTCGAGTCGAAGTTCGTGCCGGTCTACATGGAGCAGAAGATCATCGACCGGTCGCCGTTCGAGACGATCGACAAGCCGGGAGTCGGCTGGCTCGTGCGGCTCGCGGCGTGGGTCGGGCGCGAGGCGCGTCCCGACCTCAAGCTCGGCATCTGCGGCGAGCACGGGGGCGACCCCGATTCGATCGAGTTCTTCCACATGGCGGGGCTCGACTACGTGTCGTGCTCGCCGTTCCGGGTGCCGATCGCGCGGGTCGCCGCCGCCCAGGCGGCGATCATCCATGCGCACGATCGGTCATGGGCTGACGCGTAATCGCAAAGAATGTGTGCCGACTTCGCGCAGTCGGCCGGCGATGTCCTCGGGGGCGTCAGAATGGGAAGGGTGAGCGCGCCGACCGTCAGTGATTTCGCCTCCGCCCAGCAGGAGCGTGAGGCCGCGTGGCTGTCCCCGCTCGCCGCGCGGTCGTATCCCGCCGTGCGCGAGCGCGCCGAAGCGGACGCGCCGCTGCGCACGCCGTTCCAGCGCGACCGCGACCGGATCGTGCACTCGAAGGCGTTCCGGCGGCTCAAGCACAAGACGCAGGTGTTCGTCTCGCCCGAAGGCGACCACTTCCGCACGCGGCTCACCCACACGCTCGAGGTGACCGGGATCAGCCGCACGGTCGCGCGGGCACTGCGCCTGAACGAGGACCTGACGGAGGCGATCGGGCTCGGGCACGACGTCGGGCACCCGCCGTTCGGGCACATCGGCGAGGACGTGCTGGACCGCGCAGGGCGCGAGCGCTTCGGGCGAGGGTTCCGGCACAACGAGCACTCGCTGCGCGTGGTGTCGGTCCTGGAGGGCCTGAACCTGACCGAGCCGGTGCGCGACGGGATCCTGCGCCACTCCAGCGGGGCGGGGGAGCCGGCGACGCTCGAAGGCAAGATCGTCCGGCTCGTCGACCGGATCGCGTACATCAACCACGACATCGACGACGCGGTGCGTGCGGGCGTGCTGCTCGCGACGGACCTGCCGGCGCGCGAGATCGCCATCCTCGGGCCGACGGGTCCGGCGCGGATCGACACGCTGGTGAACGATCTGGTGTCGCACTCGGAGGCGGCGGGGGACATCGTGCAGGGCGAGGAGATCGGCCGCGCGATGTACTCGTTGCGCTCGTTCATGTTCGAGCGCGTCTATCTCGGTCCGGCGCAGCGTGAGCAGGCCAAGCGGGTCGAGCGCGTGCTGCGAGGGCTCTTCGACTGGTACTGCGAGCACCCGGACGAGCTGCCGCCGGGGGAGATGCCGGACCGTGTGATCGACTATCTGGCGGGGATGACCGACCGGTTCGCCATCCGGGCCTGGAGCGAGCGCTTCGTCCCGTCGGGCCTGGCGGCCTGATGGCGCGCTACACGGACGAGTCGCGCGAGCGGGTCCGGGACGCCGTCGACTTCGCCGAGGTCGTGGGCGCGCGGACGGAGCTGCGCCGGTCCGGCATCGCCCGGCTGGAAGGGCTGTGCCCGTTCCACGACGAGCGCTCGCCGTCGTTCGGCATCAACCCGACGGAGAAGGTCTACTACTGCTTCGGCTGCGGCGCGGGCGGCGACGTCTTCAAGTTCGTCATGGAGACGGAGAACCTGAACTTCGGCGAGGCCCTGGAGTCGCTCGCGGAGCGGTACCGCGTGCCGCTCGAGCGCGAGTCGGAGGACCCGCGGGAGGCTGAGCGCCGGCAGCGGCGCGACCGGCTGCTCGCCCTGCTCGAGCGCACGGCGGCCTACTACGTGCGCGTGCTGTGGGAGTCGCCCGAGGCCGAGGAGGCGCGCGCCTACCTGCAGTCGCGTGGGCTCGAGGAGGGTGCGCTGCGGGCGTTCCGGGTCGGGTACGCGCCGGACACGTGGGATCGCGTGGTGCTCGGGTCGCGGAAGGCCGGTTACGGGGAAGGCGAGCTGGTGGCGGCGGGGTTGGCCTCGCGCTCCAGCCGCGGCACGCTGATCGATCGCTTCCGCGGGCGGATCACGTTCCCGCTGGCCGACGAGCGCGGCCGCGTGCTCGGCTTCGGCGCGCGGGCGATGAAGCCTGACGACAAGCCGAAGTACCTCAACACGTCCGAGAGCGAGCTGTTCCACAAGGGGCGGATCGTCTACGGCGCCGATCTGGCCCGCGCCGCGGCGGCCAAGGCGGGGCGCGTGGTGCTCGTGGAGGGCTACACCGACGTGATCGCGCTGCACCAGGCGGGCGTGCCGGAGGTCGTCGCGCAGATGGGCACGGCGCTGACCGACGCCCAGGTCGACGCGATCGCGCGGCTCGCGCCCAAGGCGTTGTTCTGCCAGGACCCGGACCGCGCCGGCCAGGAGTCGGTCGCGAAGGGGATCGCGGCCCTGCGCACGCACAACAAAGGCCGGTCGACGCGCGCCGTCGAGTTCCGCATCGTGCGGCTACCGCTGGGCGAGGACCCGGCGGACGTCGTCCAGAAGGCCGGCGCCGAGCGGATGCGCGAGCTGCTGGAGAAGGCGATCCCGATCGAGCGCTTCGAGGTCGAGCGTGCGCTGGAGCAGCCCGACTCGAGCACGGACGACATGCTCTCCGCCATCAAGCCGATCATCGCGTCGATGTCGGCGACGCTGCTCCGTGACGAGCTCGTGCGCCTGGTCGCGGACCGCTTCGCGATGCGCCCGGAGCTCGTCAACCAGCTCCTGCAGGCGCCGGACACCCGGCAGCCGCCGTTCACCGCGCGCTCGCGCGGCGACATGCGCGGGCGCGGCGAGCCCGGCCGCGGCGGCAATCCGCCGCGTGCCGGCTGGACCCGGGGCGGAGCGGGCCAGCAACGGCCGGCGGGCGGCGGCTACGCCCAGGGCGGCAATGGCCAGGACGGCGGCTATGCCCAAGGAGGGGGCGGACCGCGGCCCGGAGGCCAAGCGGCACCGCGACAGGCCGGTGCCGGGCAGCACCCGAGCGCGCAGGCGGGCGGCGGGCAAGCGCATACGCAGAATCCGCACCCGGGCGCCGGTCAGGGGCAGTCGCACCCGGGCGCCGGGCAAGGGCAGACGCACTCGGGCGCCGGTCAGGGGCAGTCGCACCCGGGCGCCGCTCAGGGGCAGCCGCCGTTGCCGCCGGACGCCGGGCAAGCGCAGCCGCGACCCGCGGCCCCCGATCACGCGCACGCCGCGCAACACGGGCAGCGTGAGGCCGGGGCGGGTCCCGCGGCTCCTCAGCCGGGCACCGGGGGCGCCGCAACGCCCGCGAACTCGACCGGGCTGGACGCCCACCCGCCGGGCCCGCAGAGCTTTCCGGGCACGTCCGGCACCGTCGGCGCGCCCGCGGACCCGTTCGCCGATGGGCCGCCTCCGCCCGAGTGGGACGGGTTCTCCGGCGGGGAGGACGTCGACCCGGGGGGATTCGGGTCGCCTGACGAATGGGCGGACGCTTCGGGAGCCGTCGATCCAGGCCCCGTGGGACCGCCTCCGGGCGCCTGGGAGCAGCCTCCGCCCGCTGGATGGTCGCCGCAACCGCCGGCGCAGCAGCAGGGCTGGCAGCGCGACTGGCAGCCGCGCGGTGGCGGTGGCCGCCGGGACCAGCGGGGCGGCGGTCGTGGCGGCTGGCGGGGTGGCGGCGGTGGTCGCGACCGCGACCGGTACCGGCGCGACGATCCGATCCCCGATCCGATCGATCCCCAGGCTGCGCTGGCGATGCGGGAGCGGCACGAGCACGCGTTCCTGGCGTTCTGCATCGCGCTACCCGAGGAAGGCGAGCGACGACTGGCGGACTTCGACGTCGAGGACTACTTCTCCGCGCCGGCGACGCGCCGGGCGGCGGCGTACCTGCGAGGGCGGCTGCGCTCGCCCACGGCGCATCTTCCCGCGGGCGACGAGAACCTCGCGCGGGTGATCGCGAAGCTCGTGGTCGACTCCGGGATGCTCGAGGCCACCTCAGCGAAGTTCGAGCTCGAAGCGCTGCAGCTGGAGCTGCACCGGATCGAGCGGCGGATCTCCAACGCGCGGGTCAGCGGCGCCGCTGGCGTCAGCGAGCTTGCCGTGGAGCGCCAGCGAGTGCTCAACGAGATCCGCACGCGCCTTACCTGATTCCGTCCGCCATGCGAACTAGTGTTCGCATGGCTATGAACCGCGAGACGCTCGCCGAGATGCTGGCCGCCGGTCGCTCGATCGAGTCGATCGCTCGGGAGACGGGCAAGGCGCCGTCCACCGTCGGGTACTGGGTGAACAAGCACGGGTTGGTCTCGCAGCACGCGGCGAAGCACGCCACCCGTGGTGGGATCGAACGCGACCAGCTTCAAGGGCTCGTCGAGGAGGGGTTGTCGATCCGGCAGATCGCGGACCGCTGCGGGGTGAGTCCCACCACCGTGCGGCATTGGCTGCGTCGGCACGAGCTGCGCACCCAGCCGGCGCGCTACTCGCGACGAGATGCCCCGAAGCCGGAGCAGCTCCACCGCGAGTGCGAGCGTCACGGCTGGGGTGCGTTCGTGCGGGTGGGCGCCGTGGGTCACTACCGCTGCGCGCGATGCAACTCAGAGGGCGTGAGTGAACGGCGCAGGCGCTTGAAGGAGATCCTCGTGGCCGAGGCCGGGGGATGCTGCGTGGTTTGCGGATTCGATGCGTATCTCGGGGCGCTGCAATTCCACCACCGGGATCCCTCGACCAAGGCCTTCGAGGTCAGCGGACGCGGAATCACGCGCTCGCTCCAGCGACTTCGCTTGGAGGCGGCGAAATGCGTGCTACTGTGCGCGAACTGCCACGCGATGGCGGAGGCGGGGATGCTTGACGTCCCCACTCAGAGTCATCCGTAGCGGGTGGTACAACTGAAGTCTCCTTCGGGGGTAGCTCAACGGCAGAGCATTCGGCTGTTAACCGAAGGGTTGTGGGTTCGAATCCCACCCCCCGAGCTTTGAGAGGGTCCGTGTCAGTCCTGGCACGGACCCTTTCTTTTGGCCTCTCACCCGCCGAAAGACCTACCTTCCTGGAGGTAGTTGGCACATCTGTTTGCCCGTGGACGTTAGTTTGCAGGCGTAAACGGCTAAAGAGCACACATGTCAGGGGGCGGGGCGTCCCTCGCGCGGAGGTTCGGCGTGGAGCCCGTCTCGCAATGGATGTGTGGGAGGTACGAATGCGGAAGCAGGCCGTTGCGGCACTGCTCACGTTGGCGGGATGTGTCGGCATCCCCGCCGCTGCGCAAGCGCAGGAGGCGACGCCCACGGCGACGCCGACGCCCCAGCCGGGGGCGGAGAAGTTCGAGAAGGTCACGCTGAACGACTTTCCGGGCGAGCCGATGAACCTCGCGGTGCTGCCGGACGGGCGGGTGTTGCACACGGCGCGGACGGGCGAGCTGCGGATTCATGATCCGGAGTCCGGGCGGAACATCCTGGCGGCCAAGTTCGACGTGTACTCGCACGACGAGGAAGGGCTGCAGAGCGTCGCGATCAACCCGCTGACGTTCGCGAAGGACAAGTGGGTCTACGCGTACTACTCGCCGCCGCAGAACACGCCGGCGGACAACCCGGCCACGCCGGGCTTCAACGAGGGTGACGCGCCGGACGAGGGTCCCGCGGCGGCGTTCCTGCCGTTCAAGGGCGTGATCCGGCTGTCGCGCTTCAAGCTCAAGGGCAACCGGCTGGACCTGAAGACCGAGCAGAAGATCATGGACGTGCCGGTCGACCGTGGCCAGTGCTGCCACGTGGGCGGCAACATCGAGTTCGACGTCAAGGGCAACCTGTACCTGTCGACGGGCGACGACACGAACCCGTTCTTCTCGGACGGCTACACGCCGGTCGACGACGCGCCGGGGCGCAACCCGGTGTTCGACGCGCGTCGTAGCGCGGGCAACACGAACGACCTGCGCGGCAAGATCCTGCGGATCAAGCCGAAGACGAACAAGCCGGGCTACACGGTGCCGAAGGGCAACCTGTTCCCGAAGGGCAAGGCGAAGACCAAGCCCGAGATCTACGCGATGGGCCTGCGCAACCCGTACCGCTTCGGCATCGACCCCAAGAGCGGGACGCTGTACGTCGGCGACTACTCGCCGGATGCGGAGAAGCCCGATCCCAACCGGGGTCCCGCGGGCCACGGGCGCTGGATCATCATCAAGGAGCCGGCGAACTATGGCTGGCCGTACTGCGTGACGCCGACGCTGGCGTACAACGACTACGACTTCCGCACGCGCCTGTCGGGCCCGAAGTTCGACTGCAAGGCGCCGAAGAACGAGTCACCCCACAACACGGGCCTGACGACGCTGCCGCCGGTCGCGCGGCCGGACATCTGGTACTCGTACATCCTCTCGCCGCACTTCCCGGAGCTCGAGGTCGAGGGCCCGGAGGGCAACGGCGGCATCGCGCCGATGGGTGGCCCGGCGTACGAGCCGGTCAAGGGCAACAAGTCGCCGTTCCGCTTCCCGAACTCGTACGCGGGCAAGCCGCTGTTCTACGAGTGGTCGCGCGACTACATCAAGATGATCGAGCTCAACAAGGCCGGTCGCCAGAAGGAGATCGACGGGTTCGCGCCGTTCGTGGACAACCCGATGGACGTCGAGTGGGGCCCTGACGGCTCCCTGTACGTGCTCGAGTACGGCGACGGCTACTTCGCCGAGAACCCGGACGCACAGCTGTCGAAGATCAACTACGTGCGCAACAACCGCTCGCCGGTCGTGAAGGTCCAGGCGACCCCGCAGGGTGGTGCGGCGCCGCTCGAAGTGCAGTTCACCTCCAAGGGCACGATCGACCCCGACGGCGACTCGCTCAAGCTCGAGTGGGACTTCGACGCCGACGGCAAGGTCGACAGCCGCCAGCCGAACCCGAAGTTCACGTTCACGAAGAACGGCGAGTACCGGGCGACGCTGAAGGTGACCGACAAGACGAAGCGCTCGGCGTCCGCGGACGTGCGCATCCTCGTCGGCAACCAGGTGCCGGTGCTCGAGCTGCTCACGGACCCGAAGCCGAACGATCCGGCCAAGCCGTTCCAGTTCGGCCAGACGGTCACCTACGAGGTCAAGGTGACCGACGACCAGCCGGTCGACTGCTCGAAGGTCACCGTGGCGTACATCCTCGGCCATGAGCGCCACGGGCATCCGCAGAACACGTACGGCGGCTGCTCGGGCACGATCACGATCCCGCTCGACGCCGGCCACGCCGGCGCGGCCAACCTGAGCGCCATCCTCGGCGCTTCCTACACGGACCCGGGTGGCAACGGCCAGGCCGGCCTGACCGGCACCACCCAGGTGCAGTTCACGCCGCCGGCTGCCCCGCACGGGAACTAGCCGTCGCGACGGTCGCGGCCCAGCGCTCCAGCTGGGCCGCGGCCTCCGCGGGCCCTGGGTGCAGCCGCGCCCAGTCCGCGAGCTCGCCCGCCCGCTCGCGCAAAGCGCGGGACCGCAGAGCCCGCCGGACGGCCAGCCGCACGCCCGACGGCGTGCCGAACCGCGGCGCGAGCCGCACGCCGACGCCCGCCCAGTCCACGCGCGCGGCCGTCTCGGCCATGTCCCCGGCCGCCGGGCAGATCAGCACCGGCACGCCGCTCGCCAGCGCCCGGGCGACCGTCCCGTGCCCGCCATGGCAGATCACCAGGTCGCAGTGCGGCATCGTCCCCGCATAGGACATCCACGGCACCAGGACCGCATTGGCCGGGGCCGGACGGTCCTCCGGCGCGATCGCGATGACGCGCACCGCCTCGTCCGCCAGCCCGGTCAGCGCCGCGTCGATCAACGATCCCGACGGGTCCTGCGACGTCGAGGGCGCCACCAGCACGACCGGGCCCGAGCCCGCCGGCGGCGCGACCGCCGGGCCGCCCGGCTCCCAGAGCATCGGCCCGATGACCCGCGTCCACGCCGGCCAGACGCGCGGGTACTCGAGCTGCGGGAACGTCCCGATCATCGTCAGCCCGCGCGACAGGCCCGTGTGCGGGTACGGCAGCGGGGGCAACCCGAGCCGTGCGCGGCAGTCGTTGTACTCGAGGCGCCCCTGCTCGAGCCCCTTGGCGACGAGCCGGTCGGTCTTCGCCCACAGGGCACGCCCGACGCGCGTACGGGGCAGCCGCGCACCGATCGAGAACGGCGGGAACCCGGGCGGGAGGTACGGGAACACGTGCGGGACGAGCGTCGCCACCGGCACGCCCTCGAGCTCGCACGCGAGCACCGGCGCGGCCGTGAGGATGTCGCTGACGGCGACGTCGGGCGCGAACGACCGCACGAAGTCGCGCGTCGTGACCGCCGCCCGCGCCGCCGCCTCGTACGGCTTCAGCGGCACCTCGCGGGTGGGGAAGACCTGGTACTCGGGCGCGGCCGCGAACGTCATCCCGGCCGCCTCGGCGGGCTCGCGCCAGCGCGCCCACGTCTCGATCCCCACCTCGTGTCCGCGCGCGACGAGCTCGGCGCCGAGCGCCAGCACCGGGAACGCGTGCCCCGGATCGCCGAACGCTCCGAGCAGGACCCTCACGGCAGATCCCGCGCGTAGCCGACCATCTGCAGGCCGACCCACGGGTGCCACTCGGTCCGTCCGTCCCGTGCCCACCCACGCGCGCGGTAGAACGCCTCGGCCGGCGCGCCGTCCGGCGTCCACAGGATCTCGCTCACGAACCCGCGCACGACCATCTCCGCCTCGGCACGCGAGAGCAGCGCGCCGGCGATGCCCTCCCGCCAGCGCGACGGGTGCGTGAACACGAGGCCGACGTGCGCCACGTCCGCCGCCACGTCCGACGGCCGGAACGCCACCGTGGCCACGAGCCGCCCGGACGGCTCGAACGCCCCCTCGATCCACGCCTCCGGCCGTAGGTACTTGTTCGCCCAGCCGGGAGGTGCGTCGGGGACCGCCCAGCCCTTCGGCGTCCACTCCAGGTACGTCTCGTCGCAGGCGCGCGCGAGGGCCGTCAGCGCGTCCGCGTCCGCGCCGGTCAGGGCCCGCAGCGCGAGGTCCTTCACTCGACCAGCTCGGCGATCGCGCGCAGCTGCGCGACGCGGTCCTCGAAGCTCCAGGCCATGGGGGAGACCATCAGCGTGCCGACGCCGGACTGCTTGTAGACCTGCAGGCGCTCCCGGACGACGTCGCGCGGGCCGACGAGCGCGACCGTGTCGATCAGCTCGCCCGGCAGCGACGCGGCCGCCTCGTCCTTCTTGCCCGCGAGGTAGAGCTCCTGGACGGTGTCCGCGGCCTCCTCGAAGCCGTACCGGCGGATCAGCGCGTTGTAGAAGTTCTGCTTGCGCGAGCCCATCCCACCCGTGTAGAGCGCGACGTAGTGGCGCATCGCGTCGCGCGCGCTCTCCAGATCGTCGCTGACCATCGCGGTGACGGTGGGGACGATGTCGAAGTCGTCGAAGCCCTTGCCGCCGCCCGCGCGGGTGAAGCCCTCCTCCAGCAGCGGCCGGAACTCGCCCACGTGCTCGGGCGAGAACAGCGTGGGCAGCCAGCCGTCGGCGATCTCGGCGGCGAGCGTCGTGTTCTTCGGCCCGATCGCGGCGATGTAGATCGGGATCCGCTCCTGGACGGGCGCGATCGTGAGCTTGAGCGCCTTGCCCGGGCCGTCGGGCAGGGGCAGCTGCAGCGTCTCGCCCTCGTAGACGAGCCGCTCGCGCGACAGCGCCAGCCGGACGACGTCCACGTACTCGCGCGTCCGCAGCAGCTGCTTCGCGAACCGCTGGCCGTGCCAGCCCTCCGCCACCTGCGGACCGCTCGAGCCGATCCCGAGCAGCATGCGGCCGTCGCTCAGCTGGTCGATCGTCGCCGCCGTCATGGCGGTCATCGCCGGGCTGCGGCCCGGCATCTGGAAGATCGCCGAGCCGAGCTTGATCGTGGTGGTCGCCTGCGCGAGCCACGCGAGGATGGTCGCCGCGTCCGAGCCGTACGCCTCGGCGGTCCAGACGCTGTCGTAGCCGAGCCGCTCCGCCTCCAGCACCAGCTCGAGCTGCTGCTGGGCCGTGAGCCCGAGTCCCCAGTATCCGATGTGCAAGCCCAGCTTCACAGCTGGGCAAGCTATCAGCGCGCCGCGCCGATCCGGTCCACGAGCCGCAGCAGGTGCAGGGGCGAGAACGGCTTGGTGAGGAACAGGTCCGCGCCGGCCTCCTGGGCGCCGCGCTCGACGACGTCGCCCGAGTCGCCGGTGAGCATCACGATCGTCGCGCTGGCCGTCAACGGGTCGCTGCGCAGGCGCCGGCAGGTCTCGATCCCGTTCAGGCGCGGCATGTCGACGTCCAGGAAGACGATCTCCGGGCGCGCGGTGAGCGCCCGCTCCACGGCCTCCAGCCCGTCACCGGCCTCCTGCAGCCGGTAGCCCGAGATGTCCTCGAGGGTGGTGGCGATCAGCTTGCGGATCATCGGATCGTCGTCGACGATCAGGATCGTCCGCGTCACAGGGCACCCCGCAGCCGCGCGAACTGCTCGTCCGGGATCTGGTCGAACGCGTCGACCACGGTCGGATCGAACTGCGTGCCCGAGAACCGCCGGATCTCCGCGCGCGCCTCGTCCCACGGTGAAGCCGGCCGGTACGGGCGGTCCGTGGTGAGCGCGTCGAGCGTGTCGGCGACCGAGAACACGCGCGCGGCGAGCGGGATCTCCTCGCCCGCGAGCCCGTCCGGGTAGCCGGTGCCGTCCCAGCGCTCGTGGTGGTGGCGGACGACGAGCTTGCCTTCGCCCAGGAAGTCCACGTCGCGCAGGATCTCGGCTCCGACGACCGGATGCTGCGCGATCAGCGCGTATTCCTCGTCGGTCAGCTTGCTCGTCTTGAAGAGGATCGCGTCCGGGACGGCGACCTTGCCGATGTCGTGCAGCAGGAAGCCGAACTCGATCTGCGGCGACTCCTCGAGGCTCAGGCCGACCGCGCGGGCGAGCTCCATGCCGTACGCGGTGACCCGCTCGGCGTGCTTGCCGGTGTACGCGTCACGCGCCTCGACGGCGTTCGAGAGCGCGCGGACGGTGGCGCGGTAGGAGCGGCGGAGCTCCTGCGCGCGCGTGCGTTCCTGCTTGAACACCTCGCGCAGATCGGCCGCGTAGCGCTCCAGTTGACGCTGTCGGGACGCAGCCTGCTGCTCCGTGCGCTCAAGGCGTGCACGGAGGAGAGGAACGGTGTCCTCTTCAATACCGGCGCTCAAATCTCCACCATCGGGGCCCGCCAACGCTCGAACTAGCCTACTGGGGGCTGAAACGCAGTGGCGCGCGGGATCTTGCTGTCATTGACACGCATCCGTGTCAACAGGCGGTTTTGTCAGGCAGAAGACGGCCTGGCGCCCGGCCGCTCCGCGGCAGCCGGGCGGGGAACCGGGGTCAGCGCCAGCGGAACTTGGGACCGGCGGGCCGGTCGGGCGGCGTGAGGTTGACGATGTCGTCGAGGTGCTCGTCGAGCTCGGTGGCGATCTTGTCGCGCTGCGCCTGCGTGAGGTGTCCGTCCTTGACCGCCGCGTCGAGCCGCTCGGTCGCCTTCGCCTTCAACGCCGCCTTCAGGCCGTCGACGGTCTTGCCGTTCGTCGCCTTGGCGATGTCGGCGAGCGACTTGCCGTCCCGCAGCTGATCGCGCAGCTGCTTCTGCGTGAGCCCGAGGTACTCCGCCGCGCCCTCGGCGCCGCCGAACCCGAAGCCGAACCCGTGCCCGCCGCGCCCACCGAAGCCCGGCCCACCCGGCGCCTTCGGGCCGTGCCCGCCGACGATCGGGCCGAGCCCGGGCAGCAGCGGAGCGCCGGACGCGAGCCGCTGCTTCGCGGCCTCGCCCTGCTCCTTCGTCAGCTTCCCGGCGGCGACCGCCGCGTCGATCCGCGCCCCCGCCGCGCCCTTGAGCGCCGTGTCGAGCTGGTCACGCGTGACGTTGAGCCGCTTGGCGACGTCGTCCAGGAACGCCTTCTGCTCGGCGGCCCGGTCGGCCTGCTTGGGCTTCTGCGCCGTCGAGGGCGCCTGGCCTGCGGCGTACGCCCCGCCACTACCGGCGAGGACCGCAAGCCCGGCCGCACCGGCGACCAGCTTGCGCTTTGCGGAGATGGGCATGAAAGGAACTTGAGCAAGCCTCCGTCAGAAACTCGTAAGAACGGGGGTAGGCTTTCGCGCCGAATCACATCGGGCCGGTAGCTCAGCGGTTAGAGCCGCGGACTCATAATCCGTAGGTCCCTGGTTCGAATCCAGGCCGGCCCATCGCCCGTCTAGCGCGTGGGATGTCCGCCTTGGGCCGCGAGCCGCGCGGCCGGCTCGCGTCGACCCGCGACGCCGAGCTTGCGGTACGCGTCCCAACCCTAGGGCGGTGCGAAGCGGATCCCTAGACGTGCACCCGAGACTTTCGCGTTCGCGCCAAATTCGGGCCGATCGCGTGGTGATATGGGCAGATGCCCCGGAGCCGTCGTGCCGTCCTGACCCTCTCTCTGTGCCTCGCCACCCTGCCGGCGTCGGCGCTCGGCGCGGGCGCCGCGCACGCCGCCGCCTGGCTACCCGGGCCGACGCTGACGCAGTCGTCGGTGTACGCCCCGCCGCAGACGGCCATCGGCGCCGATGACGGCGCGTTGGTCCTGACGACCGAGATCGACACGTTCGGCTCGCCGATCCCGTCGGTGGTCGTGCGGCGCCTCGCACCCGACGGCGCGCAGCTCGCGCAGCTCACCATCGGCAAGGGATACGGCGTCGACGCCGTCGCCCTGCCGGGCGGTGGCTACCGCATCGCCTGGGTCTCGCCGGGTCCGCCGACCAACCAGCTGGTGCTGGCGACGGTCGACGCCGCCGGTCGGGTCTCCGGGGTGCGTCCCGCCACGAGCGTGGAGGCGATCAGCGGCCCGCCGGTCGGCGCGGTCGCGGCCAACGGGTCCGCCGTCCTCGCCTACAACCCACAGCCCGGTCCGGGCGATCCGCGGCGGCTGCGCGTGCTGCAGGTCGCCGCCGACGGCGGGGCGGCGCCGATCGCCGACCTCGGTCCGGTCGCGCCCAACTCGACGGCGCTGCAGCTCGTCCGCGCGAACGATGGGAGCGCGCGGCTGCTGTGGGAGCGGCCCGCTCCGGGGAACACGGTCGAGCAGATGGTGGGACGGGTCAGCGCCGCCGGCGTAGGCACATCGGCCGTGCTCGACGACGCGGTGGTCGCCGACACGGCCGAGCTGGTCGTCGGCGGTGGTGACCCGATCGTCTCGTGGCTGGCGCCGGGCAACGTCGCCAACTCCGGCGATGTGCTCGTGAGCCGGCTGCCGTCGAGCGGCCCGATCGGCGGCGCGGCCACGACGGTCGCCACCGGGATCTCGGCGATCGGCGGCAGCGTCGACGTCGCGGTCGCGGCCGACGGGACGGCGACCGTCGTGTGGCCGCGCTTCGAGCCGAGCACGGTCACCTCGTCGCTCCACTCACGCCAGTTCACCCCGAGCGGCGCGCTCGGTCCCGAGCGCGAGATCTCGCCGCCGACGGGCTTCGTCGAGCTTGACGCCACCCCGCGGGTGCGGATCGGACGCAACGGCACCATGGTCGTGCAGTGGTTCCGCGGGTTCCCGGCGGTCGACGCCCAGCTGAAGGGTCTGAGCAAGGTGCTCGACAGCAGCGGCGCCGCCGCCGGTCCGGAGCTCCCGGTGCCGTACACGCTGCCGCTCGCGGCCATCCTCTCTCCTGGAGTCGTCGACGTCACGGTCGCGCCGTCGGGCACCGGGCTGCTGGTCGGGGCCGCGCCGACCGGCGGGCCGGCATCGGCGCTCCTCACGGCCCGCTTCGACAGCACACCGCCCACGCTCGTCCCGACCCTCCCGGCAACCGCGGTGCGCGGCACGGCAGCGGCGTTCGCCGCGGGCGCGACCGACGGGTCCGGGATCGCGAAGATCACCTGGCAGTTCGGCGACGGCGCGAGCGCCGACGGCGCCGACGTCACGCACGTCTACGGGGCTGCCGGGCCGCAGACCGTGACCGTGACCGCGACCGACGCGGCCGGTGAGAGCACATCGGTGACGCGGGGGATCGCGGTGAGCGACCCGCCGCCAGGACCCGCGGCGACGCCCACGCCCAGCCCCGGGCCGAGCCTGGCGTCGGCCAAGCTGCGTGTGACGAAGGCGACCCGCAAGGGCGCCCGCGTCACGGTGTCGGGCACGATCGACCGCCGCGCGCGCGGGCAGGTCAGCGTGACGTGGTCGCAGAAGTCCGGCCGCAAGACCGTGAAGCGCACCGTGCGCGCGAAGATCAAGAAGGGCCGCTTCAGCGCGACGATCAAGCTGTCGCGGGCGCTGGCACGTTCCCGTGTCGCCGGCCGGCTGTCGGTGACCTACGCCGGCGACCGCGTGCTCCGGCGCACGACCGTCACGCGCTCGGTGAAAGCGCCTGCGAGATGAGCGGCGGGCACGGGTGACGAGCGGCGAACGCGTCTCGACGTCGCGCCGCTGCCGCGCAAGGGGCTGAGCGGTGATGGTCGGCGCGGTGGGCCGGCTTCTTATCCGAACCCACCGCGCCAATCCTTGCCGGTCGCCGCGGGAGGAGAGAGTTTCGCGACGACGACTCGCACATCGTGGGACGCCGAAGCCGTGACTCCAACCGACCCTTGGTCTAAGCCGATCCGACCAGCGGTCTAGCGGCCCCGCATACCTCGAGCTTCGCCCGCCCGCGGACGGCGATCTCCAGTCCGCGAGAACGACGACCGCCGCCCCGGCGAGCAGCCGGAGCGGCGGTGGTGCGCGGAGGGGGCCGGAGGCTCAGGCGGAAGCCACCGCAGCCGAGCCCGCCTGGGTGCGGCTCCCCTGACGCTTGGTGGCGGGGATGAGGACGCGGAGGGTCAGGACGCCGAAGCCGAGACCCGCGAGGAGCATCGCGACGCCCATGACGAGGGCGAAGAGCGCGACCTGCTCGGCGAAGTAGGCGGTGTTCAGGGCCGTCGTGAGGGCGGTCTCGGTCACCCACAGGTTGCGGAGCCCGTTCTCGACGGGCTTGCCGGCCTGGTCCTTGGCGGCCGCGGCTTCGTCGTTGGTGTCCTTGCCGTCGGCGGTGAGGAAGCGGCCCATCTCGCTGTAGGTCTTGCCGCCGGTGGACTCGAGGGTGTGTGTGCGCATGACCTTGGCGAAGGCCTGCGCCTCGGCGCCGGTGTCGACCAGCTGGCCGGGGATCGTCGAGTCCTCGGTGCCGACGATCTTCTCGGCCGCGAGGTTGTCGCGGACGTAGCCGCGGCCGTCGAGGCCCATGTAGATGGCGCCGATGCCGAAGGCGATCAACACGACGCTGGCGGCGATCCCGCCGTACTGGTAGAGCTTGCGCATTTCCCTCTCGCTCCTTGTGACTGCGGTGGTGGGTGACTGCCATCACTCTGCCGTCGGGGAGGGGCCGTGCCATGGGGGTTCTGGCGCGGATCGGTTGCGGGAAACCCGCGACGTCGTCGCGGCTGAGGCACCACGACCGCCCGGCCGCGCTGACCGGCTGCGAGCTCCGGCCGAGGCCGCTCCGTCAGCCGGAGCGGCGACCGACGCCTGGGGCGCGTCGACCGTGCCATCCGGGGTGACCGCGGGTTGCGCGTGCGGATCGGCCGAGCCCCGCATCCGTGCTGGTTGCGGTTGCCGCCCGTCGGCGCGCGCGGGACGGTGGAGCCATGTCCTCTGTCCTCGTCGCCTACGCCTCCAAGCACGGCTCAACCGGCGAGATCGCCGCGGCGATCGCGGAACGCTTGAACGCCCGCGGGCTGCAGGCGAGCTGCGTCCCCGCCGACCAGGTCGACGACCTCACGCCCTATGACGCCGTGATCGTCGGCAGCGCGGTCTATGCCGGCCGCTGGCGCGCCGACGCGCGCCGTTTCCTGCGTCACTTCCGCCACGAGCTCGCGCACCGGCCGTTCTGGATGTTCAGCTCCGGTCCGGTGGGAGATCCAGCCGACGACAACCCGAAGTGGCTGGAGCCGTCCGGGATCGTCAAGCAGGCCGAGGCGCTCGGCGTGCGTGGCCACACCGTGTTCGGCGGCAGCGTGCCGGACGAGCCGCACGGCATGATGCTCCGCTCGATGGCCCGCAGCACGCCGCCGGAGTTCCGCGACCGGCGGGACTGGGACGCGATCGGCGACTGGGCCGAGTCCGTCGCCGCCGCCTTGCAGCCGTAGGCGCTCCCGGCGCGCGGGGCTGTCCCGCGCGCCGGGCGCCACGTGTCAGGCGCCGATGGTCGCGCCGAGCTCGCCGGCGGTCGCCGCGCCGCTTCCCGACGCCATGCGGAACACGAGGCGTGGGGCGGGTGCGCTGCCGTCGAGCACCTGCTCGATCGCCGCGTTGACGTCCTCGAGCGGGCGCTCGGCGTACTCGAGCGTGGTCAGGCCGCGGCGGTGCAGTTCGAAGACCTCCTCGAGGTCGTGCCGGGTGCCGACGATCGAGCCGTGGATGTCGAGCCCGCCGAGCACGGTCTCGAAGATCGGCAGCTGGATGTGGTTGTCGGCGGGGAGGCCGACGAAGACCAGCTTGCCGCCGCGCGCGAGGGACCCGTAGGCCTGCTCGAACGCCTTCGGGCTGACCGCGGTTGAGATCGCGGCGTCGGCGCCCCCGAGGCGCTGGATGGCGGCGATCGGATCCTCCTCGAGCGGGTTGACGAGGTGCTCGGCGCCGACCGCACTCGCGCTCTCCAGGCGGGCCTGGTTGATGTCCACGGCGATCACGGACGCGCCGGTGATGCGCGCGTACTGCACGGCGAGGTGGCCGAGGCCGCCGACGCCGAAGACCGCGACCAGGCTGGCCGAGCGGGCCCCGGAGTCCTTGACCGCCTTGTAGGTGGTGACGCCCGCGCAGGTCAGCGGCGAGGCGTCGGCCGGGTCGATCCCGTCGGGTACGCGGACGACGTGGCGGGCGTAGCCGATCGCGTACTCGGCGAAGCCGCCGTTGAGCGCGTAGCCCATGTTCTTCTGCTCAAGGCAGAGCGTCTCGCGGCCGCTGTTGCAGTAGCGGCAGGTGCCGCACGCGTAGCCGAGCCACGGCAGCGCGACGCGCATGCCCGGCTCGAGCCCGTACATCGGCCCGCTGCCGAGCCGCTCGACGATGCCGACTCCCTCGTGCCCGGGGATGAACGGCGGCGACGGCTTCACCGGCCACTCGCCGCGGGCGGCATGGATGTCGGTGTGGCAGAGCCCGCAGGTCTCGACGCGGACGAGCACCTGACCCTGGCCGGGTTGGGGAACAGGCAGCTCCTCGATCTGGAGTGGACGGTCGAAGCTGCGGACGACGGCGGCCTTCATGCGGCCTCCTTCACGGTCGGTGGGCGGTGCCTCGAGCGTCGCAGCGGCCTCGCGCGCCGCCATCGGTAGGAGGCCGCCGCGCACTGCGGGAAAGCGCGGATGGACCAGAGCGGCCGCGCTTGGCACGATCGACGCCATGATCGAGCTCGACCGCTTGACCAAGCGCTACGGCGACGCGCGCGGGATCGAGGACGTGTCGCTGCGCATCGGCGCTGGGGAGGTGTTCGGCTTCCTCGGCCCCAACGGCGCCGGCAAGACGACCACGATCCGCACGATGCTCGGCCTGCTGCGGGCCACCCGCGGGCACGCGCGCGTGTTCGGGCTCGACAGCCGCACCGACGCCCGCGCGGTGCACGCCCGGCTGGGCAACCTGCCCGGCGACTTCGCCTACGAGCCCCGGCTGACCGGGCGCGAGCTGCTGCGCTACCTGGCCGACCTGCGCGGCCTGCGCGACCTCGGCCGCGCCGAGGAGCTGGCCGCCCGCTTCCAGGCCGAGCTCGACCGGCCGCTCGGGCAGCTCTCACGCGGCAACCGGCAGAAGGTCGGGCTCGTGCAGGCCGCCTTCCACGACCCCGAGCTGCTCGTGCTCGACGAGCCCACGAGCGGCCTCGACCCGCTGATGCAGGAGGCGTTCCTGCAATTCGTGGCCGACGAGCGCGAGCGCGGACGCACGGTGCTGCTGTCCTCGCACGACCTGGACGAGGTCGAGCGCGTGTGCGACCGCGTCGCGATCATCCGCGAAGGGCGCCTGATCGCGGTCGAGGACGTCGCCGGGATCATCGGCCGCGCGTACCGCCACGTGACGCTCGAGCTCGCCGAGCGCGTGGACCCCGACGAGTTCCGCCGCCTGCCGGGCGTGATCGACCTGGTCTCGGACGGACGGCGCGTCACTTTCAAGGCCACGGGCGACCTCGACGCGGTCATCAAGGCCGCGGCGCGCCACACCGTGGTGGACCTCGAGCTCGTGCATCCCACGCTGGAAGAGGTCTTCCTCACCTACTACGGAGGGACCACGTGAGCCCGCTGCGAGCGGTGGTGCGCCGCGGCCTGCGTGACCATCGCCGCGTCCTGCTGACCTGGGGCGCGCCGCTGAGCGCGATGGGCGCGCTGATGGCGCTGCTGTGGCCCTCGATCGAGGGGTCGGTGGACACGCTGCTCGACAGCTATCCCGACCAGCTCAAGGAGGCCTTCAACATCCGCGCCCTGGACAGCGTCGAGGCCTACATCGACGCGGAGCTGCTCAGCCTCATCGTGCCGCTCGCGCTGGCCGTGCTGGGCGTTCGGGCGATCGTCCGGGCGCTTTCGGGCGCGGAGGAGCGCGGGTACCTGGACCTCGTGCTGACCACGCCGGTCGCGCGCAGGACGCTGGTCGCGGGCGCGCTCGTGGTCGCGGCGGTGGTCGTGGCGGCGGTGCTGGCGATGATGACCGGCGTCACCTGGCTGGCGGCATCGGTGGTGGGCGCAGACCCGTCGCTCGTGATCCTCGGCCGGGGGATGGCCAACGTCTGGCCGCTCGCCGTCTTCTTCGCCGGGCTCGCCGCGCTCGGCTGCGGCTGGGCGCACTCGGGCGGGCCGGTGCTCGCCGCGGCGTCGGGCGTGCTCGTCGGCATGTACCTCCTCGACCTGCTGGGCAAGCTCGCCGACGCGGTCGAGCCGCTGCGGTACCTGTCGGTGTTCAAGTACTACGGCTCGGCGATCCAGGACGGGATCGACCCAGTCGCCTTCGTCGGCGTCACGCTGACGGGTGTGCTGCTGGCCGCGGTCGGTGCGTGGGCGTTCGAACGGCGCGACGTGCGCTGAGCCCGCGTGCTCGGCGCCGCTGTCGCGGTCCGTGGCCGATCACCGGCTGACGCGACCGCCGCTCGACGGCGGAGAACGACGGACCCACCCGCGGCAGGACTGCGGTTGTGCACCCCGCGGCCGAGTGGGACGCTGCCAACATGACCGATCGGCCGCACCCGGTCCTGGTGGGCATCGACGGCACCGCCTCCGGCCTGGAGGCCGTCGCGCTCGGGGGCGCGCTGGCGGTGCTCACCGGCTCACCGGTGGTGCTCGGCGCCGTCCACTCGTTCGAGGGCGAGTCGTGGCCCACGCCCGCCATGGCCGATCGCTGGCTGTCCGAGGCCGGACAACGGCTCGGCGGCTTCGTCCCGCGCACGAACGTCGCGATCCCGTCGACGAGCCCCTCCCGAGGGCTGAACCACCTGGCCGCCGTCGAGGACGCGCGGTTGATCGTGCTCGGCTCGAGCCGCCATGGGCCGATCGGCCGGGTCCTGACGGGATCGACCACGCGCCGCGTCACGCACGGTGCGCCCTGCGCCGTGGCCGTCGCGCCTCACGGCTGGGCGGTCCGGTCCGGCGAGGTACCGCTCGTCTTCGGCGCGGGCGTCACCGGTGCACCGGAGGCCCGCGCGGCGCTGGCGCTGGCGGCGGAGCTGGCCGCTTCGGCGCGGGCGGCGGTCCACGCCTGGTCGGTGGTGCACGTGCCGCCGCCGGCCCATCCGATGTTCGCCGCCACCAGCTACGAGGGCTGGCGCCGACGACAACGCCGGGATGCCGAGCGGGACGCGCGCGAGCTGATCGACGCCGTCGCGCCCGCCACGGGCGTCGAGCTCACCGTCGTCGAGGGCGACCCGGTCGAGACGCTCGCCGCGGCGTCCGTCGACCTGGACCTGCTGGTCATCGGCTCTCGCCGCTACGGACCGATCCGACGGGTGCTGCTCGGTGGCGTGTCGACGCCGCTGATCGACTGCGCGCATTGCCCACTGGTCGTCGTGCCGCGCGGGGTCCATGCCGATCCGATCGAGATCGCTGGCGTCGGTGCGGTCACCCACGCCTAGGGAGCCGCCCGCCCGGCTCGTCGCCGCCGCGGTGCTGGCCGCGATCGTCGCCGGGGCCGTGCTCGCGTGGACGGGTGCCGGCGACACCGCCCGTCTGGTCTGGACGGGTGCGGTGGTCGTCGCGCTGGTCCCGCTGAGCGTCAGCGTCGCCCGGGAGCTGCGCTCCGGTCGTGTCGGCGCGGACGTGATCGCGCTGCTGGCCATGGCCGGGGCGCTCGTGCTCGGCGAGGAGCTGGCGGGCGCGGTGATCGCGCTCATGCTCGCCGGCGGGACCGCGCTCGAGCAGACCGCGCAGCGGCGCGCACGTCGCGACCTCACCGCGTTGGTCGAGCACGCGCCGCGGGTCGCCCATCGGCGTGCGGGGGACGTGCTGGTCGAGGTGGCGGTCGATGCGCTCGTGCCCGGCGACGTCGTCGTGGTGCGGCCGGGGGAGGTCGTGCCGGTGGACGGGTTCGTCGAGCAGGCCCCGGCGGTTCTGGACGAGTCGGCGTTGACGGGCGAGGCGCTCCCGGTCACGCGCGGCGCCGGCGAGCCCGTGCGCAGCGGGGTGGTGTGCTGTGGTTCCGCGTTCACGCTGGTGGCGACGCGGACCGTCGCCGACTCGGCCTACTCCGTGCTGCTCGGGCTCGTGCGTGGCGCGGAGCGCGAGCGGGCGCCGTTCGTGCGGCTCGCGGACCGCTACGCCGCGCACTTCCTCGTGCTCACGCTCGTCCTTGCCGGCGGCGCGTGGGCGGTCAGCGGCGATCCGGTGCGGGCGCTGGCGGTGCTCGTGGTGGCGACGCCCTGCCCGTTGATCCTGGCGGCGCCGATCGCGATCGTCTGCGCGATGTCGCGCTCGGCGCGTGCGGGCGTCGTCGTCAAGGACGGGGGCACGATCGAGCGCCTCGCGCGGGCCCGCACCGTCCTGATCGACAAGACCGGGACGCTGACGCTGGGCGAGCCGGCGGTGGAACGCGTCGAGACGACCGCGGAACACGGCCCGGACGAGGTGCTGCGGTTGGCCGCGTCGCTCGAGCAGGTCTCCGTCCACGGCATCGCCGAGGCGATCGTCCACGACGCCGAGCAGCGCGGACTGCACCTCACCCTGCCCCAGGACGTTCACGAGTCGCCCGGGCAGGGCTTGGAGGGCACCGTGGACGGCCGGCACCTCGCCGCCGGGAGCGAGGCCTACCTACGCTCGCAGGGCGCCGAGCCCTCGTTCTCCACCGGCTCGGGCGCGCCGGCGCACGTCGCCGTCGACGGGCGCGCGGTCGGCATGATCGTCCTCGCCGACCGCCTGCGTGACGACGCCGCCGCCGCGGTGCGCGCGCTCAGGGCCGCAGGGGTGCACGAGGTGGTGATGGCGACCGGTGACCGGCGCGAGCGCGCGGAGGTCGTCGGCCGTCGCGCCGGCGTGGACCGGGTGTACGCGGAGCTCGATCCCGGCGACAAGCTCGCGCTCGTGCGGGAAGCGCAGGAGCGGCCGGTCGTGATGGTCGGCGACGGCGTCAACGACGCTCCGGCGCTTGCCCTTGCAGACGTCGGCGTGGCGATGGGTGTCGCCGGCGCCACGGCGGCGGCGGAGGCGGCGGACGCCGTGATCGTCGTCGACCGGCTCGACCGGCTCGCCGACGCCGTCCGCATCAGCGCCCGAGCGCTGGCGATCGCCCGCCAGAGCGTCCTCGTCGGGATGGGCCTGTCGCTCGTGGCGATGATCGCCGCGGCGGCGGGGCTGCTCCCGCCGCTCGCGGGTGCGGTGCTTCAGGAGGCCATCGACGTGGCCGTGATCCTCAACGCCTTGCGCGCACTTCGTGGTTGAGGCGGCGCGGGCGCTCCTCGTGCACGCGGTGGTAGCGGTCGTGCACGAGGACGGACGCGTCGGCCGCCATCGTGAAGGCGCAGGCGCAGGCGGCGCGGGTCGCGGCACTCGCGTCGGGATGCTCCGACAGCGGCGCGTCCGCGCCGTCGCGCCGCACGATCCACTCGTGCGCTCGGGGTTCGACGTGCAACAGCAGCATGGGTCTCACGCTACGCCCGCGAACGCCGGCGTCCATCGGGGACACGCCGCAGCCGCGTCCGCAGAAGTCCGCAACCGGCCGGTCATCGGTGCTCGGCGGCGACGCCGATCGCGACCAGGGGGTGGTCCGCCGGTCGCGGACATGTCACGCGGCCGTCGTCGTCGTGGCGTCGCCGACGAGGGTGCCGAGCGGCGTCTCGACGCCACGCGGCACGATGATCACCGGGCAGTGGGCGGCGCGCAGCACGCGGCCGCTGACGCCGCCGGCGAGCACGGACTGCAGCGGCCCGTAGCCGCGGGAGCCCATGACGAGCAGGTCGAGGTGCTCGCTGTAGGCCGTCAGCAACTCGGCCGGGTCGCCTGTGAGGCGCTTGCTGGTCGTCCTGATGTCGTTCGGCAGCTCGGCGACGAGCGTGTCGAGGCGCTCCTGCACGTGCCGGTCGACGTCGACCCGCAGCGAGGCGACGCTCGGGCCGCCCATGAGCGCCGGCGTGCCGTACGCGTCGGCGTCGGCGACGCCGATCACGACGAGCTCGGCGTCCAGGACGCGCGCCAGCTCGGCCGCCGAGGCGACCGCCGTGCGCGCTTCGGGTGTGCCGTTGTAGGCCGCGCCGACGCGGCGGATCGGCTCGGCGTGGGTGCGGTGGTCCTTGGGGACGACGGCCACCGCGCACGGCGAGCCGTGGATCAGGCGCTCGCCGGTGCTCCCGGGGAGCACGCGCCGGGCGCGGCCGGTGTGGGAGGAGCCGACGACGAGCAGGGCCGCGTCCTCGGCCTCCGCCATCGCGTGCAGCGCGTGGGCCGGCGAGGTGTTCGCCGCGATCTTGACGGTCGAACGCTGCTCGGGCAGCCCGTCGAGGCGCGTGCGCATCTCCCGCACGAGCGTCAGCGACTCGTCGCGGAGCGCCTCGCGGAACGCGGTGCTCGCCGCGCGGCTGGGCAGGTCGGAGTAGGGGTACGCGTTCGCGATCACGAGCTGCGCGCCCGTGGCGTCCGCGAGCTGGCGTGCGAAGGCGATGGCGTCCTCGGACCGCTCGCTGGCGTCGACGCCGATGAGGATGGTGCTCACGGTGCCTCCTTGGCTGGATCGGGTGGTACGGCGAAGCTATGGCTTCGCGCCGCCCGCGCCATCCGCCGTCGTCCGCTGAGCGGGTCCGTACCTTCCCGCGTCTGCTCAGACCTCCTTGACGACGGACGTGCGCATCGCCGACGACGGCGGCGGCTTCGGCCCGCAAGGGTGATCCCGCCTACGATCTGGCGATGAACTGGCAGGTCTACCTCTCGGGCGAGATCCACACGGACTGGCGCGACCGCATCGCGCAGGGCACGGCGGCCGCCGGCCTCGACCTTCGGCTCACCGCGCCGGTGACCGACCACGCCGCCTCCGACGCGGCGGGCACGGCGGTCCTGGGGGAGCAGGAGCGTCCGTTCTGGAACGACCACCTCGGCGCCGGCGTCAACGCGATCCGCACGCGGACCCTGATCGAGCGCGCCGACGTCGTGGTCGTCCGGTTCGGGGAGCAGTACCGCCAGTGGAACGCCGCGTTCGACGCCGGGTACGCCGCTGCGCTGGGCAAGCCGCTGATCACGCTGCACCCACCGGAGCACGACCACGCGCTCAAGGAGGTCGACCGCGCCGCGCTGGCGGTGGCCCGCGAGCCCGAGCAGGTGGTCGAGATCCTGCGCTACGTCCTCGCTGCGTGAGGCTCAGCCGGCGGCCGTCGCGGCCGCCGTGCCCAGCGCGGTGAGCAGCGCGGCGACCGCGGGCGGGTCGGGCGGCTCGCCGTAGGTCGCCGCGTACACGCGGCGCGGCAGGCCGGGCAGCCGGGTGGCGACGACGCCGTCGGCGTGATGGGCGCGCAGGGCGAGGCCGGGCAGCGTCGCCACGCACAGGCCCGCGGCGACGAGCGACTGGATCAGCGCGATGTCGTCGGACTCGAAGCCGATGCGCGGCTCGAAGCCCGCGTGCTCGCAGAGCGCGAGCAGGTGGCCGCGACAGCGCGGGCAGCCCGCGACCCAGGTCGCGCCGCGGAGATCGGCGAGGCCTTCGACGGCGCGGTCGGCGATGACGTGCATCGGGTCGTCGAGCAGGTGGCGCAGGCGGATCCCGGGCAGCTCGTCCTCGGCGTCGTCGTAGCGGAACACGAGCGCCACCTCGACACGGCCGGTCCGCAGCAGCGTCAGCGCCTCGGGCGGGTGGGTGTCGATCGAGCTGACCTCCAGCCCAGGGTGCTCCCGTGCGAGCTCCGCCGCGGCGGGCAGCACCAGCGCCCCGATCGCGGAGGCGAAGCCGGCCAGGCGGACCCGTCCGGCGGTCAGGCCGACGTGCGCGGCGAGCTCCGCGTCGGCCGCGTCGAGGCGGCCGATGATCTCCGCCGCCCGGCCGGCCAGCAGCTGCCCGGCCTGGGTCAGCCGGACTCCGCGTCCGGCCCGCTGCAGTAGCTTCGCGCCGGTCTCGGCCTCGAGCCGTGCCAGGTGGTGGCTGACCGACGACTGCGAGTAGTCCAGCGCGCGCGCCGCGGCGGTGACGGTCCCATGGCGGGCGACCGCGTCGAGCACGCGCAGCCGCGTGACGTCCAG
Organism: Solirubrobacter pauli; assembly: GCF_003633755.1. Taxonomy (GTDB): domain Bacteria; phylum Actinomycetota; class Thermoleophilia; order Solirubrobacterales; family Solirubrobacteraceae; genus Solirubrobacter; species Solirubrobacter pauli. The sequence continues at coordinate 1,077,029 of NZ_RBIL01000002.1, forward strand.
CATCGATCGATCGTATCGATGGGTGAGGTCGACAACTGGCATTGGACAGATGCGCCGCGGACGGAAAGGCTACGGGCATGACGCTGCTGCGGATGGACAACGTGCTGGTCGTCGTCGAGGACCTCGAAGGGGCGATGGCGTTCTTCGAGGAGCTCGGGATGGAGGTCGAGGGCCAGACGCAGGTGGAAGGGCCCTGGGCGGACAAGGTCGTCGGCCTCGAGGGCGTCCGCGCCGACATCGTCATGCTGCGCACGCCGGACGGCCACGGACGGGTGGAGCTGTCGCGGTTCCACCACCCGCCGGCGGTCCGGGTCGGGCAGGAGGACGCGCCGTCGAACGCGCTCGGGCTCCGCCGCATCATGTTCCTCGTCGAAGGCCTGGACGACGTGGTCGCGCGCCTGCGCGCGCACGGGGCCGAGCTCGTGGACGAGATCGCGCAGTACGAGGACCGGTACCGGCTGTGCTTCGTGCGTGGGCCCGAGGGGATCGTCGTCGGACTGTCCGAGCGGCTCTCCTGAAGCGCCCGTCGGGAATGCGGTGACGCGCGCCGGCGTCTGCCGGATGTGCGCATCCTCGTCACCACCACCGGGTCGCCCGGTCACGTCGGCCCGCTGCTCCCGTTCCTCGACGCGATCCGTGCCGCCGGCGGCGAGACGCTCGTGGCCACCCGGTCCTCGCTGGCCCACACGGTCGCCGCGCACGGGTACGCGGCATGGCCGGTGGGGGAGGCCCGGGCCGCGGAGCGCGCCGCGGCGTTCGCGGCCGCGCGCGGGCTGTCGAGCGCGGCGGCGAACGAGCATGCGCTGACGGAGGTGTTCGCCGGGCTCGACGCACGGGCCGCGCTCGCGGGCACGTTCGACGCGATCGCCGGTTGGCGGCCCGACGTGGTCCTGTCGGAGGCGAGCGAGTTCGCCGGCCGCGTGGCGGCCGCCCACGTCGGGCTGCCGTTCGTGAAGCTCTCGATCACGCAGTACGCGGTCGAGCACGACGTCCTTCCGGCGACCGACGCCGCGCTCGCCCGGTTGCGTGCCACCCACGGGCTGCGGGCAGCCGGCGGTGCTCGCTCCGCGCAGTTCACGCTGCTGCCGCCGCTGCTCGAGCGACCGGGCCAGCCCGGTCCGCCCGGCCTCCAGCGCTTCCGGGAGCGTGAAGCCCCGTCGGCCGGGAGGAGCCGCCGGTCGGGCACCGATCCGCTCGTGTACCTCACGTTCGGCACGGCGGCGCCGCAGATGGGCTGCTTCCCGGAGCGCTACCGGTCGGCGATCGACGCGCTCGCGCTGTTGCCGATCCAGCTGCTCGTGACCACCGGCCGCGACCGCGATCCCGGGGAGCTCGGAGCCACGCCCGCGAACGTGCAGGTACGGCGCTGGGCCGATCACGCGGAGGTGCTGGGCCGGGCGTCGGCGGTCGTCTGCCACGGCGGGACCGGGACGGTGCGTGGCGCGCTCGCCGCGGGCGTGCCGCTCGTGATCACGCCGATGTTCGCCGACCAGCTCGACAACGCCGTGCGCGTCCACGCGCTCGGGGCCGGCGTGCACGTCCAGCACGGGCAGACCGGACTGGCGGACGCCGTGCGGGCGGTGCTCGGCGACCGGCGGTACGCGGACCGCGCCGCGACCGTGGCGGCCGACATCCGGGCGCTGCCGACGGTCGACCGGGCCGCGTCGGTCCTGCGCGGCTGGGCCGCACGCGCCGCCGCGTGACAAGACGCCGCTCGGGGGACACCGGCTCGTGCACGCCGGCGCCCCCCGTCGCGGAGCGCGCTCCGGGGTCACCCCCGGAGCGCGGGTCCCCCCTTAGGGAGTCGTGGACGACAGCGTGAAGACCACGGTCTTCCCGTAGCTGCCGCGCAGCAGCGGCTCATCCGCCGCGATGGACTGCTTGATGTCGATCGGCACGACCTTCGTGGCGACCGGCGTCGGGAACGTCGCCAGCGTCAGCGGCGTGCCGCTCAGCGCCGCGAAGGCGGCGCTGCCCGAACGCAGCTGCACCGGCTGGGCCAGCGCCGAGGAGCCGTTGACCAGGCGGCCCGGAGCGGTGGTGCTCGGGTCGCGGACGGTCAGGGCCGCGGCGTTCGCGCTCGACGTCACGGTGGCGCTGAGCGTGCCCGTGTAGTCCTTCGCCTGGCCCGGGATGAACGGGCCGAGGTCGCGGGACGTGGCGTTGAGCGTCAGGCCGAGCACCGTGGGCACGGAGCCCACGATGTCCACCGGGACGCTCGTGCTGTCGGTCGGCGCGGCCGCGACGGTGATCGCCGCCAGCGTCTTGGTCGACGAGCCGCCGTTGGCGTCCGTGACCTTGACCACCGGCGTGTAGCTGCCGGCCGTGGTGTAGGTGAACGTCGGGTTCTGGCCGTTCGTCTCGAACGTGCCGTCGCCGTTCAGGTCCCACGCGTAGGTGAGCGCGTCACCGTCGGCGTCGGTCGCGGTGGCGGTGAAGGCCACCTGCAGCGGGGCGTTGCCCGTGGTCTTGTCCGACGTGGCCGTCCCGATCACCGGGTTGGCGTTGGTCGGGGCGACACCGCAGGCCGCGGAGGCGAGCTTGCCCGCCGCGATCTCGATGCCGGCCGCGATGTGCGAGCGGATGCCCGCCTCGCTGTACGAGGCCTGGGTGTGACCCATGCCCGTGTAGAACGAGCGGCCGCCGTCGAACTTCTTGCACCACGCGATCGGGTGGTCGTCGTCCGTCGTGTTGCCGTCGTTCTCGTCGTACGTCGACTCGTCCATCTTCAGGAGCACGTGGACGCCGTCGGTGTTGCGCGGGTTGTAGTCGTCCCCGCCGCCGTTGACGACCGGGTTGACCGGCGACTGGTAGTTGTACCACTCGTCCGTCCGCGTCCAGGTGTCCGGCAGGCCGGCCGTGGACGGGTCCGTCTTGTCCTCGCGGATGACGTTCGCCGTGGGCGTGCCGGCCGGGTGGTTGCGGAAGTACGCGCCGACCAGCTGGCCGTACCAGGCCCAGCCGTACTCGCCGTCGGCCGCCGCGTGGAGGCCGAAGTAGCCCTTGCCCGAGCGGATGAACCGCTCGAACGCGGCCTGCTGCGTGTCGGTGAGGAAGTCACCGGTGGTGGAGTTGAAGACCACCACGTCGAACTTGCTCAGGATCGCGTCCGTGAACAGCGAGCCGTCCTCGGAGACGTCCACCTGCCAGTTGCGGTCGGTGCCGAGCGCCTGGATGGCGGCGATCGACGCCGGGATGTGGTCGTGCCGGAAGCCCGCCGTCTTGGAGAAGACGAGGACCCGCAGCTTCTTGGTGGTGTCGGTGGCCGCCAGGACCGTGACGGGGATGTCACGGGTGGCGGTGCCGCCCTTGCCGTCGGTGACGGTCAGCTTGACCGTCTTGGCGCCGGCGGTGGTGAACGTGGTGGACGCCGTGGCGCCCGTCGCGTCCGCCGTGCCGTTGCCGTCGAAGTCCCACGAGTAGGACAGCGTGTCGTTGTCGGCATCGGTGGCCGCCGCCGTGAACGACGTGGCCAGCGGAGCGACGCCCGACGTCGGCGAAGCCGTGGCGGTGGTGATCACCGGGGTGGCGTTCGTCGGACCGCCGGTGCCGCCGCAGCCAGCCTGGCCGTTGACCTTGAAGTAGTCGAAGGTCACGGTCTTGCCGGCGCCGGCCGCCTGCACGCCAAGCGTGAAGATGCCGAACTTCGGCGCGGTCTGCGTGTTGGCGACGGTCGCGAACGTCGACACCCAGGTGGTGCCGTCGAACGAGTACTCGCCCTTGTACGTCGTGCCCGTCTTCGTCAGGCGCAGGTAGAAGTCCGTCGACCCCGTGGGGACGGCGGTTCCGGTGGCCTGCGGCTGCGGGTTCTGGGTCGCCCCACCCTGCTCGGAGCGCAGCTCGATCCGGTTGATCCGCGTCTGGTTGACGTCGGAGATCGCGTCGAGCTTGACGTAGTTGTCGTCGTCGGTGTAGATGATCAGGCCGCCCTGGCTGTAGCCGCCGGTGATCGTGCCGGAGAGCTTCGTCTCGAGGACGTAGTCGCCGCCGGCGTGATCGGCGGACTGCAGCAGCAGGTTGCGCGTGCCCGACGGGTCGCTGGTGGTGTTGATGTCACCTTCGACCGTGGTGAACGTGATGCCACCGTTGGCGACGCTGTACTTGGTCGCGTCCTCGCGGACGATCGCGTTCCAGCGGTTCTTGTTCAGCGTCGTGCCGGTGAAGTCGTCACCCGGGGTGAGCGGGGCGGGCACGTTGTCGCCTTCGAGCGTCACGTAGTCGAACTTCGCGTTGACGACCGTCGTGGCGGCGTTCGAGAGGGCGAAGACGCCGACCTTGGCGTTCGCCGGGAGGGCGGCGCTCTGGCCGACCGGGGTCCACGTCGTGCCGTCCACCGAGTACTCACCGGTGATGGTGGTGCCGTTGGACTTCACGCGCATGAACACGTCGTTGGCGAACGTGGACGCGAGGTTGCCCGTCGCGTCGGCGCTGCCGTTGCGCGGCGTGCCCGCGACCTCGTTGATGAACTCGAACTTCTCGACCGGGGTCGTGGCGCTGGCGGCGTTCGTCGAGACGCGATCGAACTTCGTGTAGTTGTCGTCGTCGCCGTAGACGATGATGCCCGCCTGCTGGTACTGCACCAGGCCCTTGAAGTTGAGCTTGGTGGTGAACGTCCAGGCGCCGGACGGAGCCGTGCGCAGGACGATGTTCTTGGCGTTGTTGGCCGTCTGGTAGACGTCGCCGGCCGCGGCCGGGATCGTCAGCACGCCGTCGGCGACGGTGAGCGTCTGATCACGCCGCACGACCTCCCAGCCGGAGCCGAGGTCGCCGCCGTTGAAGTCGTCCTTGTAGCCGTTGATGCAGCCCGCGGCCGCGGTGACGTTCACGGTGACGGTCTTGGTGGTCGAGCCGCCCTGGCCGTCGCTCACGACGACCGTGGCGTTGTAGGTGCCCGCGTTGGCGTACGTGTAGGAGGGATCCTCGGCGGTCGACGTGTCCGTCGTGGTGCCGGGGACGCCGAAGTCCCACGCGTAGGTCAGCGTGCCGCCGTCGCTGTCGGTGGCGGTCGTGTCGAACTTGACCGTCAGCGGCGCGGTGCCGCTGATCGGGGTGGCCGTGACGGCGACCTCGGGGGAGGCGGTGGTGGCCGCGCCCTTGCCGACGAACTCGAACCAGTTGACGTTGAACAGGTTCTGCGTGCTGCCGCGGTTGCGGAACACGAGGAAGAGCTCGTGCGTCCCGCTCGGCGGGTTGGTCAGGTTCAGCTGGACATCCGTGAACTTCTGCCAGTCGCCCGTCGGGGCGATCGTGGCGGTCGTGCCCACCAGCGTGCCGGTCGGCGAGTCGAGGCGGACCTCGATCGTGCCGCCCGCGCCGGCGCTCGCCACGCGGAAGCGCAGCGCGTTGATGTTCTTGAGGTTGACGGGCTTGTAGGAGACGTAGTCGCCGTCCTCGATGAAGCCGAGGTTCAGGCCGCCACCCGCGACGTCCGTCGTGGTCTCGGTGGTGACGCCCTTGTCACCGTTGGTGCCGCCGTCGGCGACGCGGCCCGTGGAGGCGAAGAACTCCGCCTGCTTCTGCTTGGGCTGCAGGATCGCCTGCGCGCGGCCGGTGAGGGCCGGGACGCCACCGGCGCCGCCCTTGTCGGTGTAGGCCACCGAGACGACCGTGAACGTGTTGGCCTCGGGGCCGTGGCCGGACGCGAGCCCGGAGTTCAGGGTGCCTTCGCAGCCGGTCGCGCTCGACAGGTCGTGCGCGTGCTGGTCATGGCCGAGCGAGATCTTGACGGTCAGGTTGGCGCAGTCGATGCCGTTGCCGGTCGACCCGTCCTCCGGATCCGTGACGGAGATCTTGTAGGGGATCTTGTCCGTGAACGAGGCGGCCTGGCCGTCCTCCGGGAACTCGATCGTGACCACGGGCTCGCGGTTGCCGACCGTGATCTGGATGTTCGAGACGGCCGTGAGGCCGGTGGAGTCCTTCACGGTCAGCTTGGCGGTGTAGGCGCCGTTCTGCGTGTAGGTGAAGGACGGGTTGGCCTGCGTGGAGTCGACGGTGCCGTCGGAGTTGAAGTCCCACGCGTAGGTGATCGCGCCACCCTCGGGGTCGCTGGAGCCCGCGGAGCTGAAGTTGACCGCCAGCGGCGCGAGGCCGTTCGTCTTGTCGGCGGCCGCCACGGCGGTCGGGGCCTTGTCACCGGCGGTGTAGTCGATGCGGTAGACGCCCGAGTCGGCGTTGTTGCCGTTGAAGCCGGAGCCCCACTCGATGACGTAGAGCGCGCCGTCCGGACCGAAGTCGAGGTCCATCGGACGCTTGTAGCCCGTGCCCAGCGCGAAGCTCTGGATGTTGCTCATGCCACCGGTGCTGCTCAGGTCGGTGGTCTTGATCCAGCCGTTGTTCCACTCGGCGATGAACCACTTGTCGTCGTAGAACGCCGGGAACTTGCGGTCCGAGACGAGGTTCGGGTCGTAGTGGTAGCGCGGGCCGCCCATCGGGGCGCCGCCGGTGCCGAGGCCCGTGTAACGCGGGTCGGTCTCGCTGAAGCCCATCCACGCGGTCGCGCCCTTGGCGGGCGGAAGGTCCGTCAGGCCGGTGTTGTTCGGCGAGTCGTTCTTCGGGTTCGCGCAGTCGAACTTGGCGCCCGACGTCGAGGTCGCGAAGTTGTAGTCGTTGTACGGGGTGTTGTCCCGGATGCAGTACGGCCAGCCGTAGTTGCCCGAGCTGGTGAGCACGTTGTACTCGACCGAGCCCTGCGGGCCGCGGTTGGCGTTGCCCGTGCTGGCGTCAGGGCCGTAGTCGCCCATCAGGACCCAGCCCGTCTCGGGATCGACGGTCAGGCGGAACGGGTTGCGGAAGCCCATGCCGAAGATCTCGGGGCGGGTCTTGTCGCTCGCGGCGAACAGGTTGCCCGGCGGGATCGTGTACGTGTTGCCCACGCCTGGAGCGCCCGTGGGGTTGTCGACCGGCTTGATCCGGAGGATCTTGCCGTTGAGGTCGTTGGTGTTGGCCGCCGTGCGCTGCGCGTCCCAGGCCTCACGGCCGGAGCGCTCGTCGATCGGGTTGAAGCCGTTCGAGTCGAACGGGTTCGTGTTGTCGCCGGTCGAGATGTAGAGGCTGCCGTCAGGACCGAAGTAGAGCGAGCCGGACGAGTGGCAGCACTGGCCGCGCTGGTGCTGGAAGGTGAGGATGCGCTGCTCAGAGGCGAGGTCGAGCGTGTCGCCGTTGACCTTGAAGCGCGAGATGACCTGCGTGTTCGAGCTGTCGGGCAGCTGCGAGTAGAAGAGGTAGACCCACTTGCTCGTCGCGAAGTCCGGCGCGAGCTGCAGGCCGAGCAGGCCGTTCTCCTGGCTGTTGGTGACCGGCACGGTGCCGGCCGTCACGGTCTGGCGCGTCTCCGGCTTCCAGATCATCAGCCGTCCGTCGCGTTCGATGTAGAAGACGCGCCCGTCGTTGGCGACGTCCAGCTCCATCGGGTTCTGCGTGTTGTCGTCCAGCGTGACCTTCTGGAAGTCACCTGCTACTGGCGTCTGCGCCTGGGCCGTCGTTGCCGATGCCCAAAGCGAGCACGCCGCGACCGCGGCCGCAAGGGCCGCCCTTCTCCGTGCCATAAGCCTCTCCTCCTGTGATTCGACTGGCGGTGCAACTATTGCCGGTCGAACGTCAGACTGTCAAGCTGTAAGACAATCCTGGACGGACGGTTAGCGGAGGATGAGAGCCCGCAACGTAGCGGGCTCCCAGCACTTTGGCACTGTACCGGTGGCCGGGCCGATCAAAAGCCTGGCGCGGTCGCGGTCACGCGGCGCTGACGGTGAAGCGGGCGACGAGCGAGTTCAGATGCTCGGCGGTCGCGGACAGCGTCTGCGCCGACGCGGCGATCTCCTGGGCGGACGCGCTGGTCTGCTGCGTGGAGGCGGAGACCTGCTCCACGGACGCGCTCGACTCCTCGGCCACGGCGGCGACGTCCACGACCTCGCTCTCGGCCCGGGACGCCTCCGCGCTGATCTGGTCGACGGCGGTCGTGATCTCGCCGACGCGGGCGGTCATGTCCTCGACCGCGGTGCCGATCGCTTCGAAGGCCTCGCGCGTGCGCTCGACGGTGGCGACGCCGTCCTGCGTGCGCTGCGTGCCGTCGCTGACGACGCCGACCACGCGGCTGGTCTCGGCCTGCATCTCGCCGATCAGCGCGCTGATCTCCGACGCGGCGCTCTGCGACTCCTCGGCGAGCTTGCGGACCTCCTCGGCCACGACGGCGAACCCGCGTCCCTGCTCACCGGCGCGTGCGGCCTCGATCGCGGCGTTGAGGGCGAGCAGGTTGGTCTGCTCGGCGAGGCCGGTGATGGTGCCGACGATCCCGCCGATGCGCTCGCTGCGCGCGTTGAGCTCGCCGATCGCGCTGCCGACGGCGGCCGAGGACTCGGCGACCTCGCGCATCGCGGCGCTGGCGGACTCGGCCGCGTCGACGCCCTCGAGGGCGACGCCGCGCGCGTCCTCGGCGGCCCGGGCGGTGTGGGTCGCGACCTCGGCGCTCGTCGCCGCCGACGCGGAGGCCTGCTGGACCGCCTCGCGGGCCACCTCGACGCCGCGGACCTGGCGCTCGGCGCCGTGCGCGACCTCGGTCACGGCGGCGGCGATCTCGGACACCGCGCGCCCGGTCTCCTCGGACGTCGCGGCCATCTGCTGGGAGGCCGACGCGACGGTCGCGGCCTGCACGGCCATCTCGGCGACGGTGTCGGCGAGCTGCGCGCGCATGGCGTTGTAGGCGTCGACGGACCGCACCGTGGCGTTGCGGATGGCGCCGACGGCCTCGGCGACGTCGCCGATCTCGTCGTTGGACGTGCGGTGCAGCTCCGGCGTGATCGGCTGGACCGGCACCGTCAGGTCGCCCTCGGCCACCCGGCCGAGCGCCGCCGCCAGGTCGGCGGTGCAGTGGTCGCGCAACAGCTGCAGGCGGTTGAGGACCTCGTTGACGGTCCTGGTGATGCGCCGCGCGAACCACAGCGCGAGGGCGAACCCGACGGCGATCGCGGCGAGGATGACGAGCAGCGCGCGCGTCGTCGCCGCCGAGGCGGAGGCCTGGATGTGCTCGTGCGCCGTCTTGCCCGCGGCCACCTTGGCCTCGAAGAGCGTCGTGAACGAGCCGGCGACGTTCGCGGCGGCCGGGATCGCCTCGGCCTTGTTGACCGCGTACGCCTCCTGGGTCTTGTTCGCGTTGGAGAGCCCGATCACCTGGTTGCGCGCCTCGCGGTAGGTGGCGATCTGGGCCACGAGGGTCTTGAACTGGTCCTGGAGCTGCGCGTCCCCGGCGAGTGTCGGCTCGACTCTGGCGAGGTTGCTGTCGATCGTGGCGACGTTCTTGTTGATCTTCGCCTCGACCTCGGCCTTGGCGGCCGCCGACGTCTCCAGCGTGTGGTTGTTCACGAACGCGCGGTTCTCGTTGAACTTCGCGCGGGCGGTGCCGAGCTCGGACAGCGGTACGACGGCCTGGGAGTACAGGCGGTCGGCTTCGTCGTTGGCCGACTTGATGTCACTGATGCCGAAGGCGCCGACGGTGCCGGTGAACGCCAGCAGCACGGCGGATCCGGCCAGCAGCTTGCCGCGCAAGCCGAAGCGCGTGGGGATGACGGACAAGGGGACTATCTCCTACGGGTTGGGCATGGTCACCCGGGTCATCGGCCCGTCATCGCTGGTTTACGTCAGGCCTCCATCAAGAAATCGCCAAGCGCTCATCTTCGTCTCATCAAGCGGCGACCAGCAGGCCGGTGGCGAACATCAGCCCGATCCCGCCGAGCATGCCGGCGACCGCGCCGGGGTGCAGGACACGTCCGTCGTCGTCGCGCAGGGAGGGCAAGAGCGTGATGATCACCTGGACGATCGCGCCGGCGCCGAACCCGAACAGCAGGGCGGCGATCGAGGGGGTGTAGGCGCCGGCGCCGATCCACGCGCCGAGCACCGCGGGACCGCCGGCGAGGAGGCCGAGCGCCGCCAGGCGCGGCAACGTCGTGCGCTGGCGGGCGATCGGCGCCACGATCGCGAGACCCTCGGTGGTGTTGTGAAGGGCGAAGCCGACGACCAGGAAGGCGCCGAGCGCGAGCGCGCCGGCCGAGTACGCGGCGCCGATCGCGACGCCCTCCCCGAGGTTGTGCAGGCCGATGCCGGTGGCGATCAGGAGCGCGAGCCTCGTCCCCGAGGCGCCCGCCGCCCGCCGCGAGAGCCAGGCGGAGACGCCGCTGAGCAGCAGGTACGCGACGCCGGCGCCGACGAGCACCAGCGCCGCGCCGCCGAACGCCTGAGACCCTTCGGCGGCCAGCTCGAACCCTTCGAACGCGGCGTCGACGCCGAGGAACGCCAGCAGCCCGATCGTGAGCGCCATCAGCACCCGCAGCCAGGCGGGCGGGATGCGCCGCAGCCACGGCAGCCACAACATCCCGAGCGCGACCGGGATCACGCCGACGTAGACGCCGAGTAGCGCCATCAGCCCGAAGAAGCCCGCGTCGGCGTGTGGGGTCTCGACGGCGGCCGGGATCTCGTGCACGACCGTGCCGCCGGACGCGGTCACCAGCGCGACCTCGTAGGCCTCGCCTTCGACCCAGGGCTGCTGGACGCGCACCGTCGCGGTCTGCAGCCGGCCGATCGGCTGCGCCGCACCCTCGAACTGCGCGAACGCGTCGTTGACGACCACCTGCGCGACCGTGACGGCGTCCGGACCGTCGTTGCGCAGCGTGAGCTCGATGCTGCCGGGCGCGAGCACGGTGCGCTCGACCGCGAGCTCCTCGACCGGCGGTCCCACGCGCTCACCGATGCCCGGCGCGTCGAGCGCGGCGAACACGGCGACCGCGGCGGCCACCAGCAGCAAGGGCACGAGCCCGGCGACCCAGGCCGGCACGCGCAGCGAGCGGGTCACGGCGCCCATCAGGAGACCTCGAAGATGCCCTGCCAGCCGAGCTCGGTGAACTCGGACTGGTGCGCGTGGAACATGTACTGGCCGGGATGGGCGAACCGCCACTCGGCGATCCCGCGCTGGCCCTGGCAGAGCATCACGGTGTCGGTCAGCTCGGCCGGGGTCCTCGACGTGCCCGTCGGGTAGTAGTCGAACAGGTTCCCGTGCAGGTGGAACGAGTTGATGAGGTCGTACTCGAGGACGTTGACGATGTAGACCCGCACCAGCTCGCCGAGCTTCGCGGTGATCGGCCGGTCCATGTAGGCGAAGCCGACGGTGTTGGCGGCGTAGACCTCGTTGGCGCGGTCGAAGTTGGTGTCGAAGCCGTTCATGACCATCACCAACTCGTCGGCGTCCTCGCGCCCGTCCTCGGGGTCGACGATGAACGCGCCGTAGAGGCCCTTCGCGATGTGCTCGGCGAGCGGCCGGACGTGGCAGTGGTACAGGTGCAGCCCGGCGGGGAGCGCGTCGAACTCGTAGACGGTGCTGCCGCCCGGCTCGATCTGCCCGGCGCCGATGCCCGGCACGCCGTCCATCTCGGCCGGGTGGATGCCGTGGAAGTGGATCGTGTGCGGGTGGGCGGACCCGTTGTTGAACGTGATCCGCAGCCGTTCGCCTTCCCGCGCGCGCAGCGTCGGGCCGGGGATCCGGCCGTTGTAGGTCCAGGCGGCGAACTTCACGCCCGGCATGACCTCGATCTCCTTGTCGATCGCGTTCAACGTCCACTCGCGCAGGACGCGCCCGGTCGGGAGGCGGCGGGTCGTGCCCCAGTCGAAGTCGCGCACGAGCTCGTGCGGGTCGAAGCCGTTGGCGACGTGGTCGACGGCGACGTGGTCGCGGAAGTTCGCATGCCCTCCGTTGCCGTGGGCGCCCGCATGGCCGTGCTGGGCGGCATGGCCGCGCGCCGCCGACCCGTGGACGAGCGCCCCGGCGGCGGCCACGAGCGGAACGCCTCCGGCGATCAGGCCGCGACGAGTTAGTTCTGCCACGGCAGCGATTGTGGCATACCTAATCCGGCTGGGTCAACGAAGGACGACTACACGCGTCGTAGATCGATTACCCTGGCGGCCGATGCCTCTCCGAACCCTCATCGTCGCGCTCGTCCTCGCCACCCTCGTCGGGGCGTGCGGGGGAAGCGAGCCGGCCCCGCCGTCCGACCCGGTCGAGCAGGTGCCCGACGCGCCCGGCCTGCGGGAGGCCGTGCGCGACGCGCGGACGCCCGACGCGGCGTCGTTCCCGCCGGCGGAGGGCAAGACGCTGCAGCAGCTCGGGGACCAGATCGCCGCCGGCCCGCAGGCCGCGCTGGCGACCTCGGTGCTGACGACCGGCACGAGCCGGTTCACGTTCGGCATGATCGGCCAGGACGGCCGGCCGATCTACGGACCGACCGCCGTCTACGTCGCGCCGACGCCGAGCGACCCGGCGCAGGGCCCGTTCGTCGCCCCGGCGGACGTCCTGATCACCCAGGACCGCTACAAGTCCAAGCAGGCGGCGACGGAGACCGATCCGTTCGCGGCGGTCTACTCGGCGGACGTCAAGTTCGAGAAGCCGGGGCAGTGGGCGGTGCTCGTGGCCACTCGCGGCAGCGCCGGCGTGGTCGGCGCGCCCACCCAGGTGCAGGTCAAGGCCAAGGCCGCCGACAAGGTGCCGGACGTGGGCGAGCCGGCGCCGCGCGTCGCGACCGACACGCTGGAGACCGTCAAGGGCGACAAGGCCCTGCTCGACACGCGTGATCCGGCCAGCGACATGCACGAGGACTTCGCGAAGGTCGTCGGGAAGAAGCCGGTCGCGCTGCTGTTCGCGACGCCGCAGCTGTGCCAGTCGCGCGTGTGCGGGCCGGTCGCCGACATCGCGCTGCAGCTGCGCGCGAAGTACGGCGACGAGATGGAGTTCATCCACCAGGAGGTGTGGGTGGACAACAACCAGCAGAAGGGCCTGCGGCCGCCGCTGCAGGCCTTCAACCTGCCGAGTGAGCCGTGGCTGTTCGTGGTCGACCGCCGCGGGCGGATCACGGCACGCCTGGAAGGGTCGTTCGGCGTCGACGCGTTCGAAGCTGCGGTGAGGACCGGCCTGTAGTGCGGCGCCTCGGTCCCGCGCTGGTCGCGGGGCTCATCGGCGTGCTGGCGGCTCCGCCCGTCGCGCACGCCCATGGGCTCGTCCAGCGCCAGCAGCTGCCGATCCCGCAGTGGCTGTTCGCGTGGTCGGCGGCCGCCGTGCTGGTGATCTCGTTCTTCGCGCTGGCGGTGCTGTGGCCGCAGCCGCGGCTCGAGCACGCCGGGTGGCGGCGGCTGCCCGGCGGGCGCGCCCTCGCGAGCGGGGCGGTGCAGGCGGTGTGCGGCGCCGTCGGCGTCGCGCTGCTGGTCGTCACGGTGCTCGCGGGCTACCTGGGCAGCGCGTCGGCGCTGGACAACTTCGCCCCGACGTTCGTGATGATCACGTTCTGGGTCGGGTTGGTATTCACGTCGATCCTGTTCGGCGACGTGTTCCGGGCCTTCAGCCCGTGGCGCGCGCTCGGCCGCGTCCTGCCGCAGCGCCGCCGGCCGTACCCGGACCGGCTGGGTCGCTGGCCCGCGGCGATCCTGCTGTTCGCGTTCGTGTGGATCGAGCTCGTGTCGGGCTGGAGCGAGGACCCGCCGATGCTCGCGACCGCGATCGTCGGCTACACGGTGCTCACGCTCGCCGCCCAGATGGTCTACGGCGTCGAGACGTGGACGAGCCGCGGCGAGGCCTTCGCGGTCTACTTCGGGCTGTTCGCCCGCATGGCGCCGTTTCAGACGCGCGACGGCGCGGTGGGCGTGCGGCGGCCGCTGACCGGGCTGACGACGCTCGACCGCGCGCCCGGGACGGTCGCGTTCGTCGCGGTCATGATCGGCACGGTCAGCTTCGACGGCCTCAGCCAGGGGCCGCTGTGGCAGGACGTCTCGAACGCGATCGTCGACGCGCTCGGCTTCCTCGGGACGCTCACGGCGGCCAAGGTGGCGGGCACGCTCGGCCTGCTGCTCGGCGTGCTGGTGATCGCCGGCTTCTACCGGCTCGGCATCGAGGGCGCCCGCTCGGTCGGCGGCGGGTTCTCGCTGCGGCGGCTCGCGGACGCGTTCGTGCACTCGCTGATCCCGATCGCCGCGGTCTACGTCGCCGCGCACTACCTGACGTTCCTAGTGTTCGAGGGCCAGGCGATCATCTACCTCGCCTCGGACCCGTTCGGGCAGGGCTGGGACCTGCTCGGCACGGTCGACGGCGGCATCGACTACACGATCTTCCCGCAGGAGGACACGTGGTACGTGCAGGTCGCGGTGGTCGTGCTCGGGCACGTCGCCGGGCTCGTGCTCGCCCACGACCGGGCGCTCGTGCTCTACAAGGACCGCCGGATGGCGGCGCGGTCGCAGTACTGGATGCTCGGCGTCATGGTCGGCTTCACGTCGCTCGCCCTCTGGCTCCTGGCGCAGGCGGCGTGAGACGCGCGGCGGTGCTCGGCGCGGCGGTGGCCGCGCTGCTGGTCGCGCCCGCGAGCGCGCTCGCCCACGGGCTCGTCGGCAAGGCCGACCTCCCGATCCCGCTGTGGCTGTTCATCTGGGCGGCCGGGGCGGTGCTCGCGGTCTCGTTCGCGGGGTTGGCGGTGGCCTGGTCGCGCCCGCGGTTGGAGGAGGACCGCTTCCGGCCGCTACCGGACGCCGTCTCGCGCGTGCTGACGAGCCGTGCGGTCGAGGTCGTCTGCGGTGCGGTCGGCGTCGCGCTGCTCATGATCGTCGTCCTCTGCGGGCTGGTCGGCGCCCAGGTCGCCGGCCAGAGCCTCACGCCGACGTTCGTGTACGTCGCCTTCTGGCTCGGCTTCGTGCCGCTCAGCGTGCTGCTCGGCGACGTCTTCGCGGCGTTCAACCCGTGGCGGGCGGTCGGGCGCGCCGTCGGCCGGCTGCTGCGGCGCGTGGACACCGAGCCGCTCGCCTATCCCGCGCGGCTGGGCTACTACCCGGCCGCGCTCGGCCTGCTGGCGTTCGCGGCCCTGGAGCTGATCTCCGCCCGCGGCGACCGGCCGGCGACGATCGCCACCGCCACGCTCGTCTACTCCGCGGCCACGTGGCTGGCGATGGCCGTCTACGGCGTCGACGCCTGGACCCGCCGTGGGGAGGCGTTCAGCGTGTACTTCAACCTGTTCTCGCGAATGTCCGTCCTCGAGCGACGCGACCGGCGGATCGGCGTGCGGCCGGGGCTGTCCGGGCTCGCGCGCCAGGAGCCGCAGCCGGGGATCGTGGCGGTCGTGATGGTGATGATCGGCACGGTGACCTTCGACGGCGTCAGCTTCGGGCAGACGTGGCTGAAGAACACGCGCGGGCCGATCGGGTCGCTGATCGACGCCGGGCTCGAGCCGCGCTACGCCGTGGAGCTCGTCTACGCGCTGGGGATGACCGCGATCGTGCTGGTCATCATCGCGCTCTACCAGCTGGCGGTCGCCGGAGCGCGCACGGCCGACCGGTCGTTCACGACCCGCGACCTCGCGCGTCGCTTCGCCCCGTCGCTCGTGCCGATCGCGTTCGCGTACGTCGCCGCGCACTACGTGAGCCTGCTGCTGTTCCAGGGCCAGCTGATCCTGCCGCTGCTCTCCGACCCGGCGGGCCAGGGCTGGGATCTGCTCGGCGTCGCCGATGGCGACGTGAACTACTCGTTCATCAGCCCAGAGACGTTCTGGTACCTGCAGACGGCGCTGGTCGTCGGCGGGCACGTCGCCGCGCTGGCGCTCGCGCACGACCGCGCGCTGGTGCTGTTCGGCGACAGCCGGCGCGCGCGGCGGTCGCAGTACTGGATGCTCGGCGTGATGGTGATCTTCACCGTGCTGGCGCTGTGGCTGCTGTCGGAGGCGGCGGAGGGCTAAGCCTCGCGCAGCAGCCGATCGGCCGCGCGGCCCAACAGCCCGGCGGGCACGCACGCGGCGGCCAGGACCAGCAGCGCGAGCGGGGCGCCGAGCGCGGTCGTCAGCGGGAGGCACAGCTCGGTCGGCACGGGCCGCAGCAGGTAGACGGTCGCGCCGGCGAGCGCGAGCAGGATCGCGCCGGCCGCGGCGAGCGGCAGGCCGTGGCGCGGGCGGCGCGTCTCGCCGAGCAGGAAGCGCACCCGCTCGCCGTCGGCGCCCGCGCCGGCGCGGCCGTGCACTTCGAAGGCGAGCAGGGCGGAGGCCAGCGGCTGCGCCCCCGTGTCGCGCATCGCCACCGCGTCGGCGGCCAGCTCGGACACGGTCGCGTGCGCACGGGCCGTCTTGCGCAGGGCGGGGATGAACCAGAACCCGTCGCAGACCGCTTGCACGAGCGCGCGGCGCAACGGGTCGTGGCGCTGCGCGTGGTGGCGCTCATGCGCGAGCACGCAGCGCAGCTCGCGCTCGTCCAGCAGCTCGACCAGCGCGCTGCTGATGTAGATCCGCGGACGCAGGAAGCCGAGCGTGAACGCGTGCGCGCGGCGGCTGGCGATCACGCGCACCTGGGTGCCGAGCACGGTGCGCGGCTCACTCGGCAGGCGAGCGGCGAACGCCCGCTGCCGGTGCGCCTGGCGCGCCAGCGAGCCGGCCATCAGCACGAGCACGAGGGCCTCGAGCGCGAGCACCAGCGCGACGGGGCTGGAGTCGTGGAAGCGCAGCACGTCGACGCCGACCAGGAGCATCGTCGCGAGCACGGTCGCGCCGAGCGCGCAGACCGCGAGCTCCAGGCCGACGAGGGGGCTGCGCCGGGTCACTGCTTCGCGCGGCGCTGCAGCGCCCGCCGGTGCGCGGGCTCCAGCTGCGAGAAGCGGCGCGCGAACTCGGTCAGCACGAGGTCCCCGTAGGCGTCCACCAGCGCGTCGACCTCGGCCTCCGAGCGCGCCTGCATGTACTCCTCGCGCGGGACCGCGGCGACGTAGACGTCCTTCTTGCCCTCGCGGCGGCGATCCAGGAAGCCCTTGCTGTCCAGCCGCCGCATCACCGTGAGGATCGTCGTGTACGAGCGCGGGGCGTCCTCGCCGAGAGCGAGCGCGTCGGTGACCGAGCGGACCGTCGCCTCCTCCTGCGCCCACACCTCGGACATGATCTTCGTCTCGAGCTCGTGCAGCGCGGGGTGATTCGGCATTCGCGGGTCAGCGTAGCTGTCGCATGGCGTTGAGCGTCACCAGCAGCGACATGCCCATGTCGGCGGCGACGGCGACCACGAGCGTCACCAACCCGAACGGCGCCAGCGCGACGAACACGGCCTTGACCGCGAGCGAGGCGACGACGTTGACGGCCATGATGCTACGGGCCCGGCGGGCGAGCGTGAACGCTTCGGGCAGCGCGCCGAGGCGGTCGGACAGAAGCGCGACGTCGGCGTTGGCGAGCGCGACGTCCGAGCCCGCTGCGCCCATCGCGATCCCGACCCGTGCCGCGGCGAGGGCGGGCGCGTCGTTGACGCCGTCGCCCACCATCGCGACGTCGCCGAGGTCGCGCACGTGGGCGAGCTTGTCCGCCGGGAGCAGCCCCGCGTGGACCTCGTCGATCCCGGTCCGGCGCGCGACCGCACGGGCGACCGGCTCGCTGTCGCCGGTGAGCATCACCGCCCGCAGCGGCTGCAGGCGGCGCGCGAGGTCCTCCGCGTCCGGCCGCAGCTGGTCGGCCAGGCCGAACACGGCGAGCAGGCGGTCGCCCTCACCGAGCGCGATCGCGGTCTGCCCGGCGGCGTGCAGCTCGGCCACGACCTCGGGAAGCTGCCCGAGCCGGTCGTGCATCAGGCGCGGGCCGCCGGCCCACAGCGCGCGCCCGTCGACGGTCGCGGTGGCACCGCGGCCGGGCAGCGCCACGAAGCGCTGCGCGAGCGGGACCGCGAGGCCGCGGTCGCGCGCCGCCCGGCGCAGCGCGGCCGCGAGCGGATGCTCCGAGTCGGCCTCGACGGCGGCGACCAGCGCGAGCGCATGGTCCTCGTCGGGCGCCACCACGCGCTGCAGGACGGGCAGGCCGAGCGTCAGCGTGCCGGTCTTGTCGAGCGCGATCGCGCGGACGCGGGCCAGGTCCTCCAGCGCCTGGCCGCCCGTGATCAGGATCCCGCGCCGCGCGGCGCTGCCGACCGCCGACACCACCGCGACCGGCACGGAGATGACGAGCGAGCACGGGCAGGCGACGATCAGCAGCGCGAGCGCGCGGTAGAGCCACGTGTCGCCGTCGCCGCCCAGCAGCAGCGGAACGGTGGCCAGCGTCAGCGCGGCGGCGAACACGATCGGCGTGTAGAACGCGGCGAAGCGGTCGATGAAGCGCTCGGCGGGCGCGCGGCTGCCCTGCGCCTCCTCGACGAGCGCGGCCACCCGCGACAGCGTCGAGTCCTCCGCCGCCCGCGTGGTGCGGGCCACCAGCGCGCCGGTCGTGTTCAACGTGCCCGCGAACAGCTCGTCCCCGGCCTGCTTGTCGACCGGGACGGACTCGCCGGTGATCGGCGCCTGGTCCACGCTCGAGGCGCCGTCCGCCACGACCGCGTCCAGCGGGATCCGCTCGCCGGCCCGGATCGCGATCCGCGTGCCGGCGGGCACGTCCTCGACGGGGACGAGGGTCCCGTCCATCAGTCGCGCGCGGGTGGGAGCGAGGTCCATCAGCGAGACGACCGTGCGGCGGCTGCGCTCGAGTGCCAGCCCCTCCAGCCCGGTTCCCACCGCGAACAGCACGAGCACCCACGCGCCCTCGGCGTACTCGCCGATGCCCACGGCGCCGACCGCGGCGAGCGCCATCAGCACGTTCATGTCGAGACGTGCGCGCCGGAGGGCGAGCGCGGCCGCGCGGGCGATCGGCCAGCCGCCGACGGCCATCGACAGCAGGTAGAGCGGCTCGGCGACCGCGCGCGGGGCGGAGGCGAGCGAGGCCACAACGGCGACCGCGAGCAGACCGACGGAGAGCGTGGTGGAGAGCGCGCGGACGTCCCGTCGCCAGAAGGGCGTGGGGTCGGCGACGACGCGGCGGGTCGCGGGCTGCGCGCGGTAGCCGGCGCGCGCGACCGCGCTCGTGATCGTCGCGTCGAGCGCCTCGCCCATGACCGCCATCGAGCCGTTGCCGAACGAGACCTGCGCAGATGTCACCCCGGGCAGGGCGGCGACGGCCTGCTCGACGGTCTTCGCGCAGGCGCCGCAGTCCATGCCCTCGACGCGGAACCGGCGCGCGCCCACGCTCGCCGGCGTGGGTGACGGCGGCGGCGCGGTCGGCGCCATCGGCAGCTCGATCGGGTTCACGCCGGCGTGCCCACGAGCCCACGGGCGACGGCGGCCAGCTGCGTGCCGAGCTCGGTCAGCTCGTACATGACCATCCGGCCGTCCTTGCGCGAGCGCGCGACGCCGAGCTGCTTGAGCTGGCGCGCGTGGTGGCTGACGAGCTTCTCCTCGCGCCCGACGATCCACGCGAGGTCGCACACGCAGCAGCTGCCGCCCTCGGCGAGGGAGAGCACCACGGCCAGCCGCGTCGGGTCGGTCAGCGCCTTGAACGGCAGCGCCGACGCCTCGAGGCGCTCCGGCCCCGGGAGCGAGGCGCGCACAGCCTCGGCCTTCGGCAGGTCCAGGCACAGCAGGTCGCAGGTGTCGCGCTCGGGCATGCCGACCAGTCTAAGCCACATTCGTACGAATGTGCGAATGTCAGCTACTATCGCGGTAGTACCAACGGATCAGAGAGGCGCTCGATGGGCCACGACCACGCACACGACTCCGAAGGGCACGCGCACGGCATCGACGCGTCGGCCGACCGCACGCCGCTGCTGGTCGCCTTCGGGCTGATCGCGAGCTTCATGCTCGTCGAGGTGGTCGTCGGCCTGCTCGCCGGCTCGCTCGCGCTGCTCTCGGACGCCGCGCACATGCTCACCGACGCGGGCGCGATCCTGCTCGCGCTGGTCGCCGCGCAGCTGGCCGCACGCCCGGCGAAGGGCGCCTTCACCTTCGGCTGGCGCCGGGCCGAGATCCTCTCCGCGCAGGTCAACGGCGCGGTGCTGCTGGCGCTGGCGGCCTACATCGTGTTCGACGCGGTGCGCCGGCTGTCCGACCCGCCGGACGTCGACGGCGGGCTCGTCGCGACCGTGGGCGTGCTCGGCGCGCTGGTCAACGTCGCCGCCGCCTGGTCGATCGCCCGCGCCCAGCGGCAGTCGCTGAACGTGGCCGGCGCGCGGGCGCACGTGATGATGGACCTGCTCGGCTCGGTCGGCGCGACCGCCGCCGGTGTGATCGTGCTGGCGACCGGGTTCGACGCCGCCGACCCGCTGATCGCGCTGCTGATCTCCGTGCTGATGATCCGCTCGGCCTGGGCGCTGCTGCGCGACTCTGGGCGGGTGCTGCTCGAGGCGGCGCCGGCGGGCGCCGACCCCGGCGAGATCGGGCGGGCGATCGCACGCGTGCCGAGCGTCACCCAGGTCCACGACCTGCACGTCTGGGAGGTGACGTCGGGGTTCGTCGCGCTGTCCGCGCACCTCGTGGTCGATCGCGACGCCGACTGCCACGCGATCCGCCTGGACGTCGAGACGGTGCTGCGCGACCGCTTCGGGATCGAGCACACCACGCTGCAGACCGACCACGTGGCCGGCCCGGCGCTGCTGGCGATTCAGCCGGCCGTCGTCCCGTAGGCGAGCCGGCTGATCGCGCGCAGCGAGGCCTCCGGTCCTGGCCAGTGCTCGCGCAGCAGCTCCGGCCCGCCCGAGCGCAGCACCGCGCGCAGGACGAGCGCGACGATGATCGCGTCGTCCAGCTGGCCCGCGACCGGGATGAAGTCGGGGACGAGGTCGATCGGCATCGCCAGGTACGCGACCAGCGCGGCCAGCAGCAGCTTGCGCCGCCGCGGGACGCGCGCGTCGCCGAGCAGCCGCCGGAAGAGCACGATGCAGTCGGGGATGAAGCCGGCGAAGGCGCGCGCGTCCTGCCGGCGCCCGGCGGCGACGAGCACGAGGACGAAGCCCGCGTAGATCAGCAGCGTCGCCGCGACCGCGATTCCGATCACCTGCCCGGTGCCCATCGCTCAGATGCTGGCAGCGATCGTCCTCCCGCCGGCGACCAGCAACGCCACGTCGGTCCCGACCGCGATCAGGCTGAAGCCCGCGTCGATCGCCGCGGGCACCTGCGCGGGCGTCGGGCAGAACGTGCCGGCGGCCTTGCCCGCCCCGTGCGCCGCGGCGACGACGCGTGCCGTCGCCGCCCGGAGCTCCGGATGGTCCCACGCGCGGAAGCAGCCGAGCGCGTACGACAGGTCCGACGGGCCGACGAACAGCACGTCGACCCCGTCGACGCCCGCGATCCCGTCGCACGCGGCGACTGCCGCCGGCGACTCGATCTGGACCACGCCGAGGGGTCGTCGGTCGAGCGCGTCGGGGTCGAGCCCGAAGCCCGCGCCGCGCGTGCCCAGCGCCACGCCGCGCGCGCCGGGCGCGGCGCCGTAGCGCAGGGCCGCCGCCCACGCGTCGGCCTCCGCCGCCGAGTCGACGCGCGGCGCGACGATGCCCTCGGCGCCGAGGTCGAGTGCGCGGGTGGTGCGCTCCCGCGCCGTCGACTCGACCCGCACGAGCGCGTGCGCGCCGCCGCGCTCGGCGGCCAGCAGCTGCGGGAGGACCCGCGACTCGTCGCCGGCGCCGTGCTCGAGGTCGACGATCACGAAGTCGAGCCCCGCGCGGGCGAGCGCCTCGACGGCGACCGCGGACCCGAGCGCCGCGAACGATCCGACCAGCACCTCGCCGGCGGCGAGCCGCCTCTTGATCACGCGCGCGCCAGCGCGTCGACCGCCGCGCGCAGCGCCTCCTCGGCCGCCTCGAGCGAGCGGTCCACGTCGTCGGTGGTGTGCGCCGCGCCGATGTGGCTGCGGCCGAGGCTCTCGGGCATCTCGAACACGCCGCGCTTGATCAGCTCGCGCCGGTAGCGGCCGAACAGCGCGTCGTCGTTGCGCAGCACGTCTTCGTAGGTCTCCAGCGGCCCGTCCATGAAGCAGAGCACGAACAGCGAGCCGAACCCGCCGACGACCGCGGGCACGCCGACCCGCGCCGCGACCTCCGCGAGGCCGGTCCGCATCCGGTCGCCGAGCTTGAACAGGTGCTCGTGCACCGAGCCGTCCTCGAGCAGCTCGATCGTCGCCAGGCCGGCCTCGACCGCGGCCGCGTTGCCGTTGTACGTGCCGCCGTAGTGGACGTCGCCGTCGGCGGTGGTGGTGTAGCGCTCCATGTACTCCCGTCGGCCGCCGACCGCGGCGAGCGGGAAGCCGTTGGCGATCGCCTTGCCCATGGTCGTGAGGTCGGGCATCACACCGCTCACAGCCTGGTAGCCGCCGATGTGATGCCGGAAGCCGGTGATGACCTCGTCGAAGATCAGCAGCGTGCCGGTCTGATGGCAGAGTTGGCGCAGGCCTTCGAGGAAGCCGGGGCGGGGGAGCAGGCCGGGCGAGTTGTGGGCGACGGGTTCGACGATGATCGCGGCGACGTCCTCGACGTGGCGCGTGAGCGTCTCGCGCACGTCCTCGAGGTCGTTGAAGCGGCACACGAGCGTGGCGTCCACCGCCGCCTCGAGCATGCCGGCGGAGTGCGGATCGCGCGCGCCGACGCCCTCCGGGCGGCTCAGGACGTTGCGGAGTGCGGCGCTCGGCATCCGCCTGCACGAGGGGCCGGACCCGGAGGTCTTCGTGATCGTCGGCGACGGCAGCCTGCTGATGGCGCCCGCCGAGCTGCTCACGGCGGTGCAGGCCGACCTGAAGGCGACCGTGGTCGTCATCGACAACGCGGGCTACGGCTCGATCGACGCGCTGGCGCAGGATTCGGTCGGCGTCAGCGTCGGCAACCGCTTCGTCGACGGTGGCGGACACGACCTGTGGGTCGACATCGCGCAGCTCGCGACGGCGTTCGGCTGCGCAGGTGTCCTGGCCGAGGACGCGACCGCGCTGGCACGGGCGCTCGACGCCGCGCGCGCCGGGACCGAGACGACCGTCATCCACTGCCCGGTCGCCGACGGCGAGATCCCGCCGTCCGGCGCGTTCTGGGACCTCGGCCTGCCCGAGACCGCGGCCGACGCCGCCGTGCGCGCACGGGTCACGGCCGGGATCGAGCGCCGGCGGGCCTCCGGCCAGCGCCCCTTCGTCTGACCTCCTCCCCCCGCGAGAGGCCGGGATCGGCTCCCCCTCAGCCGATCCCGGCCGCCCGTAGCCGCTGCACGCTGCGGCGCACGTCCGCGGCGGGATCGCCGGCGGCGCCGGGCACACGGTCCTGCTCGACGGTCGCGAACCCCGCGTAGCCGATCGTGTCCAGCACCTGGCGCACCGCGACCAGGTCGAGCAGGCCGTCACCGACCGGGCAGAAGACGTTCGCCGCGATCGCGTCCCAGAACCCAAGGCCGCGGTCGCGCACGGCGCCGTCGACGTCCTTGAGGTGCAGGTGCTCGACCCGCGGGCCGTACCGGAGCAACTGCGCGGCGGGATCGCCGCCGGCGTAGAGCGCGTGGCCGGTGTCCAGGCACAGGCCCGCCTCGACGGCCGGGATCGCGTCGAGCAGGCGGTCGACCTCGTCCTCGAACTCGACGTAGCCGCCCGCGTGCGGGTGGACCACGGCGCGCACGCCGACCGCGGCGGCGCGCTCGGCGGCGCGGCGGACCACGTCGACCAGCGCCGTCCAGTCGGCGGCGCCCAGGCGCGGCGCGGCGTCGGAGCGGCCGGCGGTGCGCGCTCGCGGCTCGCTCGGCCGGTCGATCAGGACGAGCCTCGTGCCGCCCGTCGCGGTGATCGCCGCGAGCGCCGCATCCACGGCGGCGAGGACGGCGGGGTGCGCGGCGGGGCGGTGCAGGTCGTCGAACACGAACGTGCCGACGGCACCGAGGCCACGGGCGCGCAACGCGGCCCGTGCGGCGCCCGGCTCGCTCGGCAGGTAGCCGACCGGGCCGAGCTCGGTCCAGCACAGCCCGGCGCCGGCGATGCCGTCGAGCACGACGTCCGGAGGCGGGTTGCCGGGCGTGTCGGCGAAGTCGACGCCCCAGGACACGGGCCCGCCGGCGAGGTGGATGACGCTCATGAAGAGATTCAATCACCGGAGGACCGCGCGTGTCCAGCCCGGGTTCGCGCTTGCCGCCGACCCATCCCCTATTGTTGCGGCCGGACCCACCAATGAAAGTGCCCCGGCGGCGCGCCACACGCCCCGGGGCCGGCACAGGAGACAGAACCTCCCATGCATCCAGACCGTACCGCCGATCCGGCGCGGCATGCGGGCACGGCCCGCGGCCTCGGCGTGTGCGACGCCCTGCGCGTCGAGCTCACCGCCCGCCACCGGCCCGGCCTCGAGCACACGCTGGACGAGCGCACCGCCGCCCTGCGGCGGCAGTTGCACGCGCGGGTCGCGACGCCGGACACGGCCACCGCGCCGCCTGACGACCCGGAGCGCTCCCGCCTGCGCGAGGAGCTGCGGCTGCTCGAGCGCATGCGCGCTGGGCTGCCCGACCCGCCGGCGGGGCCGTTCGTGCTGCTCGGCCCGTCCGGGCTCGTGCTCGAGCTCGTGGCCGACAGCCTGCACGCCGCCGTCGGCGCGCTCGCCGCGGGGTTGCAGGAAGGAGGCGCGCATCCGGCCTCGGCCACCGCCACGCTGGAAGCCGCCGGCGCCTGGATCACGACCGCGCTGGATTGCCGCGCCGTGGAGGCGTTCAGCCTGGACGCAGGCGTGGACCCGGTGCACGCCTGGTAAGGCGCCGGAACGCAAACGGGGCGCCCCGGTCAGGGACGCCCCGTTCACTGAGGAGGAGGGGTGCACGCTGCGGAGGAGGGGATTCCAACAACGCGACACCCCGGTTGTTCCCAGGCATCCGCGTCCGCAATCACCTTCGTCAACTTCCGTCGCGCAACACCGGCTTGCCGGCCGCGGCCCAGGCCTGGAACCCACCGTCGAGGTCCGTCGCCCGGTGGAAGCCGAGATCCTGCAGGGTCGCCGCGGCGAGGCTCGACTGGTAGCCCTCGTTGCACACG
Organism: Solirubrobacter pauli; assembly: GCF_003633755.1. Taxonomy (GTDB): domain Bacteria; phylum Actinomycetota; class Thermoleophilia; order Solirubrobacterales; family Solirubrobacteraceae; genus Solirubrobacter; species Solirubrobacter pauli. The sequence continues at coordinate 1,101,823 of NZ_RBIL01000002.1, forward strand.
ACGACGATGCGGCGGTCGAGGTCGCCGCTGAGCCGGGGGTCGTTATGGCCGGACGCAGGGTCGCAGCGCCACTCGAGCACGTTGCGCGGGTGGAAGATCGCGTCCGGGATCAAGCCGTCGCGGCGGCGCTGCAGCTCCGACCGGACGTCGACGAGCACCGCGCCGTCGCGCACGGCGGCGTCGACGTCGTCCACCGTCACCCGGTCCAGCCGCGCGCGGGCGCGCTCCAGCAGATCGGCGATCGTCGTCCGCGTCACGCGTCCGTTGTAGCGGCGCGTGCATCGCTAGGCCACGATCCGCATCCCGTGGTCGGTGCGGTTGAGCCGCCGGCCACCGTCCTCGGTGGCGACGACGATGTCCTCGATCCGCACGCCGAACCGGCCCGGCAGGTAGATCCCGGGCTCGATCGAGAAGCACATGCCGGGCTCGATCAGGTGCGTCTCGCCCTCGACCATGTACGGCGGCTCGTGCGTGGTGAGCCCGATGCCGTGTCCGACGCGGTGGATGAAGTGCTCGCCGTAGCCGGCGTCGGTGATCACGCGTCGCGCGGCTCGGTCGATCTCCTGGCAGGCGACACCCGGGCGGACGGCCTCGAACCCGGCCTGCTGCGCTGCGCGGACGATGTCGTGGACCTTGCGCTCCTCGTCGCTGGGCTCGCCGACGTGGACGGTGCGGGTGGTGTCCGAGCCGTAGCCGTCCTCGAGACCGCCGAAGTCGAGCACGACCATGTCGCCCTGCTCGATCACGCGGTCGCTCATCTCGTGGTGGGGGTTGGCGCCGTTGGGGCCGGAGCCGACCACGGTGAAGTCGACCTGGGAGTGGCCGTGCTCGCGCAGGAAGCCGGCGAGGTCGGCGGCGATCTCGCGCTCGGTGCGGCCCTCGAAGCGCACGTCGGCGATCGCCTCGAAGCTCGCGTCCGCGGCTTCCCCGGCGGCCGCGAGGCGCTCGATCTCGTCCTCGCCCTTGATCGCGCGCAGCATCGGCATCGCCGCGGTCATCGACGCGTAGCGCGAGTCGGGCAGCACGCCCTGGAGGCCGAGCACGTGCATCGCCCAGGCGGAGTCCGAGATCGCGTAGCGGCCGCGCGGCTCCAGCAGCGCGGCGGTGGCGCGGCCCCGCGCTCGAGCCGCTGCGCGAAGTCGTGCGCGGTGAACGTCGCGGCGGTCATCGGACGGCGCGCGCGTAGTTCTCCAGGAACAGCGCCTCCGAGAGCGCGAGGTGCTCGATCTCGGACGGGTCCACGCTCTCGTTGGGCGCGTGGATCAGGCACTGGGGCTCCTCGACGCCGAGCAGCATGATCTCCGCGTCGGGGTAGGTCTCGGCGAACACGTTGCAGAGCGGGATCGACCCACCCTGGCCCTCCGTGGTCTGCTCGTGCCCGTACGCCTCCTCCATCGCGGCCTTCATCGCTTCGTAGCCGGGGCCCGACAGCGAGCCGACGAACGGGTCGCCGACCGCGACGCGCTCGATCGAGCAGCGCAGCCCCCAGGGAACGCGCGCCTCCAGGTGGGCGATCATCGCGTCCTGCGCCGCGTTGCCGGTCACCCCGTTCGGGATCCGGAGGCTGATGCGCGCGGCGGCGGACGCCTGCACGGCCGCCGAGGAGCCGACGACGGGCGGCACGTCGATGCCCAGGACGGTGGCCGACGGCCGCGCCCACAGCATGTCGGCGACGCTGCCGTCGCCCATCAGCTCGACGCCGTCGAGCACGTTGGCGTCCGAGCGGAACTGCTCCGCGGCGTAGTCGACGCCGGTCCAGACGCCGGTGTTGTCGAGCCCGTCGACGGTCGTGTTGCCCTGCGCGTCGTGCAGGGTGGCGAGCAGCTGGATCAGGCCGACCACGGGATCCGGGGCGGGGCCGCCGAACATGCCGGAGTGCATCGGGCTGGCCAGCGCGTCGACGCGGACGTCGATGCTCGTCATCCCGCGCAGGGTCGTCGTCAGCGTCGGCACGCCGACGGCGAAGTTGCCCGTGTCGACGACGAGGATCGTGTCCGCGCGCAGCAGCTCGACGTTGTCGGGGACGAACGCTTCCAGCCCGCCCGTGCCCTGCTCCTCGGAGCCCTCGCAGATCAGCTTGATCCCGCAGGGGAAGCCGCCGTTGGCCCGCAGCGCCCGCAGCGCGGTGAGGTGCATGACGATGTTGCCCTTGCAGTCGGCGCTGCCGCGGCCGTACCAGCGCCCGTCGCGCTCGGTGAGCTCGAACACGGGCACGGTCCAGGCGTCCTCGCCGAGCGGCGGCTGGACGTCATAGTGGCAGTAGAGTAGGACCGTCGGCGCGCCGTGGGGCGCCGGGTAGTGCCCGTGGACGCAGTGCGAGCCGTCGGGCGTCAGCGAAGCTTGGACGTCCTGCAGGCCGACCTCGGTGAACGCGTCGACCACCCAGTCGGCGGCCTTCTTGCACTCCTCGGGCGGGTACTGCTTCGGGTCGGCGACGGACTGGAAGGCCACGAGCTCGGCGAGGTCGTCCTTCGCCTGTCCCATCAGCTCGCCGACCGTGTCACGGAGGGTCTTGACCGGCACCGGTGCTCCTTTCGTGCTCATGCCGCCACCTGCTCGCGAGCGGGCGGAACCGGGATCGTGTGCAAGCTCGCGGCGGCGCCGGCCGCACGGTCGAGCGCGTGGGCGCGCCGCAGCCGCAGCCGCCGCAGCAGCACGACCAGCGCGACGCCGAGCGCCGCCCACACCGTCATCAGCACGCACGCGTCCCCGAGCCCGGAGGCGAGCGCGTCGGCGTCGCCGGCGCCGTCGGACGCGGCCGAGTTGATGCCGGCGTTGAACACGGTCGCCACGACCGCGACGGCGACCGCCGCCCCGATGTAGCGGGCCATGTTCGAGATGCCGGACGCCTGGCCGACCTGGTCGGCCGACACCGCCGCGGTCGAGCCGGACGAGGCCGGGCCGTTGGCCAGCCCGAGCCCGATCGCGAGCCCGACCATCGGGGCGACGAACGCGGCGTAGGTCCACGACGACTCGACGAAGGCGAGCACGCCGAACCCCGCGGCCGCGAGCAGGAAGCCGAGGCCGACGGCCCGCGCGCCGCCGATCTTGACGGCGAGCGGCGTGATCACCGGCGTGATGGCGATCATCGCGGCGGCCGCCGGCAGGGTCGCCAGGCCGGCCTCGAACGCCGACATCCCGAACCCGGCCGGGTCCTGGAAGTACAGGCTCAGCACGTACATCAGCGCGTTGATCGTGCCGGCGACGATCAGGATCGCCAGCGTCGCGCCGACCAGCACGCCGTTGCGCAGCAGGCTGAGGTTCACCAGCGGCGCCTCGGCCCGGCGCTCGACCAGCACGAACACCACGGTCGCCACGATCCCGACCGCGAAGCAGCCGAGCGTGGCGGCGGAGGCCCAGCCCCAGTCGTTGCCCTTGCTGAACGCCAGCACGACCGGCGAGAGCGCGAGCGCGATCAGCGCCGTCCCGGCCCAGTCGATCGCGCGCGAGCGCTCGGTGTCACGCGACTCCGCGACCGTGCGCAGCGTGAGCGGGACGCACGCGAGCGCGATCCCGGCGTCGATCCAGAACAGCCCCTGCCACCCGGTGGACTCGACGAGCAGCCCGCCGACGAGCGGGCCCATGGCCGCGCCCGCGGCCGACGCGGCGCCCCACAGCGTGATCGCCTTCATCTGCCCGGAGCCGGACGCGGCCACCGACAGCAGGCTCATGCCGCAAGCGAGGATCGTGGCCCCTGAAGCGCCCTGGATCATCCGGCCCGCCACGACGCCCGTCGCGCTGGTCGACAGCGCGATCAGCACGCATGAGCCGATGAACAGGGCCAGCCCGGCGAGGAAGATCTTCCGGCGCCCGAGCACGTCGCCCAGCGCGCCGGAGGTGACGATGACGGCCGCGCCGACGAGCGAGTAGCCCGTCACCGCCCACTGCAGCTCGGCCACGGGCGCGCCGACGTCCTGGCTGATCGAGGGCAGCAGGATCGTCACGGCGGACGTGTTCGCGTTGACCACGAACGCCGAGACGCACGCGGCGGCGAGGACGCCTTTGCCCGCGGCTCGGTCAGTCATGGCTTCAGCGTCGCGTCGGTCTTGAGCGCGTTGACCTTCTCCTGGTACGGCGCCAGCTTGTCCGGGCAGTAGGTCTGCAGGATCAGCGCCTCGCCCTTGAGGATCCGCGGGTCGACGATGACGCCGCGGCGGCCGACGAACGATGCCCCGTTGGTGAGCGAGTCCAGCAGCGTCGCCTTGCCGAGCGCGTTGGCGGGGTTGGCGCACACCGGGCCACCGTCGTCGCCGAGCGTGGCGACGATCTGGTCCTGGTCGGCGGGCACCGGCAGCCCCGCCGACTCGAAGGCGGACGTCAGCTCCAGGGCCTTGTCCTGCGCCGCCTGGTTGTCCTGGGCGGTGTCGTAGACGATCAGCCCGACGATCGCGAGCACGGCGACCACCGCGCCGACGACGATGTACATGGTGCGATGGCTCGAGGGCGTCTGCGCCGGCGCCTCGGGCTTCGCGGCCGTGGCGCTCATGCCGATGCCTCCTCCGACTTCCAGCTGGGCTTGCGGAACTTCAGGAACAGCCACGGCGGCAGCAGCCCGAGCAACACGGTGCCACCCAGGATCAACCCGACGTACGCCGCGGTGCTGCCGTTCTCGAACTGCGACGGCGGGACGAAGCCGATCAGGATCGCGGCCGCCGAGGCGAGGAAGCCGACCACGCACAGGAACGTCAGCGCCGGCGCCGTGTACCCGCGCTCGACCTCCGGCTGCCGCTTGCGCAGGTTGACCGCCGCGACGAACATCAGCAGGTAGACGACCAGATACACCTGGGTCGTCATCACGCTCAGGATCCAGTAGGCGCTCGACACGGACGGGATCAGCGCGTACATGAGCGCGATCACCGTCGTCACGGCGCCCTGCACGCAGAGGATGTTGACCGCGACCTCGTGCTCGTTCTGCTTCTGGAAGAAGGGCGGCAGGTAGCCCTCGCGGCGGGCGATCATCAGCAGGCCCTTCGACGGCCCGGCCAGCCACGTGAGCATGCCGCCGGCCGACGCGCAGACGAGCGCGACCGCGACGATCGGGACGAGCCGCTCGATCCCGAAGTAGCCGAAGAACTCGCTGAACGCCTGCATCACGCCCGCCGTCAGGCTCAGCTGCTGCGCCGGGACGACCCAGCTGATGGCCAGCGCGGGCAGGATGAAGATCAGCAGCACGAGCCCCATCGCGAAGAACATCGCCTTCGGGAACTCGCTCTTCGGGTTCTTCAGCGACCCGACGTGGACCGAGTTCATCTCCATGCCGGAGTACGACAGGAAGTTGTTGACGATCAGGACGAGGCTGGCGATGCCGGTCCACTGTGGGACCAGATGGTCGGCGTCCATCGGCGCCGCCGACGAGTTGCCCTGCATGAGGAAGACGATGCCGAGGATGACGAGCAGCGCGCCCGGGATGAGCGTGCCGATCAGCAGCCCGCTCGAGGCGAGCTTGGCGATCCCGCCGGTGCCGCCGCGGGCCGACATGAACACGCCCAGCCAGAACACCAGCACGATCACGATGCCCGTGTAGACGCCGTTGGTCGCGAGGTCCGGGTTGAAGACGTAGGCCAAGGTGCTCGCGACGAACCCGAGCAGCGTCGGGTAGTAGAAGATCGTCATCGCGAACTGGCACCACACGGCCAGCAGACCCCACTTGGCGGACAGGCCCTCGCTGACCCAGCGGAACACGCCGCCGGTCCAGCCCGAGGCGAGCTCCGCGGCCACGAGCGCCTGCGGCAGTAGGAAGATGATCGCCGGCACGACGTACAGGAACACGCACGTGAGGCCGTAGACGGCCATCGTCGGCGCGCTGCGCAGGCTCGCCACCGACGCGGTGGTCATGAACGCCAGCGTCACCCACGTGATGTACGTGGGCTTGACGATCGTGACCTTCGCAGCCGGTGCCGCGACTGAGCGGCCGGCCGGCACATCCATCGACGCCATGCGACACCTCCCAAGGTGCACTCGTGTGTCCGCACGGTCCCATCCGTGCGGGTCCCACACATCACCCGATGGGGGTGAAAACGGCTCTGGGGCGCGGTTTGAAGCTAACCCGCGCCGCCGGCCCGGTCGGTCACAGGTCCTCGACGTAGCGGTCGGCGTAGAACGTCATCGACTCGGGCCGGGCGCCGCGCAGCGCCTCCGCCGCCTGCGCCTTGGCCTGCTCGTCCTCGCCGACCATGACGCCCACGACGTAGTGGCCGTCGCGCAGGTGCTGGGCGTACTCGCGCACGTGCTCGCCGTCGTCGCTGAACAGCGACTGCAGCTTGCGCACGAAGGAGCGGCCGTGCGCCTCTCCGTCGACGTCGATGCGCGCGAGGCCCCGCTCGCCGTGCAGCACGTCGTAGCCGAGGCCGGTCTGCTCGAGCCGCCGGCGCGCGGCGTCGCACGCGGTGTCGTCGGCGAAGACGGCGACCACGCTGCCGGTCGGGTAGGGGAAGGTGTCGGTCATCGGGTCACGCTCCTGAGAAGGCGGCTTTGCAGTCGGCGGAGATGGCTTGCAGCTGGGTGCGCACGGCGTTGGCGGACTCGCCGGAGAAGAGCGAGCCCAGGGCCGACAGGTACGCGCGGCCGCAGTCGGCGGCGATCTGCGCGTTGCCCTTGGCCACCTCCGCGTTGGCCCGCGCCTCGTCGACCTTGGCCTGAGCGTCGTCCCCGGCGGCCGCGGCGGCCGCCTGCGCGTCCTTGCCGGCCTGCTGGACGGTCGCCTTGGCCTGCTCGATGTCCTGCGTGATCGCGGCCACGTCCTCCTGCGTCGCGCCGACCTGCGCGACGAGCGCGTCGTAGGCGCCCTTGAGCGTGTCGCGCGCGGCGCCGCCGCTCTCCTGCGCCTCGGCGACCTGGGCCTGCATGTCGGCCACCTGCTGCTCGCTGCTGTCGAGGTCCGACTGCAGCGACAACGCCCAGACGAGCAGGCCGATGCTCACGAGCGTGAGGGCGACCGCGAGCCAGATCCACGCCTTGTTGTGGCCTGTCGGCGCGGTCGAGGTGGGAGTTGCCTGAGGTTCGGTCGTGGACATGTCGGCTCCTTAGGCGAGGGCCAGCTCCGCGCCGGCGGACGGCTTGGGATCGGGACGGCGCACCATCCGGAAGCTGTTCGCGAGCCCGAGCAGGGCGGCGATCAGCGGGACGAGCAGCGCGACCTGCAGCGCCAGCGGCCGCGCGTCGGTGTTGATGGCGACGATCTCGTCCTGGATCGCCGGCGGCTGGGCGGCGAGCTGCTCCTGCAGCGCGCTGTTGCTCATCACCTGCGCGTCGTCCTCGAGCGCGTCGGCGACCTGCTCCTGCGCCGCGGCCGGCAGCACGTCGCTGTCGCGCGCGAGCTGCGTGAACGCGATCGACAGCGTCGCGAGCATGATCGCGCCGCCGAACGCGAGGCCGAACGAGAGGCCGAACGAGCCCGCGGCCGAGTTGACGCCCGCGGCCTCGCTGACGCGCTCGTCGGACACGGGGGAGAGCGTGTAGTTGTTGAGCTGCGACACGAGCAGGCCGAAGCCCGCGCCCGCGACGATCAGCGGCGCGACGAGCGCCCAGCCCGAGCCGGCGCGGGGCACGATCGGCAACAGCGCGACCAACCCGAGCGAGAGCAGGGCCCAGCCGATGCGGATCACGCTCGCGGGACGTCGGCGGCCGGCGCGCCGACCGGCGAGCAACGCGGCGGCGAACATCGTCAGCGACAGCGGCGCGATCGTCAGGCCGGTCTCGAGCGCGTTGTACTCGAGCACCATCTGCAGGAAGATCGGCAGCGCGATCATCATCCCGCCGAGCGCGATGTTCTGCAGCATCTGCGAGGTGAAGCCGAGCCGGAACAGGTCCGCCTTGAACAGGTCGGGGTCGAGCAGCGTCGGCTTGCCCGCGCGCTTGCGGCGCACGAGCCAGCGGGACAGGGACACCAGCCCGACGAGCCCGACGGCGATCAGGAGGCCGACGAGCTCGCCGCCCTCCTGCCAGACGAGGATGCCGACGATCACGCCGCCCATCCCCACCGCCGACAGCACCGCGCCGACGCCGTCGACGGTGCGCGCCCCGGTGTAGGGCACGTCCTTGACCCGGCCGAGCCCGAGCAGCACGCCCGCGATCACGACGACCTCGAGCGCGAAGCCGACGCGCCACGACAGCGACGTGGTCAGGAAGCCGCCGAGCAGCGGCCCGACCGCGGCCGCGACCGCCGACGCCGCGCCGACGAGCGCGTAGGCCTGCTTCTGCGCGGCGCCCTCGAAGTTCCCGTGGATCAGCGACTGCATGGACGGCAGCAGCAGCGACGCGCCGAGCCCGCCGATGATCGCCCAGAACACGACGATCGCGAACAGCCCTTGCGACAGCGTCATCGCCAGCGCGCCGATCGCGTAGCCGAGCAGCCCGAGAACGAAGGCGCGCTTGCGGCCGATCAGGTCGGCGACCTTGCTGCCGATCAGGATGAACGCGGCGGACACGAGCGCCTCGAGCGCGATCGCGCCCTGGACGCCGCTGACGGTCGTCCCGAGGTCGTCGACGACGCTCGAGATCGACACGTTCATCAGCGACGTGTCGACCACGAGCACGAACATCGCCGCCGCGAGCAGCAGCGCGAGCCTGCGCTCACCGGCGGCCATGGGCCAGCTTCCGGATCTCCGACGCCACCAGCACCGTGAGCCCGGCGCCGAGGCAGATCAGCCACTGGTGGCCGGTCAGCGGCACCGTGTCCAGCACGCGCTGCAGGAACCCGAGCTCGGTCGTGAGGATGATCGCCACCGCCGACAGCAGGGACGCGATCACGAACGTGCGGTCGTTGAACGTGTCCAGGCTGAACACGGTGCGCCACTCGTCACGGGTCGCGAACGAGAACACCAGGTTCGAGACGGCGAACGTCGTCAACGCCATCGTCCGTGCGAGGTCCGCGCCGTGCTCGTGCTCGGCCCAGGCGGCCACGCCGAGCGTCGCTGTCGCCATCACGAGCCCGGCGACCACGAACCAGCGCGTGTCGGCGCGGTGCAGGATCGGCTGGTCGGGCTTGCGCGGGCGGCGCTCCATCACGCCCTCGCTCGCGTCCCCGTAGCCGAGGCCGATCGCCTGGAACACCTGCGTGGTGAAGTTCACCCACAGCGTCTGCATCGGCAGGAACGGGATCCCGGAGACGATGTTCAGGAGGCTCGCGCCGAGGAACGTCAGGACCATCCCGGCCAGCGCGCCCATCTGGAAGCGGATGTACTTGACGAGGTTGTCGTACAGCCGCCGGCCGAGCTCGATCGCCTTGACGATCGTGGCGAAGTTGTCGTCGGTGAGGATCATCGCGGCGGCCTCCTTGGAGACCTCGGTGCCGGTGATGCCCATCGCGATCCCGATGTCGGCGCGCTTGAGGGCCGGGGCGTCGTTGACGCCGTCGCCGGTCATGCCGACGACGTGGCCCTTGCGCTTGAGGATGTCCACGAGCCGGACCTTCTGCTCGGGCGTGACGCGGGCGATCACGCCGATGCCGTCGATCTCCGCGTCCGCCTGCTCCTCGCTGAGCGCGGCGAACTGGGCGCCGGTGATCGCGCGGCCGCGGATGCCGAGCTGCTGCGCGATCGCCTCCGCCGTGACGGCGTGGTCGCCGGTGATCATGCGCACCTGGATGCCGGCGGCGTGGGCGGTCGCGATCGCCGCCTTGGCGGCCGGCCGCGGCGGGTCGACGATGCCGACGAGCGCGAGCAGCGTCAGGTCGGTCATCAGCGCCAGCAGGTCGCTGCCGGGGTCGAACGCCTCCGGGGCGAAGTCCTTGCGCGCGGTCGCCATCACGCGCAGCCCCTGCTTGCCGAGCCGCTCGTTCTCGTCGAGGTAGCGCGTGCGGAAGCCGTCGTCGACGCGCGCGGCCAGCAGCGCGGGGTCCAGCCGCCAGGCGCTGCGGGCCAGCAGCTGGTCGGGCGCGCCCTTCACGAACGCGCGCACGACGTCCTGGCCGGACTCGTCGGTCATCCGGTGGAACGTCGCCATCAGCTTGTAGGCCGTGTCGAACGGAAGCTCGGCGACGCGCGGGTAGCGCTCGCGCGTCTGGTCGAGGTCCAGGCCGCCCTTCTCGGCCAGCACGACGAGCGCGCCCTCGGTGGGGTCGCCGATCATCTCGCCCGCGTCCGTGAGGACGGCGTCGCAGGCCAGCGCGAGCGGCAGCATGAACGGCTCGAGATCGATCGGCGGCTCGCCCGCGACGTGCTTGATCCGGCCCTCGGTCGAGTAGCCGCTGCCCGAGACCGTGTAGCGCCGGCCCGGGATGGTGAGCTCGACCGCGGTCATCTGGTTGAGCGTCAGCGTCCCGGTCTTGTCCGAGCAGATCGCCGAGGTGGCGCCGAGCGTCTCGGTCGAGCGCAGCCGCTTGACGATCGCGTTCGCGTCCGCGAGCAGGCGCGTGCCGCGCGACAGGATCGTCGTCACCACGGCGGGCAGCCCGGTCGGGATCGCGGCGATCGAGAAGGCGACCGCGACCGTGAAGACTTCGGTGAAGCTCTGCCCGCGCCACATGTTGAGCACGACGGACGCGACCAGCGCGAGGCCGGCGATGGTGACGAGCTGCTTGGTCAGCTTCTCCAGCTGCAGCGTCAGCGGGGACTTCGCCTCCTGCGTCTGCTGGAGCATCCCGGAGATGTGCCCGACCTCGGTCCCCATCCCGGTCGCGGTGACGACGAACTCGCCCGTCCCGCGCGTGACGTTCGTGTTCATGTAGACCATGTCCGTGCGGTCGCCGAGCGCGGCGTCCGGCGCCGCGACCGACTCGACGCCCTTGCCCACGGGCACGCTCTCGCCCGTGAGGGCCGACTCGGCGACCTCCAGCGTCGCGGCCGCCAGCACGCGGCCGTCCGCCGGCACGACGTCACCGGCCTCGACGTTCACGACGTCACCGGGCACGAGCTCCTCGGCCGCCAGCTGCGTGAGCTTGCCGTCGCGGCGCACGCGCGCCTTGACGATCATCATCTTCGCCAGCGCCGCGACCGCCGCGGCGGCCTTGCCCTCCTGGTTGAGGCCGAGCACCGCGTTCAGCAGCGTCAGCAGCAGGATCATGATCCCCGTGCCGGGCTGCTTGACGGGGTAGATCGAGATCACGCCGGCCGCCAGGAGGACGATCTGCATCGGGTCCCGGTACTGGCGCAGGAACGCGTGCCAGCGGGGCTCGGCCTTGGCCTCGGCGAAGCGGTTGGGTCCGTAGCGGCGCAGGCGCTCGGCGGCTTCGGCGCTCGTCAGGCCCTGCTCGGGCACGACGTCGAGCTCGTGCGTGGCGCCTTCGCGCGAGAGCGCGTGCCAGGTGGGCACTTCGGCCGGGGTCGGCGGCGGGGCGGTGGTCGCCATGCTGCGCAGCATCAGCCGTGAGGTGGGCCGGTGGCAATGAAGCGCGCCTGAGTCGCTCGGGGGTGCACGCACCCCCGCCCCTCAACGACGTCGCCCGCCCCGGGGTGGGGGCGGGCGACGGGTCCGGCCGGGGGGACTGCCGGCAGGGGGCTCAGGCGACGGCGGCCGCACCGAGGGCGGCCCGGAGGCGCTCCTCGTCGTCCTCGCTGAGGGAGGTCTGCACGATCTCGCCGCCGAACGGCGCGAGGCGCTCGAGCACCTTGTCGCGCGCGCCGGCCTGGCCGAGCGCGATCAGGGCGGCACCGCCCGGCGGCATCTTCGCGCCGAGCTGCTTGACGAGGTTGTCGTCGACGCCGGCGTCGGTCATCTTGCCCGCGACCGCTCCGGAGGCGGCGCCGATGGCCATGCCGAACAGCGGCACGAGGAACAGCAGCCCGATGAGACCGCCCCACATCGCGCCGCCCGCCGCGCCCGCTCCCGTGAGGCTCATCGCCTGGTGGAGCTTGATCTTGCCGTCGGGCTGGTGCTCGACGACCACTGCGTCTTCGAGCGTCAGCAAGTGCTCCTTGGTGGCCTGGATCAGCTCGGCCCGTACCCGTTCCGCGGTGGCGGCATCGGGATAGGCGATCGCTATGAGTGTGCTCATCGGACTCCTTTGGTCGACGGCCCGCAGTGTCGGCGCAACCCGTCCGCGCTGCCTCACCCGGATCGGATGATGTCCGTCCGCGGCGGCGCGGCGATGCTCGACCTCCGCTTCGGAGAGAGAAGGAGGCACCGGTGACGCAGGAACCGCTCGACGAGATGGGCCCGATCGACTACGCCGTCTTCGAATGGCCCGGCCGTCAGCCGCAGGGGGACGCGGTCCCGCTGCTGATCGACCTCGCGGACCGCGGCATCATCCGCATCCTCGACATCGCACTCATGGTCAAGGGCGAGGACGGCACCGTGGCCGCCGTCGACCTCGGCGACCTCGAAGGCCAAGGCAGCGCGTTCGAGCAGTTCGCCGGCGCGTCCTCCGGCCTGCTCGCGCAGGACGACCTCGACGAGGCCGCCGAGGCGCTCGCGCCCGGCACCTCCGCCGCGGTCCTCGTGTGGGAGAACCGCTGGGCCGCGCCGGTCGCGGTCGCCGTCCGCCGCTCGGGCGGCCAGCTCGTCGCGAGCGGCCGCATCCAGATCCAGGCCATCCTCGCCGCGCTGGAGGCGGAAGAGGCCGGCACCCCGTCCACGCTCTGAGAGAGAAGGAGACACGATGCCCGGACTCTTGCGCGGGATGGCCCGCACCGCGGTCGTCGCCGGCACGGCGACGGCCGTGAGCAACCGCGTGTCCCGCCGCCAGGCCAACCGATGGGCCCAGCAGGGAACGTATCCGCCGCAGTACGCGGAACCCGAGCCCGCCCCGGCGCCGTCGGCTCCGCCCGTGGACCCGGTCGAGCAGCTGCGCGAGCTCGCCAAGCTGCGCGACGACGGCATCCTCACCGAGGAGGAGTTCGCCGCCGAGAAGCGCAAGGTCCTGGGCTGAGCGATGGCCAAGACGCAGATGCCGCCCCGCACGACCGCCACGAGCGACAGCGGGGCCTGGACCGGCTGGATCATCTTCGCCTCGCTGATGCTGGGCGTGGTCGGCTCGATCAACATCATCCAGGGCCTCGTGGCGTTGTCGCGCGACGACTACTTCCTGGTCCAGAGCGGCAACGACCTGTTGCTGTTCGACTTCGTCGCCTGGGGCTGGGTGCTGATCGTCTGGGGCTGCCTGCAGGTGGCGGCCGCCGTCGGGCTGAACATGGGCATGGGCTGGTCGCGCTGGCTCGCGATCGGCATCGCGTCGATCGGCATCGTGATCCAGATGCTGTTCCTCTCCGCCTATCCCATCTGGTCGGCGATGATCATCGCGCTGGACGTGATCGTGGTCTACGCGCTCACCGCGCGCTGGGCGGAGGCCCGGGCGGGGTTGTAGGCGATGATCGTCTGGCGGATCGCGGACGTGGCCTCGCGTCCCGCGCGCGGCGCGTGGAAGCTCGCCGGGCGCGCCGAGCGGAGCGCTCGCCACCGGGTGGTCGAGGGCAGCGGCCGGCTGACGCTCGTCTGCGTCGACGCGGCGCTCGTGTCCCCGTACGCCAACGAGGTGGTGCAGCGGGTCGTCGACTCCCAGCTCGCCGAGCGCGCGGTGGCCCGTGCGCTCGGCGGCCGGCTGGTGGACGTCGTCGCGGCCGACCTCGTGCGCTTCCGGGTGGTCGAGCGCGTGGCGGACAACCTGGTCGTGCGCGCCGCGCTCGACCGGGCGCTGGATCGGCTGGGCGAGGCCGAGGTGCCGCAGCAGATCGCGGACCGGCTGCTGGCGAGCGGGATCGCCGACCGGCTCGTGGAGCGGGTGCTGGACGGGCCCGAGCTCGAGCGGATCGTCGAGCGGGCGCTCGACAGCCCGGGCGCCGAGCGCCTGGTGACCAACGCGCTGGCCACGCCGGGCGCCGAGCGGCTGATGGTCCGGGTCGTCGAGAGCCGGGTCGTCGAGGAGGCGAGCATGCGGCTGGCCGAGGACGTGGTCGGGCGGTTGCGGGCGAGCCCCGCGCTGTGGACGCTGATCGACGAGATCGCGCAGAGCCCGGCCGTGCTCGACGCGATCGCCCAGCAGAGCGCGGGCTTCGCCGACCAGGTCGGCGACGAGCTGCGTGAGCGCACGCGGCACGCCGACGACCGGCTCGAGCGCGCGGCCTGGCGGCTGTTCCGCCGCCATCCCGCCGACGGCGCGCCGTCGACCCCGGGCGTGGCGTGACCGACGGGTCCGCGTCGCCGGTGTATGCCGGCCTGGCGACGCGGACCTTCGCGTTCGCGATCGACGCGCTCGTGATCAACGTCGTCGCGTGGTTCGTGGGGGTCGTGGTCGCGCTCGGCCTCTCGCTGCTGACGATCCCGGACGGCGTGATGACGGCCCTCGCGGCGATCGGCGCGGGGATCGCGTTGCTGTGGACGGCCGTCTACTTCGTGTTCTTCTGGTCGGGCACCGGGCAGACGATCGGGGATCGCCTGCTCGGGATCACCGTGCGCGACGCGGGCTCGCTGGAGGCGCTGTCGCTGCGACGGGCGGCGCTGCGGGTGCTGGTCCTGCCGCTGTCGGCGATCCCGTTGTGCGCGGGCTTCCTGATGATCCTGGTCGACCGCCGCCGCCGCGCGTTGCACGACCGGCTCGTGCACACCGTCGTGATCTACGCGGAGCCCGTGCGGGCGCGCCGCCCGGCGACGGTGTCAGCGGTCCGCGAGCGCGTCGCGTAGGTGCCGCTCCTGCTCGGGCGAGAGCTCCGAGCGCAGCGCCTCGACGGCGAGCCCGTGCAGCCCTTCGGCCACGTGGACCGCGGCCGCGCGGCCGCTGAGCACGAACAGCGCCGACGTGCCCGGTGTGACGCTCTCGCGCACGCGCTTGACGAAGTCGTCGGCGACGCCGAAGTCGGCCAGGCTGCCGGCGACCGCACCCGCGGCCGCGCCGAACGACGGCCCGGCGAGCGGCGTGAGGAAGATCAGCCCGAGGAACATGCCCCAGAACCCGTGCCACAGCCGGCCCGGCCCGTTCAGCGTGCCCAGCTCCCGCGTCGTCGGCGTCTGCCGGTCCGGTGGCCAGGCGACCAGCGCGGCGTCGTCGATCCCGCCGACCGTGCGGGCGAGCGGCGCGATCGCCGCCTCGGCCCCGTCGGGGCGCGGGAACCGCCAGACCGTGAGCGTGTTCACGCCTCGCCGATCAGGCCGGCGCTGCGCCCACGGGCGACCGCGTCCGAGCGGCAGGACACGTCGAGCTTGCGGTAGACCGCGAGCGCCTGCGTCTTGACCGTGTTGGTCGACACGTGCAGCCGCTGGCCGATCTCGCGGAACGACATGTGGCTCGGCAGCAGCCGCAGCACGCGCAGCTCCGCGTTGGTGAGCATCGGACCGTCGCCGGTGGCCGTCTCCGCGAAGGCGTCCGCCCGGGCCCAGCCGTCGTGGATCCAGCGTTCCAGCGTGCGGTCGCCGGGCACGCGGGGCTGCAGGTGCGCGGCGCGCGTGAGCCCGCCGCGCGCGGCCGGCCCGTCGCTGAGCAGGATCTCGGCGCGCGCGAGCCAGATCTCGGCCTCCGCGAGCACCCACGGCACGAAGTCGGTGCGCGCCGCGAGCAGCCGCCGCGCGTCGACGGCGTCGTGCCGCGCCTGCGCGATGTCCCCGCGCTGCGCGGCGACGACCGCGCCCGTGGCCAGCACGAGCGCCCGGACGGCGCCGGGCACGCCGGTCGTGAGCGCGGCGTGCGCCGTCGCCGCGCACTCGGCGGCCTCGTCCCAGGCGTCGCGGTCGGCGGCGGTGAGCGCGAGCTGCGCGTGCGCGAGCGCGGCGACGACCGGCAGCTCGTCCGCGCGGTCGGCGGCCTCTTCAAGCAGGGGCGCAGCGGCGTCCGCGTCGCCGCCGAGATGCGCGGCGACACCGGCCAGCAGCAGCGCCAGCGCGTGCCACGGGCTCCACGGCGGAAGCAGCGTCCGCGCCTGGGCGGCGTCCGCGGCCATGTCCTCGAGCCCGTGCTGGGCGAGGCACGCGCGCAGGAGCGCGACCGCAGCGGCGCCGTCGTCGCACGCGAAGCCCGGGGGAGCGACGAGCTGCGCGGCGCGTTCGTTCGCGGCCGTTGCGGCGGGGTGCGCGGCGCGCTCGCCGGCGCGCACGTCCGGCGTGGCGCCGACGGTGGCGCGTTCGTCGGCGGGCCCGCTGGGGGTGGCGGCGTGCGTGGCGCGGCCGTCCGCGGGTGCTGTGCGTGCGGCGAGTGCGCGTTCGGCCGCGTCCAGGGCGCGTTCGGCGGCGGCGCGGCGGCCCGTCAACAGGCGGTGTGTGGCGACGGCCAGCGCCAGCGGGGCATTCGCGGCCACGGCGCGGGCGTCGAAGCGGGGCATCCACGGTTCGAGCGGCTCGGTCGGCAGGCCGGCGGCCGCCGGGCGTGCGAGCGCCCAGAGCAGGCGGCCGGCGAGCGGCGTGTCGCCGGCGGCGAGGGCGTGCGTCAACGCCGGTCGAGGGTGGGCTTCCGCCGCGTGCCAGAGCGCGGCGCGGCGCTGCAAGGTCGACTCGAGCTCGGGTTCGACGCGGGCGCGCTCGGCGCGGAGCATCCCCGCCAGCAGGGGGTGGACCGCGAGGCGCAGCGTGCAGGCGTCCGACGCGGTCAGCGGCAGCCCGCGGCGCACGAGCTCCTCGAGCGCCGGCCCGGAGCCGTGCGTGTCCAGGACGGCGTCGCAGGCCGGGGCGCTGAGCTCTTCGAGCACCGAGCAGCGCCGGGCGAACGCGCGCTGGCCGGGCGTCAGGGCGCCCAGCACGTCGTCACGGAGGAAGCTCGCGAGCAAGGGCTCGCCGCCGCTCAACGCCCCGAGGGCGAGCTGCGGGTCGGGTGCCTGGGCCAGGGTCCGCGCCGCGAGGTAGAGCGCCGCCGGCCAGCCCTGCGTCCGCCCGAGCAGCAGGTCGACCTGCGCCGGCTCGAGCCGCAGCCCGGTGGCCGCGACGAGCATCGCGGCCTCGAGGTGGGTCATCGCGAGGTCCTCCGGCCCGATCTCGACGACGCGCCGGTGGGCGCGCCAGCGGCCGATCGGGCCGGGCGGCGCCCAACGGGACACGAGTGCCAGCGTACGTCCGCGCGGCCACGTCGCGGCGGTCTCGAGCAGGCCGCGCAGCACGTCGGGGGACGCGTGCTGCGCGTCGTCGACCACCAGCACCTGCCCACCGGCCGGCGCCGACCGCGCCAGCAGGCGCGTGAGCCGCTCGTCGTGCGCCCCGGCCAGCGCGACGTAGGCGAACGGCCGGTCGTCGCGCAGCGCCCACTCGCTCACCAGCGTGCTCTTGCCGTAGCCGGCGGGAGCGGCGAGGACCGCGATCCGCGCGTCCTGCGCGTCGACGAGGCGACGCACGAGCCGCGCCCGCGGGACGGTGCCCGGCCCGGGGAGCGGTGGCGGGGGCCCACTCGGCGTCGCGTGCCGAGTGGGGTGCAGGACGAGCGCAGGGACGGTGTCGACGACCACGATGGCCTGAGCATCCAGCGACGCCCGTTCCCGGCCAAGGGAGCGCGCCCGCCACTTCGCGAGGGCGTGCACACCACCCCGGGAGGGCGGCCACGCACCCCCGCCACCCGGGTCAGGCGGCGGCCGGCTCGGGCACCTGCGGCCGGAACGGGACCTGCTCGTCCTGCCCGCGCTGGATGACGAGCGCCGTCGCCTCCGGCACCGCGACCCACACGCCCGGCAGGTCCGAGAGCGGCTCGGAGACGACCACGCGCGTCTCGTCCGTGAGCCGCTTGAACCGCGCGTTGTCGGGGTGCAGCGCCTGCACGGTGGCGCGGTCGGCCGAGACGTACAGCGTCCGCGAGCGGTGCTCGCTCGAGTAGCGGACCGCCCACAGCCGCTCGCCGTCGCTGAAGCCGAGCGTCATCTGCACCGCGTGCTCGACGCCGTGCGCGCGACCCGTCGACTCGACGAACCCGACCGCGCGCTCGACCGCGCCGAGCGGGTCCCGCTCGAGCCCGAACGTCAGCGCGAGGTAGAAGAGCACCTCCGAGTCGGTGGAGCCGGTGATGCCGTCGTAGAGCTCCGGGTCGACGGCCAGCATGAGATCGCGCCGCATCGCGTGGAACCCGTTGAGGACGCCGTTGTGGACGAACAGCCAGCGGCCGTGCTTGAACGGATGGCAGTTCGTCTGCTGGACCGGCGTGCCCGTGGTCGCCCGGATGTGCGCGAGGAACAGCGGCGACTCGATGTGCGCCGCCAGGTCGCGCAGGTTCTGGTCGCTCCAGGCGGGCGTGACGCTCCGGTAGCGGGCGGGCTCGCCGCCCGCCGCGCCGTACCAGCCGAGGCCGAAGCCGTCGCCGTTGGTGGTCTCGACGCCCTGGCGGGCGTGCAGGCTCTGGTCGATCAGCCCGTGGTCGGTCTGGTACAGCAGCTCGTCGATGACGATCGGGTCGCCGAAGTAGGCGTTCCAGCGGCACATGTCAACACCCCGGTCTCGTTGTGGATGGTGGTCGCGTCGGTCGCCGGCGCTCGGCCGCGGTCAGCCGCCGCTGAAGCCGCACCCGGTCGCGGGCGAACCGGCGCTCGCGGCTGCGGCGGTAGCCGTCGTCGACCACCGCCCGGCGCCACGTGTCGCACTGCCCGCACTGCAGAGCGACGCGCTCGTGCAGGACGTCGACGGCCTCCGACTGCATCCGGCGGACGGCCAGATCGCCGCAGCGCGGACAGCAGGCCAGCATCCGCCGCGTCCGCCAGCGGGCGATCCGCCCGATCACGACCGGCAGCAGCACCGCGAGGCAGAGCACCGCGCTGAAGCACACCGCCGTCAGCGGAGGTCCGTGCGTAGCGGGTGCCGCGGCGGCCGGCAACACGCCACGACCATCCTCACGCGCCGCGCCGGCGGCATCACCCCGAACGGGTGATGGCGGACCACCCGGGATGCGGTGTGCTCGCCGCGGCTCAGCTCGCGACCAACGAGAGGTGAAGATGTCCCGTCATCCAGAGGTGCGGTCATGACCGCCGTGGGGCCGGCGCCCATCGCCACGGGCGAGAAGCTCGTCGAGCTGCTGGCGCTCGTGCGCGAGGCCGACAGCGTCGAGCTCAAGGCCACCGTCCCGCTCGTCGACCAGCGCTCGACGCTGCTCGCGCTCGGCATCGACCCGCTCGAGGCCCAGATCCGGCTCGTCGTGTTCTTCGACACGCCCGATCTCGCGCTCAACCGCCAAGGGGTCGTCGCGCGCGCCCGGCGCGTGCAGGGCAAGGGCGACGACTCGGTCATCAAGCTGCGCCCCGTCATCCCCGGCGACATGCCGGCCAAGCTGCGCCGGCAGTCGGGGTTCCGCGTCGAGGTCGACGCGCTGCCCGGAGGCTTCGTCTGCTCCGCGACGCTCAAGGAGGCGCTGAAGCCGCCCGCGGTGAAGTCGGCGTTGAGCGGCGACCTGCCGATCCGCAAGCTGTTCTCCAAGGAGCAGCGCGAGTTCTTCGCCGCCCACGCGCCCGACGGCGTGCGGCTCGACGACCTCACGCCACTCGGACCGATCTTCGTGCTCAAGGTGCGCTGCGTCCCGCCGGAGCTCGGTCGTCGGCTCGTCGCCGAGGTGTGGCTATTCCCGGACGGCAGCCGGGTGCTCGAGCTGTCCACCCGCTGCGGGACCGACGAGGCGTTCCAGGTCGCGGCGGAGACGCGCGCCTGCCTGACCGCGCGGGGCGTCGACCTCGGCGGCGAGCAGCAGACGAAGACGCGCAAGGCGCTCGAGTACTTCGCCGGGCAGCAGGGATGACGGTCGTCGCGCGCTGGGAGTGGCGGATCTTCGGCGACGCCTTCGCCGTCGCGCAACGGCGCCTGACGGCGACCGTGCCCGAGCGCGTCGAGCACAGCGACGAGATCTACGTGGTCGCTCGCGGCTCGGACGCCTCGGTGAAGCTCCGGGGCGGGAAGCTGGACGCCAAGCGGCTGCTCCGCGTGGACCCCGAGGGGCTCGAGCAGTGGGTGCCGGTGCTCAAGGCGCAGTTCCCGCTCACGGCGGCGGATCTCGGCGGCGTGCTGGAGTTGCTGGGCGTGCCGGGCGAGCACGCGGGCGCGGAGACGGCGGACGCGTTCCTCGCCCTCGTCGCGCGCGAGCCGGACCTGTGCGCCGTCGGCGTGCACAAGAACCGCGAGCACTACACGTTCGCGGGGTGCATGGCCGAGTCGACCGAGCTGCGCACCGCCGGCGGCGCCATCCACACGCTCGCGGTCGAGTCGCCGGACCGTGAGCGCGTCGCCGCGGCGGTGAGCGCGCTCGGCCTCGCGGGCCGCAGCGTGGTGTCCGTCCCACGCGCGCTGAAGGCGCTGGTCGGCTTCGCGACCGCGCGGGCGGCGGTGATCGACATCGGCACCAACTCGGTCAAGTTCCACGTCGGTGAGCGCGGCGCCGAGGGCCGCTGGCGCACGGTGGTGGACCGCGCCGAGATCACGCGTCTGGGCGAGGGCCTCTCGGACGCCGACGAGCTCGCCCCGGACGCGATCGCGCGGACCGTCGACGTGATCGCGACCATGGGGACCGAGGCGCGCAGCCTCGGCGCCGCACGGATCGCGGCCGTCGGCACCGCCGCCCTGCGGATCGCGCGCAACGCCTCCGACTTCACGACCGCCGTGCACGACCGCTGCGGGCTGGTCGTCGAGGTGCTGCCCGCGGACGAGGAGGCGCGGCTCGCCTCCCTCGCCGCGGTGGCCGACCTCGCGCCGGAGGCCGACCGGACCGCGGTGTTCGACACCGGCGGCGGGAGCACGCAGTTCACGTTCACCCGCGGCCGGGAGGTCGAGGACCGGTTCAGCGTCGACGTCGGCGCCGTGCGGCTCACGGAGCGGTACGCGCTCGACGAGCCGGTGTCCGAGGAGACGCTGGGCACGGTGTACCGGGCGATCGAGGCCGAGCTCGCGGTGCTGCGCGGGCGCGGACGCCCCGACGTCCTCGTAGGGATGGGCGGCGCGATCACCAACCTCACCGCGGTGCGGCACGGCCTCGCTCGATACGACCCGGAGGTCGTGCACGGGACGGTGCTGACCCGCCACGAGGTGGAGCGGCAGATCGAGGTCTACCGCCGGCGCTGGGCCGCGGAGCGCCGCGGGATCGTCGGGCTCCAGCCCGCGCGCGCCGAGGTGATCCTGGCCGGCGCGTGCGTCGTCCGGACCGTGCTCGCGCTGCTCGGCGCCGACGCGCTGCTCGTCAGCGACCGCGGGCTGCGGCACGGCGTCCTGGCCGAGCGCTTCGGCCGCCTGACCAACGGCCATGCGCGCGGGCGGCCCGTCGCCGGGATCGTCGACCACTGAACCATCCCGTGCGGGCGATGTCGTGAGCCGTGAGGGGTGAGAGGCTCGTGGGACGGTGGCGGGCGGAGAGATGACCTCGCACGCGGTCGACTCGACCGCATCCCGGCCCACGCCGTCCCCGGCGGCGCGGCGGCTCACCAGCGCGCTGGCGCTGGTGGGCGCGTGCGTGTGCGCGCTGGCCGTCAGCTTCGTCGTGCAGGCGGCGCCGGCGGATCAGCGGGTCGCCCGCGGCGTGACGGAGCTGCTGGTGGTGGGCGTGCCGATCGTCGCCGGCCTCTACGCGCTCGGCAGCCCGCACACCGTCCGCAGCGGGGCGATGCTGCTGTCGATGGGGTTCGCGTGGTCGCTGACCGCGCTCGCCGAGTCGGACGAGAGCCTGCCATACAGCATCGGCCGCGTCGCCGCCTGGCTGGTGTTCCCGGGCCTGATCCTGCTGATGCTGACGTTCCCGAGCGGGGTCCTCGACCGCGGTCGGGACCGGGCGTTGCTGTACGCGTTGTGCGGGGTCCTGACGCTGCTGTTCCTCGCCTCCGCGCTGTTCGTCGTCGAGTTCCCGAGCTCCACGCCGTGGGCGACGTGCACGGACGACTGCCCGGCGAACGCGTTCATGGTCGTCGACCGCGAGCCGGCGATCGTGGGCCGCTTCCTCACCCCGGCGCGCGAGCTCCTCAGCGTCCTGCTGCTCAGCGGCGTGCTGGTGTCGATCCTGCTCCGCTGGCGCGCCGCGACGCCGCTGCAGCGGCGGACGATCTGGCCGGTCGTGATCGCGAGCAGCCTGTCGGTGGTGCTGCTGGCGGCGTTCTTCGTCGCACGCCGGCGCGGCGAAGACGCGTCGACCGTGGAGACCCTCGGCCTGCTGTGGGGACTTTGCATCCCGGCGATCTCGGCCGCCTTCCTGGCCGGGCTGCTCCGCCGCCGGCTGTTGCTGGGGCAGGTGCTCGCCGACCTCGCGGGGCACCTGAGCTCCGGGCTCGACGTCCGCCGCGTGCGCGACGGCCTGGCCAGCGCGTTGCGCGACCCGTCGCTCGAGGTGCTCGTGGCCGACGGGCCGGTGCACTGGCGCGACAGCGACGGTCGCGTCGGCTCGCTCCCGGCCGCGGGGAGCGGGCGGGCGGTGACGATCGTCGGGGCGCAGACCGCGCCCGCGGTGGCGCTCGTCCACGACACCGGGTTGGAGGCGGATCAGGAGCTGCTGGGCGCGGTCGGCTCGCTCGTGCTGGGGACGGTGCGCCACCACGCGGTGGCGATGTCGCTCGCGGGCGCGCTGCAGCAGCTCGCGCAGTCGCGGCGGCGGATCGCCGAGGCGGCCGACCACGAGCGCGCCCGGATCGAGCGCGACCTCCACGACGGCGCCCAGCAGCGGCTGATGGCGCTGCGGATCCGCCTGTCGCTGGCCGAGGAGCTGCTGACCACGGACCCGAAGACCGGCATCGGCGCGGTGCACGAGCTGGGGGACGAGGTCGAGCGCACGCTGGACGAGATCCGCGCGCTGGCGCACGGCGTCTACCCCGCGGTGCTCAACGACCGTGGGCTCGCGGACGCGCTGCGCAGCGTCGCGGCCGACGCGCCCTTGCCGGTCCACGTGCAGCTGCGCAGGCTGACCCGTCACTCGCGGCAGGTCGAGACCGCCATCTACTTCACGTGTGTCGAGGCGCTGCAGAACGCGGTCAAGCACGCGCACGGCGCGAGCGGCGTGTGGATCGCCGTGACCCAGGACGCCGTGCTGAGCTTCGAGATCCGCGACGACGGCGCCGGGTTCACGCCGCCGCCGGAGACGGGCGGGAACGTCCCGGGGCACATCGGCCTGCGCAACATGCGCGACCGGCTGGAGGCGGTCGGCGGGAGCCTCGTGGTCGAGTCCGCGCCCGGCCACGGCACCCGCATCAGCGGGCGGCTGCCGCTCGACTGAGCGTCAGTGGGTCTCGAGCGCGCTCGTCTCGGCCTCCGACAGCAGCATCAGCGTGGCCTTCACGCGCTTGCTGACGTCCTCCGCGTCGGCGAGCCGGAGCTTGAGGAAGATCGCGTTGATGTGCTTCTCGACGGCGCGCTTGGTCAGGTAGAGCGTCTCCGCGATCGCGGTGTTGCTCTTGCCCTTGGCGATCTCGGTCAGCACCTCCCGCTCGCGCGCCGTCAGGTCGTTCAGCGGCGAGTGCTCGGCGCGGGCACGGGCTTTGACCAGCCCGTCGACGATCTGCGAGTCCACCATCGAGCCGTCCGTCGCGACCGCGCGGATCGCCGCGGTCAGCTCCGCGCGGTTGTGCACCCGCTGCTTGAGCAGGTACGCGCGGCGGTTGGAGCCGTGCTCGAACAGCGCCAGCGCGTAGATCGGATCGGCGTACTGGCTGAGGACCACCACGCCGACCTCGGGGTGCGAGTCGCGCAGCGCGGCGGCGGCGCGGATGCCCTCGTCCGTGTGCGTCGGCGGCATGCGGATGTCCGTCACCACCACGTCGGGCGCCTCGCGGGCGCACGCCTCGCGCAGCCCGTCGAAGTCACCGGCGCAGGCCACCACGGCGATCTCGTCGTCGAGGTCGAGCAGGCGGCAGATGCCTTCGCGGACGAGCAGGCTGTCCTCACCCAGAACGATGCGGATGGGCATGGCCGGACACTACCAGCGAGCAGGGCGACCTCCGCTTCACCCGATTGAGGCGATGCGAAGATGGCACGACCGACCTAGCGTCGGCCCATGGAGACTTCGGGCCACATCCGTCACGCGCCGGTGCTCGCAGCGTTCTCCCCGGAAGCCGGCGCGCGGGAGCCGGTGGAGTTCGCCGTCGCGGCGAGCCGCATCACCGGCGCCCCGCTGATCATCGCCGTCGTGGTCGACACGGGCTCGCCCGTGCGGCTCGGCGGCACCGTCGCCGCCGACGGGCCGTCGTTGCCGGCCGGCGTCGCGGCGCCCGTCAGGCACCTGCAGTCCGAGCTGGAGGGCCGTGGCGTTCCGGTCGAGGTGCGCGTGTTCGAGGACTCCACGGCCGCGCGCGGCCTGGCCCGGGCGATCGACGAGCTCGAGCCCGAGCTCGTGGTCGTGGGGGCGACGAGCCGCGGGGAGCGCGGCGCCCTGCTGCTCGGCACGACGGCCGGGCGCGTGATCCGCGTCAGCGCCTGTCCGGTCGCGGTCGTGCCGCGGGGCTACACGCGTCCGGAGAACGGCGTCCAGGTCGTGTGCGCCGCCTACACGCGCACCCCCGAGGGTCAGGACGCGCTCCGGGCGGCGGCGTCGCTGGCGCGCAGCGGGCGCGTGGCGTTGCGGGTCATCCACGTCGTCGAGCCCAAGCACATGCAGGAGGAAGCGCATCAGCTGATGGCCGAGCAGCACCACGCCGTCGGCGCGGAGTCGCAGTACGCCGCACGCACGCGGCTGGACATCGAGGCCCAGACCCGTGCGGCGGTCGCCGAGGTGGCCGGTGACCTCGACGCGGACGTCGACCTGATGATCGACGAGCCGGTGCGCGCGCTCGCGGCCGCGTCCGGGCACGTCGACCTGCTGGTCATGGGCTCCCGCGGGCTCGGTCCGCGGCGGTCGGTCGTGCTCGGCAGCGTCTCGCGGCGCGTGATCGAGCGGGCGGCCTGCCCGGTGATCGTGATCCCGCGCGACACGGAGGCCAAGAGCGAGGAGCTGCTGTCGGACGTGGAGGCGCACGCGCCGCGGTGAGCGTCGTCAGCGGCGCCGGTGCGCGACCCACAGCCCGCGCAGCATGCGCGGCGTGAGCCAGTGCTTGCGCACCAGCGCCGCCGCACCGCACGAGCGGGCGAGCCCGGCGAGCTCGCCCGTCTCGACCGTCGTCGCGAGCACGATCACCCGGGTCGCGTCCCGCGCTCGCAGCCGCGCGGCGACCTGCATGCCGTCCATCCCGTCCATGCGCACGTCGACGATCACCATGTCCGGGTCGAGCGTCTCCGCGTCGCGCAACGCGGCGGGCCCGTCGGCGGACGCGCCGACGTGCTCGAAGCCGGGCGTGGAGGCGACGATCGCGTGCGCGGCGGCGTGGAAGTGCGGCTGATCGTCCACCGTCATCAGCCGGACCGGGCGCGTGTCCATGGGCGCAGCATCGAGCGCGCCCGGCGGGCGGGCAAGGAGGTACGCACCTGCTCGGAGCGGACGCAGGCACGAACGCAAACGGGGCGCCCCGCCAGGGACGCCCCGTTCACTGAGGAGGAGGGTGGCACGCCGACACGGAGGAGGGGGTTCCAAACGGCGCGACACGACTGGGGTTCCCGCCGGCTCGGGTTCGATAACCGCGACTTTCAGCCTTCGTCGTGGAAGAGCTGCGCCAGCCGGGCGGCGCGGATCGGGCCGACGCCGGCGACGGCACGCAGCTGCGCCTCGTCGGCGGCGAACACGCTCGCCAGCGAGCCGAAGTGCGCGAGCAGCCGCCGGGCGGTGACGGTGGAGATGCCGGGCAGGCAGCCGAGGACGTCCTCGGCGGACTGGCGCAGGTCGTCGGTGGGGCGGCGCGTGCGCGGGCGCCCGCGCGGCTCCGACGGTCCCTTGCCCTCGAGCCGGTGCAGTCGCACGAGCCAGGCGGCGCTGTCCTGGCGGCTGGAGGTCTGCAGCACCGACACGCCGGTCGTGAGGACGCGGGCGAGCGCGCCCTTCCAGCTCGGCTCGGCGATGTGGACGGGCTGGCCCTCGACGAGCAGGACCACCGACGTGTAGGCCTCGCGCAGGCGGTCCAGCTGCTCGAACAGGCGGCGGTCCTTGATCGACGCGGCGAGGTCGGCGCCGGTCTTGCGCTCGACCACGAGCCGGTCGGAGACCAGGTAGTCGCCGGCCGGCAGCCGCGCCGCGGAGACGTCGAGCCCCGCGGCCTCGAGCGCCGCGGGGATGCCCGACTTGACCTCGCCGTGGTCGAAGAGCACCGCCGCCATCGGGAGGGGTCTACCCGGCTGCGAGAATGCCGCGCCGTGGAACTGCGGCGTCTGCGGCTGCTGCTCGAGCTCTCGCGCCGGGGCACGGTCGCGGCGGTCGCGGACGCGCTCGCGTACAGCCCGTCCTCGGTGTCGGTGCAGCTGGCCGAGCTCGAGCGCGAGGTGGGCGTGAAGCTGCTGCGCAAGGTGGGCCGCAACGTGGCGCTCACCCCGGCCGGGCGCCGGCTGGCGGACTACGCGGCGTCGGCGGTCGCGGCCGACGAAGCGATGCTCGCCGAGCTGGCCACGCTGGACGGCAAGCCGCGCGGGACGGTCCGGATGAGCTTCGTGCAGACGCCCGCGCTCGCGCTGCTGCCGGCCGCGCTGGCGACGCTCGCGCGGACCGCGCCCGACCTCGCGGTCGAGGTGGTGCAGCGGGAGACGCTGCCGGGGCTCGAGGACCTGCGCTCGCGCGCCGTGGACGTGGTGCTGGGGATCGACTACGACCCGGTGCCGGTTCCGCGCCACCGCGACGTCGACCGGCGCGACCTGATCCGCGAGGAGGCGTTGCTGGCGGTGCCCGCGAACGACCCGCTGGCGGCGGCGGGCGGGCCGATCGCGCTGGCGGACGTCGAGCACGCGGTGTGGGCGGCCGGGCACCGCGGCACCGGGCACAGCGCGACGGTCGAGACGATCTGCAACGGGCTCGGCGGGTACGCGCCCAACATCCGCCATCGCACCGACGACGCGTTGATCCTGCGCGCGCTGGTGTCCTCCGGGCAGGCCGTCACGCTGCTGCCGGCGCTGATCGGCACGGCCACGCCGGAGGTCGCCGTGCGGCCGATCGCCGAAGGCCCGGTGCGCCGGACGATCTTCACCGCGGTGCGCACGACCGCGATCGACCTGCCCGCGGTGGTCGCGGTGCGCGAGGCGCTGCACGCGGCGGCGGTGGCGGCGACCGACGGCCGCGCCGACGTCACGGTCCTTCAGTAGAAGGGCGATGCCGCCACCGTCCCCGCTGAGCTGATCCTTAGCCGCCTCTCCGACGAGTCTTACGCCGGGATGCCTCACTGAACGTCATCGAATCGCGAATGACACAAGGAGAACCCCTATGAAGTTCCTGATCGGAGGGATGCTGACGCTCGTCGTGGCCGGTGGCACCTTCCTCTACCTCGGCACCGCGCGGGCCGACGAGCCCTCGCGCGCCCCGGCGAGCGACGCCCACGGGCTGGTGCTCGGCTCGGCCCAGGAGGCGCAGCCGGAGACGATGACGGACTTCCTGACGGCCGTGACGAAGGACGTCGACGCGTACTGGACGAAGGTGTTCGCCGACAACGGGCTGCCGGAGCCGCGCGTGACCTACCAGTGGATCCCGGCCGGCCAGTCGGCGGCCAGCGCGTGCGCGGACAGCAGCACGTCCGGCGACGACATCGCGGCCTACTGCTCGGCCGACGACACGATCTCGATCTCCGAGGCGTTCGCCTCGCGCATCTACGACGGCGAGCTCGACCACGCGCTGCCCGGCAGCTCGCAGGGCTACGGCGGGACCGCCGGCGACTTCGCCGTCGCGTACATCGTCGCCCACGAGTACGGCCATCAGATCCAGGACGAGCTCGGGCTGTTCGATCAGTACGGCTCCCAGGTGCCGACGTCCGCGTTCGAGCTGCAGGCCGACTGCTACGCCGGCACGTGGGCGAAGAGCGCCTACGACGAGAACCGGCTCGAGGACGGCGACGTGCAGGAAGCGCTCGACGCGGCGCTCGCGGTCGGCGACTTCGACGCTTCGAACCCCAGCCACCACGGCACGCCGGAGGAGCGCAAGGCGGCCTGGAGCACGGGCTTCGAGTCCGGCGACCCGTCCGCCTGCAACACCTACCTGCAGGCGGCCTAGCCGGGCTCAGTAACCGGGCGGCGGCCAGGACTCCAGCAGGCCGGCCTCGACGTAGAGCTCGCCGGCCTCGTCGATCATCGGGCCTTCCCATCCGTCCTCGTAGTCCTCGATGAGGACTGCGAGGCCGCGCGGGTCGCCGCGCTTGGCGAGACCGGCGATCGCTTCGTCGTGCGTGGCGCGGTGGGTGTCGCGCAGGCGGGCCGTGAGCGCGTCGCGGATCCGCGGCGAGTCGCGGTCGTTGATCGTGCCGAGCTCGAACGTCGCCCAGTCGCGGACGTCGTCGTCCGGGTCCTCCATCAGCGCGAGGAGCGCGTCGACCGCCCGGTCGTCGTCGTGCCGGAACAGGCCGTGCACGACGGAGAGCCGGACGTGCTCGTCGGCGTGTGTGGCCAGGGCGACGGTCGAACCGATCGTGCGCGGGTCGTGGATGTGGCCGAACGCGTCGAGGATCGACGCGAGCACATGCGGCTCCTGCTCGCGCTCGACCAGCTCGAGCAGGAGCACGATGGTGGGCTCGCGGAACGCCCGGTCCTCCTCGTTGAGCGAGAACCCGAGCTGGCCGAGGATGTCGACGCCGAGCGCGCGCCGGTCGAGGTCCGCGCTGCGGCACTGCTCGACCGCGGCGAGGTAGGTCTCCTCGTCGTTGCGCTGCTGCAGCTCCCGGACGGCCTGCCAGTACGGCTCGTCGAGGCCGTCGGGAACGTGCTGGTGGGCCTGCTCGATCAGCTCGGCGACGGTCATCCGGCGGGCGATGGTAACGGGCCGCGGTCGGCAGGGCGCGACGCGCTCAGGCGGCGCGGCGGTGGCGCTCGCAGCGCGCGGCCCAGAGGGCGGCGACGCCGAGCCAGGTGAGCATCGCCGCGGCGTGCACCGCGGCGCCTTCGACGTTGTGCTTGCGGGTGGCGGTCATGTCCACAGCATCGACGGCGGCCGTGCTGTGGACATGCGTAGAAGGCCGCACACCCGGCGCGGGTTACACGAAGCGCGGGGCGACGTCGGTGAGCGCCTGGTCGAGGATCTCGAGGCCGAGGGTGAGCTGCTCGTCGGTGGTCGTCAGGGCGGGGGCGATCCGGAAGGTGCCGGAGAGCTCGGGCAGGTTGACGATGTTCATGTGCAGTCCGAGCTCGAGGCAGCGGTCGGTCACGGCGGTGCCGAGGGCGGGCGAGGCTTCCTTGGTGTCGCGGTCGAGCACGATCTCCAGGCCCTGCATGAGTCCACGGCCGCGGACGTCGCCGATCACGGCGTGGCGCTCCTGCAGCTCGCGCAGGCCGTTGGCGAGCAGCTCGCCCTTCGCGGCCACGCCGGCGCCGACGCCGTCGTTCTCGAGCACGTCGAGCACGGTGTTGCCGACCGACGCGACGAGCGGGTCGGAGACGTGGGTCGTGTAGAAGAGGAACTTGCGCTCGTAGGCGGCGGCCTCGATCTCGTCCGTCGTGACGACGGCGGCCAGGGGCAGGCCCGCGCCGAGCGTCTTGGACATCGTGATGATGTCGGGCACGACGCCGTCGCGCTCGAAGCCGTAGCGGTCGCCGGTGCGGTACAGCGCGGTCTGGGCCTCGTCGAAGATCAGCAGCATGCCGCGGCGGTCGCAGTGCTCGCGCAACGCGCGGAAGTAGCCCACGGGCGGGACGACGATGCCGGCGGACGACAGGATCGGCTCGACGATGCACGCGGCCAACGCGCCGGTCGACTGCGCGTCGATCAGCTGGAACCCGACGTCGAGCTGGCGGCGCCAGTCGAGGTTCCCGTCCGCGTCGGTCAGGTCCGGGCGGTACGGATCCGGCGTGAGCAGCGCGAAGTTGCCGGGCGCCGCGGGCCCGTAGCCCTTGCGGCCCGCGCTGTAGGTGGCGTTGGCCGCGCCGAGCGTCATGCCGTGCCAGGAGCGGCTGAAGGCGACGACCTCGTGCTTGCCGGTGACGAGCTTCGCCAGACGCAGCGCGGCCTCGTTGACCTCCGCGCCGGTGGTGAGCAGCATCGCCTTGTTGAGCGGGTCCGGCAGCGACTCGGCCAGGCGGCGCGAGAGCTCGACGACCGGACGCGAGAGCATGCCGCTGAAGAGGTGGTCGAGCGTGCCCGCGGCCTCGCGGATCGTCGCCGTGATCGCGGGGTGCGAGTGGCCGAGGATCGAGCTCATCTGGCCCGACGTGAAGTCGATCAGCTCGCGGCCGTCGCTCGTGTAGAGCAGGCTGCCCTCGGCGCGCTCGACGATCGCCGGGACGAACGTCGGGTTGTAACGGATGACATGACGGTCGACGTCGGACCAGAACGCCGGGTCCAGCCCGGTCTCGGCAAGCACGCTCATACGGCCGAAGGTACCGCCGGCAACCGTGAAGGTCCAGCGACATTTCCTGCCCTCGCTGTACAGTCGAGCTGCACAGTGCTCGACCCGCGCCGCCTCCGCCTGCTGATCCAGCTCGAGAGCCTGGGAACGGTCCGCGCCGTGGCGCAGGCCGCGTCGATGAGCCCGTCCGCGGTCTCCCAGCAGCTGCAGGCGCTGGAGCGGGAGAGCGGCGCGTCGCTGTTGGAGCGCCACGGCCGCACCGTCGCGCTGACCGATGCGGGCGTCGCGCTCGCCGGCCACGCGCGCGTGATCCTCGAGCGCATCGACGCCGCCGAGGAGGCGTTGCGCGCGCTCCAGGACGCACCGGCCGGCGCCGTCCGCGTCTCCGCGTTCACCAGCGCCATGCGCGCGTTCGTGATCGACGCCGCGGCCGCCGTCGCCCA
Organism: Solirubrobacter pauli; assembly: GCF_003633755.1. Lineage (GTDB taxonomy): Bacteria > Actinomycetota > Thermoleophilia > Solirubrobacterales > Solirubrobacteraceae > Solirubrobacter > Solirubrobacter pauli. The sequence goes on from NZ_RBIL01000002.1 coordinate 1,132,373, forward strand.
GCAGCACCCCGGCATCAGCGTCCAGCTCGTCGAGCTCGAGCCCGCCGAGAACATCCCGGCGCTGGAGCGTGGGGAGGTCGACCTCGCCGTGGTTGCCGACTTCGGGGACGGCACGTTCCCGCATACGCCGCACCTGCGGTCGGTGCCGCTCGCGCGCGACGAGCTGCAGCTCGTGCTCCCACCCGGGACGACGTCCTCCGGCGACCTCGCCGACCTCCAGGACGCCGCCTGGCTCCTCGACGGCACCGAGCTCGAGCAGCACATCGTCCGCCGCTGCCGCCGCGCGGGCTTCGAGCCCCGCTTCGCCGGCCGCCTGTTCAGCCACGAGGCGCTGCTGTACGCCGTCCAGCGCGGCCTCGGCGTGACCATCCTGCCGTCGTTCGTCACCGCGCCGCCGGGCACGGTCACGCTCGCCCCGCTCAACCCGGTCGCGCACCGCGAGCTGCTCGTCCTGCACCGCGAGGAGGCGCTGACGCGGCGCTCGGTCGCGCTCACGCTGGACGTGCTCGTGGCCGCCGCCTACTCGACCGGCGGCGTGCCATAGGTGTGGAAGGACGGGACGGTCTTCACGCCCCACGCCTGCCCCTTCGCCCGCTCGGCCTCGGTCCAGACGACCACCGGCTCGTCGGGCGCGTAGACGAAGCGCCCGCCGGTGGTGACCTCGACGCGGTTGCCGCCCGGCTCGATCCCGTAGAGGAAGAAGCCCTGCGCGATCGCGTGCTTGGACGGCGCCGCCTCGATCTCGATGCCCGCGTCGACCCAGATGTCCGCGGCGCGCAGGCACTCCTCGCGCGTGTCGACCCACAGCGCGACGTGGTGCAGCCGCCCGGACGCGCCGTACGCGTCCCGCGTGTAGATCAGCTCGTGGGCGGCGATCGTCGCGCTCATCCACGCGCCCGCCTCGGACCCGTCGTCGAGCTCGATGCGCTCGTAGAGCCGGTAGCCGAGCGTGTCGACGCAGAAGTCGCGGTTGGCGCGCACGTCGGCGGCGAGGAGGTTCACGTGGTCGAGGCGCTTGATCGCGCACCCTCGGCCCGTGAACCGCCCGGGGACGTTCTTGTGCGCGGGCGCGAGGTGCGGCGGGGCCGCGTAGCGCTCGCACTCGAAGTAGAGCTCGAACACGTGGCCGTCGGGATCGGTGAAGCGGTATGCGTCGCCCCGGCCCAGGTCCCCGTCGGTCCAGCCGAGGCCGAGGCCGGCCGCCTCGATCGCGGCCACGCGCCGCGCCAGCGCCTCCGGGCTCCACGCACGCAGGCCCAGCACGCCCATCCCGCTGGTCGCGCGCGCGGTGAGCTTGACCGACCAGCGCTGGTAGTCGCCCCAGCCGCGCAGATAGGTAGACGGACCGGCCTGCTCGACGACGTCCATCCCGAGGATGTCGACGAAGAACGCGAGGCTCGCGTCGAAGCGCGGCGTGAAGACCTCGACGGGACCGAGGTGCGCGAGCTCAGACACGGGCGTCCAGCCCGTCGAGGTGCCAGGACAGCGCGCCCGCCTCCAGCTGCGCGCGCTTGACCCGCTCCTTCTCCTCGCGCTCGAGCGACGCGGCCAGCACCGCCTCGGCCCGCGCAGCCGCCACGACGGTGGCGCCGTCCGCGTCGAGCACGACCAGGTCGCCCGGGTGGATCGCGGCGCCGCCGACCACGACCGGGACGTCCAGCTCGCCGACCACGTCCTTCGCGGCACCCCGGGAGCGGATCCAGCGCGCCCACACCGGGACGGCCATCTCCGCGAGCTCCTCGGCGTCACGCACGGCGGCGTCGACCAGCACCGCGACCGCGCCGCGTGCGATCGCCTGCGTGAGCAGCAGGTCGCCGAGCAGCGCGACCGGCCGCGGCTCGGGCATCGTCAGCACGAGCACCTCGCCCGGCTGCAGCCGCGTCATCGCCGCGTGGACCATCAGGTTGTCGTCCTGCCCGCAGCGCACCGTGCGCGCCGGACCGCACGCGCGCGAGTGGGGGACGAGCTGCTTGAGCTCGACGTCCACCAGCCCGCGACGCCCCGACGCCTCGTACACGGTCGCGGCCCCGAGCCGCGCCAGCTCCCGCTTCATAGCTCCTCCACGACCTCGGGCAGCACCCGCATGAACGACTCGGCGTAGCGCACCTCGGCCCGGCCGGACGCCCGCCGCGCGTGGTTGCCCCGCTGCTCGCCCCGCTGCGCGTAGTAGGTCTGCAGGTACCGCTGCGCCTGCATCTCGCCCATCGCCGCCACCTTGCGCTCCCACACCGAGGTGATGTCCACGTGCACCGTCGGGGTGAACGCGCACAGCTCGGGCTGATGCGGCTCGAACAGGAACAGCTGCGGCGGCTTGATCGTCCCGAACGCGCTCGGCACGCCGGCGCCCGCGGCGAGTGACCGCGCGCGGTCGACGGCCGCGTGGGCGACGGGATGGTCCGGGTTGAACGGGTCGACCGACGTGTGGGTGATCAGCACGTCGGGCGCGAACGCGCGGATCGCCTCCGCGATCGCCAGCAGCCGGTCGCCGTCGACCTGCAGCGGGTAGTCGCCGAAGTCTAGGCAGCGGAAGCTCGCGCCGAGGTGCTCCGCGGCCGCCGCCGCCTCGCCGTGCCGCACCCGCTTGACCTGCTCGACGGTCTGGCCCTCCTGCTTCCACAGCTCGCCGGACTCCCCGCGCTCGCCGTAGGAGAGCGCGATCACCTCGGCCGTGCCGCCGAGCGCGACCGCCTTGGCCACGGCCCCGCCGGCGCGCCAGACGAAGTCCGCCGCGTGCGCGCCGATCACCTGGACGCGCTTAGGCACCCGCGAGCCTCCTCGTGTTCTCCACGGCCATGATCCGGACCTCCTCCTCGCTGAAGCCGGCTGCGAGGTGGCGGTCGGCCAGCAGGGCCAGGCCGTCCTCGACCGGCGGGTTGAACACCTGTCCGAGGTCGCTGCCCCAGACCGTGTGCCGCGCGCCGACCGCGCGCGTGGCGGCGAACAGCTCGTCCCACGTGCACTTGCCGGTGTACGGCGTGGTGAGCGCGCGCTGCAACAGCGCACCGCGCTCCGCCAAGGCCACCTGGTCGGCGGGGCTCAGCTTGTGCGACGGGAACTCGGGGTTGGTCACGACGATCGTCTCGACGCCCGCCGCGACCGCGGCGTCGACCACCGCGAACACCTCGGCGCGCGCGAGGTGCCCCGTGGCGAGCACCAGCCGCCGCCGGGCGACGATCTCGAGCACCCGCAGCAGCTCGGGCAACGGCGCGCCGGCGTCGTCGAGCACCGGCACCGTCCCGGGCACCGCGCCCGCGGCGCGCAGCTCACGCTCGAACGCCACCCACACCGGGACGTTGCCGCTCGCCCGCTCGACCTCGGCGAACTCGCCGAGCGCGCTGACCGTCGGCAGCCAGACGATCCGCGCGCCCTGCCGCGCGGCCACCTCCACCGCGGTCGCGTTCAAACCCCCGACTGCGTGGTTGAGCACGATCGACCCGACCGCGAGCGCCCGTCCGACCGCGGCGTTGACCACGGCCGCGCGCTCCGCCGTCGCCGTGTAGTGCGACGTCAGCGCGAAGCCGGCCAGCCCGAGCTCCGCGTGGCGCCGCGCGAGCTCGAGGTCGGTGATCCGCCGCGGGGCGAAGTCCGGCGCGGCGTGCACGTAGGGGTCGAACCCGCCGCGCACGAGCTCCCGCGCGCGAGCGGACGGGACGGGGTGCTCGGGCACGCAGCAGATCCTGACGATCTCTTCGCGTTCGCGCACGCACGCAAAGTCGTGGCGTCGGGTGGTTTCGTCGCGCAACCTTCTTGTGTCTGCGCGCGAGATTGTTCGGTCCCGCTTGAGACGGCCGCGGCGCTGCGTCAGTTGTCGGGGCGTGCTGAGCCGAAGCGCCCTTGTCCTGCTGGCTGCCGTAGCCCTCCTACGCGGCAGCTCGTACCTGCCCACGCAGGTGGCCCGCGAGGGGTTCACCCCGGCGTCCCTCATCGCCGTGGAGATCCTGCTGACCGTGCTGGTGGCCTGGGTGTATGCGGCGGCGCGGGGCCAATTGCGCCAGGCGCTGCGAGTGATCGCAGCGCGCCCCGCGCCGTCGCTCGTGCTCGCCGCGACCCTGACCGCCGTGCCGCTCACGCTCGTGGCGCTGGCGATCACCGACGTCTCCACCGGGATGGCGGCGATCCTCGTCGCGCCTGCGCCGATCTTCGGCCTCGCCTTCGGCGTGCTGGCCGGGGAGCGGCTGCCGTGGAGCGCCGTGGTCGGCGCGCTCGTGGGCTTCGCGGGCGTGGTCGTCGCCACCGGTGGCGGCAGCGCCGGAAGCCTGGTGGCGGTGCTCGCCCTGCTCGGCGCGTCCGCGTGCTACGCGCTCGGGGCCCGCTCGATCCGCATCTGGTTCGCCGACGTGCGCCCCGAGGCGGTCGCGCTCGCGGCGTCGCTGCCGGCCCTTCCGGTCGGCGTGGTGCTGGCGTTCGCGGACCTCCCGGACGCGGTGCCGTCTGCCGGGCCGATCGCGTCGCTCGCCGTGCTCGGCACGCTCAACATCGGGCTCGGACTGGTGCTGTGGTGCGCGCTGGTCCGCAGCGCGGGCGCGGAGACCGCGCTGCTCGTGACCTACGCGAACCCGCCCGTGGCGATGCTGCTGGCCGCGCTCGTGGCCGGCGAGGCGCTGACGCTGCGGGAGCTGCTCGGGCTCGTCGTAGTCTTCGCGGGCATCGCCATGACCACGCAAGCCCTTCGCCTGCCCGCGCTCCGCAGCCGCCTCACGTGGACGACGTCGACGAGCGAATCGTAAGCCTCCTGCGGGAGGACGGCCGCCGCTCCTACGCGGCGATCGGCCGCGAGGTCGGGCTGTCCACGGCAGCCGTCAAGCGGCGCGTCGAGCGGCTGGAGGCGATCGGCGTCATCCAGGGCTACACCGCGATGGTCGACCGCGGCAAGCTCGGCCAGGAGCTGCAGGCCTTCATCGACCTGCGCTTCGCCGGCACCGCCCGGATGGAGGACATCTGGAAGGCCGCCGACGACGTCACGCCGGTGGTCGCCGCCTACTCGGTCGCGGGTGACCTCGACGCGGTCCTGCACGTGCGCGTGCGCGACATGGCGCACCTGCAGGAGGTGCTCGCGCACCTGCGCAACAAGCCCGAGGTGACGGGCACGCGGACGCGCATCATCCTCGAGGCGCGCAACCACGAGTAGCGCGCCGGGAGCTTGGCTAAGGTCGCGCGAGATGCGCACGCTGCCTCCCAACCTGTTCGGCATCCCCTTCGGCCTGGCCGGCCTGGCCGCCGCGTGGCACTACGCGGGTGTGCGTGACCTCGCCCCGACCGCGGTCGGCGACGCGCTGGCGCTCCTGGGCGCCGTGGCCTGGGCGACGATCACGGTGGCCTATGCGCGCTCGCTGCGTCGCCCTGCCGCGCTGGCCGAGGACCTGCGGCACCCGATCGCAGGGCCGTTCCTGTCGCTCGTGCTGATCGCGCCCCTCGTGCTGGTCGTCACCGGCGTCGTCCCGCACGCGCCCGATCTCGGCCGGGCGCTGGTCGACGTGCTGGCCGTCGCCATCGTGGTGCTCGGCGGCTGGTACACGGGCCAGTGGATCTACGCGCCGATCCAGCCCGCCCAGCTGCATCCCGGCTACTTCCTGCCGACCGTCGCGGGAGGCCTGCTGGCGGCCGCGGGCGCGGCGTCCGTCGGTCAGCAGCGCTTCGCCGAGGTCCTGCTGGGGTACGGCCTGATCTGCTGGCTCATCCTCGGCTCGATCATCCTGGGCCGGCTGCTCGTGGGTCCGCCACTGCCGACGCCGCTGCTCCCGACGCTCGCGATCGAGGTCGCGCCCGCGGCGGTCGCGACCCAGGCCTACCTGGCCGTGCGCGGCGAGGCGATCGACCCGCTCGTCGCCGTCTTCGCCGGATACGGCCTGCTGATGGTGCTGGCGCAGGTGCGCCTGCTGCCGGTGTTCGGGCGCCTCGGGTTCGCGCCGTCGTTCTGGGCGTTCACGTTCTCCTGGGCCGCGGTCGTGACCGCCGGGCTGCACTGGCTCGCGATCCTCGAGCCGGCGGGGTGGCGGGCGTGGTCGTACGTCCTGCTCGGCGCGGTGACGCTGCTGATCGGGGCCATCGCGTGGCGGACGGCGGTCGCGGCGGCTCGCGGCCAGCTGTTGCCGGCGCCCGCGCCGCCGGTCGCGGCCTAAGCCCGTCAGGGGAAGATGCGCAGGAACGCGTCGACCACCTGGGGGTCGAAGTGCGTGCCGCGCAGGCGGGCGATCTCGGCTCGGGCGTTCTCGTGCGTCCACGCGCGCTTGTACGGCCGCTCGGACGTGAGCGCGTCGTAGACGTCGGCGAGCGCGACGATCCGGCCGGCCTCCGGGATGGCGGTGCCGGCGGTGCCGTGCGGGTAGCCGGTGCCGTTCCACCACTCGTGGTGGGTGCGGGCGATCTCGCGGCCCATCTGGAGGACGTCGGAGTGGGTGCCGGAGAGGATCGCGGCGCCGGCCTCGGCGTGCGCCTTGACCTGCTCGAACTCCTCGGCGGTCAGCTTCGCGGGCTTGAGGAGGACCGCGTCCGGGACGGCGAGCTTGCCGATGTCGTGCAGCGGCGCGGCGAGCCGGAGCAGCTCGACGCGGTCGCTCGTCCAGCCGAGCTCGGTGGCCAGCTGGGCGGCGAGGTTGGCGACGCGCTCGGTGTGCTCGTGGGTCGCGCCGTCGCGGTACTCGGCGGCGCGGGCCAGGCACTGCAGGGTCTCGGTGCGCGCGGCGTCGAGCTGCTCGTAGACCTGGACGTTCTCGATCGCGACCGCGGTGGAGTCGGCGAGCGCCTGCAGCAGCTCGAGCTCGTCGGGGCTCGGCTGGCGCTGCTGGCCCCAGTAGTTGCCGATCGCGCCGACCGGGTCGAGCTTGCGGATCGGCACCATCGCGAGGCTCTTGACGAAGGTCGGCCGGTACGCGGCGTGCGGGATCCGGTCGTCGACGTAGATGTCCTCGATCGCGACCGAGCGCCGGTTGTTCATCGCCCAGCCGGAGATGCACTGGCCGAGCGGGAACCGCTGGCCCTTCCACAGCGGCTCGATCGCGTCCTCGTCCGCGTAGAAGCACTTGTCGCCGTCGCGCAGGACGAACGTCGCGCCGTCGGCACCCGTGAGCCGACGCGCGCCGCTGCGCACGATGGACTGGATCTCGTCGAGAGAGCGGGCCAGCGAGAGCCGCTGGACAAGACCGATGAGCTCGAGGGCCGGGTCCGGGGCGATGGTGTGCATGCGGGGCGCAGTATCGGCCGTCACATCTCAGACCTTGAGCGGGTCCGGCGAGAATGGTCCTCGCGCTGACGAAACCGGACGGATCGAACCGTTTTCGGAAAGGTTCTGTGCAGTTTTGGCGCGGTTCAGCCCGCCAACAGCAGCGTCACTGCGACCGTGCCGCCCGTGAGCGCGGCGGCGACCGCGAGCTCCCGCAGGCTTCCGGTCGGGATCCGCGCGGGGCGGGGGAGGAGGTGGCGCCGCCGCTTGGAGAGCGGCGCCAGCAGCGGGACGCCGCCCGGCGTGCAGGCGTCGGCCGCGACGTGGGCGAGGTAGCCGATCAAGATCCCGGCCGCGACCTCGTGCGCCAGCGCCGGCACCACCGTCGACGCGAGCGCGAACGCCGCGGCGGTGACCGCGGCGGTGGCGAGCAGCGAGTGGGTCAGCCCACGATGGCCGAGCAGGATCAGCGCCCGCAGCGGCAACCGCGCGAGCCGGCCCACGATGCGCAGCGGCCAGGCGCGCCGCTCCAGGCGGCGGGCGCGGTAGATCCGGCTCCCCGCACGGTCCGCGTCCGGCAGCAAGGAGCCGAGCCAGGCGCCTGCGACGAGCACGGCCGCGCTCGTCGCGGTGGCGTCGAGCGCGGTGGCGGTGACGACGGCGAGCCCGACGCCGGCGATCTGATGGGTGGTCGCGCGCAGGACGATGACCCTACGAGCGCGGTCGGCGGGAACGCGCGTGGCAAGCTGAGCGCCCGCATGGCCGGCCTGATCGAGCTCAGCGACGACGCCATCTGGTACAGCGCCGCCGGCCCGTACCGCGCGGTGCTGCGGGGGGCCGAGGCGTACCTCGACGATCCCGAGGGCTGCGAGGCGCTCGAGCGAGCGCTCGTCGAGAGCCGGCTGATCCACCCGTCGGAGCCACTGCTGCGTGCGCTCGATCGCTCCGTCGTGCGGCTGCTGGCCGAGCTGATCAACGCGGACGAGCGCGACGACGGACGGCTCGACCACTACGCCGAGCTCCGCTCCATGGTGCGCGCGGAGCTCGCGCGGCGGTCCTGAAGCACGAAACGTCGCCCGTAAGGCCCCGTACGGTGACGCACGGGCCAAACCGCTTCAGGGACCACCGACCCGCTAGAAGGCTGACGGTGAGGGGCCGAATCGGTCGCCCGGGCGCTCGTCAGGTTTCAAGCGCCGAAGAACACGGAGATGACCGCGAGCGATGAGCGTCGTCGCAGCCACTCCGCCCGGTCGTTCCCGTGCGCGCGATCTGATCCGAGTCGCCTCGGTGCCCGCGAGCCACGTCTACGTCCGTCACCTGGCCGATCCCGACGGGGCGGACCGCGTCCACCGGCTGCCCGACATCCCGCCCGCCGACGGGCGCAAGGTCCCGGGCGGCTGGTGGCCGCCGGCGATGCTCGACGCCGGCTGGATCGCGGAGCACAGCGACACCTTCGACGTCTTGCACATCCACTTCGGGTTCGACGCCAAGACGCCGGAGGAGCTGACGGAGATCGCGGACGCGCTGGCGGCGGCGGACGTCCCGCTGATCGTGACCGTCCACGACCTGCGCAACCCCCACCATCCCGAGCCGGCGCTGCACGACGCGCAGCTCGGCGTGCTCGTGGACCGGGCTGACGCGCTGATCACGCTCACGCCGGGCGCGGCGCGGGAGATCGAGCGCCGCTGGGGGCGCCGAGCGACCGTCCTGGCCCACCCGCACGTCGTCGACTGGGAGACGATGGTCCGCGCCCGGCCGGTGCACGAGGGCTTCGTGGTCGGCCTGCACGCGAAGAGCCTGCGGGCGAACATGGACGTGCTCGGGGTCGCGCGCGTCGTGGCGCGGGCGGTCGAGGGGCTGCCGGGCGCGCGGCTGCAGATCAACGTCCACCACGAGGTGTTCGAGCCGGGCAACCACTTCTACGACCCGGCGGCGGGACAGGCGCTGCGCGACCTCGCGGCACGGCACGCCGCCGTCGAGCTGCGCGAGCACGAGTACTTCAGCGACGACGAGCTGTGGGCGTACCTCGCGAGCCTCGACGTCTCGGTCCTCCCGTACCGCTTCGGCACCCACTCGGGTTGGCTGGAGGCGTGCGTGGACCTCGGCACCGCCGTGATCGCCCCGACCTGCGGGTTCTACGCCGACCAGCAGCCGATCCACGTCTACACGCAAGACGAGGACGGCCTCGACGCCGACTCGCTCGTCAGCGCCGTCCGCGCCGCCTACCGGCACCGTCCCGCCCTGCGGGCCGACCCGGACCAGCGCCGGGAGCAGCGCCGCGCGCTGAGCGCCGCCCACGAGGCGATCTACCGGCGAGTGCTGCGTTGAGGATCGGGATCATCGCCGCGGCGCGGTTCCCGATCGCCGAGCCGTTCGCGGGCGGCCTCGAGGCGCACGTGTGGGACCTCGCCGACCGCCTGCGCCTCCAGGGGCACGAGCTGACGCTGTTCGCCGGGCCCGGCTCGGACCCGCGGCTGGGCGTCGAGCTGCTCGACCTGCAGCGCCCGAGGGTGAGCGACGCGGCCCGGGCCGACGTGAGCATGAGCGCGCCCGAGTGGCTCGACGAGCATCACGCCTACCTGCGGCTGATGGTCCGGCTCGCGCGCACCGCCGCCGACGCGTTCGACGTCGTCCACAACCACTCGCTGCACCACCTGCCGATCGCGATGGCGAGCACGCTGCCCGTGCCGATCGTGAGCACGCTGCACACGCCGCCGACGCCCTGGCTGGAGTCGGCGATCCAGGTCGAGGACGAGTGCGACGTCACCTTCGCCGCCGTGAGCGCGCACACCGCCGCCGCCTGGTCGCACCTGATCCCCGACGCCCACGTCATCCACAACGGCGTCGACGTCGACCGCTGGCGTCAGGGTCCCGGCGGCGGCCCGGCCGTGTGGTTCGGCAGGATCGTCCCCGAGAAGGGACCGCACCTGGCGATCGACGCCGCCGTGCGCGCCGGCCGGCCGCTCCGGCTCGCCGGCCCGATCGCCGACCGCACCTACTTCCGGGACGAGATCCGCCCGCGGCTCGCCCAGCCCGGCATCGAGTACGTCGGCCACCGCACCCAGGCCCAGCTCGCGGCGCTCGTGGGGGATGCGTCCGTGGCGCTGATCACCCCCTGCTGGGACGAGCCCTACGGCCTCGTGGTCGCCGAGGCGCTCGCCTGCGGGACGCCCGTCGCGGCGTTCGCCCGCGGCGCGCTGCCGGAGCTCATCCACGACGGCTGTGGCCGGCTGGTCGCGCCCGGCGACGTGGCCGCCCTCGCGACCGCGATCGACGAGGCCGCGCAGCTCTCGCGCACCGCGGCCCGCGCGCAGGCCGTGCGCGAGTGCTCGCTCGAGAGGATGGTCGCCCGCTACGTCGACCTGTACGAGACGCTGGCGTTCAGATCCAGCCTTCCTTGTACGCGATCCGCGCCGCGTCCGCTCGCGTCGGCGCGTTGAGCTTGGCCATCGCCGACGACAGGTAGTTGCGCACGGTGCCCGGCGCGAGGTGCGCGACCTCGGCGATCGCGGCGGCGCTGCGGCCCATGTGCACGTGCCGCAGCAGGTCCAGCTCGCGGTCGCTGAGCGGGCACGTGCCCTCGGTGAGCGCCGTGGCGGCGATCTCGGAGTCGATGTAGCGCCCGCCCGCGTGGACGTCGCGCAGGATCCGGGCGAGCCGGTCGGCGGGCGTGGTCTTGGGGACGAACGCGCGGACGCCCGCGGTGAGCGCGCGCCGGAGCACGCCCGGCCGGGCGTGGCGCGTGAGCAGGACGACCGGCACGGTCCGCCGCGCGAGGATCGCCTCGGTGGCGGAGACGCCGTCCAGCTCGGGCATCTCGAGGTCGAGCACGACGAGGTCGAGCTCGTGCTGGGCGGCGAGCTCGACCGCCGCGCGGCCGTGGCCCGCCTGCGCGACGACCTTGAAGTCCGGTTCGAGCTCGAGCAGCGTGGCCAGCGCCTCGCGCACGAGGTCCTCGTCGTCGGCCAGGAGGAGCCGGATCACGCGGCCGCCCGGTGCGGTGCTCGGCCGACGAGCTCGAACCCGCGCGGCGCGAGCGGCTCCGCGTCCACGCGTCCGCCGACCGCGGCGAAGCGCTCGCGCAGGCCCGCCACGCCGGTGCCGTCGCCGGCGGGCGCGACCACGCGCGCGACGCCGTCGTCGATCACGCGCACGACGATGTCGTCGCCGTCGCGCTCGACCGCGATCTCGCAGCGGGCGGCCTTCGTGTGCCGGAGGAGGTTCGTCGCGCCCTCGCGCACGAGCGAGCCGAACAGCGGCTGCAGCGCGACCGGCACCGACTCGGGCGCGCCCTCGACCTCGGCGTCGACCCCGGCCGCCTTGAGGATCCCGACCGCGTTCGCCAGCTCGGTCGCGAGCCCGACCTTGCGGTACCCCTGGACCAGCTCGCGCGTCTCCGCCAGCGCCTGCAGGGCCAGCGCGTGCGCGTCGTCGGCGTTGCGGCGCGCGGCTTCGTCGTCGCGGCCGACCAGCCGGGACGCGAGCTGCGCCTTGAGCGCGATCGCCTGCAGCTGATGACCCTGGATGTCGTGCAGATCACCCGCGAAGCGCAGCCGCTCGCGCAGCACCGCGACCTCGCCGGCCTGCTCACGCGCCTGGTCCAGGCGCAGGGTCACGTCCCAGATCCACACCTGGGCGAGGCAGGTGATCGCGAACGTGGCGAGCACCGCGGTGCCGCTGCGCCCGGCGTCCACCTCGCCGGTGACCAGCCAGCCGGTCATGAAGACCGCGATCAGCCCGGCCGCCAGCACGAGCCAGCGGCCGCGGGGCCCCGCGCTGAACGTCGCGCCGCAGACCACGGCGGAGACCGGCAGCACCCACATCCACCGCACGGGGTCACCGTCCACGAGCGCACCCCACAGCACGAGGCCGACCGCCGCCGCCGCGCCGACGAGCCACGGCGAGCGCGGCGCGTCGTGCAGCCCGGCCATCCCGCCCAGCAGCAGCCGCGTCTGGACGTAGCCGACGAAGCCCAGCCCGGCGAGCGCGGCGACCACCGCCGCGGCCGGCCGGTCGCGGGCCAGCAGGTCGCTCGCCGGGATGAGCACGGCGAGCCCCGCGACGCTCGCCAGCGTCCACCGGGTCATCCGGCGCATCCACTGCAGGCCCGCCTCGGTCCGGTCCATGCGGCGAACCTAGCGCGCGGGTGACCACCACGGGCCGAGGTCATGACACCTGCATCGGAAGCGGTGACAGGCGGGCACTACCGGGCGCCGCCGCGCCCCGGCACGCTGCCGGGCATGCCCGTGATCGAAGTCACCGACCTGCGATGCACGTACGGCGCCCACGTGGCCGTCGACGGCGTCGACTTCACCGTCGAGCGCGGGGAGGTGTTCGCGCTGCTCGGCGCCAACGGCGCCGGCAAGACGACCACGCTCGAGACGCTCGAAGGCCACCGCGCGCCCCAGGGCGGGCGCGTCCGCGTGTTCGGCCACGAGCCGCGGACGGCGCGCCGCGCCGTCCGCCGCCGCACGGGCGTCATGCTCCAGGACGGCGGCTTCGCCGGCGAGCTCACCGTGCGCGAGACCGCGAACCTGTGGGCCCGGCTGGGCACGCGCGACGGGGACGTGGAATCCGACCTCGCCCAGCTCGACCTCTCCCACCGCGCAGATGTCGCGGTCGAGCAGCTCTCCGGCGGCGAGCAGCGCCGCCTGGAGGTCGCGCTGGCGATCCACGGCCGCCCGGAGCTGCTGATCTTCGACGAGCCGACGACCGGGCTGGACCCCGAGTCGCGCCGCCGCACGTGGCAGGTGATCGGCGAGCTCGTCGCGGCCGGCACGACGATCCTGCTGACCACGCACTACCTGGAAGAGGCCGAGGCGCTCGCGGACCGCGTCGCGATCCTGCGTGACGGCCGGATAGCGATCGCTGGCACGCTCGGCCAGGTCTCCGCGCAGCTTCCCGCACGGATCGCGTTCCGCGCGCCGGCCGTTCCGCTGCCACCGGACCTCGAAGCGCTCCGCGTCGAAGGCCGCGTGGGCGAGGTGGTGCTCGAGACGCCCCGCCTGCAGCCCGACCTCGCGCGGCTGCTCGCCTGGGCCGACGCCCACGACCTCACGCTCGACCGCCTGCACGCCCGCGGCGGGTCACTGGAAGACGTCTTCATGACGGTGGTGGCATGAGCCGTGTCATCGCACTGGCCGGTGCCGAGGTGCGCATCCTGCTGCGGAACAAGCTGGTCTGCGCGACCGCGCTGCTGCTGCCGCTCGGGCTGGGGGCGCTGATCGCCACCGACGGCGAACCCGGCGCCTGGGGCGACGTCGTCGCCATGCAGTTCGTGTTCGTGATGCTGTTCTGCGTGTACGCGACGGCGACGACCTCGCTCGCCGCCCGGCGCCGCCAGCTCGTCCTCAAGCGGTTGCGCAGCGGCGAGCTGAGCGACCTGCAGATCCTCGCCGGGCTGCTGTCCCCGCTGCTGATCCTCGCCGCGGTGCAGTCCGCCCTGCTGCTCATCTGCGCGGTCGCGCTGGGCGCTCCGCTCCCCGATCGCCCGCTCACGCTCGTGCCCGCGTACGTGTTCGGGAGCGTCATGGCCGCGTCGCTCGCCCTCGCCACGACCGCCTTCACGGCCAGCGCGGAGCTCGCCCAGATCACGGTCGCCCCGGTGTTCCTCGCCGCGCTCGCGAGCGCGACGTGGGTGCTGTCGGTCACGCCTGACGCGGCCAGCTGGCTCATGCACCTCACGCCGGGCGGCGCGCTCGCCGACCTCGTCCGCCAGGGCTGGGAGGACGGCGGGCACCTGCTGCCGCCGATCGCCGGGCTGATCGTGTGGACCGGCATCGGCTACGAGATCGCCAAGCGCCGGCTCACGTGGGAGCCGCGTCGCTAGCGCGCGGCTTCCAGCGCGAGCGCGGCGTGGATGTGCGACAGGTGCGTGAGCGCGAGCGGGAAGTTGCCGAGCAGCCGTCCGCTCGCCGGGTCGACCTGCTCGGCGAGCAGCCCCAGGTCGGTCGCGGTGGCGCACGCGCCGTCGTACACGGCCTGCGCCTCGTCGAGCCGCCCCTGGCCGGCCAGGCACTCGGCGAGCCAGAACGAGCACGCCACGAACGCGCCCTCGGGCGGCATGCCGTCGTCGGCGTCGTAGCGGCGCAACCGCCCGGGCGCCACCTCCAGCGCCGCGCGCACGGCGGCGACCGTGCCGAGCATCCGCTCGTCCTCGTAGGCGAGGAAGCCGTAGCTGGGCATCCGCAGGACGGACGCGTCCAGGTCATCGGCCCCGAAGGCCTGCACGAACGTCCCGCGCCTGGCGTCGAAGCCCTCGGCGAGCACCGCCTCGCGGACCGCGTCGCGCGCCGCCCGCCAGTGCCGCGCGGGCGCACGGCGCATCGACTGCTCCGCCAGCAGCAGCCCGCGGTCCAGCGCCACCCAGCACATCAGCTTCGAGTGCACGAAGTGGCGCGGCTCGCCGCGCCACTCCCAGATGCCGGCGTCGGGCACGTCCCAGCGCTCGGCGGCCGCGTCCACGAGCCCGCGCAGGAAGCGCCACTGGTCGTCGTCCGGCGGCCGGCCGAGCTGCGCCCACGTCCAGCTCTGCTCGAGCAGGTGCCCGTAGGAGTCGAGCTGGAGCTGGGGACCGGCGTCGTTGCCCGAGCGCACCGGCTGCGCGCCGTCGAAGCCGCGCAGGTGCGACAGGGTCCGCTCGGGCAGCCGGCGCTCGCCGCCGACGCCGTAGAACACCCGCACGTCGCCGGCCGCGCCCGCGCCCGAGCGGTCGACGAAGCGCCGGAACGCCTTCGCCTCCTCGTCGTGGCCGAGCTCGGTCAAGCAGCGCGTGGCCAGCACGGCGTCGCGGATCCAGGCGTAGCGGTAGTCCCAGGTGCGCCGCTCGTCGCCCGCCACGGCCTCCGGCAGCGACGTGGTCGGCGCCGCGACCATCGCTCCGGTCGGCGCGTAGGTCAGTGCCTTGAGCACCAGCGCGGACCGGTGCACGCCCGCGGCGGCGAGCTCCGGGTGCCTGGTCGCGAGCTCCCATTCGCGCCAGCCGTCGATCGTGTCCTCCAGCGCGGCGTCCAGCGCCTCGGACGGGGGCGGCTCGTCCTCCACCTCGTCGAGCTCCGCGGGCCGGCGCGTGGCCAGCAGGACGCGCAGCCGCTCGCCGGGGCGCAGCGTCGCCTCGGCCACGATCGTGTCGCCGTCGAGCCGGAGGTCGGTCGGACCGACGCACAGCAGCCCGTCGTCGCCGGAGGTGGCGGTGATCAACCCGCGTCCACGGTCGCGGAACCACGGGGCGATCTCGCCCTCGTCGAAGCGCGGCGTGGCCCGGATGCGGACCCGGACCGTGCCGCGCACGCCCTCGACGATCCGCAGCAGCCCACGGTGGTCGGGCGCGGGGGAGAGCGGGTCGGCGAGCGGCATCAGGTCGAGCAGGCGCGCCTCGCCCTCGTCGGCGTGCAGCCGCGTCTCCAGCACGAACGTCCCGTCCAGGTACCGCCGGTCGCCCGCGTGCCCGCCGTCGACCTCGACCGTGCACGTGCCCGCGTCCGGGTCGAGCAGCCGCGCGAACACCGCGCCGGTGTCGAAGCGTGGCATGCAGCACCAGTCGATCGAGCCGTCACGCGCGACGAGCGCCGCGCCGTGGCAGTCCGCGAGCAGCGCGTAGTCCGCCAGCTCCGTCATCGACGCGCCGCCGCCACCGCGACGGCGACGATGCCACCCACGCCCGCGGCGACGAGCGGCCGGTGCGTGTTGAGCCACCACTGCGGGCTGCGGTCGTGCGCGTCCGCGTCGAAGATCCCGTGCGCTCCCGGATCGCCGGGCGGCGGCGAGAAGAGGTTGTCGTCGCGTTCGGCCGGGTCGATCGGGATGTCGGTCTGCTGGCCGTCCTCGTTCGTGCGGCCGAGGAACCGGTCCATCGCCCCCGAGATCAGCTTCTCGCCGAGGATCGTGTAGACGGTCGAGCCGCCGACCCAGTGCTCACGCTTCGGGTGGCTGATCGCGTGGACGACCGCGCGGGCGGCGACCTCCGGCTGGTAGATCGGCGCCACCGGCTGCGGGTGGTGCTCGAGCCGCGTGCGCACCCAGCCGAACTGCGGCGTGTTGAGCCCGGGCAGCTGCACGAGCGTGACCTTCACGTTCGAGTCGTGGTGGATCAGCTCCGCCCGGAGCGAGTCGCAGAACCCCTTGACCGCGTGCTTGGCGGCGCAGTACGTGGCCTGCAACGGGATCCCGCGCCGCGACAGCGCCGAGCCGACCTGCACGATCACGCCCTCGTTGCGCGGCAGCATCCGCCGCAACGCGCACTGCACGCCGTGCACGCTGCCGAGGTAGACGACCTCGGTCACGCGCTTGAACTCCTCGGGGGTCGTGTCGGACACCTCCGCGAGCACGGCGGTCATGGCCGCGTTGACCCAGACGTCGATCGGCCCCAGCTCGGCCTCGATCGTCGCCGCAGCCCGCTCGAGCGCGTCGGCGTCGCTGATGTCCGCGGGCGCCACGCACGCGCGGACGCCTGCGGCCCGCGCCTCGGCCGCGGCGGCGTCGAGCCGGCCACGGTCGCGCGCGATCAGGCCGACCGCCGCGCCCTGCCGGGCGAGCTCGCGCACCGTCGCGCGTCCCACGCCCGCCGACGCCCCCGTGACCACGACCACCTTCCCGTTCAACATGGCGAGGACCCTTCCCCTTCGCGTGGGTGGCCACTCGCGTGGGTAGGGCCTCGTGGATGAGCACGAGCCCGCCGCAAGACCGCACCGACCTGCCGGGCCGCCTCGGCGCCGACTACGCCGCCGCCGCCGACGACCAGCGCCCGCTGGCCGGCTACAGCGTGCTCACCAGCACCTTCGGACTGCTGTTCGCCGGCGGGCTGCTCGCCGCACGCCGCTCGGGCCGCGACCTCCCCGAGCGCGTCGGGGTGCGGGACCTCGCGCTCGGCGGCATCGCCACCTACAAGCTGAGCCGCATGATCACCAAGGACAAGGTGACCGCGTTCGCCCGCGCGCCGTTCACGCGCTTCCAGGAGAAGGCCGGCCACGGCGAGGTGGAGGAGGCGGCGCGCGGGCGCGGCCTGCGCTACGCGATCGGCGAGCTGCTGGTGTGCCCGTACTGCCTGGGGCAGTGGGTGGCCGGCGCGTTCACCGTCGGGTTCGTGTTCGCGCCCCGGCTCACGCGCCTGCTCGCCGGGATGTGGACGATGTACGCGATCGCCGACGTGGCCCAGCTCGGCTACAAGGCGCTCGAGGAGCAGAGCTGAACGTCCTCGTCGTCGGCGGCGGGCACAACGGCCTCGTGGCCGCTCTCCACGTCGCGCGCGGCGGCGCCGACGTGACCGTGCTCGAGCACGCCGACCGGATCGGCGGCGCGGCCACCTCCGTCGAGTGCACGCTGCCGGGCTTCGTCCACGACTCGTGCGCGGCGTTCCTGCCGATGGCGGCCGTGTCGCCGGCGATGCGCGAGCTCGGCCTGGACGTCGACTGGGTGAACCCCGACACGGTGCTCGCGCACCCGTTCGACGACGGCACGGCGATCGCGCTGCACCGCGACGTGGACCGCACGGTCGAGTCGCTCGGCGCCGCCGGACCCGGCTGGGCCCGCGCGATGCAGCAGCTGCTGCCGCACGCGTCCGCGATCGCCGAGGCCGTGCTCGGCCGGCTGCCGCCCGTGCGCGCCGGGACACGGGTCGCGCTCGGGCTCAACCGCGATCTGGTCGAGTGGGCGCGCCGGCTGCTCGGCTCGGCCGAGGCGCTCGGGCTGGACCTGTTCGACGGCGACCGCCGGGCGACCGCGTGGCTGTCCGGCTCGGCGCAGCACAGCGGCCTGCCGCCGACCGCGGCGCTCAGCGGCGCGTTCGGGATGCTGCTGCAGCTGACCGGCCACAGCCACGGCTGGCTGCTGCCGCGTGGCGGTGTACAAGCGCTGACCGACGCGCTCGTCCGTGAGGCGACCGCCGCGGGCGCGACGCTGCGCACCGGCGCGTCGGTCGAGCGGATCCGGCTGCGCGGCGGCCGCGTCGTCGGCGTCCAGCTCCGCGGCGGGGAGGAGGTCGCGGGCGACGCGATCATCTCGACCGTCTCGGCCACGGTCCTCGCGCGGATGCTCCCGGAGGGCGCGCTGCCCGGCCGGCTCGAGCGGCGGCTGAAGGTCTGGCGCGCGGGCACGGCGCCGTTCAAGCTCGACTACGCGCTGGCCGGGCCGATGCCGTGGACGGCGGCGGAGCCGCGCACGTCCGGCGTGGTGCACCTCGCCGGCCCGCTCGAGGACCTGGTGCGCGCGGCGGACACCGCCCGCCGCGGCGAGGTGCCCGAGCGGCCCGCGCTGGTGGTCGGCCAGCAGTCCCTGCACGATCCGACCCGCGCGCCCGCCGGCCGGCACACCCTCTACGTGTACGGGCACGTGCCCGCGCGCTACGAGCCGTCCGACGACGAGGTCGTCGCCCGGATCGAAGCGCAGCTCGACCGCTTCGCCCCGGGGTGGCGGTCGCTCGTGCTGGCCCGGGCGCAGCGCTCCCCGGCGCAGACCGAGGCGGAGAACCCGAGCTTGGTCGGCGGCGATCTGGCGGGCGGCTCCTACGAGATCGACCAGCAGCTCGTCTTCCGCCCGGCGCCGTCCCTGTCGAGGTACAAGACCCCGATCGACGGGCTCTACATGGCCGGGGCGTCGACCCACCCGGGCGGCGCCGTCCACGGCATGAGTGGCCGCGGCGCCGCCCAGGCGCTCCTGCGCGCTCGGCGCGTCCGGTCGCTGCTACCGCACCCGGCGTAGCACGCGGAGCGTCCGCCCGGTCAGGACGGTCGTCCCGCCGCCCTCGAGCTCCTCGTCCACGCCGTCCGTCGCCAGCTCGGTCCGCCAGGCCTGGCCCAGCTCGGGGTCGAGCCCGAACTCGACGCCCTCGTGGTGCGCGTTGACCAGCACCAGGAACGAGTCAGAGCGCTGCGGCGTGCCGTCCTCGAGCGGCTCCACCTCGCGGCCGTTGAGGAAGATCGCGAGCGACTTGTGGTGCCCGTTGTCCCAGTCGCCGTGGCCCATGGCCTGGCCGTCGGGGCGCAGCCACTCGACGTCGGCGAGGCCCGATCCGCTGCGCGACTCGCCGCTGAAGAAGCGCCGGCGCGCGAACACCGGCTCCTCGCGGCGCAGCTTGATCACGCGGCGCGTGAACGCGAGCAGGTCCTCGTCCACGCCGTCCCAGTCGTACCAGGAGATCTCGTTGTCCTGGCACCAGCCGTTGTTGTTGCCGCCCTGCGTGCGGCCCAGCTCGTCGCCGCCGAGCAGCATCGGCACGCCCTGGGAGAGCAGCATCGTGGCCAGCAGGTTGCGCTGCTGGCGGGCACGGAGCGCATTGACCTCGGCGTCGTCCGTCTCGCCCTCGGCGCCGCAGTTCCACGAGCGGTTGTCGTTCGCCCCGTCCTGGTTGTCCTCCAGGTTGGCCTCGTTGTGCTTGTCGTTGTAGGAGACGAGGTCGCGCAGCGTGAAGCCGTCGTGGGCGGTGACGAAGTTGATCGACGCGCTCGGGTGGCGGCCGTCGTCTGCGTACAGGTCCGCGGAGCCGGAGAAGCGGCCGGCGAACGTCGCCAGCGGCAGCTCGCCGCGCCAGAAGTCGCGCATGTCGTCGCGGTACTCGCCGTTCCACTCGCTCCACAGCACGGGGAAGTTGCCGACCTGGTAGCCGCCCGGCCCGACGTCCCACGGCTCGGCGATCAGCTTGACCTGGGAGAGGATCGGGTCCTGGTGGATCGTGTCCAGGAAGCCGGACAGGCGGTCGCCCTCGTGCAGGCCACGGGCGAGCGCCGCGGCGAGGTCGAAGCGGAACCCGTCCACGTGGCAGTCGAGCGCGAAGTAGCGCAGCGAGTCCATGATCAGCCGCAGCACCTGCGGATGCGTCGGGTCGAGGCTGTTGCCGGTGCCCGTGTAGTCGTGGAAGAAGCGCGGGTCCTCGGCGCTGCGGTAGTACGCGGCGGAGTCGACGCCCTTGAACGACAGCGTCGGGCCGAGGTGGTTGCCCTCCGCCGTGTGGTTGAAGACGACGTCGAGGATCACCTCGATCCCCGCGGCGTGCAGCGCCTTGACCATGTCCTTGAACTCGGCGACCTGCTCGCCGCGCGAGCCGGCCGCGCTGTACGGGCCGTGCGGCGCGAGGAACCCGATCGACGCGTAGCCCCAGTAGTTCGTGAGTCCGCGGTCGGCGAGGAAGCTCTCGTCGATGAAGTGGTGCACCGGCAGCAGCTCGATGGCCGTCACGCCGAGCGACTTGAGGTAGTCGATGATCGCGGGCGTCGCGAGACCGGCGTACGTGCCGCGCAGCTCCTCGGGCACGTCCGGGTGCGTCATCGTCAGCCCGCGCACGTGCGCCTCGTAGATGACCGTGTCCGTCCACGGGGTGCGCGGCCAGACGTCGTCACCCCAGTCGTAGCGCTCGTCGACAACGACCGACTTCGGCATCGCGGTCGCGCTGTCGCTGTCCTCGCGGTGCAGGTCGGCGTCGTCGCCGCTCCCGGCCTGGTACGGCAGCAGCGTCGGTCCGTCCCAGTCGACCGTGCCGTCGATCGCCTTCGCGTACGGGTCCAGCAGCAGCTTCGCCGGGTTGAAGCGATGCCCGTTCGCCGGGTCCCACGGCCCGTGGACGCGGTAGCCGTAGCGCTGGCCGGGGCGGATGCCCTCGAGGAAGCCATGCCACTGTTGCGCGGTCCGCTCGACGAGGTCCAGCCGGGTCTCGGCGCCGTCGTCGTCGAACAGGCACAGCTCGACCCGCTCGGCGCTCGGCGCCCACAGCGAGAAGTTCGTGCCCTTGGCGTCGGCGTGCGCGCCCTGGGGGAATGGTCGGCCCGCGAGGACCTTGACGGCAAGCGCCGCGGAAGTGGACATGATGCTCCTGAGGGGAATTTCGGGTTCAGGCCACTCCCGTTGGGGGAAGCGGCCCGCCCGATCTACCCAGCGCAGCGGGATTTCATGGCTTGCCCGCCGCTCAGGGCGTGACGGTCTTGATCAGGCCGCCGTCGATCAGGTAGTCGGAGCCGGTCACGTTCGCGGTGCGGGGCGACGCCAGCAGCGCCACCAGCGTCGCGACCTCCTCCGGCGTCGAGAACCGCCCGGTCGGGATCCCGCCCGCGACCGTCTGCGACCGCACGGTCTCGGGATCGGTGCCGCTGGCCGCGGCGATCGTGGCGGCGACGCCGTGCTCGCCCAGCCACAGGTCGGTGGCGACCGGGCCGGGGGAGACGCTGTTGACGCGGATGCCCTTCGGCGCGAGCTCCTGGGAGAGCGCCTTGGCGAGGTTCCCGAGCGCCGCCTTGGCCGCGCCGTAGTCGATCACGCCGCCGTCGGGCTGGAAGAACGCGTTGACCGAGCCGACGTTGACGATCGCCCCCGGCGCGGAGCGGCCGAGCATGTCGGCCACCGCCGCCCGCGTCGCGCGCAGGGCCGCGTAGAAGTTCAGCTCCATCGACGCCGCGAAGTCGGCGTCGGTCAGCGCCAGGAAGCCCTCGAGGCGCACGCGCGCGGCGCCCACGTTGTTGACGAGCACGTCCACCCGCCCGTGCGTCGCGACCGCATGCCCGACCAGCGCGCCCGGGCCGTCCGCCGTGGACAGGTCCACGGCGAACGGCGTCACGCGGTCCAGGCCGGTCAGCGAGCGCACGTCGCGCGCGCCGGCCACGACCTGCGCGCCTTCAGCGGCGAGCGTCTCGACGACCGCGCGCCCGATGCCCTTGCTCGCCCCGGTGACGACGCACACCTGGTCCTGCAGTTGGAGGTCCATGCGCGACGTATACCGGTTCGCGATGAGCGGGTCAGCTCACGTCGTCGTGGTGGAGCGACGCCCGCCGTCGGTCAGCGACCTCGTACCGGAACGGCCCGGGCGGCGGCAGGCGCGAGCAGCGCGGCGGCGAGCGCCGCGCCCACGATCTGGTGAATCACGCGGCCGCACGCTATGGATGTGGCGGTGAGCACCGGTCACGGGGTTGGGAAGCCGTTCTCTGAGTCGCGAGCCTTCGCGCTGCAGCGCGCGTTCTACGCGGAGGCCTCGGGCGAGGCGTTCGCGGAGATCCCGCACCAGGTCGTCGACAACCCGTTCGTGTCGTCCGCGTACGCGCGCGTGGTGGTCGGCTTCCTGCGCGACTGCGCCCGCGGCGCGCTGGACCTCGACGAGCCGCTGTACGTGGTCGAGCTCGGGGCGGGAGCGGGGCGGTTCGCGCACGGGTTCATGCGCGAGCTGGCCGACTGGACCGCCGCGCTGCCCTTCGCGCTGCCGCCGATCGTGTACGTGCTGACCGACCTCGGCGACCGCATGCTCGAGGAATGGGACGCGCACCCGGCGTTCGCCGGCGACCGGTTCGACTTCGCGCGCTTCGACGTCGAGACCGACTCCACGCTGCGGCTGCGCCGGCGGGGCGTGACGCTCGAGCGGCTCGCGAACCCGCTCGTCGTGATCGCCAACTACCTGTTCGACAGCGTTCCCGTCGACGCGTTCGCGTTCGGCGGCGGGGCGATCGAGGAGTGCCTGCTGGCGGTGGACGGCCAGGACGTCCCGTCGATGGAGCTGCGCTGGTCGCGCCGCGCCGTCGGGCCGGACCACTACGGCGAGCCGGACCTGGACGCGCTGCTCGAGCACTACCGGACGACGTTGGGCGACACGGTGGTGACGATCCCGCGGGTCGGGATCGACTGCCTCCGCCGGCTGCGCGCGCTCGCGGACGATCGCCTGCTCGTGCTCGTCGGGGACAAGGCGCACGCCACCGAGGCCTCGCTCGCGCACGGGTCCGAGCCCGAGCTCGACCGCCACGGCGGCAGCTTCTCGGTGATGGTCAACGTCCACGCGCTCGGCTGGTACGCGCGCCGCCACGGCGGGGACCTGCTGCACGGCGGAGACCGGCACGTCGCGGTCGCCGCCGCCGCGCTGCTGCTCGGCGGCGAGCATCCCGAGACGCGCCTCGCCTACGCGGACGCGATCGAGCGCTTCAGCCCGCAGGACCTGTCGTTCCTGGCCGAGGGCGTCGAGCAGGCGGCCGAGCACCTGTCGGTGGCGGAGCTGGTCGCGCTGCTGCGGCTGAGCGGCTGGGACGCGTCGACGCTGCTGGGCGTCGCGAGCGCGTTGCGGACGCAGGCGGCGGAAGCCGATCCGGCCGCGCAGCGGGACCTCCTCCACGCGCTGCACGAGACGTACGCCCGGCACGTCTTCGTGCCGGGGGAGGAGGACCTGCCGTTCGCGCTCGGCCTGCTGGCGTTCGAGCTGGACGCCCTCGAGGACGCGATCCGGTTCTTCGAGGCGTCGCTCGCGGAGCACGGCCCGGACGACGCCACGCAGCGCAACCTCGACCTCTGCCGCGGCCTGCTCTAGACGCGCACCAGCTCGCCGGCCGGGCCGAACGCGATCGCGTCGGCGAGACGCCGCACGTCCGGTTCCTCGCCATGCGGACCGTCGCCGAGGCCCTCGACGGCGTGCGCTGACGTTCGCTTCACGACAAGTCGCTCTTCGCTCTACGAGTAGCCGCGAGGGGGCGCTCCTTGCATCATCGCCTCGGTGAAGTCCCTGCTCGCGCTCGATCCCGACCTCGGTCGTCTGCTGTCCCACGACCGGCTCGCGGCGGCGAAGCGTGAGCTGCAGGTGCGCCAGCAGCGGCTCGACGTGGGGCCGTGGGACGGCGCGCGGCTGGTCGCCGCGCCCGGGACCATCGGCCTGCTGATCGTCGACGGCGTGCTCGCCCGCGAGGTCGTGCTCGAGGACACGGTCAGCACCGACCTGCTCGGGCCCGGCGACATCGTCCGCCCGTGGCAGCACCACGCGACGCCGTCGCTGGTGGCGGCCGAGACGCGCTGGAACGTGCTGGCGACGCTGTGGGTGGCGGTGCTCGGCAACGGGCTGTCGGCCGCGCTCACGCGCTTCCCGGAGGTGTCCGTGACGATCGTCGAGCGGCTCGGCGAGGCCGCCGTGCGCAGCTCGGTGACGCAGGCGATCGCCCATCTGAACCGCGTCGACCGGCGGCTGCTCGCGCTCTTCTGGCACCTCGCGGAGCGCTGGGGGCGCGTCACCACCGAAGGGGTCGTGATCCCGCTCGCGCTCTCGCACCGGCTGCTCGGCGAGCTCGTCGGCGCGCGCCGGCCGACGGTCTCCAGCGCGCTCAGCGACCTCGCACGCGAGGGGACGCTCCTGCGCCGTGCCGACGCCACCTGGCTGCTCACGGGGGAGCCGGCGACCGGGGACCCATCGCAGGCGATCGAGCTGGTCCGCCAGCGCCGGCGGCTCATCCCCGCCGACGGTCAGCCGCGCAGCGTGGCGCTCGGCGTCTTCCCGTAGGCGATCCGGTACTGGCGGGAGAAGCGGCTGGGCGTCGCGAAGCCCCAGCGCAGCGCCACGTCGGTCACCGTCAGGCCGTCGGGCGTGCCGTCGAGCAGCTGCTGGTGCGCGTGCTGCAGTCGCACCCGGCGCAGGTAGGCCGTCGGCGTGGTGTCCAGGTGGCGGCGGAACGCGAGCTGGATCGCGCGCGGCGTCACGTGCGCGGCGCGGGCGATCGCGGCCGTGCCGATGTCCAGCTCCGGGTTGCTCTCGATGAACGCGATCGCGCGGCGCAGCGTCTCGGGGTGCGCGTCCCGGCGGTCGTCGATGCTGGGCTCGCTGACGGCGGTGTTGGGGAACACGGCCAGCGCGGTGGTGGCGAGCAGCCGGGCGGCCGAGCCGAGCACGAGCGGCGCGCCTGCGCTCGGCGGGTCGGCGAGCAGGTCGTCGACGAAGCGGGCGGCGAGGCGCCAGCGGCGGCCCTCGCCGGCGCGCGGCGTCATCGAGGCGAAGCGCGGCTCGCCGTCGGCGATCTCCGACAGCAGCGCACGCGAGACGCTCATCGTCCGTGCGCGGATGTTCTGCGTGCGGCAGGCGTGCCCCGCGCCGCCGGGGCTGCCGATGAACACGTCCCCGGCGACGTAGCGGTCCACGTGGGTGCCGCGGTCGGCCTCGAACGCGCCGTCGACGAGGGTGTTGATGAGCACGTCGCCGTGGCTCAGCATCCGGTAGCGCATCGTCCCGGGCAGGGCGGCGTCGGTCGACGCGAAGCGGCCCGCGTCGGTGCGGATGAGCTCGAGCCCGAAGGACCCGGGCTCGGTGTGCTTGAGCAGCAGGCGGCTGCCGTAGGTCTGGGTCAGGAAGGCCTGCGCCTCGTCGACGTCGTCGATGCGCAGGTCGATGCGGGTGGGTGTGTCCATGGTGCGGCCGTGCAGCTTGCCGCGTGATGGTCGAGAGTGCACCCGAATGGGGAGAATTTGGCGCGATGAGTGAGGATCAGGCGATCGAGACCGCAGGCAAGATGTCGGAGGCGCTGGAGACGCTCGAGCGCGCTCGCGGCCATCTCTACTCGTTCCACCAGCTCGTCGGCGAGGCGGACTTCGCGCTCGACGACGTGCTCGAAGGGCTGCGCGCGGCCGGGCGGTCGGAGCTGGCCGACGCGCTCGAGCGTGACCTGGTCGGGCGCGACGTGCTCGAAGGGCGCTGGACGTTCCAGATCATGGAGGAGTTCGACGACGGCTACTGGTCGGTGTTCCGGGACTTCGAGCGCCGCGTGCGCGACGAGCTCACCGGCGGGCGCCGGCACGTCTACGAGGCGCGCCTGAAGGCCGAGCGCCAGGGCACTACGGACGCGGGCTGAGCAGTCGCGTGTTGACCACGTCCGCGGCGGTCGCGCCGCCGCGGCGAGCGGTGTGGACCGCGTAGGTCATCCCGGCGAGACCGTCGATCGAGTGCGCGTCGGTCGAGCAGACGATCTTGACCCCGGCCGTGAGCGCCGCGCGCACGTGGGTCCCGCTCAGGTCAAGCCGGGGTGACAGGCCGTTGACCTCGAGCGCGACGTCGTGCGCGCGCGCAACCGCGTAGATGTGCTCGAGGTCGAGCGCGTTCTCGGGCCGGCGGCCGATGATCCGGCCCTTGGGGTGGCTGAGGCAGCTGACGGCCGGATGCTGGAGCGCAGCCTCCACGCGCTTGGTCATCTCGGTGCGCGGCATCCGCTGGCCGCCGTGCACGCTGGCCTGGACCCAGTCGAGCTCGGCGAGCACGTCGTCGGGGAGGTCGAGCCGGCCGTCGGGCAGGATGTCGCACTCGATCCCGCGCAGGACGCGGAACGGCGCGAGGCGCTCGTTGGCGGCGGCGATCTCCTCGCCCTGGCGGCGCACGTCGTCCGGGGTGAGGCCGCGCACGGCGCCGACGGCGGGCGTGTGGTCGCAGATCGCGAGGTAGTCGTAGCCGCGGTCGCGCGCGGCGCGGCCCATCTCCTCGACGCTGAAGCGCCCGTCGGACCAGGTCGTGTGGGTGTGCAGGTCGCCGCGGATGTCGGCCTCGGTGAGCAGCGGCGGCGGCGCGCCGGCGAACGGCGCCTCGCGCAGCTCCGGCGGCAGCCACGGCCGACCGAGCCGGCGGTAGACCTCGGCCTCGCTCGGCGCGTCGGGCAGCGGGCCCAGCGCGGCCACGTACTCGGGTGAGCCGGTGGCTTGCAGCAGCGCGGTGCCGAACCGCTCGGGCGGCGCGGTGTGCAGCTCGACCGGCACGCCCTCGATCGTCAGGCCGCAGCGCTCCTCGACCATGGCGACGATCTGCGGAAGCGCCGCGAACCGCTCGACGGCGTCGGGCGCGGAGGTCACCACCGCCAGGTGCCGCGGCGAGTCGTGCCACCGGCGGACGTCCCCGGCGGCCTCGCCGCCGAGCGCCTCGGCGATGCCGCTCACGAGCGCCCGGGCGCGGTTGAGCAGCAGGCCGGGCCGGCGCGGCGCGTCCTGCTCGAGCGCGGCCACGATGCGCGCCTCGGTCTTCGGGCCGACGCCGGGCACGTCGCGCAGGCGGCCGTTGGCCACCGCGTCCCGGAACGCCTCGGGCGTGCGCACGTCCAGCGCCTTGGCGAGCTCCATCGAGCGCTTCGTAGTCAGCCCCAGGAACCGGCCGAGCCCGATCAGCCCAGGCGAGAGCTCGCGCTCGAGCGCCTCCAGCTCGGCGATCCGGCCCGTCTCGACCAGCTCGCGCAGCCGCCCCTCGATGCCGGGCCCGATCCCGCGCAGCTCGCGCACCCGGCCGTTGCGGACGAGGCGTTCCACCGGAACCGGCGCCGAGCGGATCATCTCGGCCGCACGACGGTACGCGCGCGGCTGGTACGCGTTCGCGTCGGCGAGCTCGAGCAGGGTTGCGAACGCCTCGAGCTGGTCGGCGAGGGCGGCGTTGTCCACCCGCACACATTAGGGTTGGAGGCGTGTCCGAGAAGGGATTCCGCATGCCGCCCGAGTGGGCGCCGCACGCTCGCACGTGGATGGCGTGGCCGTCGTCCGGCTACACGCTCGGCGACGATCCGGACGAGGCGCGCAGGACGTGGGCCGCGGTCGCGAGCGCGATCGTCGCCTTCGAGCCGGTGACGATGGTCGTCGACCCGGGGGCGGTGGAGGTCGCCGGCCGCCATCTCGACCCGCGCGTCGAGGTCGTCCAGGCGCCGCTGAACGACGCCTGGATGCGCGACATCGGGCCGACGTTCGTGCTCGACGGCAGCGGCGGGCTGGCCGCGGTCGACTGGGTCTTCAACGGCTGGGGCGGCCAGGAGTGGGCGGCGTGGGAGCACGACGCCCAGATCGCGCGGTTCGTCGCGGGCCGGGCCGGCGTGCCGGTGGTCGACTCGCCGCTGGTCAACGAGGGCGGCGGGCTGCACGTCGACGGCGCGGGCACGGTGCTGGTCACGCGCACGGTCCAGCTGGACCCGGGGCGCAACCCGGACTGGGACGAGGCGCGCGTGGAGGCCGAGCTGGAGCGCACGCTCGGCGCCCGCCGCGTGATCTGGCTCGAGCGCGGGCTCACGCGTGACTACGACGAGTTCGGCACACGCGGCCACGTCGACATCGTCGCCACGTTCTCCGCGCCCGGCACGGTGCTCGTGCACCGCCAGGACGACCGCGACCATCCCGACCACGAGGTCTCACGCGGCGTCGCCGACCAGCTGCGCGCCGAAGGGCTGACCGTGATCGAGGTGCCCGCGCCGCGGTTCACCCACGACGAGCACGGGCCGGTCGACTACAGCTACATCAACCACTCGCTGGTCAACGGCGGCGTCGTCCTGTGCGCGTTCGGCGAGGAGGCGGCCGACACGCGCGCCGCGGCGATCATGGCGGAGGCCTATCCCGGCCGGCGCATCGAGCTCGTGGACGCGCGGCCGCTGTTCGCGCGCGGCGGCGGCATCCACTGCATCACCCAGCAGGAGCCGGCGGTCTGATGCGTCTGCTGCCCAGCGAGGAAGACCGGCTGCTGCTGTTCCTGGCGGGGGAGCTGGCCCGCAAGCGGCGGGCGCGCGGGCTGCCGCTGACCCAGGCCGAGGCGGTCGCGCTGATCGCCGACGAGGTGTGCGAGGCGGCGCGCGACGGTCGCTCGTACGCGGAGGTGCAGGCCTTCGGCTACACGGTGCTCGGCGAGGCGGACGTGCTCGAGGGCGTGGCCGACGCCGTGCCGCGCGTGGAGGTCGAGCCGCTGTTCGTGGACGGGCACCGGCTCGTCGTGCTGCACGACCCGATCCGCCGCGACGGCCCGCCGGAGGCGCGCGCGGTCGACCCCGAGTGGGTGGGCGAGGGCGTCGCGCTCGACGTCGTCAACGAGGGCGAGGTCACGGTCGGCGTGACGTCGCACTTCCACTTCTTCGAGACCAACCGCGCGCTGCGCTTCGACCGGGCGGCGGCGTGGGGCCGGCGGCTGGCGATCGAGGCCGGGGCGAAGGTCGTGTTCCCGCCGGGGGAGACGGTCGGCGTGCGGCTCGTGCCGATCGCGGGCGCCCGGATCGTGCGCGGGCACGGCGGGCTGGTCGACGGCCCGCTGGATGCCGACGGCGCGCGCGAGGCGGCGCTGGCGCTGGCGCGGGAACGGGGGTACCGCGGTGCCTGAGCGCGTACGGCTGGCCGACAGCGACCTGTGGCTCGAGCCCGAGGGCGAGCCGGACGCGATCGTCCCCGGCTGGGGCGGCACGATGCGCGATGGGCTCGGCGTGCGCGCCGAGCGCGGCGGCGTGGAGGTGGCGATCACCGGCGGCCTGGTGGTCGACCCGATCCTCGGCGTCCGCTACGCGAGCCTCGGGATCAGCCAGGGCCGGATCGTCAGCGTCGGCCGGGCCGGCAACCCCGACACGATGGACGGCGTCGACGTGGTGCTGGACACCGCGACCGCGGTCCACGACGCGAGCGGGTTGATCGTCACGCCCGGCGGCATCGACACCCACGTGCACTGGCTCTCGCCGCAGGTCGCGGACGCGGCGCTCGCCGGCGGCCTGACGACGCTCGTGATCCAGGACCCGGGCCCGGTCTGGAACCTCGGCTGCAACCCGCCCGAGCTGCTGCAGGCCGCGTGGGCGGCGCTCGATGCCTACCCGCTCAACGCCGCGCTGCTCGTCCGCGGCTCTGCGGCCCGGCAGGACCCGATCCTGCACTCGCTGCGCGCGGGCGGCGCCGGCCTGAAGATCCACGAGGACGTCGCGGCGGGCGCCGAGCAGATCCGGACCGCGCTCGACGTGTGCGACGCCGAGGACGTGCAGCTCGCGATCCACACCGACGGCCTCAACGAGTCGCTGTCGGTCGAGGAGACCTACGCGGCGTTCGGCGGGCGCACGATCCACGCGTTCCACATCGAGGGCTGCGGCGGCGGGCACGCGCCCGACCTGCTCGTGCTGGCCGGCCGTGACCGCGTGCTCACGTCCTCCACGAATCCCGGGCTGCCGTTCGGCCCAGGCACGGAGGCCGAGGGCCGCGCGATGGTCGAGGCCGTGCACCTGCTCGACCCGGGCGGCCGCAGCGGCGACCTCGCGATCCTCGACCTGCGCGTGCGCGCCCGCACGATGGCCGCCGAAGGCGTGCTGCACGACCTCGGCGTGATCCACATGCTGTCCTCGGACTCGCAGGGCATGGGCCGCGCGGGCGAGGTCGTCCGGCGCGCCTTCCAGAACGCGGACTGGATGAAGGCCGTCCGCGGCGCCGAGGGCGCCCACGACAACGCCCGTGTCCTGCGCCACGTCGCGAAGGTCACGATCAACCCGGCGCTCGCGCACGGCCTGGCCGGCCACGTCGGCGCGCTCACGCCCGGCCGCCTCGCCGACGCCGTGCTCTGGCAGCCGTCGCTGATCGGCGTCCGCCCGGAGCTGGTGGTCAAGGCCGGCATGGCCGCCTGGGGCGCCTCCGGCGACGGCAACGCGACCACGATGCTGTCCGAGCCCGTGCGGGTCCGCCCGCAGGTCGGTGGCGTCGGCGGCGCTCCCGCCCGCACGTCGCTGGCGTTCCTCGCCGGCAGCGCGATGGAGGCGGAACTGCCGACGGCCCGCCCGCGCGCCCGCGTCGAGGGCTGCCGCGACCTGACCGCAGCCGACATGGTCCACAACACGCGCACCGGCACGGTCCGGGTGGATCCGCGCACGTGGGCGGTCACGCTCGACGGTGAGCCGGTGGACGCGCCGCCGGTCGAGCGCCTGGCGTTCTCAGGCCGCTTCCTGCTGGGCTGACGCGGCCGTCCGCAGCGCCCGCGCCGTCGCCTCGCGGTGCGCGGGGCGCGGCGTCGTCCAGGCGAGCTGGCGCAGCGCGGGGGCGAGCCGCTCGGCCTCGGCGGCGAGCGCCGTCGCGCGGGCGAGCGCGGCGCGGTGGTCCTCCGCCGGCACCATGGCGCGGGCCGGGCGCACGCACACGCCGATGCACGGCTGCGGCGCCTCGATGTGCCCGCAGTCGCAGCGCCACGTGGTGACCTCGAGCGCGGGCTCGGGCACCCGCGGGGCGTGCAGCACGGCGCGGGCGCGGGTGCGCAGCGCCGCCCACTCGCCATCGGCGAGCGTGGACCGCGCGACCTCGGCGAGCAGCGCCCGGCGTTCGGCCAGCAGCGTCTCCAGCGCATCGACCGCCGCCAGCGCCGCCGCGTGCTCGTCCGCCGGGACGAGGTCCAGCCGGTGCTCGTGGCAGCCGCCGAGGCACGGCTGCGGCGTCTCGATCGCGCCGCAGCCGATGCACTGGTTGACCGTGATCACGTCAAGCGGCCTGGGCGACATCCTGGTCCTCGGCCGGGCAGCCGTGGCGGACGACGAGCGTCGGGCGCGTGGCGTGGTGGACGACAGCGTTGCTCACGCTGCCGAGGACGAGCGACCGGATGCCGCTCAGCCCGCGCGACCCGAGCACGATCGCGGCGGCGTCGCGGTCGTCGGCCGCGGCGAGGATCGCCTGCCAGATCGGGCCGCTCGCGCGCATGGCCATCGGCTCTGCGTCCAGGCCGGCCTCGCGGGCCAGCGTGGCGCCCCGCTCGGCCAGCTCGGCGGCGGCGTCCGCGGCGGCCTTGTCGAGCGCGTCGAGGTCCTCCGCGTAGACCATGCCCGGCCAGGCGTAGGTGAGCTGCGCCTGGGCGCGTGGCCAGGCGACGAGCACGACCGCGGGGCGCCCTCCGAACAGCGCCGCGGCGCGCTGGATGGCGACCGCGGCGTCATCGGAGCCGTCGTAGCAGAGGATCACGGGGGAGGCGGTCATCGTCGGGTCCTTCGGTCGGTGCTTGGTACTCCCAACCTAGGTCCGTGTCCGCCTCCCCGGCTTCGGGGAAGTCCGAGACCGACTACGGGTTTTCCGTAGTCCAGACCCAGTCGCGCAGCTCGGCCGGGTCGTCGCCGTGCTCGCGCGTGTAGGCGCGGGCCCGCAGCCGCTCGTCGACCATCTGCTGGCGCAGCAGCGCGGCGCGCTGGCCCAGTCCCGGCACCCGGTCGATCACGTCGATCACCAGGTGGAAGCGGTCCATGTCGTTGAGCATCACCATGTCGAACGGCGTCGTGGTCGTGCCCTCCTCCTTGTAGCCGCGCACGTGCAGGTTCATGTGGTTCGTGCGGCGGTACGTGAGCCGGTGGATCAGCCACGGGTAGCCGTGGTAGGCGAAGATCACGGGCTTGTCGGTGGTGAACAGCGCGTCGAACAGGCCGTGGCTGAGGCCGTGCGGGTGCTCGCTCTCGTCCTGCAGGCGCATCAGGTCGACCACGTTGATCACGCGCACCTTCAGCTCGGGCAGGTGCTCGCGCAGGAGCGCGGCCGCGGCGACGGTCTCCAGCGTCGGGATGTCGCCCGCGCACGCGAGGACGACGTCGGGCTCGCCGCCCCCGTCGCTGGACGCCCAGTCCCAGATGCCGATGCCGCGCGTGCAGTGCGCGACCGCCTCGTCCATCGTCAGGTAGTCGAGCGCGGGCTGCTTGCCGGCGACGATCACGTTCACGTAGTGGCGGCTGCGCAGGCAGTGGTCGGCGACCGAGAGCAGGCAGTTCGCGTCCGGCGGCAGGTAGACGCGGATGACCTCGGACTTCTTGTTGACGACGTGGTCGATGAACCCCGGGTCCTGGTGCGAGAAGCCGTTGTGGTCCTGGCGCCAGACGTGCGAGGAGAGCAGGTAGTTGAGCGACGCGACCGGCCGCCGCCACGGGATGTGGCGCGTCGTCTTGAGCCACTTCGCGTGTTGGTTGAACATCGAGTCGACGATGTGGATGAACGCCTCGTAGCTGTTGAACAGCCCGTGGCGCCCGGTCAGCAGGTAGCCCTCGAGCCAGCCCTGGCACAGGTGCTCGCTCAGCACCTCCATCACCCGGCCGTCCGGCGCCATGTGCTCGTCGGCGTCCTTGATCTCGGCCATCCACGCGCGGTCGGTCGCCTCGACGACGGCGCCGAGCCGGTTCGAGACGGTCTCGTCGGGGCCGAAGATGCGGAACGACGTGTCGTTGGCGACCGCGACGTCGCGCAGCCAGCCGCCGAGCACGCGCGTGGCCTCGCTCGAGCTGTAGCCGGGGGAGTCGACCTCGACCGCGTAGTCGCGGAAGTCCGGCAGCTCCAGGTCGTGCAGCAGCAGTCCGCCGTTGGCGTGCGGGTTGGCGCCCATCCGGCGCTCGCCGGCCGGTGCGAGGGCGACCACCTCGGGCAGCGGGCGGCCCTGGTCGTCGAACAGCTCCTCGGGCCGGTACGACCGCATCCACGCCTCGAGCTGCTCGACGCGCTCCTCGTGCCCGGCGAGCCCGGACAGCGGCACCTGGTGCGAGGCCGGCGTGGCCTCGTTCGGCCCGGTCCAGCCCTTCGGCGTCCGCAGCACGAGCATCGGCCAGCGCGGACGCTCGGTGCTGCCGTTGCGCGCGTCGTCCTGGATCCGCGCGATGTCGGCGACGATCGCGTCGAGCGTGCCCGCGAGCTCCTGGTGGACCGTCTCGAGGTCGTCGGTCTCGACGAAGAACGGCGTGTGCCCGTAACCGCGCATCAACGCGTCGAGCTCGTCGTGCGTGATCCGGCTGAGCACCGTCGGGTTGGCGATCTTGTAGCCGTTCAGGTGCAGGATCGGCAGCACGGCGCCGTCACGCGCCGGGTTGAGGAACTTGTTCGAGTGCCAGCTCGCGGCGAGCGGGCCGGTCTCGGCCTCGCCGTCGCCGATCACACACGCGACGAGCAGATCCGGGTTGTCGAGCGCGGCGCCGTAGGCGTGCGCGAGCGCGTACCCGAGCTCACCGCCCTCGTGGATCGAGCCGGGCGTCTCAGGCGCGACGTGGCTCGGGATGCCACCCGGGAAGGAGAACTGGCGGAACAGCTTGCGGATGCCGTCCTCGTCGCGCCCGATGTTCGGATAGACCTCGCTGTAGCTGCCCTCCAGCCACGTGCTGGCGACGAGCCCGGGGCCGCCGTGCCCGGGACCGGCGATGTAGATCGTGCTCAGGTCGTGAGCCTGGATGACGCGGTTCAGGTGCGCGTACAGCAGGTTCAGCCCGGGCGTCGTCCCCCAGTGGCCGAGCAGCCGCGGCTTGACGTGCTCGGGCAGGAGCGGCTCGCGCAGGAGCGGGTTCCCGAGCAGGTAGATCTGCCCGACGGACAGGTAGTTGGCGGCGCGCCACCAGGCGTCCAGCCGCGCGACCTCCTCCGCCGACAGCGGAGCAGGCGTCTCGGTCATGGCCATGTCCGAAGAGTGCCGGGTCTGGCTGCGGCGTGCGTCCGGGAGCGACCACCGCCGTCCGGGGGAGAACTACGGATGGCGCCGCTCGTCCGCACTCGTACGGTCACGACATGAGCAACCAGCCGCACATCGTCATCGCGGGTGGGGGCGTCGCCGCCATCGAGGCGGTTGCGGCGCTCCGGGCCGCGGTCGGCCCACATCCACGCATCACCGTCCTCGCGCCCAACGACGTGCTGAACCCGCCACCCGCCTCGGTCGCCGCGCCGTTCGGCTTCGGGCTGCCGAACCCGGTCCCGTTCGCGGTCATCCAGCGCTACGCGCCGTTCGACCATCGTCCGGCCAAGCTGGTGCGGGTCGAGGCGGACCAGCACGTGGTCGTCGACGATCACGGTGACCGCCTGCGCTACGACGCGCTGCTCGTGGCGCCGGGCGCACGGTCGCTTCCCGCCGTGTCGGACGCGATCACGTTCACCGGCCCGGCTTCCGTTCCGGCCGTCGAGGCGGCGCTCGCCGAGACGGCGACGCTGGCCTTCGTGCTCCCGAGCGTCTCGACCTGGGCGCTGCCGCTGTACGAGCTGGCGATGATGGCCGCGACCGAGCTGCGCAGCCGCGGGCGCGAGCCGCGCGTCACGATCGTCACCCCCGAGCCCGTGCCGCTGTGGATGTTCGGCAGCGAGGCCGGCGCGGCCGTGTCCGAGCACCTCGCGGCGCGCGGGATCGCCCTGCGCGCCGGCGTGCGGCTGGCCGAAGTGCATCCCGGGTGGGTCGAGCTCGACGGCGCCGATCCCGTGCCGGCGGGCCGCGTGATCGCGATGCCGCGCCTGGTCGGACCGGCGATCGCGGGGCTGCCGCACGACCCGTCCGGGTTCGTCCCGGTCGACGGCCACGGCCGGGTGCCCGGCCTGGCGGATGTGTTCGCGGCCGGCGACGTGACGACGTTCCCGCTCAAGCAGGGCGGGCTGTCGGCGCAGCAGGCCGACGTCGCGGCCGCCGCGATCGCCGCCGACCGCGGGCTCGGACCGGCCCCGGAGCCCTGGCAGCCGGTGCTGCGCGGGCTGCTCCTCACGGGCGGCGCGCCGCTGTACCTGCGCGCGCCCGTGAGCCTGGACGGGGAGCCGCTCCCAACGACCGAGCGGACCGTGTGGCACACGCCGCTGTGGTCGCCACCCGGCAAGGTCGCCGGGCGCTACCTCGCGCCGTTGCTGGCGACGGCGCGCCCGCCGCGGCTGGCGAGCGCGCCGATGGAGGACGTGCCGCTCAGGCGCGCGCGCCAGAACGTGTGACGATCACGGTCGTGCCGGGCGCGAGCAGGTCGTAGAGCTCGCGCGCGAACGCGGCGGGCACGCGGACGCAGCCGTGGCTCGCCCGCTCGACGTCGGTGGTGCCGGCGTGGAAGGCGACGCCACCGACGAAGTAGCTCGCGTACGGCAGCCAGACCTTGTACGGGACCGACCACGACCGGCGCTCCTTGCGGCCGATCTTGAACGTGCCGACGGGCGTCTCGTAGCCCTGCTTGCCGGTCGAGACGGAGTAGACCCGCTCGACCGCGCCATCGCGGACGACGAGCAGCAGCTGGCGGGACAGGTCGACCTCGACGTGCAGGCCGGGGCGCGCGCTCACGGGCGTGAGCGCCGCGGGCGCGTCGAGCGCGGCGCGGGTCTTCGGGCCGGCGACGCCGTCGGCGCTGAGGCCGTTGGCCTTCTGGAACGCCTGGACGGCGGCGCGGGTGGACGGTCCCGCGCAGCCGTCGACGGCGCCGCCGGGGAAGTGCAGGGCCTCGAGCCGCTCCTGGAGCGCGGCGGTCTTGGCATCGCAGCGCGGGGCGGCGACGGCGGTGGCGGGCAGGGAGGCGATCATCGCGACGAGCGCCGCGAGCAACAGGGTCAGACGGTGGTTCATGCCCGTTGGACGAACGCCGCCGCCGATTCCTTCACGCCGTCGTGAAGAAATCGGCGGCTTGGTAGGTCTAAGGGGGGATGCTGCTCATCTTCATCGCCGTCGTGGACCCGCCGCAGCGCGGGGAACGGCGCCTGATCAAGCGCGCGCAGGGCGGTGACGTCGGCGCGTTCGAGCAGCTGCTCGAGGCCAACGGCGCCGCCATGCGCCGGCTCGCCTACTCGATGCTCGGCGACGAGGCCACGATGGACGACGTCCTCCAGACCGCGTACGTGCGCGCCTTCCGCGCGCTGCCGAAGTTCGACGGGCGCTCGAGCTTCGGCACCTGGCTGCACCGGATCGTCGCCAACGCGGCGGTCGACGAGCTGCGCCGGATCGCCCGCCGCGGCGAGGTCGACCTCGAGGCCCTCGAAGGCCGCGCGGCCGCCTCCAGCCCCGACATCGGCGACGCGAGCGACACCCGCATGGACCTCGCCAACGCGCTCGCCGGCCTGCCGGCGGACCTGCGCATCGTCGTCCTGATGGTGGACGCCGAGGGCTACAGCTACGACGAAGTGGCGGAGGTCGTCGGCATCCCGCCGGGCACCGTCGCGTCGCGCCTGAGCCGCGCCCGCGCGGCGCTCCGTCCTGTCCTGGACGCCCGATCGGAGGCGGCATGACCGCGCACGGCAACGAACCCGCGTGCGAGGCGCACGGCGCGCGGCCGGCCCGGCCGGGAGGCCGCGACGCCGCGCGCGGGCTGCGCCCCGCAGCACGAGCCCGGACGGAGGCGACGCGATGAGCGACCGCGACGAGGAGCTCGGCCGCGCGCTGCGCGACCTGCCCGCGCCCCCGCACCGCGAGGGCTTCCACGCCGAGCTGCGCGCGCGGCTCGAGGACGAGGCGGCGAGCCGCCGCGCGGCGCGGCCCCCGTGGCGGCCGTGGCGCGCGCGCGACAGCCGCGATCGGGGCTTCGCGCCGGGTGCGGCGCGGCCCGGCGACGCCCGCGCCCGCGGCTCGGCCGCGCGCCGCCGGCTCGGTCCCGCGCTGGCCGGCGCGACCGCGCTCGCGGCGGCGATCGTGCTCGTGCTCGCGCTGCTGCCGGGCCGGGTGGACCGGGGCGTCGTCACCGCGCCCGCCCAGGCGGCGCAGGTGGTCGAGCGTGCCCGCGCGGCCCTCGCCGACGTGCGGTCGCTGCGGGCCACGCTGGTCGTCCGCGGCCGGCTGAACGCCCAGGAGCCGCTCACGACCGACCGCCTGCGCGTGGCGCTGACCGACCGCGGCGACCTGCGGGTCCTCGGCAGCGCGCAGGACGGCGACTTCTACTACTCGTCCCGCGACGCGCGCGAGGTGCAGCTCGACCTGCCGTACGCGCCCGGCTCGTTCGTCACCGAGGGCGTCGCCCCCGGCGCGCCCGACGGCCTGATCGGCGACCGGCGCCTCGGCCTGCAGGCCGCCGCGGTGACCCGGGCGCTCGCGGCCGCGCGTACGGGCACGGTGCGCGAGGAGCGCGTCGACGGCCGGCCCGCCTGGGTGCTGCGCGCCGACATCCCGGTCAACAAGCTCGGCTACTCGGGTGACCGGCTCGAAGTCATCGTCGACCGCGGGACCGGGTTCCCGCTGTCCGTGCGCGAGACGCTCCGCGGCCGCCTCGTGCAGGGGTTCGAGCTCGAGCACCTGCGGCTGAACCCGTCGCTGCCCGCGTCCGCGTTCGCGCCGGACGTCCCCGCCGACGCGACCGTGGTCGACGAGGGGTTCCGCACC
The DNA here is from genome assembly GCF_003633755.1 of Solirubrobacter pauli. GTDB lineage: Bacteria > Actinomycetota > Thermoleophilia > Solirubrobacterales > Solirubrobacteraceae > Solirubrobacter > Solirubrobacter pauli. The sequence goes on from NZ_RBIL01000002.1 coordinate 1,170,013, forward strand.
GTGCCGTTCAGCGCCGTCCGGGACCGCGTCGGCTACCCGCCGCTCGCGCCGCGCGCGCTGCCGGCCGGCTTCGGCCGCTCGGTCACGCGCGTGGCCAGGACCACGCCGTCGCCCACCGGCAACGAGGCGCTGAACCCGCCCTCACGCGACGTCGTCAGCACCGCGTACCGCCGCGGGCTCGACACCGTGATCGTCAGCACCCGCCGCGCCGGCGCCGACCCGGACGCCTGGGCCGACCCGATCGCCTCCGGCGAGGGGAACCTCGTCGAGCCCGAGCGGGTCCGGATCCGGGCCGGGGCCCTCCGCGGGGCCACCGCCAACGTCGTCCTCGACCCGCGCGTCGAGCCGCACGTCTACGTCGTCACCGACCAGCTCGTATTGACGATCACCGGTCCGCTCACGCGCGAGGAGCTGCTGGCGGCGACGGCGTCGCTCACGCGCTGAGCGCGGCGCGGTCGCACGCCTCATCCCCGGGGGGTGATGCGGACTGCTCACGGCCGCACCTACGGTGGCGCCTGTGACCCGACCGAACCGCTGGATCTGGGTGAGCGCGGCGCTGGGCGTCGTCGCCGTCGCCGCCCTCGCGTGGGCGTTCGTCCTGCGCTCGGACCGCGACGACACGCAGGCCGAGCTCGACCAGGCCAACCAGCAGGTTGCCGAGCTCCAGGCCGAGGAGCCGCAGGCCGCCGGCGGCGCGGAGGAGACCGCGACCAAGGCGGCGCTCGAAGCCGCCTACGAGGAGCTGTCGGCGCGCCTGGGGACCAAGGCCGAGACCCTCGAGGCCGCGACCGCCTCGGTCGAGGACGCGCAGCGCACCGCCGACGCCGCCGCCGAGAAGGCGGCCGACGCCAAGAAGGCCGCCGCCGGCGCGGAGGGCGCGACCGAGCAGGCGCAGGCCACCGCCGACCAGGCGCAGGCCGAGGCCGAAGCGGCCAAGGCGAAGGGCGCGGTGGTCATCGACTGCGCGAAGGTGTCGTTCGCGGCGCTCGGAGAGCTGCTCGGCAGCGGCTCGCTGACCGCTCAGCTGTCAACGCTCCGTGACTCGCTGGAGGGCGTTGCGGACGAGTGCCAGACAGCGTTTGCGGACCTGTGAGCGAAGAACCTCCTACCCGCCCTAGTAGTTCGCGGTACGCTCCGCTGACGGACCGTCAAATCGGTCCATCGCCGCACATCGAAGAGGGGGTACTTCTTTGTCCCGGAGTCGTTTGGCTCTGGTGGCCGCATGCGCCGCCACGTTCGCCTTAGTCCCTGCCGCCGCGTCGGCCAACGGTGGCGCCGTGTCGCCGCGGGACCCAGGCGCGAAGCGCTTCGTCGAGGGCGTCTCCGTCCCGAGCATCACCGAGCATCAGACCGCGCTGCAGCGGATCGCGACGCTCAACGACGACACCCGCGAGGTGTTCTCGCCCGGCTACCAGGAGTCGCTGGACTACGTCGTCAGCACCCTGCGCGAGGCGGGGTACCGCCCGCAGGTCACGCAGTTCAACTACCCGACGTGGGGCGAGAGCCAGGCGCCGGTGCTCAACCAGGTCAAGCCGACGCCGAAGGTGTACCGGCCCGGCACGGCCGAGCAGTCCGACCTGCCGGACTCGGACTTCATCACGATGGCCAACTCGCCCACGACCGTGCTCACCAACGCACCCGTGTTCCCGGTCGGCGGGATCGTCGACCCGCCCACGGGCGGCTCCACCAGCGGCTGCGCGGCCGCGGACTACGCCGGCGTGTCCGGCAAGATCGCGCTCGTGCAGCGCGGCACGTGCGCGTTCATCGAGAAGTGGCAGCTCGCGCAGGCCGCGGGCGCCACGGGCGTGATCATCTACAACGAGGGCAACACGCCCGAGCGCCAGAACCCGATCTTCGTCGACAACCAGCCGGACCCGCCGGCGACGATCGCGGCCGTGATCACCAGCTACGCGCTCGGCAACGAGCTGCTGCAGGCCTACAAGCAGGGCAAGAACCCGACCGTCGACTTCAAGGTCTACGGCACGTTCACCGACCGCTTCCTGCCGCAGGTGATCGCCGAGACCAAGGGCGGCGATCCCAACCACGTCGTGCTCGCGGGCGCGCACCTGGACTCCGTGCCCGAAGGCCCGGGCATCAACGACGACGGCTCCGGCACGTCGACGCTGCTGTCGATGGCCCGTGAGCTGTCGGAGGGCCGGTACAACCTGCGCAACAAGGTCCGCTTCATGTGGTTCGGCGCCGAGGAGAACGGCCTGGTCGGCTCCTCCTACTACGCGCGCAACCTCAGCCAGAAGGAGGTGGACAAGATCGACGTGATGCTCGACTACGACATGCTCTCGTCCGCCAACTACATCCGAGGCGTGTACGACGGTGACGGCGACGACACCGAGGACGGCAGCGAGGCCTCCGAGTCACCCGACTCCGGCAAGGTCGAGGCGGTCTTCGAGGACTGGTTCCGCTCGCAGGGCCAGCCGGTCGTCAAGGGCCCGTTCGACGGTCGCTCGGACTACGTCGGCTTCACGCTCCGCGGCATCCCGTCCGGCGGCATCTACGCCGGCGCCGAGGGCGTCAAGACGCCCGAGGAGGAGCAGATCTTCGGCGGCGCCGCGGGCTCGTGGTACGACCCGTGCTACCACCAGATCTGCGACAACCTGAGCACCGTGTTCACCGGTGTCATGCCGCTCAGCGCCGAGGGCCTGGCGCCCGGTGGCACCGACGCCGAGAAGCGCGCGGCCCGTCGCAAGATGTCCGGCGGGGCGCTCAAGAGCCTCAAGGAGCTCGCCGCGGCGGCGTCCTACGCCGTGTACTACTTCGGCGCCTCGCGTGACGCCTTCGGCACCAAGCCGGGTGGCCACAAGCCGCCCAAGTGGCCGCGTCGCGGCCCGCGCTGGCACGGTCACGAGCACCGCGTCGGCCGCTAGCAGCGCTACGTGCGAACCCCGGGCGTGGACCACGCCCGGGGTCCGCTCGTCAAGCCATCGCACCTCACCGTCCGATCTCCAACACCGCACGAGTGGCTGGTTGTGGGCGTGGAAAGAAGAGGGCATGGCCCCAGTTGCTGCAACCCTTCCGCGTGAGCGTGGACGGGCCCAGGATGTCACCCCGCTGTTCGAGCGCTACCGGGCCAACGGTGATCAGGAAGCCCTGGAGGCGCTCGTGGAGCGCTTCTTGCCGTTGGCGCGCCATCTCGCGCGCCGATATTCGGCCGGCTCCGAGCGCGAGGACGTCGAGCAGGTCGCCGCGGTCGGCCTGATGAAGGCGATCGAGCGGTACGACCCCAGCCGCGGGCTCGCGTTCACCTCGTTCGCGATGCCGACGATCCTCGGCGAGGTCAAGCGCTACTTCCGCGACCTCGGCTGGACGGTCCGCGTCCCGCGGTCGCTGCAGGAGCTCGCCCCGAAGGTCTCGCGGGCGACGGAGGAGCTGTCCGCCCAGCTCGGACGCACCCCGACGCCGGAGGAGGTCGCGACCAAGTGCGGCGTGACCGTCGAGCAGATGCTCGAGGCGCGCGCCAGCGTCAGCGCCCACCGCGCCGACTCGCTGGACCGCCCGTGGGCGGACGACGAGGAGAGCTCGACCCGCGGGGACCTCCTCGGCGGGGAGGACCCCGGCTTCGCGCACGTCGAACGCGTCACCGACATCGACCGCATGCTGTCGCAGCTGCCCGAGCGCGAGGAGCGGATCGTCCGCCTGCGCTTCGAGCAGGACCTGACGCAGCGGGAGATCGCCGAGCAGGTCGGGCTCTCCCAGATGCACGTCTCGAGGCTCCTGCGGGACGCGCTGACGACGCTCTCCGAGGCCGGCTGAGTCTCAGGCGCTGAAGCCCGTCGACAGCAGCCAGAGCCCGGTGCAGGTGAACACCACCATCAGACCGAGCATGGCGAGCTGCGAACGCGCCGCCGCTCGCGCGGAGCCGTAGACCTCCAGCGCGCGGTCGTGCGCCAGCACCAGCGCCGCGACGTGCCCGGCGACGAGCGCGCCGATCTGCACCCACCAGATCGTGGTCGCGCTCAGCGCGGCGTAGTCGACCTCCGAGGCGGCGCCCCCGAACAGGTCGGCGCCGCGGCCGAGTGGGTCGTTGGCCAGCGGCCACAGCGCCTGTCCGCCCACGACGGCGAGCGAGAAGTAGTGCGCGACCAGGTACCCCGCGGCGATCGGGATCAGCGTGTGCGCGAACGCGCGCGCGTGCCGGCGAGCGGGCGCGACACCCGCCGCCCAGATCGCGAGCACGAGCACCACGCACAGCGCGAGCCCGGCGACGCGGCCGGTGTCCAGCGCCGCCTCGGCGGACAGCCCGAGGTGCGTGCCGGCATCCTCGAGCGCGTGGGCGATGCGCTTGAACGCGGCGGCCTCGCGTGCGCCGTCGAACGCGGTCGACCCGATCGCGACCAGCAGCAGCGCGATCGTGCCCCCGAGCGCGGTGCCCGAGTGGGCGAAGCGGCGGCCACGCAGCGGCGACAGGCTGCCGAGGAGCGCGAACAGCACGCCGAAGGCGTCGGCGTTGCGCACCCACGGCTCGACGCCGTAGAGGCTCATCCCCACGAGCATCACCACGAAGTAGACGAGCATCAGGATCGCCAGCGGACGCGGCTCGCCCGCCCGGGCCCAGCACAGCTCGCAGACGGCGAACGCGAACAGGCCGACCGCCGCCGGGACCCGGCCGAGCCGCTCCGGGTAGGGCGCCGGCCGGCTGGCCAGCCCGGCACGGGCAGCGAGCGCGCCCGCGGCGCGGCCGACCGCCCGCCACGGGCTCACGTGGCGGAACACGTCGCCGAGCAGCAGCGAGGCGAACGGCACGCCCACCCAGAAGCCGACGTAGACGGCCGTGGGGGCGAGGTTCTCGTTCGGGAGCGTGGTCCCGGCCAGCCCGGCGTAGGCGACGGCCGCGAAGGCCGTGACCCCGAGCGTGCCCAGCAGCGCGTCCGACCAGCGCGGGAGCGCGGTGTCCGGAAGCGCGGCGGCGTGGCGCAACCGCGGGCGTGTCCACCCGGCGGCGAGGAAGGCGAAGGACAGGACGAGCACGCCGGCGGCGGCCGCGAGCGCGACGGTCAGCGGAATCGGCACGTCGGCGCCGGCCGCGATCCCGTGCGCGAGCAGCGGCCTCACAGCGTCGCCTCGACCCGGCCGACGATGCGCTCGGCCGGCACGAACCCGTGGCCGGGTGCGTCCGCGAAGCCGCCGCTGTCGAACGATCGCGCACGGTCGTCGCCCATCATCCAGTAGCGGCCGTCCGGGACGGTCACGTCGAAGGCCAGCGGCATGGTCCGGCGGGCGTTCCCCGCCACGTACGGCTCCTTCAAGGGCGTGCCGTTGAGGATGAGGGCGCCGTCCGCCGAGCAGCAGACGACGTGGTCGCCGCCGACCCCGATCACGCGCTTGACGATCAGCGCGTCGGCGGCGATCTCGCCCCGGCTGCGCGCCGAGGCGCGTGCCCAGCCGCCGGGGTCCTCGAAGACGGCGACGTCGCCCCGCCGCAGCGGGACGAGCTCCGGGACGAGCTTGTTGACCAGCACGCGATCCCCGACCCGCAGCTCGGGCTGCATCGACGGCGTGACCACCGTCAGCAGGCCCACCGTCCGGTAGGCGACGAGCATCAACAGCGCGACGCCGACCGCGGCGCCGAGCAGGCGGGTGCGGGGACGCGTGCCGGTCAACGCGCTAGCTCCTGACCTTCAGGGTCTTGGCCTTGGTGGCGCCGGCCGCGGCCGTGGCCGACCCGAGGTAGCTCGCCGTGACCTTGTAGGTGCCGGCCTTGAGCTTCGGCAGCGTGGCGGTCGCCAACCCCTTCTTCAGGGTGAGCGTCCGCACCGTCTTGCGGTTGATCTTCAGCGCCACCTTGCCGGTGGCGGCCACGCCGCCGGAGGTGACCGAGATCGTGGCCTTGCCGCCGCTGAGCTTCAGGGCGACGGCCGACAGCGCCTTGCGCGCCGCGCCGCCGACCTGGAGCGTCGCGGTCGAGCTGTCGCCGGCTTCGGGGGCGACCACCTCGGTCCGCGCCGCGGCGCTCGGGCCAGGCGCGGGCGTGGTCGTCGCGGTGGCGGTGGCGGTGGCGGTGGGCGTGCTCGTCACCGTGGCCGTCGCGGTCGGCGTGGCGGTGGCGGTGGCGGTGGCGGTGGCCGTCGTCGTCGCGGTCGCGGTCGCGGTGGCCGTGGTGGTCGGCGTGGCGGTCGCGGTGCTGCTCGGCGTCGGGGTCGGCGCCGCCGGCATGTTGCGGCCGTTCCAGGCCGACCGCAGCGCCGGCGCCTGCGAGTTGTTGGCGTGCCAGTCGCGCGGGTAGAGGCTGAAGCCCTGCCAATGGATCGGCATCGGGCTCTGGTCCTCGTCACGCGGGACGTGGTGGAAGCCCACGTTGACCCAGGCCACGGGGTTGGTCAGGTTCTCGCCGTCCAGGTAGTCGAGCGAGGTCTTGTCGCCGCAGTTCGCCTGCGACGTGAGGTTGCGCATGGGGAACTGCTCGCACGAGCGGAACTGCGAGAAGGTCAGCTCGTACTTGAGGTGCGGGTAGGAGCTGTAGGGGTCGTTCTTGCCGTAGACGAACTCGTACGACCGCGGATGGCCGTCCGTGTTCGTGCTGTTCGGCGCGAGCACCCGGAACCAGCGCCGGTTGGTCAGGTTGAACGCCTTCTCCGTCGGGATGTCGGTCTTGGTCGTGTTGTAGATCGCCGACTGCGTCCCGCGCTGGCCCGTGGGCGCCGTGTCCCACTGCTCGGCCTTCATCTGCGACTGGCCGTCGAGGCCGAAGTCCACCCGCCAGACGGCCGAGTGGTAGTGGTTCATCAGGAAGTCGCTCTCGCCCGTGCCGACCGGCCAGCCGTTGACGTACCCCTCGCCGAACGGGATCGCCTCGCCGGTCGCGCCGAGGTCGGCGTCGATCTGCCCGTCGTCGTGGAACGCGTAGCGCATCTCGTACTCGTAGTTGCCGATCGCGGCGGTGGCGTGGACGATCAGGTCCGTGCCCTGCTTGGCCAGGATCTGGCTGTTGGACCGGTACTGCGAGCGGTACGCCGTGCCGGTGTCGGCCTCCCGGATGCACAACGCCGGGCGCACCTCCTCGCGGTACACGCTCGTCGACGTCTCCCACGAGACGGTCGCGTTGCGCAGCTCGCCCTGCGGGCACTCGGAGACGTCCAGGCCCTTGAGGTACTGGCCACCGAAGCCGTACTGGAGCACGTCGTCGTACTCGATCGAGCCGTTGTCGTAGGGCACGTTCATCTGCGCGGTGTTGATCGCGTCCAGCACGAGCTTGGGCGCGGTGTCCTTGGGACCCTGGAACGCGACCTTCGAGATCACGAGGCCCTTGATCGAGTGGTGGCCCCAGCACATCTCCCACTTGGCCCCGTTGCGGAGCTTGTACGAGATCAGCGACTCGCCGGAGCAGAACGCCGCGGTCGGGGTCGTCGACTGCGCCCCGGCGCTCGGCGCGCCCAGCGCGAGCGCCACGCCCACGATCATGAGTACCTTCAGCGCCTTCACGGCTCGATCACCTCGATCTTGTCGGCAGAGAGATCGACGATCCGATCGACCATGACCAGGCCGCGACCGTCTTCGGTGCGGAGCTGGAAGAAGATGCAGCGGTGCTCGCCGCACTTCTCCGCGCCCTCGCTCTTCTCGTCGGCGGTCCAGGCACCGCCCGCGTAGTCGAGCTGATCGGCGCTGGTGAGCGCGACGCCCGTCGTCCGCTTGTAGTCGTCCTTGAGCGCCTGGCTCGCCGGGTCCGCGAGCAGGCGGACCATCGCGGTGTCCACCTCACGGCGCGAGGGCGGCAGCTGCACGCCCTTCGCCCGCTTGGTGTCGACCGTGCCCGACTGCAGGTCCACGACCTGCGTCACGAGCTCGTCCGTCGCGTAGTCGTAGGAGCTGACCTTCACGGCGCGCGTCGGCGTGCCGTCCTCGCTCTCGGCCAGGTCCGTCGAGAGGTACTGCAGTCCGGCTGAGCCGTCCACCCGCTCGCCGGTGTCGGCCGTTGCGGCCACGGCGACGCTGCGCGCGTAGCCGACCTCCTCGCCGCTGAGTGGATCGAGCGGCTTGCCGATCGTCTTCGGCTTCGCCGTCGGCATGCCCTCGGGCAGCGGCGTCTGCGGCTTGGCCAGCACCTCCTCGACCGGCACCTCCGGCTCGGGCTGCGCGTTGAGCGGCGCGCCCTGCCCGCTCACCTGCCCGCCCGTCACGAGCAGCACCGCCATGAGTCCGACGGCGGCCGTCAGGCCGACCAACGCGGCCAGCACCGATCGCCGCGAGAGCCATGCGACGACCCTCCCGTCTGATGGGTCTTTCATCCCCCTCATCCCTCGTGAGGACGCCCCGCGACCGCCCCTCAATGCAGCGCGGATGCGCCAGCGCCCATGAGCGCTGGGCGAGATCAAAGCGAACGTGGGATGAGCGAGAAACGGCCGACCGGGCGGTGCTCCGAAGTGTGGTTTTCGACCACCTGTCCAGAGGGGAGGACGGGGTATGACCGCCGGAGCCCCGCCACAGGACTTCACGCCGACGCTGCCGAGCAAGCACCTTCCGGAGGTGGAGGTGCGGGAGCTGCCGGAGCCGCCACGATCGATCTGGAAGATCATCGGCCCGGGCGTCGTCGGCGCGGGCGTGGGCCTCGCGTCGGGCGAGTTCATCCTGTGGCCGTACATCTCCTCGCAGGTCGGGCTGGTGTTCCTGTGGGCCGCGTTCGTCGGCGTCCTCATCCAGTTCTTCCTGAACATGGAGATCGAGCGCTACACGCTCGCGACGGGCGAGACCGCGCTGACGGGCTTCAGCCGCTACTGGAAGCACTGGGGCCTGTTCTTCGCGGTCCTCATCTACTTCGCGAACCTGTGGCCCGGCTGGGCGACGAGCTCGGCGACGCTGATGACGTACCTGTTCGGCGGCGGCGACCCGGTGGTGATCGCGATCGCGATCCTGCTGCTGGTGGGCGCGGCCCTCACGCTCGCGCCGGTCGTCTACGACGCGCTCGAGCGCGTGATCTTCCTCAAGGTCGCGGTCATCGTGATCTTCTTCGTCGTGGCCGCGATCACCGTGATCAGCGGCGAGGCGGTCGGCGAGCTGCCCGAGGTGGTCACGAGCTTCGGCCAGTTCCCCGGCTCGATCGACTTCGCGGTGCTGCTCGGCGCGCTCGCCTTCGCCGGCGCGGGCGGCGGCCAGAACCTGTGCCAGAGCAACTGGATCCGCGACAAGCGCTACGGCATGGGCCGGTACGTGCCGCGGCTCGTGAGCCCGATCACCGGCGAGGAGGAGGCCGAGGCCGGCACCGGCTACGCGTTCGCGCCGACCGAGCAGAACATGACCCGCTGGCGCGCCTGGTGGAAGTTCGCCAACCTCGAGCAGCTGTGCACGTTCGTGGCGATCACGATCATCACGATCACGGCCACCTCGCTGCTCGCCTACTCGACCGTGTTCGGCCAGGACGGCCTGACCGACGACATCAGCTTCCTCCAGGTCGAGGGTGACCGCCTGAGCGACCTCGCCGGCGGCTGGATGGGTCCGCTGTTCTGGGGCATCGGCGCGTTCTCGCTGCTGGCGGCGTCGATGGGCATCGTCGACTACACGAGCCGCGTCGCCGCCGACATCCTCAAGGTCAACTACTTCCGCGAGGCCAGATCAGCGAGAGCAAGCTCTACTTCCGCCTCGTCTGGGGCCTGGTCATCCTCGGCTGCGCGATCCTGCTGATCGGCCTCGACCAGCCGCTGATCCTGCTCGTCATCTCGGCCTGCGTCGGCGGGGTGATGATGTTCGTGTACTCGATCCTGCTGCTGATCATGAACCGCCGCTCGCTGCCCGAGCCGATCCGCGTGCGCGGCTACCGGATCGGCGTGCTCGTCTTCTCGGCGGCCTTCTTCGGCGTGCTCTCGATCATCACGCTGATCGACGAGGGCGGCCAGCTGTTCGAGTGACCGCCTAGGGTCTGGGCCGTGATCTCCGGCCTCGACCCGACCCTGCTGCTGTGGCTGAACCTCGTCGGCGTCTTCGTGTTCGGCCTCAGCGGCGGGCTCGCCGCGGTCCAGGCGCGGCTCGACGTCTTCGGCGTGATCGTCTTGTCGGCCGTCGTCGCCTTCACCGGCGGCATCGTCCGCGACCTGCTGATCGGCGTGCCGCCCGAGACCTTCCGCGACTGGCGCTACCTGGCGGCCGCCGGTGCCGCGGGCGTGGTGTGCTTCTTCGCCGCGCCGTCCATCGACCGGCGCCAGCGCGGCGTCCAGCTCTTCGACGCGATCGGCCTCGGCCTGTTCTGCGTGAGCGGCGCGAGCAAGGCGCTGGACTTCGGCCTCGGGCCGGTCCAGGCCGTGCTCCTCGGCGCGATCACCGGCATCGGTGGCGGCATGCTCCGCGACGTCCTGCTGCGCGAGGTCCCGACCGTGCTGCGCCAGGACCTCTACGCGATCCCGGCGCTGGTCGGCGGGGCGGTCGCCGTGATCGCGCGCGAGGCGGGCAGCTACAGCGTGTGGTTCCCGCTGCTGGGCGCGGCGGTGTGCTTCGCCGTGCGGATGGCGGGTGTGCACTACAAGATCGAGGCGCCGCGCGAGCCGCCGCGCCGGCGTTCCTCCGACTAGGCGCCGGGTAGGAGCCTCGTAGTCGAACGAAGGAGAGGCGTCCGATGCGCGCTCGTTGGATCGCGGCCGCGGCCTGTGCCACGGCGACCATGGCGGCGGCCGCACCCGCGGCGGAGGCGAAGCACGACCGGTGTCCGCGCGGGGCGGGGGACACGACCGTGGACGTGCGGTACGGCGGCACGAGCTACCCGGTGCTCGTGTACGTGCCGGACGGGGCGCGCCGGAACGCGCCCGTCGTGTTGAACCTGCACGGCAGCTCGGCCAACGGGCCGGTGCAGATGGCGGTCAGCGGCCTGCGCGAGGTCGCCGACGACGAGGGGTTCCTGGTCGCGGCGCCGAGCGCGGCGATCCCCCTGGCGCCCGCGAACCCGCCCGACCCGAACGGGAGCTGGGCGTGGAACGTGCCCGGGGTGCCGACCACCGCGGGCGAGCTGCCCCCGCCGACCGCGCGCGACGACGTCGCGTTCCTCAGCCGCGTGATCGACACGGTGGTGCAGCGGCTGTGCGGCGACGCGCGACGCGTGTACGCGACCGGCCACTCGGGCGGCGGGCGGATGACGTCCGCGCTGGGCTGCCGGATCGCGGACAAGCTCGCCGCGATCGCCCCGAACGCCGGCCTGCGGGCCGGGCGGCCGGACCCGGACGATCCGACCGTGCCGGAGGTCGAGGACTGCGAGCCGAGCCGGCCGCTGCCCGTGCTGACGTTCCACGGGCAGCAGGACACGACGAACCCGTTCACGGGCAACGGCGATCTGCGCTGGGGCTACACGGTGCCGCTCGCGCTGCAGACGTGGGCGCGGCTGGACGGGTGCCGGCGCGGCCCGAGCGCCACGCCGGTCACCACGAACGTGACCCGGCTCGCCTACGCGCAGTGCCGCGACGGCGTGTCGGTCGAGCTGTACCGGGTGGCCAACGGCGGGCACACGTGGCCCGGGTCCGACGGCCCGCCGCACGGCGGCGGGCTCGTCACCCAGGAGATCGAGGCGTCGCGGATCATGTGGGACTTCTTCGACCGCTATCGCCTGCGCCGTTGAGGGCGGGCGCGGCGTCGAAGATGTCGATCGCGAGCGCGCCGACGATCGTCTGCAGCCACGCCCGCTCGTCCGGGTCGTCGCTGCCGACGCGGCGGCGGGCGTAGGCGGTGACGTCGTCGCGGGAGCCGGCGATCAGCGTCGGCCCCGTGACGGCGTAGCGCCCGTCCTCGAGCGCCACGAGCGCGCCGGGACGGTCGCGCCGGTCGCGCAGCTTGGCGACGACCGCTTGGCCGAGGATCTCCTCGGGGTGCTCGAAGTCACCGGTCACGGCGTCCTCGTCACACGGGCGCACGGTGAAGATCGGGGCGCCGCCACGGAGCTTGCGGCGCGGCCGCGGCGGGGCGTGCATCGGCCCGTGCTGCCAGCGGTCCTGGAGCGCCTCGACCTCACGGGCCACCTCGCGCCGCACGAGGATGTGCAGCCGGTCGCCCGACTTGATGCGCGTGGAGCCGCGCGGCGCGACCACCTCGTCGCCGCGGACGATCGCGGTGACGAGCGCGTCGCGGGGGAGGTCGAGCTCGCGGACGAACGCCCCCACGACCGCGTAGTGCGGCTTGACGGGGTACTCGACGGTGTCCGCGCCGAGCCGGCGGATCGCGCCCACCTCGATGATCGAGATCGACTCCTCGGCCTCCGGCATGCGGTCGCGCTCGTCGGAGTCGGGCGCGAACCAGCGGCGCGGCAGCCAGCTCGCCAGCACGTGCGAGCGGGCGGACGCGAGCGGCGAGATGATCGAGAGCGCGAGCACGAACAGCGCGGCGAACGCGGCCACTTTGCTGTTGAGCCCGGCCGCGATCGCCAGCGAGGCGAGGATCAGCTCGAACTCGCCGCGGCTGACGAGCATCAGCGCCGTGTTGGACGCCGCGAGCCGCCCGTAGCCGTAGATGCGGGCCGCGACGATGCCCGCGACGATGTTCATCACCAGCGTCAGCGCCACGGCGGCGGCGACGGCGCCGGCGATCTCGCCCAGCGCGCTCGGCGCGATCGTCGTGCCGAACCAGAAGAAGAAGATCGCCGCGAAGACGTCCCGGATCGGGACCAGCAGCTTCTCGACCCGGTGGCCGAGCCCCGTGCCGGCGACGACCATGCCGGCGAGCAGCGCGCCGACCGCGTCCGACGCCCCGGCGAAGTGCGCGAACCCGGCGACGAACACGCCGAAGCCCATCGCGATGATCACCGACAGCTCGGCGTCGCCGGCGGCGAAGAACGGGCGCACCAGCCGTCCGCCCCAGCGCGCCAGCGAGAACAGGCCGATCAGGAACGAGAACGCGATCAGGATCGAGACGACGATCTCGCCCGCGCCCTCCTGGCCGCCGAGGATCGGCTGCAGCAGCGCGAGGTAGAACGCCAGGAACACGTCCTCGACGACGATGATCCCGAGGATCATCCCCGACTCCGGGCGCTTGATCCGGCGCAGGTCGACCATCAGCTTCGTGACGATCGCCGTCGACGAGGTACCGATCATGCCCGCCAGGACGAAGATCTCGCGCGTGCCCCAGCCGACCGCCCAGCCGAAGATCAGGCCGACGCCGAACAGCAGGCCGATGTAGGACCCGCCCGCCCAGAGCAGCTTGCGGCCGCCTTGCAGCAGCTGGTCGACCGAGAACTCGATGCCGAGGTGGAACAGCAGCAGGACGAGCCCGAGCGTGGCCAGCAGCTCGAGCTCGTGCGGGTCTTCGAGCAGCACGATGCCGGGCGTCTCGGGCCCGAAGATGATGCCCGCGACGATGAAGAACGGGATGGTCGGCAGGCCGATGCGCCGACCGAACCGGGCGAACAGCCCGGCGACGATCAACGCTCCGCCGAGGACGGCGAGCTCGTTGTCCATGCGCGTCAGCCGCTCGGTGCGATCAGCACCGGCGCCGGAGCAGTCCGGATCAGCGCGCGGTCGAACGCCGGACGCGTGATCGGCTCAGCGGCGGGATCGGCGGCCGGCCCGACCACCAGCACGGGGCACGACACGCGCTTGGCGACGTAGCGCGCGACGCTGCTCCAGCGCTTGGCGCGCGTGCCGAGCACGACGAGGCTCGCGTTGCGCGCCTCCGCGGCCTGCACCAGGCGCACGCCGGTCGGCCCGTGCTCGACGATCCGCTCCGTCTCGCCGTCGGCGGTGAACGCCGGGATCTCCGAATCCAGAAGGCTGTTCGCCACGTGCACCATCAGCACGTCGCCGCCCGTCGCCTTCGCCGCATCGAGCACCGTGTGACCCGCTTCGCTGCGGTCCACGGCGCACAGAACCAGTCCGCTCGTCATGCGGTCCCATGCTCACGGCTGAGTCACCCACGAACCATGGGGAATGGCTCCCAACTTAAAGGCCCTGGGCCTTTAAGTGAGGCGCGCCAAAGTTAAACGTCCAGGACGTTTATCCACCTTTATCCACGACGGCGGGCTCGCAGGACGTCGTCGTGGGTCCAGGGGGACCCGGGCGGCGTGGGGCGGACGCGCGGGCGCTGCTCGTGCACGAGGATCTCCCAGTCGGCGCCGAGCGCGGGCGCGACCGTGTCCGGCAGCAGGTAGTCGGCCGGGTCGAAGCCGCGGGAGCGGGCGAACTCCGGGTTCGGCGGCCCGTGGCCGACCACGAGCAGCGTCCCGTCGACCGCCACGAGTCCGAGCAGGGCCGCGAGCTCCGGCTCGCCGGGCGAGCGCTTGATCGCCGGGTAGTGCGCGGCGACGAGGTCGAACGTCCCCGAGGCCTGGGTGACGCCCGCGGCGACCCACTCGACCTGCACGCCCGCGGAACGGGCCGCCTCGGCGGCACGGCCCAGGGCGACCGTGGACACGTCCAGGCCGGTGACCGTCCAGCCCTGCTGGGCGAGCCAGATCGCGTCGGCGCCCTCACCGCAGCCCACGTCCAGCGCGCGGCCCGGCCGCAGCCCGGCGACCTCGACCGGCAACGGCCCGTTGACGTTCCCGCTGAAGAGCCCACCCTCGTGGCTCGCGTAACGGCCTTCCCACTCGGCGACGTCGTCGTGCATGACGGTCACCGTGGCACCGGCCCACCCCGACGGCAAGTCTCCTTGCCGTCGGGGCAAACGGGCCTCGTGGAGCTAGGGCTGCGTCGTCGACAGCGTGAACGTGACCGTCTTGCTGTACGACCCGGTGCGGAGCGGGTCGTTGGCCTTGATCAGCTGCTTGAACGTGATGCCGACCTGCTCGTTGGAGGTCGGACCGGTCCAGCTGGACTTCGTGAGCTCGATCCGCAGCGGCTCGGCGAGCGTGAACGCGCCGTTGGCCAGCTTGCCGGGCTCGCTGTGCGTCAGCGTCGCGTCACCCGCCGTCGAGATCACGGTCGCCTGGGCGGTCGACGTGTACTCGCGCTCGGCGCCCGGGACGAACGACCCGAGCGACGGGATCGTGCCGATCGACAGCGAGAGCGTCGCCGGGACGCTGCCCGAAGGGGTGCTCTCGCCACCGACCGAGGAGGCCAGCGCGCAGCCGCTGTAGCTGCTGCCGAGCCGGTTCGCGGCGCCGAAGTCCTTCACGTCGGCGCTGTTGCCGGCGCACACCAGCGCGCCCTTGACCGTGCTGCCGGCCAGGATCGGGCCGTATGCGCCCGCGAGGCGGGAGTAGCGCTCGTTGGCCGTGACCTGGGTGTTGCCGGTCAGCGTCAGGCCGCCGTTGAACGTCGAGCCGGCGATCGTGACGTCCTTGGTCGAGCCCTCGACCTTGGCCGCGCCGTTGACCGTCGAGCCGAGGACCTGGACGGCCTCGGCGCCGGTCGCGCTGAGCGAGCCGACCGTGCTGTTCTTCACCAGCACGGACGCGCCCGCGGCGACCGTGACGGCGCCGCTGACGGTCGCGCCGTCGACGCACGTCACGCCCGTCGTCGCGTTGACCGACGCCTGCGTGCCCGTGACGGTCGTGCCGCAGGTCAGCGCGGCGCCCGGGAGCGCCGTCGCCGTGTACTCCTCGGGAACGGAGTAGTTGCCGGCCGGGTCGATCGCGCGGTGCTCGACCTTGTGGGTGCCGAAGCCAGGGATGAACCCGCCGCCCGGGTGGCTGTCGGGCAGATCCTGCTCGAACCCGGCCTTGGAGATGCCGCCCGTGCCGAGGTTGCCGTAGGTCAGCGCCTTGACGACCTGACCGGAGTGGCGGAACTCGTACGGGGACTCGGGCATCGGCTTCTCCGGGAAGCCGAAGTAGACGAACCAGCCGTCCTTGTTGAGGCGGAACTGGCCGACCACGGCCGGTGTGCCTTCGTAGCCCGTGGTGTCGTCCTTCGGGTCCAGCCACATGTCCCAGCCGTTGAAGTAGATCCCGTGCGCGTCCGTGGTGGACTTCGCCGCCGGATCGGACAGACGGCGGTGCGCGGTCGGATCGACGTTGTCGACCCTCCACTCGACCGAGTCCGACAGCGCGCCGTCGCTGACCTTGGCCACCAGCGTGTGCGTGCCCTCCGGCAGGTTGAGCGTGCCGAGGTCCAGCGTGCGGCCGTTGGTCGGGTTCGGGATCGCGGTCCCGTTCAGCGTCCAGGTGACGGGGAGCACGCGGTCGTTCGGGTGGTTGGTGTTCACGTACACGATCTCGTCACCCGCGAGCGGGCGGACGTTCGCGGTGTGCGCGGTGATGTCCGCCTCGGCGGGGGAGGCCGTGACCGTGCCCTCGCCGACGGTGAACGTGCGTGACTGCACGAAGCGCGAGCCGTTGAAGCCCGAGTCCGTCGCGCTGTTGTTCGTGGACGGGTTGCGCACCCAGTCGATGCCGTCCGGCCCGACCGGGTCGCGGACCTCGGCGTACACGGTGGTGCCCGGCGCCAGGTTCAGCGGCTCCAGGTCGAGGTTGCGGCCGGTGCCGAGGATCGCCCCGGTCGGGCCGCCGTTGCGCCAGGTGACGGTGACGGCATGGAAGCGCGGGTTGCCCGGCTCCACCCACAGCACCTGGTCCTTGGCGACCGTGCCGGCCGTGGTGTTCTGCACGCTCATCTGGCCTGAGTTGCGCATGCCCGTGACGCGGGCGACCATGTGCTCGAGGCCGACCTGGTCGAAGTCGAAGCCGATCCAGCGCATCATCGAGTGCGAGGACGGGCGCTTCTGGCCGCACGGGTACGTGCCGCCGCCCTCATAGGCACCGATCTTCCCGCCGGAGAGGCTCTCCTCGCCGATCCAGCGCCACCACTTCGTCTGGCGCGTCAGCATCTCGGCCGCGGTGAGGATCGTGTGGTGGAACGAGCTCGGCTCGTTGCCCGTGTAGCAGGGGCGGATCACGTCTCGCGAGGAGTACGGGTACTCGTCGGCGAGCGTGCCGAGCGAGTGCCCGATCTCGTGCAGGGAGATCAGCGGCCCCTGCGGCGAGCCACCCGAGGTCGTCGCCTGCGTGCCGCCGATGCCGCCGTAGGTGAAGGTGTTGAAGATCGCCAGCGTCTGGATGTTCTGCGACGTGCGCGGGATGCCCAGCACGGGCGCGACGTACGTGTCCAGGATCCGGTTGTGGGCCTGGTTGCCGGTCTCGCACGGGTTCACGCCGGCCGGGTAGTAAGCGGCGTCGTTGGCGCAGTTGAGCGGCGCGCCGCCGTAGACGGTGCCACGCGACAGCGGGTCGGCACAACCGTTCTGGTAGATCATCCGCAGCGCGGTGCGCTTGCCGTCGATCGGGCCCTCGCGGACGCCGGTGTCACGGACCGTGCCGTCGGCGGCGCGGACGCGGCCGTCGGGGTCACAGCGGACGCCGTAGTCGATCGACGCGAGCTCGACCGCGTAGATGTTGATGTAGTTGCGGTAGGTCCGGAACGGCTCCGTGGCCCACATGACCGCCAGGTTGCGATCGAGGTCGCGACGGAACAGCTCCTGCTGGTCCTTCTGGTAGCCGTCGCCCATGATCACGAAGTTCAGGCGCTGGGCGGGCGGCCCGGTCACCTGGATCGGTACGACCTTCGGATCCGGCAACGGCGCCGGTGGATCCTGCGCCTGCGCCGCGCTCACGAAGGCGCACAGCATCAAGATGGCCGCGACCGCGGCCTTTACGCACCTGCTCATCAACTTCCCCTCTTCCCTCGGTGAACCCGTTCATCTGACGCTAACCGCGCTCACCGCGGGCTCGCATCGGACAAACGCCGGAATCCGGCCCGTACGGCGTCGGACAGGGGGAGGATTGGCCGTTCAGGTGGCGGCGACGGCGCCGGTCGCGAGCAGGATCAGCACGAGGCTGCCGAGCGCGACGCGGTACACGATGAACACCGTGTAGGTGTGATGGGCGATGAAGCGCAGCAGCCACGCGACCGCGGCGTAGGCGACGACGAAGCTGGTGAAGGTGGCGACGAGCGTGGCGGTCCAGCCGACCCCGTCGGCGATCTCGTCGAACTTGGTCACGGCCTGGAGGAGCGTCGCGCCGGTGAGCGCCGGGATCGACAGGAAGAAGGCCATCTTCGTGGCGGTCACGCGGTCCAGCCCGCGCAGCAGGCCGGCGGACATCGTCGCGCCCGAGCGCGAGATCCCGGGGATCACCGCGAGGCACTGGGCGACGCCGATGATCAGCGTGTCGCGCCAGGTGACCTGCTCCTCGGAGCGCGTCTGCGTGGCGGTGCGGTCGGCGAACAGCATCACGAAGCTGAAGCCGATCAACGCGCAGCCCACGAACCACAGGTTGCGCAGCGTCGTCTCGATCGCGTCCTGGAACAGCAGGCCGACGATGCCGATCGGGATCGTGCCGAGGATCAGCGCCCAGGCGAACTTGTAGTCGGCGTCCCCGCGCTCGGCGGGGGAGCGGATCCCGCGGAACCAGGCGGTCAGGAACCGCCACAGGTCGCGGCGGAAGAACAGCAGCGTGGCCAGCACGGCGCCGCTCTGGATGATCGCCGTGAAGGCGGTGATGTCAGGGTCGTCGATCTGGTAGCCGAGGAGCTTCTCGAGCACGGTCAGGTGGCCGGTGCTGGAGATCGGCAGGAACTCGGTCAGGCCTTCGACGGCGCCGAGCAGGATGGCTTCGAGCACGTTCATCGGGCGGGCCGATCCTAGAAGGCGCTCTCGGACACCCGCTGAGAGGCGCTCATCTGGATCCGTCCCTCACGCCCAACGGTCGATGACCAGGGGGTGACGATCGGACGGAGTCGATTCCTTGTGGTGCTCGCGACCTGCGTCGCGGCGTGCGTGCCCACGGCCACGGCCGACGCGGCCGTTGACCCCCAGCAGCTCGAGGCGCTCGACCGCCAGGGCGCGACGGAGATCGTCGTCCGGCGCGAGCCGGGCCTGACCGCGGCCGAGCGCGCGGACGTCCGCGCGGACGCGGACGTCGAGCTCGAGCGGCGCAGCCCGATCGTCGACACCGAGCTCGTGACCGCCGAGCCGGGTGGCCTCGCGGAGGCCGTCGCCGCGCTCAACCGCGACCCCGACGTCGTCTACGCCGAGCCCGTGACCGTGATGACGGCGCAGACCGCCGACTCCTACTACGGCTCGCTGTGGGGCCTGGAGAACACCGGCCAGCGCATGTACGTCCCCAACGGCGGCGGCGCGTACTACCCGTCCGGCACGATCGACGCCGACATGGACGTGCCCGAGGCCTGGGCCTCGGCCACCGGCACCGGCGTCACGGTCGGCATCGTCGACACCGGCGTGCTCACGACGCACCCGGACCTCGCGAGCCAGGTCATCACCAACACGGCCGACCCGGTCAACGGCGTCGACGACGACGGCAACGGCTACGTCGACGACTGGCAGGGCTGGGACTTCGTCACCGAGAACGCCGGGATGGGCGTGAGCGAGGGCGACGCCACCCCGGGCCCCGACAACCTGCCGCAGGACAACCAC
This sequence comes from Solirubrobacter pauli, assembly GCF_003633755.1. Classification (GTDB taxonomy): domain Bacteria; phylum Actinomycetota; class Thermoleophilia; order Solirubrobacterales; family Solirubrobacteraceae; genus Solirubrobacter; species Solirubrobacter pauli. The sequence goes on from NZ_RBIL01000002.1 coordinate 1,189,294, forward strand.
GGCCACGGCACGCACGTCGCCGGCACGGTCGCCGCGCAGGCCAACAACAACGAGGGCATCACCGGCGTCGCCTACGGCGCGAAGATCATGCCGCTGCGCGCCCTCGGCGCGTCCGGCCGCGGCTCCAGCCTCGCGATCGCCGAGGCCTTCGACTACGCCGGCAAGATGGGCGTGCGGATCGTCAACGCGAGCCTCGGCGGCCCGGGCCTGGACCAGACGCAGCTCGCGGCCGTCCAGGCGCACCCGAACACGCTCTACGTGATCGCGGCGGGCAACGACAACGTCAACAACGACGCGACGCCGTACGGCCCGTGCGCGCTGCCGGCGGCGAACATCCTCTGCGTCGGCGCGTCCGACGAGAACGACCGCAAGGCGTCCTTCTCCAACTACGGCGCGCAGAGCGTCGACGTCTTCGCGCCCGGCACCGCGATCCTCTCGACGCACATCTCCTCGCCGTACGCGTACCTGCAGGGCACGTCGATGGCCAGCCCGAACACGGCCGGCGTGGCCGCGCTCGTGCTGTCGGCGCGGCCGGGGATGACCGCGCTGGACATCAAGAACGCGATCATGGCGTCGGTCGACGCGAAGGCGGACCTGACCGGCCGCGCGGTCACCGGCGGCCGGGTGAACGCCGAGCGCGCGCTCGCCGGCACGCTCGGGGGCGCGCCGACCAACAGCTCGCCGCCGGTCATCTCCGGCACCCCGCGCCAGGGCGCGACGCTGACGGCGTCCACGGGCTACTGGGACCCGGCGGGCACCAGCTACGGCTACGTCTGGCAGCGCTCGACCGACTCCGGTGCGAGCTGGACGTCGATCCCGGGCGCCACCACCTCGACCTACATCCCGGGGCAGTCGGACATCGGCGCGACGTTGCGCGTGACCGTTGTGGCGACGAACCCGTTCGGCGTCGCGAGCGCGACGTCGGCGTCCGTCGGCCCGGTCACCTCCGGTGTGCCGGTCAACATCGTGCAACCGACGATCACCGGCGTCCTCCGCCGCGGCCAGACGCTGTCCACCAGCGCGGGCTGGAGCCCGGGCGGCACGACCTACGCCTACCAGTGGCAGCGCTCCACCGACGGCGTGACCTGGACCCCGATCGGCACGAGCAACGCCAGCTTCACGCTCACGACGGCCGAGCGCAACACGCGGATCCGCGTGACCATCACCGCCATCAACCCGTACGGGCAGGCGTCGGCGACGAGCGACCCGACCGCGGTCGTGATCGCCGACCCGCCGGTCAACACCGCCGCGCCGACGCTCTCCGGAACGACCCGCCGCACGTTCGAGCTGACCGCCGCCGTCGGCGCCTGGGACGGCTCGAGCAACGACTACACGTACGAGTGGCAGCGCGAGGACGCCGGCGGAAGCTCGTGGTCGGCGATCCCGGGCGCGACGACGGCCACGTACCGGCTCGCCAAGGACGACGAAGGCGTGCGCGTGCGCGTGCTCGTCACCGGCACCAACCCGGACGGCACCGCCTCGGTGGCCAGCGACCCGACCGCGCTGCCGGTCTCCCCGTTCCCGCCCGCCAACGTGACGCCGCCGCAGCTGAGCGGCACGCCGCAGCGCGGGAAGACGCTGAGCGCGACGCGCGGCTCCTGGACCGGGCCGGACAACGTCTACAGCCACCAGTGGCAGCGCGACTTCGGCGAGGGCTACGTGGACATCGCCGGCGCGACCGGCGCCTCCTACACGCTCGTCGCCGCGGACGTCGACGCGCTCGTGCGCGTGGTCGTGACGGCCACCAACCCGGACGGGACGATCGTGGAGGCGAGCGCGGCCACGCCGCCGGTGCTGGCCTCGGGCCCGCTCAACCAGGCGTTGCCGACGATCAGCGGGACGGCGCAGCGCGGGCTCACGCTCAGCGGCCTGCCGGGCACGTGGAGCGGGTCCAACAACGCGTACGCGTACCAGTGGCAGTGGTCGGCCGACGGCACGACGTGGGCGGACATCGCCGGTGCGCGGGCGAGCGCCTACCAGCTGTCCCCGACCGAGATCGGCCGCTTCGTGCGCCTGCAGGTGATCGTCACCAACCCGGACGGCACCGGCCGGGCCGAGAGCGCCGCGAGCGTCCGCGTGCTCGCCTCGCCGGCGGCCAACACCGTGGCGCCGGCGATCAGCGGCACCGTCCAGCGCGCCTCCGCGCTGACGGCCTCGCGCGGCACGTGGGCCGGCAACGGCAACACCTACGCCTACCAGTGGCAGCGCGACGGCGTGAACATCTTCGATGCGACCGGCACGGCCTACACGCCGACGGTCGCCGACGTCGGCAAGCAGCTGCGCGTCGTGGTGACGGCGACGAACCCCGAGGGCAGCGTGGCCGCCACCAGCGCCGCGACGATCGCGGTGCCGAGCTCGCCGCCGGTCAACAGCGCGCGGCCGGTCGTCACGGGCTCCGCCACGCGCGGCTCGCAGCTGACGGGCACCAACGGCACCTGGACGGGGATCGGCAACCAGGCGACCTACCAGTGGCAGTCGTCGCTGGACGGCACGACCTGGACGGCGATCGCCAACGCCACGTCGTCGGCGCGCACGCTGACCGCGAGCGACGTCGGCCGCTTCATCCGCCTGCTGGTGACGATGACCAACCCGGAGGGCACGGTCAGCGTCGCGAGCGTGGCCACCGCGCAGGTGGTCGCCACGCCCCCCACGAACACCGCCCGGCCGACGATCAGCGGGACCGTCCAGCGCGCCCAGACGCTGGTCGGCACGCTCGGCACGTGGACCGGCGCGGACACGGTCTACGACTACCAGTGGCAGCGCTCGACGGACGGCTCGACGTGGACCGCGATCAGCGGCGCGACGCGGCCGTCCTACGACCTCGGGGTCGCGGACGTGGGCGCGACGGTGCGCCTGCTGATCACGGCGTCTAACGCGGACGGCGTCGGCACCGCGACGAGCCTCCCGACGACCACGGTGCCGAGCGCGGCGCCGGTCAACACGGTCCAGCCGTCGGTCTCGGGCACCGCCAAGCGCGGCGCGACGCTGACCGCGAGCTCCGGCACGTGGGCGGGCATCGGCAACACGACGGCGCGCCAGTGGCAGCGGTCGACCGACAACGGCAGCACCTGGCAGGACATCCTCGGCGCGACCGGCACGACCTACGTGCTGGCCGTCGCGGACATCGGCGCGCTGGTCCGCGTGTTCGTGACCACGACCAACCCGGAGGGGAGCGCGACGGCGACGAGCGCCGCGACCGCACAGGTGGTCAGTGACGGCCCGGTGAACATGCTGTCCCCGGCCTTCACGGGCAACGCGCGGCGCGGCTCGGTGCTGACCGCGGTGCCCGGCACCTGGGGCGGCGTCGGCAACGCCTTCGCCTACCAGTGGCAGCGCTCGGGCGACGGCGGCACCACCTGGGCGCCGATCGCGGGCGCCGACCGTGCCGACTACGAGCTGGCCGCCGGTGACGTCGGTGGGATCGTGCGCGTGCTCGTGACCGCGACGAACCCGGACGGGTCCGCCTCGCGGGCGAGTGCGGCGAGCGTGGTCGTGGCGGCCTCGGCGCCGGTGAACACCGTCACGCCGACGGTCACCGGCGCGGCCCTGCGCGCCACGACGCTGACCGCCTCGACCGGCTCCTGGACGGGGACGGGCAACACGTACGCCCTGCAGTGGCAGCGTGACCCGGGCACCGGATTCGTGGACATCGCCGGCGCGACCGGGATGAGCTACGTGCTCGGCGTCGCCGACGTCGGCTCGCGGATCCGCGTGCGGGTCACCGCGTCCAACCCGGACGCGACGGTGGCCGCGTACAGCATCGGCTCGGCCGTCGTGGCCGCCGGCCCGCCGGTCGCCCGCGTGGCGCCGACGATCTCCGGCACCGCGCGCCGCGCCTCCACCTTGACCTCGACCCGCGGCGAGTGGCTCGGGATCGAGAACGAGTACGCCTACCAGTGGCAGCGCCGCGCCTCGGGCGCGCCGCAGTTCACCGACATCGCGGGCGCGACCGGCGTCTCCTACGTGCTCGACGCGGCGGACGTCGGCGCGCAGGTGCGACTCGTGATCACCGCCTCCAACGCGGACGGCAGCGCCGCCGCGGCGACGACGCCGACCGCGTCGGTCACGGCCGCGCCGCCGCAGAACGTGCTGCCGCCGACGGTCACCGGCGCGGCGAAGGTCGGCGCGCAGCTGACGGCGTTCCGCGGCGAGTGGAGCCCGATCGGCCCCGCGGTCGAGTACGCCTGGCAGCGCGACGGCGTCGACATCCCGGGCGCGACGGGCGCGACCTACGTGCTCACCGCCGGCGACGTCGGCGCGGTCGTGCGCGTGAAGGTCACCGCCATCAACGCGGACGGGCGCACGAGCGTGACGTCGGCGGGCACGGCGCGGATCGCCACGCCGCCGGCGAACACGGTCGTCCCGGTCGCGCCGACCGGCACGACCCGCGAGGCGTCCACGCTCACGGCCGTCCCGGGCAGCTGGGACACACCGGGCGCGACCTTCACGTACACCTGGTACCGCTGCGCCCCGGCGGCGACGTCGCTGGCGGACGCCTCCTGCGAGCGCGTCGGCGTCGGCGCGACCTACACGCTGGGCGAGGCGGACGTCGGGCTGCGCGTCGGCGTGCGGGTCGTGGCCTCGAGCGTCGGCGGTGACGCCGTCGCGGACGGCGCGCTGTCCGCCGTGATCGGCGCGCTCGCGCTGACCAACACCGGCGTGCCGACGATCAGCGGCGCCGCGTACACGGGTGAGTTCCTGCTCGGCGACCCGGGGCGCTGGACGTTCCCGTCGCCGCGCTACGCCTACGACTGGCAGCGCTGCGCCGCCGACGGGGTCACCGGCTGCGTGTCGGTCGGTGACGGGCAGTCGCGCTACCGCGCGATCGCCGACGACGCGGGCCACTCGCTCGTGCTCGAGGTGACGGCGCTGTGGAGCGGCCAGAGCGCGACGGCCCGCAGCGCGCCGTTGGCGATCAAGGCCCGGCCGGTGCCGAGCGTGACCGTCGCCCCGGCCGTGAACGGCATCGCCAAGCGCGGCCAGACGCTGACCGCGACGACTGGCACCTGGTCGAACAACCCGACGGGCTACGCGTTCCAGTGGCTGCGTTGCGCGAACGGCGACTGCACGCAGATCCCGGATGCCACCACGGACCGCCACACGCTCACGCCGTCGGACACCGGGTTCGCGATCGCGGTCGAGGTGACCGCGCGCAACCCGTGGGGGACGGCCGTCAGCCGCTCGGCGCCGACCGCCACCGTGGTCCCCGGCCCGCCCGTGAGCTCGAGCCCGCCGGTGATCTCGAGCCCGAGCCCGATCATCCAGCAGGGCGTGACGCTGAGCGTCGGCGGCTACGCCTGGGAGGCGACGCCGGACACCGTCTACAGCCTCTCGTGGGAGCGCTGCGACGCCAACGGCTGCGCGGCGATCCCGGGCGCCACCGGTGATCGCTACCTGCTGGTGGCGGCGGACGTCGGTGCGCGGATCGTGGCCGTGAGCACCGCCTCGAACATCGACGGCACGGTCTCCGCCCGCTCCGCCGAGACCGTCGCGGTGACGCTCGCCGGCCCGCGCTGGAAGACGCTCCCGACGATCGCGGGCGCCTCGGCCCGCGTCGGCGACGACGTGACCATGACGCCCGGCACCTGGAGCGGCCCGCCGGTCGTCACCGACACCACCGAGCTGATGCGCTGCACCAACGTCTGCGTGTCCCGTGGAACGCCTTCGCCGTACACGATCGTCACGGGCGACCTCGGCGCGATCCTGCGCGTGCGCGAGACGGCGACCAACACCGGCGGCACGACGGTCGTGTGGTCGGCCAAGTACGTCGGCCCGGTCGTCTCGGCCTCCGCGGGCTCGCTGACCCTGTCGTCGCGCGAGGCGCCGGTGCGCAACGCCGACGGCTCGACGCTCGCGTTCGCCCGCCTGTCGGGCGGCGCCGTGGCGGCCGCGGCCAAGCCGAAGAAGCCGAGCGGCCCGAAGGTCGCGCTGCGCCGTCCCGGCAAGGTCAAGGGCAAGCTCGTGGCCTGGGCGTGCCCGGTCGCGGTGGGCGAAGGCGCGCCGGCGCCCTGCAGCACCAAGGTGACGCTGAAGAAGAAGGCCACGCTGGCCCTGCCGGCGGGCACGGCGGGCAAGGTGCGCGTGGTGGTCGTCCGCGGCAAGTAGCGCCCGTGCGGCGAGCACGCCCGCCACGAGCGGGCGTGCGCGCCGCCGTGATCGTCATGCTCACTCGCGTGGACCTGCCGCACCCACGCTTCGCGCGCCTCTATCCGCGCGCCGCCGCCCGCGCCGACGCTCGCGGCGCCGCCAGCCACCGCTCGCGGCTCGTCGCCGACCTCAGCGGCCGGGTCGTCGAGATCGGCGCCGGGCATGGGGCGAACTTCGTCCACTATCCGCCGACGGTCACCGAGGTCGTCGCGATCGAGCCCGAGCCGACCCTGCGGGCGCTCGCGACGCAGGCCGCCGCCGCGCACATGCCGGTGCCGATCTCGGTCCGGCCGGGCACGGCCGAGGCGCTGCCCTTCGCCGACCACGAGCTCGACGCCGCGGTCGTCAGCCTCGTGCTGTGCAGCGTGCCCGACCAGGCGCGGGCGCTCGACGAGATCCGGCGCGTCCTCAAGCCGGGAGGCGAGCTGCGGTTCTACGAGCACGTCATCCCGCGGGGCGGGGTCAAGCGGATGCTGCTGCAGGCCGCCGACCGCTCCGGGGCGTGGCCCGCCCTCGCCGGCGGATGCCATCCCGCGCGGGACACCGCCGCCGCGATCGAACGCGCGGGGTTCACGATCGAGGCGTGCGAGCGGATCGACTTCAGCGCGGCCGCGATCGAGCCGACGATCCCGTACCTGCTCGGACGAGCGCGTAGTGGACTCGTCGGTCCGTGGTAGCTTGGCGTCAACTTCGCGGGCTCTGGCGCATCGGAAGCCGGGGTTCGCGGGTAGCTCCCGCGCCGTGCACGAACCGACGATCATCTCGCCGCCCGATGAGCTGGACGTCGCGACCCTGGACGAGTTCCGCGAGTCGCTCGACGCTGCGCTGCGGACGAACGGCACACGGGTCATCGTCGACCTGAGCGAGGTCGGGTTCATCGACTCGACCGCGCTGGCCTCGATCATCCACGCGAACCGCGAGCTGCGCCGTGAGCAGCGGGAGCTCGCGATCGTCGCGCCGCGCGGCACCGCCGCGGCCGTGCTCCTGACGCTGTCCGGCCTGCGGTCGGCGCTCGCGGTGTACGACTCGCGCAGCGCGGCGCTGCGCGACTGACTGCGGCTTTCCCGCAGCCCGGACCCGGGCTTGCCCCGGAGGGCAACCGCGCGTCCCGGACCGATCCTGGACGCATGCCCACCACCGTCCTGATCGCCGGCGGCGGCCCGGCCGCGATCGAAGCCGCGCTCGCCCTCGATCGCCTTGCCGCAGGCCGCGTCGCCATGACGCTGCTCGCGCCCGAAGCCGACTTGACGTACCGGCCGCTGAGCGTGCTGTCGCCGTTCGCGGCTGGTGGGGCGACCACGTACCCGCTCGACAAGATCGCCGCCGACGTCGGCTTCACGCACGTCCGCGGCCGGCTCGCGGCCGTCGATCCCGACGCGCACGTGGTCACCACCGTGGCCGGCGAGCGGCTCGCCTACGACGTGCTGTTGATCGCGTCGGGCGCGCGCCCGGTCGAGCCGTTCCCCGCGGCCACGGCGTTCACCGGCTCGCTGACCGACCAGGAGCGCCTGCACGGGATCGTCCAGGACATCGAGGAGGGCTACCTGCGCAAGATCGCCTTCGTCGTCCCGCCCGGGAGCACGTGGCCGCTGCCGCTGTACGAGCTGGCGCTGATGCTGGCCGAGCGCGCGTTCCAGATGGGCGCGAACGCCGAGATCCACCTCGTCACGCCCGAGCAGGCCCCGCTGGAGATCTTCGGCGAGGACGCGTCGGCCGAGCTGTCCTTCCTGCTCGCCGAGGCGGGGATCATGGTGCACTCGGGCGTCGATGCGGTGATCGAGGCGCCCGGGCGCCTGCGCGCCGGTGACACGACGATCGAGGTCGAGCGGATCGTGTCCGCGCCGCGCCTGGCCGGCCCGAAGCTCGCCGGCCTCCCGCAGGACCCCGACGGCTTCCTCCCCACGGACCCGCTGGCACGCGTGATCGGCGCCCCCGACGTGTACGCCGCCGGCGACGTCACCGACTACCCGGTCAAGCAGGGCGGGATCGCCTGCCAGCAGGCCGACGCCGCGGCGTCGGACATCGCGGCGCGCGCCGGCGCGCCCGTCACCCCCGAGCCGTTCACGCCCGTCCTGCGCGGGATGCTCCTGACCGAGCGCTGGGCGCGCTACATGCGCAGCGGCGAGGTCGCCGGCCGCGCGCTGTGGTGGCCGCCGGCCAAGATCGCCGGCCGCGAGCTCGCCGGCTACCTCGAAGGCCTCGACGCCGCCGCGGGCCGCCCGGCCGGCACCCCCGTCAACGTCGCCCTGGGCACCGGCACCGCCGGCGTCGAGGTCCTGAGCCTGCACTGACGATGCCCGCCGCGCCGCACATCGTCGTCGTCGGAGGCGGCATCGCCGCGGTCGAGTTCATCCTCGCCCTCGACGAGGCGGCGGGCACCCGCGTGCGGACGACGCTCGTGGCGCCGGACGAGGAGCTGCTCGTCCGGCCCACGCTCGTCGCCGCGCCGTCGCAGCACTTCCCACTGCAGACGATCGCGGACGACATCGGCTTCACCTTCGTGCGTGCGGCGCTGGACGCCGTCGAGCCGCGGCGGATCCGCCTGCGCGGCGGCGGGACGCTCGAGTACGACACGCTCGTGCTCGCGCCCGGCGCGCGCCGGCTCCCCGCGTTCGACGACGCCCTGCAGCTGCCGGACGAGCTGCACGTGCTGCATGAGGAGATCGACCGCGGCGCCGTGACCGACGTCGCGTTCGTCGTCCCGACCCTGCGCGGCTGGGTGCTGCCCGCGTATGAGGCGGCGCTGCTGACCGGTCACCGCCACCCGGACCTCGCGATCACGCTGGTCAGCCCCGAGCCGACCCCGCTGGCGATGTTCGGGCTGGAGGCGAGCGTGCAGGTCGCGGCGGCTCTGGACCGCGTCGGCGTGCACCGCACCGCCGAGCTGCCCGAGGGCGCGCGCGTGGTCGCGCTGCCGCTGCTGCGCGGCCCGGAGATCTCCGGCGTGCCGCGCACCGGCCTCTACGGGCTGATCCCGGTCGACGAGCACCTGCGCGTGCGCGGGCTCCAGCGCGTCTACGCGCTCGGCGACGCCACCGACTTCCCGCTCAAGCACGGCGGCATCGCCTGCCAGCAGGCCGACGCCGCCGCGGCGCACATCGCCGCACCGCTCACCGCGGCGCCGTTCACGCCCCGCCTGGAAGCGATCCTGCTCACGGGCGAGGAGCCGATCGTCCTCGGCGGCGCCCCGGCCAAGGTCCCGGGGCGCCTGCTCGCGCCCTACCTCGAGACCGCGGCCGCGCGCTCCTCGATCAGCGACACGTCGCGGATGGCGCCGCGGTCGGCGGACGTCGCCATGGCCGCGTACGCCCGCAGGGCGGGGGACACCACGCGGTCGCGGCCGACCGGCGAGTAGCCGGTCCCCGCCTCCAGCGCTTCGCGGCGCGCGTCGAGCTCGGCGTCGGTCACCGCGAGCGAGATCGTGCGGTTCGGGATGTCGATGTCGATCCGGTCGCCCTCCTCGACGAGGGCGATCGCGCCGCCGGCCGCCGCCTCGGGGGAGACGTGCCCGATCGAGAGCCCGCTCGTCCCGCCGCTGAACCGGCCGTCGGTGATCAGCGCGCAGGCCTTGCCGAGCCCGCGGCCCTTCAGGTAGGACGTCGGGTAGAGCATCTCCTGCATGCCCGGTCCGCCCTTCGGCCCCTCGTAGCGGATGACGATCACGTCGCCCTCGCGCACGCCGCCGCGGAGGATCAGCTCGACCGCCGCGTCCTGGGACTCGACGACCCGCGCGGGGCCGGAGAACGTCAGGATCGACTCGTCGACGCCGGCGGTCTTCACGACGCAGCCGTCGAGCGCGATGTTGCCGTAGAGGATCGCGAGCCCACCGTCCTTGGAGTGCGCGTGCTCGACGTCGCGGATGCACCCGTTCGCGGCGTCGGTGTCCAGCGACTCCCAGCGCTCGGACTGCGAGAACGCCTGCGCGCTGCGCTTGCAGCCCGGCGCGGCGTGGAACAGCTCGATCGCCTCGGCGGTCGCCGTCCCGCCGCGGATGTCCCACTCGGCCAGCCAGCGCTCGAACGTCGAGTGGACCGTGTGGACGTCGGTGTGCAGCAGCCCCGCGCGGTGCAGCTCGCCGAGGATGGCCGGGATGCCGCCGGCGCGGTGGCAGTCCTCCATCAGGTACGTCCCGTTCGGCGCGAGCTTGCTCAGGCACGGCACGCGGCGGGAGATCTCGTCGATGTCCTGCATCGTGAACTCGAGCTCGGCCTCCTGGGCCGCCGCGAGCAGGTGCAGCACGGTGTTGGTCGAGCCACCCATGGCGACGTCGAGCGTCATGGCGTTCTCGAACGCTTCGCGCGTGGCGACGTTGCGCGGGAGCACGGAGGCGTCGTCGCCGTCGTAGTAGCGGTGGGTGATGTCGACGACCGCGCGGCCGGCGGCGCGGTAGAGGTCGGCGCGGGCGGTGTGCGTGGCCAGCACGGAGCCGTTGCCGGGCAGCGCGAGGCCCAGCGCCTCCGTCAGGCAGTTCATCGAGTTGGCGGTGAACATCCCCGAGCACGACCCGCAGGTCGGGCAGGCGGACTCCTCGATGATCGCGATGTCCTCGTCGCTGACCTGGTCGGCGACCGCGTCCGCGATCGCGGTGATGAGGTTCACGCGCGTGCGCACCGTGCCGTCGACGAGGACGGCCGTGCCGCCCTCCATCGGGCCGCCGGACACGAACACCGTCGGGAGGTTCAGGCGCAGCGCCGCGTTGAGCATCCCCGGCGTGATCTTGTCGCAGTTGGAGATGCAGATCAGCGCGTCGGCGCAGTGCGCGTTGACCATGTACTCGACGCTGTCGGCGATCAGGTCGCGCGACGGCAGCGAGTAGAGCATGCCGCCGTGGCCCATCGCGATCCCGTCGTCGACGGCGATCGTGTTGAACTCGCGCGGGATGCCGCCCGCCTCGATGATCGCCTCGGCCACGATCTCGCCGACCGGCTTGAGGTGCGTGTGCCCGGGCACGAACTGCGTGTAGCTGTTGGCTACCGCGATGATCGGCTTGCGTCCGAGGTCGTCCTTCTCGACGCCCGCGGCACGGAGGAGCGCGCGGGCACCGGCCATGTTGCGGCCGTGGGTGACGGTTCGGGATCGAAGCGCGGGCATGCTCGGTAAGGTAGCGGAATGACCATTCCGGCGTGGGCCGAGTTGAGCAGCGACGAGAAGGTGGCGCGCACGCTCGCCGCCGCCGACGCCCTGTTCGCCCGTGACGGCCTCGACGTCGCGATGCCCGTCCTGGCTGCCGCGGTCGGCGCCGGCGTGGGCAGCATCTACCGCCAGGTCGGCGCGAAGGAGGACGTCGTCGCGGCGCTCGTGATCGCTCGTGCGCAGCGGCTGGTGGAGCGGTTCACCGCGGCGCTCGAGGAGGACGACGCCTGGGGCGCGCTCGAGCGCGCGACGTTCGTCACCGCGGAGGAGGGCGCGACGGACTTCCTGTCGCAGTCGGCGTGGGACGACGCGGCGGCCCGCCGGGCGGACGTGGCGGCGGCGCGTGCGGCGGCGACGGACGCGCTGCGCGCCCTGGTCGAGCGGGCGCGGCCGGTGCTGCGCGAGGACGCCTCGCACGAGGACCTGCGGCTCGTCTTCAAGTCCACGCGCGAGGCGGGCGCGCTCGATCCGTCGGGCGCGCGGCGGCTGGCCGAGCTGGTGCTGCGCGGCATGCGGGCGTGACCCCCTTGTAGGTTGAAGGCATGGCCGTCCAGCTCGCCATCGCCTACGACGGGTCGCCCAGCGCGGCCAACGCGGTCCGCGTCACGGGCGCGCTCTTCCCCGCGACTCCCACGACGATCGTCACCGTGCCCGCCCCGCTGCCGCCGGCGGTCCGCGATCCCTCCCGCTGGTTGGTGAACTTCCCGTCCGGCAGCCTCGAGCGCGTCGAGACGCAGCTGGAGGCCGAGCTCGTCGAAGCGGCGGGCGAGATCGCGGCCGAGGGTGTCGCCCAGGCGCAGGCGGGCGGCCTGGAGGCCGAGCCGGTCGTCACGCGGCCGCACGCGCCCCCGTGGGAGGTCCTGCTCGCGGCCGCGCGCCGGGTCGGTGCCGAGGCGCTCGTGTGCGGCGCCCGCGGACGCGGCGAGCTCGCCCGCGCGGTCCTCGGCTCGACCTCGATCAGCCTGCTCCACCACGCGGACCTGCCGTTGATCGTCGTCCCGGACGACGTCGATGTCTCGCCCGGCGGGCTCGCATCGATGGAACCCCTCGCCCAGGGGGCTCCGGCTTTCGCCGCCCCCGGGTACCGGCCCGACGGCCGAATCCTGATCGCCTACGACGGCTCTGCGGCCGCCGACCGCGCGATCGACACCGCCGGCCGGCTGCTGCCCGGCCGGGAAGCCACCATCGTCCACGTGTGGGAGTCCCAGTACCGGCGCAGCCGCGCGGTGTCGGCGATCGCGCGCGGCGAGGTGGGAGAGGTCGTCTCGGCCCTCGACCAGGCGCTGGCCGACGAAGCCGACGAGACGACCGCCGCGGGTGTGCGGCGGGCGCAGGCGGCCGGGCTCGACGCCACGGGCGAGGCCGTCGAGGCGGACCGGGGGGTGTGGCGCACGGTGCGCGCGCTCGCGACCGATCGCGGCGCCTCCCTGATCGTCACCGGCGCCCGCGGGATCGGTGGCGCGCGGTCGGCGCTGCTCGGCTCGGTGTCGTCCGGGCTGGTGCACAACGCCGACACCCCTGTGCTCGTCGTCCACGCACCCTGACGCAAACCTCGGGGTAATGATTGGGGGTGCTCCCTGATGTAAGGGGGCTCCCTGGGGGTCAGTATCCGGGTCATGCTCTCGCTGCCCACCCGGATGGCCCCGCCGCGCCGCCTGCGCACGGCCGGTCATCGTGTCCCGGAGCCCTCCGACGAGGCGCCCCACACGCCCCAAGGAACGGCCAACCGGACCCCAAGGCGCCCACGGGACGCTCCCGGCCGTGACCATGCGGCAACAGGAGGACCCAGTGGGCAAGCAGATCGTGCGACGCATCGTGCTCGCATTGACGGCGGTGCTCGCGGCGCTCGGCATGAGCGCCGGCGCGGCCGCCGCCGCTGACCTTCCGCGACAGTGGGACCGCAAGGCGGTCGCCGTCAACCACGACCCCGAGAACACCTTCCTGCTGCGGCCGGGCCAGATCCTCGTCGGCCCCGGCGACGCGGCCGACGCCCAGCGCGTCCTCACCGAGTACAAGCCGCGCGAGCAGCGCCCCTTCGGCCTCACGCTCCTCACCACCACGCCGAAGACCAAGGACCCCGCGCGCGAGGTGCTCGACGCGCTCGCCCGCGTCCGCAAGGCCACGGCCAACCGGCCCGAGGGCCCCGTGCAGGTCGCGCCCAACCACGTCTTCGTCGGCGAGTCCAGCGCGATCAACTTCCAGGGCGAGCCGCGCATCCAGGGCGGCCCGGGTTCGACCGTCCGGCCCGCGGCGCTTCCGGCCGCGCTCCCGCAGCGCACCTCCCAGGTGGCCGACGGCACCGGCGCGAAGATCGCCGTCCTCGACACCGGCCTGTTCGACCACGAGTGGCTGCGCGACGTCGTCCGCGCCCCCGGCAGCGCGGACACGTGGGACGCGAACGGCGACGGCTACGGCGACGCCGAGGCCGGTCACGGCACGTTCATCGCCGGCCTGATCCGCCAGGTCGCGCCCGCCGCGGAGATCTACGCCGCCAAGGTGCTGGACTCGCACGGCGTCGGCGACGACTTCGGCGTCGCCGCGGCGATGGCCCTGCTGCCGGCGGACACCGACGTGATCAACCTGTCGCTCGGCGGCTACACCGACCGCGACCAGCCGCCGCTGGCGATCCTCAACGCCATGCGCCAGCTCGGCGGCAAGCGCGCCGTCGTCGCGGCCGCGGGCAACCACGGCTCCAGCCGCCCGTTCTGGCCGGCCGCGTTCGGCCCGGTCCTCGGCGTCGGCGCGGTGGAGGGCGGCGAGGGCAAGTGGGCGCGCGCCCCGTACTCCAACTCCGGCCGCTGGGTCGACGCCACCGCCCGCGGCTCCCAGCTGCAGTCGACGTTCACGCGCGCGAAGACGCTGCTCGCGCTCGGCACCAGCCCCAGCCCGCTGGACCCGACGATCGCGTTCGACGGCTGGGCGACCTGGGACGGGACGTCGTTCGCGACCCCGATCGCTTCGGCCATGATCGCCCGCACGATGAGCCGCGCCGGCCTGGGCACCGGCGCCGAGGCGCAGCTCCAGCTGACGCTCACCGCTCCGCCCACGCCCGCCCCGGAGTTCCCGCGCGCCGTCCTGCTGGACGAGCTCGAGGGCAAGGGCGAGCCGGCGTCCTAGCCGGCCGCGGCGGCGACCGCGCGGAGGACGCTCGTCACCCGCGCGGAGTCGCCCTTGCCGAACCAGTGGTCGGCCTCGTGCTCGTCCTCGGGCGGCTGGCTGGAGACGACGATCACCGGGATCGTGCTGAGCGCGACGTTCTCACGCACGCGCTTGATCAGCGCGTGGCCGTCGAGCTTGGGCATCTCGATGTCGGTGACGATCACCGCCGGCTTGAGGCCGGACAGCAGGATCCGGTGGGCCTGGAGGCCGTCGGTGGCCGTGGCCGGCTTCAGGCCCGCACCGGTGGCCCAGGCGGACAGCAGCATGAGGGAGACCGGGTCGTCGTCGACGACCAACGCGGACGGGAGCTCGGGCATGCCGAGTGCATCGTCAGCGGACCTCGCGGTCCGGTCAATGGCGCGTCAAGAGACGGTCAAGCTGGGCGGCGCCGAGGCGGCGGCGCGCGGCATCGGCTCCGGCCGGCCGTAGTGGTAGCCCTGCGCGTGGTCGACGCCGTGCTCGCGCAGCCGGGCGACGGTCTCCGCGTCCTCCACGAACTCGGCGATCGTCTTCAGCCCGAGCCCGCGCGCGATGTCCACCATCGCCTTCACGACGACCTGGTCGGTGTCGCTGGTCGTGAGGCCCTTGACGAAGTCGCCGTCGATCTTCAGGTAGTCGAGCGGCAGGTGCTTGAGGTAGTAGAAGGAGGCGAAGCCGGCGCCGAAGTCGTCGAGCGCGAAGCGGCAGCCGAGCTGCTTGAGGCGCTCCGCGAACGTCTGCGCGTCGCGCATGTTGGTGATCGCGGCGGTCTCGGTGATCTCGAACACGAGCCGGGCCGGGTCGATCCCGGTGAGCGCGATCTCGCGCTCGATCAGCTCGGGCAGCTCCGGGTCGCCGATCGAGCGGCCCGAGAGGTTGACCTCGATCCGCAGCCCGTCCGCGACGCGGCCGTCGGCGAGCGCGTGGATGGCGTTCTTGACGACCCAGCGGTCCAGTTCCCCGATCAGCCCGAAGTGCTCGGCGGGCTCGATGAACGCGCCCGGCGGGATGATCTTGCCGTCGCTGGACACCATGCGCAGCAGCAGCTCGTAGTGGGTGGCGTGGCCGCTGGCGAGCTCGACGATCGGCTGCCAGTACAGGACGAACCGGTCCTCGTCGAGCGCGCGACGGACCTGGTCGGCCCAGTCGAGGCGGGCCTGCATGCCGGCGACGCGGTCGTCGTTGCGGTCGGTGACGTGGTACCCGTCGCCGCCCGCCTCCTTGGCGGCGTACATTGCGAGGTCGGCGGCGGCGAGGACGCTCTCCGGCGCGGTGTCGTTGGTCCGGAACGGGACGACGCCGACGGACGCGGTGATCGAGACGGCGATCGTCCCGAGCGTGATCCGCTGCTCGCGGACGGCGCTGACCACGGCGACCGCGGTGCGCTCGGCGGCGTCACGGTCGGCGCCGTCGAGCAGGATCGCGAACTCGTCGCCACCCAGGCGCGCCACGACGGCGTCGTCGCCGAGGACGGTGTGCAACGCGCCGGCGATCGTGCGGACCATCGCGTCGCCGGCGGTGTGGCCGTGGACGTCGTTGATGTACTTGAAGCGGTCGAGGTCGAGCAGGAGCATCGCGCCGTGCTGGTCGCGCCGCTGGGCGTAGGCGGCGAGCTCCTCCTCGAAGCGGCGGCGGTTGAACAGCCGCGTGATGTGGTCGTGGTCGGCCTGGTGGCGGAGCTGCGCCTCGAAGCGGCGGCGCTCGGTGACGTCGCGCAGGATGCACGTGGCGACGGCGTCCTCGTCGTCGGTGACGGCGCCGAAGGTGACCTCGAGCGGGAACTCGTGCCCGTCCTTGCGGCGGCCGGTCAGCTCGACGCCCGGCGCCAGCGGCAGCTCGCGCGAGCTCGCGGCGAACAGCTCCTGCACGGGGCGGCCGACCAGCTCGCTGCGGCCGTAGCCGAACAGCTGCTCGGTGCGCGCGTTGGCGAGCACGATGTTGCCGGAGGCGTCGACCTCGACGATCGGGTCCGGCGCGGTCTCCAGCACGCGGGCCTGCTCCTCGGCCCGGACGCGGTCGGAGATGTCGCGGATGATGCCGCCGAAGAAGCGGCCCTCGTCCTCGTCCCAGCAGGACAGCGACAGCTCGATCGGGAACTCGCTGCCGTCGGCGCGCATGCCCACGACCTCGACGGTGCGGCCCATGATCCGCGCGTCGGCGCGGTTGGCGGAGACGCGGCGCAGGCCGGCGTCGTGGGCCGCGCGGAAGCGCTCGGGCATCAGGACGGACAGCGGCTTGCCGACCATCTCCCGGCGGTCGGTGCCGAACATGCGCTCGGCGGCGGAGTTCCAGGAGACGATCAGGCCGGAGCTGTCGGCGGTGATGATCGCGTCGCTGGTGGACTCGCGGAAGGAGGTGAAGCGGTCCTCGGACGCGCGCAGCGCCTTCGCGCTGCGCATCCCGGCGATCCGGCGCCCGACCTGGCGGCCGATGTGCGAGGCGACCTCGAGCAGGCGGTCGTCCGGCGCCACGGTGCGCGTCGAGAAGCACTCGATCACCGCGACGATCTCCCCCGCGCTGGAGATCGGGAAGGAGAACGCGCCGCGCAGGCCCGCCTCGGCGGCGACCGCGTTGCGGGGGAAGTTGGCGTCGCAGCTGAGGTCGACGATCCACTCGGCGCGGCCGCTCTCGAGCACGCGGCCGGGCAGACCCACGCCCCGGACCATCGGCATCCGCTCGGTCTCCGTGCGGAAGCCGGCGTAGCGCGTGACGTCACCGAGGTACCAGAGCGAGGAGGACAGCAGGCGTTCGCGGCGGTGCGGGTCGGCGACGTAGACGTGCCCGACGGGCCAGCCCGTCCAGCGGCACAGCTGGTCCACGCAGGCGCGCAGCACGTCGTCGACGCGCGTGGCGCGGTCCGTCGCCTCCGCGACCCGCTCGATCAGGCCGACCAGCGCGGAGTCGCCGGCGGCGGGCGCGGCGGGCACATCGGACGTGGCCTTGCGGGACCGCGACAGCGAGATCGCGGCCGCCCCCGCGCTGACTGCGGCCGCGAGGGCAGCGACGCGCGCTTCTGGAGTGCTCGACCGAGACATCGCTCTGGACATCGGCACAAGCACCTTCGCCCTGAAGGCGGAAACGTCCCATGATTGACCGTTCATCGCCTTACCGATCCGTAGGCTTCCTGCCGGTGGTGAGCGCTCTGCAGGTGATCCGTCGGCTGGTCGGCCTGGAGGTGGTCACACCGATCGCCGGCGGCCTCGATCACCGTGCTATCTGGTCGGAAGCGACCTCGTGACGCGGTTCGGCGCGGGTTCGCGCGAGGCGGCGGCGGTGCTCACGGCGTCCCCTCGTCGGCTGCCACTTCCCGTCCCCGTCCCCGTCACGTCGACGAGAACGTCGGGTGCTTGGTCGTCTGGAGCGTGTGCGGTACGTCACTCCTGGACGTCCCGTCCCCCACGAAGGGGAGCTTCGCGCCCGCGATGGTGAGGTTCGCGGCGGCGGGGCACGCGCTCGACGGCGCGGCGTCCCCGGGGGCGGGTTCGCCGCGCGAACGTCGAGTTTTGTACCTATGCGGTCGGTTTCGCGACGTTCGCGTGCCGGACGCCGCGGGCGCGGGTTGGCCTCGCCCAGACGCGGCAGCGCACCCGAGCGCGTCCGGCGCGGAGCTCCACGCCCTACGCCGCCGCAGCCGCCACGAGCGCATCGCGCAGCGCGTCCAACGCCGCCGCCCGGGCTGCCGTCAACGCCGGCTCGACCGTCACGGCCGCCGCCTCGACCGGAACGGCCCGCGGCTCGGCCGCGACCATCTCGTGCAGCGCCGGGGCAATCGCCGGTCCCCACGGGCCGCCGACGAGCACGACCGCAGGGTCGACGAGCGCGACGACCGCCGACAGCACACCGGCCAGCGCTCGCGCCAGCGCCGGGTGCGTCTCGGTCGCGTCGAGCAGCTTCGGGACGTCGATCGCCGTCGAGCCGGGCCGGCGCAGGCCGAGGGCCGCGAAGACGTCGGTCAGGCGTGTCGCCGAGCCGTCCGGGCCGGTGGTGAGCACGTGCGCGATCTCGCCGGCCAGGCCGGCGTGGCCGCGGCGGACCGCTTCGTCGCTCACGACCGCCAGGCCGAGGCCCTCGCCGAGGTAGAGGTAGGCGAAGTCGCGCCCACCGTCCTCGGCGCGCGCCGCCCAGTTGACGTCGTTGTCGACCGTGACCGGGCCGGCGACGAGATCCGCGAGCACCGCCGGGGCGTCCAGCGCGCCGAGCAGGAACGGCAGGTCGGGCAGCTCGACCAGCCGACCGGAGGCACGGTCGACCGGGTCGGCCGCGCTCACGACCGCAAGCCGGAACCGCCCGGCCGCCCCCGCCACCTTGGCCGCCACGTCTCGCAGCGCGCTCGCCACGCGGCCCGCGGCCGGGACGGGGGAGACCGCCCGCGCGACGACGTCGCCGTACGCGTCGACGGCCTCGGCGACGAGCCCGTCGGGTGCCAGCGACACGACGAGCGCGCGGCCGCTGGTCGGCGCGAGCGCGTAGTAGGTCCCGACGCGGCCGCGGCCCGTGGTGCGCTCACCCGTGTCGACGACCGCGCCGCTCTCGCCCAGGCGGCGCACGCTCTCGGAGACCGTCGGCTTCGACAGGCCCGTCAGCGCGGCGAGCTCCGCCCGGGTCGCGCGCCGCGCACCCATCAGCGCGCGCAGGACGTGCTCGTCCGACAACGAGCGGAGCAGGTCGAGCGTGGGCTTGGTCGGGGCCACGACGCGAACTTTAGGAAGGACTCTTGCCCAAAGCGAGCGAGCACGGTATCTTGCAGTTCTAGTAAGCAGTCCTGCCTAGAGGAGAGACGCACCGATGGCGACCACCACCGAGCTTCCGCACTGGGAGACCACACCCGAGGACCTGAAGGCCGCGACCCGCGAGATCAAGGCCGCGATCCGCGCGCGCATCGAGGCGTCGGGGCGCACGGTGGAGGAGATCTGGGACGTGATCACGACCCAGCTGACCGAGCGCGTCGAGGAGATCGAGGCGGCCAAGGCCCGCGGCGAGAACGTCTGGCCGGTCGTCGAGTACGCCGACATCGAGGCCGGCCGGGTCACGCCGGAGCAGCTCGCCAACTTGAAGAAGCGCGGGTGCGTGGTCATCCGCGGCCACTTCCCGCGTGAGCAGGCGCTCCGCTGGGACCAGGACATCGTCGACTACGTCGAGCGCAACCACTTCTTCGAGGACTACAAGGGCCCGGGGGACGACTTCTTCGGCAGCGTCGGCTCGAAGCCCGAGATCTTCCCGGTCTACTGGTCACCCGCCCAGATGGAGGCGCGCCAGAGCGACCGGATGGCCAGCGTGCAGTCGTTCCTCAACCACCTGTGGACGTACGAGTCCGAGGGCACGCGGTGGTTCGACCCGGACCGCGACTCGCTGTACCCGGACCGCATCCGCCGCCGCCCGCCCGGAGCGAGCTCCGGCGGTCTCGGCGCACACCTCGATCCGGGCACGCTCGACCTGTGGATGACCGAGGCCTACCAGCAGGCCTTCCGCCACCTGTTCGACGGCTCGATCGAGCAGTACGACCCGTGGGACGCGTCCTACCGCACGTCCGGCCCGCAGTACCCGGGCACGACGATGTGCAGCGTCTTCCGCACCTTCCAGGGCTGGACCGCGCTCAGCGACATGGCGCACGACCAGGGCGTCCTGCACACCGTCCCGATCCCCGAGGCGATGGCGTACCTGATGCTGCGCCCGCTGCTGGACGACGTCGCCGACGACGACATGTGCGGCACGACCGTCAACCAGGTCTTCCCGGCGATCGAGAAGTGGCATCCGCTGCTGATGCGCGCGCTCGTCGGCATCCCGGACGTGCAGGCCGGCGACTCCGTCTGGTGGCACTGCGACATGATCCACGCCGTCGCGCCGGTCACCGACCAGCAAGGTTGGGGCAACGTGATGTACATCCCGGCCGCGCCGTGGTGCCCGCGCAACGAGCGCTACGCCGAGAAGGTCCGCGCCGCGTTCGAAGCCGGCGAGAGCCCGAGCGACTTCCCCGAGGAGCACTACGAGCGCACGTGGCCGGACCGCTTCCAGCCCGAGCAGCTCAACGCGACCGGCCGCCGCGGCCTCGGCATGGAGGACTAGACCGCCGCGGGCACCGCCGGGGTGAACGGCAGCTGCTCGTCCACGCCGCGCTGGATGATCAGCGCGGTCGCCTCCGGCACCTCGACCCAGACGCCGGGCAGCTCCTCGTTGAGCGGCTCGGAGACCACGACCCGGTCCTCGTCGCTCAGGTGCGACAGCCGCGCGTTGTCGGGATACAACGCGCGGACGGTCGCGCCGTCGACCGACTCGTACAACGTGCGCGACCGGCCCTCGCTCGAATAGCGGACGGCGTACAGCCGCTCGCCGTCGCTCAGCCCGAGCGTCATCTGGATCGGATGCTCCACGCCGTGCGCCCGGCCGACCGCTTCCACGAACCCGACGGCCCGCTCGACGCCGCCGAGCGGGTCGTCCTCCAGGCCGAACGTCAGCGCCAGGTAGAAGAGCGTCTCGGAGTCCGTGGACCCGTGGATGCCGTCGAACAGGGACGGCTCGACGGCCAGCAGCAGCTCGCGCCGGATCACGTGGAAGTCCTCGATCAGCCCGTTGTGGACGAACAGCCACCGGCCGTGCTTGAAGGGATGCGAGTTGGTCTGCTGGACGGGCGTGCCGGTGGTCGCGCGGATGTGGGCGAGGAACAGCGGTGAGCGGATCTCGGCCGCGAGGTCGCGCAGGTTGGGGTCGTTCCACATCGGGTTGACGCTGCGGTAGCGGCGCGGGACGCCGTCGCCGTGCTCGGGGTACCAGCCGAGGCCGAACCCGTCCCCGTTGGTCGCCTCCACGCCCTGGCGGGCGTGCAGGCTCTGGTCGATCAGGCTGTGCTTCGTGCGGAACAGCAGCTCCTCGATCGCGAGCGGCTGCCCGAAGTAGGCGTTCCAGCGGCACATGCGGGCGACGATCGCAGCGCGGCGGACGGGCGCGCCTCACCCGCGGCGGATGACCCGCTATCAACCAGGCATGTCCGACACTCGTGTCTTCGTGATCACCGGCGCCAGCTCCGGCATCGGCGCGGCCACCGCCCGCCGGGCCGTCGAGGCCGGCTACCGCGTCGTGCTCGGCGCGCGCTCGCAGGACAAGCTCGACGCGCTCGTCGGGGAGCTGGGGGAGGGCAACGCGCTCGCGGTCCCCACCGACGTCACCCGCTGGGAGGACAACGAGGCGCTGATCGGCGCCGCCAAGGACACGTTCGGCAGCGTCGACGTGGTCTTCGCCAACGCCGGCTTCGGCGCCGCCCGCGGCTGGCTCAACGAGACGCCCGAGCACTGGCGCGACATGGTGCTCACCAACGTGCTCGGCGCGGCCTACACCGTTCGGGCGGCGATCCCGGAGCTGAAGGCGAGCAAGGGCCACGTGCTGCTCACGGGCTCGGTCGCCGGGCGCAAGGCGCTGCCCGGCAGCCTGTACTCGAGCACGAAGTGGGCGGTGACCGGGATGTCGGAGTCCATCCGCCAGGACCTCAACGGCACCGGCGTGCGCACGACGTTGATCTCGCCCGGAGGCGTCGAGACGCCGTTCTTCGACAACCCGTCGCAGGACCGCCTGGAGCCCGACGACATCGCGCGCGCCGTGCTGTACGCCGTGTCACAGCCGCCTCACGTGGACATCAACGAGATCTTCGTGCGTCCCATCGCGCAGGAGGGCTAGGCCGCCGCGGCGTGCATCGCCGCCGACAGCCCGTCGTAGTAGTGGTCGGCGAACATCTTGGCCACGAGCTCGCCGCGGCTGGAGACGCCGGCCTTCTCGTAGACGGACTTCAGGTGGTCCTGCACGGTGTAGCGGGACAGGTGCAGCTCGCGGGCGATCTCGGTCGTGGCCAGCCCGCGCGCGAGCGCGCGCGTGACGTCGACCTCGCGCGGGGTGAGCTCGTAGGCGTCGACGATCAGCGGCGCGACCTCGCTCGCCTTGGCCGGCTCGATCACGACCGCCGCGGCGTCGCCGTCGTGCAGGCAGGACGCGTGCACGAGCAGCCAGACGCCGCTGTCGGTCCGCACCCGCGTGCGCGTGGCGGTGCCGCGGGCACGCGCCTCCGCGGCCGCGATCATCACCTCGCAGGGCACGTCCACGCCCAGCACCGGGTCCGGCAGGCGGTACGTGGACTCGACGTCCTCGAACCAGGCGAGGGCCTCGGGCGTGGCACTCACGATCCGGTGGTCGGCCGCGACGATCGCCATGCCCGGCCCGCGGCCTCCGGCGTCCCGCCCCGGGTGGGTGACGAGCGAGGCGCGCAGCGCCCGCCCGACGACCGGGGCGATCGTCGCCACGAGCTCCTGCTCGGCCGTGTCGAAGCCCGACGTCCCACCCGCCCGGTTCATGTGCAGGATGCCCCACCCGCGCCCGCCCGCGTTGAACGTCGCGCGCAGCTCGGCGTCGGAGTCCATCAGCGTGCGCAGGTGCCGCCAGCGGGCGCTGCGCTCGGGGCGGCCGCCGGTCGCGGCGTGCAGGTCGGAGACCGGCCGCGGCGCGCGGGCGAGGTCCGCGAACTTGTTGAAGTCCGGCACCTCGAACTCGTACTCCCAGAACGGCGCGCACACGGTGTGCGGCATGCCCTGCGCGATGCCCGCGCCGAGCCCGAGCATCGTGTCCGGGTCGGTGGCGGCCAGCACGAGGGCGTCGACCGGCATCGCGGCTCGCAGCACCGTCGCGACACCCTCGAGGAGCTGCTGGGCTGGAAGCTGCTCGGCGGCGAGGGCGTCGATCCGTCGCGCCGCTCGCGCGAAGGGGAACGCTGTCATAGCGCGACGTTACGCGCCTGCGCCACCGCCGCGATAGGCGGGTAGCTCGACAGCCCGCGGGGGTTGCCCGCACACCCCCTGAAACGCGGGGGGAAGCGTGCGCCAAGTCCCCGCACTTATGGGATCGACGCACGCGGGCGGGAACCGCACCATCCCCGCTCATGCTCTCGGCCACGCTCCCCTCGCTCTCCGCCGGCTTCGTCTACCCGGGTGACCCCGGGTGGGACGAGGCGCGCTCGGCGTTCAACCTGACGCTCGACCAGCACCCCGCCGCGATCACCCTGCCGGTCACCGCGCGCGACGTCGCCGCCGCGGTGCGTTACGCCCGCGCGGCCGGCTGGCGCGTCGCCCCGCAATCCACGGCGCACAACCAGGGCGCGCTCGGCGACCTCTCGGACACGCTGCTGCTGAACGTGCAGGGCCTCCAGGACGTGCACGTGGACCCGGGCGCGCTGCGCGTGCGGGTGGGGGCGGGGGTCAGGTGGGAGCGTGTCGTCGGCCGCCTCAACGCCTACGGCTTGGCGGCGCTGCACGGCTCCTCGCCCGACGTCGGCGTGACCGGGTACTCGCTCGGGGGCGGGATCGGCTGGTTGTCGCGCCGATACGGCATGCAGGCGAACGCGGTGACGGCGATCGAGCTCGTGACCGCCGACGGCGCGCTGGTGCGCTGCGACCACGCCCACCACGCCGACCTGTTCTGGGCGCTGCGCGGCGGAGGCGGGAACTTCGGCGTCGTGACCGCGCTCGAGTTCGCCGTCCATCCGGTCGACGAGCTGTACGCGGGCGCGCTGTTCTTCCCGTACGAGCGCGCGGCGGACGTCCTCCACGCCTGGACCCGGATGCTCCCGCACCTGCCGGACGCGCTGATGACGTGGGTCACCCTCGGCCACTTCCCGCCGATCCCGGACGTGCCCGCGTTCGCCCGCGGCCGCTCGTTCGCGATCGTCCAGGGCGCCTTCCTGGGCGCCGAGGGCGACGGCTGGGAGCTCCTGCGGCCGCTGCGCGAGCTCGGCCCGATCCGCGACACGTTCGCGAACGTCCCGCCGATCGTCCTCGCCGACCTCGCCATGGACCCGCTCGACCCGCTCCCGTTCCACCTCACGCACCACCTGGTGGACGCGCTCCCGATCGAAGCGCTGCTTCAGCGCTCGGACCTGTCGCTGATGCAGTTCCGCCACATGGGCGGCGCGCTGCACCGCGCGACGGCGGACGCGGGCGTGCGCGCCACGCTCCCGGGTGAGATCTGCGCGATGGCGCTCGGCGTCGTGATGGACGAGGACTCCGGACGCGCGGTCCGGCGGTCGCTCGACGCGTTCGACGCCGCGCTGCAGCCGTACCGGGCCGGCGACTACCCGAACTTCGTCGAGGAGCCCAGCGACGGCAGCCGCTACTTCGCGCCCGAGGACTGGCAGCGGCTGCGCGCGATCAAGCGCGACTACGACCCGACCGACGTGTTCGCCGGGAACATCCGGATCGCGCCCGCCAGCTGAGCCCGCGCCTCCGCGAGCTGCTCGCGGAGGGTGCCGGCCTCGGCGGCCAGCCAGCGGTCGTACGCCACGCTCAACAGCGCGATGGCGACCGGGGCCGACAGCTCCGCCTCGCGCGCGGCGACCCCGCGGTCGCGCAGGGCCGCCGCCAGCGCCTGCGCCGTGTCGGCCTGCTTGATCAGCTCGCGCTCGCGCAGGGCGGGGTGGGAGGCGATCAGCCCGGCGCGCCGCCGGAGCTCCTCGCGGCGCGGCTCGAGCTCGGCGGCGACGGCGTCGAGCCCGTGCGCCAACGGGTCGCGGTCCGCGTCGCGCACGCCGGCCACCAGGGCGGCCTGCATCGCCGCCTCGCCGGCGAACAGCACCTCGCGCTTGTCGGCGAAGTGGCGGAAGAAGGTGCGCTCGGTCAGGCCGGCGGCCGCGGCGATCTCGGCCGTGGTCGTCTGCTCATAGCCGCGCTCGGCGAACAGGTCGAGCGCGGCGTCCTGCAGCCGGCGGCGGGCGTTGGGTTCCCAGCGGGCGATGACCACATGATGACAGCCACTGACGTCGGACGCGCTACGTTGATGTCTGTGACTGACATCAAGAACAAGGTAGTCGCGCTCACGGGCGCCAGCAGCGGGATCGGCGAGGCGACGGCGCGCGAGCTCGCGGCGCGCGGAGCGAAGGTCGTGCTCGGCGCCCGGCGCGAGGACCGGCTGCGCGCGCTGGCCGAGGAGCTCGGCGGGGCGTACGCTGCGATCGACGTGACGCGCCGCGAGGACCTCGCGCGGCTCGTCGGGCTCGCGCAGGAGCGCTTCGGACGGCTCGACGTGCTCGTGAGCAACGCCGGCGTGATGCCGATCAGCCCGCTCGACGACCTCGACGTCGACGCGTGGGAGCAGATGGTCGACGTGAACCTCAAAGGCGTGCTGTTCGGGATCGCGGCGGCGCTCCCGGTGTTCCGGGCGCAGGGGTCGGGGCACTTCGTCGCCACCGCGTCGACGGCCGCCTACAAGGTCGTGCCGAGCCAGGCGGTGTACTCGGGCACGAAGGCCGCGGTGCGCATGGTCTACGAGGGGCTGCGCCAGGAGGCCGGGCCGGACCTGCGCGTGACGATCGTCTCGCCGGGGTTCGTGCACACCGACTCGCCCGGCCACGTGAGCAACCCGGAGGTGCGCGAGCAGATCCGAGCGGCGCGCGACCGCATGGCGATCCCGCCCGCGGCGATCGCCCGCGCGATCGCGTTCGCGGTCGAGCAGCCGCGCGAGGTGGACGTCAACGAGGTCGTTGTGAGACCTACGGCACAGATGTAGTTGCACTTGCAAACACATTGGCTATAGTTGCTCTCACAACAACTTGGAAGGAACTCCATGAGCACCGCCACGACCCCCTTCACCGGCACCTACACCGTCGATCCCGTCCACTCCAGCTTCGGCTTCGCGGTCCGCTACCAGGGCGTCTCCGTCTTCAAGGGCACGCTGGCCGAGGTCGACGCCAAGCTCGTCGACGGCAAGCTCGAGGGCACCGCGCAGGTCGAGTCGATCTCGATCAAGTCGCCGGCCCCGTTCCGCCAGCACGTGCTGAGCGCCGAGTTCTTCGACGCGGAGAACCACCCGCAGGTGACGTTCGTCTCCGAGGACATCCAGCTCGCCGACGACGGCACCGCGAAGGTCGACGGCCAGCTGACGATCAAGGGCATCACGCAGCCCGTCGTCGCCACCGGCACCTACGTCGCCCCGGCCGCCGACGCCTTCGGCAACACCCGCGGGCACCTCAACCTCGAGGCGCAGATCGACCGCACGCAGTACGAGATGAACTGGAACGCCCCGCTGCCCTCCGGCGGCAAGGCGCTCGCCAACGAAGTCACCCTGATCGTCGAGCTCTCGCTCGTCGCGGAGGCCTAAGACCATGCGGATCCTGGGGATCTCCGGCAGCGCACGCCGGGACTCGCACAACACGAAGCTGCTCCGGGCGGCGGCCGACGCGCTGCCGGCCGGGGTGGAGCTGGTCGAGTGGGAGGGTCTGACCGCGCTGCCGATCTTCGACGAGGACCTCGAGGCCGAGCAGCCGGCCGCGGTTGCCGATCTGCTGGACGCGATCGCCGCGGCCGACGCGGTCCTCATCGCCACGCCGGAGTACAACCACTCGATCCCGGGCGGGCTCAAGAACGCGCTCGACTGGGCCAGCCGGCCGTACGAGACGAACCCGCTGCGCAACAAGCCGGCGCTGGTCATCGGTGCCAGCACCGGCCTGTTCGGCGCCGTGTGGGCCCAGGCGGAGACCCGCAAGGTGCTCGCCACGACCGGCGCGAGGGTGCTCGACACCGAGCTCGGAGTCGGTCTCGCGGACGACGCGTTCGCGGACCACGGCGGGCTCGCCGACCCGGACGCGCACGAGCGCCTGGCCGCCGCGCTGGCCGAGCTGCACGACGCCCGGGAGCTGGTCGCCGCGTGACCGCGATGGCCGCCGATCGCCTGAGCGCCACCGAGCTCGCCGCCTGGCGCGGGATGCTCGAGGCCCATGCTCGCGTGACGCGCGCGCTGGACGCGCAGATGCGCAGCGAGCATGGGCTGCCGGTCTCGTCCTACGAGGTGCTGATGTTCCTCGCGGACGCGCCCGGCCACCGGCTGCGCATGTCCGAGATCGCCGACCGCGTGCTGCTCTCGCGCAGCGGCCTCACCCGCTTGGTGGACCGGCTCGAGCACCTCGGATTCGTCAGCCGCTGCGGCGTGGAGACCGACGGCCGGGGCGCCTACGCCCAACTCACCGACGCGGGCCTGGACGAGTCCCGCGCCGCCCGCCGCACGCACCTGGAAGGCGTGCGCCGCTTCTTCCTCGACCGCTTGACCGAAGACGACCAGGAGGCGCTCGCCGCCGTCTGGGACCGTCTGGAACGGAGCCACTGATGCAGCTCGACGGCATGCACCACATCACGATGATCACCGGCGACGCGACGCAGAACGTCGCCTTCTACGCCGACGTGCTCGGCCTGCGGCTCGTCAAGAAGACGGTGAACTTCGACGCGCCCGAGGCCTACCACCTGTACTTCGGGGACGAGACCGGCGCGCCCGGCACGATCCTCACGTGGTTCGAGTTCGCCGGCGCGCAGCCGGGCCGCGCGGGCGCCGGCATGATCCACACGATCGAGCTGGGCGTGCCGTCCGCGGCCTCGCTGGACTTCTGGGCTGACCGCCTGGAGGCCAAGGGCTACGCGACCGAGCGCACCGACGACGGCCTGACCTTCGCCGACTACGACGGCTTGCGCTTCCGCCTCGTCGTGAGCGGCGTCGACCGCGCGGGCGCCGTGCACCCCGAGGTGCCGGCCGAGCACGCGATCCGCGGCGTCGTCGGCGCGCGCGCCTACCGCGCCCAGGAGCTGGACGCCGACCGCGCGCTGCTCACGGAGACGCTCGGCTTCTCCGAGACCGGGCCGGGCGAGTACGACCTGGCCGGCTTCCGCTGGGCCTACGACCCCGCGACCGAGTACGGGTACCAGGGGGCCGGCACGGTCCACCACATCGCCTGGCACTCGCGCGACGAGGACCACGTCGCCTGGCAGCGGCGCGTGGCTCAGGCGGGCATGCAGGTCACGCCCGTGATCGACCGCGACTACTTCGACGCGATCTACTTCCAGCAGCCGCAGGGCGTGCTGTTCGAGATCGCGACCACGTCGCCCGGCTTCGCCGTCGACGAGGACCCCGACCACCTGGGCGAGGCGCTGCGGCTCCCGAAGCAGCACGAACGGCTGCGTCCGGCGCTCGAGCAGCACCTCACCCCGCTGGTCAACCCGCGCACGGTCACGGCCTAGCTGCTCGGCGCCTCCACCGTGTGGTCGAACACCATCGCGCCGTCGGCGATCTTGTAGACGCCGTACGGCGTGAGGGTGATGTCGCCGTTCTTGTCGATCGAGTACGTGCCGAACACGCCCTCGCGGTCCTTGGTCGTGAGCAGCCGCTGGGCGACGGCCTGGCGGTCGGCGCCGTCAGGTCCGGCACGCCGGATCGCGTCGAGCAGCAGCATCATCGACTCGTAGCCGTAGACGGCGTACCGGTCCGGATTCTTCTCGCCGAACTTGGCCGTGTAGGCGGCGAGGAACTCCTTGCCGGCCGGCGGGTACTCCTCGGGCGCCACGCCGGGGATGGTGATCCGCACGCGTGACGCGACGTCGGCGGGCAGGCCGCCCTCCTTGGGATCGAAGAAGCCGCTCTCGCCGACGCCCTCGGGGCCGAGCAGCGGTGCGTCGGGCAGCGCGGCGGCGACGTCCTTGAAGATCTGGACGGCGTTGTTGGCCGTGATCCCGCTGTAGATGAAGCACTGGGCGCCGGAGGACTTGATGTTCGAGGCGACCGAGCGGTAGTTGGCCGCGTTCTTGTCGATGCCCTCGTTGCCCTTGATGTCGAGGCCCTGCTTCTGCGCCGAGAGCTCGACGTTCTTGGCCAGGCCGGCGCCGTAGACCTCCTTGTCGTTGAGCACGAAGGCCGACGTGCAGCCTTCCTCCTTGGCGAGCGCGACGAGCGCGGCGCCCTGGTAGGTGTCTTTGGGCAGGACGCGGGCGTAGGTGCGCACGCCGCTCGGGTAGTACTTGTCCGGCTCGCCGGGCTCGGAGCCGGGGTCGTTCGTGGTGATGCCGACCGCCGTGTTGCCCGGGCTGACCTGCGCGATGCCGGCCTCGTTGAGGATCGGCAGCGAGACCGCGGTCGCACCCGAGTTGAACTCCCCGATGTAGCCGATCGTGGAGTCGTCGCCCGCGGCCTTGAGCGCGTTGGCGGAGGTCACGCCCGGTTCCCAGCCGCCCTGCTGCGCGGTCGAGTCGTCGAGCGACTCGTACTTGATCTTGTAGGCACCCGCCTTGCCGCCCGACTGCTCGAGCGCGAGCTTGGCGCCGTTGACCGCCGCCAGGGACTGCGTGCGCGCGGCGCCCTGGAGCGGCAGCGACGAGTAGATGGTGAGCGTCTTGCCGCCGCCTTCGTCACCGCCTGCGCTCCCGCTGCCGCTGCCACCCTCGTCGTCGCCGCAGGCTCCGACGGCCAGTGCCGTCGCCGCGAGCACTGCCGTGATCGTCCACCTCGTCATATCCCTCTCCTCCCGTTAGCGCGCGCCCACACGCGCGAGCCGCTTCGCCGCCGTCGCACCGTGCGCGGCCAGGCCTTCGGTCGCCGAGATCGCGACGACGGCTTCCGCGATCGGCGTCGTCGCCGTCTCGTCCTCGATCCGCTGGTAGGTCAGCGGCTTGAGGAAGCGGGCGACCGACAGCCCGCCCGTGTATCGCGCCGCGTGCCCGGTCGGCAGCACGTGGTTGGTACCCGTCACGCCCTTGTCCGAGAACGCCACCGTCGCCCGCTCGCCGAGGAACAGCGAGCCGTAGTTGCGCAGACGCGCGTGGTACCAGTCGTCGTCCGACGTCTGCACCTCCAGATGCTCGGGAGCGAGCTGATCGCTCACCGCCGCGGCGCGCTCGCGGTCCGGAGCGACGATGATCGCGCCGTGGTCGCGCCAGGCCGCGCCGGCCACCTCGGCGGTCGCGAGCTCCTCGAGCTGGCGGGCGACCTCGGCCCGTACCGCGCGGCCCAGCTCCTCGGACGTGGTGACGAGCGCGACGGGGGAGGTGGGGCCGTGCTCGGCCTGGCCGAGCAGGTCCGCCGCCACCAGCTCGGAGTCGGCGGTCTCGTCGGCGAGCACGGCGACCTCCGACGGGCCGGCCAGCAGGTCGATGCCGACGCGCCCGTAGAGCTGGCGCTTGGCCTCGGCCACGTAGGCGTTGCCCGCGCCGACCACCATGTCGACCGGCTCGATCCCGCCCAGCCCGAACGCCATCGCCGCGAGCGCCTGCACGCCGCCGAGGGCGAAGATGCGGTCGGCCCCGCAGATCGCGGTCGAGTAGACGAGCGACGGGTGGATGGTGCCGTCGCGCCGCGGCGGCGCGCACGCGACGACGGTCCCGACCCCGGCGACCTTGGGCACCAGCACGGTCATGAACGGCGAGGCGAGCAGCGGGACCCGGCCGGCGGGGAGGTACGCGCCGACGTGCGCGACGGGAATGAGCCGGTGCCCGGCGATCACCCCTGGCGCCACCTCGACCTCGAGGTCGGTCAGCGTCGTCCGCTGGGCGCGGGCGAACGCCTCCACGCGTTCGCGGGACCGTTGCAGGTGCTCGCGCAACGCCTCCGGCACGAGTGTCTCCGCGCTCTCGATCTCGCCCCGGGTGAGCTCGAACGAGTCGCCGTCCCAACCGTCGAGCTCGCGCGCGTACCGGCGCAGCGCGTCCTCGCCGCCGCGCTCGATGTCGAGCAGGATCTCGCTCACGCGGGTCGCGATCGCCGGGTCCTCGCCTACGCGCTCGACCTCTGGCCGCTTGAGGAACAGCAGCTCCGGGTCGTCGAGCAATCGCCTCGTGATCATGAGGCACGATCCTGTCGGTCCGTGCCGTTCGGCACAATCCTGCTTTGCCACTGCGTAGCGAAGGCTGAGCCTTTGACCCTCCAACAGCTCCGGTACTTCCTGGCCACCGCCCGGCACGGCTCGTTCGCCGGAGCGGCCGACGAGCTGCTGCTCAAGCAGCCGTCCGTGGCCGAGCAGATCCGGCGGCTCGAGGCCGAGCTCGGGGTGCCGTTGTTCGCGCGCACCAAGCGCCGGCTGACGCTGACCGCGGCGGGCGATGCGCTGCGGCCGTACGCCGAGCAGGCGCTCGCGACCTGTCGAGACGGCGCCGACGCCGTCCGCGCGCACCGGACGCTCCGTGGCGGCGTCGCCTCGTTCGGGCTCCCGCGCAACGCCGAGCTGTACGCGCTCACCGACCTGGCGGCCGAGATGCACGCGCGCCACCCGCTGGTCGGCATGCGGCTGATCGGCCAGAACTCGGCGGAGGTGGCCGAGGCGATCCGTGGCGGCGCGCTGGAAGCCGGGCTCGTGGTGCTGCCGGTCGACGACGAGGGCCTGGACATCGAGCCGGTCATCCGCGACGAGGTGCTCTACGCGACGGCGGACGCCGGCCGCGCGGCGACGCCGATGACGACCGACCGCCTGCTGGAGCAGCCGCTCGTCCTGTACGACGCCCACTACGGCAACGCCGATCCGACCCGTCGCCAGCTCAACGAGCGCCTCCAGCAGCACGGCGGGCGGCTGGAGCCGCACATCGAGGTCGAGTACCTGGCGGGCGCGCTGCGGCTGGCGGCGCAGGGCGTGGGGGACACGATCGTGGCGCGTGCGGCCCTGGATGCCGGCTACCTGCCCGAGGACCTGCACACGACGCCGTTCGCCGAGCCGCTGTACGACACGCTGGCCGTCGCCAAGCAGCGCAACCTGCCCCTCTCGCCGGCGACGCGCGAGCTCGTCTCGATCGCGCTCGAGCGGCTCGCCGCGTTCGATCGCGCCCGGAACCGGACCATTCCGACGGTGTGAATGCAATGCTCCGAGCCATGACGTTCTGCCGGACCCTGCTCCTCACCGTGGCCGCGTGGGCCGTCTTCGCCGCTACCGCCCAGGCGGGCACCATCTCCGCCTCCGGCACCACGATCACCTTCCGGGCGGGTCCGGGCGAGGCGAACTTCTTCACCGTCAACTGGGGCAACTCCAGCGCCGGGCCGGACTTCGTGCCGACGTTCGACGACCACGTCGACATCCAGTACAGCCCGGGCTCGGGGTGCGAGGACTTCGCCGGCGGCGTCGCGGTCACGTGCACGTCGGCGGGCACCAACCCGACGATCCTCGTCTACCTCGGCGACGGCAACGACTTCGCGCAGTCGATCAACGACCGCGCGGTCGGCCACAGCGTCAGCTTCTTCGGCGAGGACGGCGACGACGACTTCGACAGCGACGGCAGCTCCGACGTGCTCGACGGCGGCCCCGGCAACGACGAGTTCTCGCCCGACGACAACGACCCCGGCCCGGGTGACGTCGTCCGCGGCGGCCCGGGCATCGACACGCTGCAGACCGGCAACCCGACCGGCGCGATGGGGCCGATCACGGTCGCCTTCGACGACCAGCCCAACGACGGCTACCCCGGCGAGGGCGACAACTACGCGAGCGACCTCGAGAACCTCTCGGCGACCTCGACGTCGCCGTCGATCAACTTCGTCGGCAACGACGCGCCGAACGTCGTCCAGCTGCGTAGCGAGTCGGCGGACACCGTCAAGGGCCTCGGCGGCAACGACACGATCGACGGCGCCAACGGCAACGACCAGCTCGACGGCGGCGACGGCGACGACACCATCTACGGCGGCGGCAACGACGACGTGATCGTCGGCGGACCGGGCACGGACTCGCTCTCGGGCGAGGGCTCGGCGAGCGGCCTGTTCATCTCCGTGGCGGGCAACGACACGATCGACGCGCGCGACGGCATCCGCGAGGCGCTCAACTGCGGCCCCGGCGCCGACACGGCGATCGTCGACGCGCTGGACGTGGTCCCGCAGGACCCGGGCTCGCTGTGCGAGGCGGTGGACCGGCCGCTCGCGGTCGTGGCCGCCACCGTGCGGTCGTCGAGCCTGAAGGCGCAGAGCCGCAAGCGCGTCTCGTTGAAGCTCGCGTGCCCGCAGGGCGTCGCCACCTGCACGGGCAAGGTGACGCTCAAGACCGCATCGAAGGTCCGCGTCGGCCGCAAGCGCGCGGTCATCACGATCGGCAGCGCGAAGTACTCGATCGCCGCGGGCGCGTCCAAGTCCGTGCGGGTGAACCTGTCCGCGAAGGCGCGCTCGCTGCTCAAGCGGTCCAAGAAGGTCCGCGTGAAGCTCACGGTCGCGCCCACGTCGGGCGCCGCGGCGACGAAGACGGTCACGCTCAAGCGCTGACTAACATCGGAGGCCATGGCCAGCACCGAGGCGCCGCGATGGACGGCGTACGCGAACGAACGCCTCGCCGGTGAGGGCTACCGGCGCGGCGGCGGCCGTGCGGCCGTGATCGACCTGCTCGACGCGCAGGAGTGCGCCCTGTCGGCGCAGGAGATCGAGGACCGCCTTCGCGAAGGTGAGCGCCGGGTCGGCCGCGCGACGGTCTACCGCGTCCTCGACGAGCTGGTCGAGCTGCACCTGCTGTCCAAGGTCGAGATCGGCGACGGGGTCGCGCGCTTCGAGCGCGTGTTCCCCGAAGGCACGCATCATCACCACCACTTCGTGTGCCGCGACTGCGGGAGGCTGATCCCCTTCGAGGACGACGAGCTCGAGCGCGTCCTGCGGCGGATCGCACGCCGCGAGGGCGTGGCCATGGACGGGCACGACGTGACGCTGCGCGGGCGCTGCCCCGACTGCGCGCCTGCCGCCGGCTAGTCAGGCCCCAGCACGTCGCAGAGCGCGCTCAACGCCGCTCCCCATCCGCTGTCGGAGACCGCGGAGAAGTTCACGACGAGCCCGTCCGGCCCGGGTGCCTTCCGTTCCGCGTCTGCGTGGCGGAAGGCGGCCAGCCCACTGACCATCAGCCCCCGGTCGGCCGCGGCCCGGAGGACCGACGCCTCGGTTCCGGGAGCGAGCTCCAGCACCGCCTGCAGCCCCGCCGCCATGCCCAGCATCCGCACCGCAGGCGCCTGCCGCGCGAGCGCCGCGGCCAACTCCTTCCGCCGGCGCCCGTACCGCTGTCGCCGTGCGCGGACGTGGCGGTCGAAGGCCCCGGAGGTGATGAGCTCCGCGAGCGTCAGCTGGTCCAGCGCGCTGACCCGCTCGACGGGGCCCTTCGCGGCCGCCACGTCCGCGAGCAGCGGCTCGGGAACCACCATCCAGCCGACACGGAGCGCGGGGGCCAGTGACTTGCTCGCGGTGCCGAAGTAGACGACCCGCTCGGGATCGAGGCCTTGCAGCGCGCCCACCGGCCTGCGGTCGTAGCGGAACTCCCCGTCGTAGTCATCCTCGAGGATCACGCCGCCCGTCGAGCGTGCCCAGTCGATCGCCGCCGCCCGGCGCTCGGGCGCCAGCGCGACCCCCGTCGGGAACTGATGCGCGGGTGTGAGCAGCACGGCGTCCACAGCGGTCCGGCGTGCCAACTCGTCGGTCCGTGCACCGTCCTCGTCGACCTCGAGCGGCGGGATGCGGAGGCCGGCGTCGGTCAGCAGCGTGCGGTACAGATCCAAGCCGTAGGACTCGACCGCCACCGCCCGGGCACCACGTGCCGCGAGTGCCCGGGCGGTCAGCCCCAGCCCGTGGTGGAACCCCGAGCAGATCACGATCCGCTCGGGCTCGGCGTGCACGCCGCGGACGCGGGACAGGTAGTCGGCGAGTGCGGCGCGCAGCTCCGCGCGGCCCAGCGGGTCCCCGTAGCCGAACGCGGTCGGTGAAGCCACCGCCAGAACGCGACGAGCGGCGGCCAGCCACTGCGTGCGTGGGAAGTCCGCGAAGTCCTCCGCGCCGGGCAGCAGCCGGTGCGCGGGGCGGTGACGACCGGATCGAGCGGGTGGGGGAGCGGTGGCGGCCGAGCCCGGCGTGGCGCGCTCGGCCACGCGCGTGCCGGACCCTTGGCGGGCCGTCAGCCAGCCTTCGGCCACCAGCTCGGCGTAGCACTCCGTGACGGTGCTGCGGGCGAGGCCGAGGTCCGCCGCGAGCGTGCGGGACGCGGGCAGACGAGTCCCCGGCGCCAGCCGTCCCGAGCGCACGGCGTCGCGCAGCGCGTTGGTCAGGCCGGCGCGCCGCCCGGGCCCTGTCAGCTCCAGATGGAGGTCGACGCCGGAGCCGGCGTCACGTCCCGGCGCGGAATTGGTCCGGGAACTCGGCATGGATGTGGACCTTACAGGCAGACCGCTTGCCACCTACCGTGACCCCATGCCCACCGACGACACGCACGGCGACGCGAGCGCCCCGCGCAAACGGCGCGCGCTTCCCGCCGGCCTGGCCCTGGCGGGTACGGCGACCGCGTTCGCGAGCATGTACCTCGCGGCCGGGGCCCTGACACCGCTGCTGGTGGTCTACCGCGAGCAGTGGGACTTCGCGCCCGTGCTGCTGACGGTGGCCTTCGCCGTGTACGCGATCGGCTTCCTCGCCGCCGCGCTGACCGTCGGCGCACTGTCGGATCACATCGGTCGGCGGCCGGTGCTGATCGGCGCCCTGCTCGTCCAGCTGGTGTCCAACCTCATGTTCCTGGGCGCGTCCGACGTCGGATGGGTGATCGCGGGGCGCGTCGTGCAAGGTCTCGCGAGTGGCGCGGCGACCGGAGCCTTCACCGCGGCGCTCGTGGAGCTCGCACCGCCGCACCGCGGGCGGCTGGGAACGATCCTCGCCAGCGTCGGTCTGACCGGCGGCCTTGCCGGTGGTTCGTTGCTCGCCGGCATCGCGATCCAGCTGACGTCGTCGGCGAGCACGATCGCGTTCGTCGCCCTCAGCGCGCTCACCGTCGCCGGTGGCGCGGCGGTCGTCGCCTCGCCGGAGACCGCCGGCGGGGACCCGGGCGCGCTCCGCTCGCTGATCCCGCGGATCTCGGTCCCGCCCGTCGTACGGCGACCCTTCCTCGCTTCCGCGCCCGTGGTGGCGGCCGTGTGGATGCTCGCGGGGCTCTCCGGGGGCCTGGCTCCGAGCATGGTGCACAGCGTGTTCGGCCGCGAGAGCGGCCTGCTCGACGGGGTCGCCGGCTTCATCGCGCCGGCGGTCTCGGTGGTCGCCGGCGTGGCGCTCGCGCGGGTGCCACCACGGTCGGCGTTGACCATCGGGATCTCTGCGTCCGTGATCGGGACGCTCGGCATCGTCGGCGGCGCGTCGGCAGGCAGCCGGGCGTTGATGTTCGGCGGGCAGGCCGTCGCCGGGCTCGCGTTCGGTGCCGCGTTCACCGCGGCCCTCGCCCTGATCGTCCCGCCCGTGCCCGCCGACCGGCGTGCGGGCGTCGTCGCTGCGATCTACGTCGTCTCGTACCTCAGCCTGGGCGCGCCGGTCGTCGCTGCCGGCCGGCTCGCCGATGTCCTCGGCGTCGTGCCCACCGTCACCGGTACGGCGCGGTCGTCGTCCTGCTCGCCCTCGCAAGCCTCGCCGCTCAGCAGCGGCAGAAGCATCGTCAACCATCGAGAACGGAGACCCCATGCCCGCATCCCACACCCACCGCGTGTTCCTCGCCGGAGCGTCCGGCGTGATCGGACAGCGCATGATCCCCAAGCTCATCGACGCCGGACACGTCGTGGGCGGCATGACCCGCTCCGCGGGCAAGACGGACCTGCTCCGTCAGCTGGGCGCCGAGCCGATCGTCTGCGACGTCTTCGACCGGACGGCCGTGATCCAGGCCGTGCGGGCGTTCGCGCCGGACGTGCTCGTCAACCAGCTCACCGACCTGCCCGACGACTTCGCGGACATCCCCGCCCACGGGGGACGCAACGCCCGCATCCGCACCGAAGGCAACCGGAACCTGATCGAAGCGGCACGCCAATGCGGCTCGCCGAAGCTGTTGGTGCAGTCGGTCGCGTGGCCGCTGCCCGAGGGCCCGGACGCCCAGGCCGTGGAGACGCTCGAGCGGTCCGTCCTGGCGGAGGGCGGGGTGGTGCTGAGCTACGGCCAGTTCTACGGGCCGGGCACCTACAACGAGCGGGAGCTCCCCGCCGAGCCACGGGTGGAGATCGACCACGCTGCCCAGCGCACGGTCCAGCTGTTGGACGCGCCGTCCGGCGTGGTCGTCATCACCGACTGAGCGACCTCATATAACCGACAACTTGTAGGAGTACGATGGTCGCATGTGCGCGACCTGTGCCTTCACCGCCGCGGCGGGCGCCGCCGGCTTCCGCACCTGGCTGCAGACCCGCGGTTGGGCGTGGCTCACGCCGCGCCGGCTGCGCCGCCTCACGGTCGTCTCCGTGATCGCGGCGTTCGCCGGCATGACGATCACGTTCTGATCAACTGTAGGGGTTGCTCGGCTGCGCGACCTCGGTCACGGCACTCGCCGAGACCTTCAGGTCGGTGCCGGGCGTCCCGATCAGCGTGCCCTTCACGTGGACCCACGTGTCGACCGGGAGGTTCGGCGCGCCGGTGACCTTGGCGCTGAACGCGTTCGCGTCCGCGGCGCAGCAGCCGACCATGAACCGGGACACCTCGAGCTCACCGTTGCCGTCGAGCTGCTTGGAGACGAACGCGACGAAGTCGACGGGCGTGCCCTCGCCGAGCTCGTTGTAGTCGGCGTACTCCTTGGACTCGGCCGCCCAGGCGATCTCGTACAGGCGGACGTCGCCCTCGATCGCGGTCTCCAGCGGTGCGGCGACGTTCTTGGTGCGCTTGTTCTCGACCGCGAGCGCGCCGAGCGACGGTGCCGGGACCATCAGCGTGAGCAGGATCGGCGCCACGAGCAATCCGTTCGCGCCGAGCTCACGCACGGACGGCGCACGCTTGTGCCCGCGGGCGCCCCACAGGTAGGCGAGCGCGACGAGCGGCAGCGTGAGCGCACCGAGCGACACCACCCACCACGTCTTCGGCCCGATGTACGTGGTCGCGCGCCCGCTCACCCAGAGATAGATGAAGAACACGCCCCACGCCGCGATCGCCACCGCTCGGAGCGTGCGCGTCCAGTCCCACCTCATGAGATCACCGCCTGGAAGAGCATGGAGCCCGTCACCACGACGGGCACGATCACCAACGCCAACTTGACGACGAAGGCACGGCCGAAGGTGCCGCCGTACAGCAGCACCAGCTTCGTGTCGAGCACCGGCCCGGCCGCCAGGAACGCGAGCTGCGGACCGGGCGGGAACTGGATGAACGACACCGCGACGAAGGCGTCCGCCTCCGAGCACAAGGACAGGAAGAACGCCAGCACGATCATCAGCAGCGCGCCGACGAACGGGGACGTGAGCACTCCGGTGAAGACGCTCTGCGGCACGATCGTCTGCAGGGCGGCGGCGATCGCCGCGCCGAGCACGATGAACTTGCCCATCAGCAACAGGTCCGACATCAGGTGGTCGACGAACCCGCGCAGCTTGTTGTGGCTGTGGTCGTGCTCGTGGCTGGGCTCGGACTTCCTGGCGTGGGCGACCAGGTTGCCCCCGCCCCGGCGCGCGATCAGCGTGCCGGCGACGATCGCGAGCAGGAGGCCGAGGCCGAGCCGGCCGAGCACCATCTCGGTCGCGCCGCGCCCGGAGTAGGCGACGGCGGTCGAGAACAGCACGATCGGGTTGATCACCGGCGCCGCGAGCATGAAGGCGATGCCGGCGGCGGGATGGACGCCACGCACGATCAGGCGTCGCGCGACGGGCACGGAGCCGCACTCGCATACAGGCATCGCCACGCCCGACAGCGCGACGGCCGGGATCTGCAGCGGGAGCGGGAGGCGCGCGATCCGCTCGAACCAGCGGGCCGGGACGAACACCTCGATCGCCGCGGAGACCGCCGCTCCCAGGAGCACGAACGGCAGCGCCTCCAGCGCGATCGACGTGCCGATGACGAGGAACGTCTGCATCCGCGCGGCCTCCCCGACTTCACCGACGCGGCCGGCGACGATCACCAGCGCGAGCAGCGCCAGGATCGCGACGAGCAGCGGACGGCTGACCTTGCCGCCGTCCCGGGGGTGGGCGCGCAGGCCCCAGGCGCCGATCACCGCCAGCGACAGCAGGCCGGGCAGCGCCAGGCCGACGCGCTCGGAGTTGTCGGTGAACGACTGGGTGAGCGCGACGGTCGCGACCGTGCCGGCCACGAGCGCGGCGGTGAAGGCCGCGCCGCCGAGGCGTCCGAGCTTGCCCGCGGCGAACGCCAACACCAGGAACGGGAGCCAGCACCACAGGTGGAACGGGACGTAGCCCAGCGAGAAGCCGGTCGCGCGCCACGTGTCTTGCCACGCGTACGGCGACAGCACCGTGACGGCGCCCAGCAGCGCGATTCCCGGCGCGAGCACGCGTGCTCGCCGGCCGACCCTCATCGAAATCGTCCCCATAACCGGCGGCGAGCCTAGTCCGACATCATGTAGGGGTCAAGGGCGAGACCCGTTAGCTGGACGTCTGTACGGCCAAATTGGTGTTCCTAGCGGTTGTCGGACCAAATACTCGCGCCCACGTTCCCGAGTCGCTAGCCTAGTGGGAATGAGTCTCATCGGTGTGTACGCCTTCGAGCAGCGGGCGCTGCTCGAGGTGCTGCTCGTGAGCGTGGGCGCCGGGCTGCTCGGCACGTGGATCGTGCTGCGCGGGCTGGCGTTCTACACGCATGCGGTGGCGGCCGCCGCATTCCCTGGGCTGGTGCTCGCGGCCGGGCTGTCCTTCCCACCGATGGCGGGGGCGCTCGGCACGGGCGCGGTCGTCGCGGCGGGCGTCGGTGGGCTCTCGACGCGCCGGCGGGCGCGCTACGACGTGGCGACGGCGCTGGCCCTCGTCGGCGCGCTCGTGGTGGGCGTGGTGCTCGCCTCGAACGTGTTCCACTCGGGCGCGCAGGTCGACTCGCTGCTGTTCGGCAGCCTGTTCGCGCTGACCGACACGGACCTCGTGTTGGGCGCCGTAGCGTCGATTCTTGCTTTGGCGGGGACGCTCGCGCTTGGCCCACGCTGGTTGGCGGTCGGGTTCGACGCGAGCGGCGCGAGGGCCGTCGGCGTGCGCTCGAAGGCGCCCGACCTCGTGTTGCTCGCGCTGGTCGGCTTCGCGTCCGTGGCGACGCTCGCCGCCGTCGGCGCCCTGCTCGCCACCGCGTTGCTCGTCGTCCCCGCGGCCACGGCGCGGCTGTGGACGAACCGGCTGCTCCCGTGGCAGTGCCTGAGCGTCGTGCTCGTGGCGCTGGAAGGGCTGGCCGGTGTGTGGCTCGCCGTGCGCACGAACGCCCCGCCCGGGGCGACGGTGGCTGCGCTCGGTGGCGGCGTGTTCCTGTTGTCGGTCTTTGCTAATGAGATCTTGTCGCGAAATGGTCGTGAGAATGCGTAAGTCAGTGATCCTGCTCCTCGCCCTGCCCCTGCTCGTCACCGCGTGTGGGGGCG
Source organism: Solirubrobacter pauli (assembly GCF_003633755.1). Classification (GTDB taxonomy): domain Bacteria; phylum Actinomycetota; class Thermoleophilia; order Solirubrobacterales; family Solirubrobacteraceae; genus Solirubrobacter; species Solirubrobacter pauli. The sequence continues at coordinate 1,229,756 of NZ_RBIL01000002.1, forward strand.
AGGACGAAGGCGGCGCCCCGGCCCGTTCCGGCCCCGCCGAGCGTCCCGTCGTGGTCGCCACGACGACGCAGCTCGGGGACGTCGTCCGCCAGGTCGCGGGCGACGCCGCCGAGGTGCACCAGGTGCTGCAGGCCAACACCGATCCGCACGAGTACGAGCCGCGGCCGGACGACGTGAAGGCCGTGGCGGGCGCGAAGGTCGTCTTCGAGTCGGGCAACGCGCTCGACCACTGGATGGAGGAGCTGGTCGAGCAGGCGGGCGGCAGCCCCACCGAGGTGGAGATCGCGCCCGACCACACGCCGCACAAGGTCGAGGGCGAGCACCACCAGGAAGGCGACGACGAGCACGGGCACGAGGAGTCCGAGCTCGACCCGCACTGGTGGCACGACCCGCGCAACGTCGAGGCGGCCATCCCGGTGATCGAGGCGCAGCTGGCCAAGGCGGCGCCCGCCAACGCGGCGACCTACAAGGCGAACGCCGCCGCCTACCTCGAGAAGGTGCAGACGCTCGACCGGGGCATCGAGACGTGCATGAGCGCCGTGCCGGCCGCCGAGCGCAAGCTGGTCACGAGCCACGACGCGTTCGGCTACTTCACCGCCCGCTACGGGATCACCGTCGTCGGCGCCGCGATCCCGTCGCAGTCGACCGAGGCGCAGCCGTCCGCGGGCGAGATCGCCAAGCTCGCGGACGTCGTCCGCCGCGAAGGCGTGCGGGCGATCTTCCCGGAGAGCTCGATCAACCCACAGCTGGCCGAGACGCTGGCGCGCCAGACCGGCGCGAAGGCCGACTACGTCCTCTACGGCGACTCGCTCGGCCCCGAGGGCTCGCCCGGCGCGACCTACCTCGGCATGGAGGCCGCGAACGCCGACGCGATGGTCAAGGGCTTCACGGGAGGCGAGCGGGGATGCACGATCGCCGGCCTGTGATCGCGGCGCGCGAGCTGGCCGTCGGCTATCCGGGCGGACCGGTCGTGCTGTCGGACCTCACCTTCGCGGTCGCGCCGGGTGAGCGCGTCGGCGTGCTCGGGCCCAACGGCGGCGGCAAGACGACGCTGATGCGCGCGCTGCTGGGCGAGCTCGAGCCGCGCGCCGGCACGCTGGTCGTGGAAGGCCGGCCGGGCACCGTCCCGCAGACCGACCGCTCGCGGCTCGACTACCCCGTGTCCGCCCTGGACGTCGTCCTGATGGGGGCGCTGTCGCGCAGCCCGTGGTGGCGGCGCCCCGGCCGGTCCGAGCGCGCGGCCGCGTTGGCGGCGCTCGGGCGCGTCGGCCTGGCCGACCGCGCGAGGACGACCTTCGGCGAGCTGTCCGGCGGTCAGCGCCAGCGCGTCCTCGTCGCCCGCGCGCTGCTCCAGGACGCCGACATCGTGCTCTTCGACGAGCCGTTCACCGGGCTCGACGCGGCGAGCACCGACCGGCTGATGGCGCTGATCGACGACCTCGCCGGGGAAGGTCGCTGCGTGCTCGTCTCCACGCACGACGTCGCGCAGGCCGGCGCCTGGGATCACGTCCTGCGCGTCGATCGCCGGATGCTGGACTACGGCCCGCCCGAGCCGGTGCTCGTCCATGCTTGACGCGCTGCTCGAGCCGTGGCACGAGCCGATCCTGCGCGAGGCGTTGCTCGAGGTCGTGTTCGTCGGGCTGGCGTGCGGCGCGCTCGGCGTCTGGGTGGTGCTCTACGGGCGCGCCTACAGCGCCGAGTCGCTCTCGCACGCGATGTTCCCGGGGCTCGTGGTGGCGGCGCTGATCGGCGTGCCGGTCGTGCTCGGCGGCGCGGTCGGGCTGGTCGTCGCGGCGTTGGCGATCGCGGCCGCCGGGCGGGTGCGCACCCTCGGAGCCGACAACGCGGTGGCGGTGGTGATCACGAGCCTGCTGGGTCTCGGGACGCTCCTGGCGCTGTCGGCCGACTCGCCACCCGGCCTCGGCGCGCTGCTGTTCGGCGACGTCCTGGCGACGAGCCCTTCGGGCCTGCTGCTCGCGGGTGGGCTCGCCGCCCTGGTCCTCGCGGGATCGTGGGTGGCGTACCCGCGCCTGCTCGCGGTCGGCTTCGACCCGGGCAGCGCGCGGGCGCTGGGCCTGCGGGCGTACAGCGCGGAGGCCACGCTCGCCGTCCTGCTGACGCTCGCCGTGCTCGTGGGCGTGCAGGCGCTCGGGAACCTGTTGGTCGTGGCCGCGCTGATCGCGCCGGCCGTGGTCGCGGGCACGTTCACGCGGCGGGTGCCGCCGATGATCGTCGCGGCGTGCGCGGTGGGCGTGGCGTGCGGCGTCGGCGGGCTGTACCTCTCCTACTACGCGGGCGTGGCGGCGGGCGCGGCGATCGCCGGGCTGCTCGTGAGCGCGGCGGCGACCGCCGCGGGGCTGAAGCAGATCCACACCGTCGCCGTCTAGCGCCCCGCTCGCGCGCCGGGCTCGCTGACCGTTATGATCCTACAAAAGGTAGGAGGAAACGACGACGCCCGGGAGCTGCCGGAGATGCCTACACGACGTCTGAGGTCTGGCACGTGTGCGGCGTGCCGAGCCGGTGCTTCTCGTGGTAGCCCGCATGGGCGGCGAAGGGGAGTGCGAGCGCGGCCGTGACCACCAGCGCGGCCATCGCCGGGGCGAGCGCCACGAGGCCGGGGTGGGGGCGCGGAGCCTTGGCCCCCGGGTCGGCTTCGAGCAGGAGGCGGGCCCGCCGGGTGACGACGCCCCCGCCGAGGGAGAGCGCCGGTGCGGCGAACGCACCGCGGGCGGCCTTGCAGATCGCGCTCGCGAGCACGGCCGGCTCGTGGCGCTGGGCGAGCGCGTAGCTGTCCGCGTGGCGCTCGAGCGCGAACGTCAGCTCGCGCGCGGCCGCGGTCGTCCCCGGGAGGAACCGGCCGACCGCCCGCGCGAGCTCGCCCGCCACGAGCAGGTACCGGTGGCGGAGAGCGATGTGGCCGCGCTCGTGGTCGAGCCCCGCGCGCAGCTCGGCGTCGTCGAGCTCGACGAGCGCGCCCGCGGACACGACCACCTGCGGGCGGCGCAGGCCGGCCGCCGCGACGAGCAGCGCGCCGTCCGACAGGACGACGCTGCCACCGGGGCCGGGGCCGATCGCGGTGTCACGGACGAGCCCGCGCACGCGCCGCGCGGCGACCACGAGCCCGTACGCGCTGACCAGCAGCGAGCCGGCGAGCGCCAGCGCGGGCAGAGCGAAGACGGCGTCCGTGACCGTGTGGCTGGACACCGCGCCGACGCACCACGCGCCGGACGGCTCGAGCGGACCGGCAACCGGCAGGTACACCTCGACCGCCACGGCCACCCCGACCGACGCGAGCGCACGCAGCAGCAGGGCGCTGAGCCAGATCGCGCCGACGAACCCCGCGGGCGCGCGATCCAGCCGGAGCACGTGCGGGAGCGCGATCGCGACCGCAAGCAGCCCGGCGGCGACGGCCAGCAGCGTCACGCGCGCCGGTCGCGCGCCTGGCGCGCGAGCTCCTCGAGCTCGGACAGCTCCTCGGGGCGCAGGCCGCCGATGATGCTGGCCAGCGCCGCCTGGCGCGCGTCGCTCGAAGCGCCCGCCAGCGTGCGGCGGATGCTGCCGGACAGGTACTCGGCCTCGGTGACGCGCGGCCGGTACACGAACCCGCGACCTTCGCGCTTGCGCTCGAGCAAGCCGCGGGTCGCGAGCCGGTTGAGCACGGTCTGGACGGTGTTGTACGCGCCCTGGTAGCGCGGCGGGAGCTCCTCGCGCACCTGCTCGACCGTCCCCGAGCCGACACGCCACAGCGCGGCCATCACCTGGCTCTGCAGCTCACCTTGGATCGACTGGGAGTCAGCCACAGCACGAGTATAAGTCCTACGACCTGTAGAGCCAGGCCGAGATCCGTCCGCGCGGACTTGATACCTACAAGTTGTAGGAGTACTGTGGCTGCCGGCTGGGCGACGTGGAACCCCGCTCGGTCAATAGACCCGCTCGCGGGCCGCGCTCCCCCCGACCTGAGCGCGGCCCGCAGGCCCCGCTCGTCCCGAAGATGAGACGGCCGCGCTGAACTCGCGTGCGGATGGGAAGTGACCCGGCATGGACCGGATCGCTGACCCTTGGGGCCCGCGCACCCCGTACGGCCGCGGCGAGCGCTGGCCAGTGCGCGTGGACGAGCATGTGACCGACGAGGCCGACGCCTGGGTGCCGACGGCGTCGATCCTGCACTCGAACGGGGACGGCATCGACGTCGCCGTGCGCGACGGCCGGATGGTCGGCGTGCGCGGACGCGCCGACAGCCGCGTCAACCACGGCCGGCTCGGGCCGAAGGACCTGTTCGGCTGGCAGGCGAACAACTCGCGGGACCGGCTCACCACGCCGCTCATCCGCCGCGACGGCGAGCTCGTCGAGTGCGACTGGGACACCGCGATGGACGCCATGGTCGCGCGCTCCCGCCAGCTCCTCGACGAGGTCGGGCCGAGCGCGCTCGGGCTCTACACCAGCGGGCAGCTCTTCCTCGAGGAGTACTACACGCTCGCGGTTATCGCCCGGGCCGGCCTCGGCACGAACCACCTGGACGGCAACACGCGCCTGTGCACCGCCACGGCGGCGGAGGCGCTCAAGGAGAGCTTCGGGTGCGACGGGCAGCCGGGCTCGTACACCGACGTCGACCACACCGACGTGCTCCTCCTCGTCGGCCACAACGTCGCGGCGACGCAGGTCACGTTGTGGGCGCGCATGCTCGACCGGCTCGCGGGCCCGCACCCGCCGAAGCTGATCGTCATCGACCCGCGACGGACGCCGCCGGCCGAGCACGCCGACGTGCACCTGGCGCCGCGGTCGGGCACGAACGTCGCGCTGCTCAACGCGATCCTGCACGAGCTGATCGCGCGCGACGCCGTGGACCGCGCGTTCGTCGACGCCCGGACGGTCGGCTTCGAGCAGATGGCCGAGATCGTCGCGCCATGCACGCCGGAGTGGGCGGCGGAGATCTGCGGGGTGGAGGCGAGCGCGATCCGCGCGGCGGCGGACATCCTCGCCGGTCACGACCGGATCCTGTCCACCTGTCTCCAAGGCGTCTACCAATCGCACCAGGCGACCGCGGCCGGCGTGCAGGTCAACAACATCAACCTCCTTCGAGGCGCGCTGGGCCGGCCGGGCGCGGGCGTGCTGCAGATGAACGGGCAGCCGACCGCCGAGAACACGCGCGAGTGCGGCGCCAACGGCGACCTGCCGGCGTTCCGGAACTGGGCCAACGATGACCACGTCGCGGAGCTGGCGGAGCTGTGGAAGGTCGACGTGGCCACGATCCCGCACTTCGGACCGCCGACGCACGCGATGCAGATCTTCCGCTACGCCGAGCAGGGCTCGATCCGCTGGCTGTGGATCACGGCCACCAACCCCGCGGTGTCGCTGCCCGACCTCGCGCGGATCCGCCGCATCCTCGCGCGGGAGGACCTGTTCGTCGTCGTCCAGGACCTGTTCCTCACCGAGACGGCCGAGTTCGCGGACGTCGTGCTGCCGGCCGGCACCTGGGGTGAGAAGGAGGGCACGTTCACGAACGCCGACCGCACCGTCCACCACTCCGACAAGGCCGTCGAGCCACCGGGCCAGGCCCGAGGCGACCTGGACATCATGCTCGACTACGCCCGCCGGATGGACTTCCGGGACCGTGACGGCGCGCCGCTGATCAAGTGGCACGACGCCGAGTCGGCGTTCCGCGCCTGGCAGGCCTGCAGCGCGGGCCGACCCTGCGACTACACGGGCCTGTCCTACGAGAAGCTCCGCGCGGGCGGCGAGACGCAGTGGCCCTGCAACGAGCGCTACCCGGACGGCCGCGAGCGGCTCTACGACGAGGGCGACTTCTGGGCGGCCGCGGACATCGCCGAGACCTACGGCAAGGACCTGCTGACGGGCGTCGACGTCGAGGAGAGCGACTATCGCGCCTTCAACCCCGAAGGGCGGGCGATGTTCAAGGGCGCGGAGTACCTGCCGCCCGCTGACGCGCCCGACGACGAGTTCCCGCTGCGGCTGAACACGGGCCGCAGCCTCTACCACTTCCACACGCGGACGAAGACCGGCCGCGCGCCGGAGCTGGCGGCGGCCGCGCCGGACGTGTGGGTCGAGGTCTCGGCCGACGACGCGCGGGCGTACGGGGTGGGCGAGGGCGACGTGGTCGACGTGATCTCGGCGCGCGGCCGCGTGCGCGCGCCGGTGCGCGTGACGGGCATCCGCGAGGGCGTCGTGTTCATCCCGTTCCACTACGGCTACTGGGACGCGCCGGACCGGGATGACCGCGCCGCCAACGAGCTGACGATCACCGCCTGGGACGCCTGCTCGAAGCAGCCGATCTTCAAGACCTCGGCGTGCCGGCTGGAGCGGGTCGCATGAAGCCCGCGCTGGACGAGGCCCTCGCGGCCGAGCGCGCGTTGAGCCACGCGCTGCGGGCGGTCGGCGAGCATCACCGCGACGACCACGACATCTTCCACATGACGCGGACGCTCGCCGCCTGGAGCGAGCGCAACGCGGAGCGGCTCGAGCGCTGCGGCGCCGAGGCGGGCGTCCCGCCGGAGGTCGTCTTCAACGACGGGCCGCTCGCGCTCGTGCTCGACCTACGCGACGTCCACCTCGTCGCGACACGCGCCTCCGTCGCCTGGACCGTGCTCGGCCAGGGCGCCCAAGCCGTCCGCGACGCCGAGCTGCTGGACACGGTGACCGCGTCCCACCCCGAGACCATCCGTGCCATGCGCTGGGCCCTGCAACGCCTGAAGGAGGCGACCCCACAGCTGATCGCCGGCGAGCGCTAGGCTCGCCGCCATGGACGTTCCGGCGCCGCTGGTGCGCGGCGCCGCCCTCCTGCGGTGCCCGGTCTGCTCGGCCCCGCTCCGGGTGCACGAGCGCTCACTCGTGTGCGACCAGCGCCACACCTACGACATCGCCCGCCACGGCCACGTCACCCTCGCCCGCGCCCCTGCCCCGGGAGACGACGCGCCCATGGTCGCCGCCCGCGCCGCGGTGTTCGACGCGGGCCACTACGCGCCCCTGACGACCGCGCTGGCCCGAGCCGCCGAGGAGTCCCTGAGCGACGGGCGCGTCGTCCTCGACATCGGCGCGGGCACCGGCCACCATCTCGCGGGCGTGCTGCGCGCCTCGCCGGGCGCGCTCGGGTTCGCGCTGGACACGTCGCGGCCCGCGTTGCGGTTGGCGGCGCGGGCGCACCCGGAGATCGCCGCGGTGGTGGGTGACGTGTGGGAGGCGTTGCCGTTCCAGGACGGGGTCGTGGACCTCGCGCTCGTGGTGTTCGCACCCCGCAACGGAGCCGAGATCGCGCGCGTGCTCGCCCCCGGCGGGACGGCCCTCGTCGTGATCCCCACGCCTGAGCATCTCGCGGAGCTCGCGCATCTGCACGGTGTCCAGGTCGACCCGGAGAAGCCCGAGCGGCTCGAGCGCACGCTCGGCGCGCACCTCGCGCACGAGGCGACCACACGCGTGCGATGGACCATGGAGCTGTCGGCGGATGACGTCGAGCAGGTCATCCGCATGAGCCCGGCGGGCGCGCACCGCGGCGAGGGGGAGGCGCGCGCCACGACCGTCACCGGGTCGGTCGAGCTGCGGACCTACCGCTCACCAGACGTCCGCGGCGGCGGCTGAGCGTGGCGGCGTGATCTCGCGGACGACGGGCGTCGCATAAGCGTGGCCGGTCGGGCGGCGGCGGGCGGTGGGGGTGGCGAGGACGGTCATCACGAGCTCCGTTCGGTGGGTTCGGGGATAAGACGACCGGGAGCCGCGGAACTCATCGGCGCCGGCGCGCGCAACGCGCCGGACACGAGCAGGCCGAGCGCGACCAGCCCGCCGGTCACCGTCAGCGCGCGCAACGTGCCGACGTCGTCGGCGAGGAACCCGATCAGCGGCGGGCCCGCCAGGAAGGCCACGTAGCCCACGGTCGCGACCACGCTGACCCGTGCCGCCGCGTGGGCCGGCTCGTCGCTCGCCGCGCTCATCCCGACCGGGAACCCGAGCGCGGTTCCAAGGCCCCACAACACCGCGCCCGCCATCGCCACCGGCAGGCTGCCGCCGAACACGACGAGCGCCAACCCCACGAGCGCGGTCACCGACAGCACCCGCAGCGTCGCCACGCGCCCGTAGCGGTCCAGCACGGCCGGCCCGAACCAGCGGCCGAGCGTCATCGCCGACAGGAACAGCGCGAAGGTGAACGTGCCGAGGGCGTTCGCGGCGTCGTAGCCGTCGATCGTCGCGACCGCCAGCCAGTCGTTGCCGGTGCCCTCGGTGAACGCGGCCGCGAACACGAACACGCCGATCAGCAGGGTGCGCGGCTCCGTCCACGCGGCGAGCGGGTTCCCGACGCGCTCCTCGTGCTCCTCGGTGCCGCCGAGGAAGGCGCGCACCGCGGCCGGCGCCGCGATCGCGATCACCAGCGCGACCCCGATCAGGTGCGCGGCGGGGGACACGCCGAGCGCGACCATCCCCGACCCCAGCAGCGCACCCGTCACCGTCCCGACGCTGAACCCCGCGTGGAAGCGCGGCATGATCGCCTTCCCGAGCTGCTGCTCGACCGCCGAGCCCTCGACGTTCATCGCGACGTCCCAGGTGCCGTTGCCCGCGCCGAACAGGAAGAGGCCCGCGACCACGGGCAGGATGCCGATCGACTGCCCGACGCCCGCCAGCGCGAGCCCGGTCGCGCCGATCAGCGCCATCACGGTGATCGTCCGCGCCGTGCCGAGCCGGCCGACGACGACGCCGGCGAGCGGCATCGCGATCACCGACCCGACCGCCATGGCGAGCAGCACGAGCCCGAGCGAACGAGGGGAGAGGTCCAGGCTGTCGCGCACGGACGGGATCCGTGACGCCCAGCTCGCGAACGCGAACCCGCTGAGGATGAAGACGGCGTAGACGGCGCGCGTGGCGGCGGAGAGGTTCACGGGCGCACCAGCTCGACGCCGGCCTGCGCGTAGGCGTCCAGCGCCGAGGCGGGCGCGTCGGTCACCAGCGTGTCCACGCGCTCGGAGACCACGTAGGGCGCGGCCGTGCCGAGCTTCTCGGCGGTGGCGAGCGCCACGACGCGGCGAGAGCGCTCCACGAGCGCGCGCATGACCTGCGCCTCTTCGCGCTCCCGCATCGTCAGGCCGACCTCGGGGTGGATCGAGCACGCGCCGATGACGCACATATCCGGCCGCAGCGTCTGGATCTGCGCGATCGTGTCCGCGCCGACGAGCGTCTGGCTCGTGCGGTCCAGCGTCCCGCCGAGCACGATCACGTCCACGTCCGGCAGGTCGCGCAGCGCGAGCGCGACGTCCGGGCTCGCGGTCACGATCGTCGAGGCCGAGTCCGGCGCGAGGCGACGTGCGAGCGCGAGCGTCGTCGTCCCGCCGCCGACCGCCACCACCTCGCCGCGGCGGATCAGCCCGGCGGCCAGCGCGGCCACCGCGGCCTTGCCGCCCGCGTCCCGGTCGACGCGCTCCGTGAACCGCCGCGGCCCGGGCGCCGGCCGCACCGCGCCACCGTGCACCCGCCGCAGGTGCCCGGAGGACTCCAGCTCCAACAGGTCACGACGCACGGTGTCCACGGACACGCCGAGTCGCTCCGCGACCTCGGCCGTCGCGACCGTGCCGTGATGCGCGAGGGTGCCGAGGATGGCTTCGTGCCGCGACGGTGCAAGCATGCGCACACCGTAGCAAGACGCCGCAAAAACCTGCACGAACCTGCAGGCGACCCGAACGCCACGGGGCAGCTCCGACCGCACTGCGCGATCCGGCGCCCGCCGCGTGGGCGATCCGCACCCGGCAGACCGCGGGGTGCGCGCTCGCGCTTCGCACCGGACTGGTGGCCTGAACGCTCTAGGCTGGCTGGGTGCGCGTGCTCGACCTGGTCTTGCTGCATCGCTCGCGCGGCGCCAGCGAGCCATCGCTGGCGCCGTCCCGGACGATCGAGTTGCACGGCCAGACCGTGAGCTTCGTCGAGGCCGGAAGCGGGCCGGTGCTCCTGCTCCTGCACGGGATCACCTCCAGCTCGCGCACCTGGGGCGCGGTGCTGCCGCGGCTGGCGGAGCGCTTCACCGTCCTCGCCCCTGACCTGCTCGGCCACGGCGCGTCCGGCAAGCCGCGCGGCGACTACTCGCTCGGCGCGTACGCCAGCTCGATCCGCGACCTGCTGCTCGCGCTCGGCCACGAACGCGCGACGGTGCTCGGGCACTCGCTCGGCGGCGGCGTCGCCCTGCAGTTCGCCTACCAGTTCCCCGAGCGCCTCGAGCGCCTCATCCTGGTCTCCAGCGGCGGGCTCGGACGGGAGGTCAGCATCCTCCTGCGCGCCGCGACGCTCCCGGGTGCGGAGTACGTCCTGCCGGTGCTCTCGGGCCGGCCGGTGCGGGACGTCACCGCGGCGTCGCTGCGGGCCCTGGGCAAGCTCGGGCTGCGCCCGAACGCCGACGGCATCGGCATCGGCGAGGGCTTCGGGTCGCTCGGAGACGTCGAGGCGCGGCGCGCGTTCCTGCACACGGCGCGCTCGATCATCGAGCCGTCGGGCCAGCGGGTGAGCGCCGCCGACCGCCTCTATCTCGCGGCCTGGCTGCCGACGCTGATCGTCTGGGGCGAGCGCGACCGCATGATCCCGGTCGCCCACGGCCGCGCGGCCGCCGAGGCGATGCCCGAGAGCCGCCTGGAGATCTTCGAGGACGCGGGCCACTTCCCGTTCAACGACGACCCGGAGCGGTTCGCGCGCGTCGTGACCGACTTCATGGGCACGACGCAGCCGCCGCCGTTCGACGCGGACCGCCTGCGCGACCTGCTGCGTCCGCCGTCCTAGGAGACTTCGCGCAGCCTGCCGGTCTCGACCGCGTAGACGAACCCGCGGATCGCGTCCTTCTTGGGCACGAACGGGCTCGCCCGGATGCGCGCGACGCTCTGGCGGACGTCCTCATCGAGGTCCGGGAACGACTCCGCCGCCCACTCGGGCTTCACGCCGGTCTCGTCCTGGATCGAGCGCTTGAACTCGTCGTCCGTGAACGTGAGCATGCCGCAGTCGGTGTGGTGGATGAGGATGATCTCCTCGGTGCCGAGCAGGCGCTGGGAGATCGCGAGGCTGCGGATCTCGTCGTCGGTCACGACCCCGCCGGCGTTGCGGATGACGTGCGCTTCGCCCGGCGCGAGGCCGAGGATCGCGTGGACGTCCAGCCGCGCGTCCATGCACGCGACGACGGCGAGCTTCTTGGCCGGAGGCAACGGCAGCTCGCCGTGTTCGAAGGAGGCGGCGTAGGCCTCGTTGTTGCGCAGGAGCTCGTCGGTGACGGTCATGCCTCGCAAAATACTCCAAAGCGGGTCGGAATTGCGATGGTTGACTGAAGTTGGGTGGACGAACCCATAGCCGTCTCACCACCGAACCGCGAACCTGTGTGACGTGTTCCAAATCCCGCGAGCGGCCCTGACCGTCCCGTCACCGCCGCCCGCCTGACGCCGGCGGGGATCGCCTCCGAGCTGGGGAGCTGCGAAGCCGGTCCCCGCCGCGCGTCTTCTGCGCGTGTCTCGGCACGGTTTCGTCGGAGCTGCGTCTTGTTCCGTGCCCGTAGTCGGCTGGAAGCTGTGGGGTATGCCCGCTCAGTCGCCTCACAGGAAGCTGGCGGGGCATACCCCTCGCCAGATCGCCGCTCGACAGCGCGATCTCATCACCTACGAGCAGCTCATCGCGCTCGGCCTCACCCGCGGCGCGATCTCCAAGGGGGCGCAGCGCGGCGAGCTTCGGCGGGTCTTTCGCTGCGTCTACACGACCGCGCAGGCGCCGCTCTCGCGCGAGGCGCTGTGGCTCGCGGCCGTCCTGGCCTGCGGGGAGGGCGCGGGGCTCAGCCACTACGCCGCCGGGACCCTGCTCGACGTCTCGCGCTTCCGCTCGCCTCTCATCGATGTCGTCTCCCCGCGCAAGCGCACCCTCGACGGCGCCCGCGTCCACTACTGCCGAACGCTCGACGCTCGGGACATCACGACGGTCAAGGGCATTCCCGTGACCCGGATCTCGCGCCTCTACGCGGACTTCGCCGACGTCCTCACGCCCTTCCAGCTCGCGAACGTCGTCCACCGAGCCGCGTTCAAGGGCCTCCCGACGTGGCTTCCGGAAGCCCCCGGCCGTCACGGCGTGGCGACCCTCAAGAAGGCGTTCGACCTGCATGCGGGCGGCAGCGCCGGCACGCGTTCGACCGCCGAAGACGTGTTCCTGACCTTCGCGCTGCCCGAGCCGCTCGTCAACGTCGTCCATCTCGGGTTCGAGGTCGACTTTCGCTGGCCGGACCGGCTCGTGGCCGTCGAGATCGACGGCCCGCACCACGGGCGCCCGTGGAACCGCAACGCCGACCTCCACCGCGACCAAGCGCTGCGCCAGGCGGGCTACGTGGTCCTCCACTTCTCGGCGGACGACGTCCAGTCCCGCGGTGGGTACGTCGAGCGCGCGGTCCTCGATGCGCTTTCCGTCCGACCGGGTCCGTAGCTTCCTCGACCCGAACATACGGCCCACAGTCAAGGGGAAGTCCGGTGAGAGTCCGGCGCTGTCCCGCAACGGTATTGGCATCTCGACGCCTAAGCCCGATCACCTGCTGTGGAGCCCGTTGGATCGTCCCTCGGTAGAAGGGCAGCCGACGCGAGCGCGCGTGTGCACAGCACGTGCGTCCTCGAGGCCTCCTCCCACCGATCGACAGGAGGCCTCGCATGCAGACCACATACACACTCGGCTCACGCACGTTCGTGCTCGACCGCGCGAAGGCGGAGGCGGCACTGGCGGCCAAGCGCGTCGTCGGCGGCCGTGAGACGCTGAGCTTCAACCTGCTCCCGCTCCGCTACGGCTGGGCGTACGAGCTCTATCGGACGATGAAGGCCAACCACTGGGAGCCGGAAGACGTCCAGATGGGCAAGGACATCGAGCAGTGGCGCGGGGTGGGCGGGAGCGGAGCCCTGAGCGACATCGATCGCTGGATCGTCCGGATGGGCATCGGCTACTTCAGCGCGGCCGAGGGCATCGTCGGCGACAACGTGATCGGCGTGGTCCGGGAGCTGGTGACGGCCTCGGAGCTCAAGCTGGTGCTCGGCCGCCACGCGCACGAGGAGAACATCCACGCGGACTCGCTGCTGTACATGATCGCCTCGCTCGGGATCGACCCGCACGAGTGCGAGGCGATGTTCGACGACATCCCGACCATCGTGGCCAAGAACCGCTTCGTCACCGACGTCTCGCACGCGCTGCGGCGGGACCTGGACATGACGGATCCCGAGGCGCTGCGGCTCCTGGCGCGCAACGTCTTCGTGTTCGGCCAGTGCATGGAGGGCACGCAGTTCTACGGCCTGTTCGGGATGATCCTGTCGCTCTACCGGCAGGGCAAGCTGCCCGGCATCGGGACGATGTTCCGCTACACGCTGCGGGACGAGTCCAACCACATCGAGCTGTTCCGTCGCCTGCTGCTCGAGCTGGTGGCCGAGAACCCGGGCATCTGGACGCCCGCCTTCCGGGAGGAGCTGCGCGAGCTGATGCGCGAGGCGGTCGCGCTCGAGCAGCGCTTCATCGCCGACTGCCTGCCGGTCGCGGGCGTCGGCCTCGACGCAGAGGACTTCTCCACCTACATCGACTACGTCGCCGACCGTCGCCTGGCGGGCGTCGGGCTGGAGCCGCTGCGGGACGTCGCGTTGGAGAACCCGCTGCCGTGGCTCGCCGAGCTGATGGACGTGCGTCGCGAGCAGAACTTCTTCGAGGGACGCGTCACCGAGTACCAGAAGGCGTCGTCGTTGGCGGTCGTCGCGGACGAGGAGCTCTAGGGCCATGCTGATCGAGTTCGAGGAGATCATCCGCGACCTGGACCTCAAGCGCGCGGCCGCGGTCGAGTCGCTGCCGGCGATCGGCCTGCCCGAGCTGGATGCGCCGCCGGTGCGCGTGGTCGGCGAGGACGGGGGAGCGGCGCCCCTGAGCGCGGTCCTCCCCGCCGGCATGGTGGCCGACGCGCTCGCGGTGCTCGCCGCCGCCGACGGCGAGGAGGCCGACACGACCGCGGCGCGCGCGATCGTCCGCGCGATCACGGCGGACGTCCTCTCGCGCCTCGAAGGCGCCGCGACGGTCACCGTCCACGACGTCTCCACGCTCGTCGAGGCCGCGCTGATCGCGGCCGGCTACGTGGACGTCGCGAAGGCGCTCGTGCTGCGCCGAGCGCTCCCGTCCGCGCCCGGGGTGGAGCATGCCGGCACGGCCACCGTGCGGCTGATCCGCCGCTCGGGCGAGATCGCACCGTGGGACACCACGAAGATCGAGCGCGCCATCCGCAAGGCGTTCCTGTCGCTGGCGCTCGAGTCCGAGCCGGCGGTGGCGCTCGCCGCGCGCGTCGAGGAGCGGGCGCACGGGCTCGGCACCGCGTACGTGCCGATGGAGACGGTGCAGGACATCGTCCAGGAGGAGCTCGTGCTCGCGGGCCACATGCGGGTGGCCGAGCGCTACATCGTCTACCGCGCCGAGCGGGCGATGCTGCGGGCCCGCGAGCAGGACGCGCCGGCGGCCCCGCCGGCGATGCCCGTCCTCGAGGCGGACGGCCGGGAGACGCAGTGGACCGGCGCCGACCTGCGCGAGCGGATCGCGTTCGCGTCGATCGGGCTCGAGCTGCCGCTGGACGCCGCCGCGCTGGAGCGCGAGCTGCGGCGCGCCGTGCGGCCCGGCATCCCGCGGGCGGACCTGCGGCGGCTGGTGGTGCTCAACGCCAAGGCGCTGATGGAGCGTGACTCGGAGTTCTCGCGCTTCGCCGGCCGCATCCTGCTCTCGTACATCTACGAGGAGACGCTGGGGTGGGACATCGTCCGCGACGGCGTCGGCGCGCTCAAGGGCGCGCACGAGCGGGCGCTGGCCGCGACGCTGCGCCACGGCGTGAAGATCGGCCGGATCGACCCGCGGCTGCTCGAGTACGACCTGCGCCGGCTCGCCGCGGGCCTGGACCCGACGGCCGACCTGGACTTCGACTTCCTCGGCCTGCAGACGCTCTATGACCGGTACCTGATCGTCGACAAGACCGGCGCCGCGCCGCGCCGGCTGGAGGCGCCGCAGCTGTTCTGGCTGCGCGTGGCGATGGGTGTCTGCCTCGGCGAGCGCGAGGAGGAGCGCGACACCCGCGCGCTGGACCTGTACGGGCTCTACCGCCAACGCCGGTTCTGCTCGTCGACGCCGACGCTGTTCAACGCGGGCACCGCCCACTCCCAGCTGAGCTCGTGCTACGTCTACAAGATCGAGGACACGCTGTCGTCGATCGTGGGGCGCGGCATCGCCGAGAACGCGATGTGCTCGAAGTGGGCGGGCGGCCTCGGCGGCTCGTGGACGGCGGTGCGCGGCACGGGCAGCCACATCGAGTCGACGAACGGCGAGTCGCAGGGCGTCGTGCCGTTCCTGAAGATGCACAACGACCAGCTCGTGGCCGTCAACCAGGGCGGCAAGCGGGCGGGGTCGGGCTGCGCCTACCTCGAGGTCTGGCACAACGACATCCGCGAGTTCCTCGAGCTGCGACGCAACACGGGGGACGAGCGCCGGCGCACGCACGACATGAGCACCGCGTGCTGGATCCCCGACCTGTTCATGCAGCGCGTGGAGGCGCGCGGGCAGTGGACGCTGTTCCGCTCCAACGACGTCCCCGACCTGCACGAGACGTACGGCGCCGAGTTCGAGCGCCGCTACGTCGAGTACGAGCGCCGCGTCGCGGCGGGGGAGCTTCACGGCGAGACGATCCCCGCGCTCGAGCTGTGGAAGCAGATGCTCAAGATGCTGTTCGAGACCGGGCACCCGTGGCTGACGTTCAAGGACCCGTGCAACGTCCGCAGCCCGCAGGACCACGCGGGCGTGATCCACTCGAGCAACCTCTGCACCGAGATCACGCTCAACACGGGCCCGGACGAGACGGCGGTGTGCAACCTCGGCTCGGTCGTGCTGGATCAGCACCTGACGCCGTCGGGCGAGATCGACCACGCGAAGCTGCGGGAGACGGTGCGGGTCGCGGTCCGGGCGCTGGACTGCGTGATCGACGTCAACTTCTACCCGACGGAGCCGGCCAAGACCGCCAACGGGCGCCATCGGCCGGTCGGGCTCGGCGTCATGGGCCTGCAGCACGCGCTGTACCGCCGCGGCGAGGCGTTCGCGTCGCCGGAGGGCGTCGCGTTCTCGGACGAGATGATGGAGGCCGTCGCCTACTACGCCTACGAGGCATCGTCCGACCTGGCGGCCGAACGCGGCACCTACCCGTCCTACAGCGGTTCGAAGTGGCACCGCGGCCTGCTGCCGCAGGACACCGTGGAGCTGCTCGAGCAGGAGCGCGGCGAGGCGGTCGACGTGCCGCGCGGCGGGAAGCTGGACTGGGCGCCGGTGCGGGCCAAGATCGCCGCGCAGGGCATGCGCAACTCCAACGTGCTCGCGATCGCGCCGACCGCGACGATCGCCAACATCATGGGCACGTCGCCGTGCATCGAGCCGACGTACAAGAACCTGTTCGCCAAGTCGAACCTCTCCGGGGACTTCGTGGTCGTCAACCCGTTCCTGGTGCGTGACCTGAAGGCCGCCGGGCTGTGGGACGCCGACATGGCGGAGCAGCTCAAGGCGCGCGAGGGCGACGTGAGCCAGATCGCCGGGGTGCCGGCCGAGCTGCGCGAGCGCTACCGCACGGCGTTCCAGATCGAGCCCGAGTGGCTCATCGACGCGGCGGCGCGGCGGCAGAAGTGGATCGACCAGTCGCAGTCGGTGAACCTGTTCCTCGCGGCACCCGACATGAAGGCGATGAGCCACATGTACCGCCGGGCGTGGCGTGCGGGGCTCAAGACCACGTACTACCTGCGCACGCTCGGGGCGTCGTCGATCGAGAAGGCGACCGTGGGCCGTCCGGCGGCGGTCGCCGAGCCGGTGCCGGTCACGGACGCGGCCGCGCTCGCGTGCTCGATCGAGGCGATGCGCAACGGGGAGGAGTGCGAAGCCTGCCAGTAGCGCACCGGCGACAGAGGACGTGACCGCGCCGCGTTCGCGGGCGATGAGAAGTTGCTCATGTTCGGCGGGTACGAATGACGTGTGCTCGAAGTCACCGCTGCCGGCTGGGCCATCACCCTCGGCCTGATCGCCGCCCTGTTCGTCCTCGACCTCATGATCTCCGGAGGCCGGCGCGCCCACGTCGTCGGCTTCCGGGAAGCGGTGGGCTGGTCGGTCTTCTACATCGGCGTGGCCGTCGGCTTCGGCATCGTGTTCGGCATCGTCGCCGGCTGGGAGTACGGCGCCGAGTACTTCGCGGGCTACGTCGTCGAGAAGAGCCTGTCCGTCGACAACCTGTTCGTGTTCGTCGTGATCATGAGCACGTTCGCGGTGCCGGCGGTCCACCAGCAGAAGGTGCTCACGATCGGGATCCTGCTGGCGCTGGTCCTGCGTGCGATCTTCATCGCGCTCGGGGCGGCGCTGCTCGCCGCGTTCAGCTTCATGTTCCTGATCTTCGGCGCGCTGCTGATCTTCACGGCCGTGCAGCTGTTCCGGCACCGCGAGCAGGACCCGAGCGTCGAGGACAACGCGCTGGTGACGTTCGCTCGCCGGCGGCTGCCGTTCACCGACCAGTACGACGAGGGCAAGCTGCGCACGCGGATCGACGGCCGGAAGGTGTTCACGCCGCTGTTCCTGGTCCTGCTGGCGATCGGCAGCACCGACATCCTGTTCGCGCTGGACTCGATCCCGGCGATCTTCGGCATCACCGAGGAGGCGTTCATCGTGTTCGCCGCGAACGCGTTCGCGCTGCTCGGGCTGCGCGCGCTGTTCTTCCTGGTGTCCGGGCTGCTGGACCGGCTCGTCTACCTCTCGACCGGCCTGTCGCTGATCCTGGCGTTCATCGGCGCGAAGCTGATCCTGCACTTCGGTCACTTGCAGAGCGACGACATCCCCGAGATCGAGACGTCCACGAGCCTGGTCGTGATCGTCGTCATCCTCGTCATCACGACCGTGGCGAGCCTGGTCAAGTCGCGGCGGGACCCGGACGCGCGCGCCCACGCCGGCTCGGTCCGCGATCAGTCCAAGCGCAACGAGACGCGCGGCTCCTGACCGTCCTCGAGCACCGTGGCGCTGCCGGTGCGGCGGGACCCGCCGATCCAGACGCCCACCGCTGCGCCGCCGCGGAGGTTGCGCCACCACGTCCGGCCGGGGCGGCTGCGGATCACCAGCGCGCCTGAGCCGTCCTCACGTGCGCTGACCGGCACGCGGAACACGCGCCCGGTGCCGCGACCACGCACCTCCAGCAGCACCGTGTGGCGCCCCGCGAGCGCGTGGCAGCGCGACCGCAGCAGCCGGTCGACGACCGGGTTCACGCAGCGTCGCATCAACATGTGCCGAGCGTACGCGGACCCACGCGTCCAGAACTGCGGGAAAGCCGCAGCCGGCCGCGGGGAGCTGCGGATTCCCGCCGGTCCGTGGGCGGCGATGTTCCTCCCATGAGCTCACGGGTGCAGCAGAAGGAGGCCGCGCGCAAGCGGCGGGAGGCGATCGAGGCCGAGGAACGGCGCGCCACGCAGCGGCGAGGCGCGCGCCGGCGGGTGGGGATCGTCGCGGCCGCCGCGATCGTGTTGACGGCGGGCGTCGTGACCGTGTCGCGCGTGTCCCAGGACGACGCGGTCGCGCAGCCGCAGGCGATCAGCGAGCGGTTCGCGGGCATCCCGCAGGACGGCATCCGGCTCGGATCGCCGTCGGCGCCCGTCACGCTCGTCGAGTTCGCCGACCTGCAGTGCCCGTTCTGCGGCGCCTACGCCCGCGACGTGCTGCCGACGGTCATCGAGCGCTACGTCCGTCCGGGCAAGCTCAAGCTGGAGCTGAACCTGCTCACGTTCGTCGGCGAGGACTCGGTCAAGGCCGGCCGGCTCGCGGCCGCGACCACCGACCAGGACCGCTTCTGGGGGTTCACCGACGCGTTCTTCGCCGCGCAGGGCCAGGAGAACACGGGCTACGTCAGCGACGACTTCCTGAAGGCGGCGGCAGCCGCCGCGGGCGCCGACCACGACGCCGCGGCGGACGACGACGCCACCGCCGACCGCGTGCTCAAGCAGGCGCAGACCGCGGCCGACCGGCTCGGGGTGAGCTCCACGCCCACGTTCTTCCTCCGCCGCGGCCACGACGAGACCCCGTTGAAGATCGACGACCTGGAGCCGGAGGCGTTCACGGCCGCGCTCGACGAGGCCCTGCGATGAGGATCGCGACCGCGGTGCTCGCCACGATCGGCGTGGCCGTCGCGGGCTACCTCACGTGGGTGCACTACGCGGGCCTGGAGCCGTTCTGCGTCGGCGGCGGTGGCGGCTGCGAGCGCGTGCAGAGCTCCGAGTACGCCGCGCTGTTCGGCATCCCGGTCGCGGTGCTCGGCCTCGGCGGCTATCTGGCGCTGCTCGCCACGCTGGCGCTGCCGGAGGAGCTCTCACGGATGGCGGCCGGCTTCGTCGCGCTCACGGGCGCGGCGTTCAGCCTCTATCTCACGTACGTCGAGATCGCCGAGATCCAGGCGATCTGCCAGTGGTGCGTCGTCAGCGCGGTGCTGATGCTCGCGCTGGCGGGCGTCAGCGGCGCGCGGCTCAGTAGCCCCGCGCCTTCGGCATGATGATCCAGAGCGCGATGTAGAGCAGGATCTGCGGTCCGGGCAGCAGGCACGAGAGCACGAACAGCGTGCGGACCTGCCACGGCTTCATGCCGAAGCGGCGGGCCAGCCCGGCGCAGACGCCGGCGATCATGCGGCCCCGGGAGGGGCGGACGAGCGCGGTGGAAGCCATGCCCCAAGGCTAGGCAGCGCGCCTGATTACAGGTTAAGTGTCGAAACGGGCCAAGCGGTCCGATAGGTTTGCCGCCATGGCAGCACGGCAGGGCGTGCTGGCGCTCGTCATCGCCTTCGCGATGACCGCAGCGCCGGCGGAAGCGACGACACGGACGGGCAGCGGCAACGACCCGGCCGGAGACAGCGTTGTCAATGGCGGCAACAACGGCCACGACATCCTTCAGGCGGCCGCGGCGGCCAACGACGCCGGCACCGCGGCGATCGCCATGCGCCTCGCGGCCACACCCGCGGCGAACGGCTATCCGTACGGGGTCCTCGGCACGCGTTCGGCGGACGGCACGTGCAGCGAGCCGGCGGCGTACTTCTTCGGCGAGATGAGCAGCGGGGCCGCGGTCTACGTCGTCGGCAGCGCCGCCAAGTCGGCAACGCTCACGCGGGAGGGGACGACGGTGACGCTCAGCGCGACCGGCGACCCGAACCTCGCGCTCCCGTTCGACTGCGCTCATGCTGGGATCGCGAAGAGCCGCGACTACGACGCGTACTTCGACCAGCTGGAGACGCCGTTCCCGATGGCCGCCGAGGCGCCGCCGGCCGCCACGCCCACGCCGACCCCCACGGCCACACCGGCTCCGCCCGCGGCCACACCCGTCCCGCAGCCGCCCGTCGTCGCCAACACGCCGCCGGTGAAGGTGCCGGCCGCCGCGAAGCTCACCGTGTCCCTGACCGGGGCGCCGTCGACGATCAAGCGCAACAAGACGATGCGGCTGAAGCTCAAGATCGCCAACGACGGCTCGAAGCGGTCGTCGAAGGTGACGGTCTCGGCCGGCAAGGCCCGTGGGCTCTCGGTGAGCAGGGTCAAGCCGCTGGCCGCGCTCAAGCCGGCGCAGAAGCGGACGGTCACGCTGAAGGTCAAGCTCGGCAAGACGGCCAAGAAGGCGACCTCGCTGAAGGTCACGGTCAAGGCCGGCAAGCTCAAGACGTCGAGCACGGTGCTGCTGCGGATCGGCAAGGCGAAGAAGCTCGCGCCGAAGCCGACGCCGCAGGCGGAGGCCAAGAAGAGCCCGATCGTGGGCACCTACTGGTGGCGCACGGTCAACCACGTCGACTGGGCGTGGGACAACCGCGGCTTGTACTTCGTCGACGGCGGCACGGTCTACAGCGGCTTCCCGGCCGGCGGCCTGCCGACCGCGTGCACGACGCCGCCCGCCGAGCCCGGTGACGAGTTCGACACGCGCGACGGCTGCCTCACCTACAGCTACGACGAGAAGACCGGTGCCGTGGTCATCGGGGACAAGACCGGCACCTTCCAGGACGGCAAGCTGACGATCGACGGCGAGACGTACGCGCCGCTCGCGCTGGCTGCGCCGGGGCAGCGGTTCACGATCAACGAGCACCGGCACTACTCGTTCCAGGGCCTGTGCGGCCTGATCACCGGCTGCACGGTGACGAAGGAGTTCCTGTCGCTCTCGCCCGACGGCCAGTTCATCAAGAGCCGCAGCACGACGTCGACCATGGGTGACCCGGGCCTGGGTCCGTGGACCGCGATCGGCAGCTACCCGCCCGACCAGCACGGCACCTACGAGGTTCAGGCCGGCGGCAGGATCCAGCTGACCTACGCGGACGGGACGGTCAAGGTCGAGACGTTCGCGATCGACACCAACCGCGACACGCGCCAGCCGGACCCGGTCGGGGAGGGCGTCCTGATCGGCGAGGACAACTTCTACCCCGACCCGTTCCCCGACATCGACGGCTAGCTAGCCGTTGGGGACGACGTAGTCGAACGTGACCGTCGTCTTGCCCTTGGCGCCGCGCAGGCGGTAGGTCTGCGCGGCCTTGGGCGGCAGCTGCTTCCAGCGGAACCCGCCGGCGGTCTTGGGCACCTCGAGCTCGCCCTCGCCACGCAGTGAGGCCTCGAACTTCGCCATCCACGCGTGCGCCGCGTGGTGGCCGGTCATGCAGGACGCGCCGCTGACCTTGAGCTTGAAGACGCCGAACGTCTTCGCCCCACCGGGCTCGAACGGGTAGCGCAGGTCGGCGGACGCGCAACTGCGCGGCTTGGCCTCGGCCGCCGGGGCGACGACGAGGACGGCGAGGATGGCGAGAGCGGGGAGGAGGAAGCGCATGAGCCGCCCGAGCCTACGGCCGCGCCCCCGCTCGCCGCGATGGGGATGCCCGTACGCGCGTGCGGGAGCTGGCACGCGTGGGTCCACGTCTGCGTGCCGGTCGGAAAGCGAGTGGGTCAGACTCGACGGGGAGCCCGTTCGCAGAGGCGGAGACGGGAAAGCACCGCCGGCACGCAGACGCGCGCTCGTCTTGCCCGAGATGTCGGCTGAGCAAACATCCGTACCTCAGCGGTGTCGGGCGTGTGCGCGTTCGGCGGCCGACGCGCCGGTCAGCCGCCGGCGCCGGCGAGGATCTCGCCGGCGATGTCGGCCGCGCGCCGCCGCGACCGGCGGGCATCGCCGCGCAACCGCTCGAAGGCGTCCAACGCGGTCAGGCCGTGCCGCTCCATCAGCATGCCGACGGCGCGCTCGATCACCACGCGGTGCTCGAGCGCGTGCTCGAGCTGGCGGACGGTCTCCTCGTTGCGCTGGGCCTGCAGCGCGGTGAGCAGGAAGCGCTCGATCAGCTTCGCGTAGGCCTGCAGGCCGTTCATCTCGTCCTCGGACCAGTGGTGGTGCTTGTCGCAGTAGGCGTCGAGCGAGCCGACGACGGTCCCGCCGACGTGGATCGGCACGCCGAGCACGCTTCGGACCTTCGTCTCGCGCATCTCGGCGTGGATCTCCGGCCAGCGCTCGTCCGTCGTGACGTCCTCGGTCCTGACGACCTCGTTGGTGACCAGCGCCTGCACGCACGGCCCCGTGCCCGCCCGGACCTGCGCCCGCTCGAGCTCGCGGCCGTGGCCGTCGCTCGCGGCCGCGTAGTGGAGCACCTGGGCGTCGTCGATGAACATCACGCCGCTGCCGGTGACGTTGAACAGCGCGGCGGCCGAGCGGACGGCGTGCTGGATCGCTTCCAGCAGCGGTGTCGCTTCGTTGCGCGTTTCCAGCTCGCGCAGCGCGCGATGGAGGTCGTCGGCCGTGTGCACGGCCCCGAGTCTAGGTGGGCACGAGCCGACGGCGCTGCGCGACGGACTCCGGCGCGCGGCGCGGCGCGCTGCTGGAGTCCCGCAGCAGCCACGTGCCGTCCGCACGCCGGACGAGCCGCCCCGAGCGCTCGAGGGCGGCCGCGGCGGTCGAAACCGACGGCCGTCGTGCCCCGACGAGCTCTCCCAGCATGCGGTGGGACAGGCACAGCGGCAGCGCGAGGCCGTCACCGGTGACGCGCCCCCAGCGCTCGCAGTAATGGCGCACGAGCGCTACGAGCCGCTCGTCCACGCGGGTCAGCTGAGCGATCGCCTTGACCGTCGCGAGCCGGCGCGCCCGGGCCTCGATCCGCTCCATCAGCATCGCCGCGATCCCCGGGTAGGCCGCCGCGCGGCTCATCAAACCCGTATCGAGCATGGCCACCCGGCCGCTGCCGATGACGTTCCAACGTACGGTCGCATCGAGGATCTGCGCCTCGTCGCCGATCCCGAACGGGCGGATCAGGTCACCGGCGCCGAGCAGCTCGGTGCTGACGTCGCCGGCCAGCACGACCTCGCGCGCGACGACGCCGCTGAGCACGAGCAGCCCTGCGTTCCCGATCGAGGCGCCGCGCAGGCGCGCGACGTCCCACGGCCCCGTGTCCAACGGAGCCCAGCTGACGCTCAGCTCGGACCGGGCACGCTGCAGCGCAGCCGGATCGAGCAGGTTGCCGAGGTCGGCGTCTGCCTCCAGCAGCAGGATGCGGGGGCGCTGCCGCGCGCCCCCGACGGATGTTGCGGGTTGAAGCACTTGCCCTGCTCCCTACGTGACTCGAACGTGATGCGATTTCACGTTCGCGGGGTCAGGGCGAACCGAGTTCAGACTAGCGTCATCCCCAGACCTCGACGCTGACCCGGCGCCTGAAGACCGCCACGACCGCGAACGCGGCCGGCGTGAGCCGTCTCGCTAGGGTGACGGTTCAGCCGGTGAGGACGTTCATCGCGCGACGGCCACCGGCTCGAGCAGGCCGGCGAGCGGATGCTCGACGCCGCGCGGCAGCACGACCACGGGGCAGTGCGCGTGGTGCAGCAGCGGCCCACTGGTCCCACCGGTGATCACGGCCCGCACGGGGCCGTAGCCGCGCGACCCGACGAGCAGCAGGTCCAGCTGCTCGCTGTAGGCGGCGAGCGCGGCCCAGGGACGGCCGTCGAGCACCACGCCCTCGGCGTCCGGCACGTCCTCGATCGCCCGCGCGAGCGCCCCACGGAGCGCCGCGTCGATCTCCGCGTATCCGGACGCGTAGGTCCCGTAGACCTCGAGCGGGATCACGGTCAACGCCTGCAGGCGGGCGGCGGTCGCGCGCGCGACCGCGTGGGCGGCGCCGAACGCCGCCGTCGCCTCGGGCGACCCGTCGTAGGCCACGCCGACGCGCGTGAGCACGCCGTCCAGCCGGGTGCGGTAGCCGTGGGGCGCGATCGCGACCGCGCACGGGGCCCCGAGCAGCAGCCGCTCGCCGGTGGCGCCGGGCCGTGCGCGCCCGAGCCGTCCCGTGTGGGTGGAGCCGACGACGATCAGCGCCGCGTCCTCGGCCAGCGCCAGGTCGTGCAGGCCACGCGCGGCGGAGCGACCGGGGACGATCGCGGTGCGGATGCGCTCGGGCTCGATGCCGGCGAGGAGGCCGCGCATCCGCCGGACGGTGGCGTGGCCCTCGTCACGGTCGGCCGTGACGGTGGCGAGGACGACATCACCGGCGCCGAGCCGCGCGAGGCGGCGGGCCAGCGCGACTGCGTCCTCGGAGCGCGCGGTGGCGTCGACGCCGATCAGGATTGTGCTCATGCCCGAAGCCTCGCGGGCGCGCGCGTCTGCGGAAACCGCGGTCCGCCGCGGCCTGAGTACGTGGTTTCCCGTAGTCCTACAGGTCGACGAGCTTGTGCTCGAGCGCGTAGCGCACGAGCTCCGCACGCGTGGTGCGGCGCAGCTTCTGCTGGATGTGCGCGCGGTGCGTCTCGACCGTGCGGGTGGAGAGGAAGAGCTGGCTCGCGATCTCGGCGTTGGTGTGGCCGAGCGCGATCAGGCGCAGCACCTCGACCTCACGCTCGGAGAGGTCGTCGGGCGGGCCCGCAGGCTCCGCGGGCGTGGTGGCGAGGCGGGCGCCGAGCCGCGGGTTCAGGTAGGTGTCGCCGGCGGCCGCGAGCTTGATCGCCTCCAGCAGCTCCTCGTCGGCGGCCTCCTTGAGGACGAAGCCGAGCGCGCCGGCCTGGAGCGCCTGGCGGGCGAACGCCGGGTCGTCCTGCATCGTCAGCACGACGATCGCGGTGTCGGCCGCGTGCTCGCGCAGGCGCGGGATCGCCTCGAGGCTGGAGCCGCCGGGCATGTTGAGGTCGAGCACGAGCACGCTCGGGCGGTGCGCACGGGCCATCCGCTCGGCGTCGGGCACGGTTCCGGCCTCCGCGATCACCTGGAGGCCGTCCTCGTTGTCGATCAGCATCCGCAGGCCTTGGCGGACGACCGTGTGGTCGTCGGCGATCACGACGGTGGTCTGGGTGCGGTCGGCTCGTTCTGCGCTCACCCGATGAAGCTTGCCAACTACCCGCGTCCGCGGCTGCGTGACGCGCCGCGGACGCGGTCCGTAGGAACTACGGAACCACCAGCACCGGACGCGCGGCGGCGTGGACGAGGCCCGACGCGACCGAGCCGAGCACGGTCGAGGCGACCGCGCCGCGTCCGCGGGAGCCGACGACGATCGCGGCCGCGTCCTGCTCCACGGCGGCCGCGAGCAACGCGCGCCACTGACCGCCGGTGCCGTCGACGGTGAGCGCGCTCGCTTCCTGGCCGGCCTCGCGGGCGATGGCGGCGCCTTCGTCGGCGAGCTCGCTCAGCGGCAGCGACGGCGCGCCGACGAGCGTCGGCACCGCCCACGCGTGCGCGACGAGCAGCTCGCGCCCCGGCAGGTGCCGCGCGGCGAACGCGAGCGCGGACCGGGCGTGGTCGGAGCCGTCGTAGCCGACGACGATCGGGCCGGACGGGTCGCTGTCACCCGGCACCACGAGCAGCGGCCGCTCGGCATGGTGCACGAGGCTGGACGCGGTGCTGCCGAGGATCATCCGCTCGACCGGGTGCGGGCCGTGGGTGCCGGCGACGAGCACGTCGGCGTCGACCTCCTCGGCCAGCGCGCGCAGTTCCCGCCACGGGGTCAGCGCGAAGCGCAGCTCCGACTCCGCCGGCAGCCCGGCGACGCCGGCGATCGCCACACCCTCGTCGACCGTGCGGCGCCCGGCCGCCTCCGCGTCCGCGCGCATGCGCTTGAGGCCTTCGCTGAGCATCGCGTCCGACAGGGCGACGCGCGCCAGCGCACCCGCCTCGTCCGAGGGCGGCGGTGGGTGGACGTGGGCGACGACGGCCGACGCGCCGTCGAAGAGCGAACCCGCGAAGGCGATCGCCGCCTTCGCGGAGGGAGAGCCGTCGTAGGCGATCAGCAGCCGGGTCATGGGGGAGATCGTGCCAACCGCGGGCCGTCTTCGCATCCCGACGGGTCCGCGCCAAGTACGGGGATAACTACTGGCACGCTTGAGCTAGCCTCCGCCTCGCATGGATCAGCACCGCTTGACACGCCTGGTGGAGGTCGGTCGGTCGCTCGTCACCGAGCTCGACCCGGACGCCGTGCTGCACCGCCTGCTCGAGGTGGCGCGCGAGCTGACCGGCGCCCGCTACGCCGCGATCGGCGTGCTCGACGAGCGCCGGGAGCGGCTCGAGCGCTTCCTCACCGCGGGCATCGACGAGGAGACCCACCGCACGATCGGCGACCTGCCGCGCGGCCGCGGCGTGCTCGGCGTGCTGATCAGCGACCCGCGGCCCCTCCGGCTGGCCGACGTCGGCTCGCATCCGCAGTCCTACGGCTTCCCGCTCGCGCACCCGTCGATGACGACGTTCCTCGGCGTGCCGCTGATCATCGACGGCCAGGCGTGGGGGAACCTGTACCTGACCGAGAAGGCGGACGGCGAGGAGTTCACGCTCGAGGACGAGCAGTCGGCCATCGTCCTGTCGGACTGGGCGGCGATCGCGATCCGCAACGCGCGCCTGTACCGGACGGTCCGCGAGCGCCGGGACGAGCTCGAGCGGACGATGCGCGGGCTGGAGACGACGACCGAGATCAGCCGCGCGCTAGGCGGCATGACGGACCTGGGCCGCGTGCTGGAGCTGGTCGTCAAGCGCTCGCGGGCGCTGATCGACGCCCGCGCCGCCGAGATCGCGCTGCGCGACGGTGAGGACTACGTGCTGGCCGCCGTGGCCGGCGATCACGGCGAGGACGGCGGCGACCGGATCGTCGCGCCGATGGTGTTCCGCAACCGCGAGGTCGGCACGCTGACGGTGATCGACCGCATGCACGGCGACCGCCCGTTCAACGAGGAGGACGAGCGGCTCCTGCAGGCGTTCGCGGCCAGCGCGGCGACCGCCGTGGCGACCGCGCAGAACGCGAGCGAGGAGGCGCTCCGCCGCTCGATCGAGGCGTCGGAGGCCGAGCGCACGCGGTGGGCGCGCGAGCTGCACGACGACACGCTCCAGCAGCTCGCCGGCCTGCGCATGCTGCTCTCGGGCGCGCGCCGCAGCGGCGACGCCGAGCGGATGAGCGGCGCGATCGAGCAGGCGCTCGAGCAGATCACCACCGCCGTCGGCGACCTGCGCTCGCTGATCACCGAGCTGCGCCCGGCCGCGCTGGACGAGCTGGGGATCACGCCCGCGCTGGAGTCGCTCGTTGCGCGCTTCGCCCGCCAGACCGACCTCGAGGTCCAGCTCGACGTGGACTTCGCCGAGCCGCGGTTCGCGCCGGAGATCGAGTCGACGGTCTACCGGCTCGTCCAGGAGGCGCTGACCAACATCGCCAAGCACGCCCGGGCGGCCACCGTCTCCGTGCACCTGCGCGACGGCGACGGCGACATCGACCTGACGGTCCGCGACGACGGCGCCGGGTTCGACCCACAGCACCAGTCCAGCGGCTTCGGCCTGATCGGCATGCGCGAACGGGTCGCGCTCGTGAACGGGACCGTGCAGGTCGAGTCCTCGCCCGGCGCCGGCACCGTGCTGCGGGCGTCGATCCCGGCGCGCCGAGGTGCGCCGGTGTAGCCATGCCGCCGCTCCCTCGTGAAGGCGCGGACGTGACCATCGTCTGGCTCGGCGGGACCGAGCAGGGGGTGATCGAGCGGTTGGAGGACGGGGGACGCGCGGCGGTGGTGGTCACCGAGGCGGGCGAGGTGCTGCGGTTCGTGCTGATGGCGAGCGCGGACTACCTGACCGTGGACCGGTCCGCGCGCCTGCGGCTGTGACCGCTACGCGCTGAGTGCCGGCGCCGTCGCCGCGAACGCGGCGCGCAGCGCCTCGGCCGCGCCGGGCACGATCGCGTCCGCGTGCTGGAGCTCGCGGGCCAGCGCCGCGAGCCGCACCGCGCCGACGCTCGCCGCGCTGCCCGCGAGGGTGTGCGCGACCTTGTGCGCGGCCGCGAGGTCGCCTGCGTCCAGCGCGCCCACGAGCTCGTCCACGCGCGCGCCGGCGTCGGTGATGAACAGGTCGGCGATCGTGCCCGCGATCACCGGGTCGCCGAGCTGGCCGAGCACGTCATGGTCGACCCACGGCTCCGGCGCCGAGGCGTGTTGGACCTCGCCGACCCAGCGGCTCAGCGCCGCGTCCAGGTCGGAGGCGTGGAGCGGCTTGGCGAGGTAGTCGTCCATGCCGGCCGCGAGGCACTGCTCGCGGTCGCCCTTCATCGCGTTGGCGGTCATCGCGATGATCGGCACGCCGACGCCCGCGCGGCGCAGCTCGCGCGTGGCCTCGTAGCCGTCGAGCTCGGGCATCTGGCAGTCCATGAAGATGGCGGCGTACGGGCGCGCGAGGACCTTCTCGACGGCGGCGCGGCCGTCGGGGGCGTGCTCGACGACGAGCCCGCGCTTGCGCAGCATCTCGGTGGCGACGATCCGGTTCACCGGGTTGTCCTCGGCGACGAGGACCGGCAGCTCCGCGTCCAGCACGGCGGGGGTGGTCCGCGCCACGCCGACCTCGGTCGCGCCCTCGGCGGCCGGGAGCGGCACGGTCAGGACGAACTCGGAGCCCGTGCCCGGCACGCTGGAGGCGGTGAGCACGCCACCCATCAGCTCGGCCAGCTCGCGCGAGATGGCGAGGCCGAGGCCCGTGCCGCCGTACCGGCGCGTGGTGGTGGCGTCGGCCTGGGCGAACGGGTCGAACAGCTTCGGGAGCACGTCGGCGGCGATGCCGACGCCGGTATCGGCCACGCGCACGACGACCGTCTCACCCGCCCCGCGGGTGGCGGTGACGTCGACGCGGCCGTGCGCCGTGAACTTGACCGCGTTGCCGACGAGGTTGGTGAGCACCTGGCGGACGCGGACGGGATCGCCGCTGACGACCGCGGGCACGTCGGCGTCGACGCGCACGGCGAGCACGACGCCCTTGGACTCGGCGTCGAGCGCCAGCAGCGCGCGCACGTCGTCCAGCGCGTCGCGCAGCGAGAAGGCCACGCGGTCGAGCTCGAGCTTGCCCGCTTCGATCTTGGAGACGTCGAGGATGTCGTCGATGATCGTGAGCAGCGCGGCGGCCGACCCGCGCACCTGCTCGGCGAACCCGCGCTGGCGAGCGTCGAGGTCGGTGTCCAGGAGCAGCTCGGTCATGCCGATCACGCCGTTCATCGGCGTGCGGATCTCGTGGCTCATGTTGGCCAGGAAGCTCGACTTGAGCTTGGAGCCCTCGAGCGCCGCGTCGCGGGCGAAGGCCAGCTCGCGCTCGAGCGCCTCGCGCGTGTCGCGGTGCAGGGCCAGGACCAGCGTCAGCGACGCGACCACGCCGATGAACGCCTGCGCGAGCATGACGCGCACCTGCGGCGCCTGGTGGGCGAACGGGCCGTGGCCGCCCATCGTGAGCCCGATCAGCAGCGCGCCGATGAACAGCCCGTGCAGCGCGGCGAGCGTCGTGGGGTAGCGCAGCGCGACCCAGACGCTCAGCGGCACGACGAGGAAGGCGAGCGGCATGCCGGTCGTCAGGCCGAACAGGACCACGTAGACGGCACCCGCCAGCAGGGTCACGAGCAGGAACTCCAGGCCGCGCTCGACGCGCCAGTCGCGGCGGCGCGCCTCGTCCCACAGCCGCAGGCCGACGCCCGCGACGACGATCGTGCTCGTGGCGTTGCGCAGGATCCACGACAGCGGGGCCACGGGCCAGCGCTCGTCGGTGAGCAGCCACACCGCCACCGGGCCGAACGCCGCGCTGAGCACCGAGCCGGCCACCGCCGCCGCCAGCAGCGCGCGCACGTCCTCCGGGCGCGTCATCGACCAGCCGTCGGGCCGCAGCCGCGCGAACGCCGCGCAGGAGCCGTAGGCCAGCACCAGGTTGGCGACGCCGAAGCACAGCGACAGGGAGAGCACCGCGCCGGTCAGCAGGTTGCCCGCGACCGTCGCGCCGAAGAGCAGGACGAGGTTCAGCCGCCGTACACGGGGCGCCGACCAGCCGTCAGCGAGCCAGAGGAAGGCGACGCCGGCCGCGGGCCAGACGAGCGCGAGCTGCGTGCCGTCGAGGCGCGTCGCCCGGCCGAGCGCGACCGCGGCGAGGTAGACGACGACGTAGGCGGCGATGCGCACGGGCACTGCTGCTCAGATCGGCAGCCCCGCGGAGGGGCTTGATGGATCAGGATCCGGTTCTGACGTGCGGGCTGAGCGGCTCGACCAGATGCCGGTCCAACGTCTCGAGCAGCCGGCTGACCTCGATCGGCTTCGTCAGGTACGCGGCGGCGCCCGCCGCGAGCAGCCGCTTCGTCTGGACGTCGGTGGCGTCGGCGCTGAGGATCACGACCGGGATGTCCAGCGTGTACGGGTCGTCCTTGAGGCGCGCGAGCACCTCGTCGCCGTCCAGGTCGGGCAGGTGGATGTCCAGCAGGATCAGGTCCGGCGCGTGCTCGCGCGCGAGCTCGAGGCCGAGCCGGCCCTGCATCGCGGGCAGCAGCTCGACGTCCGGCCGCGCCTGCAGGATCGCCTCGATCAGGCGGATGTTCGCGAGCGTGTCCTCGACGTAGAGCACCCGCCGCAGACCGCCGTACGTGCGCACGGCCAGCGCCGCACGCGGGCCGCCGTCGTCGTGGGCGACCGTGACCGCGTCCCCGCGCTCGAGCTCGATCCAGAACGTGCTCCCGGTGCCGACCGCGCTCCTGACGCCGATCGTGCCGCGCATCGCCTCCACGAGGTTGCGCGAGAGGGCCAGCCCCAGCCCCACGCCGTCGATGCCCGAGTCGGCCGCGTCCAGGCGCTCGAACGGGACGAACAGCTTGGCCTGCGCCGCCTCGGAGAGCCCGTGGCCGGTGTCCGTGACCTCGATCCGCACGAGCTCGTCCGTCACGGCGCCCGGGCCGATCGCGATCGTCACCGTGCCGCCACGGCGGTTGTACTTGATGGCGTTGACGACCAGGTTGATCATCACCTGCTTGAGCCGGCGGCTGTCGGCGAAGGCGTAGCCGTGCCCGGCCGGCGACGTGACCGGCGCGAGCGTGACGTCGTGGCGCGCGGCCAGCGGGCGCAGGAGCTCGAGCACGTCATGCAGCAGCGGGCCGAGGGCGACGGGCTCGAGCGACATCGACATCCGCCCGGCGGCGATCCGCGAGATGTCGAGCACGTCGTCGATCAACCGCCCGAGGTGCTGCGAGGCCGAGCGGATCAGCCCCGCCCACTCGCGCGGCTGCTCCGGGAGGTCGGTCAGCGTCAGCAGCTCGCTGAACCCGCTCACCGCGGTCAGCGGCGTGCGCAGCTCGTGGCTCATGCGGGAGAGGAACTCGTCCTTGGCGGTGCTCGCCTTGCGCAGCGCCTCGTTGGCCGCCACCAGCGCCGACACGTCCTCGACCCGGTGCACGATGTACGCCAGCTCGCCGTCCGGCCCGAGCACGGGGGAGTTGACCGGCTCCCAGTAGCGCGCCTCGAACGTCCCGTCGGGGCGGCGGATGTCGTACTTCTGCACCGCCATCGTGTCCGGCCGGCGCAGCTCGAGGACGCGCCGCAGGGAGGCGCCGAGGTTGTCCTCGCCGGTCGCGCCGGCGTCGTCCGGGTTGTCCGGGAACGCGTCGAACAGCAGGCGGCCGACGAGCGCTTCGCGGCTCGTCATCGTCGCGTCCAGGTACGCCTGCGTGACGGCGACGATCCGCAGCGCGGGGTCGAGCACGAGCAGCGGGGCCGGCGACTGCTCGAAGATCGCGCGGAAGTCCGGCTCGCCGTTGTCAACGACCTGGCTCAGATCGGCGCGCAGACTAGCGCGGATCGGTGGGTAGGCTCGCGCTCGTGCGCCGCTTGCTGCTCGTCATGGCCGTCGCGCTCGCCGTCGGCGGGTGCGGCTCCGAGGACACCGACCGCCTCCGCGACCGCGTCACCGCCCTGGAGACGCAGGCCCGCGAGAAGGGCAAGGAGCTGCGCGAGCGGTTCCAGGAGATCCTCGCGGAGATCGAGCGCTCGATCCCCGAGGCGCGCGAGACCAGCCCGGAGGTCCGCCGGCGCGAGCAGGACATGGACGCGTTCCTCACGCAGCTGATCGGCAACGTCGACGCGTACTGGACCGAGACGCTGCGGGCCAACGAGCTGCCCGAGCCCTCCGTGTTCTACTTCTGGGTCCCGGCCGGCCGTCAGGCGAGCACCGCGTGCGGGCCGGCGGGCGACCGCGCGGCGTTCTACTGCAGCGCCGACGACACGATCTACGTCTCGCAGCGGTTCGCGGCCGAGCTCTACGACGGCGTCCTGCGCGGGCTTCCCGGCACCGGTCGCGCGGCGGGCGACTTCGGCGTCGCGTACGTGCTCGCCCACGAATACGCGCACAACCTCCAGCACGAGTTCGGCATCTTCGACCAGTTCCAGGGCGCGACCGTGCGTCCGCTGGAGCTGCAGGCCGACTGCCTCGCCGGAACGTGGGGCAACTCCGTGTACCGAAAGGGCCTGCTGAAGCCGGGGGACGTCGAGGAGGCGATCGGCACCGCGCTCGCCGTCGGGGACTTCGACACCAACAACGCCCAGCACCACGGCACGCCCGAGGAGCGCCGCGCAGCGTGGCTGCTCGGCTTCGAAGGCGGCCGGCCGTCGGACTGCAACCGCTACCTGCAGGGCACCTGAGCTACCGGCGCAGCCGCAGCACGCCCGCGCCGAACGCGCCGCGGCTGCGGCGGATGCCCGTCCCGACGCGCTGCTCGGCCGTGACCCCGATCGTCACCTCGGGGTGCTCGCGCAGGATGGCGAGCACCTTGCGCGGGAGGCGGATCCGCGCCCGTCGTGTGGCGGCGCCCGGCAGGCGAAGCACGCGCTCACGCTCCTCGTAGCCGTCGCGGTCGCCGAGCGCGACCAGCTCCAGGACCACCTCGTGCCGGCGGCCGTCGCCCGCGTTCGAGCGCACGCGCACGTCCAGCACCGGGTCGCGCAGCAGCTGGGCACGCGTGCGGCGGCGCACCGTCACCTTCAGGCAGTCGTCAGCCGCGGGCAGGGCCCGCGAAGGCGTTGCGAAGGCCTCGAATCCGACGCGCCACAGGCGGAGCCGCGCGGAGCGCTCGAACGGCACCGTGGCCACCAGCAGCTCGCTCGGGGCGAGCGCCAGCGTCCGGCCGAGCCGGCCGCCGGTGACGGCGCCGTCGAGGCGCGGCGTGGTCCGCGTCATGCGCACCGTTCCCGGCGTGCGCCGGCCGGGCACGAGCGCGACCGCTCCGGCGGCGGCGCGGCAGCGCGGGCTGGCCTGGGGGAGGCCGATCAGCAGGTCAGGCACCCCGTCCCCGGTCTGGTCCGGAACCCCCGCGACCGAGTGCCCGGCTCGGTCGCCGAACCCGCGCGTGTCGACCCGCACCAGCGGTTGATCGGGCTCACCCGTCCTGATCGTGCCGCGCGCGGTGGAGAAGACCATGACCGCGCCGCCGAGCAGCAGCTCGCCGTCATCGCCGACCGCGAACGTCCCGTCGGGCGCGGCCGAGCCGACCAGCCATTCCGGCCGGCCGTCACCGTCGCTGTCGGGCACCGCCGCGACCGCGCCGCCGAAGCCGCTCTGGAACTTCGGCGCGACGAGCCGCGCGAGGGCCGCACCGGCGTCGATCGTCCCGCCGGCCGCGACCCCGCGCAGCACGAAGCCTCGCCCGACACCGGCCAGCGAGTCCCGCGCCGGGACGCCGGCGAGCAGCTCGCCGCGGCCGTCCCGGTCGACGTCGCCCACGCCGACGAAGCGCGCCGGCTCCTGCGGCTCCAAGTCGTCGCGGCCCCGCGCCGGCGTGCGGTCCTGCAGTCCGCGGATCGGGATCGTCGCGTCCGCGGGCGGCCGCGCGAGGTCGATCACGGTGCCCGCCGCCTGGCCGCCGCGGACGACCACGGCGTCCCCGTCCGCGCCGCCGATCACCAGGTCCGGGAGGCCATCGCCGTCCACGTCGCCCGCGGGGGCGAGGACGCGGCCGATCCCGGCGTCGCGCGCGGGTCCGTCGATCCGGATCACGCCCGCGTCGCTGCGCAGGTCGATCGTGCCCGAGGTCGCCCGGCCGAGCACGACGTAGACGCTGCCCGAGTCCTGCCGGCCGTTGGCCGCCGTGCCCGCCGCGCCGACCGCGACGTCGGCGAGCCCGTCGCCGTTGAAGTCACCGACGCCGGTGATGTCGCCGCCCCCGGCGAAGCCGGGGCTGTCAGGCAGCTGCGGCTCGTCGAGGTGGGTGATCCGCCAACCCGCGAAGCCCGGCCGCGACGGGTCCGCCGGGCCACCCGCGAACGCCACCACGGCGACCTCCGAGAGGCTCGTCGAGTGCGGATCGGTCAGGTCGCTCTGCAGGCTCGAGCCCACGTCGGGGCGACCGTCGCCGTTGACGTCACCGACGACCGCGACGGACGCGCTGTCGCTGCCGATCACGCCGACCGGCGGGACGGTCTTCAGGTCCACGGACGCGAGCGCCGGCGCCGGCCCCGCGAGCAGCATCAGGGCCACGACGGCATACGCTCTCATCCGCGGTGCAGCTTAGGCGAGCAGTGCCTGGAGCTGACGACGCACCGCCGTGCGCAGCCGGTCCGGCTCGACCTCGCCGGACGCGAGGGCGCTCATGCGCAGGCCGTCGAGCGCGGAGATGATCAGCCGCACGTCGACCTCGGAGGCGCCGCCCAGGACCTGGTCGCCCAGCGCCCGCAGGCCGCGTCCCCACTGGCGGTGCACGGCCAGCGCACCGGGCGAGCCGAGCAGCTCGGCCTGCAGCCGGTAGAGCGCGATGGTCGCCTCGCGCTCGGGACCGAGCTGCTCGAGCAGCCAGTCGGTGAGCTCGTCCGCCCAGGCGGTCACGTCGAACGTGCCGACCCGGTCGGCGATGGCGGCGATCCGCGAGACCTCGTGGTCGGCGCACCAGTGCAGGGCGGCCTCGAGGATGTCGCCCTTGGTCGCGTAGTGCCAGGTGGTGGAGCTGAGCGACACGCCCGCCTCGGCGGCGACCCCGCGGTGCGTGACGGCGGCGACGCCCTCGCGCGCGACGATCCGCACCGTCGCCTCGACGATCGAATCGCGCACGCGCTGTGAGGCCTCGGCACGGGTGGCGGGCATCGCGCCCAACAGTACCGGTACGTTCGTACTTGCGCGGGGAGTACGCCCGTACTAGATTCCGCGCGGTCCATGCGCGAAACGGCACAAAGTACGCGGCGGTCGTTCTTCGGGATCGCCGGCGGAGTGGCGCTGCTGTGCACGATCGGCGGCGAGGAGATCGACGTCTCGGCGCCCGACGGGCTCGCCAAGGCCGACCGCGCCGCGGCGCGCGTGAAGCGCCCGCTCGGCGCGTCGCTCAAGCAGAACCTGCCCCAGATCCAGCCGCAGCCCGGAGGCATCCGGCGCGAGTACTGGATCCAGGCCGAGACGGCGCGCTGGGCGATCACGCCGACCGGCAAGGACGAGTGGCACGGCCGCGCGACCGGCGGGCGCAACGTGTTCACCGCGTTCGTCTACCGCGCGATGACCGCCGGCTTCGCGGACTACCTGGTCGACCACCCGACGATCCCTGGGCCGATGCTCACGGCCGAGGTCGGCGACGTGCTCGTCGTGCACTTCCGCAACGCGGACACCAAGCTCGACCAGCCCGTCACGATGCACCCGCACGGCGTCAAGTACAACCCGGAGTACGACGGCGCCTACATGGGGGAGTTCACCCGCGACGGCGGCTTCGTCGCGCCCGGCGAGAGCTTCACCTACCAGTGGGAGTGCACGCCGGACTCGGTCGGCGCGTGGCCGTACCACGACCACGGGCCCAACCACACGCTCAACTCGTTCCGCGGCCTGTTCGGAGCGATCATCGTCCGCGCCAAGGGCGAGAAGCACCCCGACCGGGTGCACAACCTGTTCGCGCACCAGCTCGCGCCGCCGGTCACGCGCCTGGAGCGCAACTTCCACTGCTTCAACGGCCGCGCGTACGCGGGCAACACGCCGACGCTGACCGCCCGGCCGGGCGAGGACGTCGAGGTCAACGTCTTCGGCCAGGACTCGAACTTCCACACGTTCCACATCCATGGCCACCGCTGGAAGGACGCGGCGGGGGCCTTCACCGACAACCCGGGCTTCGGGGCGAACGAGTGCGTCCGCGCTCGCTTCACCGAGGACAACCCCGGCCGCTGGCTCTACCACTGCCACGTCTTCTCGCATCAGGACGTCGGCATGGCGGGCTGGTACCTCGTCGAATGAGAGGAGCTCAGATGCACCGCATCTTTGCCGCCGCCGTTGCCGCCGTGCTGCTCACACCCGCCGTCGCGGGCGCCCAGACCTACCCGGAGCCGAGCGAGCCCGGGCCGGTCGCCGCCAAGCCCAAGGGTCCCTTCAAGACGCACACCGTCTGCAAGCAGAAGCGCAAGTGCGACTTCACCACCATCCAGAAGGCGGTCGACAAGGCCAAGGCCGGCGACACGATCCGGGTCCGCAACGGCACCTACCGCGAGGCGGTGCGGATCACCGGCTCCAAGAAGCGCTACCTGAAGCTGATCGGCAACCCCAAGAGCCCGGACAAGGTGCTGCTGCTCGCGCGCGGGAACATGCAGAACGCCGTCGCCGTCAACCAGGCCGACGAAGTCACGGTCGAGGGCTTCATGGCCCGCGGCTACAAGGCCAACGGGTTCTTCTTCACGAACCTCCACGGCTACTCGATGAACCACCTGATCGCGCGCCAGACGGGCGTTTACGGCCTCTACGCCTTCAACACGATCGGCGGCGAGATCCTCAACTCCGAGGCCTACTACGTCAACGACGGCGCGTTCTACATCGGCCAGACGCCGCCGCAGACCTCGCCCGTGCGGACGATGGTCCGCAACGTCAAGGGCTGGGGGAGCCCGCTCGGCTTCAGCGCGACGAACATGCGCTACGTGACGATCACGAAGTCGAAGTTCTTCAACAACGCCCTCGGGATCGCGCCCAACGCCCTCGACAGCGAGAAGTTCCCGCCCGCCGAGGACAACGTGATCATCGACAACGACATCTTCTGGAACAACTTCAACTTCCACGAGGGCACCCCGCCGTTCCCCAAGCGTGACTCGGGCGTGCCCGCGCTGGCGCCGGTCGGCACCGGGGTCATCCTGCTCGGCGGTCGCGGCAACCGGATCGAGA
The DNA here is from genome assembly GCF_003633755.1 of Solirubrobacter pauli. Taxonomy (GTDB): domain Bacteria; phylum Actinomycetota; class Thermoleophilia; order Solirubrobacterales; family Solirubrobacteraceae; genus Solirubrobacter; species Solirubrobacter pauli. The sequence goes on from NZ_RBIL01000002.1 coordinate 1,267,145, forward strand.
ACAACCGGATCTTCGGCAACTACCTGGCGGGCGTCGTCGCCGTCGAGAGCATCCTGCTGGAGAAGGGCCCGGCCGAGGCCCGTGTCCTGCGCAACAACGTCATCTCCGGCAACCATTGGGGACTGAACGGCACGGACGTCAACGGCCGCGACGTCGTCTACGACGGCAGCGGCACCAACAACTGCTTCAGCGGCATGACGTCCACGTTCCCGGCCGACGGCTCGACGTTCGCGGGCTGCGGCGGCACCAACGCGTTCAGCGCCGACGTGCGCAACGCGATGCTCGCGTGGACCGGCCCGGGCGCCCTGAACGGCTGGGTCAAGCATCCGCATCCCCCGATGAGCGGCTACACGCCCCTCGAGGTCTTCAAGTGATCAAGCGCAGCATCGCCGCCGCGGTCGGCGTCGCGGTCCTGGCCGCGACGCCGGGCGTGGACGGCGCGACGAAGAAGACGATCACGCTCGGCGACAACTACTACTCGCCCAAACGCGTCACCGTGGCCAAGGGGACGACGGTGACGTGGCGCTGGCCGGGCTTCGAGGAGGCCGGGGACGTGCACGACGTCAAGCTCAAGAGCGGCCCCAAGGGCGTGAAGAAGTTCCACTCCGAAGGGGCGGCGACGGACTACGAGTTCAAGCGCAAGCTGACCGTTCCGGGCACCTACAAGATCGTCTGCACGCTGCACGAGGAGATGACGATGACGGTCAAGGTGCGAAAGTAGGCGCTCCTGCGCGGTTTTGACCGCGCTTACATCGGCAACCTTCTTCACAGTGACCCGCGGACTCACCGCTCGGCTTCTCTTGGTGGGAGGCATCGTCTTCCTCCTCTGCGCGGCGATGTTCGCGGTCGTCCTGTCACTGGTCAACGACGCGCGGGACGCCTCCGACAGCCTGCAGGTGTCCAATGAGCGCACGACGGCCGCCGACCGCACGCTCGCGCTCATCGTCGACCTCGAGACGGGCCTGCGGGGCTACGTCGTGACGCAGGACCCCGCGTTCCTGCGTCCGCACGAGCACGCGATCGCCGCCCTGCCGGCCGCGCAGCGCGAGCTGCTCGCCGCGACGGCGGGCGACGCCCGGCAGGCGGGGACGGCCCGAGCGCTCGTCGAGCGCAGCAACGCTTATCTGAGCTGGCAGCGCGATCAGCGGGTACGGGCCGAGCGCGATCCGGCGGACGCGGTGCGGATGATCGGCACGGGCGCCGGCCGGCGCCAGGTGGACGCCATGCGTGTGCTGGTCCGCGACCTGGTCCGTCGCGAGGAGCAGGTCTCGCGTGCCGAGCGCGAGCACCTGGACGCGGTCACGTCGCGTGCGATCACGCTCGCCACGCTGGGGCTGCTGGGCATTCCGCTGCTGCTCGCGGGGGTCGTGTACGCGAGCGCGACACGCGTCTCGCGTCCGCTTCAGCGCCTCTCCCGCGCGGCCCGGCGGGTGAGCGAGGGCGACCTGGAGGTGCGCGTGGAGGAGCGCGGAGAGGGCGAGATCGCGGACCTCAGCCGCGCGTTCAACGCGATGGCGCAGTCGCTCGCCACGGCGCGCGAGGAGCTGGAGGTGCACAACGCCGAGCTCGAGGCCCAGGGCGGCGAGCTGGCCGCGACCGTCGAGGAGCTCGAGGTCGAGCAGGCACGCATCCAGACGTTCCACGACGTCGTCTCCGCGTTCTCGTCCGAGGTCGAGCTCGACCGCCTCGCGCCGCTGCTGCTGAGCAAGCTGCGGGCGGCGGCGGGCGCGCGCGGCGGTGCGCTCTACGTCGCCGACCCGGTCACGCCCGAGCGTGGGCTCCGGTTGCAGGAGACCAACGCGCTGGACCCCGCGGCGCTGCCCGAGCGGTTGACGCCGGAAGCGGTCGAGCTCCACCTCGAGCGGCACCTGCTGCTGCCGCTCGCGAGCCTGGGCCGCCCGCTCGGCGCGGTCACCCTGCTCGATCCGATCTCCAAGGACCTCGCGGCGCTGCAGCGGATGGCCGACGCCGCCGGGGTCGCGCTCTCGAACGCGCTCGCGCTCGAGTCGGCGCGGCACGCGGCGGACGTCAACCGCGCGGTGCTGGAGACCGCGCACGACGCGTTCGTCGCCGTGGACGCCGACCGCCGGATCACCGCCTGGACGCCGCAGGCCGAGGCGCTGTTCGGCTACGCGGAGTGGGAGGCGCGCGGCCGGCTCGTCGACGAGCTGCTGGTCCCGGAGCGCTGGCGCGCCGGCTACCGCGCGCAGCACGCCGCGCTGCTCGACGGGGGCACGGAGACGCGTCGCTTCGAGATCCCGGCGCTGCACCGCGACGGCCGCCGGATGACCATCGAGGTGTCGGTCTCGCCGCTGCGGGTTGGCGACACGTGGCAGGTGAACGGGTTCGTGCGCGACATCGGCGAGCGCGTCGCCCACGAACGCGCGCGGGAGGCGCAGCGGGCGGTCAGCCAGGCGCTGGCCGAGACTGGCAGCGAGGAGGACGTGGTCCCGCGGATCCTCGAGGCGCTCGGACGCACGCTGCACTGGCCGGTCGCCGTGCACTGGCTGCCCGATCCCATGGCCGACAGCGGCTTCCGCCGCGCGGTGGAGTGGCGCGACCCCGGTCTCGAGGGCGACGCGCTGCCCGTGTCGATCAGGATCCCGTTGTCGGCCGGGCCGACCGGGTTCGGCGCGTTCGAGTTCTGGCAGCGGCGCCGTGTGGCGGTCGACCCCGACCTCGAGGAGGCGCTGGCCTCGATCGGCAAGCTCGTCACCGAGGTGCTCGAGCGCCGGCGCGCCCGGGCCGAGGCGGAGCGGCTCAAGAACGAGTTCTTCGCGCTCGTCTCGCACGAGCTGCGCACCCCGCTGACGTCGATCATCGGCTACCTCGAGCTGATCCTCGAGGAGGAGGTCGGCGAGGTGGCGGAGGACCAGCGGCAGTTCCTGAGCATCATCGAGCGCAACGCCCGCCGCCTGCAGCGGCTCGTCGGCGACCTGCTGTTCGTCGCCCAGGTCGAGGCCGGCACGCTCAGCCTCGAGCGGTCCGGCGTCAACCTGGAGACGATCGTGCTCGAGGCCGTCGAGGCCGCGCGCCCGCGCGCCGATCAGGCCGGCGTCGAGCTCGTCGCGGACACCGACCCCCTGCTCGCCCTCGACGGCGACGCCGACCGGCTGTCCCAGGTGGTCGACAATCTCGTGATCAACGCGATCAAGTTCACGCCGGCGGGCGGCAAGGTCACGGTCACCGCCAAGCGCCGCGACGGCGCGGCCGTGATCACGGTGACCGATACGGGCATAGGCATTCCTGAGGATGAGCAGGACCGGTTGTTCGAGCGCTTCTATCGAGCCCGCAGCGCGACCGACGGCGAGGTGCAGGGCATCGGCCTGGGGCTCTCGATCGTCCGCGCGATCGCGCACGGGCACGGCGGCGAGGTCAGCCTTCGCAGCGCGCCCGGAACGGGTACGACTTTCACGGTGGAGCTCCCCATTCCGATCCACGAGGTGACGCGATGAGCGATGATCCGCGCACGGTGCTGGTGGCCGACGACGACGAGGACATCCTCCAGCTCGTCTCGTTCCGCCTCCAGCGCGCCGGCTACACGGTGGTGACCGCGGCCGACGGGCCGCAGGCGCTGGCGGCGGCCCGTGAGCACCAGCCCGACCTGGCGGTGCTGGACGTGATGATGCCCGGCCTCAACGGCTACGAGGTCACGCGCCAGCTGCGGGCGGACGCGGCGACGGCCCAGATCCCGGTGATCCTGCTGACCGCGCGGGTCCAGGAGGCGGACGTGAGCCGCGGGTTCGAGGCCGGTGCTGACGACTACCTACGCAAGCCGTTCAGCCCACAAGAGCTGCGCTCGCGCGTGCAGGCGATCCTCGCGAGACGTTCGAGCGTCAGGTGATCGCGCTCCTCCAGCTGTTCGGCGCCGCGCTCTCGCTGCTGGCGCTGCTGACGACGTTCGTGCTGATCTTCCGCCGCATCGCCCTCAGCCGCCGGGAACGCCGGCGCGCCAAGCTCGAAGCGGAGCTGCGCCCACTTGCGCTGGAGCTCGTCGACGGCGAGGAGCCTGAGCTCCCGAACCTGGGCGCGGCCGAGGCACGGGCGCTCGCCGCCATCCTCGGCCGCTACGCGCGCAAGCTGCGCGGCGAGCCGCGGGAGCGGATCGCGGCGTTCTTCGAGGAACGCGGGGACGTTCAGACCGAGCTCGGTCGCCTCCGCGCGCGGCGCGCGTCACGTCGTGCGGCCGCGGCGTTCGCGCTCGGCGACATGGGCTCGGAGACCGCCGTAGAACCGTTGATCCGCGCGCTGGACGACCGCTCGCGCGACGTGCGGTCGGCGGCGGCGCGCAGCCTCGGGATGCTCGAGGCGGAGGCGGCCGTGCCGCGCCTCGTAGGGTCGCTGGCGGGCAGCGAGGTGCCGCGGGCGATCGCCGGCGGGGCGCTGCTGGCCATGGGCGCGAAGGCCGCGCCGAACCTGCGCTCGCTGCTCGACTCCGAGGAGCCCGGGGTGCGCGCGAACGCGATCGAGCTGCTCGGGTTCACCGGCGATGCCAGCGACGCCGAGCGGCTGGACGCGGCGCTGCGCGAGGACCACGCGATCGCCGCGAGCCGGTGGCGCGAGCTCGCCGAGGTCCGCGCCGCCGCCGCGCGGGCGCAGGGCCGGATCGGCACGCAGCGCGCCGCGGCGGGGCTGCGCGCGGCGCTCGAGGACCCGGCGCCGTTCGTCCGCACCGCCGCCGCCCACGCGCTCGGGCGGATCGGCGACCGTGACGCGTTCGACGCGCTCGCCCGGCAGGCCGCCGAGGACGAGTACGACCCCGCGCAAGCCGCGGCGCAGGCGCTCGCCGCGATCGACCCGATCCGCGCGATGCGGTTGGGCGGCGGCGAGCAGGCCAGCGCGCACCTCGCCGAGGCGGCCGCGCTGGCCGAGCTGGAGCCGGCGTAGGCGATGCGCGAGATCATCGAGGTCTTCGGCGTCATCGTCATCAGCTACTTCGCCGTCCTGAACGTCATCTACATCGCCTTCACCGCGCTCGCGTGGCGGAGCATCACGACCTACCTGCACTCGCTCGAGTACGCGGCGATCGACGAGGCGCTGGCGTCTCCGCTGACGCCGCCGATCTCGATCCTGCTGCCCGGCTACAACGAGGAAGCGGGCATCGTGCAGAGCGTCAACGCGCTGCTGCAGCTGCGCTACCCGGAGTTCGAGGTGATCGTCATCAACGACGGCTCCAAGGACTCGACGATGCAGCAGCTGCAGGACGCGTTCGACCTGGTCGAGGCGCCGCGCGCGCTGCGCGGGACCGTCGCGCACGCGCCGATCCTCGGCACCTACCGGGCGCCGCGCCACCAGGAGCTGCTGGTGGTCGACAAGGAGAACGGCGGCAAGGCCGACGCGCTCAACGCGGGCGTCGACGCCGCCCGCTACCCGTACGTGTGCGCCGTCGACGCGGACGCGATCATCGAGCCCGAGGCGCTGCTGCGCGTCGCCAAGCCGCTGCTCGACGATCCGGACCTCGTCGTCGCGACCGGCGGCATCGTCCGGATCGCGAACGGCTGCACGGTCGAGGACGGCCGCGTCACCGAGGTCCGGTTGCCGAAGAATCGGCTGGCGACGCTGCAGGTGGTCGAGTACTTCCGCGCGTTCCTCGTCGGCCGCGTGGGGTGGAGCCAGCTGCACGCGCTGCTGATCATCTCCGGCGCGTTCGGCCTGTTCCGGCGGTCGACGGTCGAGGCCGTCGGGGGCTGGGACCACACGACGGTCGGCGAGGACATGGAGCTCGTGGTGCGCATGCACCGGCACATGCGCGAGAGCGGCCAGGACTACCGGGTGCAGTTCGTGCCCGACCCCGTGTGCTGGACGGAGGCGCCGGAGACGCTCAAGGTCCTCTCGCGTCAGCGCCGGCGCTGGCAGCGCGGGCTGTTCGAGACGCTGTGGCGGCACAAGCGGATGACGCTGAACCCGAAGTACGGCGCGCTCGGGATGCTGGCGATGCCGTACTTCATCGTGTTCGAGCTGCTCGGGCCGCCGCTCGCGCTGCTCGGCTACCTCGTGCTGCCGATCTCGTGGGCGATCGGGCTGCTGTCGTGGCCGTTCGTGCTGGCGTTCTTCGTGTTCGCCGTGATGCTCGGCCAGCTGCTGTCGATCTCCGCGCTCGCGCTGGAGGAGTTCTCGTTCCGCCGGCACCCGCGCGGGCGCGAGATCCTGCGCATGTCGGCCTACGCCGCGATCGAGAACCTGGGCTACCGGCAGCTCACGGATCTCTGGCGCGGCGTGGCCTTCTGGGACCTCCTGCGGGGCAAGAAGTCCTGGGGCGACATGCAACGGCGCGGCTTCCAGACCGCGCCGTCGGATCAGCTGTCGAAGAGCAGCTGACGCGCCGCGGCGCGGATCAGGAGCCAGGACCCGGCGGCCGAGGTGCCCCACGTGTGGTACTCGCCCCACTCCTCGGAGCTGGAGTCACGATCCGCGCCGACCGGCCCGGTGCTGGACCGGAACGTGGCCGCGATCTGCGTGGCCGCCGTGTTGGCGGCGACGGCGCTCAGGCCGAGCAGGCTGGTGCGGTCGAGCGCGAGCGACGCCTGGATCGTGCCTTCGGACCAGATCACGTCCGGGGCGCCGGTCCCGGAGTACGGGCGGAAGCCGGACAGGATGCCGATGCCGGGCACGCTGCGCGGCGCGACGTAGAAGCGCTGCTGTAGGTAGGCGGCGACCTGCGCGGCGCGCCCGTCGCCGCGGTCCTGCAGGTACATCGCGCCGAGCGCCTGCACGTCGGCGGGGATCTTCGGGTCGCCGACGCCCTGGCGGAAGTAGGCGAGCGGTCCCTCCTGCACGATCAGGTTGGCGAGGATGGCGTTGCCGAGGGTGTTCGCCGCGTTGTTGACCTCGGTGTAGGACAGGCCGGTGCCGAGCGTCCCGCGCGTGCCGAGCTTGGCGGCCAGGTCACGCAGGAAGCCGGCCGCGAGCAGGTTGTGCTGCGTCGAGACCCAGCTGACGTCCGGGCCGCCCTTGATCAGGCCGGCGGCGTTGCGCAGCGTCAGCAGGTATCGGGCGACGCCCGCGATCACCGTGTCGTACTTCGTCGAGTCGTAGACCTTCTTGTACGCGAGCGCCGCGTACCCGACCCACGCCAGCGCGCCGGCGCGGACCTGCGCGGCGCTCGTGCCGGTCTTGACGTTGAACGCGTACTCGATCGACCCGTCGGTGCGCTGCAGCGCCTTCAGCTGGTCGAGCAGCTGCTCGGCCTGCGACTTCGCGGCGACGCTCAGGAACGCGAACGTCGCCAGCGCGTTGTCGTACGTGTAGCTCGCGTCCGCGAGCCGCCCGTACGCGGCGTCGCTCGTCGGGATGTCGAACGAGCGGATCAGCAGCAGCGGGTTCCCGCCCGCGCTCTGCGCGGCGAAGGCGACGTTCGCCTTGCGGGTCTTGCGCTTCGCCGCGGTGGTCGTCGGCCCGACCTGGCGCGCGAGCCAGCGCACGAGCGGCGTGCTGGGCGCCTTGCGCTCAGCGTTCGCGGGCCACGCCTCGCGCACCGCTCCGCCGCGCCGCTTGGCTTTCTGCGCGTGTGCGGCGTCGGCACCCGGGACGAGCGCGACGCCGAGGACGAGGGGCACGATGCAGCCACGACGGATCCTGAACATACGGCCCGTGTGCCCGGGGTCAGGTGCCGTCAACACGGTGAGACAGCGGCGCCGCGCCACCTCGAGGGTGCCAGGCACCCTCGAGGTTCGCACGCGGACGAATGCGGCTACGAGCGGCGGAAGCTCAGCCGCTTGGTGCGGGTTGCCTTGTTGCCGGCGGCGTCGGTCGCGGTGACCGCGAGCGTGGCCGGGACGACGCGCTCGCGGCGCAGCAGGACGCGCAGGGTGGCCGCCGGGCGCAGGCGGACGGTGACGTCGCCGGAGACGTTCACGCGCTGGGTGACGCGGGCGAGCCGGCGGGGCTTGCCGCGGCGGCCCGTGCGGGTCGTGAGCTGGCCGTAGAGGGTCACGGTCAGGGTCGCCGGCTCGTCGATCCGGAGCTTGAAGTCCAGGCCGCCGCCGGTCAGCGAGGCGAGGTTCTGGCGTGCGGCCGAGACGAAGGACAGGCGTGCGGGTGTCCCGTCCTTGCCGGGTGCGGGCGTGCCCGTCGGCGGCGCCGGGATGACGTTGCTGGGCGGCGGGGTGCCGCCGTCGCCGTCCGGGTCGGGCTCGACGTCCGGTAGCTTGGTGATGGCGACCAGGGACGGGATCGGGGCGCTCGGGTTCTGGCCGGTCGTCTTGCTGCCCTTGGGCCAGTAGGACGTGTACGTCTGCGGGTTGCCGTAGACGCCGCCCTTGTTCGGCGTCTCCTCGCCGGGGTGCTGGACGTTGATGAACAGGGTCTGCTCGTCCGGCGTGAAGTACGGGCCCGTCGCCTCGGCCTCGACGGGCATGTTCGCGAAGCGGAAGGCGACGCCCGCGTTCGGGCCCGACCGCGGGAGCATGAACACCGCGTTGTTGCGGTGGTAGGCGTTCGGGTTGGCCGGGTTGTTGAGGACGCTGGACGAGATGTCCGTGACCACCCACAGGTTCCCGGCCTTGTCGAACACGAGGTTGTCGGGGGAGGAGAAGCCCTGCTCGCCCTCGTCGGCGCGACCGGACGGGCCGCCCGGTGCGTAGTCCTCCCAGGTGAACTGCGCGCTCTGTCCGACCGACGTCGGGTCGTTGGCCGCCTCGCGCAGACGGCGGATCGAGCCGTGGGTGTCGTTCGCGGTGCTGTTGTTGGTCAGCGCGACGTAGACCGTGCCGTCCTCGTCGACCTCGACGTCCTCGGGACGGTTGGTGGCGTAGTGGAGCTGGAACTCGGCCGCGCCGACGTTGGCGGCGATCCGCGCGTTGGTGTCGACGAGCTCGGACTCGGCCACTTCCCGCCAGTAGCCCGTGCCGCTCGTCGGGCTGGTGAGGGTGCCGCCGGGCGCGTCGAACGTGCGCCGGCTCTGCGGGTCCCAGTGGGCGATGTAGAGCTTGCCGCTGGACAGGATCCGCAGGTTCTCCTCACGCCGGCCGGGACGGTACGGCAGCTCGGAGACGAACTTGTAGACGCCGCCGTTGGCGATGTCGTCGCCCATGTAGAGCACGAACGGCTTGTTCGCGAGCGCGCGGAACGCGGTGTTCTCGTGCCGGAAGCGGCCCGGCGCGGTGTGCTTGCGGCCGACGAAGCTCGGGTCGTACGGGTCGTGCTCGACGACCCAGCCGTACTTGGCGGGCTGGGTGGTGGCGTCGCTGCCGTTGCCGTTGATGTAGTCCGGCGTGCCGGTGCGCGCGGCGGTCCAGCCGTAGCCGATGTAGTCCTGGTAGTTCTCCTCGCAGCTCAACGCCGTGCCCCAGGGCGTGATGCCGCCCGAGCAGTTCGCGAGGGACCCGGCGGCGGTCTCGCCGATGCCGGGGTACGCGGGGTTGTCGGCGAGCGGGCCGGTGAACCGGTGGACCGGGCCGGCGCCCGTGATCCGGCGGTTGTACCGCGAGGGGGACACGACCGCCCAGGCGCCGTCGGCGCCGCGCTTGACGTGGAGGATCGAGTTGCCGACCGACTCCTGCTCGAGCGCCACCTGCGCCGCGGTCTTGCTCGCCGCCGCGGTCACGCCGTGCTGGAAGAACGGCGCCGGGTACTCGTGGTTGATGAACAGCAGGCCCTCGTCGGACCCATTCAGCGGGAAGTACGCCAGGAAGTCGTTGTTGAACCCGTAGGTGAGGACGGTGCCGTCCTCGTTGGCGAACTGGTCGCCGTAGCCGATGATCACCTTCGCGGCGTAGCCCTCGGGCACCTCGAAGGCGTCGGCGGAGGAGGCGGCGATCGCGCGGAACGCGGAGAAGTCGCTCGGCTCGGCGGTGTTGGCGAGGGCCGTCGCGGTGTCGAGGTAGCCGGTGCGTTCCAAGGCCACCGCGGCGACCGTCGAAGCGCCCGCGGAGGCGATGCCCCGGATGAAGGAGCGGCGAGTCGAGTCCATGCGCAGGGAAACTGATCTCCTCGCACAGGCGGAACGTGAATGGTTCGTGAACGTTCGCTGAGACTACGAACCGTAGTTGGCGGCCGCCGCTCGCCAACGACCGGGCGCGACGCCGTGGTGGCGTTTGAAGGCGGCGGCGAAGCTGAACTCGGACGCGTAGCCGAGCGCCGTCGCGACCGCGGCGATCTGGTCCCCGGAGTCGCGCAGCTGCTCACGGGCCAGCGCCATCCGCCAGTCCGTCACGTACGCCAGCGGCGCCACGCCGAGGGCCGCGGTGAAGCGGCGCGCGAACGCCGCCCGCGACAGCGCCGCCTCGGCGGCCATCGACTCGACCGTCCACGGCCGCGCCGGATCCGCGTGCACGGCCCGGAGCACGGGCCCGAGCTGCGGGTCGCCGGAGGCGCGGTACCACCCCGGCGTGTCTTCGGCGGTCATGAAGTGCTCGCGCAACATCTGCACGAGCGCGATGTCCAGCAGCCGGTCGAGCAGCGTCTGCTGGCCCGGGAGGTCGGCCTCCATCTCGCGCGCGAGCAGGTCCAGCGTCGTGCGCAGCGCGCTGCCGGCCGCCGGGCGCAGGCGGATCGTGTCCGGCAGCAGGCTCAGGAGCTCGGAGCAGATGTCGCCCTCGAAGAGGTAGGCGCCGCAGAAGAACACCGACGGGTCGCCGCCCGCGCCGCTGACGAAGCGGCGGTCGGAGACCCGCGAGGTGGCCATGAAGTCGGCGAGCGAGCCGCAGGCGGCGCCCGCGTGGGTGGCGAGGTGGTGGTCGAGCCCGCCGCGGACGAGGACGATGTCGCCGCCGATCAACCGCAGCGCCTCCTCGCGATCGTCGAGCCAGAGCTGCAGCTCACCCGCGACGATCGCGTGCACGGCCAGCCCCGGCACCGACGGGAAGGCGAGCCCGAACGGCCCGTTCACCGTCGAGTGGGAGAACGCGGCACCCCGGGCGCGGGCGCGCTCGAGCAGATCCGTCAACACGTCCATCGCGAGAGACGATCGCATATGCGAACGCGACTTTCCAGCATGGATCCGGACGTCGAGGCGCGATGCAATGCACAGCATGAGCACGATCCTGATCCTCGGCGGCACCGGCAAGACCGGTCGCCGCATCGCGCCGCGCCTCCGGTCCGCCGGCGCCACCGTCCGGACCGCGTCCCGCAACGGGGCCGACGTGCGGTTCGACTGGGACGACGCCGGCACGTACGACGCGGCGCTGTCGGGCGTCGACGTCGTCTACCTCGTCCCGCCGGCGCTGGACCTCGGCTATGTGCCGCGTGCGCTCGCGTTCCTCGACCGGGCCGAGGCCGCGGGCGTCCGCCACGTCACGTTCCTGAGCGCGCGCGGCGTCGACCACGCCCCGCCGGAGGCCGCGCACCGCGCCGTCGAGCTCGAGCTCGGCCGCCGTACGGCGCTCACGCACTCGATCCTGCGGCCCGGCTGGTTCATGCAGGACTTCGACGAGTACTTCTTCGCGCCCGCGATCGTCGCCGAGGGCGTGATCCAGATGCCGGTCGGCGACGGTCGCGAGGCGTTCATCCACGCCGACGACATCGCCGAGGTCGCGGTCGCGACGCTGCTGGACCCCGACGCGCACGCGGGCGCCGAGTACGAGCTCACCGGTCCGGAGGCGCTGTCGCTCACGCAGGTGGCGGAGCGGCTCTCGACGGCGACCGGCCGCGCGATCCGCCACGACGACCTCCCGCGCGCCGACTGGATCGCCGGGCTCGAGGCCGGCGGCGTGCCCGCCGACTACGCGGCGATGCTCGGCGTGCTCGCCGACGCGCTGCGGGCGAGCGCGACCGCCGGGGTCACGCGGGACGTCGAGCGCGTGACCGGCCACGCGCCGCGCTCCTTCGACGCGTACCTCGCCGACCCCGCAGTCGTCTCGGCGCTCACGGCGCCGAGCGCGGTCAGCGCCGCGTAGAAGCACTGCTCGGCCTCGGTGCGCGCGTTGCCGAGCGCGACCAGGTGCAGCTCGCCCGTGTCCGCGAGCGTCTCGAGGCCGTAGGCGACGACGCCCGCGCGGGCGATCGGGTTGTACGCCGTCCCGGTCTCCCGCAGCGTGGCCACGACCTGCCGCCAGTCCTCGTCGACGCCCACCGCGAACCCGGCCCGGAACGCGTTCGCGCGCAGCGCCAGCAGCGTCGCGTGCGCGTGCTCCTCGGGCGCGGTGCTGGCGCCCAGCGCGGTGGCGTGGCCCTCGTCGTCGAGCGCGAAGTCGACGGCGAACGAGCCCCGCCGGCCGTCGGCCGCGAGGCGTGCGCCGGTGCGGGCGCCGTAGCGGTAGAGCTCGTCGACGTACCCGGAGCCGGAGGAGAGGCGCGTGCCGCCGTCCGGCAGGCGGTCGTGGGCGGAGAGCACCTGCACGGAGTGGTCGTCGCGGACGCGGACGCGCACGGTGGCGGCGGGCCGCGCGTCCTCGTCGGCGAGCGGCACCCGCGCAGCCCGCAGGTCGTTGAGGGAGACGACCGCGGGCGTAGGCCCGACATCGCCGCCTGAGACGATGCCGACCCGGTCTCCGGCGCCCACCCCGATCAGCTCGAGGTAGTAGGAGACGAGCGCAGGCTCGACCGGCCCGGGCACCACGACGCGAGCTGAGGGGGTGCGGAGCTCGAGGAGACGGTGCATCGGGAAGGCCATATGCGTAGAGTATTCGAAACCCGACCGGGTTTCCATGAATTACGAAGTCCGGCCTGGACGAACGGCGTCTCTAGCATCGACGGGGATGGCGCACGGGCACGATCACGGCGACGGGCACGGCCACAGCCATGCCCCGTCGGCCGACGCCGACCGGCGCTGGCTGAGCATCGCCCTCGCGCTGATCGCGGGGTTCATGCTCGTCGAGGTCGTCGTCGGCATCATCGCGTCCTCGCTCGCGCTGCTGTCGGACGCGGCGCACATGCTCACGGACGCGGGGGCGATCGGCCTGGCGCTGGTGGCGGCGAGCCTCGCGCGGCGCCCGCCCTCGCGACGGTTCACGTTCGGCCTCGGCCGGGCGGAGATCCTCGCGGCGCAGGCCAACGGCGCGACCCTGCTCGTCCTGGCCGGAGTGCTCGGGATCGAGGCCGTGCAGCGGTTCTTCGACCCGCCCGAGGTCGAGGGCGGGCTCGTGATCGTCGTCGGCGTGCTGGGCGCGATCGTCAACGTCGCCGCCGCCTGGGCGCTCAGCCGCTCCGAGCGGCGCGGGCTCAACGTCGAAGGCGCGATGGCGCACGTGATCACGGACCTGTACGGGTCGCTCGCCGCGGTGGTCGCCGGCGTGCTGATCGTCACCACCGGCTTCGGCGAGGCGGACGGCATCGCGGCGCTGACCGTGTCCGCGCTGATGGTGCGGTCGGGGTGGAGCCTGCTGCGCGACTCGAGCGCGATCCTGCTCGAGGGCTCGCCGGCCGAGATCGACACGGACGAGGTCGGCAACGCGCTGGCGCGGGCCGACGGCGTGATCGAGGTCCACGACCTGCACGTGTGGGAGGTGACGTCGGGGTTCCCCGCGCTCGCCGCGCACGTGCTCGTGCGCGAGGGCGACGACTGCCACGGGCGCCGGCGCGAGCTGGAGCTGCTGCTCGACGACCGCTTCGGCATCCACCACACCACGCTGCAGGTCGACCATGAGCATCCGGAGCAGCTCTTGAAGCTGGACAGCGCGTCGGCGTGAGCGCGGAACGCGCCGCCGTGCGCGCGGTCTACGCGGCGTTCGTCGTCAACGGGTTCGCATTCGCGAGCTGGGCGTCGCGGATCCCGCAGGTCAAGGAGCAGCTCGACCTGAGCCCGGCGGAGCTCGGGGTCGTGCTCTTCGGGATCGCGGTCGGGTCGGTCGTCGGCCTGCCGCTGTCAGGACCGCTGATCCATCGCTTCGGCTCGCGCCGGGTCGTGATGGTCGGGAGCGGGGTCGGTGGGCTGGGGCTGATCGCAGTGGCCATCGGCCTGCCGGTCGGCGTGGCCCCGGTGGTGGCCGCGCTGATGGTCGCCGGGTACGCGATGGCCAGCTGGGACGTCGGCATGAACGTCCAGGGCGCGCTCGTCGAGCAGCGGATCGGCCGGGCGATCATGCCGCGCTTCCACGCGGGATTCAGCCTCGGCACGGTGGCGGGCGCGCTCGGCGGCGTCGCGATGGTCGCGCTTGACGTGTCCGTGTCCGCACATCTGGCGGTGGTCGGCGCGGCCGTGGCGCTCGGCCTCCCGCTCGCCGTGCGCGCGTTCCTGCCCGACCGCGAGGAGCACGAGGAGCCGACCAACCACGGCATGCGCGCGTGGACGGAGCGGCGCACGCTGCTCGTCGGTGTGTTCGTGCTGGCGTTCGCGTTCGCGGAGGGGGCGGGCAACGACTGGATCGGGGTCGCGCTGATCGAGGACTACGGCGCGCCCGAGGCAGTCGGCACGCTCGGGCTCGCCGCGTTCCTGACCGCGATGACGATCGTGCGCTGGACCGGCCCGGCGCTGCTCGCCCGCCACGGACGCGTGAAGGTCGTGCGCGGGCTCGCGGTGATCTCGGTCGCGGGCCTCGCGCTGTTCGTCTTCGGCCCGACCACGGAGACGGCGATCACCGGCGCCGTCCTGTGGGGCACCGGGATCGCGCTCGGGTTCCCGGTCGGGATGAGCGCCGGAGCGGATGACCCGGCGCTCGCCGCTCCGCGCGTGAGCGTCGTCTCGTCGGTCGCCTACTGCGCGTTCCTCGCCGGTCCGCCCGGGATCGGCTTCATCGGCGAGCACTCGTCGGTCACGCGCGCGCTGATCGCGGTGATCGTGCTGCTCGGGCTCGCCGCGCTGATCGCGGGCGCGGTCCGGCCGCTCGCTAGTTCGACGACGCCGCGGCCGCGATGATGACGATCCAGATCACGGCCCAGAACGCGATCCCGAGCGCGATCATCGCCCAGTCGATGCCCTGCATCTTCGCGTTCGTGGCCTGACCGCCCGTCGCCGCGCGGTGCGCGTCGTTGAGCTTGGACTGGATCATCGGGAACGTGATCAGGTTGGCGATGCTGAACACGATCGCCAGCACGAGGAACAGCACCACCGGGATGCCTTCGGTCCGCACGCGCTTGCAGTACTGGTCGATGTCGTTCCAGGCCCAGTAGTAGGTGAAGTACTGGACGATCGGGATGACCGACAGGAACGCGCGGAGCCCGGCGGACGGCGGCGGAGAAGCGACGCGTGAGGAGACCTCCTTGGTCGTGTGGTACATCCACGCGATGCTCCAGAAGCCGCTGCTGACGATCAGCAGCAGGACGCAGCGCCCGATGCTGCGGATCACGGCGAGGTTCTCGGCGTGCTGGGGCTGCTGCGCGTAGTTGCCAGGCATGGCGGTTGTCATGACCGCATTGCTACAGCGCGCGCATGCTGGTCGTCAAGCGCCCTTGCGAACGGAACGGCGGTGTGGCGGTCGCGATAGGGCGCCGTCTCCTGCACGGCGTTGAACCCCGCGCCGGTGATGATGCGCGTCGCGTGCGCGAGGTGCGGCTCGACGGGATAGACGTCGCGGTGCTTCGGGTGGACCACGATCGTCTTCCCGCGGGCCAACGCGAGCAGCTGCTGGAGCTCGGCCTCCGGCCCGGCGTGGACGATGAGCGTGTGCGGCTCATCGGCCAGCGGCTCGCCGGGCGCAGCGTGGGGAAGGGTCAGCGGCTCGACCGGACCGGGCGGCGCGTAGCCCAGCGGTTCGAGCGCGTGCACGACGTCGTAGCGCGGCAGCGGACCGTCGAGCCGGCGCGCGTAGACGTCCCAGCGCACGCGGCGCCCGACCAGCCGCGCGGGCGGGAGCTCCAGGCCGCACAGCTCGCCCAGGACGCCGCCCGGGAACGCGTCGACGAGCAGCTCGTCAGGCTGGAGCTCGTCGAGCAGGGCCGCGATCCAGGCCCGGAACGCGGCCCGGTCGCGGCCGAGCCGGCGCGGCACCGGGATCACGGGCCGCCCGGCGGTGACGCGCGGATCACGGGCGTGCCCGGACGCGGTCAGCAACACGGCGTCCTCGCGCTCGCCGAGCACCTTGCGCGCCCGCGAGAGATGGCCGAGCCCACCACCAAGGGCGTAGTAGAGGATCACGGCGCGAACTTAAACGTTGAGGACGTTCAAGTTCGACACGCGTGCGCGCCGAGCGGCTCGGGCGGGCGTCATCGCACCGCCGCGAGGCGCTCGTCGCGGGTCTGCTCGAGCGCGTCGACGTAGGCGTCGATCTCGCGGTCGCCGCTCAGCGTGGAGCGCGCCAGGGCGCGGCACGCGTCCGCCATCCGCTCGCGCTCGCCGGGGTCCAGGCGTGCGGCGCGCTGGAGCGCCCAGGCCGCGCGGGCCTCGTCGCCGGGCTCGAACAGGAACGCGGTCTCGCCGTCCTCGAGCACGTCGGCCATGCCGTCCACGCGTGAGGCCAGCATCGGCACGCCGAGCGCGGCCGCTTCGACCAGCACGTTCGGCAGGCCGTCGTAGAAGCTCGGGATCGCGAGCCAGTCGCACGCGGCGTACCAAGGCAGCAGCTCGTAGCGGTCCAGGAACGGCAGCGTCGTGACCTGCAGCTCGCCGTCGCGCGCGGCGAGCCAGGCCTCCATGTCCGGTGCCATCCAGCCGGCGAGCAGCAGGTGGAAGCGGTCGGCGACGCCGGAGCGCAGCAGCGCGTCGAGCAGGAAGACGCCGCCCTTCTTGGCCTTGAGCTGCCCGAACAGGCCGAGCGTGAGCCGGTCGTGCGTGGCGCGGAACGCGTTGGCCTGCGCGCGGTCGGACGGCGCGAGCGTCCAGTCGCTCTCGATCCCGTTCGCGATCCAGCGGACGCGCGTGTGCGGGTGCATGGCGGCGATCCGCTGCACCTTCGAGCGCGAGTTCGCCACCACGAGCGCGGACCGGTGCAGCGCGTCGTCGAGGATCGGCCGGCGGCGCGTGGAGAAGACCGCCGCGTCGAAGTCGTTGCCGCGGATCAGGGTGATCAACGGCACGCCCAGCCACGCCGCGAGCACCGGGCCGGCCATGATCGGCCGCGAGCCGCCGAACGCGACCACGTGCGTGTAGTCGACGGGCTGGGACTGCAGCGTGCTCCACGCCCGGTTGAGCGCGTGGGCCGGATCGTCGTCGACCGGGCACACGAGGTAGCGCCCGCCGGCCTGCTCCTCGATCACCCACGTGCGCCCGCGCGCCGACGGCACGACGTGCAGCACGTCCACCAGCACCCCGCGCCGGCGCAGCCCACGCACGATCCGGTCGCACGACTGCGCCATCCCGCCACGGCTCGGGGGATAGGTCTCGGTCAGCCAGAGGGCCCGAAGGGGCGGATCAGCTGTCGCCGAAGCCGCCGCCGTCGTCATCCTGGTCGCCGGGATCGTCGTACCAGCGGTAGTCGGTGTCGCTCCAGTACGGGTCGGACGTGCCCCACCAGACCGGCGAGTAGTTGCCCGAGTCGTACCAGCGGTGGCGCGAGCGGATCGCGTAACCCGTCGTGTCGTCCTCGAGGGCGGCGTCCTCCTGGCGCTTGGCGGCGCACTCGACGCAGATCCCGGCCTGGGTCATGTGCTCGGCGCAGATCCGCCGCGAGCACGCGCCGCAGGTGGCGACCGCGCCGTTCGCGCAGTCGCGCAGCGTGAAGAACCCGCGCTTGCACGAGCACAGGTCGAGCCCGCCGAAGACCGCGCTCACAGCTTCTTCCTCCGCGCCGGCGCCACGCGCTCGTAGGCGCCGGAGATCAGCTCGATCAGCGACTCGAGCCGCGGCAGCTGGTCCATGTTCGCGGCGACCAGCGTCCCGCCGACCGTGACCTTGGTGTGCTTCTCGCTCGGCTTGAGCTTGTGCTTGGGCAGGTCCCGGGCCCCGCCGGCGGGGGCATAGAGCCGGTTCTGGACGGTCAGCGTGACCGTCATCTCGATCTTCTTCTTGTTCTTCGTCTTGCGCTTGATCTTCCCGCGCGGGTTCCGCTTCTCCTTGAAGGTGGAGCGCACGTGGTCGATCACCGCGAACTGCAGCTGCGAGCCGTCGGCGAAGCGCGTGCGGGATTGAAACCACGGGTCGTCGTAGAAGGTGTCGACGACCTTGCGGTAGGCGCCCTTCTTGTAGGGCTCGGAGTGGCGGACGGCCTTGGGCGACTGCAGTGGGCCGGTGAGGTCGACCCACAGCTCGAGCGGGGCGTCGGCCTCCATGTCCTCGCGCAGGATCGGCAGCAGCGGCAGCGCGAACTTGCGCAGGCTGTTCGGGATGTCCGTCTTGCGCGCGTACCGGCGTTCGAAGAAGCCGCCGCCCTCGGTGCGGAGCTTGTCGGCCTGGCGGTCGTACTCGGCGACCGGCCCGAGCAGCGCGAGCCACTCGTCAGGGGTACGCGCGCCGGAGAAGCGACGGGCGCGGACGATGTCCTGCTGCTCCGGGCTGAGGGCGTTGAACGCCTGCTTCACGCGGTTGGCCACGCGGGCATCCTCTCACCGTAGAGCGACTGAAGTCGTGTCACGCTCGCCTCCCAGGTCAGCTCGGCCTGCACGCGGGCGCGCGCGGCGGCTCCCATCCGCGCCCGCTCCTCCGGGTAGTCGAGCAGGACGCGGATCGCGCGCGCCAGCTCACCCGGCCGGTCGGGCGCCACCAGCCGGCCGTGCACGCCGTCCGTGACCAGCTCGCGCACCGCGGGCATGTCGGACGCGACGACCGGCACGCCGGCGGCCATCGACTCGAGGATCTTCAGCGGGGCGCAGCCCTGGTGGGCGTTGCGGGAGCAGTCGCGCAGCGGCGCCAGCGAGAGCAGCGCGTGATCGCGCCAGCGGGCGAGCTCCTCCTCCGGCAGCGCGAAGTGCCAGTGCACGCGGTCCTCGATCCCGAGCTTCTCCGCGAGCTTGCGGTACGGCTTCGCGCGGCGCGCGTGGACCGACGCGCAGATCACGAGGTCGAGCTCCAGCCGGGCGACCGCACGCAGGGCGGTGTCCACGCCCTGCCACGGCTGCAGCGCACCGAAGTACAGGAGGTACGGCCGGTCGAGCGCCGGGCGCGGCGCGGGCGGCCGCACGTCGGCGCCGTTCGGCACGACCACCGCGTCGACCGGCAGGCGGTCGGCGGTGACCTGCGAGGGCGTGATCACCAGGTCGGCGGCCTGCAGGCAGCGCAGCTCCACCTCGGCGATCCGGTCGAGCAGCCCGCGCGGGATCGCGGGGTACAGGAACGCCAGCTCGATCGACGGCAGCCCGTTGACCTCGTAGACGCGCAGGAAGTCACCGGGATGGTCGACGATCGGCAGCCCGCTCCACGGGTCGCGGAAGTGCGCGACCTCCAGCTCGGGCAGCTCGTCGAGCAGGGCGCTCAGCCGCGTGCCGAACCCCGCGGCGCGCTCGAGCACGTGCGCCGCCGGGCGCATGTAGCGGACGACCTCGACGTCGCCCTCGTGCTGGTAGGCCGGCAGGTCCTCGCCGCCGAGCACGTACAGCAGCCCACCGCCGCTGCGCTCGAACAGGGCCCGGGCGAAGCGGTCGATGTGGACGGCGCTGCCCTTGCGGGACGGGAAGCGGTCGAAGGCGGCGTAGAGCGCGCGATGGGGGAGCGCCGGCGGCAAGGCCGCCGCACGCTACCCCTTGAGCGCGGCGCGTGCGGCGGCGTCGCCGGGCACGCCGTGGACCGCGCCGCCCGGGAAGGTCGCGGCGCTGCCGATGTACAGGCCCTTCAGCGGCGTCGCGTACGGCGTCAGCTTGGGCAGCGGCCGGAAGACGAGCTGGCTGATCCGGTACGAACCGCCGCCGACGTCGCCGCCGACCAGGTTCGCGTTGCGCGCCTCCAGGCCACCCGGGCTGAGGATGTGGCGGGCGAGGATGCGGTCGCGGAAGCCGGGCGCGAAGCGCTCCACCTGGGTCTCCATCCGCTCGACGACCTCGGGCGTGACCTGCTCCCAGGCGACGCCCTCCTGTGGGCCGTGCGTGTACGCCCAGGCCGTGTGCTTGCCCTCGGGGGCGCGCGTCGGGTCGGCGATGCTCTGCTGGCCGAGCAGCAGGAACGGCAGGTCGGCGATGCCGTCGTGCGCCTGCTTGACCGAGTGCATGAACTCCGCCTCGGTGCCGGCGACGTGGACCGTGCCGGCGCCGTGGACGTCCGGGTTCTCCCACGGGATCGGCCCGTCGAGCGCCCAGTCGACCTTGACCGTCGACGCGCCCTGCACGTAGCGGTTGAGCGCGACGCGGTACCAGCCGGGCAGCTCGGCCATGCGCGTGAGCGCGGAGGGCATGACGTCGGCGACCACGAGCTTGGCGGGGAAGTGCTCGTCCGCGGTCTCGACGCCGGTGACGCGGCCACCCGCGCTCGTGATCTTGCGGACGCGGGCGTTGACCCTCAGCTCGCCGCCGAGCGACTTGAAGTAGCCGACGAGCGCGTCCGTGAGCCGCTCGGCACCGCCCTTGGGCGACGGCCAGCCGACCGCGTGCCCGACGAGGTTGAGGTAGAAGGCGGCGATCGCGGAGCCGGTGCCGTCCGGCGGCGTGTCGCCGTGCATGGCGGCGCCGTAGAGCCACGCGCGCGAGCCCTGGTCCTGGAACAGGCGGGCGCCGAGGCCGGTCGCCTTGCCGGGCAGCAGGCGGGTGAAGCCGAGCGTGCGCAGCGGGCCGGCCTGCGTGAGCAGCTTCAACGGGCCGCCGATCGGCGGGAAGCCCGACAGCATCGTCGCGCGCACGGCCTCGAAGTTGTCCAGGAACGGCTTGGCGAACCGCTCCCAGGCCGGGCCGTCTGCACCCAGGTTCGCGACCGTGCGGTCCAGGTCCCGGTACAGCAGGCGGGCGTCGCCGCCGGGCAGCGGGTGCGCGTACGCGGCCTCGGGATGGACCCACTCGAGCCCGTGCTCGGCCAGCGGCATGCGACCGAACACGGGGGACGCGGCGGCCGCCGGGTAGACGGAGCTGAACGTGTCGTGTCGGAACCCCGGCAGCGTCAGCTCCTCGGTGCGGACGGCGCCGCCCGGCGCGTCCGCGGCTTCGAGGATGAGCACCTGGCGGCCGGCTTCGGCGAGCCGGATCGCTGCGGCCAGGCCGTTCGGCCCGGCGCCGATGACGACCGCGTCGCTCACTTGGTCGTGCCGCCGAGGGCGATGGCGATCTGGTGCAGCATGCTCACCTCGGGGTCGTTGCCGACGCCCCAGAACGCGTGCTGCGCCTCCTTGCCCTGGCTCTCGTAGGCCTTGTTGAGGTGCCAGCTCATCGGGTCCCACGTGCCGGCGGCACGCACGTAGGCCTTGCCGTCGAGCGTGTACAGCACGAGGCGGTTGTGGCCCGAGCCCATGAAGTGGCCGGCGTGCGTGGTCAGGTCGAAGCCGACGAGCGGCTCGCCGCCCTCGGGCACGATCGACGGCTCCCCGTGCTCCTTCATGCCCACCTCGAGCGCCTCGAACCAGTTGCGCAGGGCCTTCGGGTCGTCCGGCGTCACGAGCGTCGTGATCGTCACGTAGCCGCGCGTCCACACGGGCAGCGCCTTGTCGGTGCCCGCGGCGACCTCGATCTCGAACGTCTGGTCGAGCAGCCCACCGGGGCGCAGCGGCGTGAAGCGGCCGAGCGCGCTCGCGTACTCGGGCCACGTCTCGGGCTGCGTGATCGCGGCGATCAGGCCCTCCGCGGACGGCACCTCGACGGGGTCGTA